>NZ_WHNQ01000062.1 GCF_009362785.1 Paraburkholderia atlantica
GACCGCTCGGCGGGAAAGGCGACCATCGTCACCAGCCAGTTACCGATTGAGCACTGGCATGGATGGATCGGCGACGAGACCATCGCCGACGCAATGCTCGACCGCCTCATGCAGCGTCATCATCGGATCACGCTTACCGGTGGTTCCCTCAGAAAGGCATCCCCAAAACCCAGCGTCCTGGAGCCCGAACTCGACCAGAACTAACAAGGAAATCTACAATCGACACCGCGCAACGCCCAACCCCGCCGAATCGGTCACGTTCCCGAAATTGGCGGTCACCTTCGCCGAAATACGCACTCTTGCAGACAGCGTCTGCAAAATTCGTTGGATCGACTAGGCTCGGCAGAAAGCCCGCATCTGCGCAACACTGCGCCAGCCGAAGTCCCTACTCAATCGCCGCCACAGGTCGGTCCCCAGGCGCCTGATCAGTACCTCGCCGTGTGCCGCCCCTCCCTTGTCTGCCTGCTCAAAATCTGCGACCCGCCAACCATTTCTCAATTGGTCGCCGTCATCAACCCATTGACGCTTCGCGCTGCCGCCGCACGCGTCGATTCCACTACGTGCGTCATCTAGCAGCCTAGGGCCCCATGGACGGTCTGCGAAGTTTCCTGCTTCGTCATAACGCATTCACAGCATCATTGACGGAAGGCTCCCTCGAATAGCAGCGCGCAAAAGTTAGAGGTCAAGTTACAGATTACGTAGTGTTCACTACGCTCGATCCATCCCGCTTCAAAGGCTTCGTCCGAGCGACAGCTTGGAGGCTTTTTGCCGATCATATTGGAATCCAGCCGTGAAACAATTGAGCGAAAAGCCGCAAGAATCGGCGACAGATGGGGCTTTGGAGCTAGCGGAAATTGTTCGGCAATGTTTCACGGAGACGGCGCGCCATTCTGCCTAGATAATTTCGCGTCTCCAGCGAAGCGTCAGGCCTCGGAGGACAACAACTCCTTAGTTATACCAGGCATTTTACCCCGGGCAGTTACGTCCGAGCTATCGATGTGTCATTGATTGCCATGTCGACGCGCACGCGCTTCACGAAGTACGGTATCCCCGCAGGCCCCAAACGAGGCACTGAATTTGGACCATCCGGAGGCGCATTCTGCGTCGCCGCTGAAGGTTCGCGACAGGGGGTGCGGGTGCGCATAGAACGATGCAGCCGCAGGCCAACCATCGTGCTCACGAGCTGACGTCGAGGACCGAGCCATCTGCAGCTTCGCAGCGATGCGGCGCGATTCTCCAAGTGATGTTTGTTCTGTTCGACATCGTCCCCGGCCTAAAGGCCGGGGATTGCTACGACGCCACGTGTGAAAAGCATCATGCGTCGTCCCGGCGGGTTCGTGTTTCACAGAGCGACCTGACTGCACCATCTCTCTACAGACTAGCCGGGGCGTGTCCGTCCCTTCACGGTGAGAAGCGCTTCGCCACGGCAAGGCAAGGCAAGGCAAGGCAAGGCAAGGCACGTTGATTCTATCAACCGCATCGGCATGGTTTCCCCAGCGGCACGCTATACAGAGGAATTTCGCCCGTGTGGTGCGGTTACTTGCCGAAACGTACCGCGCAGCACGGACATGTCTGACTCTTATGGTACGGCAGCACTGCGATGAGCCGGGCCTTCCAGTCGAGCACCCAGTTGACGCCAGAGCTCGGGCCAACCTCGATGGAGAATGGCCTTGTTAAGGCCGGATTTTCCCGCACATTTTTTGCCCGGATATTTGACCGCGCCCGCAGGGGGCCATGCCGTGTTGCGGACCTTCAGGTCTTCCACACACACTAGCGCGTGGTTATTGCTGATGTGGCTGAGGCCTTACGAAGGTAATTGCGACGAATGTTGGCGATACCGGCGTGGATGCGCTGAATGCGCGCCCTCCGCTTGTTCCAGTTCCGGTTGAATTGACTTTGCGCTTCAGCGCTGCGCTGGGCGCGCGCGACGTTCCTCCAGCTGCCTGAAGCTGTTGAGCGCTTGAAGATGCAAGCCATCGGAGAACGTGGCAAACCGTTTAATGCGCACGTCGATACCGAGAGCCGACGTCGCTTGCGGAACATGCCTCTCGATTTCGGGGCGCGTTAGGATCGAGATGAACCACTTTCTCGCTGATTGACTGGCCGTGACGTTGCGCAGTTCGCGTGGCACGATGCGACTCTTGCAGTAACGTATCCAGGCGCGCATGGGCAGGAAGGGTCCGCCCATGACCCTGATCGAGCCGGATGTGTTTCGGATCGGGTAGCTGGAGCGATCGTGCTAGCCGCGTTTTCAGAACCGCGGGAACGCCACGCCCTTCACGAGGAAGTCGGCGTCGCCGCGTTCAAGGTCATTCAGGCTCTGATGCGTGGTGAGCGGCGGCATTTGCCAGTCACGCAGTTTCTAGTTTGTGGCGCCACGCGGCGAGTCTCCTGCACATCCCGGCGTAGCCGAGTTTCTTCTCGCTGTCCTCGGAGCGTTCGACCTGCAGCGCCAGCCTCTTGTTATCGACGAACCGGCTGGCACCAGCGATGCGACGCATGAAGTGCAGGAGCACGCCGGTGGGCACAAGTTCGAATCTGTAGGCGTGAAGTCGTTGTATCACGCAATCGTCTAGCATTGTTGCGTTATCAAGGACGCCTTCGACGTCCGTCCTTTCCTTCACCGCCGTGAACGATGAGCTTGTCGCGCGTCCCGGTCAAGCTCGGTCTATTGCCGTGAGATTACGAATCGCCTTGTCGCCAGCGGTCAGGAACGGGCAAAACCGCACCTTTGAGTCTGTGCTTGGATGACGATGTAATCAATCGATCGCTAGCCGCAACGGCAGCTTGGCTTGCGCAACTCTGCGATGGCTTCGGCGTGCAGCAGTGATACGAGGTTGGGGGACCCCGCACGGCAAATGCTGAGCCATCTCAATCAGAGAGTTCGGGCGAGGAAGCGCGAAAAAGGCGTGTCCCAACTTGGGACACTCGTTTCAGCCGGCCGCAGCGTCGCCACGACCCCAACACAACCTGCGAATCTGCTGGGGACGTGTCCCAAGTTGGGACACGTCCCCGGTCCTCAATTAGCCCGTGAGCAAAAAATAAAGGTGCCCCTAGGGCACCTTCGTCCATCTATCTCAATCAGCGCTGCCGCTGCTGGCCGAAAAAAGCTCAGCTATGAGCGTCCGTATCTGCCTCTCTTTTTCCTCCGTAAGCATCCCGGCTCGGATCTTCACGGTGAACCCCACAGCATCTTTCGTAATCGACCCCGCCTGGTTCTTTCCCGCGAAGATTTTCTCGATGCTACGGTCACTTACACTGGGTGAACCATTGTCACCGCTTTGAATGGCTTGCTTTATCGTTCTCGCGAGTTTTGATTGATCGAGTTCCCCCGACACCACTCTTGCCCATACCTCTCGAGCGACGTCGACCGCTTTCGCATTCTTGTCCCGCAAGACCGACACGAGCCCCTCCGCGGCGGTCGCCCCCAATAGCCGCGGCTGGATGTCCAGATCTTTGACCACAAAGTCCGGAAGATCCGAAAAAGCGAGGAAGCGATAAAGCTCCGAGCGAGAAATACCCAACCCTTCCGCCATACGCTTCCGGTTGGGAAATTCTTTCTCGGTGCTACGGATCGAACGAGCTATCTCATAGTCGGAAAGGTCGTCGCGCACGACGTTTTCCACAAGGGCTAACATCGCCATCTCTTCATCCGAGAGATCGATGATGACAGCCTTGATCGTGTCCTTATCGATCATCTTGTGGGCTCGCCAACGTCTCTCGCCAGCAACAATCTGATGGCCGTGCGCCGCCCGCCGAATCACGATTGGTTGAACCAACCCCGCTTCGCGAATCGATTCCGCGAGTTGTCTCAACTTCGCTTCGTCGAACACCTTCCGTGGCTGCCACGGGTTAGGAACGATGTCCGCCACGGTTACGTCCGACGCGGTTCCTGCCTTCTCAAGTTCGACGATTCGCTGTTGTGCCTGAGCTAACGCGCCAGCCATCCCTGGGGCGGTTCGCGGGCTAGTGGGTTTTTCTTGCTGCTGGTCAAGCTTGATGTCCTTCGCGGCCCGGACCTCAGCAGTCTTGCTCATCATGCGCTCACGCAAGTTGCTCATTGTCCGGCCCTCCATTGCGCGACATACTGATCATCGATCCACTTGCAGTAGTCCAGCAGCGGTTGCTTCACCCGGGCCAAAGTCTTCGCAACAGCATCAGAACGCGATAGGTCGAAGACCGTCGAGAAGGCTAACGCGCCGTTGCTCATAACGGAACTAGCCGGGACCTCCGTTGTGTTAAGCCAGTCCCCGTATGCACGTTGAGACCAGGACCGGACAACCGGCGCTGATGATGTTGTTCCATAGTCCACGCGAGAAAGAAGGACAGAGATGAAGTCGTACGTTTTATCGACCTCATGCTCCACAAAACCATGCGCTACCTCGGCGAACAGAGACCAGAAAGATACCGAGGAGATAAAGTCCAAGCTCTCCGGAACCAATGGCATAACCATCGAATCTGCCGCCATGAGACCATTAAGGGTCATGTAGGAAAGAGACGGGGCGGTGTCCAGGATGATGTAGTCGTATTGGGCCCGAAGCGGTTCAACTCCCTTGCGAAGGACAGACCAGAATTCAAAGCCTGGGTTTGTCTGTTGTGCAGTAGGAAGATGAAACTCCGCGTCGTGAAGGTAATTGTGTGCAGGGATGACGTCTAGGCCATCCCAATACGTGCTTTGAACCTTCGCTGCGAGCCCGCCTTCGATGTTCGGGTCATAGATGAAAGGGAGGACCGTGTCCTCCCACGTCACGTCTTTTTCCGCGTAGAGCCCGCACAGCTCCGAGAGGGACGCCTGCGGATCGAGGTCAATGACGAGGACCTTGCGACCACGCAAGCTCAAACCTTGCGCAAGACACATGGTTGTCGTGGTCTTACAAGACCCCCCTTTGAAGTTCGCAGTGATCAACACGCGGCCACGATGTTCACGAGTGCCCGTGACGAGCGGAGTCTGGTAGATGTCAGATACTTGCTGCACCCACGTGCGAACTTCTTTAAGAGAGAAAATGCGCGCCCTGCCAGTACCATGCGCCATACCCGGCGGAAGCTCACCACCTTCCTTGGTCGCCAAATAGTTTATTTTCTGGCGGTCGATACCGCACAGCTCTGCCAACTCCCCAATTGTGAATACGGGAGGGTTCTTGCGAGGTCTCGGAGCTAGAATTTGGTCACGGAGTTCATTCGCCATCACCGACAGGCGCTCAGCGAACTCACCCAAATTGGAGAGCTTCACGCGCCTGTCTATCCCGGGCAATTCGCTCAAATTCATTTTGCAGTTCCTATGTTTTATCGACGGTGAGACGATTTCTTCACGCTCACCATCTGTTTCTACGGTTCCCGTTGGATCACGCGTCGAACCGTAGAATACTCATCCCACCAGAGAATTGCCATCGAAATCTGATCGTAAAACTGAGGATGATCGGCACAAACGTTTTTTCCATTTTAATTCAAACACTTAAGCGATCTAATTAGGGAACGACTTTAACGAAAAATCGCAGAAGGCGAGGGAAGGCCAACGGGAGCAGAGTCGAAAGCCCAACCATGCCAACACAGAACGCCTCACCTTATCGCGGCAAAAGCGGTGAAATTCCGTGCTCCTTTTGTGCGCCACACAATTCGTCTCACCTTCGCTGACCGCCCAGTCGTCGACTTTGGCAGACGACTCCGTTCCGTGCGTACGCGTAACCCACCTCTCAAATTCCGTCGCGTAACCGAACCGCATCGCTTAGCTACGGCTTGTTGGTCCTGCTCAATAGAGGTTCTGGTGGTTAGTGTTTACAAAAAACAAAAACCGACAAACAACAAACGTAAATCTCTGTTGGCTTTAAAAACAATGAGTTACGCACGCAAGGTGAGACGAATTGTGTCAAAGGTGCTGTTAATTGAGCGTCAAGGTGAGGCGTTTACCACTGCAAGGTGAAGCGAATTGATCGGCAAGGTGAGGCGATTTGGCGGGGAGGGTGAGACGAATTGTGAGGAGGACGTTGGAAAGGTGAGGTGTTCTGTGTTGACGACTGTGCAAGGTGAGGTGTTCTGTGTTGACTCGGCACCTTTCAATCGGTACCGTACCGCTCCAGATATCCTTGACCACAACCTTGGGGGCCGTATGACAACAGCTGGGCAAGTAGCCACATCTCGGCAACTGGCCTTGGCTTTGTTCGACGACGCAACCGGTCAGGATTTGCCGGTCGACACAGCGCGATCCGATATTGGCTTCGCGCGAAAGAACGTACTCATCCGGATTATCGATTTAGGCGTCGCAGCTCGACGCCTGATCGATGCGGCGTACTTCATTGTTGCTCAGGACGATCAGATACGCAGTCTCTATGACGTAGAGCTGGACTACTTTAAGTGGCTCATGCGTTACTCGAGTCGCAACAACGCACATCTCGAGCAAGTCATTACAGAAGCCCAACGGGCATTGATTCAGGCGACCACCGCGCCGGACGCCGATGGCGAAAAACCCTTTGGCTCAGTGCAACTGATTGGACGCATCTCCTACTCAGGCGGCCGCTTCCAGTTTCGAGTGCCCCCCGATCTCATAGACATCATACGTGGTCCCGGCAAGTCGCATTGGCTTAGCCTGCGTATTACGTCACTCTTCACGCTCAGCTACGCACGGGTCATGTACGACCACTTGCTTCCCTACGCGGATGACGGAGAAACGGATTGGCTTACGCTCGATGAATTGCGTTTGTGGCAAGGGGCAATGGGTGCCAAGGCAAACGAGTTCAAGTATTTCAAACGAGACTGGCTGGTACCCGCTATCGAACAGATCAACGAGGTCTCCGACCTGAGGCTTTCGTACGAGACGCGTAACGAGCAGGGGTCTCGGAAAATCGGTCGCCTGAAGTTTCGCATCGAGCGCAAAGAGATGGCTGAGCGCATCCTTCATACTCACGAGCAGGCGCAAGCGATTTATCAAACGTTGAAGCAGGAGTTCGGGCTGTCCAGCGCTCAGCTCAACCAGATCGCGGCATCGCGTGACACTTACAACGACGACCGATTGGAACAGGCAATCGAGCGTACGCGTTTCAGCTTGAAGCTGGGTAAAGTGTCGAAGAGTCCCGCAGGATTCTTCATGAAGGCATTGAAGGAGGGCTGGATCATCTCCGACGCTGAGCGTCAGATGGTACAGATTCAGGAGACGTTGGCGCTGACAGAACAACGCGAAGTCGAAGTGAAAGAACGGGCTGCTAATCGGGCGGCGTTGCGGATCGCAGCCCAGGATGTCCATGCTCAGGACCGAAGGGGCAATGAAGTCCGGCGCGGATGGGAAGTGTATGAAACTGCCGGTTCTAAGCAGCGCGATGACTGGCGGCGGACCTATAGGGCCAGCCCCGCGGGTAAGCTAACATTGCGCCGCCTTGGAATCGATCCGACGAGCGATCTAGCGGAGTCAACGATCGAAAAATTCCCCGACCTTAGAGACGGATTTGCGGGCTACGTTTATACCAAGGTCAAATCAGCTAAACCAAAAGGCGATATCGCATAGATCGGCCGAAATTCTGAGCGCCTCTGTACGCCTGCTAAGATGTTTCGCACATGGGGGCATGGCCGTTTCCGCAAAACGCAGAATCAGTGCGCACGGCCCAAGAGTTGCGAGTCGCTTGCACAATTGGCGCGTGGCAATTCGACGTCGACGCCCATCAAACTGGTAGCCTCTCAGATCAGTTGCAACACTCCCTCCAAAACGGCATTGATTGCCTTCTCAAGACGCGGAAGATCCAGGGACATGCGGCTCAACTGCGCCGAGTACAGCCTGATGTAACCTTCCTCCTGATGGCGTGCGAGCCTCACGACCTGTTCTCGGATCGGCGCCAGAAACCCGGTAGCCAGGCCCGCGAGTATCTCGCGCACCTTGAGGTCGGAACGGGTGCCAAAGCTCACCGCGCGCGCTATCAAGAGCATGCGTCCAGTCCGCTTTTCAATCTTCGCGAGTGCTTCCACAGTTTCAAAGGAAATGCGATGTGCGTCGCCAAAAGTATGGATAACTTCGTCCGGGACTTTTGCTGCGCGCAGCAACCGAGTGACGTGTGGTTTGGAAATGCCCAAGGCTGAGGCCACTTCAGATTGCGATTGCCAGATCTGTCGATTCAAAAACGAGCGGCAAAGCCGCCCGAACATAATGATCGACGTCTTCTTTTGGCGCAGGCTGTTGTATTGAGCGAGAGCCTCTCGCTGTCGAAGCGTAAGTGAATCTGTCTGCATAGTGGGTCTTTCCAAAATGAATTCAGGCTAACCCGGATGCTCATATGTCAAGGAAGCTCAAGCGTCATTAGGGCGATCACATGTCGCGTTTGAGGAACTTGGCATTTTGATCCGATGTCGCCAAAACCTCCGTCAGCCGGCTGACACCGAAAGCTCGACATTCTCGTTTTAAATCAATGACGTGACTGTGCGGTTCCATGTAACCCATGTAACAGCCACGATCCTATTCGATACGCTCGCAGTCGTTGCCCCGAAAGCTACCCCCAAATCGTCATCATTTCGGCTTAAGCCCGTTAGCCGGCTGACGCGACGCATCGCCGAGCCCAACAGCCCAGAAAGCGCCCAGAAATCGCACCTCTTTTGCATGACTTGCGTCCCATGCGGACTGATTCAATGGAGTCGGTCCAAATGGAACGAGCGTCATGCCTTTTTTCCGCAGCAAAAAGCAGATAGCACTGTCTACCGCCCCTGGGGGCTACTCCGAAGATGATCCCGAGAAGATCATCTTCGATAACGGCTCGCGTCTGCGCGTTGAAGCGAACCACTGGAAGACCTTCTGCTTCATCCTCGTGTTCATTGCTGGCGGCGCAATCTACACCCGCCATCCAGCGCCGTCCGTCGTGAAGGCCTATGGTGTGTCGGCGGACGCGAACGGCCACGCTGTCGTTACCCAACTGACGGCATATAAACCGGACGATCAGGCTATCCGCACCTCACTTCGTGAGACCGTCGAGCGATGGTTCACGATCGAGCCGGTGCTCACCGATGACATCCAGACGTCGCGCATGGCCCGCAACATCAACGGCGTGAAGGCCATGATGGTCGGCAATGCACGCAACCAGTTCGGCGACTGGGTCAAGACGGATGCGCCGTTCCAGCAGATCACCCTCAACCCGAAGCTGGTGCGGGAAGTACGCGTGGCCAACGTCGCGATGCTCGAAGACTCGACCGCGGTCGTGGAGTTCACGACAAGCACGACGCAATCGCCGACTGACAAGCCGGTGGTGCAGAAGTACGCCCTGACGTTCCGCTACCAGATCATTCCCCCGACCTCAGAAGACGCGCTCGGTACGAACCCGTTCGGCGTTTTCTATCCGTTGTTCTCCATCCAGAAAACGCAATGATGATCGACTCCCGCACGCTCGCCTCGTGGGTCGCGGCTCTTGCCTGCGTCACGGTGGTTTGCTCGCCAGTGTTTGCCGCAGGGAAGGGCAGCCCGGTTCCGTCCGCACCCTTCGATATCGCCGCTGCGATTGGCGACCCCATGAGCCCGGTGAATCCCTATAACGCCGGTACCGACCCGATCACCATGCCGGGTGACGCCCGCATGGCGGTGTTCTCCTATAGCCGCGACCAGATCTACCGCATCATGACTGCGCCGCTCAAGACGACCACGATCGAGCTGGCGCGCGGAGAAGTGCTGGCGACTGAGCCCGCGCTTGGCGATTCGATCCAGTGGATCGTGGATACCGACGGGTCGAACCACGTGTTTATCAAGCCGGTCAAGCCGGGTCTCGTCAACACGCTGCACCTCACGACCAACCAGCGAGAGTACGACATGACACTCGTCTCCTCGCCGATGGGCGGCCTGTTCTATCAGACGGTGCGGTTTAACTATCCCGGTTCGCTGATGGCCAAGGTTCGCGCGCGCGAGGACGGCAACGCTGACACGACCGATGCGGGGCAGGGTGGACCCAATGCCAATGGTTCCGGTCCGCTCGGTGTGTCGCCCGACAAGCTGAACTTCGACTACACGGTTTCGGGTTCGGCGCCGTTCCGGCCGGAGACGGTATTCGATGATGGCAGGTCGGTGTGGCTGCGCCTGCCTGCGAATGCGCCTTTTGCCGTGCCGATCGTCAAGGACCACGGCGATAACGTCAGCCCCAACTTCATCCGTCGTGGGCAATACATCGTCGTGCAGGAAGTGCCCGACGAGATCGTCCTGCGCGCTGCGAACGACCAGGTCACGATCAGGCGCGGTCGTCCCGGCATCTTCGGCTTCTGAGAGCACGCGCACATGACAGGGCTAAACGGACAGCCGACGGGCGCGCAGGCGCAGATTGTCAAGGGGAAGTCGCCACGCAACGCGCTCATCAGCGCGGGCGTAGTCGCGGCCGTCGTCATTGCGGCACTGGGCTTCTACTATCAGGTCAAGGAGAGCGCCAAGGCCGACGACGAGGCGAAACTTGCAAAGAAGGCCAAACAGGCAGAAGTGGTCGACAGGTCGAACAGCACCCAGGACGTCGACAAGATCATTGAGGATCAGCAATCGGCCGCACGACGGATTGCGGCGTCCGAGGCGAGAGCTGCCGCGTTGCCGCGCGCGGCTTCCGCTGCAGCGCCCAGCCTCGCGCCAGGTCTGACCGCGGATAACTTCGTCGCTGACCAGCGCACTCGCGAACTCAAGACACAGGCGGATACCGACGCAATTTACGCGTCGGCGATTTTCCGGCCCGGCGTCAAGGCCAAGGATTCCGGGACCGCGCAGGCGACCTTGCCACCTGGCATCCTCACGCCGCAGCAGATTGCCGCGCGACAGGCATCCGCCCAGCAGGCTGCCACCGGTGCAGCCGGTGCACAGGTCGCCGCAGCGCTGGCGGCAGCGGGCATTGGCCCGGAGGCCGGGCGTGGCGCCGTTTCATCGACGCAGGACCGCGACACGGCGTTTATCAGGACCGCAGCAGGGCAATCCGGCAGCGGCGAGGATTTTTCCCGCGGCGGCTTCGTTGGACAGGCGCACGGTTGCGTGCTTTCGCCGCCGCACCATATTCCCGTGCTCTCCATCGAAGGGCTGAATTCCGATCGTCCCGGCACCGCTGCGCTCATGGTGGAAAAGGACGTCTACGACAGTATTCGCGGTGACTGTCTGATGATCCCCAAGGGCACGATGATTACCGCGCCCTACAGTTCTGATATCCAGCCGGGCCAACAGACCATTCTCGTTGCGGCAACCGAAATGCGGCTGCCCAACGGCAAGCACGTGCCGCTTTATGGCGGGCAGGGCGCGGATGCCGATGGATCGGCAGGCTTCTCAGGCGACGTCAACAGTCACTTCCTGAAGATTTTCGGCACGTCGTTTCTCACGGCGATCCTTCTGGGTGCATTCGATAAGGGCGGCACGTCGTCGACCACCACTGGCCCGCTCGGCGTCACGCAGGTGGGCACGACGGCCGGACAGGTCGCGGCGCAGACCTCGCAGTCTGTTCTCGACCGCTACAAGAACATCCCGCCCACGATCACGACGGGCCCGGGCGAGCGCCGCTTCATGATCAAGGTCAATCGCGACATCTACATGGAGCCGTATCGCGGTGACTAGGCGCCTTGTCATCCTCTCGCTGGCGGCGCTTTCGATGACAGGCCGCGCGGCGACCATCGAGAACATCATCAGCCCGACGAGCCTCGTGCTGACGCAGGCAGGCGCACGCTCGGTCGCGAACTTCGATGGCAAACCCGTTTTCTACTGCGGGCTGAAAGCGTTCGAATCGTGGGCCGCACCACTCGTTGGCCAGCCGGTGCGCAGCAATCCCGAGACCGGTATGACGGTGTCTGTCGATGCGCGCGAGGTTCCGCTCGAGCGTCTGCTGGTGCAGAAAGGCTGGCTGCAACCTGTCGTGCTTGATGACGATGCACAGGCTGCGATCGCGGAAGGTCGTGGCGGCTGGGCGTGCGCAGGCGCGACGGCGCCGTTCGAGCTGATGCATGCGAGCGTCGATCCCAAAGTGCTCGCGGGCATCGCACTCAATGAATCTGGCTTCAATGGCCGTGCATGGCCATGGACCCTGAACGTCGCGGGGCAGGGCTATTTCTTCAGGTCGCGCGAGGACGCATACCGCGTGATCCAGTCGCTGATTGCCAGTGGACGGTGTGACTTCGACGTAGGCCTGCTTCAGATCAATTGGTGCTGGCACGCGCGGCGCTTTGCTTCGCCGTGGGACGCCCTGGCGCCTGCGACCAGCATCCGTGTTGCTGAGGACATTCTCAACGAGAACTACAGCAAGACGCGATCGGTTGCGAAAGCAATTGCGTATTACCACAGCGCCAATCCGGCTCCGGGGCAGGCGTATCTCGCGCGTTTCGCGCGACACCTCAACCAGATCCAGGCCGGCCTATGAAGCTCAACGTTTCCCGAATTGCTCTTGCCTGTCTCGCGCTGTTCGGCGCGATCACGGTCCATGCAGCGAATACTGACCCATTCGATTTCGACTACGAGATTGCAGGCGGTATCGCCGAGCGTCCCGCGCTCGTCTTCAACGATGGATCGAAGACCTATATCCAGCCTCGCGCCGGCCAGGTTATTTCCGCAGTCGGTGGCCACGCGGAAGGCCCCTATGTCGTGGTCGACGGCACGCCCGAAACGGTCACGTACACGGTGGCCGGCCGGCAGGCCAGTGCGCGCTGGACGAGAGCAAACACGTTCATTGGCCGCGGGGCGCGTGGTGCGCTCGCCGCGTTGCGCGACGATCAGCCCGCTGGTTTCGATGGCTTTACGAATCGCCTTGTCCTCATTGGCACGCACGGTGCGCTTGAACCTGTGCGTTCGCTCAAAGCGACCATGCCGGTCGCGAACATCGTCAAGGCACTGGCGCCGCAGGGATGGACGGGCGCGGCACAGAAGGATGTGGACCTCACGGATGCGAGCTCGTTCGCTACGAAAGCGGGTGAAAACTGGATGCAGGCGCTCGATCGCCTGATGACGCAAAACGGGCTGTACGCGGACGTCGACTTCACGTCGCGACACATCCGCCTGCACCGCGATGCGCCGAAGTCAGGCGCGCTCAATTATGCCGCTGGCGAGAAGCCGCAAGCCGATGCCGTTGCGCAGACGGTGGCTGCGAAACCAGAGGAAGCGGCACCGGCCGCTGCGCCTGCATCCCTGCTGGCCGAATACTTTGGCGCGCAGGCGATCCGCGACGGCGACGAGACGCATACGCAGATCCGCTTCGCGTCGAAGCCCACCGGGGATCTGACGTTCAGAACGCCCGAAGGCCGCTCGCTGCATCCGAAGTGGGATGCTGGTACGAACGTGATGACCATCGAGCGCGCCGAGCGCATGGTGGTGTCGGACGGCACGAAGACGGTCGAGCTCGCGCGTTCCGCGGGGACTGTCTATGAATTCGACACCACCAGTCCGGCGCACCTCGAGGCCGTGTTCGACCGCGACGGCCAAACGTATTTCAAGTTCGCCGGGTCGGTAGTGCAGATCCATGTAACAGACGTGAAGCACCTGGGTTCCGGCGAGCAGAAGGGCCGGTACTACATGTTCAACGGCACGGCCGAACAGTTCATCGCCACCGCGGATGGCAATACCGTGAATGTCACCCGTCGTCACGATGTGAAGTACTTCGAGCGTGCCGCGCCCGGCTCCCGGCCTGCGCCGACGGCACCTGCAACGGCGGTGGCGAAATCGTGATGCACGGTGCGCGCATTTCCATTCTCGGCGCGGTGCTGCTTGGCAGTGCCTCCGTTGCGCGGGCTGACTGCCTTGATGACGCTGCTGCCTACCGGCACGTCAGCGCACAACTGGTCCGCGCGATCGCACAGCACGAATCCGGCATGCGGCCGAACGCAGTGAACGTGAACAGCAACGGGACAGAAGACATCGGCCTGATGCAGATCAACTCATCGTGGCTACCTAGGCTTTCCCGGTATGGCATTCGCCGGGAACACCTTTTCAACGCCTGCGTGAACGCCTACGTCGGTACGTGGATTCTGGCCTCCAACATCAAACAGTTCGGGCCGACCTGGAAGGCCGTGGGTGCCTATAACGCGGTTTCGACCCAGAAGCAGCTGATCTATGCCAACGCAATCTATCGCCGCCTGCAGCGGCAGGGGCAATAACGAATGAACGTGACCATCGAACGCAATGAACGGGTGCGCGTGATCGCGCGTATCCTGGCTGCACTGGCGCTAGTGGGTGCATCAGGCTGGAGCCACGCCGCAATCGACCCGGACCAGTCGCACGTCGCGGCCCCCGCCGGCGACGGATGGCAGATCCTCGCGGCAGTCCCGTCGTCTCGCGCGGCGCCTGCAAGTGCCAGCGCATTGGCTTCTGCAGTAACCGCGACCGCATCGCCTGCCGTCAGTGCTGCAACGGTCCCCTCGACGACCGCGATCGCATCATCCGGACCGACTCCGACTGGCGTTGCCTCGGTGGTTCTGCCGGGCACTCCGACAGCACCGGCTGCCACGCTGACGCTTTCGCTCTCGCCGCAGGACCTCAATCTGCGCAACGCGCTCGACCGCTGGTTGCAGACGCAGGGCTGGCAACTTGCGTGGAAGGTCGATGACGATCTGCCGCTCGAATTCAACGCGACTTTCTCTGGCGACTTCACGAACGTTCTCACGCAGGTCATGCAGGCGACCAATCACATGCGGGTGCCCACGCGCATCTGCCGTCACACGAACAACGTCATCCGCGTCATCGCGCGCGCGGCCAACTGCCAGGACTAACACCATGCATCACGCATCGATTATCAAAACTGGCCTTTCCGTCGCCTGCTCGCTGATGATCGCAGGTTGCGCGGTCAATCAGAGCGACATCAACGCGGCCTACGACGGGGCTCATCGCACCGGGAGCGACGCGATGGCCAATCTGCCTGGTTCGATGGCGCTGGTGGAAGACGTGCCAACGGCGTTCCTCGGCGACCGGCTCGTGCCCGTCGCGTATGAAGCGAAGCTGCCCGCGACTTTCCGCGAGAAAAAGGTGACGATGCCCGCGAACATCGGGATCAAACAGATCTCGACGCTCATCTCCGGGGCCACCGGTTATGCGGTTCATCTGAGCCCTGATGTTTTCGTGCCGCGCGCATCGCTCGTGCCGCGCGAGTCGGCCTCGTCGAATGGCAAGGGTGCAACGGCAGGGTCAAACGGGCTCGGCAGCACGGGCTATGAAGAGCCTGTCTACGGACAGGTCTTCACCGGCTATGCGGGCGAGTATCTGACGCGTATGACCGAAGACCTCGGTCTGGACTGGTCGTTCGATGGAACGACCATCAACATCACGCGGTTCGTCACGCGCATGTACCAGATCGCTGCAATCCCGGGCAAGGTTTCGATCAAGTCGACCATGTCCAAGGGCATGGACACCTCGACGGGCAACCAGGCCAACGGCGCCGGTGGGTCGGGCGGCAATACGGGCTCGTTCGCGGCACAGACGTCGACGGGGCGGGAAGGGGATTTCGACCAGATCAAGTCGATCAGCGATGCGCTCGACAAACTGCGCACGCCGATGGGCCACGTCAACGTCAACCCGCAAAGCCGCCTCGTGATGGTCTACGACACGCGTGAGGCGGCCGACCGCATGGGCAAGCTGCTTGCGCAGGAAAACGCCGTCTCGACGCGCCAGGTGATGTTGCGCGTGCGTACGCTGCAGATTGCGCTGAACAACGGCAGTCAGGCGGGCGTGAATGCCGACGTGGTGTTCAACTATATCCAGGGCGGTCTTGCCAAGTACGCGGTCAGCTTCACGTCGCCCACGTCGCTCTCGTCGGGCGGGGGTACGGTCGGCCTGTCAGTGCTGCAATCGAATGCGCCGTTCTCCGGCACGAACGCTGTCATCAATGCGCTGAACCAGTATGGCCGCACAGTGCAGGACAGCACGCAGACGAAGATGACGCTCAACGGCCTGCCCGTTTCGATCGCGTCGTTCCAGAGCGACGACTATCTGCGCTCGACATCGCCGTCTGCGGGGAGCCTCACGGCCACATCTGGGGGCGTGCCGGGTCTCACGCCGGGAACCGTGACCACGGGCGACTTCGTCAACATCCTGCCAGCGGTCAACGACCACAACCAGATCATCCTCTCGTACTGGGCCGACAGTTCGAAGCTCAATGGCCCGTTCACCTCGGCGTCGGTCGGTTCTGGCCAGACGCTGCAACAGATCCAGCTCGCGCACACGACCGGCAGCAAGGAAGACCAGACGATCGCGCTGTCTGACGGCCAGACGGTCGTGCTCTACGGACAGATGACGGACCTTGCGAACAGCACGACAAATGGTGGCATCGCGGGTATCACGGGTCTGTGGAACAAGTCGAAGACCTTCCAGGTGATCATGCTGACGGCTACGGTCGTCCCGTCGATGTGAGCACGGGCATGCACATTACCGATCCGCTGCCGCGCGAAAAGAACGCGCGCCTGGTCTTCGGACTGGACTGGCGCGCGTATCCCGCAAAACAGATGCGCGCCGAGCGCCGCCGATACGCCGATGATTTCGGCGCGACGCACTACATCGAATACAAGGTCGGCAAGGACGCCATCGGTGGTTTCTGCGCACCTGAGACGGGTGAGATCAAGGGCGCGCGCCTGTATTCGGGAGCGGCGCGGATCGCCCAGCACGAACGTGTGAAGGGAAGAGCTGCCGTACTCGTCATGCTGCAGGATGACCAGCGCGTGCATGTCGTCTTCGTGGTGCGTGGTGTCGTACGCAGCGACGAGGTTCTCACGGTACCGAAGGCGCACGAAAGGCGTCTGACGATCGAGCAGGAATGCCTGCGGCTGAACCTGACGCTAACGACGCTCGGCTCCGGCCACGCTGTGGGCGACGTGGACGAGAGCTTCGGCGCGGCCGCGCTGCTTGACGATCGCAAGACGGGGCGCATTTCGAAACTGCCGGCTAACGTGCCGACAGTCGTGCCGGTTCTCGTGATTCTCGTGGCCGTTGTCCTGGGTGGCATCCAACTGAAGGACCTGTTGGATCCCCCGACGCCGCCGGCGCCGAAAGAGCCGTCGCTCGAAGACCGGTATGCCGCGCTCGTGCGCCAGACGTTCGCCGCAAAGATGCCGCGCGCCAATCTGCTCGCGCCAGCGCTTCTTTCCACGCTCGGCAACAGCGAATCGGTCGTGGCGGGCTGGGTCTTTGAGAAGGCAGTGTGCGCGACGCAGGGCTATTGCGCCATGACCCTTCGCCGATACGGCGGGAGTTTTGAGGACCTCCGCCAGGCGGCGCCCGAGGCGATGCGTCCGCTGCGCTTTGATGCGGATGGTCTGCATGCCGGAGCGCGCGGTCCGCTGGTGCCGGGCGTCGAGTTGGTGACAGCCAGTGAGAAGAAGGCATGGCCGACGGAGCAGGGACTGATCGACGCCCTGCAGACACCACCGCAGAAGCTCTCGACCAAACCGTTCGAGCTGGTCAGCTACGGCTACACAGTGCGCATCGAACCGGCCAGGCCGTTACTCGCGATTCCGCCGGGCGCAACCGGCCCGCGGCCCGCGCAGATGATCCGCGTCGGGACGTGGGAGATCAACGGCTTTCGCTGGCAATCACCGTTGCTCGCGAAGCTGCCATCCAACATGACGCTCGACTCCATGACTGTTGACCTGAAGCTGACCGAACAGGGCGCAACAGGAAAGGCGGGCAGCGGCGCCGACCAGGGCGGTATCCATTTCACTGCGAAGGGCAAATACTATGTTCTCGACTAAACGGCTGACAGCGCTTGCCAGCGCATTGACGCTGGTCACCGGTGCTGCGCAGGCGCAACAGACAAAGCCGGTTGCGCCGACCCTGCAGACCGCCAGCGTGCGCGTACCGTCAGTCAATATCGACATGGGTTCGCATGCGCCGGCAGGCGCAGCCCCGGCAAGTGGTGCGGCGACCGTCAGCCCTGCGCCCAGGGAACCTGCGGCGAGCTCACAACCGGCCACGGAACCGGTCGTGCAGCAGCGTGTATCCGCGCCGACTACGCCTCATCTGTCGATCGACGACATCGACCAGATCACCCGCTCAAAGATCGCTCGCCAGCTTGCCGGCGATAGCGGGCAGCCGGGCAGTGCGGTCACGCTCAACACGCCCGCACCTGCAACCGCGCCTGGCAGTGCGCCGGTCACAAGGCCGATAACTGCGAGTGCCCGCGTGGAACCGGTGCGCTTCGTTGGCGCTTTCAGCGATATGAGCGAGCAGTCGGTGCTGTACGAGTACCGCAGCGCCTCCTATCCCGCGCATGTCGGCGCGAAGCTGCTCAATGGCTGGACCGTGAAGCGTGTTGATGGATTCGTTGTCACCGTCGGGGATGGCAAGCGTACCTGGACGGAAACCATCAGCGGCGGCACGGCGACTACATCGGACAACCCGCAGCAGTCCGGCGGTCCGACCCGAACACTGAGTGATCTGGGTGGTCCGCTGCCTTCTTCCTTTCCTCTTTCCGCTACCGCGCGATAAACGATGAGCCTCTTCAACGGTATTGAAAAAGACGAGCCGTCCTCGCGCGGCATTCTTGGACGGTTCCGCGCGTTGCGCGCCGGGTTCACTGACGAATCCCCAGCGTCGATGCCTATCGCGGGTGCAGGCCGCAAAGACGAAACGAATCGCGAGCCGCGCTTCGTGCGTAAGGACAAGCCGCTCAAGGCAGAGCCTGTGGACACGAAGCCGGGCCAGCCGATGACCCTTGGCATGCGCCTGAGAATGGCAGAAGTCACCGACGTCGACACCAATGAAGGCGACCCGTACGCGGCCACCGGCGGTGATCCTGCACAGCCCGAAGCAACCGGACACCCGGCGCGAGTTGAGCCGTCGATTGATCACATGGGAGAAGCGCGACAGGCCTCTGAGAACGTCGCTGGAACGACGCGGGACGTTGGTCCCGAATCAGAGATGGAGTCGCCCATGATGGAGCGCCCTACGGCTGAGTCTGGGGAGCCTCGGGTCGAAGCGCATGACGTTGCACCCCAGGCGGTGCCGCCGACAGGGTCCGCCGACGAGATGCATGAGGTGCACGAACTCCATGCTCAGGCGGACGTGGTGTCGCAGCAGGCCGAGTTCCTCCCGTCAGGCCTGCCGCAACTGGTCGCCGCCGATGCACTGGGTTTCAAGCGCATCCTGAGTGAGCGCGGCCAGGATGCAACGCTGCGCATCACGGATTCGGCGCGCCGTGAATTCGTAGCGGTCGAAGTGCAGGCCGGGATGGCGATCGTGATCACGACGCGGGCATTTCATGAATCCGCGCTCTATCCGACCTATGTAAAGGATCTCGAGCGCGCCGATATCAAGGTGCACGAGGAGATGATTGCGACGGACGCGGTGATTGCCGCGATCTACGCGACCGAGCGCAACCGCTCGGCGGCCATTCTTCCGGAGAGTTCGCGTGCGATCGGCACATTTCGCGACGTGGCCGAAGCCGCACACGCGTATGGCGCCGGTGACATCCACTTCGAGTACCGCGACTTCAACGACGATGTCGAAGTCCGGTTCCGCGTGAACGGCGACCTCTACACGTACCGGAAGCTGCCCAAGGCGCTGGTGCGTCGCGCGCTCTCGGCCGCCTATCAGGATCTCGTCGCGCGCAACACCAACTCTGGCGAGACGTTCCAGCCCACGGCGTCGC
>NZ_WHNQ01000063.1 GCF_009362785.1 Paraburkholderia atlantica
GCCGCGATCTACGCGACCGAGCGCAACCGCTCGGCGGCCATTCTTCCGGAGAGTTCGCGTGCGATCGGCACATTTCGCGACGTGGCCGAAGCCGCACACGCGTATGGCGCCGGTGACATCCACTTCGAGTACCGCGACTTCAACGACGATGTCGAAGTCCGGTTCCGCGTGAACGGCGACCTCTACACGTACCGGAAGCTGCCCAAGGCGCTGGTGCGTCGCGCGCTCTCGGCCGCCTATCAGGATCTCGTCGCGCGCAACACCAACTCTGGCGAGACGTTCCAGCCCACGGCGTCGCAGTCGGCAATGATCCCGCTCGTTGTGCATTCCGACATCGTCAACATCCGCTGGCAGAGCTCGCCGCTCGTTGGTGGTTTCGATGTGGGCCTGCGCCTGCTCGACGGCAACTTCCGCAACCTCAAGGTGCTGATGCCGGAACAGATGGGGCTGCAGACGTCCCAGTTGCGCATCGTTCAGGCGCTGGGCAACGTCAGCGGCGGGGTCACGGTCCTGACCGGCGAGACGGGCTCGGCCAAATCCACGTTACTGCGCGCGATGTCCTTCATGCTCGCGTCTCGTGACCTGCGCAAGCAGTTCGCAGTCAATGAACCGTCCGAGTATCCGCAGCCGTGGCTCTCGGACATTTCGATTCCGCGTCGTCCCGATGAGACCGACGAAGAAGCGAACCGCAAGTGCGCCGAGGTGATCCGAACGCTGATGCGCATGGACCCGGACGATGTGACGGTCGGGGAGATCCGCGATCGTGTTGTCGCCGGGCTCGTGGCTGAGCTCGCACTCACAGGACATCCGGTGCGTACCACGCTTCATGCGGATAGTGCGATCGGTGCATTCATGCGCCTGGCCGGTGGGCGCCTGCAGTTGCCGATGGACGAAGTTTCCTCGGAGAAGTTCATCAATGCGGTCGCGAACCAGAAACTGATCCCCCTGCTGTGCCCCCACTGCAAAGTGCCGGCGCGCGATGTGATGCCCGCAGCGCAGATCGAAACGCTCGAACGCAAGTTCGGTCTGGACACCTCGAAGATGGCTTGCCGCGACGAAGCCGGTTGCGAACGCTGCCGCCTGAAGGGACTGTTCACACGGGCGGGCAAGGTCGCGGCCGGTACGAAAGGGCAAACGCTTGCAATGGAGATCTTCCGGCCGACGATGGAGTTTCTGGACCGCGTTGCCGAACGCGACTGGCGCGGCGCTGAAAGCGTGTGGCGATCGGCGCGCACGACCGGCTTTGACAGCGATGACATGACGGGCAAGACGATCTACGAGCACGCGCTCTTCAAGGCGTCGCAAGGCATCATCGATCCGCGCTTCATCGACACGGCGATGCGTCCGTTTGACGAATACCGGATTTTCGCTGACCGCGACGGGAGGATGCCGTCGTGATCCGCGGACTGATTCATACGCTCTTCATGGCGCTGCCGCAGAAGGAGCGCATGCGCATCGCCAGATGGCGCTTCCAGAAGGTGCGCGAGACCTTCTATCGCGAGACACGTCTGGACGTGGCGGCCAAGGGGCTGCGCAATCGCGAGACGCTACTCGAGCGGCTGACGACCCTCGAAAAGCGTCATCGCTCGCGCAGGTGGCTGACGTGGCCCGTGTTCAATGCGGTTGCGAAGCGCATGGTCGCGGGCGACGACTTTGCCACCGCGCTCAAGCCGTTCATTCCGAGCCAGGAACACGCGCTTCTCGATATTGCCGGTACGTCGACGCGGGAAGACGCCGCGGTGCGCGGACTGGAGCTCGCGGAAATGGCTGCGAACGCGGAAGGTGTGCTCGCGTCGACAACGTCGCTGGAAATGGCCTACCCCGCGTTCCTGATCGTCTATCTCTACATGTTCTGCATGCTGTTCGGCGGAGAGATTTTCCCGGCCGTCGCTGACACGAAGCCGGTCGATCAATGGCTGCCGGTAGGGCAGACGCTCTATGCGATCGACACATTCTGCTACGAGTACTGGTGGCTGAGCGCTGCGATCGTCGCGGGTCTTGTGTCGTTGTACTTCTGGACGCTCAAGCGCTGGACCGGACACTTCCGTAACCGCGTCGATGCGTTGCCGCTGATGTGGCGCAACCGCCGCGACCTGCGTGCTGCGCTGCTCATCGTGTCGCTTGCCGGTCTCTTCGATTCGAACCTCGTGCTGCGGGCGGCGCTCGACCGGCTTGCGAAGACCGCCGACCCGTGGCTCAGGTGGCACATCGACCGCATGAGCCGTCGGCTCACGCAGCGCCCGGATGAACCGATGCGGGCGCTCGACACCGGCATCTTCTCCGAGGTGGTGATCGACACCATCGCCGACGCGGCGGGTCGCGACCAGTTCGTCCAGGCCATCAAGAGTCTCGGCCGCAGTTCGCTGGACCGCGTTGTCGCCACCGTGCGCCGCAATGCACGTATCACGCACTACGTGCTGCTCGGCTTCGCCGTCTCGCTGTTTTTTGTGCTGGGCATCGGATCGTACGCGGCGACCGGCGCGGCGAGCTTCGATTCTTCCCCGACTACATCCGCTGTATCCAATTGACCGAGGCAATGAGAAAAATGAACAAGAACCCGATCCAGAATCAGACCCAGGAACAACGCAAGGCAGCGATCCTGCGCATGGGACGCCGGCGCAAACAGTCCGGCGAGCTGTCGATCATCGAAGGCGCAGCCGTCATGGCGGGTGCCGCGCTGCTTGCACTCATCGTCTATGAGGGCCGTAGCTTCGTGATGGATCGTATTCACGCGCACCAGTTCAAAAGCGAGTCCCAACTCTTCCGCAGCGGTATTCAGGATGCGACTGCGAGCGACACGGATTTTTCCACCGAATCGCTGCTCACGCTGGCGCAGAATCACGCGTTCGATTCGGCAGGTAGCCGGCTGAACAAGACGGCCGGCACGCTGACCGGCATCTTTGGTGGCCCGGTGACAGCCGCGGTCGCCACCATTGCCACGACCGACGACGCTATGGTGCTGACCTATCCGGTTCCGGCAACGGTCTGCTCGCTCGCGGTTGGAGCAGTGGCAGGCGCCTATACCAAGGTGACCGTCAACGGGACGACCGTCTCCGATCCCAATACGACCTTTAGCCAGACGACTGCGGGAACGGCGTGCAGTTCGAGTGGCGCGACGGCGAGCATTGCGATGTACGCGACGCACAACAACTAAGGATCGTCGCCCATGTTCAGCATCGTTGAGATGGTGGTCGTGCTGGTGGCCGCTGCGCTGATGACGACCGTCGCGATCAAGGAAGACGCAGCGAAACGGCGCGCACAGGTCATGACGGCCGAAGGCCAGAACGAGGCGGTGATCAACTCCGCGTTATCTGACTGGGTGACCAACAATTACGCGACGCTGATTGCAGGGGGCCCTGTCGCGGTGGTCGCTAACCCGCCGACGCTCAATGACCTCTTTACGCAGGGTAACCTGAAACAGCCGCACGCACCAGGGCCGTTCTGGGGCGGGTCATACGTGATCAGCATGAGTGTCGGGCCTGCAACGTGTACTGCGAGCGCCGGTGATTGCCACGTCACCTACGTCATGTATCCGTCGAAGCCGCTTACGCGAGGCGGGGTGCCGGATATCGTCGGCGCGTCGCAGATTGCGCAGGCGGGCGGCAATGCGTTCGGGTACTCGAAAGCGCAGAACGCTGGAACGATCACTGGCCTGAACGGGGCATGGACGGCGACCAATCCGCTGGGCAATGTCCCGGCCGCGATCCTTGCGACCAATGGGCCAACCTCGGACGGTAACTCGGTCTATATCCGTCGCGACGGCGCGCTGACCTGGACGGGAGACCAGAACGTCAATCACGTGAGCCTCCACAACGTTCACGACCTGGATGCAGAGGGGACGGTAAGCGCGGCGAATGTTGGAGCCACGGGCGCTGTAGCCGCAAGCGGCGCGGTAGCTGCGGGCACGACCGTCACCGCTGGTACGACAGTCACCGCGGGCACCACTGTCGGAATGGGCAGCGTTGGCTGGCCACGTGTGATGTCCGGACAGAGCACCTACACCGACCCGACCGCCTCGATCCACTACAGGGTCGATGGTACGGGCCCATGGACGGTCTATATCGTGGATGGAAGCCCAGGCGACAGCACCGCTATCCCCGGCACCGCCGTTGCGACGACGTACTGTTCCTATTGAGAATAGAGAAAATGACAAAACTGATAATCAGGATGGCGCTGGCCGTCTGTGCGGTGCTTTTAAGCCATGCTGCAGTGGCAGGGCCGGTGAGGTGCTCGGTCAACAATCAGGACTCGACGTGCGTCGGTCACATAACAACGGTCTGGCAGACAGCACCGACGTGTCCCACAGATCCAGGATGGACGACCGTAGCTGCGGCGCAGTGGATCGGATCGCAATACACCGCTCCGCAGTGCAACTATCAGGCGCCCCAGGGATGTCCGTCCGGATTTACGCAGACCTCGCCACCGGTTTGGACCGGGTCTAACTGGACGTTACCCCTCTGCCAGCCGGTAACGCCGCAAAAACCCACCATAGTGTCGGCCACGGGATTCTGGGTATGGGCGGATTGTGGCTCCTACAATGGGAGCAGCAAAACGGGTCCGATACCGCTAGCGGTCTATCAGGATATTTGGTCCGATGGGTCAACCACGTACTATCAGTTCTACTTCGGTAAGCAATACCCCGTATCGGTCGACAGTCAAGGTCGATACTACGTGAACGAGTTAGGCGACAATTGGGACACGGACCAGGGTACTGGCTACCCGCTTGCGTCTCTATTTGAGGTGGCTGCCGGTGATCCGAGCGCTTCGATTCCACCGCAGCCCGCATACGCATGTTCTGGTTCCAATCACTAAGCCATACCGGAGTTCGCAAACGCTATTAAAACGTAGAGTAAAAAAAAAAAGCCCCATCAATTGCTGATGGGGCTTTTTTCGCCTGGAAGGAGCTTGCTAGGCCTTGGGGACTATCAAAAATCCATAGTGTCAACCGACGATGTTGCCGGTCGTGAAGGTGAAACTGCGGCTGAACGGGGTTCCGTTGATGGTCCCGGTAATCGACACCGCGTACGTCGAATTCGGCGCAAGTGGCGACTTTGGGTATGCCACGCCTTCGTAAGCCGCGATATCGTTGTTGGGATCGCTGGAGGAATCCAACACCTGCAGCGTGATGACGTTGCCCGACGTGTCGGTCATCGTCGCCGATTGCAAACGGATAGTGTCCGTCAGATTGCCCGCAACGGCGACGGGGGTGCCCCAATTACCCGAAGTATTCGGCGGGGTTGGGGTTTCACCGCCTGCTGAATAGGCAACGCCAGTCGTGCCTTGGCAAGGGAAGGTCAAAGGCACGCTCGTCAATTTGGCTTGCGCGTTCGCGACACTGATCGACGCATAGACCTCCGGAAAGCCATTGAACGTCGTTTCAGATTCGCCGATGCCGATGGATGTTGCCGGCGACACCAAGACGCCGATGTGATAGACGCCAGAGAGCCAACCATAGACTAGCTGTTGGCCGTATTGGTCTTCCGTTAGCTTCGCTGGGGTATAGAAGCCACCGCTCACACCCCCAACCGAAACAGTCTGCGGATAGCCAAAGTGCGCGGCACGGTCGCCATACGTCACGCCGGTGAAGCCTGCATTGCCCGAAACTTCTGTATCCGAGACACCACTGTTCAGCGCAGCCAGATACTGAGCGTGAGACTGTGTCGCCTGATCCAGCGCCGCATTGTCCTGAAGGGCCGAAAAGCCGCACTGCTGCCGTTGCTGGTTCAGCAGATTAAACGCCGCGAGCTGTGCGCTGCCCGCCGCGTACTGCGGCGTCGATAGATTCGTCACGGACGGGGCACTGGCGCCTGTCGGTGCTGAAGCGCTGCTGCCGCCGTTGCTGCTACCGCTGCTGTCACCACCGCCCCCACCACCGCCGCATGCAGCCAGGGCAAGCACGGCCGCGAAAGAAATGGCTGTCAGAGTGGAAATGTTCTTCTTCATTATTGAATCCTTGGATTTGTTGTTGGCCGTGCACCTTGCGCGACCTTGATTCCATCTTACCGACGGGCGCGCAAAGTCAAGTTCCCGCCCCGCCGCGTTTGGCCCTTCGCCAGGCGACCGGACTCACGCCAGATTTGGCGCGCCATTCTAGTGGTAACGGAAAGTTTGAGTGAGGCTTGAGGCCAAACGTCGTCTGAGGGAGGAAAACAGCGACCTCGAGACGGACATCTCTGTTCCTACCGGCGTCTGCGGGCCCATCGGTGAAAGACTCGCAAACCAACAAAGGCGGCAACCAAGCCGATACCAGTAACGGTTGGCCCGGCTTTCGCGAGTTGCGGGACAACCCGGGTGGCCATATACAGGGCAAATAGCGCGATTGAGACTCGACCAACCCATGGCGCACTCAAAAAGGACAGTAGAGGCGATGGCTGGCTGCTCACATAGTGGACGTATCCCTCGTTGGCCTTTTCGAGGTCGAACTCCGCAGCATTCACGGCGCGCTCGCTCCGGTAGAACCTTTCGTATCGCTCAAAGCGCCCGTCACCGCGCCCGTCGAGCCATGCAGCGTTGCTCTCCCGCGCTAGGTAGGCGTAGTCATCCATCGTTGCGCCTAGTGAATGTGTCCTGCGTGCCACGCGATCGCACCGATAGCATCGGCGATGATGCTACCGTCTGCCTCGGCGTAGTAAGCGCCGGTTTCAGGGTTTTGCCAACCAAACTGGGGCCGGCCATCAATGCAAAAGATGACGAGTCCAGCGGGCAGGTCAACTTCGCTGGGTTTGCCTTCAGGTCTCACTGTTTGCCCTCCGCGCAGCGCGCTTTTTCGCGCCGAGCTGCTGGTTGCAGGCAGGGCATGTGAAGCGACTGTGCATTTCGATCTTCGCGTCGTTGTTTGACACGACGTAATGCGTGCTGCATGTGCGGCAAGGCGCGACGGTCAGGCGAGCATCGGCTGCCATCGAACGGATCAGGTTCCATCCGCGGTCCGGCATGATGACCCGATTGCCGCCGAATAGGCGGTCGTAGACATCATTGGTTGCGAGCAGCGCCTCGGCCGGATTCGCACCCATGGCAGTTGCCGATCGATACAACCACGCGTAGACGGTAGCGTGCAGTCGATGGACCGGAGTTTCGACAAACCATGAGAGCGACGTTGCCGTGTTGCCGCATGGCGAACTCTTGCCGTGGATCTCGCTGTAGCGCGTTCGCATCTGATGCTGGTTCAGACCGAACAGGTTCGAGGCCGTTGAGGCGCGCAGACCGTAGGCCATCATCGCGCTGGCGTACGCCTCGTTTTTCAGGCGCCCAAGACGAAGTTCTCCCCATTGAGCAGCGTAAGGAAGACCTCCAACGCGAGAGGGCGAGGTCAACATGATCTGGTGGGCAATCATCTCGTCAGTCAGGGTGCTGCCGGCGAACTCCCACCAGAACGTTGGACTGTTGAAACGCCAGCGGAACAGCGGCAATTCCTTCATCCGGCCCAGCGCCAACTGGAGCTTGTGCGTCGGGACCGAAATCAGATACTTCGCGACCTCGGTCGAAATGCCTAGCAGCGGGGCACTCAGCACGCTGACGTTGAGCACCTGCGTGACAAGCGAAACGAATGCGGAATTCTGCTGGTTCACCGCGTAAGCCATCAGTGAGTCAAGCTGAGGCGTCTTGCGGCGAAGCACATCGACAGCCACGGTGGTGGCAGTGTTGTCGACGAAGCACCGCCAGTCCTCGGCGGTCTTCAGCGTCGGCTCGACCATCAGAAACGGCGCGCGCAGCAGGTTTCGAAGCGAAGACTGGTTGAGCTGAAGCTGCTCGATCTCTTTGCGCTCGACATTGAAGACCTCGTTGAACCGACTATCCTGCTTGAGCAACCACTTCATGTGGTCGACCAGATTGAAGTTTGCAACCTGAATTTGGCCGGTGAGCCATTCCGGCACATAGAACCGGTCAATCGCCCGGTAACTGTCTTTATTGTTCACTGCGTTTTTTCCTTGTCTCTCAAACACATCAGTTGCCTGCGGAGTCAGGCCGCGCGAGCTGCTGCCAGCAATTCCCCGTGAAACTTGCCCGTAAGATCGGCCAGTCCCGTCAGAAGTCCCTTAAAGCGGCCGAGCGAACCGTCGGCCGTGACCAGCAGTTGAACGCTGTGGAATTCCTGAATGAACGAGCCGAAACGTTCTACCAGCCCGGCAACCCGCTTTTCGACGGCCGCTTTCTGATCGATTTCCGCTTCTTGTTTTTTCTTGAGCTCGGTCAGTTCCGCGAGGCGCCTTTGCGCAGCTTCACATTCACTGGTGAGCCGGCTGAGTTCCTCGAACCGGCTTTTCGCAGCGCTCTCAAGATTCCGAAGGTGTTCGGGCGTGACTTCGACCTCAACTTCTCTGATCGTGACCTTTTCATGGGCTTCGGCAAGCTCACGGCTCTTGGCCTGGACTTCACGTTCAAGCGTCGCAATGGTGCTTTGCAGGCCGCTTGCGGTCTGTTCGGCTGAGGCAAGGTCGACCATGGTCTTCCTCAGCTTCTCGCGGTCCTGCTGGACTTCATGATTCAGACGCTTCGCTTCCGCTGTCAGCCGCTCGTTGTCGTTCTTCGCGTCGTCAAGCTGGCCATAGATTTCCGACAGCTGGCTCGTAACGGTAGCGAGGGCGCTCTCCTTCTCCACGAGGCGATCCTCGTAGCTCTCGATGATCTTCTTGATGTCGCGCTTGCTCAGATCGGGATTGTCGCGTTTGGCGTCAATGACCATCTCTACGACTTCGTCGCTCTTGTTCACCAGCAGTTGCATGTCGGTGATCGACAGCATTTCGACCGCGCCGCTGTTCTTACTGAAACGCTCGTAGCAGCGAATGTAGAGGTAGACCGAGTCGCGTTTCTTGCGGAACGTTCCTTCAAGGAAGCTGTAGACAAGCTCGGCTGCCTTTTTGCGGACCTGCTTCGTATCACCGTACGTGCTCACGAAGTGGCCCTCGATCCGCGTTCGGATGTGATAGAACGAGCCTCCGATACGCATGTGTTCGAGAAGAATCTTTTTCGTCGAGTGCGCGACTTCCTCGGCTTCTTCTGCGATCGAAGCACGCAGTCCGGCCGATATCTCATCGCCACCGAAGAACTCATTGACCTTCAGGCCAATTTCATGTTCGGACGGCACATGGGCGAAGGCGAGGGGCAATTCCCGCTCAACATTGCCGTCGTTGCCCTCAGGACGGGTAGGATCGAAATCGTCCTCGTCGCCTGCTGCAACCGGGACATTCTTTTTGGTCATGTTGTTCTCTCTTCTTTTCGTGCTCGTTACTGATCTTTTCCTGCTTTTTTGCAGGCGCCAAGGCCAATCGCCGGATCGTTAGAAAGCGGGTGCAACCTGTTTTCCCGAAATGCACCGCCTCAGAATACGCGCCGTTTCGCCGCTACCATCCCGCTAAGAAGCTCAGTTTCATGCAGCTTTCACAGGAATGAAGTACCGGGTATGCGACGGCCAGACAGTTGATTCGGCAAACATTTCTGAAACTTTAGGCAGCGATCGGCATTTTTTTAGGGTTTTCCCTCAGTTTCATCCGGTGCCTTTCTATGGCAGCGGGCGCTGTTTCGGCGACGGCCAGGACAGCCCGTCGCGCGTGAAGCACATTCAGAGGCCGGTTGGTTGTGGAGGCGTACTCGGACTTTCGGGCGCGAAGCCAGTGACGCAGATCGGCTGCCCGCATCATGTTTAAAGGAAGGGCGGAGGACAGGTCGCAATGAGCGTGAGGGAATGCCGCCACTCCTTCGACTGGCCAGGTTCCCGGCAGAATTGAGCGCAGAAAAGCGACCTTCGAGCGGTTCTGTTGCATCGGTGAGCGCCGTACATCTTTCAGTCCGTCAACCCCGATACGCACGACCGTCTGTAGGTCTCGCCCTGGTTCAATGCGACCCGCCCAGTTTTTCGTCTCCACAACGAAGATGCCGAAAGGCGTCACGACAAGATGATCGACCTCGGCAGTCGGAAACTCGGCCCCCGGCGCATGATTGAGCAGAAGGGGGCCCGGATGCAGATAAAAGCTGTCGCCGCAGAGCCATTGCAAAGCGGCATGGAGCTCGGTCTGAACGGCAGCTTCACCTTCGTCGCCGCTACGCTGGCTGCGCGTTGCGGGGGGATGGCTGGAATTCGAGTGGGGTCGGCGCCTGAGTGCCCGATAGACGAATACGCAAACGGTTACGAGAAAAATGTACGGCAGCATCGTGAAACCTCGCGGAGTGAAGATGATTCCAGTCTGCCGCGAAAATTGAGAAGTCAAGTCGTCGCCGGAACGACTGTGGTGTTGACGCCGCCGTCGACTCGACGGTGTCTGCATTGGCCATATCGCTTGATGCGCCGGGGCATCCTTCGCGCATTCGGCCGATTTGACGTCGCTCCCCGAAAATACATGTGCAGCACTTACATATGCCTTCCCGCCAATCCTTTCTTCTTGCCTTCATGCACTCCCGGAAAGCTATAGGATTTAGTCGAGCTTTCTTGGTGAAGACGTTGAGCCGGCTCAGACAGGTCTGCCCAACGGGTGCGCATCTCCAGGACATTCAAAGCTGTACGACATTGGCGAGCATTTGCGGCTTCCAGCAACTGACTGAGCGCTAACCTTGCACTATCCATTGGCGTCCTGCGACGCATCGACCTGCCGCGAGTGATCGCGCGCTACCTGCTTTTCCCATCTCCGCCTTTTTCCTGCCGCAAGAGCTTTGGTGCGCGTCCGTGTGGACGCAGACCAAAGCGCTTCGCGCCTGAGTTTCCTTGCTCTTCGAGCATCGAAACCACCGGACGTTGGTCCGGACATTCCCTGTTGATTATTTTTCTGGAGAGAAAAATGCTGAAGGCCCATTTCAAAGACTCAATCAAGTCGCCAGGCAAGGTGCTGGCTCTGTGTTTCATCGCGTATTTCGCGACCATTTCGTTTGTCGTTTCCGGCTTCCTCGTTCTTCTGGCTGCCCATTGGGTAGTCAAGGAAATGAAGAAGAAGGGGAAGGCCATTCTGCAGGCGGAAGCGGATGCGGAAGCGGCTCGCATCGAGACGGAAAAACTCGCTGCCCGAGCTGCGGGCGAAACGAAAGTGCCAGTTGCATCTGCCGCAACTGCCGCCGCCAACGACAGCAATTTGAAGCCGACGCCGATGAAGCAGTACGCAAAATCGGCTGTCGTTGTTCCGTTCAAGAACGGTACCCGTTAATCGGCCTACCGTTGTTATCTACCGTCACCTGGGCCTCGCGCCTCTGGTGACGGCACCCTTCACCCTGCCGGGAATCCCATTCCCGGACACGGGCCATGAGATTGCCGGCGCCACCGGAGCAATCCCATGGAAATGCATGTGGCTGCCTGGCAGCTGGACATGTTCGGCGATTCATCGCCTGTTGTCGTAACCCCTCCCAAGCCTGATCCGCTGCCCGATCCGCATCTTTGGAGCGAGTCGGTGCGCGCCAAGATGGTTGATGCGCTCATCTCACTCGCCAGCGACAGTCGTCGCGGCGATAACATGCCCGAGTCGCTGATGGATTGCGCAGACCTGCTGTCCGAACGTCTACGCAACCGCAAGATCGATGTCGATGACTACCGCGCGACGCTGGGCTGGATCATGGGTTACTGGGATGGCGCGCTGCCCTATCTCTATGTGTGCAAGGTCAACGGCGTTGATCCGGAGATCCTGCAGGACGCAATTCTTAGCACGCCGCTACTTCTGCTCGATTTGCGCGAAGTTCAGCGCGTTTGCTTTGGCACGTTGCTATAGGAGCGAGTCATGGCGAACGCAGTAACGCTTTTTGCCCGCGTCATGGCGGACCTCTTCAACGGCAAATCTGCAAGCGAGCCCTCCGGGTTTTGCGCGCAGACGAACCCGCAGCCGGACGCACCAGATCCAGAACCGACGGACGGGAATGACACCACGGCCAGCGCGGTTGGGCAGGGCGCGCCGAACGAGACCGTTGTAACAATCGGCGACATCCCCCATCTGTTCGTCGATGAAGGCGATCACGTCGTCCAGTTCAGTCCTGCTTTCGACGACCACTCAGAAGAAACCGAGTTCGGTATGAAGATCCTCCCCGATCTCGCGCCGCACTGGGCGCAGCGTGCCGTGCACCGGTGTCCGCTCAAGGAGGCGGTAGCTGCCGCGATCCGCAACAACGGCAATCCACCTGCCACCAGTCCTCCGGCTCAGAGCAAGCGGCTCGGGAACGGCCATCCTGATCCATCAGCCGGAAGCGAAGAAGCGTTTGAGGTTGAACCGGCCGTGCCAACGCGATCGCGCCGCAACGACAACGCGGACGCGTCGAACGTCGTTGGCCGCATCGTTTCATGGGGCGAAGAGCGCTTTCCCGATCGCAAGAGACCGGGGCGCTTTTACAAATCCTTCGCGATGCATATCGACACCAGCGCTGGTGAGCGAACGCTGCAAGGCGAAGGCCTGAAGGAAGCGATCGCGGAAAGCCGCTGTGTTGTTGGTGACGTCGTCTCTGTACGTCGCACCGGGAAAGTCAAGGTTCCCGCGATCCGCACGGATGGCTCACCCATTGTCAAGGACGGCAAGCCGCTCATGTGGGACAAGTGGCTATGGTCAATATCAAATTAGAGGAACATCAAATGGCATCTGTCAACAAAGTGATTCTCGTCGGAAACCTCGGCGCAGACCCTGAAGTTCGATATCTTCCAAGCGGCGACGCAGTGGCGAACATTCGTCTTGCGACGACCGATCGCTACAAGGACAAGGCGTCGGGCGAGATGAAAGAGGCGACAGAATGGCACCGCGTCTCATTCTTCGGGCGCCTCGCCGAAATCGTGTCAGAGTATTTGAAGAAGGGCTCGTCGGTGTATATCGAAGGGCGTATTCGCACCCGCAAGTGGCAGGCGCAGGACGGTACCGACCGCTACTCGACGGAAATCGTTGCCGACCAGATGCAGATGCTGGGCGGCCGTAGCAATGACGAAAGCGGCGGCGACTTCGAACAGCGTAGCGGCTCGCGCGCACAGCGACCCGGTCCGGCCTCGCGTTCTAATGATTCGCGTCAGTCGCACGCAGGCACCCGCGGGCAGCCTCCGCAGCCGTCTCATAGCGGCGGTGGTTTCGACGACATGGACGATCCAATCCCGTTCTGACGACACGTATCCGCCGAGCTGCATGGCTTGCGATCTGATCCCGGAAAGGCTCACCTTTTCCTGACCCATCTCCCGTAACACCTCACCATCGCAACGACATGCCTTCGGGCGTGTCGTGCGACGGACATTCTGCACTGGCCGTTCGCGCCTGCCTGCTTCTCTGTCCAGCCAGCACGTCTGCTGAAAAAAGTTGCCCGCCAGTGCGCGGACTGCTTTTTTGAGCACGCGTTCTTACGCCTGTCTCAGGCATCGACCCCAACCCACTTCCACCTAGGAGAGTGACAATGAGTACATCTGGACGCGGGCTTTCACCCGAGAAGTACGAGTGGCTGCAACGCAAGCTGAAGGAATTCAGTCTCTCTCCGGAGGCGTGGATTTCGACATTGATGAGCTATGGCATTTCTGGCGATTCACTGACTGGCAACGGGGCTCCGTGCCCGATCTGTGGCGGTGAAGACCGCTTTACATATGACAACAGGAACGGCCGTGGTGACTGGGTTTGTCGCCAGTGCAACGACGGACGTCCAGGCGCTGGTGACGGCTTGCAGCTCATCGCGAAAGTAAGCGGCATCGGACTCTATCGCCTGATGCGCCAACTCGATGGTGGCTTGCCGCCGCCGCCGCCCGCCACCTGCAACAAGAAGGCACCTGAGCCCAAGCGCAAAGTCGATCCCGCGTTCGTTGAGAAGATCCTCAACATGACATGGGAACAGGATTGTGCGCCGCTCGAGGCCGGTGGATTCGCCATGCAGTATCTCAAAGGGCGTGTGCCAGGGTTGTCGGTTGAACCGTCGAAGGCTTTGCGCTTTGGCATGCTCGAATACCGGGACAACGACAAGACGGTGCTTGGCACCTGGCCCGGTATCGTCGCGCGCTATGTGTTGCCTGACGGACGGCTCGGCACATTGCACCGGACGTATCTTGACCACCATGTGCCGAAGAAGGCCACGATCGTCTCAGCAGATGGGGAGATTCTTGATTCCAAGAAGAACCACATGACGCTGAATTCCTTGCCTGGTGGCGCCGTTCGACTGATGAACCCGGTCGATGGCGAAATCGGTGTAGGGGAGGGGCTTGAATCGGCGTACGGCGCGCATATGGAATTCGGTGTGCCGGCTTGGTACTGCCTGAACAAGGATCTTCTGCGGCAGTTCGTTGTTCCTCGCGGGCTCGGTATCAAGGTCGTCCATATCTTCATGGACTTCGACGAAATCGATCCGAAGACCCGAAAGTCGCCTGGCGTCGCGGCGGGAATGGAGCTCGCAACGCGCTTGCGTGCCGAGGGATATTCCGTTGTGCTGCATCGTCCGAAGCGTCGTGGGCACGACTACTGCAATGAGTGGAATGAGTTGTGGCAGCTCAGGCGCAACTCGTCGCTGCACAGGCAGCATCGTTATGTGGATATGCGGCAAGCTGTCGCCGCTTAAGTATTGCGCCGGCGTACTGGCGATCTTCAAACCTGCCCGATGGGGATGTTCCCCATCGGGGATGTCTTGTCGGGCCAATTTCGATGGAGTAGAAAATGGCTTCGTTCCAGGTTCTCGTGGGTAGCTTCGCAATCGTCGCAACCAACGGCGCTGCGGGTGGCCGTCAGCGTGTAGGAAAGTCGGATGCCGTCGCTTTCGACGTAATCGACCGGACCGCCGGTGGCAACACCGCGTATGCGTGTCGCGATCAGTCTTTTCCAGATGCGTGGGACTTTTGTACACGCCGACTTCTTGTTACTGCGGCTCCACGGTCGCATTGATCCAGAAAAGCGAAACGGCTCCCCCAGATTTTGGGGGGAGCCGTTTTTTTTTGCCTGCGCGCTCCGTTCATTTCATGATCGCGACGCAGACTGCAACAACGACGGCAAAAACTTTCCACATGCGCCAAAGTTCGCTCGACCAGAGCGCGCCAGCGGCACCAGTCAGCAGCAGCACGACGCACAGATCATTGTTGACGTGCATGCTCGCCAGCATCGCGGCAAACCACCAGAGCGCGAGCGACGCGCCGAATATGATCGCGCGGCGTGTGAAGAACGGAAGCGCCATGAACTTCGTATAGCAGACCGACAGCCGATCCATTGCGTTCACTCCTTGGATTTGGTTTTCGCCACGTGTTCTACGGCATCGAGGCTGTACCAGCCGGCAATACCAGCAGCAACCAGAGTTGCAATGAACAGCCAGGAGCGCGGTTCAGTCAGTGGCAGGCCGTTACGCACGATTTCGATTAATTCCAGCATTTTCGTCCCCTAAGATCGGTAGCCGCTTCGATGCACCGCACGTCGCGCGATGAACATCGAAGCCATGACCCATCTTCGCATTACCACGGCGAAGTCAAGTTTCTATCAGAAGAACGCACCAAAGGCGTCGGCGATCTGATCGACGTCGTGCCCCCCAGGCTCATCGGTCCCGTTGATCGAGCGCAGCTCGTCTTCTTCGATGACCGCTTCCGTGGCAACGCGCGTGGCGGCCGCACGTTGACCGGCTGCCTCGGGCGCAATCACATTGCCCGCGATCGCGGCGGCGGGATAGACGGCACGCACCGCGACTTGCCGCTCGAAGTCTAAGGTGACGCAATTTTCCCGCAACGCGGCTTCGGCCAGGGAGCGCAGCAGCGCCGCACGTTCCCTGTACGAGCTTGCCTGCCGGAGTCTGGCATGAAGGAGAGGCGTGGTCACCGCGTCAATGACCAGCTTCATGTCGAACTTTTCGCTCATGCTTTTGCAGTGGCGCGCTCGCGGGTAAGCCCGGCTTCGCCGACGATCAGGAATCCCTTGGCGTTCGCCGTGCAGGGTGAGTCTATGACCTCGAGCGTCACCCGTGGGAACGCCTTCCGGATTGCAGGTGCATACAGCGCACCACCGCCGCCGGACAGAATGATCGAGCGCACGTTGGTGAGCTGGCCGACGTTGTTTTGCATTTCCTTGACAACACCAGCGATGACCGGTTGCGACTGGTCGAGATATGGATCAAGGTCGATATCGTTGCCATAGAAAAAGAACGGCTTGCGCTCGCGCAACGCCTTGTCGATGCGTTCGATGTCCTCGACCTGTTCGTCCTGGTCGCGCGAGATGAGTGCCGCGATGCGCTGATAGATTTGGGATGCGCCGCCTGGGATACCGTCGCTGCGCTTGTCGTCCATCGTGAATCCGTTGGCATACACCCAGTCAGTCGTGAAGTAGCCCACGTCGATCACGAGGTGGGCGCTGTCGCGACCGAACTCGCCCTGACGGTTAGAAGATGCGGCGACAAGCGAGCCGAGCGGTTGCGGGATGACTACCACCTTGTCGATCGTAATGCGACCCGGGCCGTAGTCGAACGTGCCGGTGAAGCGATCACGCAGTGCACCGGAGTACTTCTTCATGTTATGAACGGGCAAACCAAGGACCAGGCGCTCGATATGGGTGACGTCCGCGAAATGAATCGCGCCGAATAGAAGGGCCGCGTAGTTATCGGACAGCACAAAATCGTTCGACAGCGCGCGGCCGGTGTTGCCGTACGCTGCCGTGAGCGAAACGTCCGGCCCAACCTCGTATTCGATCTGCTCGATAACGATGGTCGCGACCTTGCGCGAGGCGAGCACGCTGTCGCCATAGCCGGACAGTGCACGGCTTGCGGCGAGCGGTGCAAGAGAAGGGAACATGCCCGTGGCGATGGTGCCGCTCGCTGCCCGGTGAGCGTGTTTGGTGTTGCCGTAACCGACGTCGATTGCAAAGACCGAAGTTTTCAAGGTGACTCCATGCGTTGAGTTGAACCACGCTCCGAAGTGACTGAAAACTGACAGATAAGTGTCAGTTTGAGTCGCCCCGGTCGCGCGGCACCGGCGAACTATCAGATAACTGACACTTAAGTGTCAGTTCGAGTGTTGCGCCGGGCTTTCTGAGCAAACTGACACTTTTCTGTCAGTTCGACCTGGTTTCAGTCTAGCGAGCGCGTAGCGAAGTCAAGTTGACGAAAGCCGACCGGTTCTGACCATCTTTCGGCATGCACTGCTTGCGCGACTGGCCCTATCCTTGGCATACCTACCGCGTCCCAGACGCATCGAATGCGAGTGCAAGGCACTCGCTCGTCCCTATCCCTGGCCCGCAACAGGCCGAGAAGTACCCCACTGACCGGGCCGCACAGTGATGCGGCCTTTTTCTGAAGCAAATCAAGTCCATGGTGGTCCACGTTGAGGACACCCGGACACTGCGATATCCATACGATTGGCGGCGGTTTGCCGCGTTGTGACGCGTTGAGGACATGTGGAGAGACCGGACACCGGACACTTTCTACATCTCGGCGGCGTCTGCACACGCCCTTACAGCGACGGCTGGGTGCGCTCACGAAACCCGATACACCGCGGCGGAGATGAGTGACTTGGGGGCGGGGGAAGCCTTGCGGACCGGAAAGATCGGATAACCGCAATTCCCTGACGGAAGAGGACACGGCGCGCGCGGCCGTAGACGGAACGCGTACAGGTATTGCCCGGCAATTAGCAATGGGCCAAAGCTCCGCAACGCGGCACACGGCTCAGAGGCGCGAAAGCGTCGCGCTGGCAGGGTGGCCACGAAGCTGCACTGAGCGGGAAATGTTTCCGCGCAGCGCGAAGGCAGCGATGCCCCGCGCGGAAAACGTCAGTGGCGGATTGCGCGAAGCGCGACTCGTGCTGATGGGCAGCAGGTTGGACAGTCGGAGTGCATGCTCTTCCCATGCATCTGGCTGATCGGATGGAATCGCTAAAGGACAGGAAGGCAGGACCCACGCGACGGGGATACGGCGCAGCCGCCACAGTGGCGGGCACCAAGGGGAAACCCGGGTGGTCGGGTGACAGCATCGGGTAGGGATGCTGCGGCCATCGGGTTGGATAATGGCACGCAGAGGCAGCGCTGCAGCGCTGCAAGGGATTACCGCATGAGCGCAATTCTGAATGTGAGAGCGATCGTCAACGGCTATGGTTTTGGTCCCGAATTCCGAGATGCGCTCCTCAAGCTGTTCGACGAGAACGTTGCGCGCGTTCATAGCGTCACGCGAATCAGCAAGCGCGCGTTGTCGATCAAGACGCAGGAATATCGGGCGGCCAAACTGTGTAAGGCGTTTAAGGAACTGCGGGAGGGCGGTTACGCTCTCCAGACGCCCTGGTCCCTGAAGCACAAGCATGTGAAGTTTCTCGTCGACTCGTGGGTGGCAGCTGGCCAGAGCGGGGGGACGATAGAAAACAAGCTGACCTACTTTCGCGCGACGGCGCAATGGATGGGCAAGACGAATCTGATCGGCTCGCTTGACGACTACGTGGACCGGGCGGCGCTCGGTCTGAAGCGCAGTTACGTGGCAAAGGAGGATAAATCGTGGCACGCGCATGGCGTCGATGCCATCGCGAAGATCGAAGAGATCGCGCAAACGTGTGCCCACACTGCGGTTCAGCTGAAATTGCAGGCTGCGTTTGGCTTGCGTATCGAAGAGAGTTTTATGCTCCGCCCCGTGGAAGCCGCGCGTAATCCGACACTGCTAGCTGTGACGCGCGGCACAAAAGGAGGTAGGCCTCGCGAGGTACCAATCGAGACGAAGATCAGGATATTGGAGGAAGCGGCGAGGCTCAGCAACGGGTTGACAGGTTCGACTGTCCCCGCAGATAGGACGTTACGTCAATGGCGTGACTGGTACTACTACGTCCTCGAAAAACACGGGATCACCAGAAAAGGCATGGGCATTACCAGTCACGGTCTTCGGCACGAATATCTGCAAACGCTCTATCAAGATACCACTGGTGTACCGGCGCCAATCAAGCGAGCTGGTGACCGGCCTGATCCACAGCTACATGAACAGGCGATGCGCCGCGTCGTCGAGGCCGCGGGTCACTCCCGGCTGAGCAAGGCGGGCGCGTACCTGTCAACGTTTGCCATGCAGGATCGGCTGCAGAAGAAGCTGCCGACTACAGACGACGCACGCAACGCCGTGACCGCGGCTGCCGGCAATAAGAGCCATGCCGCGAAGGCGTTGGGAATTTCGCGGCAGGCACTGTACCGGATACTGGGTGCCGCGGACAAATAGCATTGCAGAGGCCTGTGGAAATGGGCCCCAAAATTGTGTGTCATACACACCGCTTCTCGCGCAGCTGCTCCCGCACAATATTAATCGTCTCTCGGGTTCCGGCATTGGCCGTAGGAACATGTTGGAACCAGTTCACAGCCGGCTCGTGTAGCCGGCTTTTTTTTTCCCGAATTCGTAACGGCCATCCAAATATCGCCATTAAACCGGCTCTTCTTCGGCATAGTCGTAGTGATAATTGATGACTTGAAGCATCGTCCCGGAGTCACCATAGTAGCTGATGGTGCCGAAATCATTCTCGAACCAGCGTCGAAACGAAGGTCTATCTTGGAATTCAAGAACACCTCCGTTCGGATCAAAGAAACGGACCCGTCTCGGAGAGGCAACGACCGCAACGCAATGGCCAATCGCATTCGGACTTGCCGGTTCTACGTTGATGATCGATGCATATTTATAGGCAGCGCGGCTTTCCGCTACGCTCAGGGCAACTCTTCGTCTCAAGTCGGCCTGGTTGGGACACGTAATCCCTTGTTGATTCGGGTATCTATGGTCGGACACAAAGTATGTGCTGTCGGAAAATTGAATCACAGTCACAGATCCGAAACCGCCCGATTTTCTTGAAGGCAGGACTGGTTGTTTGTTCAGTGCGACCGATTTGTCCTGAATACGCATAACAGACGCCCGAATTGCTTCAGCTTTCTTGTCGGTCGAAGTCTTGGAAAGGATGTTAATCAATGAAGTCTGATGCGTAGACTTTATCCAACGTAGGCAGAGACCATTGCAGACTCCCTTTTTGCGTTCTATCGCTTTTCCATCGAACATCTCCATCCATTTGTGGGCGCCTTGAGAGTAGAACGTATGCCTGACGTTTGGGTCATTGTTTTTCGTCGCAACCATTACGGCGTATACGTGAGGCATGTGAATCTCCTTTCGATTCCGAAAAGTGATCGACGAATGCAACGATGTAACCGATCCGGTATCACGCGTTCCGCTCTCTATGATGTACGGCAGCGGGCCCGTGCGCGCAACGTGATAGCTCGCGAATGTGGGAAAGCGAACATTTGGCATGATCACTGACGTTCGTGCGCGAAGTGCTCGCCCGAACGAGTGATGATGTTCGTGCTCTTGCCGCACTTGCTCTTGCCGTTGTGGCGCCAGATGGGACATGCGGCACCAGACTGGTATGCCGGCTTGTCTGTTCATACACCTCCGGTTCCTGATCCGGCGTTTGTGAGGGGGCGAATTGGTCAGGTGGTCTCCGCGCACCGGGGCCGTTAATGGGTGCGCCAGAGCTTCGTCAACTGCCAGCTGACCCTGCTTCAACCAGTGGCGTTGGACTTAGCTGGGAAAGGCGATCGCGGCCAAAAGGCGGCGATTATGTTCGTCTCATACGCCGCGGCCAACCTGCCATCACCAGCGATCCCTGTCCGGCATTCCGTCGATCGCCAGTGCAATCCTGTCTTCGAACATCAGGTCAGAGTGCTCGCGCGGTGTAGGTATCGTCGGAAACTGGATGTAGCGATTGCCGTCGACGTCCAACCACTTTACGAGTTGGACCAGTTTGCGGTATCGCGCGGCGTCCCGAAGCACCGGCTCGATTGGCCAGCTGTCGATCGTCGAAACCGAAGCGTCGACCAGCCTCTGGGCGAGCACGGCGAACAGCGGTCCTCGCGTCTCCCAGTCCTCGTCATTGCGGGCCAGCATGTCAATAACCATCTGGGTGTCGCAGGCGCCAAGCTCCTTCTCGACGAGATCGCGGAGGTCACCCTCGGTGATTTTGGGTCTGCTCAAACGCCTGTTCCAGATCACCGCTGCTTCTTTCAAAGCGTCGGCTTCATTGTTGGCGTATGGGAACCACGGCGTCGACATCCCGCAGTCGGCGCAATAGATGCAGGCAAGCCTCTCGGTTTGAGGGGCGAAGGGCGGGCGGGGCACAGTATCCCCGATCTTGGGCGGTCCCGCGTGGCGTCCAAACTGGCCATAGTCAAAGCCGGACTGACCGACTTCCGCAACGATCCGTTGAGACAGGCCGACCGTTCCGCGTCCGCCGCAGTGATCGCATGGATAGAGCTGTTCGTACATTGTCCGGGTGTTCGCCGTGCATTTATTGGGAGATGTTTGCACGCATTATCGTTGGACATTGGACGCGCGAAAAGCCGAATTACAACCGGTAATGTGCCCTTTTACGTATGACGAATAGTTTCAGGAAAAAAGTCATGAACGCTGTCCAGCTCCCGACCGGCGGATTTCTTGCCGACGCGGACCATCGGCTGTCTGGAGGGGTTAGAGCCGGGCGCCCATTCGCCCCATTGCTTGAAGAAGAACGGGACCTCCGCGGCAGCGCACTGGTCGCGCAGCGAGCGCGCCCAATCGGGATGCATTGGCCGGGCGCCGTGTCCGCTTTCGCCGCCGACAATCACCCAGTCGAGCGCCTCGAGAGCGTTGGTGTGGTCGCGCCAGTCACTGCCCGCAAACATGCCTTCGAAGCTCACCGGGCCCAGCAGCGGCTCCATGGAGAGGATGCGCACCCGCGCTGCCACCGCAAGCAGCTTCGGGATGTCGCGATCGGCCTCTGCCTGATTGACGACTGTCGCGCCGAGCCAGACGTTGTCGCGACCCGCGAGCCAATCGCGCGATCGCGCGTGAGCCACCATGTCGGACACATTGCCGATGCGCTTCGTGAGCAACAGCCAGTTCAGGTTCGGCGTGCGCTCGATCAGCTCGAACAGATCGAACAGATCGCGGCGCCATAGCGGATCGACCTCGTTGTCGAACACGTCGGCGAGCGATGCGCAGAACACCCGCTGCCGGCGACCGTGCTCCGCGAAGAACTCATCATGCTGCGCGTTCCACTGCGGTGGGATGACGGGCGTCACGCCCGCGCCTGAAAGCGCTTCGGTACGCTCGATGCTGTAGTACGCGCCATCGGCAATCACCCGATCCATCGGCACATCGGCGGGCAGCACGGCGTCCATTCCTTCGCTGTCCGATACTTCTGTAGTGGTGATGCGGATCGCGTGTACGTTCATGTCAGCGTCGATCGACCGATGCATCTTGCGCCACGGCGTGCGCGCGGCCTTCCGGGCGTACTTTTCCTCGTACCACTGGCTCGCCCGCCCAAAGCTCAATCCCGTGCTGTCGACGATGAGACTGATCGTCCCGCCGCGCGCGAGACGCCGGGCCAGCTGTTCGCAACGCTGCGTGACGCTCACCTCCAGTGAAGCGCACCGTTCGCCCAGCTGGCTGGCGCTGGGCACCGGGATGTCCAGCCCGCGAGTCTCCCGGTAGTCCTCCATATAGCCGGTGATCTGCCGCATCCCCCAGCCGAACAGCCGGTAGAAGGTAAAGATCAGCTCGATGTACGCCGTGGTATAGGTCGGCTCACGCCCCGACACGCCCGGCGTACGGATCTTTGCGTTGATAAGCTGCGCCTTCAGATCGCCGCCCGGCACATACAGGCTGATCATGCCGCGCTTTCTCAGGCTCTGGTTATACGCCCGCGCGTTCGTCACCCGGTACCCCGGCTTCTTGCGCTTGCGCG
>NZ_WHNQ01000064.1 GCF_009362785.1 Paraburkholderia atlantica
TGCTGCGCGGCACGAAGCGTGAAGACGTGGAGCGTGGTCAGGTTCTGGCCAAGCCGGGTTCGATCAACCCGCACACGCACTTCACGGCTGAAGTGTACGTGCTGAGCAAGGACGAAGGCGGCCGTCACACGCCGTTCTTCAACAACTACCGTCCGCAGTTCTACTTCCGTACGACGGACGTGACGGGCTCGATCGAGCTGCCGAAGGACAAGGAAATGGTGATGCCGGGCGACAACGTGTCGATCACGGTGAAGCTGATCAACCCGATCGCAATGGAAGAAGGCCTGCGCTTCGCAATCCGCGAAGGCGGTCGTACGGTCGGCGCTGGTGTCGTCGCAAAGATCATCGAGTAACGCCAGGCAGTTCTCGATAATCGGTTGTATCGGGGTTGGCGGTGTCGTCAACCCCAAATGGTTTAGGGGTATAGCTCAACTGGCAGAGCGTCGGTCTCCAAAACCGAAGGTTGGGGGTTCGATTCCCTCTGCCCCTGCCAACTATCGCGTCGAAGTGGCGCTTCGTTAAGGTGTTATGGCGAATCCTTCCGTCGAAACTGTAAATACATCCGGCGACAAGATGATGTTGATCGCCGGTGTGTTGCTGGTCTTGGCCGGGTTCGTGGGGTTCTTCTGGCTGAATGGCCAGGAATGGTACATCCGCGGAGCTGCCTTGGCTGTTGGTGCGATCGCGGGTGTCGCAGTCGGTCTTCTCTCAGCGCCTGGCAAGGGATTCATTGCTTTCGCCAAAGACTCGTACAAAGAAGTCCGTAAGGTTGTTTGGCCGACTCGTAAAGAAGCGACTCAAACGACGCTTGTAGTGTTCGGCTTCGTCGTCGTGATGGCCATCTTCCTGTGGGTTTGTGATAAATCCATCGAGTGGGCGATTTTCTCGGCGATTCTGGGTTGGAAATGATATGAGTGATACTCCGGCATCCCCGAGCGGTAAACGTTGGTACGTGGTGCACGCATACTCCGGTATGGAGAGGAGCGTGCAACGAGCGCTTCAGGAGCGCATCGAGCGAGCTGGTATGCAGGAACAGTTCGGCCAGATACTCGTTCCCACAGAGGAAGTTGTTGAGGTAAAGGGCGGTCACAAATCAGTGACGGAACGTCGTTTCTTTCCCGGCTACGTTTTGGTCGAAATGGAAATGACAGATGAGACGTGGCACCTCGTGAAGAACACGGCGAAGGTGACCGGTTTCGTTGGGGGAGCGCGCAACCGGCCGAGTCCGATTTCCCCTCGGGAAGTTGAGAAAATCATGTCGCAGATGCAGGAAGGCGTCGAGAAGCCGCGTCCGAAGACCCTGTTTGAAGTGGGCGAGATGGTACGGGTGAAAGAAGGCCCGTTCACAGATTTCAACGGCAGCGTCGAAGAAGTGAACTACGAAAAGTCGCGAGTCCGTGTTTCCGTTACGATCTTCGGCCGCGCAACGCCGGTCGAATTGGAATTCGGTCAGGTCGAAAAGTTGTAGTCCAGATTTAACGGAACGCACCACTAGGTGCGTTTCGTATTTCGCGCTTACGGTCCGCGTAATGGCCGTTGAGGAGCGTAACTAGCCAACTGTCGGCGAACACGCGCTACTACTCACTGAGCGCTCGCACGTAAGTCGGCGCTCCAAAGAGGTTCTCGAAATGGCAAAGAAAATTATCGGCTTTATCAAGCTGCAGATTCCTGCAGGTAAAGCCAACCCGTCGCCGCCGGTCGGTCCGGCACTGGGGCAGCGCGGCCTGAACATCATGGAGTTCTGCAAGGCGTTCAACGCGCAGACTCAAGCCATGGAACCGGGTCTGCCGATTCCTGTTGTGATCACCGCATTCGCGGACAAGAGCTTCACGTTCGTTCTGAAGACGCCGCCGGCAACGGTTCTGATCAAGAAGGCAGCGAAGCTCGACAAGGGTTCGAGCAAGCCGCATACCGACAAAGTCGGCAAGATCACCCGTGCTCAAGCAGAAGATATCGCCAAGACCAAGATGCCCGATCTGACGGCTGCTGATCTGGACGCAGCGGTTCGTACAATCGCTGGTAGCGCCCGCTCGATGGGCATCACCGTGGAGGGCGTGTAAATGGCTAAGCTTTCGAAACGTCTGCAAGCATTTGCAGCCAAAGTGGATCGTCAGAAGCTCTACCCGATTGAAGATGCTCTTTCGCTCGTAAAGGAATGTGCAAGCGCGAAGTTCGACGAGTCGATCGACGTCGCCGTCCAACTCGGCATCGATGCGAAGAAGTCGGATCAAGTGGTTCGCGGTTCGGTCGTGCTGCCGGCTGGTACCGGTAAGTCGGTCCGCGTCGCTGTATTCGCGCAGGGCGACAAGGCTGAGCAGGCCCGTGCCGCTGGTGCTGACGTCGTCGGTATGGAAGACCTGGCTGAACAGGTCAAGGCCGGCAACCTGAACTTCGACATCGTGATCGCTTCGCCTGACACGATGCGTATTGTCGGTACGCTCGGTCAGATCCTCGGCCCACGCGGTCTGATGCCGAACCCGAAGGTCGGGACGGTGACGCCGGACGTGGCGACCGCGGTCAAGAACGCCAAGGCGGGTCAGGTGCAATTCCGTGTCGACAAGGCCGGTATCATCCACGCAACGATCGGCCGCGCTTCGTTTGAACCTGCAGCTCTGCGCAACAACCTGAACGCGCTGATCGAAGCGCTGCAAAAGGCCAAGCCGGCAACGAGCAAAGGCGTGTACCTGCGCAAGGTTGCCCTGTCGAGCACGATGGGGGTTGGCGTTCGCGTTGACCAAACGTCGATCGCTGCACAGTAAAAAATTTTCGCCGCTCTGGTGCGAACCGGGGCGGTTTTTAAGGGCTTTGGGCGGTTGCGAGGTGGCAGTCTGCATTGCGCAACCGGTTGTCAAAGACCGTTGGCGGGCACGTAGCAGGTAGGCGGGTCCTTAATGTAAAGCCAACGCAGATGGCGAACCCGAAAAGGTTTTGTGGTGATGAAGCCGTCGGATGTCCGTAGCAATGCGGGCTTTGGACGGTCGAAATACTCCTGACTGGTCGGACGCCGTTATTGAACGCGGTACACAAGGCGCACGCCGCGTGTATCGAATCTGGAGGTTAACCGTGCCACTCAACAAAGAAAGCAAGCAGGCCGTCGTCGCTGAGGTTGCCGCGCAAGTCGCGAAAGCTCAGACCGTGGTTCTGGCTGAGTATCGTGGAATCGCGGTTGGCGATCTGACCAAGCTGCGCGCGAAAGCGCGTGAGCAACAGGTTTACCTTCGCGTGTTGAAGAACACGCTGGCGCGTCGCGCCGTCGAGGGTACCCCGTTTGCTCCGCTGGCAGAGCAGATGACTGGCCCCCTGATCTACGGCATCTCGGAAGATGCAATTGCTGCTGCTAAGGTCGTCAATGACTTCAGCAAGAGCAATGATAAGTTGGTCATCAAGGCTGGTTCCTACGAAGGCGAGGTGATGGACAAGGCTGGCGTGCAAGCGCTGGCAAACATCCCGAGCCGCGAAGAACTGCTCTCCAAGCTGTTGTACGTTATGCAGGCACCTGTTTCCGGCTTCGCGCGCGCTCTGGCCGCGCTGGCAGAAAAGAAACAAGGCGAAGAAACCGCTGCGTAATGCACTTCGGTCGAGCGTGATTGATCGCTGGCTGTATCCGAATTCAATTTAGGAGTATTTCAAATGGCAATCGCAAAAGAAGACATCCTCGAAGCCGTAGGCTCGATGTCGGTTCTGGAACTGAACGAGCTGGTCAAGGCGTTCGAAGAAAAGTTTGGCGTGTCGGCAGCTGCTGTTGCAGTGGCAGGCCCGGCAGGCGCCGCCGGCGGCGCAGCTGCTGCTGAAGAGCAGACCGAATTCACGGTCATCCTGGCTGAAACCGGTGCAAACAAGGTTTCGGTCATTAAGGCTGTTCGCGAACTTACGGGTCTCGGCCTGAAGGAAGCGAAGGATCTGGTCGACGGCGCACCGAAGCCCGTTAAGGAGGCGGTGCCCAAGGCTGCTGCTGAAGAAGCCAAGAAGAAGCTGGAAGAAGCCGGCGCGAAGGTTGAAATCAAGTAAGTTTCACCGCGCTGCGCGAAGGCTGGCGGTTTTCCACCGCCGGCCTTTTTGTGCTTTGTGGAGGGCGCGTTTTTGCAGGCGTATGCCAGCAGGAATGTGATTTCCAGAAGCCAAAGAAAAACGCCTTCGGTAATATTGACCGGCGTTTCTCTTTGTCTTCTGAAGCGACTGCAGAAGGCAAGTTTGGTCGGGTAGCGGGCAACACAGGCATCCGCTGCCGTCAGCCAGCGGTTGGTAGCGGCCAACCACCAAGCTTCTAGGCTCGTTCAAGCCATCGGACGGCCATCGGGTCTCAGTCGGTGAACACTCGGGTTGTCTCATCAAGGTATCCTGCCTCGACAACTATGCCCGCCGTGATTCGGAGATCGTATGCAATATTCCTTCACCGAGAAGAAGCGTATTCGCAAGAGTTTTGCGAAGCGCCCCATCGTTCACCAAGTACCTTTCCTGCTGGCTACCCAGCTTGAATCATTCAGCACGTTTCTGCAAGCAGATACGTCGTCTACGCAACGCAAGCCGGAAGGCCTGCAGGCCGCGTTTACTTCCGTTTTCCCGATCGTTTCGCACAACGGCTTCGCGCGTCTCGAGTTCGTCAGCTACATGCTGTCGCCGCCGGCATTCAACATCAAGGAATGCCAGCAGCGCGGTCTGACGTACTGTTCGGCGCTGCGCGCCAAGGTACGTCTGGTGCTGCTCGACAAGGAATCGCCGAGCAAGCCGGTCGTCAAGGAAGTGAAGGAACAGGAAGTGTACATGGGCGAAATCCCGCTCATGACACCGACCGGTTCGTTTGTCATCAACGGCACGGAACGCGTGATCGTTTCGCAGTTGCACCGTTCGCCGGGTGTGTTTTTTGAACACGACAAGGGCAAGACGCACAGCTCGGGCAAGCTCCTGTTCTCGGCACGTATCATTCCTTACCGCGGTTCGTGGCTCGACTTCGAATTCGACCCGAAGGACGTGCTGTACTTCCGCGTCGACCGTCGCCGTAAGATGCCGGTCACGATCCTGCTGAAGGCAATCGGCCTGACGCCGGAACAGATCCTCGCAAACTTCTTCGTGTTCGACAATTTCACGCTGATGCCGGAAGGCGCGCAGATGGAATTCGTGCCGGAGCGTCTGCGCGGTGAAGTCGCGCGCTTCGATATCACGGACCGCGATGGCAACGTGATCGTCCAGAAGGACAAGCGGATCAACGCCAAGCACATTCGCGACCTCGATAACGCGAAGACCAAGTTCATCTCGGTACCGGAAGACTATCTGCTCGGCCGCGTGCTCGCGAAGAACGTGATCGACGGCGATACGGGTGAAGTCATCGCGAACGCGAACGACGAAATCACCGAATCGGTGCTCGAGAAGCTGCGCGAAGCGAAGATCAAGGACATCCAGACGCTCTACACGAACGATCTGGACCAGGGTCCGTATATCTCGTCGACGCTGCGTATCGATGAAACGGCCGACAAGATGGCCGCGCGCATCGCGATCTACCGCATGATGCGTCCGGGCGAGCCGCCGACGGAAGAAGCGGTCGAGGCGTTGTTCAACCGCCTGTTCTACAGCGAAGAAGCGTACGACCTGTCGAAGGTGGGTCGTATGAAGTTCAACCGCCGCGTCGGCCGCGACGAAATCGTCGGCCCGATGACGCTGCAGGACGACGACATCCTCGCGACGATCAAGATCCTGGTTGAGCTGCGCAACGGCAAGGGCGAAGTGGACGATATCGACCACCTCGGCAACCGTCGTGTGCGTTGCGTCGGCGAACTCGCGGAGAACCAGTTCCGCGCAGGCCTCGTGCGTGTCGAACGTGCTGTGAAGGAACGCCTCGGCCAGGCCGAAAGTGAAAACCTGATGCCGCACGACCTGATCAACTCGAAACCGATCTCGTCGGCGATTCGCGAGTTCTTCGGTTCGTCGCAGCTGTCGCAGTTCATGGACCAGACCAACCCGCTGTCGGAAATCACGCACAAGCGTCGTGTTTCCGCACTGGGCCCGGGCGGTCTGACGCGTGAGCGCGCAGGCTTCGAAGTCCGCGACGTGCATCCGACCCACTACGGCCGCGTGTGCCCGATCGAAACGCCGGAAGGTCCGAACATCGGTCTGATCAACTCGCTCGCTCTGTACGCGCACCTGAACGAATACGGCTTCCTCGAGACGCCCTATCGCAAGGTCGCGGACGGCAAGGTGACCGACCAGATCGACTACCTGTCGGCGATCGAAGAAGGCCGTTACGTGATCGCTCAGGCGAACGCGGCGGTGGCCGACGACGGCACGCTGACTGACGAACTCGTCTCGTCGCGTGAAGCGGGCGAAACGCTGATGGTGACGCCGGATCGCATCCAGTACATGGACGTGGCGCCGTCGCAGATCGTGTCGGTCGCAGCTTCGCTGATTCCGTTCCTCGAGCACGACGACGCGAACCGCGCGTTGATGGGCTCGAACATGCAGCGTCAGGCTGTACCGTGTCTGCGTCCGGAAAAGCCGGTCGTCGGTACGGGCATCGAGCGCACCGTGGCGGTCGACTCGGGCACGACGGTTCAGGCACTGCGTGGCGGCGTGGTCGATTACGTCGACGCGGGCCGTATCGTGATTCGCGTGAACGACGACGAAGCGGTTGCGGGCGAAGTCGGTGTCGACATCTACAACCTGATCAAGTACACGCGTTCGAACCAGAACACGAACATCAACCAGCGTCCGATCGTGAAGATGGGCGACAAGGTTGCGCGCGGTGACGTGCTGGCTGACGGCGCATCGACCGATCTGGGCGAGCTCGCGCTCGGCCAGAACATGCTGATCGCGTTCATGCCGTGGAACGGCTACAACTTCGAAGACTCGATCCTGATCTCGGAGAAGGTGGTTGCGGACGACCGTTACACGTCGATCCACATCGAAGAACTGAACGTCGTTGCACGCGACACGAAGCTCGGACCGGAAGAAATTACGCGCGACATCTCGAACCTCGCGGAAGTGCAGCTTGGCCGTCTCGACGAGTCGGGCATCGTGTACATCGGCGCGGAAGTCGAAGCGGGTGACGTGCTGGTCGGCAAGGTCACGCCGAAGGGCGAAACCCAGCTGACGCCGGAAGAAAAGCTGCTGCGCGCGATCTTCGGTGAGAAGGCATCTGACGTGAAGGACACGTCGCTGCGTGTGCCGTCGGGCATGAGCGGTACCGTGATCGACGTTCAGGTGTTCACGCGTGAAGGCATCCAGCGCGACAAGCGCGCCCAACAGATCATCGACGATGAACTGAAGCGCTATCGTCTCGACCTGAACGACCAGCTGCGTATCGTGGAAGGCGATGCGTTCCAGCGTCTCGCACGTATGCTCGAAGGCAAGGTTGCGAACGGCGGTCCGAAGAAGCTCGCCAAGGGCACGAAGATCGAGCGCGCTTACCTCGAAGATCTGGACCACTACCACTGGTTCGACATCCGCCTCGCGGATGAAGAAGCAGCGGCCCAGCTCGAAGCGATCAAGAACTCGATCGAAGAGAAGCGTCACCAGTTCGACCTCGCGTTCGAAGAGAAGCGCAAGAAGCTCACCCAAGGCGACGAATTGCCGCCGGGCGTGCTGAAGATGGTCAAGGTGTATCTGGCAGTGAAGCGCCGTCTGCAGCCTGGCGACAAGATGGCAGGGCGCCACGGTAACAAGGGTGTCGTGTCGAAGATCGTGCCGATCGAAGACATGCCGTACATGGCCGACGGCCGTCCGGCTGACGTCGTTCTGAACCCGCTCGGCGTGCCGTCGCGGATGAACGTGGGTCAGGTTCTCGAAGTGCATCTGGGTTGGGCCGCGAAGGGTCTCGGCTGGCGTATCGGCGAAATGCTGCAGCGTCAGGCGAAGATCGCTGAACTGCGCGAATTCCTGATCAAGATCTACAACGAATCGGGCCGCGCCGAAGAGCTGGACAGCTTCAGCGACGACGAAATCCTCGAACTGGCGAAGAACCTGCGCGAAGGCGTGCCGTTCGCAACGCCGGTGTTCGATGGTGCGACGGAAGAAGAAATGTCGCGCGCGCTGGATCTGGCTTTCCCGGACGAGATCGCTCAGAACCTCGGCATGACGCCATCGAAGAACCAGGTCCGCCTGTTCGACGGCCGCACGGGCGAGATGTTCGAACGTACGGTGACGGTCGGTTACATGCACTACCTGAAGCTGCACCACCTGGTCGACGACAAGATGCACGCTCGTTCCACGGGCCCGTACTCGCTCGTGACGCAGCAGCCGTTGGGCGGTAAGGCGCAGTTCGGTGGCCAGCGTTTCGGTGAAATGGAAGTGTGGGCGCTCGAAGCGTACGGCGCATCGTACGTGCTGCAGGAAATGCTGACGGTGAAGTCGGACGACGTGACGGGCCGGACCAAGGTTTACGAGAATCTGGTCAAGGGCGATCACGTGATCGATGCCGGCATGCCTGAGTCGTTCAACGTGTTGGTGAAGGAAATCCGGTCGCTGGGTATCGACATCGACCTGGACCGGAACTAATCGGACTACTGGAGAGAAGCGATGAAAGCTTTGCTCGATCTATTCAAGCAAGTCCAACAACCTGAAGTTTTTGACGCGATCAAGATCGGCTTGGCCTCGCCGGACAAGATCCGTTCGTGGTCGTTCGGTGAAGTCAAGAAGCCGGAAACCATCAACTACCGCACGTTCAAGCCGGAGCGCGATGGTCTGTTCTGCGCGAAGATTTTCGGTCCGATCAAGGACTACGAATGCCTTTGCGGCAAGTACAAGCGCTTGAAGCATCGTGGCGTGATCTGCGAGAAGTGCGGCGTCGAAGTGACGCTCGCGAAGGTGCGTCGTGAGCGCATGGGCCACATTGAGCTGGCCTCGCCGGTCGCGCACATCTGGTTCCTGAAGTCGTTGCCGTCGCGTCTGGGCATGGTGCTCGACATGACGCTGCGCGACATCGAGCGCGTGCTGTACTTCGAAGCATACGTAGTGATCGATCCGGGCATGACGCCGCTCAAAGCGCGGCAGATCATGACCGAAGAGGATTACTACAACAAGGTCGAGGAATACGGCGACGAATTCCGTGCCGAAATGGGCGCGGAAGGTATTCGCGAACTGCTGCGCGCGATCAACATCGACGAGCAGGTCGAGTTGCTGCGCACGGAACTGCGCAACACCGGCTCGGAAGCGAAGATCAAGAAGTACGCGAAGCGCCTGAAGGTGCTCGAGGCGTTCCAGCGTTCGGGCATCAAGCCGGACTGGATGGTCCTCGAAGTGCTGCCGGTGCTGCCGCCGGAACTGCGTCCGCTGGTGCCGCTCGACGGCGGCCGTTTCGCGACGTCGGACCTGAACGACCTGTATCGCCGCGTGATCAACCGTAACAACCGGTTGAAGCGTCTGCTCGAGCTGAAGGCGCCGGAAATCATCGTCCGCAACGAAAAGCGGATGCTGCAGGAAGCCGTCGACTCGCTGCTCGACAACGGCCGTCGCGGTAAGGCGATGACCGGCGCGAACAAGCGTCCGCTGAAGTCGCTCGCTGACATGATCAAGGGTAAGGGCGGTCGCTTCCGCCAGAACCTGCTCGGTAAGCGTGTCGACTACTCGGGCCGTTCGGTGATCGTGGTCGGCCCGACGTTGAAGCTGCACCAGTGCGGTCTGCCGAAGCTGATGGCGCTCGAACTGTTCAAGCCGTTCATCTTCAACAAGCTCGAAGTGATGGGTGTCGCTACCACCATCAAGGCTGCGAAGAAGGAAGTCGAGAACCAGACGCCGGTCGTGTGGGACATCCTCGAAGAGGTGATCCGCGAACATCCGGTCATGCTGAACCGTGCGCCGACGCTGCACCGTCTCGGCATCCAGGCTTTCGAGCCGGTGCTGATCGAAGGTAAGGCAATCCAGCTGCACCCGCTCGTCTGCGCGGCGTTCAACGCCGACTTCGACGGTGACCAGATGGCCGTTCACGTGCCGCTGTCGCTCGAAGCGCAGATGGAAGCGCGCACGCTGATGCTCGCGTCGAACAACGTGCTGTTCCCGGCCAACGGCGATCCGTCGATCGTGCCGTCGCAGGACATCGTGCTCGGCCTGTACTACGCGACGCGCGAAGCGGTGAACGGCAAGGGCGAAGGCCTGACGTTCACGGGCGTGTCGGAAGTGCTGCGTGCGTACGAGAACAAGGAAGTCGAGCTGGCCTCGCGCGTCAACGTGCGGATCACTGAAATGGTCCACAACGAAGACAAGTCGGAAGGCGCGCCGGCGTTCGTGCCGAAGATCACGCTGTACGCGACCACGGTCGGCCGCTCGATCCTGTCGGAAATCCTGCCGCCGGGTCTGCCGTTCTCGGTGCTGAATAAGCCGCTGAAGAAGAAGGAAATCTCGCGTCTGATCAACACCGCGTTCCGCAAGTGCGGTCTGCGTGAGACGGTGATTTTCGCCGACCAGCTGATGCAGTCGGGCTTCCGCCTGGCAACGCGCGCAGGTATTTCGATCTGCGTCGACGACATGCTCGTGCCGCCGCAGAAGGAAATCATCGTCGGCGATGCCGCAAAGAAGGTGAAGGAATACGACCGCCAGTACATGTCGGGTCTCGTCACCGCGCAGGAACGCTACAACAACGTGGTTGACATCTGGTCGGCGACGTCGGAAGCGGTCGGCAAGGCGATGATGGAGCAGCTGTCGACGGAACCGGTCACGGACCGTGACGGCAACCAGACGCGTCAGGAGTCGTTCAACTCCATCTACATGATGGCGGACTCGGGTGCTCGTGGTTCCGCGGTTCAGATCCGTCAGCTGGCCGGTATGCGCGGTCTGATGGCGAAGCCGGACGGCTCGATCATCGAGACGCCGATTACGGCGAACTTCCGCGAAGGTCTGAACGTGTTGCAGTACTTCATCTCGACCCACGGAGCACGTAAGGGTCTGGCTGATACGGCACTGAAGACCGCGAACTCGGGTTACCTGACGCGTCGTCTCGTCGACGTGACGCAGGATCTGGTCGTCGTCGAGGAAGATTGCGGCACGTCGAACGGCGTGGCGATGAAGGCGCTCGTGGAAGGCGGTGAAGTGGTCGAAGCGCTGCGTGACCGTATTCTGGGTCGCGTGGCCGTGGCTGACATCGTCAACCCGGAATCGCAGGAAACGCTGTTCGAAGCTGGCACGCTGCTCGATGAAGACGCGGTCGAAGACATCGAACGCCTCGGCATCGACGAAGTTCGCGTGCGCACGCCGCTCACCTGCGAGACGCGCTACGGTCTGTGCGCGGCCTGCTACGGTCGCGATCTTGGCCGCGGCTCGCTGGTGAACGTCGGCGAAGCGGTCGGTGTGATCGCGGCGCAGTCGATCGGTGAACCGGGCACGCAGCTCACGATGCGTACGTTCCACATCGGTGGCGCGGCGTCGCGTGCGGCGGTGGCTTCGTCGGTCGAAGCGAAGTCGAACGGTACGGTGCGTTTCACGTCGACGATGCGTTACGTCACGAATGCGAAGGGCGAGCAGATCGTCATCTCGCGTTCGGGCGAGGCGATGATCACCGACGATCACGGCCGCGAGCGCGAGCGTCACAAGGTGCCGTACGGCGCCACGCTGCTGCAGCTCGACGGTGCGCAGATCAAGGCTGGCACGCAACTGGCCACGTGGGATCCGATGACGCGTCCGATCATCACCGAGTACGGTGGCACGGTGAAGTTCGAGAACGTCGAGGAAGGCGTGACGGTCGCGAAGCAGATCGACGACGTGACGGGTCTGTCCACGCTCGTCGTGATCGACGTGAAGCGTCGTGGTTCCCAGGCGTCGAAGACGGTGCGTCCGCAGGTCAAGCTTCTCGATGCGAACGGCGAGGAAGTGAAGATCCCGAACACCGAGCACTCGGTGCAGATCGGCTTCCAGGTCGGCGCGCTGATCACCGTGAAGGACGGTCAGCAGGTGCAGGTTGGTGAAGTGCTCGCACGTATCCCGACCGAATCGCAGAAGACGCGTGACATTACCGGTGGTCTGCCGCGTGTGGCGGAACTGTTCGAAGCACGTTCGCCGAAGGACGCGGGTATCCTCGCGGAAGTCACGGGTACGACGTCGTTCGGTAAGGACACGAAGGGCAAGCAGCGTCTCGTTATCACGGACCTCGAGGGCAACCAGCACGAGTTCCTGATCGCGAAGGAAAAGCAGGTTCTGGTGCACGATGGTCAGGTCGTCAACAAGGGCGAAATGATCGTCGACGGACCGGCGGATCCGCACGACATCCTGCGTCTGCAGGGCGTCGAGGCGCTGTCGCGTTACATCGTGGACGAAGTGCAGGACGTGTACCGTCTGCAAGGCGTGAAGATCAACGACAAGCACATTGAAGTGATCGTGCGTCAGATGCTGCGCCGCGTCCAGATCACGGACAACGGCGATACGCGTTTCATCCCGGGCGAACAGGTCGAGCGGTCGGATATGCTCGACGAGAACGACCGTATGATCGCGGAAGACAAGCGTCCGGCAACGTACGAAAACGTGCTGCTCGGTATCACGAAGGCGTCGCTGTCGACCGATTCGTTCATCTCCGCGGCGTCGTTCCAGGAAACGACCCGCGTGCTGACCGAAGCGGCGATCATGGGCAAGCGCGACGACCTGCGTGGCCTGAAGGAAAACGTGATCGTCGGCCGTCTGATCCCGGCCGGTACGGGTCTCGCGTTCCACAAGGCGCGCAAGAGCAAGGAACTGGCCGACCGCGAGCGTTTCGATCAGATCGCAGCGGAAGAGTCGTTCGAATTCGGTACGCCGGAAACCCCGGCTGCCGAACAGCAGCACTCGGGCGAGTAAGTGCTGGCGGCGCAAGCCGCCTTGCCTGACGAGCCACGAAAGCCGCTCAGTTTCGACTGAGCGGCTTTTTTTATGCTCTTTTTTGCCCGTGCACCATTCCCACGCTCCGGCGCAGTCCTAAGCCTGATGGCCAGCGTTGTCGCAAACCGCAGGCGCGGCACGAATGCGTTGGTAAAATTCGTCTCACCGCCTGCGTGCCGTTTCCTTCGCCGTCTCTGTCAAATACATGTCCCGTCCGCTCGAAATCCTCAACGAAGTCTTTGGTTATCCCGCGTTCAGAGGACAGCAGGGCGAAATTGTCGAGCACGTCGCCGACGGCGGCGATTGCCTCGTGCTGATGCCGACGGGGGGCGGCAAGTCGCTGTGCTATCAGATTCCGTCGCTGGTACGGCGCGAACGCGGCTTTGGCACCGGCATCGTGGTGTCGCCGCTGATCGCGCTGATGCAGGATCAGGTGGCCGCGCTGACCGAAGTCGGCGTGCGGGCCGCGTACCTGAACTCGACGCTGTCGAGCGCTGAGGCGATGGCCACCGAGCGGGCGCTGCGTGACGGCGACATCGATCTGCTCTACGTCGCACCGGAGCGGCTGATGACGTCGCGCTTCCAGGAACTGCTCGAGCGCACGCGGATCGGTCTCTTCGCGATCGACGAAGCGCACTGTGTGTCGCAATGGGGACACGATTTCCGGCCCGAATATATCCAGCTGTCGGTGCTGCACGAGCGTTTTCCGAACGTGCCGCGCATTGCGCTGACGGCGACCGCCGACGCGATCACGCGCGACGAAATCATTCATCGTCTCGCGCTCGACGATGCGCGCGTGTTCGTGTCGAGTTTCGATCGGCCGAACATCCGCTATCGCATCGCCGAAAAAGACAACGCGCGCACGCAGCTGCTCGACTTCATCCGCGCCGAGCATACTAAGGCCGACGGCACAACCGACGCGGGCGTTGTCTATTGCCTGTCGCGCCGCAAGGTCGAGGAAACCGCGGAGTGGCTCAAGGAAAAGGGCATGCGCGCGCTGCCATACCACGCCGGCATGGAATTCGAGGTGCGCCAGAAGCATCAGGAAATGTTCCAGCGCGAGGAAGGCATCGTGATGTGCGCGACGATTGCGTTCGGCATGGGCATCGACAAGCCCGACGTGCGGTTCGTCGCGCATCTGGATTTGCCAAAGAGCGTCGAAGGGTACTACCAGGAGACCGGCCGTGCGGGCCGCGACGGGCTTCCGTCGAACGCGTGGATGGCCTACGGGCTCGGCGACGTCGTGCAGCAGCGCAAGATGATCGACGAATCCGAAGCCGATGACGCGCACAAGCGCGTCCAGACCGGCAAGCTCGACGCGCTGCTCGGTTTGTGCGAAACGGCGGCCTGCCGGCGGGTGCGCCTGCTCGCGTACTTCGGCGAAACAAGCCAACCATGCGGCAACTGCGACAACTGCCTCGAGCCGCCCCCGACCTGGGACGCGACACGCGAGGCTCAGATGGCGCTGTCGTGTGTTTTTCGCGCGCAGCGTGCGAGCGGCTTCCATTTCGGCGCCGGACATCTGATCGATATTTTGCGCGGCAACCGCAGCGAGAAAATCTTGCAGCGCGGCCATGAGAAGCTGACCACGTTCGGTATTGGTGCGGCGCTCGGTGAGCCGGAGTGGCGTGCGATCTTCCGCCAGCTAGTCGCGTTCGGCTACCTGACGGTCGACCACGAGGGCTACGGTTCACTCGTGCTCACGGAGGCGAGCAAGCCGGTGCTCAAGGGCGAGCAGAAAGTGACGATGCGGCGCTACGTCAAGCCCACACGCACGCGTCAATCGTCGGGACGCACCAGCGAGCGCGCCGATCCGACCATCGGTATGGGCCCTCGCGAGCGCGCCCGCTGGGAGCGCCTACGCATGTGGCGCACCGAAACCGCGAAGAGCGACGGCGTGCCGGCGTATGTGATTTTCCATGACGCGACGCTCGCGGAAATCGCGCGTCTCGGCCCTGATTCTATCGACGATCTGCGTGGGATTCCGGGCATGGGCGCGCGAAAACTCGACCGTTTCGGCTACGAATTGCTGAACGTCGTGGCGGCCGACTGACCTCATCTGGCTGTTTCGCCGGATTGACAGGGATGCGAACCATCGCAACCTGTTGACTTCCTTAGTATTTTCGGAATATTATGCTAGGTTCCGGTTCTTGGGATGCCTGCGCGCGGCTTCAATTCGTGCGTGAGTAGGCCAACCGGAAGTTCGATGCGCAGGCGTTTCCGCTTTGCCCGGAAACAGATGCGTCGATTTTGTTCAATTTCAGGAATAAACAATGCCAACCATCAATCAACTGGTTCGCAAAGGCCGCACGTCGGAAACGACGAAGAGCAAGAGCCCGGCTTTGCAGGACTGCCCCCAGCGTCGCGGCGTGTGCACCCGTGTGTACACCACGACGCCGAAGAAGCCGAACTCGGCACTCCGTAAGGTCGCCAAAGTTCGCCTGACGAATGGCTTCGAAGTCATTTCGTACATCGGTGGTGAAGGCCACAACCTGCAGGAACACTCGGTCGTGCTGATTCGCGGCGGCCGTGTGAAGGACTTGCCGGGTGTGCGTTACCACATGGTTCGCGGCTCGCTGGATACCCAGGGCGTCAAGGATCGTAAGCAGGCTCGCTCGAAGTACGGTGCGAAGCGTGCCAAGGCTGGCAAGTAATTAGCCGGTCAATCGTAGTTTCAGGTCGCCTGCAAGGGCGGTAATGGCGATGGTGCCGGAATCGCCGGTGCTATCGAGTAAGTGGTCACCCGACCAGGCTGGTTAGTCTTACGGATGAATCGGGTTAGTTGGTGGCCGCGGGGCTGCAATCAGCTCCAACTGAAAAGTAAAGGAAGAAACATGCCGCGTCGTCGCGAAGTCCCCAAGCGGGAAGTGTTGCCGGATCCGAAATTCGGCAACGTTGATGTAGCAAAATTCATGAACGTGCTGATGCTCTCCGGCAAGAAGTCGGTTGCCGAGCGTATCGTGTACGGCGCTTTCGAGCAGATCCAGACCAAGGGTGGCAAGGACCCGCTGGAAGTGTTCACGGTGGCGCTCAACAACGTCAAGCCGGTGGTCGAAGTGAAGAGCCGCCGCGTTGGTGGTGCGAACTATCAGGTTCCGGTCGAAGTGCGCCCGTCGCGTCGTATGGCATTGGCGATGCGTTGGCTGCGTGAAGCCGCGAAGAAGCGCAGCGAGAAGTCGATGGCCCTGCGTCTGGCAGGTGAACTCTCCGAAGCGGCCGAAGGCCGTGGCGGCGCGATGAAGAAGCGCGACGAAGTTCACCGGATGGCAGAAGCCAACAAGGCGTTCTCGCACTTCCGTTTCTAAGCTTCCCGACCCCGGGACTAGCGGAAAAACGGAAAGAAATTCCGGGCGGGTGCGCTTCAAAGGCGCCTCGCCCGTTTGTGTTACAGCGCGATGGGTATCTTTCGCATCGCGTCATCCTAATAGAGGATCAAAGTGGCTCGCAAGACTCCTATCGAGCGCTACCGTAACATCGGTATTAGCGCTCACATCGACGCCGGCAAAACGACGACGACCGAGCGCATTCTGTTCTACACGGGCGTGAACCATAAGATTGGTGAAGTTCACGACGGCGCTGCCACCATGGACTGGATGGAGCAGGAACAGGAACGCGGCATCACGATTACTTCCGCTGCTACCACGGCATTCTGGAAAGGCATGGCGGGCGACCGCGCCGAGCACCGCATCAACATCATCGACACCCCGGGTCACGTCGACTTCACGATCGAAGTCGAGCGCTCGATGCGCGTGCTCGATGGCGCGTGCATGGTGTACTGCGCTGTGGGCGGCGTGCAGCCCCAGTCGGAAACCGTGTGGCGCCAAGCTAACAAGTACAAGGTTCCCCGTCTCGCGTTCATCAACAAAATGGACCGTACCGGCGCGAACTTCTTCAAGGTCTACGATCAGCTCAAGCTGCGTCTGAAGGCGAACCCGGTTCCGGTCGTCGTGCCTATCGGCGCGGAAGAGAACTTCACGGGCGTCGTCGATCTGATGAAGATGAAGGCGATCATTTGGGACGACGCGTCCCAAGGCACCAAGTTCTCGTACGAAGACATCCCGGCAGAGCTCGTCGACACGTGCAACGAATGGCGTGAAAAGATGGTCGAAGCGGCGGCTGAAGCGAACGAAGACATGATGAACAAGTACCTCGAGTCGGGTGAGCTGACCGAAGAGGAAATCGTCAAGGGTCTGCGCGACCGTACGATCGCTTGCGAAATCCAGCCGATGCTGTGCGGCACCGCGTTCAAGAACAAGGGTGTGCAGCGCATGCTGGACGCCGTGCTCGACTTCCTGCCGTCGCCGATCGACATCCCGCCGGTTACCGGCGAGCTGGAAAACGGTGAAAAGGCTGAGCGCCGCGCGGCCGACGACGAAAAGTTCTCAGCACTGGCATTCAAGATCATGACCGACCCGTTCGTCGGCCAGCTGATCTTCTTCCGTGTGTACTCGGGCGTCGTCAATTCGGGCGACACCGTGCTGAACGCGACCAAGGACAAGAAGGAACGTCTGGGCCGTATTCTGCAGATGCACGCGAACCAGCGCGAAGAAATCAAGGAAGTGCGCGCAGGCGACATCGCTGCTGCGGTCGGCCTGAAAGAAGCGACCACGGGTGACACGCTGTGCGATCCGCAGAACCCGATCGTGCTCGAACGCATGATTTTCCCGGAGCCGGTGATTTCGCAGGCTGTCGAGCCGAAGACCAAGGCTGACCAGGAAAAGATGGGTCTGGCACTGAACCGCTTGGCTCAGGAAGATCCGTCGTTCCGCGTTCAGACGGACGAAGAATCGGGTCAAACGATCATTTCGGGTATGGGCGAGCTGCACCTCGAAATTCTGGTCGACCGGATGAAGCGTGAATTCGGCGTGGAAGCGACCGTCGGAAAGCCGCAGGTGGCTTACCGCGAAACGATCCGCAGCACGGCTGCTGACGTTGACGGCAAGTTCGTCAAGCAGTCGGGCGGCCGTGGTCAGTACGGTCACGCAGTCATCACGCTCGAGCCGAACGAACAAGGCAAGGGTTACGAGTTCCTCGACGAGATCAAGGGCGGCGTGATTCCGCGTGAATACATTCCGGCAGTCGACAAGGGTATCCAGGAAACGCTGAAGGCTGGCGTGCTGGCGGGCTTCCCGGTCGTTGACGTGAAGGTTCACCTGACGTTCGGTTCGTACCACGACGTTGACTCGAACGAAAATGCGTTCCGCATGGCCGGTTCGATGGCGTTCAAGGAAGCAATGCGTAAGGCAAGCCCGGTCATCCTCGAACCGATGATGGCTGTGGAAGTCGAAACGCCGGAAGATTACATGGGCAACGTGATGGGCGACCTGTCGGGCCGTCGCGGTATCGTCCAGGGCATGGAAGACATGGTGGGTGGCGGCAAGATCGTTCGCGCCGAGGTGCCGCTGTCGGAAATGTTCGGCTACTCGACGTCGCTGCGTTCGCTGACGCAGGGTCGTGCAACGTACACGATGGAGTTCAAGCACTACGCTGAAGCTCCGCGTAACGTGTCGGAAGCGATCATCAACGCGAAGTCGAAGTAATCGCGCGGCAAAGTCATTCAACGATTAACTTTTTGAAAGAAGAGAAACATGGCTAAAGGTAAATTCGAACGGACCAAGCCGCACGTGAACGTGGGCACGATCGGTCACGTTGACCACGGCAAGACCACGCTGACGGCAGCGATCACGACGGTTCTGACGCAGAAGTTTGGCGGCGAAGCAAAGGCGTACGACCAGATCGACGCGGCGCCGGAAGAAAAGGCGCGCGGCATTACCATCAACACCGCGCACGTCGAGTACGAAACGGCTAACCGCCACTACGCACACGTCGACTGCCCGGGCCACGCTGACTACGTGAAGAACATGATCACGGGCGCGGCACAGATGGACGGCGCGATCCTGGTGTGCTCGGCTGCAGACGGCCCGATGCCGCAAACGCGTGAGCACATCCTGCTGGCGCGTCAGGTTGGCGTTCCGTACATCATCGTGTTCCTGAACAAGTGCGACATGGTGGACGACGCCGAGCTGCTGGAGCTCGTCGAGATGGAAGTTCGCGAACTTC
>NZ_WHNQ01000065.1 GCF_009362785.1 Paraburkholderia atlantica
CGACGCTGCTGCAGCCGCTCGTTGAAACGCTGCGTCGTCACGTGATGTCGGCGACGAAACTGCACGCCGACGACACGCCGGTTCCGGTGCTTGCACCGGGTAACGGCAAGACCAGGACTGGTCGCCTGTGGGTGTACGTGCGCGATGACCGTGCATCGGCCGACATGACGCCGCCGGCGGTGTGGTTCGCCTATACGCCGGATCGCAAGGGAATCCATCCGCGACAGCATCTGGAATCATTCAACGGCACGCTGCAAGCCGATGCATACGGTGGCTACCAGGCCATCTACGAAACCGGCCGCGTCACCGAGGCGGCCTGTTGGGCGCACGCTCGACGTCAGTTCTATGAACTGCACGCAGCGCGCCCGAATGCGTTGAACCCCGAGGCGCTTGAGCGTATCGGCGCGCTATACAGGATTGAGGAAACAATCAGGGGCAAGCCGCCCGACCAGCGCCGTGCGCATCGCCAGGAGCATGCGCGGCCGCTACTCGATCAATTCCACGCGTGGCTCACAACGACGCTGGAGACGCTCTCGCGCAAATCGGATACGAGTCGGGCGATCCTCTATGCGCTGAACCGGTGGGAAGCGCTCACACGCTATTGCGATGACGGCCAGCTCGAAATCGATAACCTGCCAGTCGAACGCGCGCTACGCGGGGTGGCCATCGGTCGACGCAACTATCTGTTCGCTGCAGCAGACTCCGGCGACGAACGTGCCGCCGCGATCTACAGCCTCATTGGCACCGCAAAACTCAACGGTATCGATCCAGAGGCGTATCTGCGCTTCGTGCTCGCACGAATCGCCGACCACGCGATTAACCGTATCGACGAACTCACACCGTGGGTCGTCGCCAATCAGCTCCGCAGCCCAGCCTGAGAATCACGATCTCCAGTCAAGACGTCGCTGCCGCCACGCTTACGTTGAAATGTGCGCCGCGTCCAGTTGCGGGATCATGGCGGCGACGCTGCTCACGTCCAGTTCCGTGCCGTGGGCGATCAACGCGGCGGACAGCGAGACGAGTTCGTTCGTATCGCGCGCCTTGCGTGACCGGAGCACTCCACTGAAGCGAGTGTGAGCGTCCATCTCCATAATCATGTCGGCGAACGGCGCGTTGCCGATCTCGCTGAATATCAGATCGCGTGCGTGTTTCGGTATGTCATCGGTCGACAACCCTTCGATCGCCGACAGGTGAATTGCGCCGTCCGTGCCAATGACACGCGGCCTGCCTCGCGTGCCTCCTCGAGCGCGGCCAGGCCTGCCTTGAGGCGTTCCCTCAACCGTTCGAGAAACGGCTCCGCGGTTCCCGGCAATCCGAGCGATGCCAGGTAGAGGTCACGTTCGCTTTCCCATTGCGTGGGTGGAATCAGCAACTGGTCGCGTTCTTGGAACGACAGGCTGTGGTTGATCCAGACCCACCCACGGCGAAGCCCCTTGCGCAGACCTGTGATTGCCTAGGCTTCAAGTGCCCGCAACGCGCGCGCCCGATCGTCACCCTGGACGAGATCGTGCCATGCGCAACTGACCGGCACATCACAGTCGGGCGGCAATTCGGTCGCGCCACTGTCGTGCAGCGTGCCGCCACGATCGAGCTGTCGCAGACTGGGTTCCGCGTCGCGTTCCACGAAGCCGAGCTCACGTAACGGCGCCAGCAGATTCCGGATGCGGTGGTGATCGTCGGTGAGCGTTTCACGTACGCTGGCGGCGTGACTTGCCGGTGGCCTGTCTACGAGGTGCTCAAGCAGCTTGTCCCTATCGTCGAGACGCTCTTGCGCCGTACGCTCGCTATCGTGAACCAGCGTCCTTATCGCGACCAGTTGCTGCCGGTATTCGATAGCAGAGCGTGCCTGTCGGACCGTCGTGCGGCCGTAAGCCTGCCGGACGAGGTCGGATACGCGGCGCCCTGTTTGGTAGAGTAGCGCGTCCGTCAGCTCAAGCAGCGTGACGCGCAGGAAGAAGATCAGCTCGATGGTGCGGGTCGATGCCTTGAGTTCGCGGACCTTGCAGGACGGCGAGCCTGGATGCGCTGCGTATGCACGCTGCTTTTCAATTGGCACGGCGTCGAGTAGCCACGTATGCGCGCCGAGTTCCTTGAGGAAGCGAACCTTTGCGAGAGTTTCGGTGAGCGTTATGAGGTTGTGTCGCGCCGTTGAGCCATTCGAGGACTCTCATGCCCGAGCTCCCGTGCTGCGCGGAGAGGACGGCATCGGCGTGCATCAACTGCGTTTCCGTGACCGTTGCCTCGATAAGTGCTCGCAGACTATGTTCAACGTCCGACCAGATCGAACGGCCGGAATCTCGCAGCTTCCGCTCTGCGGGTGTCAGAATGCGGCGCTCATACAGCCAGCAATGGGCGTGGTGAAGCAGTTCGTCGAGCGCGAGCGCTTCGGCGGCGTCCTGTCGCATCCACGCTTCAGTTCCGTCCAGTGCTTCGGTCCGATGGAAGTGATGCCGAGATATTCGCAGGTCCAGAGTTGATGCTCGTACAGTGTCTTATAGCGTTGATAGAGCGTGCGGAGGTAGGCGATCGTCGGGGCGGGCAGGCTGAGCCGCTCGCCGGCATGCCGCAACAACTGGCGCGGCAGTGTGCCGACATGATCGAGAATGTGGCCACTGGCACGCAGAAAGACCAACTGGATCGCAACGCCGACACGTTGACCGCGCCGAAAACGCTCTTTGACCGCGGCAACGTCGCTGTCAGTCAACGCGAAGTAGCGCTCCACGTCGAATTCCGACAGTCGGGCGGGCAAGCGATCTTGTCCCACATAGCAAACTCCAAGATCTGGCATCTGCGCCTCCCGACTACGGCGCGCGATCCGTAATCGCGCGCAGATATGCTATCGCAGATACTGTTGGGACCTCCTGACAAGAGCCAGAGCCGACGGCAGCCATATAAATAAAGGCTCTGTGGAGAAACCGCCATACAAGCACGAAAAGGACGGATACCCCGAGTTCGTCAAGCGCTCGAACCGTTTCGCCTCGCCTGCGGAACGGTCGTGGCTTTCATGCTCTTGGGCAGAGACAAAACAGATGAAGGTCTCAATCAGCATGAGGTGTTCGCTGTCTGCGTCATCAGGGAGCCATGCATTTTTCTCTATCCCTGTGAGGTTGTCGTAAGCGTGTGGGCATCAACTCACGCCTCAGTTGCATTTGCGCGCTGAGGCCCCGTGTGCTCTTCAAAACTAGATAGGGCCGAACGAATCGAGTCATACCACTTTGGAATTTGCGAGATTTGCGTGCCGAAGTGCAGGCAGTTCTCGCGCGCTCTTCTCGCCATCCCCTCGTAATCACTATAGTTGGTCGAAAGCCGACGCATCACCTCTGCGGCTTTGGCCTCGATGTCCGGTTCCTCTAGGACAATTCCATTCAGCCCATTTACGACTTGCCTTTTCAGACCAAAAGCGGACGACACTACGACGGGTCTACCCCGGAACAGAGCCTCCGTCGTCGTCAGCCCGAAACCCTCTTCGCGAGACAATTGAAATATGCCATGAGCATTCTGTTGAAGTCGGCCGACAATCTCTGCATTTGCGTCGTTGTCCTTCATCGAGATGCAGGCCAGATACAAATGTTGCTGTACTTCCGTTGGCAACTGGTCACGTAGTGCCAGGCACTTCTCGAAATACGTCCGTCCTTCCGGATCGTCAGCGACATCCAGAGGGTCGGGTCCTGCTATCACGAGGCGTATCGTATTTTTCTCGTCGGATGCCGCACGCACAAAACGGATAAAAGCGGTGATGATCCGGTCGATGCCTTTGAGGCTATCCCATCTGGAAACGTGCAGAAAATACCGCCAACCGAGGATTTCCTGAAGCGATGGCGTAGGTCCCGATTTGCGGCCATTAAACGAAACTGAATTTTCCAGCTTCTGGTCTGCCGGCCCTTCATAGTTGCGATTCTTGGCGGAGAACGGACTGATCGATGGCTGGATGATATCAATCGGTTGAGGTGTATCGAAGACGTATTCGCTGTCGCTCAGGACAATACGCTGGAATGGGCCGAGGTATTCGCCGAGAAGTGCCCATATCCTGTCGACCGTCGGGGTGCGTTCTGGATAGCCGATGTGGCATCGCCAGATGGCTGGGTGCGGATGAGAATCCAGGAATTGCGAAGCAGCACAAAGTGGCTGTGGGTCATGGATGACCAGTAGGTCATTAGGTCCGATGATTGCTTCCAGTTCCGCTGCACCCTGCCTCGAAACATCGAGATAGTGCGGCAACAGGTCATCGAGACTGGCTACTGCGGTATTATGAAGAGAATTGTGAACGCCTTTGGTGAACTCGAAAAACTGCTCCTTGTTCGGTTTAAAGATGAGCCAGCGAACATCGAAACCAAGTTCCCGGAGGAGGCATACATGGTGTGGAAGCATTTCGGCGACGCCACCGCCAAACGCGGTGGAATTGACTTGCCAGATGCAACGATCACCGACCCTGTCGCGCATTGTGCCCGACGAACGCAACAGTTCATTGACAAGTCCCTCGTAGTCTGCCTGCTGTGCAACGTAGTGCTCAAGGACAGAGCCGCGTATCAACACCTCATCAAACAGTGGTGTGCGGTATTCCGTTGATATTTTCATCTTGTCGTCCTTTCGGCCCGGAAAGCGGAGGCCGGCGTCAGATTAGAAAGGTCATCTCGCGAAAATCCTCAATCCAGCCCCTGATGTCGGGGTGGCCGCTGGCATTAGGTCCGACGCCTACGCAGTCGCAACCAGCAGTGGTTGCCGCTTCAATTCCGGCTCTGGAGTCCTCAAAAACCAAGCACCGTTCCGGGGCAATCTGCAACGTCCGCAATAGCACTTGATAGGGTTCCGGATTCGGCTTTCCCTGCCTCACGTCCTCAGCGGCAATCATGATTCTTGGGCAGGAGATTCCGGCCGCCTTGAGGCGGGCAAGAGCCGAGACCCGTGACGAAGAGGTGACGACAGATCGCCTCCCAGCGGTGAGCGAGCTATAGAACTCGGCGGCGCCTACGATTGGTCGGAGCAGATCCATCACCTGGACCTCATAGTCTGCGATGCGGGCCGCTTCTCGTTCCGGCGAGAGGCCGGGAGAGATTGACGCAACTAGTTCTATATCCCGGCGCGCGGCAGACATCCGCAACACACTCTCCGGAGAGAGCCGTTCCTCCCCTGCCCATCGACGGAGAGCGTTTTCAACTACAGCCGCTGAATCCACAAGGACACCGTCCAGGTCGAAGGCAACGTGATCGTAATCGTTGAGATCGATTTCGTTCATGGCAATATGAGTAGGAATCGAAACAATAGAAAAAGTTGGTGATTGCAATTTTTGTCGCGTCTTTCCTAGACTTCGCCCTCTAGTATCACGCCCAATAGTGCTTGTTCGACAGACATGCCTTTTCTGTCGTGCGGAATGCCTCCATGCAGTATTCGACCATCGAAGCATCGGTGAACGGTGTCGTCATATCTTCGGACCTGCAATAGTCTGCGAGTGCTAGATCCAGTGCTGGTTCCAACGCCTCGAAAAAGGCCTCATTCATAGAAGCATTGCTCATGTATGTTGCCGGGTATCCGACATAGATGCCATGCTGCAGACACTTTTGTGCGAACGCTTTTCCATGTTTTTCAGACGGCAGAACGATATCGAACATGCTGTCGCTTCCCAGAACGCGAGCAGGTATTTTGCTACGCTCGAATGCGGTCTGGAATAACCTCTTGAGTGCGGAACCACTTTCGGCGAGACGGGCCACAATGCCCGCTTCTTCAAATATTTCCTGTGTCAGGTTGCCGGCCACGAAGGCCCGGTTCTCGCGCAGATAGGTATGGCCAAGATATGCGGTGTCGGCCCCCGTCATGGCCTCGTCGGTGCCGACAACTGCGGAAAGGCCGATGCCTTGCGCGATTCCCTTGGCCAAGGTAATGAGGTCGGCTTTTACACCGTGTTTTTGGCAGTAGCCACCCGAAGCATAACGGAGCCCGCAAAGGACTTCATCGACGATCAGCAGTGCTCCATGCAGCTTTGCCAGTCTGGAGATTTCATGAAGCAATGCAGCGGGAAAGATCGAAGGTTCAGGTGTGAAGAAAATGCCCGCGACTCGCCCCCTGTTCATGACCAGTTGCTGCTCAAGGAGATCGAGGTCGTATCGGAAATCTTGGATGTGTTGGTCCCTAGCGGGTGGATTGGCTGACCAAGGGGGCTGCTGAAAGAGGTCGTGCCATCCATGGAAGCCAGCCGTCAGGAGGACCGGCCGGCCAGTTCGATACCGGGCGATCCGAACTGCCGCTTCCGTTGCACAGGACCCCGTCCTCAGAAAAAACACTCTCGGCGTGTCAGGGAACATCTTCGATATTTTTCCGACTAGCCTCAGGCGTTGCAGACTCACCGGCGATGGAAGAATGTCGGTTTCCTGCTCCATTGCCCGTGCTAGCCTTGCGTTGAATACTGTGTCATTGCTGCCGAGAGGCGAAGCCCCGCTGCAGGATGTCATATCCAGATACATCTTGCCGTTGATGTCTTCCGCCACCGCGCCATTGGCGGAGCGGAAAATGATTGACGATCGGGTTTCGCGTTCCCATTCGGCCAGATGTCCGGTCACTTCAGGATTAAGCATCTTGAGTTCCCCTTTTACTCGAGTGAAAGGGCCATTCGTCTCGCGTTGGCCATAATCGTGTGTGTCGGATTGCTGTTTCCCGCGAAATTCATCACGGAGCCATCCATGACGTGGATGTTCGAGAACCCGTGAACACTGCCAAGGCGGTCCACAACTGAAGTGGTGGGATCCTGTCCGGCGCGCATCGTGCCGTGCAGGTGGGAACTGCCTTTTGAGTGTGCAAGCGGCTCGCGCTTGATGCGTAGCGCTCCAATGTGTCGCAGAATGTCATCCGCGCGATCAGCGAGAAAGCCAATTCGTGCACGGTCATTTGCCGAGCTTTTGTATTCGAAACGAATATAAGGGACCCCGTATCGGTCAATGGCCCTGTCAAGCACTACGCGATTGTGCGACCACGGTTCTTCACCGGCCATATAGTGCAGGCGCAAAAGACCGACGTTTTCCTCCGGCGTGGGTAAATTTGCTTCATAGATGAGACCGCCGAATTTGTGTGGTACGTCACAGTGCTCGTAGAACTCGTCGGTATAGACGGTCGCATGGGGGCCCCAGTGAGAAGCCAGAACACTGGAGCCGTGATCCGGTCGCTCCATGTACCCGACAGAGTAGCCGCTAATCTTGAATGAGAGGCCCCGCCCGACGAGGCCGGATTCGTTGCCTATCCCCTTGGGGGCATGCTCACTTTTTGACCGGAGCATCAGTGCCGCCGTCTGTATCGCGTTTGCGCAGACGATGACCCTTTCGACTGAAATCCGGATCCGCTCAGATGATAGTGGCACGTAGCACTCAAGAGCTTCAGCTTGACCGTCGTTCCGAAGCTCGATCCGGTTGACGAAGCAGCCATACAGAACCGAGATCGATCCGGGCAGGGCAGAGTCATCCAGAATGCTTCGTGCGAGCACAGATGCTTTGGCATCCGTAGGGCATACCAGTTCATCGCAAGCTGAACACAGGGTGCACCCCATGCAAGTCCCTGGTGGCCGGATTGCCAGAGGGATATGGCGCGGTTTTATACCGAGTTCATGCATTGCAGTGGATAACATTACCCCACGAGGGCTGACTGGATATGTCGGAAATCCATTCGCCCCAGTGATCTCCAACAGGTGCTCGATCTCCGAGTAGTGGGGTTCGAGGTCCCGGAGTGCGACGGGCCAATCAATCTCCAGGTCGGTCGTCAGATATTGAGAGGCCGAAAGATCTGCCTGCCGGTATCTGAGCGTGATAGCGTTGTAGAACTGCATCCCGCCGCCCACGCAACACGCCGTCCAAGGGTTGCCGTCGGCGGGTCGGCCGGACGAAGTGAGTGCCTTGCTGTAGGCCGCCTGATGCGGCCCGTACAAGGCGCCAGGGGAAACCAGGCATCCATATTCCAGCACTGCCACACGATATCCTTTCTCTGCAAGTGTTCGGGCGACGATCGATCCGGAGGGCCCAGAGCCGACGATAACCGCGTCGAACTTTGTGTAGTCGCAAGAGGTCGCTGCAATGTGTCTGATCTCTGTCACGAGCAACACTCTTCTTTTGAATGCGGGTTGGCGAGCCAGCAGGAGGTGTCCGCGACGACGGCCAGGAGCTGCTTCGTTCGGGCGACATAGCGCGGTACCGCGATGCCTGCGAGGTCGGTGGCCGGGTGGCGATAGCTGACGAACAGGCCATCGTAGTTGCGCCAGACCCAAAGGCACACCTCATCCGGATCGGTGCAGCGACTACGAAGCGCGATGGCTCGCCAAGTGTTCCAGTTGCGCGCGCCGGGGGTACGGCGAAGATCCATATACGAAATCATGAAGGGATCACGAAGGGGCTGGCCAAGGAGTTCCGCTACCCGGGGAAGGGGTATTTGGGCCAGTTCCTTGACTCCGTTGAGGCCTGCGACTGCCGAACGGACCGTCTCGGCAAAGGAGCTGGTTGCGCTCAGAGAGAAGGCGACCGGGCCCATACCGACGAACCATCCGATGGAGGATCTCCAGGGACCTGTTTGCGTGTGGAACGGGACCATCGTGCGAAATTCACCCGAGCCGGTGATTTCGTGGCCGACCTTCGCAAGGCAGCTAAGCAGTCCGGAGAATGTGGCACCGCCTGCTGCGCGACAGACCTGATCAAAGGTGCGCGCGGAGGACGCGTCGAGAAGTTCGGCGTGTCCTCCCGGCTGCGCGGTGGTGGGGTTGCCACTCTGAGCGCTAACTGGTTCAGGGAAAACTGGCAGGTGGCCGCCAACCTTGGTGACGAACTGTTGCCAGCTGATGACGGATTCGTGGTCGATGGTCAGTGCATCGGCTGCATTCCGTTCAGTCTCCGCAAAATCAAGGTAGCTGGCCGTGGGGGGTAGGGGGGGAGCGGGTTTGCTGTCGGAGGTGGCGAGTGCTGCAGCGTACAGGGTGTGGATCTCATGTGGGATCCCGAGAATGGAGTACCCGTCGATCAGGGTGTGATCGGCGACGACGCAGACGGTGGTCGCGTCAGCGTTGCTGATGGTGGCGCAGATATATCCGGGCCAGCCGAGTGGGCCAATTTCGCGGTCGAACAGATTTTCGATATACTGCGCCAGCTTTCGGCTGTCGCGGAAGTTCGTCGCCTCACTGGGGTAGATAGTCACGGTGCCGGGCGGCAGCGTCACGCGGAGTAGGCGACTGTCGGGTGTGGAGTGAGCGGAAAACATCAGCTGACTGCGGAGCGTTTCGTGGCGATCTGTCCAGTTGCGCAATGCCGCAGCGAAGGCATCTGCATCAAGTCCAGCGGGCAGATCGAAAGCACACCCCAACCAGGACGGCGGCAGGGGGCCTTCACCAGCTGTGTCAAGTGCGTACCTGATCAAGGCCTCCTGAGTATGGGATGGTCGCCGCGAGTCGGCCATCCATGGTGCTTCCGGCATGTGCGGGGCGCTGGCTCGCCAGACGATGAGATGGCCCGGAGACAAACTGAGTGAAGGTATATCAGTGAACATGATGATATGTCTTGCGTTACCTGCGAGGAGGAGCTTCGGCTACGAAAGTCAGCTCGGCATGTCCCTCCTGGAGCTGGGGTGTCCGCACTGCTCGCAGAGGAGACGTCAAAATCCACCCAGAGGACATCGCTATTAGAGCACCGCTGAACAGGAGCGTTGCCCGGGAACCCAGCAATGTTCCACAGGAGCCACCCAGCAGGGCGCCGAAGGGAGCGAGGCCCCATACTATGGTGCGAATGCTTGCGTTCACACGCCCATGCAACTCAGGTGGTGCTAGCATGAAGCGGATGGGCACCTGATGGACGTTGTACATCTGTTGACCGGTCCACAACAGGAACTGCGATAACCCGATTGCCAGCCAACCCGGCGCCGGACACATGGGTGCGAGCGCTGCGCCGACGGCGCTGGTGCAGAGAGCCGCAACCAGCACTCGGCCGAGTCCCAGTGCCCGCGCAGCCAGACGAGCGAGCAACGCGCCGACGGCGGATCCCACGGCCGCGATGCCCATGACGGTGCCAATCGCGGTGGCCGTCAGTCTCAAGTCCTTGGTCAGGTACGGGAGAAAGACAGCCGAGTAGGCGCTGTAGAAAAAGATAAGCGTGCCCGTCGCAAAGGTAATTGCGCGCAGCCGGGAAGTACGCAGCACAAGCAGTGCGCCCTTTGTAGCTTCCGACAGGATACGACTGATGATGCTCCCGTCGACCGCGACGCCTCGGCGGTCCGCGCCGAGCAACGTGCTCCTCACCGGCCTCATTGATACCCAAGGGAGCAGCATCGTCCCAAGGACGAACGACGCGACATCGGCGAGTATCGCGATCGGAGCGGAGAAGGTAGAGATCAGCCAGCCCGCGAGTGGCAGGCCGATTATCAGTGCCGCCGACTGTCCCAGCTCTAGTCTGCTTTGAGCTTGTACCAGTTGCGGGAGCCGCACAACGGTTGGTACGCAAGCAAGAAAGGCAACATCCGCGATCACCGTGGCCGTGCCTGCCACGGTGGCGACCATATACAGATGACGCGTGCTTACGTGGCCGGCCAAGAAGGCGGCCAGCGGTACGGAGGCCAAGGTGAGTGCTATCGTCGTGTTCGCCGTCATTAGCAGCATCCGATGCGAGAACCGGTCGGTGAGGACCCCGGCGAGCAGCCCTAGTAGCAGGTAGGGCGCTCGTCCGCAGGCGAGCAATATCCCAGTCTCGAACGGGCTTGCGTTGTGAAGCTCGATCGCAGTCAGCGGAAGGGCAAGAAACGTCACTTGTGAGCCGAGAAGGGAGACCGTCTGGCCAGCGAGAAGCAGATAAAAGCTACAGGGCAGGCGGTGCCGGGGCGCATTGGGCGCCGCTATCATCTCGCGCTTCCTGAACGCGGCATCGACAGGTCGTAGCCCAGGTGTATCAGCTCTTTACCCGCGATCCGCTCAAACTCGGCAATTTCTCCGGGCGTGAGGTCGTGCAAATACCGTCCATGGCGCCCGGTGTGCAGAGGCTTGCTTGCGGCCTGCGCGGCGGGATGCCCCCAAGGTCTGTTGAACAGCGCGTGTTCGTGCGCCGCGTGGTTCAGGACCGCCTCGTCCCACGGCAGGTGAAGGTAGCCCAGCATTCGTTTGATGGTTTCGCGGGGGCGCGTGACCAGATCCTCGTACCGCGTCTCCAGATAGCGGCCGTCAGGCGCAGCCTGGCGGGGCCGGGTGACGACATCCAACCAGCCGTGTGCGGCCTGCGCGACAGTCCGGTAGCCCCATTCGGGGACTGTCTTCAAGTGGGACGCGGCCAGATCGCGGCCGTCGCGAATCATGTGAATGAAATGGGCCCGAGGCCAGATCGCTGCGTAAGTGCCGACGTCCAGTATCCTGCGCTGAAGCTTCATGCCCCATCGTCGGGCTCCCATCTGTTTGCGTCGGAATTCGCCAATGGAGTCGATGAGCCGACAACGGTCTTCCAGAGCCGACAGATCGGTTCCACGTTTGGTCATCAAGTCCACCACCAAGTTCCGCAAATCGTCGCGATCGAGACCGAAACGTTCGCATTGCAAAACGAAATGCGCGCCGTCGTACCAGTCGGGGTCAACGGTGTCCTTCGTCGCACCGGCGAGCCGTGAGTCGCGGACGTCGATCATGTCGCAAACAGCGAGGATATGCGGACCGAGGTCGACCGGTTCGGTGAAGTCAAGTTCTGGGCCAACGACCAAATCGCAGTGCGAGTCGAGAAGAACGCTGAGTAGAGTGGTGCCGGAACGATTCTCGCCGCCGAGCAGGACAGGATTAGAGGGCAGGGTGACAGGAGGGCAATCGGACACACACGGAATGGCGAAACCGGGCATGACATCTCCTCTGCAGGGGTGGACGTTATTGAATAGATTCGGCACGCGAACACGTTGAGGCTTCACACGAAACACAGGGGCGCTTGCCGCTGTAAACACTCAACATTCGGTTTGCTGCGTAGATTCTCGAATCCGATTCCATCGGAAGTACTCCGACGGCAAGAGAATTCATCCCTACCGCACTCCTAGTCAAACTACCGCTGAAGTATTTACATTTACTCCGGCCGGCGGCGTGACAACGCCAGCGCGACTACTTTGACAAACCTGGACAAAGTGCCTGATCCTCCAGGGAAGATCCTTCCAACTAGTTTTCAGAGCGCTGATCTTTTGCCCCTTACCTAATCCCGAAAACCCACTGTGCGCACACAAGCAAGATCCAAGCTGCAGACCCTATGGATTGCGACCATCATGCCACCGATCGCCCATCAAATTGATATAAAATGTTTTTTTGATGTCCGCGTGATTCTCTAATACCGCCGATTTTTTGAGGTTTTGAACCGGACCGGATTTGGTGGGCTCTGATGTGATGGACGACTCCCGCTACCGAGCGAGGGGTTTATGCCAAAGTGGAGAAGTCGTGACGTCCACGGTAAAGGGGCGTTCATCATGAATATAGCGACTGCTGGACTGGATCTGGCCAAGAGCGTAATGCAGGTTCACGCAGTAAATTCGCGAGGCAAAATCGTTGTACGCAAAAAGCAAAGACGCACGGATGTACTTCGGTATTTCGCCACGCTGGAACCGTGTGTAATCGGCATGGAAGCGCGCGCCTCGTCGCACTACTGGGGCCGTGAGCTCACCAAGCTCGGACACACCGTTCGACTGATCGCCCCGCAGTTCGTCCGGCGTTACGTAAAGAGCAACAAGACCGACGCGGCCGACGCCGAAGCAATCTGCGAGGCGATAACGCGACCGAACATGCGCTTTGTACCGCTCAAGACGCAGGCGCAACAGACAGTGCTGTCGCTGCATCGCGCACGCGCCGGCCGGGTCAAATCACGCATAGCACTTGCCAACCAAATCCGCGGGCTTCTTGGCGAATTCGGCATCGTGCTGCCACAGGGTACCAACTGCTTGGCCAACGGGCCATGGCCGCTCTTTCCACTCGTGACGATGGGCATTCTGAGCCGTTCCGGGCGTTAATCCAGATGCTCGTCGAGCACTTGCGCGAACTTGGCAGCAAGGTGGCTGAGCTCGAAGGTCGTATCCGCGCGATCCGTCGCACGGATGCGCCCGGTCGGCTTCTCGAAACAATACCCGGGATCGGGCCACTTACCGCGTCGGCCCTTGCAGCCTCGATCGGCAACGCCGGATCTTTTCGCAGCGGCCGCGAACTTGCTGCATGGCTGGGTTTGGTGCCGCGTCAGCATTCTTCGGGCGGCACGCCGCGTCTGCTGGGCATCAGCAAGCGCGGCGATACGGCATTACGAAGACTTCTGATTCACGGCGCTGGCGCGGTTATTCGTATGGCAGCGAGCAAACCCGAAATGGCCGATTCCTGGGTGTTGAAACTGTTTCGTCGCCGGCACAAAAATATCGCTGCTGGCGCTCGCGGCAAAGAATGCACGGCGTGGGCCATACTGATACGAAATCAGCCCTTTCAGGCGGACCATGTGCCTACGCGATCCAGCGTGACGGATTGACAGGTCCCGCCATTAGCAGTGAAACAGCGTTCACTTCCAGAGGTTGCTTGAGCAGACTTCAATTCGATGGCAGAACGGTCGGGCCGTGGTGGGCCAAACCCGCTTTGCGCCAAGGGCAACCGAGCCCGAGGCTCTGATGGGGTACCCATTCGCGGATATTCATCGTGGGCCCGCAGCGAGTGCTGCCAACTGAGCCCGGATACATGGCTGCAACCTCGACCTGATGCCAGAAAACCAAGACTGCTTGACAACAGGGAGTCGTCCATACATGGTGCAAATAGCGCGGGGGTGATCTGATCGACATGATGACGGGACGGGGTCTCGGCCATATGAACGGAATCGCGATATGGATCGAACCAGAACAAACAGTTTTACCTTGGCAGTGTCGCGCCGCACCTTTTTGCACAGCCTCGGCGCGTTGCCGCTGAGCGCATGCGGCGGGGGGCGGCAGCGTCGGCGAAGCGGCCGTGAGCCGCTCGGCCGTTGCGAGGGCGGTGAGCATCAACGCGGCGAGCCTGGTGTTCGCACGAGCGGCAACCGGCGAGGCCGCCGTTGCGACGAGCGGCGCGTTCGTGCATCCGGGGCTCCTGCACACGCAGACCGACTTCGACCGCATGGCGCAGAAGGTCGCCGCCCAGGCGCAGCCCTGGTACGCCGGCTTTCAGGTGCTGACCGCCAACGGCCACACGCGACTGTCTTGGCCGCCCCGGCCGTCCGCGCAGATCAATCGTGGCGGCACCGGACCGCAGAACTATCCGCAGCTGTATGGCGACATCGCCGCCGCCTACGCTTGCGCGCTGTACTGGAAAGTCACTGGCGACACGGCATACGCCGACAAGGCGGTGCAGATCATGAACGCGTGGTCCTCGACGCTGCAGAGTCTCGCAGGCGACACCAACGTCGATCTGGCCGCCGGCATCTATGGCTACGAGTTCGCGATCGTCGGCGAGATCATGCGCAGCTACCCTGGCCTCGCCGCAGCGGACCTCACGGCGTTCCAGTCGATGATGTCCAACATCTTCTATCCGATCAACATCGACTTCCTAAACCGCCACAACAACACCGACTACACGCACTACTGGGCCAACTGGGACCTTTGCAGCATGGCGTCGATCATGGCGATCGGCGTGCTCTGTGACGACCGCGCGATGTTCGACGAGGCGGTCAACTACTACCTGAGCGGGCTTGGCAACGGTGCGATCGCGCAGGCGGTCTACTACCTGCACCCGGGCTACCTCGGCCAATGACAGGAGAGCGGGCGCGACCAGGGGCACAACAACCTCGGCATCGGGCTGTGCGGCGCCATCTGCGAGATGGCCTGGAACCCGGGCATCGATCTCTACGGCTACGACAACAACCGCTTCCTCGCCGGCGCGGAGTACGTGGCGAAGGCCAACCTCGTGCAATCCAACGGGACTTACCTCACGGTGCCGTACGAGAGCTACGCGAATGTCGACGTGGTGCAGCCCGGGTTTTCGACGGCGTCGCAAGGTGATATCCGTCCGATCTGGGCGCTTGTCTACAACCACTATGTCAATCGCAAGGGGCTGGCCGCGCCGTGGTCCGAGAAGTTCCCGCTCGCGATCCAGCCGGAAGGCGGCGGCAACTACGGTGCGACGAGCGGCGGCTACGACCAGCTCGGCTACGGCACGCTCGCCTACACGCGCGATCCGGTGACGCCGGCTGGTACTACGTCGTCAGCGCGACGACGGCAGCGGGCGAGAGCGCGAACTCGAACGAGGTCGCCGCGGTGACGGCCGTGCAGTTGCATACCTGGCTGAGCTTCGACGAGTCGAGCGGCACGACCGCGGCCGGCGCGACCGGCAACGGCCATACGGGCACGCTAGTCGGCGGCGCGTCGCGCACCGCTGGCAAGTCCGGCAACGCGGTGCTGCTCGACGGCTCGAGCGGCTACGTCAGCCTGCCAAACGACATCGTCGGGGACGTCTCGGATTTCACGATCGCGACGAGGGTGTTCCGCAATTCAAACAGCACGAAGCAATGGGAGCGCGTGTTCGATTTCGGCACGCGCACCGGCCATTACATGATGCTCACCCCCGACAGCAGTGGTGGCACGGTGCGCTTTTCGATCACGCTCAACGGGTCTCACAACGAGAGTCAGGTCAATGGCAACGCGCCGCTGCCGAGCGGGCAATGGACCCATGTGGCCGTGACGCTCTCGGGCACGACGCTCACGCTGTACATCAACGGCAGCCAGACCGGCCAGACGACGGGCGTGGCGTTCGCGCCGTGGCATCTCGGTCCGAGCGCGCAGAGCTGGATCGGACGTTCTCAGTACGCGGCGGATCCGTACTTCAACGGAGCGATCGACGAGTTTCGCATCTATCGCGGCGCGCTACCGCCGGATCAGATCGCGACGCTCGCGCAGGGTTGATTGTCAGCGTGAACTTCTTCGTCAAAAGGATGACCGTTTCAATGAAAATGAACCACAACGCCAGCCTCTTCATCTCCGCTATCTTCCTGAGCGCGGGCTCAGCGGGCGCGCAATCGCTGGCGACCGGCGATAGCCGGTCGGTCAGCGAACCGGCCTATCCCGGCGTCTGCCAGACGCTGTACGCGAATTTCTCCAGCTCGCAGCGCTCGTCGCCTCCGGCCACCGACGACACGAGCCGCCTTCAGGACGCACTGAATCAGTGTGCGGGAACCGGCCAAAGCGTGGTGCTTGCGTCATCGGGCTCCAACGATGCGTTCTACACGGGCAGCCTGACGATCAATGGCGCGGGCCTCGCGATCAACGCGGGCGCGACGCTCATCGGCAACAACTACGCGAGCAATGCCAACTTGCTGCAATTCTCGGGCACCAATGCATCGCTGATGGGACCGGGAACCGTCGACGGGCGCGGCGACCTAATCTCCGGAACGCCGAGGCTGGTGCAGGCCAGCAAGATTTCGAACTTCATCGTCTACAACGTGACGCTGGCGCAGGCCGCGCATCCGAATCTCTATGTGGAAGGCGGCAACGGCTTCACCGCCTGGGGCGTGTCCATCCGTACGCCCGCGACGCGCAAGAACGCCGATGGCATCGATATCGATAGCCTCACCAACGCATCGGTGATCAACTCCGACATCGAGGCCGGCGACGACGGCATCGCGATCAAGACCAACTCCGGCAACATCTCGAACGTCACCGTTGCCAATACCCGGCTGCATGGGACGCACGGCCTCTCGGTGGGCGGCATCGACAAGAACACCGTGTCGAACATCCTGTTCCAGAACAACTACGTGTACGGGAATGATCTGAACGGCACGCCGTCGACCGACGCCAACGGCATCAACGTGAAGACCGGCCCATGCGCGCTGACGGTGAGCCAGGTGAGCTACGTCAATACCTGCATGGTCGATGTGAAGCACCTGATCGTCATGGACACCAACTACAACACCTGCACGGCAGGCGGCAGCCCGTCGCTGTCGAACATCGTCGTGAACGGCGCGTATGCGACCCAATCGCTGTCGGGCGCCTACACGAAGATCGACGGGCGCAATTCGAGCTACCCGGTCAACGCCTGGCTGGCCAACGTCAGCCTGGATGCGACCGCGCAAAGCGGCGACCAGTATGCGAATGTCGGCTTGTATAACTCGAACGTCACGCCGTCCGGAACCGGCGTGACCACATCGAGCTTCACGGCGACGGGAAGCGTGCCGAACTGCGCTTTCTGAAACCGCCAATCCGCTGCGCGCCCCATGCGACGGAACCCGTCAGCGGTCCGTGCAAATGGGGGAAACGGGATATCCATGCAGATTGATAGCCATATCGAACAACGCCGTTACATGCGGCACCTGTGCATCATTGCGGTCGCGGTGGTCTGCATGAGGGGTGGGCGTGCTGCGGATTCTGCAGGCCGATCCGGAGCCTGCTGTCGTGAGTCCGGCGAGCGAGGCGCGCCCGGCTGCCGCCGCATTTGGGCCGGCCGGCTCGCCCGGCTCCTCACCGAGCGTCGGGCATGACGATGCGGGGCTCGCGGTCGCGGAAAACCACGAGCTGATCGTGAATGCCGCGCTGCTCGACCTGATCAATTCCTTCCTGCTGCGGAAGACGGACGACGATCGGGCCGATCAGTTGCGGACCTATCTGAAAAGCGAACTGCCGTCGCCGGCGTACGGCGAAGCGGAGCGGATCGTCGAACGTTACCAGGCGTACATGAGAGCGCACGACGAGTTGCTCGCCGCTCAACATCTCGCCAGCGCGACGGATGCATCGGCGCTCGACATAGAACTCGTTGCGGTCTGGTGTCAGCAGCGCGACCGCTTGCGGCGAAGCATACTGGGCGATACCGTCGTGCAGGCGTGGTACCAGAACGATGACGCGCAACTCGATCAGGTACTTCAGGAGTGGAGGCAGCGCGTCGAGGATGATCAGGCGCCGGAATTGTCCGCACAGCAGCCGCGATATCCGGTTCCTCACTGGCGCAACAAGAGCGACGAAGAGCGCCATCGCCAGTACATGCTGCGTGTACTTGATCACGCAATGACGAGCTTCGAGAGTTGCAACTCGAGGCTTCGACGCTTGGCACTGGTATGCGAGTGATGCTTCCCGGGCGCGTCATTCGATGGTCGATCCGCGCGTCGTTACTCCGCGTGAGCGTGCCTGCTTCCTCGCCCCGTTTGCGATCGTATGCATGAATCGCGCCGTCGCCGAAGGTGCCGATCGCAGCTCGTTGCTGGGGTAAGCGTGTACTTTTCCGCGGGAAAAATGGTGATAAGTTCCGAAGCGATCATAAATATCAATAACTCGCCATCAGGCGGGTCGCGAGAAACCTGATGCTTATACCGCACCGTCTGGTAGGTCGGGACGCAGTTCGGCCTAAATCTGGTCGAAGCTCCGCAGGCCAGTCTCTAGCGACTCCGGCACCTCGCGCATGAACTTGTACTCGGCCACGCCCATCGGTTGGGCGATGCCGCGAACCGAGTATGAGCTTCCCCTGAAATTTCGCCTTCCAGCAGGTCGTGTGTAAACTCGACCCAAAGGAAGGAAAGAAGAGATGTTCAAGGTACCAAAACAGGCGTACACGCCGGAGTTCCGGGCGGCGGCCGTGCAACGAGTCAAGGACGGGCAAGGCGTAGGCGCAGTGGCCCGCGAGTTGGGCGTGTCGGAGCAGACGCTGCGCAACTGGGTGAAGGCCGAGCAGGCCGGCAAACTGAACGGTCCCGGAGCGAAGGTGGTCACGCCCGAGCAGATGGAGCTCTCGCGGTTACGCGCCGAGAACAA
>NZ_WHNQ01000066.1 GCF_009362785.1 Paraburkholderia atlantica
CGGGCAGGCGGAAGCCCCGCATACGCCGTTCGCGTTCCCGGGTTGGCTGATGACTATTCTCGGCGCGGTTGTTGACGCGGGCGCTGGCTTTGACGAACACATGCTTGACGTTCGCCAGTTCGGGGATCTCCGCTTTCGCGGCCGGATAGCTGCGCAACTGATCGGTGACAATCCTTCGTGGCGCGTCGGCACAGGCGGCCAGCACGCGGTTGAAGAAGCGCTTTGCTGCGGCCTTGTCGCGATGTTTCTGCAGCAGGATGTCGAGTTCGGCGCCGTGCTGGTCGACTGCCCGCCAGAGCAGATAAGGCTCACCGCGCAACGTAACGAAGACTTCGTCCAGATGCCATGTGCGCCCAGGCTTGCGGCGAGCAGCTTTGACGCGATGGGCGAAGCCCGCGCCGAATTTGTCGCACCAGCGGCGGATCGTCTCGTAACGAACAACGACACCGCGCTCGAACAGCAGTTCTTCAATGTCACGCAGGCCAAGCTGGAACCGGAAATACCACCGAACCGCGAGACTAATGATTGCCGCCGGGAACCGGTGGCCGTGATAAAGCGATTTTCTTTTGTTCATCGTGACATCTTACGTGATTACCTCGCCAACGTGACAGTGCCTTGCCGACACACCGTGCCGCCGACATAGCGCAACTGCTTCCTCATCGCTGGACGCCGACCGCTGCTTGATCGTTTGATCGTTTGAGCGATCGCCCCAGTCAAGATGCCTTCCCCGGGTGCTTACGACCCATCTGTTACAGGCTGGCGTCGACATCAGCGTGATCGCACTATGGTTGGGCCATGAAAGCATCGACACGATGCATATTTACATGGAGTCCAATCTTACCCACAAGGAAGAAGCGCTAGGTCACCTGCGACCTGCCGGACAGCGAACACCACGATTCCACGCAACTGACAAGGTCATAGCGTTCCCCGAAACGCTCTGATTATGTACATCGCAATGGCTGGGGCTGCCGGCTGTAGAAGGCCCTCCGGCCATTGCTTCGCCTATTTTCAGAGTGTGGGGAATCGTTACTGACCAGTGCGACAAATAGTGCGTATTTTTAAGCGGCGTAACTAACATGCTTTTCTTTGAACAGGTTGTGAATCACGTGAGGCTCCTTTTGCCGACGGTGCAGGTGTCGACGGACGTTGCCGATCATTTCCGCCTTGCTGGTCGGCCGGCTCTTGCCAAGCGCATTGGTCTTCACGTCCTGATTGAGCAGTTCGTCCGGGTTCAGTTCAGGGCAATACCCCGGCAGCCGGATCAGGCGCAGGCGCTCGGCGTTGTTGGCGACGAAGCGCCTGACGGCCACGGATCGGTGCACCGGATGTCCGTCCACGATCAGGTAGATCTTCCGCGTGGCCTGCCTGAGCAGGCGCTTCATGAATTCGATGAAGGTTGCATTCTTGAACGTCCCCTCGAACACCATGAAGCTCAACATCCCACGATTGGATATCGCGGAGATCATGTTGCAGCCAAAGCGCTGTCCCGTTGCGCGTACCAGCGGCGTTCGCCCTTTGAGAGCGAAGCTCGTTCCGCTGAGGTGGTCACTTCGCAGCCCCGTTTCGTCACCCCAAAGGATGGTTGCCCCTTCCTGCTTCGCCTCTTTCGCAATCGTGGGATAGTCCTCGTCCAGCCATCGCGCAATCGCTGCGTCGTTCCTCTCATAGGCACGACGCACCGGCTTCTGGGCACTCATGCCCCAAGCCTTGAGGTATCGGCCCGCCGTCGTCGCCGACACCGTGATGCCGTACTGCTGCTCGATCAACTGCGCCACCGATTCGCGCGTCCACAGGTAGAACGGCAACGCCAGTTGGTCCGGCATCCGTTCGATGATCAGTTTGCGGATTCTCACGGCCTGGGTGTGATTGAGCCGGCCACTTCCTGGTTGGCGGCCGCGCTTGCCTGGCCTCAGCGCTCTCCATCCGCCTTCGCGCGAGAGCTTCATCCATTTGCTCACCGCTCGCAGGCTCACACCGTAGATGTTTGCCGCCGCAGTCTGCGTCATCCCGCCACGCACCGCCTGCACAACCATTTTTCTCATGTGTGCTTGCGTGGCTCCGTCCAACTTTCGAGCATCATTTTTCGTCTTCATACTCGTAGAACGCATCACGCACTATTTGGTGCACATGGCAGTAATACCCGAAGCTTCAGGTATTAACGAATCCCGGCTATGCCTCCAGTCCGACGGTGGCTATCTTCATGACGAACGCTTATTGCCGTGAAAATCACACGACTTCTCCCTTTGACATATGCGATACCCCGACGGGCCGGAGTCGTCCATCACGTCAGAGCCCAGCGACACCATCTCCGTTTGCGGCGAAGCCTCGTCAGCGCCGGAGCGTCTCCGAAGGCGCCTCATGGAACTGCTTGCGATAGTTGTTCAGGAGCGTTGAGCGATTCTGAACACCCCACTTGTTGGCCGTGGTCAATACAGTCCGCTCGCCATTGAGAGAATCGTCGAGCAGTTCCCCGCGAATCCGTTCCATCCGCAGTCGGCGAATCAGCTCGGTTGGCGAAAGGCCCAGCGAATGCCTGAAAGCGCTTTGCAACGCACGCTCAGTCACGCCGACCTCCGCTGCCACTTCACGCACCGAGAGATCGCGTCTGTCGAGGTTTTCCTGCAAATAGCGATACGCGCGCCGATAACGCGCGGGCAGGCGCGTGGCGACATCGTCCAGTTGTGGCGCCTGCCGTGCCGCGTTGCCCGCGTACGATACCAACGCTTGCGCATCGTCGCGCAGGCACTGCGCGACGATCAGCGCGTAACGGCCGAAGTTCCGCATTGCTTCGCGGCTGCGCCCGAGCGACTGATGCGTCTTCGCAACTGCGTACATATACTCAAGCTGCCGACGTCCAGTCGACGTCGCATGGTCGATTCGACGCAACGGTTCGAGCAGCATCTCGGCTGACTGCGGCGCGTCGGCCGTGAGCGCGGCCAGTACCGCTTCGAGCCGCGTGGTACGCAGATAGCCGCCGAAACCGCGCTGCTGGGCCCATTTAAGATGCGCGAAAATGGCGTCGAGCGCTGCGCGTTCCCCACCCGCAAGCGCGCGCAACCGACGCAAATAGTCGACACGTTGCCTCAACAGCGGCGTACAGACGTCCAATGCCTCGACCTCATGAAGATCGGCCTGGTTGCTCGCCGACGCCTCCAGGCCGAGACCACCGGCTACGTCCCCAGCGCGCAGCGGGTGGGCGCCGAGGCCCGATTGCCAGTACGCGTGGTCGCTCAGCAATGCGGCGCCGCGTAGTTCGCGCTGCACGGCGAGGTCGAAACGCAAAGTGACAACAATCTCGCGCCAGTGATCAAGCAATGGTTCCCTAATAGCGGCTGCAAGTTTGTCGAGTGCATCGCTCGAATCTCGCGCGCGGCCGAACTCCTGCAACGTGCCCACGATGCCGAGCTGCGCCTCAGCCTGTTGCGCCGCGCTAACGTCCGGTTCCTCGAGGAGTCGTGCGAAGCACGACAGCGCCGTAGCAGGCCGGTGACGGAACAGCGCCTGCCAGCCAGCGTTGCGGCACGACGCCACGCGGATCGCTTGGCGCGACGAGCGGATTGCCTTCTGCGCGTAGTGATATTGCTCTTCGGCCTCGTCGAAGACGCCGAGAGTTATCTGCATGTCGGCATGCAGGCGCAGCAGCTCGGGCGAGTCTTCGGCACCTCGCGCTATCTCCGACCAGCGGCTCACCTGCGCGACCGCCTGTTGAATGTCCCCGTCGCGCACCTTGCTGAGAAAACCGTCCGGCAGATCCTGCACGGACGACGACGCGACCAAAGGAAAGTAAAATGTCAAAAACATTGCGCTCCTCCTCGTTGATGCGCATGCAGCTCCGGGCGTCGGCACACACGTCCACTACACACTGATCGTTGCAAGTGCCACCATCGGGGACTTCGAATAACCCGCGGTTTTCAGTGAATTCTTCCGCTTAGGTTGTAGCTGACCGCCATCAACGTCATTGCAAAACTCGCCCGAGCTTGGACGATCGTGCACGAATCGAAGAAATTCTCGAAGTGCTGACTGCCGTGCGTGCTGGCCTCTGTCTCGATCCGCCCGCGGGAGCAATTGCTGTCGATGAGCCGGTCGCGGTCGCGGCCGCATTCGCTGGGCGTTGTTGCATAAATCCGGGCCACTGTGCATGTGCTGACGTATACGCGCAGTATCGGCTGCCGTACCTCTGTTAACTTACTGCAACGATTCGGGTTCCTACGTACATCCTCGATCTTTGCCGGGAAGATGCGCAGGGATACTGCCAACACGCAAGCCGAGCCCAAGGGCAAGTGCCGCGTCAAGAACTGGGCGCAATGCAACGCGGGGCTCATCGCTCGAGGGGATGTAACGATGTGGATTGCCCCCGATCTTTTCGCTGCAGCACCGGAATTCGAGGTACGCACCCGGTGCCGACCGTCCGTCTATGCGGATGCGCTCGTGCAGAGGCTGCTCGAACTCAAGCAGGTCTTTCATCTGCCGCTGGGTGCACTGCAGGGCTTCGCTCAGAGTCTGCGCAAACTTGCCTTCCCAAGCCTGCCCGTGCCGAACTACACAACGTTGAGCCGTCGCGCGCAGACCCTCAAGGTAGCGCCGCCGGCGCAACGTCCCAAAGAACCCTTGCACCTCGTGCTCGACAGCACCGGACTGAAGGTCTATGGCGAAGGCGAGTGGAAGTTGCGCAAGCATGGCTGGTCCAAGCGTCGCACCTGGCGCAAGGTGCATAGGGCGATGGACGCGAACACCGGACAAATCTGCGCCGCACTGATGACTCATCAAGACGAAGGCGATGGCGAAGTGTTGCCTGATTTGCTCGACCAGATTCCCGCTGACGTGGCAATCGACACCATCGGTGGCGACGGCGCTTGCGACACGAAGGCGTGCCTTGCACGGATTGCGACGCGCGGCGCTGCCCCGTCTGTTCCGCCGCATGAGGGCGCGACGCCGTGGCCAGAGAGCACGCCCGGCGCGGCATGGCGCAATGCCGCCATCGATTCGCTTGCACAAAGCAGCAGCCGTGAATGGAAGCAGGCAACCGGCTACCACCGTCGATCGCTGGCCGAGGCCCTGATGTACGGAAAAAGCGTTTTGTCGTGCAGGGTCTTGCTGGTCTGCATGACGAAGCGCGCCCCGGGCGACCGCGCGCGCATGACTGACCACAGCGACGATCAACAGCCCGGATCGGTTCGCCATCAGGATGTGGCCGTGGTAGCACAGGGTGGCTGGACTCGTTCTCTTGAGCACACGTACGTCCGTATCCGTGCTCGACTCATGCGTATCGTTCCTGCGCCGCTTACCTTTCCGGTCCGTATCGGCATTGCCTCCGCCGCTTGCTGGCGGCCCATTGTCCGAACCGTCCTTTGCACGGAAGCTCTTGTGACTGGCCCATGCCTGAATCAGCGTGCCGTCCACGGAGAAATGCTCCCCGGAAAGCAGGCCACGTTGGTCGGTCAGACTCATGACTTCAGTGAAAAACGCTTCCACGACTTCATGCTCCAGCAGCCGGTCGCGGTTTCTTCGAGAACACCGAGTGGTCCCACACGGCGCTCGATCGCCAGTCCGACGAACCAGCGGAACAGCAGGTTGTAACGCATCTGCTCCATCAGCATGCGCTCGCTGCGCACCGAGTAACACTTGCAACAGCAGCGCACGCAGCAGTTTCTCGGGCGCAATCGACGCCCGGCCGCTGCCCGCATAGATCACGCTGAACAACCCGTTGAGCCGCTTCAATGCGTCATTCACCAGCGGCCGGATCGGTCGCAACGAGTGATCAGCAGGGACGAAGTCGTCCAGTTTGACTGTCGTAAACAGCGAGTCCTGCATCTCATCAATCCCCCGCATCACACTCATCGCCCCATCTCATGAACACGATATCCATAACGTCTTCCCTCAAACCCCCGTTTACACGGGACCTGAAATCAACAGCCTGCTAGTGTTCCGTCCCAGAAATAACTTCGCATAGCCGAGCCACTTTCTGAAGGATGGAATCGGCGGTTGCCGTCCAGACGAACGGACGGTTGTGCTGGTTGTACTGCGCAACATAGCGCTCAATGCTGGCAATGAGCTGGCGTACATTTCTGAAGGAGCCGCGCCGGATAGCCTGCTGCGTGATCAGGCCAAACCAGCGCTCCACCTGATTGAGCCAGCTCGAATACGTCGGCGTGATGTACATGTGATAACGCGTGTGCTTTGCCAGCCATGCCTTGACCTTGGGGTGCTTATGCGTAGCGTAGTTATCAACAATCCGATGCACCTCAAGATCCTCCGGAACCGCCTGATCAACGTGCTTCAGAAAGGCCAGAAACTCCTGATGTCGATGACGCGACTTGCATTGGCAATGACTTCGCCCGTCACCGCATTGAGCGCAGCAAACAAGGTTGTCGTGTCATGCCGGATATAGTCGTGCGTAACACCTTCGAGGTAGCCCAGACCCATCGGCAACACCGGTTGCGTTCGCTCGAGTGCTTGGCACTGGCTCTTCTCGTCGACATACAACACCAGGGCATTGGTCGGTGGGCTCAGATACAAGCCGACAATATCGCGCACCTTCTCAACAAAGTACGGATCAGTAGAAAGCTTGAAGCTCTTCGAGCGATGAGGCTGCACGCCGAACAGCGACAGGTACCGGGCCACCGAGCTCTTCGAAATACCCGTTTGCGCAGCAGTAGAACGCACACTCCAGTGCGTTGCCCCGTCCGGCTTCTCATGCGGGACCTTCGCCAGCAATTCGGCCACAGCTTCGTCGTCATGCGCGCGCGGTCGCCCCGGGCGCGCTTCGTCATGCAGGCCGGCAAGCCCCTGCGCGACAAACCGCTTTTTCCAGTGCGTGATCGCAGGGGGCGTTACTTCACAATGCATTGCGATTTCCTGGTTCGTATGACCGTCAGCTGCCATCAAGACAATCTTTGCCCGGCGCACCAGCGAATGCGGCAGCGACCGCGAGCGGCTCATCGACAGCAATTGCTCCCGCTCCAGTACCGAGACCACCACCTCGATTCCCTTGCGCCCCATGATCGCCTCCACTCAACATCACTTGTTCATAGAACACCACAATTCAATGCAAAGTTATTTCTGGGACGGAACACCAAGTGCTCACCGGTCGCGGTGCAATCGTGTCGACCGTCGATGCCAGTGCCGCGAACTCGATGTGCACTCGAGCTTGCTCAGCGGGGCGCCCAGTGCATCGATCTGCTCGCGGTGATGCTAATGGGCGAACGTGTCTGTTTTTGATGGCGCTGCGCTTTCTTGCTTGTACTCCCTGTACTCGTACTTAGGATTTCCAAAATGTTGCAAAGAGCGGAGGTCTTTCGGGTCGCCCGTGAACTATTCTTCAACGTCCTCGGCGATGTCAGCGACTACCCTCGGGACGGATAAACAGTATTTCTCTAAATGTTCTCATTCAATCCAAGGTCGACAACATGATGCCATCGATCCATCCTGCTTCTCTATCAAATTTATTTGAGGCACTGCATACCTTGACTAAAGTTGCGTCGGCGCGCCCCATTATTTGGGATAGCGAAGTGATCCCCCCCTGAAAATTTCGTTTTCCAGGGCTTTGTCCGGATGGGGGTATTGCAAAGATGCTGCGGGCTGTGTAAAAGATCTGTTCCCGCAGCGGCTGGCGGAAAAAATCTCCCTCCGTCACAGGCGTCTTCGGACCCATTCGCACCTCGTCGAAAAATGCAGGATTCTCACGTTAATGTGCCAGGATCCTGCAAATCTCACAACACCAATTCGGCCTCAAAGCTCTGTCACGCAAGGCTCTCCGAATTGATCAGGCTCGACTATTTAATAAGGATAACTACTGTTACCGGTACGCGTACAGTCTACGTTCGTCAACTTGACAAAGCCCATCAGAGACAAACAGATCGTCTCGCGAATGCATCCACAATGGCTGACTTGACGAGCGCGTCAAGCGATGAATATTCTCCGAATCACTCGATACAGTAACTCCTTTGAGATTCTGAAATTCCGCGATGCTCCTGCCCGGATCCCTGAATATTTTCCCATCGTACGTGGCCTGGCGCTCCAAAATAATGTCATCGATCTTTTTCCCCGACGAAAAGCCATCTATTAATTCGTCAAGCGTAAACGACTTCGCCTTCTCCAGAGGATGCAACCCCTGATTGGCGCGAATATGCAGGTGAAGCGTGGTCGTGCTGTCTGGATAGGGAAAATGGAAATATAAATCAACCTCATCATGCTCGTCGACGCCATATTGCGCTTGCAAATGATGGAGCGCCTTATCCCTGAGACTTTTGAGTAATGGGATGTGATTTTGATTAAGGTCTAGGATGCTGGCCAGATACTCGCCCCAATTTCTTAATTCGCCTATTCTTTGAGGCTCGCTATTCAACGCGAGATTTTCGAAGGCATCGGTGTTTTGCTCCCCCTTGGCATAGGTCGTTTGTAGCTTCCTTAACATAGGCTTATCTATCGGCTTGTCAGCGCGATGATCAGACAATTCTTCTAGCAGCTGGAGGGCTTCACCTTTAAGACAGTTTAAGTGTGGGTGAATGAACCAACCGCACAGCATAACGGCTTCATTCTTCAATTTTTGTGCCCGTGGATTTTTAAGTGCCTGAAAAGTCGGGTCATGACTTGTATTATGCACAATTAAAAACCGTTCATCTTTTAAATATGGGTACAGATGCGGCGTCATTGTTATTTGCTTTAGGTGAGGATTTCCAGTGTTGAGGCTAAGCAAGTCGTAGAGGAAGGGTGGCACGCCGCGTACCATGTCGTATTTTCTGCGGAGACTGTCTAGCCCCGTCGGAGTAAAGGAAAAAGAGGTGCCCTGTGAGCGTTGGAAGGGGAAAATATACTTCTGAGGTATGGGGTAAAAATGGCCGTTCCTACCCTGTATATGCAGTGCGTCTTTCTGCTCGACAAAAACCCTCTTTTCTCCCGTGTAAGGCGAGACATCGGACTCGACTCTTATCCTAGCATTAGGCCGAGGCGATAATCCCGAACGGGAGGAGGGGGATAACCCAGAAAGTCGGCGGTCTGCTGGTGTTGATGGCCTGCTCGCAAATTCTGCCGTGTTCTCTGGTCCAGCCTCCTTCTCAACTGAGCAATACAATTCGGGATCGAAACTGCCGCCCTGGCCAATGCGCTTGAGGTCCATTTCCGTTTCTCCCAGTTAGAAATTACACAATATCTCGAGGCCGCCCTTCTCGAAACGGAGGCGCGAAGTTTTTGGTTCGTGCGCGAACCGGCTCTGATGTGGTGGACGGCTCAGGTGCAAATAGCGCGGGAGCGAGTCGCTCAAGGTGTCGGGCTGAACGAATTGAGAACCGACGATGAGCAAGCTGAAGAGCGCTGTCACGTTGGCGAGGTAGTCACGTAAGATGTCACGATGAAGAAAGGAAAATCGCTTTATCAGCCAACGATTCCCGGCGGCAATCATTAGTCTCGCGGTTCGGTGGTATTTCTGGTTCAACTTAGCCTGCGTGATATTGAAGAACGGCGTTGTCACGTTACGGTATACGAGACGCAAGAGCGCACAGGAGGTAGATTTGCTCAGAAATTGGACGGATCTTGGGTGAGCCCAGTGAAGCGATGCCACCCGGCAAAGCGTGCGGCGAGCTGTTTGCGATAGAGTGAGGCACGCAGTAAATGTCGCTTGAGCGCGAAGTGCTGGCGAATCGGACCGAAGCTCGGTAAGAACGCTTGTGTGCGACCAGGATCGCGGAAACCACGCATCCGGCGTTCGCGCTCACGCGTAGGCTGATGGCTGTTTTCGGCACGGTTGTTCGCCCGGGCCGCAGCCTTGACGAAGACGTGTTTGATGTTTGCCAGTTCGGGAATTTCGGCCTTCGCGGCCGGATAGCTGCGCAACTGATCGGTGACAATCCTTCGTGGCGCGTCGGTACAGGCGGCCAGCACGCGATTGAAGAAGCGTTTTGCTGCGGCCTTGTCGGGTTGTGTCGCGTTAAGGACGATGCGACGATCGGGCGCCTAAGGTGAAGAGGATTGCTTACATCACGAGAGAATAGAATTGTTCGGCTGCAGTCGAGGCGACGCCATCGTCACACATCTGCCCCTTGCGGATCATGTGTGCGATCTCAATGCCAGACAGGATGATGCGCGCACAGCGGAAATCCGTGAACCCCATCATCGATTTGATGATGCGTTTGATGGCACGGTGATCCTGCTCGACGACGTTGTTTAGGTATTTGTTTTGCCGGACCTTGATCGGCGTTAAACGCTCGGCATTGAACGCTTCAAGCGCAGCCAGATTGGCGCCGCTCCTGTCCACGGTGATTGTCTCGGGCTCGCCGTTCTGTTCAATCGCCTTCTCGAAGTAGCGGCGCGCCGCGGCCTTGTCCCGATGGGCGCGCAGCAGGAAATCCACCGTGTTGCCCGCCTTGTCCACGGCACGGTACAAGGTAAGCGCCAATTTCTACCCACCTAGCTTCCATGCCTGAGAAGAGCCACGATTGCGTCCGCAACCCAACTTGCGGACGCAGCTCATGAGCCAGAATGACCTGAGTTTTTTGCCCTTGCGGGTGACCCACGTTGGCGTGGGCGGCAAGCGCAGCTTTGATCCGATGGACAAGCGACGGCTGATCGAGGCTTGCCTCCAGCCAGGCGCATCGCTGTCTGGCCTGGCCCTGAGGGCTGGCGTGAACGCCAACCAGCTGCGTAAATGGGTTCGGTTGCACCAGCAATCTAACGCGCCAGTCAGTGAGGGTTTGCCCTGCGCGTTTGTTCCGGTCGTCGCGATCGATGATGGGACTTCGGTGCCGGCTGCGCGGCACGCGCGAGAACCAGAGCGAGTGCATCTGTCGTCGCGCGTGCCGACACCGGTGCGACTGGCTGCACAGTTGCCCAATGGAGTAAAGCTCGAGTTCGAATGCGCCGCAGGCGACACTGGGTTGCTGGCAGCACTGGTTGCCGCACTGGGGGCGCGCTGATGTTCCGTTTCGAGGCTGACCTGAGGGTCTTCCTGCATCGCGAACCGATCGACTTCCGCGCGGGTATCAACAGCCTCGTGACACTGGTCGAACAGTCGATGCTGCTGGATCCGTTTGAGCGCGCGGTGTTTGCCTTCCATAACCGCAGGCGTAACCGGATCAAGCTGCTGTTCTACGAGAGAGCCGGATTCTGGTTGATGCTGCGGCGTCTTGAGCAGGACCACTTCGTATGGCCACGCCGGCAGCAGGCGGTGATTGAATTGACGACCGAGCAGCTGCACTGGCTGCTGGAAGGCATCGACATCGACGCGGTGCGCCGCCATCCGGCCCGACGATACCGTCACGCGAGCTGAGCACCGGGCGTTGCCCGTCATGAGGCTGGCCGCACCGTTGCAAATTCACGTAAACCCACCGGGCGTCACATTGCCCTATCCTGGGAGCATGAATGAGGACGACTTCGCCCGATTGCCGGCGGCCGCTCAGGCCTATATCCGTGAACTCGAGGCACGCAACCAGCAGCTGGCACAACGGATCGCCCAGCTGGAGGAGCAGTTCCGTCTCGCGCAGAGCAGGCGCTTCGCCCCGAGCAGCGAGAAGCTGCGCGATCGTCTGTTCGACGAGGCCGAGCAGACCGCTATCGCTGAACCGGATGATGCTGACAGTGCCCAGGCGCCGTTCGCACTGCCGGATACCGGTCTGCCGGATGTACCCGGTCCGGCGCCGGGCCGACCGGGACGCAAGCCACTACCGGCGCATCTGCCACGTCAGCGCATTGAATATGACCTGCCTGAAGACCAGAAGGTCTGCCCGTGCTGCGCAAACGCGCTTCACCGCATGGGCGAAGAGGTCAGTGAACAGCTGCATATCGAGGTCAAGGCTTCGGTGTTGCAGCACGTGCGTTTCAGGTACGCCTGCCGCCACTGCGAGCGCCATGCCGAGCGTACTCCGGTGATCACCGCGCCGATGCCGGCGCAGCCACTGCCGGGCAGCAACGCGAGCGCCGCGATGATCGCCACCGTCACGGCAGGCAAGTACGTCGATGGCACGCCGCTGTACCGGATGGCTCACGCGCTCGCGCGTGCGGACATCGAGGTGGGTCGCGGTACGCTGGCGAACTGGATCATCCGGCCGGCCGAACTGCACTACAGCCGGTTATATGACGCCCTGCGCAGAACGCTGCTGTCGCAGCAGTTGATCCACGGTGACGAGACAACGGTGCAGGTGCTCAAGGAGCCTGGCAAGACCGCGCAGAGCACGTCGTACATGTGGGTCTACCGCAGCGCCGAAGACAGTCTGGAGCCAGTCGTACTGTTTGACTATCAGCCGGGACGCGGGCAGCAATATCCTCAGGCATTCCTCTCAGGCTACAAGGGATTGCTGATGACGGATGGATATGCCGCCTGGCGCACGCTTGAGGGGCCAACGCACTTCGGTTGCCTTGCGCACGCACGGCGCGCGTTTGTGGATGCCTTGAAGGGCACGAAGAAACCCGGTGGTCGCCCGGCGCAGGCGCTGGAATACTTCAAGGCGCTGTATCAGGTCGAGACGCTGGCCAAAGCCGACCCGCCCGAAGGCGAAACGAGCGTCGATTACACCTACCGGCTGCGTCAGCAGCACAGCGTCGCGCTGCTTGCATCCTTCAAGGCATGGCTCGACGAACTGGCTCCGCAGGTGCTGCCAGAGAGCCTGCTGGGAAAGGCGGTCGCCTACACGCGCAACCAGTGGGTGTATCTGAGCCGCTACGTGGACGACGGGCGTGCCGCGGTGGATAACAACGTCATTGAGCGCGACATCAGGCCATTCTGCACGGGGCGTTCCTCGTGGTTGTTCGCCGACACGGTCGCCGGCGCAAAGGCAAGCGCAATGGTGTATAGCCTGATGCTCACCTGTCGCGCCTGCAACGTCGAGCCTTACGCATACCTCGTGCATGTGCTCACCGAGCTGCCACAGCGCCCATTCGACGCGGATGTCACCGATCTCCTGCCATTCAACTTCGCGAAGCATCAGACGGCGGCGGCCGGGGGCGGTTGATTCCGACGCTCTCGCGTACGCGCGATAATGGGAGCCCCAGTTTGAGTGTCCTCCCATTCTCCAGCCAGTCCAATGCCCAGGTCCTACACTCTCTACACGCTTTACGCGCAGATTCGTGATATCGAGCCGCCCGTGTGGCGGCGAATCCGGGTCGACGGAAATATCACGCTGCGCGAGTTGCATCACATTCTCCAGGCGTCCTTCGGATGGACCGACTCCCATCTGCATGAATTCGAGGTTGAAGGTCAGACTTATGCCATGGGCGACAACGACAACATGCTCGAGCTGTTCGCTGAAGACCCAGAGATGATGGACGACCGCAAGGCGCGTCTCCACCGACTCGTCTTCCAGGGCGCGCGATTCCTGTATCGATACGACTTCGGAGACGGCTGGCATCATGACATCCGTGTCGAAGAGGTAGCACGCATCGATCAGGAACCCTACAGCAAAGCATGGGTTCTGGCCGGCCAGCGTGCGTGTCCGCCCGAAGATGTTGGTGGCACATCTGGGTATGACGAGATGCTGCGTGTGTTCAGCCAGGAGCCCAACAGCGACGAAGCGCGCGACTACAGAACCTGGGCGGGCGAAGACTTCGACCCGGAACTGTTTGATCGCAGGGCCGCTAACGCCGCGCTGCTGCGCATGGGATGGAATGGGTGGGGTAAAAAATAGCGCTGCCTTCTGCGGTCAGGCGTCACTCTGCAATCGACCGGTGTGCTGAAACTAGCGCTTACGATCAACTGCATCAGGACCAGCGCCTGGACCTCTCGACCATCCACGGCGACGGCAGCGAAGAAAGGCGGCGACAACCTGGGCTACAGCGGGCACAAGCACCTCAAGGGCGACAAGGTGGTGGCCTTCTGCGATCGCAAATGCAACATCATCGCGCCGTTCGTGAGTGCGCCGGGCAACCGCAACGAATCGCCCCTGCTGCGTGACGCGCTGCCAAAACTTACCGCCATGGCGCGTGCCATTGGTGCGGACCTGCAGGGCTCAACCGTCAGTCTGGATGGCGTCTACGACTGCCGCGAAAACCGCCGTGCGATCTTCAACCGCGGCATGAGGCCCAACATCCCAGAGAATCTGCGCAACCGCAAACAGAACAAACGCGGCCGCAAGCGTCATTTCGATGCGGCCATCTTCGAGGAGCGCTTCAGCACCATCGAGCGCGTGTTCGCCTGGGAGGATACGTTCCGCCGCCTGCTGCTGCGCCTCGAGCGCATCAGCGACGTACACTACGCGCTCAAGACGCTGGCCTATACGATGATCAACCTGCGGCACTACTGCGGCAGCTGATCGCGGCCCTCTGGGCCGCCTGTCGTCACGTCGCCGGCGCATTGCGTCGCGGCCCCGCGCGTCGATGCCATGTCGATCACCTCGCAAATCCGACTACCGCTTCGCGCCGCCCGTCTTGCCAACTCCCGCATTTCATGAAACATATGTCCTACTGATCAAATGCAACTTCAGTCCGCTTGAAACCCGCAATCAGTTGGTTGCAAAATCCAAAAAAACGCATTCTTGAGGCCGCTCGAATTTGCGTTTAACACCACTTCCAACTGCGGCATTAAGACGATCATCCCAATCACCCCCGGCGTCATTACGCCGTTTCATGACAAATGCTTCCCGCTCTAGCGGAATTGGCCGAGGTGTCTCGAAAAGTGAATTGAGAAATGCTGTCGCGATGACGTGATTCGATGGTAGCTGTGGGTGAGATTTCAACAGTTTCTCGTACTGCACTTCGATTTCTCCTACTTCCCTCGAGTAATTCGCAAGAAGAGATCTGGTCTCCGCAGAATCCTCAAAGACAAATCCCGGGACTTTGAAATGCGTCGCGCCAGGGTATGCGCTTGATAGCCGATCCATTGCATTTCTCATCCGATCTTGCGTCCCCCTCTCGCGAGCGTTTAACCATTGTTCGCCGAAAAACTTCCCGTTAGTTCGACCGTACCCCAAAAAAATGGCGATTAGTTCATTATTTAACGTATGTGGGGTGTTCTGACGTAATGTGGGTATTACATGACCCTCGAGTACTTGATGATTGCTGATGGCATTGCTTATATCGAAAAACTCATTAAGAAAACCCCGCTCTTCAGATACTTTTTTTATGCAATATTTAATATTGAGCACGTATGCATCTTGCGAGGCGTGAACGGCGATAATTCTTAGTCCATTTCTGACGAATGAAGGCTGAATACGTCCGCATTGATTGATCCACCGCCCCCCACCTGAAATATAGGAAGCTGGCTTCGATCCATAGATCGTCAATGCTGCCCCAATCTTGGCCTCGTGTGCGATGCCTTGTTGGACACGATTGCCGAGTTCGTTTAATGCAACGCTCCATAGATTGGAAAAACTGCATGGATAGTCGTTCAGTTTGGGGCGAACACTGTGCTGCACCTGGGTCGGGTGCCGTTGCGTCGAATTCGCTCCGTCGGGGCGGTAAACCGCAAGGGCATCGGGAATGGTCGACGACCGGTCGCCGATGCTTCGCCGGCGAGCCGGCGAGATGTCAAGTGCGGTTCCGGATCCTGATGCCGTAGGTAGCCCGGCAAGTCGCGAATCTACGGTTCGGCGCTGGAGGGGAGGCGGTTCTTGCAGTTGCTCTTGCGGTCGTTCGCCTGCACCTGACGGGGACTCTGTTTCGGGGAGTTGCAGTACGGCGGTAGGCATGCTTGACAAATTGCCCATTTTCCACTCCGAAAGTTGCGGCTGTGTCAACTGGTTGCTAGTTTCGACGCTCACCGCGCACAGGGCAGGCGTCTAAAGCGGGAGCATCAATCCCCTATCGAGCACGACGCGCCCGGGATGCGAAGATATGTTTCGGCATGCGAAAGTTCATGACGAGGGAGGTCGAGCACGATCACGGCGCGGCGCAAGCCGCCGATGATGCTCATCGTCGGTTCTCAATTCGTTCAGCCCGACACCTTAACCGATTCGCACCCGCGCTATTTGCACCTGAGCCGTCCGTCACATCAGAGCCGGTTCGCGCACGAACCAAAAACTTCGGGCCTCCGTTTCGAGAAGGGCGGCCTCGAGATATTGTGTAATCTCTAACTGGGAGAAACGGAAATGGACCTCAGGCGCATTGGTCAGGGCGGCAGTTTCGATCCCGAATTGTATTGCTCAGTTGAGAAGGAGGCTGGACCAGACAACACGGCAGAATTTGCGAACAGGCCATCAACATCAGCAGACCGCCGACTTCTGGGTTGTCCCCCTTCTCCCGTTCGGGATTATCGCCTCGGCCTAATGCTAGGATAAGAGTCGAGTCTGATGTCTCGCCCTACACGGGAGAAAAGAGGGTTTTTGTCGAGCAGAAAGACGCACTTCATATACAAGGTAGGAACGGCCATTTTTACCCCATACCTCAGAAGTATATTTTCCCCTTCCAACGCTCACAGGGCACCTCTTTTTCCTTTACTCCGACGGGGCTAGACAGTCTCCGCAGAAAATACGACATGGTACACGGCGTGGTTCTGTTGCAGTAAGGGTGTCGGGACGAGAAATGTCGATCAACTGATTGCGGGTTTTCCGAAGGGGCCGAATTTGTCTGCGAGCCCCACCGGGAATGGCTTTCGGAGCTGGCGAGGGGGGAGCGGTTAAAGTGAGGGCTTTGCGGATGCGAGAATGGCTGCAAACCATGGCCGGCAGGCGATTCCCACGAAATTGAGTGAAGCGCAGTTCGGGCAATTTGTCTTGCCGCACCTGAGCCGGGGCCGGCGCGGCCCGCCGCCGACGTTGCCGTTACAGAGGATGTTCAACTACGTCCTGAAGGCGGTCTATATGGGGTGTCAATGGAAGATGCTGCCGATCGAAACGGATGCAAAGGGGCTGCCTGAAATCCACCACACCCGCATCTACCGGATCATGCGACGCTGGCAGGCTGACGGCAGCATCGACCGGGTCTTTGCGGGCTCGGTCGATCAACTGCATCGGGACCAGCTCCTCGACCTCGCGAACATCCATGGCGACGGCACGACCACAGCGGCAAAGAAAGGCGGCGACAACCTGGGCTACAGCGGGCACAAGCATCTGAAGGGCGACAAGGTGGTGGCCTTCTGCGATCGCAACTGCAACATCATCGCGCCATTCGTGACGGCGCCGGGCAATCGCAACGCATCACCCCTGC
>NZ_WHNQ01000067.1 GCF_009362785.1 Paraburkholderia atlantica
GCGCGCTCGCCTCGGCGGACCTGAAGCGTTCATAACGCTTCAGGTTTTCCCAAGGACTTTAAGGCGCGCGATCCGTAATCTGCACGCGTTCGATGACCGCTGCGCGCGGCATCGCGTGTCCATACCCGTACCTCACTGGAGCAATCATGGCTTTTGAACTGCTGACCCCCGAGAACTGCGCGCTCGCGCTGATCGACCACCAGCCGCAGATGTTCTTCGGCACGCACTCGCACGAGCGCACCACCGTGCTGCACAACGTGCAGATCCTCGCGAAGGCCGCCAGGCTGTTCAAGGTGCCTACGGTCCTCACGACGATCGCCGCGGACTCGTTCAGCGGCCACCTGCTGCCCGAGGTGCAGCAAGTGTTCCCGCAGATCAAGCCGGTCGATCGCACCTCGATGAACTCGTGGGAAGACGCGGGTTTCCGCGCGGCGATCAAGGCCACGGGCCGCAAGAAGATCGTGATCGCGGGTCTGTGGACGGAAGTATGCGTGGCGTTCCCGACCGTTCAGATGCTCGCGGAAGGCTTTGAGATCTACGTGCCGACCGACGCGTGCGGCGACATCACCGAAGAAGCGCACGAGCGCGCGATTCAACGCGTGATCCAGGCCGGCGCGGTGCCGATGACCTCGCTGCAGTTCATGTGCGAACTGCAACGCGACTGGGCCCGCGGCGAGACCTACGAAGGCTGCATGGACATCTTCAAGGCGCACAGCGCGTACGGCATCGGCGTGCGTTACGCGAAGCAGATCCTCGGCGAACACGCGAGCGAAGCGGCCTGACGTTGAATCTGGGCCGCAGGTGCGCAAATCGCGCGCTAGCCCGCATCTCACACTCTTTGCGCCGCCATCTGGCGCAAAGGGCAAATCGAATAGAGCACATAGGAGGGCGTCGATGAGCGCACCCAATCAACCTGTCCGCATCGCCGACCTGGTGATCTACAACGGCAAGATTGCGACCCAGGACGAGCGTCGTTCGTTCGTCACGGCGCTGGCCGTCGCTGACGGCAAAATCGTAGCGAGCGGCAGTGAGCGCGACGTCATGCAATGGACGCGTGACGATGCGCGCCGTATCGATCTGAACGGCCGCACCGTGATTCCCGGTCTGAACGACTCGCATCTGCACGTGATCCGCGGCGGCCTGAACTTCAACATGGAATTGCGCTGGGACGGGGTTCCGTCGCTTGCCGACGCGCTCGAGATGTTGCGCGCGCAAGTCGCGCGCACGCCGGCGCCGCAATGGGTGCGCGTGGTCGGCGGCTGGAACGAATTTCAGTTCGCGGAAAAGCGCGGGCCCACGCTGGATGAAATCAACGCGATCGCACCTGACACGCCGGTTTTCATTTTGCATCTGTATGACAGCGCGCTGCTCAACGCGGCGGCGCTGCGTGCGGTCGGCTACACGCGCGACACGCCGAATCCTCCCGGCGGTGAGATCCAGCGCGACCGGCGCGGCAATCCCACCGGCATGCTGATCGCGCGCCCGAATGCGGGCCTGCTCTACGCGACGCTCGCGAAGGGGCCGAAGCTGCCTTTCGACGACCAGATGAATTCGTCGCGCCAGTTCATGCGCGAACTGAACCGCCTTGGCGTGACGAGCGCGATCGACGCGGGCGGCGGCTATCAGGCCTATCCCGACGACTACGCGGTGATCATGGAACTCGCGAAGCGCGATCAGCTCACCGTGCGCATCGCCTACAACCTGTTCACGCAGAACGCGAAGCGCGAGATCGAGGACTTCGCGAAGTGGGTGAAAGCCACCCGTCCCGGCGACGGTGACGACTTCCTGAAGGTCAACGGTGCGGGCGAAATGCTGGTGTTCTCGGCGGCGGACTTCGAAGACTTTCTCGAGCCGCGTCCCGACCTGCCGGAAGGCATGGAGAAGGAACTCGAAGACGTCGTGCGCCTGCTGGTGCGCAACCGCTGGCCGTGGCGTCTGCACGCGACCTACGACGAGTCGATCGAGCGCTTCCTGAACGTGTTCGAGCGCGTGAACGCCGACACGCCGTTCGACGGCCTGCGCTGGTTCTTCGACCACTGCGAGACGATTTCGGAGCGCAACATCGAGCGCATCGCGGCGCTCGGAGGCGGCATCGCCATCCAGCATCGGATGGCGTATCAGGGCGAATACTTCATCGCGCGTTACGGTACCGAGGCCGCGGCGCGCACGCCGCCCGTGCGCAAGATGCTCGAAGCCGGGTTGCCTGTCGGCGCGGGCACCGACGCCACCCGGGTGGCGAGCTTCAACCCGTTCGTGTCGCTGTACTGGCTCGTGTCCGGGCGCACCGTGGGCGGCACGCCGATGTACGCACAGCGTGACCGTCTCGAACGCATGGAAGCGTTGCGCCGCTACACGGTGGGCAGCGCGTGGTTCTCCAGCGACGAAACGAAGAAGGGCGCGCTGGTACCTGGCCAGTACGCCGACTTTGCGGTCCTGAGCGACGACTTCTTCACGATCGACGAAGAGTCGATCAAACATCTCGAGTCGGTGCTGACGGTCGTGAACGGCCGCGTCGTGTATGCCGACGCGGAATTCGACTCGCTGAACCCACCGGCGCTGCCGGTGAGCCCCGTGTGGTCGCCGGTCGCGGAGTTCGGTGGCTATGCGCGCTACAAGCCCGTCGTGACGAACGCCGTTCTCGCGCAGTCGTGCAACGACGCCTGCGTGAACCTTTGCGGCGTGCACAACCATGCGCACGGTTGGGCATGGCGCAGCAATGTGCCCGCCAGCGACGCCAACACATTCTGGGGCGCGCTCGGCTGTAGCTGCTTCGCGTTCTGAGCGGGCAGCGCGACCCTCATATCGACGCAAAGGAAATGGACATGCGACCAGGCTCATTCGGAGCGGACGCAGATATCGTGGGCATCCGCATTCCGCGCACATCGGTCGCGCTCGCCGCTGCCGAGAGCGCTCATGCAGCGTTGCCGGCCGTATTGCTCGGCCATGCGCACCGTGTGTTCGTCTTCGCGGCGCTGAACGCCCGCCGAGGCGGCATCGTGTGCGATATGGACTCGCTCTACGTGAGTTCGATGTACGCGAACATGGGACTGAGTGCGGCGTATGCCCATTCGAGCGCGCGTTATGAATTGGACGGCGCCGATGCGGCGCGTGGGCTTCTGCGTTATTACGGTGCGAGCGTTCAGGCGCAGGACGATGCATGGAACGCCATCGCGCTGCACACATCGCCGGGCATCCCGGAGCGCGTGTCGCCACTCGCGAAAGTGCTGGCAGCCGCAGTGTGTACGGATCTCGTCGCAGCGCATTTCGAAACCCATACGGATGGAGAACGCGCGGGGGTGCTGGCCGCTTATCCGCGCGGCAAGCACTTCAGGCACGAGATCATCGGTGCGATCGGGCGTGGCGTTGCTCACCGTCCGGAGACGACCTTCGGTACGCGGAGCGCAGACATTCTCGATCGTCTCGATCCGGAATATTGCAGGGGAAATTACTGCGGGCAAATTCTCGGCTCACGGTGGCAGGACTAGCAGACACTGCGCGGCCGTCTAAAAACTAATCAACCAAAGCAGGAAGATTCATGTCGAACAAAGGCAAGTGTCCGTTCAATCACTCCGCCGGCGGTGGTACGACCAACCGTGACTGGTGGCCCAAGCAGCTTCGGCTCGACCTACTGAGCCAGCATTCGCACAAATCCAATCCTCTCGACCCCGGCTTCAACTACGCCGAAGCATTCAAGACGCTCGATCTCGCGGCGCTCAAGAAGGACCTCGCCGCGCTGATGACCGACTCGCAGGACTGGTGGCCGGCTGACTTTGGTCACTACGGACCGCTGTTCGTCCGCATGGCATGGCATAGCGCGGGCACGTATCGCACGAACGACGGTCGCGGCGGTGGCGGCCGCGGACAACAACGCTTCGCGCCGCTGAACAGCTGGCCCGACAACGTAAGCCTCGACAAGGCCCGGCGCCTCCTTTGGCCAGTCAAGCAGAAGTACGGCCAGAAGATTTCGTGGGCCGATCTGCTGATCCTTACCGGCAACGTCGCGCTGGAGAACATGGGTTTCAAAACCTTCGGTTTCGCCGGCGGCCGCGAGGACACGTGGGAACCCGATCAGGACGTGTACTGGGGCAACGAAAAGACGTGGCTGAATGGCGACGTGCGCTATGGCAAGGGCGCGCTGGCCAATGACGCTGAAGGCGTGGTCGTGGCCGCCACGGCGTCGCGCGACCAGGAAACTAGCCGTACCGACAACGACCGCGATCTCGAGAATCCGCTCGCCGCGGTGCAGATGGGTCTCATCTACGTGAACCCGGAAGGTCCGGATGGCAACCCCGATCCTGTCGCAGCCGCGCGCGACATTCGGGAGACCTTCGCCCGAATGGCCATGAACGACGAGGAAACCGTCGCGTTGATCGCGGGTGGCCATACGTTCGGTAAGACGCACGGCGCGGGCCCTGCCGGCAACGTCGGGCCCGAGCCCGAAGCCGCCGGTCTGGAGAACATGGGGCTCGGCTGGAACAGCAGCTTCGGAACCGGCGCGGGCGCGGACGCGATCTCGAGCGGCCTCGAAGTCACCTGGACCAGCACGCCGACCCAATGGGGCACAGGCTTCTTCCGCAACCTTTTCGCTTACGAATGGGAACTGACGAAGAGTCCGGCTGGCGCGCACCAATGGATTGCAAAAAACGCGGAGGAAACCATTCCTCACGCGCACGACGCCACGAAAAAGCTCAAGCCGACGATGCTGACGACCGATCTGTCGCTTCGTTTCGACCCGGCCTATGAGAAGATCTCCCGGCGCTTCATGGACCATCCCGATGAGTTTGCCGATGCATTCGCGCGTGCCTGGTTCAAGCTGACGCACCGCGATATGGGGCCGCGCGCCCGCTACCTCGGTCCGGAAGTGCCCGCCGAGGAGCTGATCTGGCAAGACCCGATTCCGGCCGTCGATCACCCGCTCGTTACAGAACAGGACGTCGTCTCGCTGAAGCAAAGGATTCTCGACTCGGGGCTGTCGATCGCTGAACTCGTGCAGACTGCGTGGGCTTCGGCATCGACGTTCCGTGGTTCGGACAAGCGCGGTGGTGCGAACGGTGCCCGCATCCGTCTCGCTCCGCAAAAGGAGTGGGCGGTGAACGAGCCCGCGAAACTTGCGAAGGTGCTGGATACGCTCGAAGGCATTCAGGCCGAATTCAATCGTTCACAGTCGAACGGAAAGAAGATTTCGCTCGCTGACCTGATCGTGCTCGCGGGCGGTGCCGGCATCGAGGAGGCCGCGAAAAAGGCGGGTCACGAAGTCACGGTGCCGTTTTCGGCGGGTCGCATGGACGCGTCGCAGGAGCAGACCGACATCGAATCCGTCGGTATGCTCGAACCGCTCGCCGATGGTTTCCGCAACTTCGTAAAAGGCAGCTACCGTGTGCCGGCCGAGGTACTGCTCGTCGATAAGGCGCAACAGCTCACGCTTACGGCACCCGAAATGACGGTACTGGTGGGTGGCCTGCGCGTGCTGGGCGTACAGGCTGGCGATGAACCGCGCGGCGTTTTCACCGATCGCCCGGGCGCGCTGACGAACGATTTTTTCCGCAACCTGCTCGACATGGGCACGCAGTGGAAGCCGCTGACGGTTGCCAGCGACGTGTTCGAGGGGAGTGAACGCAAGACCGGCAAGCTGAAATGGATCGGCACGCGCGTGGACCTGGTGTTCGGCGCGAACTCCGTTCTGCGCGCGCTGAGTGAAGTCTACGCGAGCGAGGATGGCCAGCAGAAGTTCGTGCGCGGCGCGTAGGCGACGAAGCGTGACAGTCGTCTTCCTGACGACAGGGACCGTAGCGGTGAACTTCAGGTTGGTGTGTTGAGGATCGGAAAGATCTCTGGTAGGCCCGCGAGGCAGGTGCAGCGCATGTGCGGCTCGCTAGCCGCGGCCGTTGTGATCCGCCGCTTTCTGCTGCCTTTCAATATTTGCCTCTCGATCGGCGCCACTCGAGGAGCGCAAGCGCCGCTGGCGGAGTCGGCCATTCTTCGACGGATTCGGGAACAGGACGTCCGCGACGGCTCTGAGAGCAAGGTAGACCACGAATAGAAACGCGATCGTACCGATTATTCGTATAAGAGTCGTCATCTTGAACCTCACTTAAGTAACGCGGCCTCAGTTGGCTCGATTGGAAAACCGATCCATCAGTCGGGATTCCCAACTCCCGGCCGCGCACCTCCGTTCAATGCAGCGCAGTTGCGCTTACTACTGAACGACTTTGCATCCTCTAACGCAGGTGTTTTGCCGATACTGTGCGGCGCCGCCGCCCGCCTTTTGCCATATGATACTTGGCCGTGTTGTGAACGAAAAGTACGCCTTCTTGCTTACCCCCATTACGGTGTTGTAACGCACGATGTTGGTCGAGTAGTCTGCGTCGCCGGCGGTGCCACCCGTCAGCAGCACCGAAGCGCCCATATCGGGCGCTCCATAGCCGTGAATTGCCCTGACGTCGTTGTATTCGATCACGTTATCGCCGCCGAGTTGCTGCGCATTGTCATTCTCGACGCCTACCGCGCAATCTATCAGAACATTATGTCCAATGTATCCGTGTCGATGCGCGACGAATACGGCGCCGTAGTATCCGCAGCTCTCGAAACGGTTATACGCAATGACGTCGCCGCTGCCGCCGTCCACTTCCCCGTAGGTCTGAAACATCGCCTGGCCAAAAAATCGCCTGAAGGTATTGCCGACAAGCGTGAAGTCGCTGACCCTGTCACGCGTCTCGACGGGAATGTTGTAGTGCAGCGCATCGTCGTCGAGAATAAAACGTGGCGCAGCGGAATTGGTTCCTTCGAATACGCAATTCGCGATGCTGTCGCCGGTCAGCGTTTCCCCATCCGGTGCGACGACTGAGAACATGCTGAATACCGGCTTGGTCTGCCTGAGCGTCGTGCCTTTCGTACATTCCATGTGCCGATGGCTGACTGTAATTTTGACCGTGTGGTCGATCACGCAGGTTCCAGCCGGCACCCGTACGTCGCCAGCATCCAGCGCGGCCTGAAATGCCGACGAATCGTCCGACACGCCGTCGCACTTCGCACCAAAGTCAACCGGGTTCACTGGGTCGACGAGGGGAGGTGCGAAGATAGTGCGCGCAACTGGGGGCATACCCAGCAGATCGCTGGCTGGCGGCTCGCCGGCTGCCGCATCGCCGCGATCCGCGAGCCGCAATGACAGCGCTGCAACGAGCCCGCTGAGCAACAGGCTGCAGGCCCAGTAAGTGAACCTCATGAAAGTTGACTCCAGCGTTCGTTTAATAGCCGCAACCGGGTTACAGCCGGACGGACATTCGGCCTCCGCCAACTAGAACTGCGGAAAGCGTCCATCCCACGAGCCACCTCGCAAGTAGCGCAGAAAAACCGGGATTCCTGTCAATTGAGCGGCGAACCAGCTGCGTGATGCGTCGTCGGTAATGATGATAGTGCGCAAACGGTAAGGGTCCGTTTGGCTATCGTTCCAGCCAACGTCGCAAGTGCGCGCGGTCTTGAATCCCGCCGCCTTCACGTATTCGATCTCCCGCGCGCCGTAGTTGCCGTTTGGATACGCGAAGTGAGTGCACTCGCTATTCAGCAAAGCTCCAACTTCGTGCCGCGAGCCCGCGATTTCCTCCTCACATTCGGATGCCTCGCAGCGCGTCAATATCGGATGAAACCGCGTGTGCGCCTGAAAGTCCACGTAAGGCTTCATCGTTTGGATCTGATCATGGGTCAGTCCCGACGGCATGTCTTCACCGTCCTGCGCAAATCCTCTCACCTCGAGTTCGGCCAGCCGGCGCGAATTGCCTAGTCGCTTCAGCCGCTCGATACCGGCCTGTTCCGCTGACGGATGCAACCACCAATGCCTGCGCCGGCGCGCGACGATTCGACTGCATAGGAAAATGGTCGGGCGGACCTTATGTTTGATGAAAACCGGCAGAAGAGCAGCATTGCCTGCGTGACCATCGTCAAAAGTAATGACTGCGCGAGGCCGGCCTTCGCTGGGATCATTGAGAGCCGCGAGAGGAATCACATCGCAGATCTTCCGCAAATGGGTCAGATGGGCGTCGAGCGTTGCAGGGTCTGGATCGTGATACAGCAGGATCGCGACCCTGTCACGCCATAGCAAGATTCGCGTTAGCCACGTGATACCGGAAAACGACAAGCAGCGAGCCATGATTTCTTTCACGGCGCTGTTTCGCTGGGGAATCATCATTGGGCACACTCACTGAGTAGACAGTTGGCGTATCGATGAACCTGAGCTCGACACGATCCGCGTGGACGGCGTTTAATGATCAGCCTGATTCGCAACTGCTTCTGTGGTTGCTGCGGCGGGCGTCGTTCGCGGCGCGGGGTTATCGTGCCGATAGCGCTTCAGGATATGCCGTGCAACCTGCGGCGCTGCGTATTTCGCTCCATAGATGAATCGCATCACAGGACCGAAGCTGTATGCGGATGCGGGTCCAATCACATAGAGCCCGCGAACACCGGTTTCGAAATGGCGCGTGAGCTCCGGCACACCGTCTTGAAGAGACATCGACTGAACGATTTCCCTTGAAAGAAATGCATGACGACTGAGGTCGGTCTTGAACCCGGTCGCCGCAATGACGTGGTCGGCCTCCAATTGCGATTGCTGGTCTTTCATGGAGACCTGCAAGACGATGCGATTGTTATCAATGGCCGCGTGACGTATCTGGCTGCCGACCGACACGTCGACCTGATTGACGACGCGATCGCGCAGCCACCAGGCGCCAGACGGGCCCCACGTGGAATTTACGACCTGCTTGCGGCGTTGCGCGCCAAATGCGCGAAACACGAACGGCCATTCCGCGATGATATGGGCGCGCCAACCCGGACCGATTCGCCCATCCGGCCTGATCAGCCTCGATATGAAGCTCCGGTTGTTCTGCGGTTTGTTGTTCCACGTCACGACAGGTTCACGCGCGAGCACGCGGATACGACCACCGTTTTCGTTCATCAGCGCGGCGAGGCCGAGTGCCGACTGTCCGCCACCCACGATAACGATATCCTTTCCTCGCACCCATTCGAGATCTCCGTACTCGCAGGAATGGGAGACGAATTCTCGGGGCAGCCCTTGCAGAACCGGAGGCGTCTTTTCGAAACCCTTGAGTCCCAGCGCCAGCACCACGCGACGCGCGACGATGGAGGTGCCGTCACTCAGCGCCAGATGGAACATCCCGTCCACGCGGCGCATATCGACAACATCGACCTGCCTTAAATCGTCGACGAGCTGTTGTTGAAACCACAGTCCGTAGTCGATAAACGTTTCGCGTGTCAGGTGCATGCCGATCGGCTGGTAGCGGATGCCCCTCAGCGCGCAATAGTCCTGAAGCGCATAACCGCGCTGCGGTGCATACAGACTCGTGGACCAGCCGTCAGAGCGCATCAGCATGCCCGGTGGCGCGAAGTTTCTCCAGCCTTCCATAGGCGTGCCTAGCACCTGATGAGGCACGCCCGCCGCATCCAGGTGAGCCGCGAGAGACAAGCCATAAGGTCCTGCACCAATGATTGCGGTATCGGTCGTTGCCATCAGTTCCTCCCACTTAACAGATTTTCGGGTCGATTTGCGAGCACATCTTTCTGCATCATCTGCCGGAGTCGGTGCAACGGATTTCCCATGCAGTACTGTCTTAAAGCGGGAAACGGGTCCTCGGTGCGAAAGTAGCCGTCCACGATCTCCGTGATGCCCGTCAGCAGGTGAGGTGGCGGCTTGTCGGCGATCGACGCCCGCCACGCGACGTTCATACGATTTGCCGTGGCCGTTGTGACTGGTAGTCCCAACTCGTGCTGGTAGGCCGCCGCCGGGATGTTGGTCCCACACAAGGTAGCGATTTCTTCCTGCCAGTCCGTTCTTCCAACGGTGGGTTCGATCATGACGAACTTGCGGCGATGGTCGTCCCACTTGTATTCCATGCTGCCCATGCCGGCCATGCTCGCGCATTCCGCGAAAGCCAACGTCATGGGCTCGAGTACTTCGTGCGCGTCGGGCGCAGCAACACATACCGCTGTGCTACCTACGTTGCGGGGATAGCAGGAGAGCTTGCGTCCGGTGAAGGTTGCGATTGGCCGTCCATCCGCACCACGATAAAAGAGCGTGAAATAGATGTTGCTATCCGCCCCTTCGATCCACTCCTGCACCACGATTCCTCCGGGAGTCTCAAGCATGACGGCTGCTTGCTCGCGGGCCTCTTTCAGCGTTTCGATGCGAAGCGCGCGTTCTTTTTTTCCGCTCAACGCACTTCGCTTGTCGTCGGGTTTCATCACGCACGGGAATTGCAGCACACCCAGCAGCGCCATATCGGAGACACTTTCCAGAACGACAGTACGCGGAACCTCAAAATCGTTCACTTGCGCGAACACGTGAAAACTCGCCTTACTGCTCAGGAGCTTTACCTTCTCGTCGGTCGGAATCCGAACACGAAACCACTTTGATATTTCGTCGATGTTCTCGGAAACAGCATGAACCGCTGGTTCGGCGGTCAGCATGAGAACCGGCGGCTCGCTCATTTTTCTGCCGATTTCAATCATGTCGTCGATGAACTCTCTTCCTTCGAGATTTCTGATTAGCCGTCCCTGCGTGTGGCGAGACCAAAAGGCAGCCCTGCTTTCCATGTCGACAGTCAAGGTCCGAATACCGTGCCGGGCGAGCGACCTTACGACGCCAAGGCCGTTCAATTCGCCGCCAACGACAACTGCGCTGACGTTTGCACTGCGTGAATCCATACGCGCCATAATCGCTCCGGGTACGATTGCCTACAGATAAAAAATGACCAGGTCATTCGCATGTTCGGCTTTGCACGGCGAGGAGTGCATAGCCGACTGCAATGAAATTATTTCGGTGGAAGAGCGATCCGCTGTGTCCAGTTGATACGCGAATTTATTCTGCCTGGGATGGCTGCTCAGCGGGGTGGTTAGCCGGTGTTTCGTTCGGAGCGGGCAACGAATCGCGCGGCATGTAAGTCACGAGCCAACGCGGTGCCCTGAATTTGACGATCGATGCATACAGCCAGACGTAGATCGCGATGAAAGTCATCGCGGTCGCAAAGAGCGCTACTTCGTTATTCCAAAGGAACGTCGCCGGCACGATGCTGATGAGGCTGATCGTCCAAAGGTAGGGCGACGTCCTCGCGTTGCGCCTCGTGCGCTGTCGTGTGGTTTCGGGATGACCTGCGCGGCGCACCATCCGCCTGAAAATCAACGTGTGCAAATGGATGCCGTCAGGCTCACCTGCCGCACAGCCGCGCACAATGCGCCGCCGGTAGATCGTGAAGATGGTTTCGAAGATCGGATAAATCGTCACGACGACAGCGTACCAGGCGGAGACATTCGGATGGCGCGCTATAAGAAGGACGACGAGTTCGGCAATCGTAAAGCCGATGAAGTAGGCGCCCCCGTCGCCGAGGAAAATCGCCGCGAATGGGTAGTTCCAGACGAGGAAGCCCAGGATGGCGCCGATCATCGTCAGGGACACGCTGAGAATCAGCCAGTCGTCGACCTGATGTGCGACGAAACCAATCGAGGCCAGCATCAGAACTGCCACTCCGCCGGCCAGTCCGTTGAAGCCGTCAATCAGATTGAACGCGTTGGTCAAGCCGGACACCATCAACAAAGTGAGGCCCAGCGCGATCGGCGAATAGACAAGAAGGGAATCGATCAGCGGAAGATCCACACGATCGACGACGGCCCCTAGCGCAAAATCGCCGATGGCCGCGGAAACGATTGCACATAGCAACCTCGCCGCCGGACTCACCTGCTTGGTGAAGTCCTCGATGATGCCGCCGAGAAAAACCGGCAACGCGCACAGAAGCAATTTAAAAACCTCCACACGCGGATTACTACCGAGTAATGCACCGAGTGCGAGTGTTAACGCCACCGCAAGCGCGACCGCGATACCACCTACACGGGGAACCGCCGTAGCGTGCATCTTTTGCACGCCATCGAGTTGGTTGTCGAGGCCAATGCCGCCACCGAGCCTAGCGCTTTTGACGACGATAAAAGTAATCAGAAAGCACGCTAATAGGCCAAATATTAAGTTCGGCATCTCTCTCGCCTCGATGGTGTTGACCTGTTGACTGTCTCTCACACACAAAACGCGAATTCCACGACGACTAAAGCCATTTTTGTGGCGAGCAGTCTTTTTATTAATTCGGCATTTGATACCGACGGGTACAGAAGGTACGGGAAAAAGGTACGCATCAATGTTCGTTTCCATACACAAACGGGACCGGCCCACTGGTACGTTGTCACCGGAATGATTTTGGCTACCGTAGGCGTGCCGCGCGGCTGATCTGATGCTTCATAACGGACGGAGCGTTCCCGCGCGAAGCATGTGACTTACGGTGTCTGTTTGTCCTGGGGATCTCCATGAACGAAAAGCAGATATCGATGCCGTCGTCGGCGCTGTCCAGCCAAGGCAATCTTTCGCAAATACTCGATGTGATTTCACGGCGTCGCCTGACAATTGCTCTCACAACGGTTGTCTGCCTCGTACTCGGTGGCGTCGTAGCGCTCACGTCGCCGGTTTACCAGTCGAACATTCTCGTCAAGATCGATCAGTTGCCTGAAGCGCAGCCCTCCTCGCGTCCGGAATTGATGTCGATGGTCTCGCCTGCGTTTGATGCAAGGTCAAAGACGACGGGAGAAATGCAGGTGATCCAGTCGCGCCAGACCGTCGCACATGTGGTAGATGAGCTTGAGCTCGACGTTGTTTCAGGACCGCGTCGATTTCCTCTGATCGGAGCGTGGCTCGCGAGTCATGCAAGTGATCTCTCGAAATCGGTCTTTGGCTCCATTGGCGGCTACGCGTGGGGCAAAGAACAGGTCAAGGTCGGTGCATTCAAAGTTCCTCGCGAGCTGGAAGACCGCAAGCTGACGCTGACCGCGCTGTCCGCGGGCCGATACGAGCTGAGCAGTAGTGAGCTCGACAGTCCTTTCGTCGGCACCGTCGGTCGGACCGAAACCGTCGCGACCACCAAAGGCGATGTGACGTTGCGTATCGACACGCTCGTGGCAGCGCCCGGTACCCGGTTCGATCTGAAGCGCTTGTCGCGCCAGGACGTGATTGACGATATGCAGAAGAATCTGCAGATCACGGAGCAAGGCGAGAAGTCGAACGTCGTGAGCGTGTCCATGCGCGGCAGCGATCCGGAGCTGCTTAGCCAGACGTTGAACGCGCTCGGCGCGCAATACGTGCGTGAAAATAACGACCGCAATGCGACCATCGCAGCAAATTCGCTGAGGTTCCTGGAGAGTCAGTTGCCCGCTATGCAAGCGCAAATGGTGGCGGCCGAGCACCGGTACACCGCGTATCGTCATTCGCTCGGTCTCGTCGATGCGACTGAAGAAGGCCGGCTGAATCTGCAGAGAGTCTCCGATGCCGAGGCACAGTTGCTTGCGCTGCAGCGCTCCCGTGCCGATCTGGCGGCGCGATACGCGCCGTCGTATCCGGCCGTAGCGTCGCTCGATGCGCAGATCGCGATGACGAAGCAGTATCTTGAAGCCGGCAGAGCGCGCGTCAACGCGATGCCGACCGAGCAACAGGACGCGCTTGCCCTGATGCGCGACGTGAGAATGACGACCGACCTTTACACGGCGGCGCGGAACAATGTCGAGCAACTTCGGCTCATTCAGGCCAGCAAAGCAGGTTTCGCGCAGATCATCGATCCCGCGATCGTCCCCGAACATCCTGTGCGGCCCGTGCGTTCCCTGGTGCTCGCCGCGTCGTTGCTGCTCGGATTACTTGCGGGCGTCGCGATCTCGTTTGTCCGCGAAATGCTTTTTGCTGGGGTGACCGAGCCTGAACAAGTCGAAGCTCGCACCGGTCTGATGGTGTACGGAATGGTGCCGCATAGCGCAAAACAGGACGAGCTTCAGAGCAAAGCGAACGCTACCGACGCGCGCGACCTGATTCTCGCCTGCCGGCACCCGTCCGATCCGGCGGCGGAAAGCCTGCGTTCATTCCGCTCGGCCCTGCAATATATGTTGGCGAGTGCCCGCAACAACATCGTCATGGTGGCGGGTCCGATGCCACAGGTCGGAAAGTCGTTCGTCGCCGCGAACCTTGCGGTGATCCTGGCAATGACCGGAAAACGCGTGCTGCTCGTCGACTGCGATTTGCGCAGGGGCGCGCTGCATCGCAGTTTTGGACTTCCGGCCGGCTTGGGACTCGCGGAAGTTCTCGCGGACCCGTCACTGACTGTCGAGCTTGCCACACGAGAGGTTCTACCGAATCTCGACATTCTGCCGTGTGGCGACTATCCGGCCAACCCGGCCGAATTGCTCAATAGCCTCGCCTTCGACAGCTTGATGCGCAATGCGTCGGCGCGCTACGACATCGTACTGCTCGATTCGGCGCCGGCGCTCGCCGTCTCGGACGCCGGCATCATCGCACCGCACGCAGGGTCGGTCTTTCTGGTGGCACGGTTCTCGGAAACCCGCCTCGCGGAAATCGAGGAAACAGCAAGGCGCTTTGCCCAGGTCGGCACCCGGATACATGGCGTGATGCTCAACGGCTTCGCCTTACGCAGCGTGAAGTACCTGCATCCGGGGCGCTACGGCAGCCACATATATGCGACGAGCCAGCACACGGACCGCGTGAACTGACATCGTCGACGCGTATCAGTTCGACTTCACGACGGTGAACCGGCTACCTGCGACGTTGCTCTGCGTAGCCGGTGTCGTGCTCGTGCGACAAACATCTCGTTACTGCCGTTCGCCGTAAAGGTGGCGGGCAACTTCGTGCTGGTCCGCCAATTCGGACCGGCTGATGTACGCCATCGCGCCAGTTCTATCTGCCAGCATGCTGCGCGGCAATCAAGCTATGCCGTTCGGCGGTGAAACACGCTAAGCCTTTGACCGTTCCGGGAGACTACGAAACGTGAAGATTGTTCTTGTTGTCAATTCAATGGGAGGACCGGGCGGCGCGGAGCGGGTCGCCGCGGTGCTGTCAGCCGCGTGGGCTCAGCGCAACCACACCGTTACGCTCGTCCCGACATACAGCAAACACGGTGGATGTTTTTTTCCCATCGACGAGAAGGTGCGGATGATCTATCTGGCTGACCGCGTCAAGCATAGCCCGCTGCGACGGATCAACTACATCGCGAGACTGACGGAGCTGCGCAAGCTGTTCGTGGAAGAACAGCCCGACGTCATCGTGTCGTTTTTGACCAACGTGAATATCAACGTGATCCTGGCTTCACGGGGCCTGCACATTCCGGTGGTCGCCTGCGAGC
>NZ_WHNQ01000068.1 GCF_009362785.1 Paraburkholderia atlantica
GGCTGAACGGATTCTCCCGCGTTCGATGCGTGCGAGACTTCTTCATCTGACTGGGTAACTGGCCAGCACGCTCGTATTTCCGGGCCGTGCGCTCGCTCATCCCCGTACGCGCCGCAGCCAGCTTCTGGCTCACCCCTTTCTGCCGTTCTTCTCGCAACAATTTGATTTCTCCGTCTTTTTTCATGCCGGCTCCGCAAGGAGCCGCATGATAACGGCGCACCAAACCTCAACAGCTCGGCCGCCGGAAACCGGCAAATCTAGTTGTCGCTACCGGCAGAAGTAATTGTCGCCAGACATGCGCCCGTAAAGGGGCGCCATTCGACGGAATCGCGCGGCCGCGGCGGCCCGACCCAGCGCTCGCGCGGCGTCGGACGTCTCACGAACGCCCGGTAGGCGATCGCGTCGTCAGTTGTCAGTGACGACAGCGCCCGCCCGCGTTCGACGATCGCCCACAGGATCAGCCGCTCGGCCTCCTTGCGATAGGCGCGCTGCGTCGTCGCTGTTTCGTGCAGCGCAAGCCACGCCTGTACCGCCTCGTAATCGTTCGTCGCGTTCAGCGTGCAGGCATTACGCGGCGCCCGGAAACTGCCCTGCGAGCCATCGACCTCGTGCGGCAGGCGCAACTCTTCCCACGGCACGATGCTGCGTGGCTGGGTGACCGCGACCAGTGCGCGGGCGCGCTCGGTCAACAGCGGATGCCCGGCGAAGAAAGCTTCGACTTGCCGAGCCCCATCGCGCCGAGCCCCTCGATCGTTCGCCACCATCCGCGCCGTCGCGGGATCCGTACGGGCAGTTCCGAGAGCGTATGGATGCCGTGTGCACACAGGGCATTCGCGGTCCGGGGTGCGAGCCACCATTCAATGTCGTCGCTGATCTGGGGCTGTGGCGCAGTCAACGAGGGCAACGTCCTGAGCGCGTGTTCAACTGCCTTGGCTCGCCCCTGCCGCTCTTGGCGCGTGTGCTGGAATACCGCCGCCAGATCCAGTCGATGGCGGCTTTCGGCGAACGCGATGAGCTGCCGGCGGATGCGGCCGAGCATGCCACGTGCGGACTGGCTCGGCGCCTTGAGGCCGGGCAGGTAGCGCAGGACGGTCGCACGTGAACTGAGGCCTGCATACCAGCCACGCAGCGCGGCCAGCGCATTGGCATCCGGGAACCCGGGTTCGGCAGGCGTCGCGGCCGGGCTCGGGCATTACACGTTTCGCAACGAGAACCCGATCGACATCGCGGCCATGCTTGCGGGTCTCGACCTTCTCGAACCACCTGAAATCAAAGGACTTCCAAAATTTCTGCGGTTCCGGCTTACAACCCCATGTACGGCCAGGTCTCAGGGCAGATGTCAGGTGTAACCTGGGTTTTTCTCAACGAGGTAGTTGCCAAGCACGAGGTAGTCGATGTCGGTCTTCAAGAATGTATTAATGGCGTCCTGAGGGCTGCACACAATCGGCTCCGAGTCGTTGAAAGAAGTGTTTAGCAGCAGCGGAACGCCTGTGAGTGCCTCGAACTCAGAAATCAAGCGGTAGTACTCAGGGTTATCCTCCCGATAAACCGTCTGCGCACGTACAGTTTGGTCAAAATGAACGACTGCCGGGATCGCTTCCGCCTTTTCGGGGTGGACCACTGACGTCGTAAGCATGTACTTTCCTGCATTCACGTCGGTACTTCCGATGAACCATTCCTCTGCACGTTCTCCGAGAATGCTTGGACAGAACGGACGGTAAAGTTCGCGATGCTTCACCTTGACGTTCATCAATTCGCGGATGTCTTTGTTGCGTGGATCTGCTAGCAAGCTACGCGCACCAAGCGCACGCGGCCCCCACTCCATCCCACCACTGAACCAACCGACAATGTTGCCCTCAGCGATAAGCTGCGCGGCTTTCCCCGCAACTTCCACCTTGTTGTAGTTCAGGTTCGTGCGAGAAAGCACCGCCTCGATTTCATCGTCAGTGTAGCTCGGGCCGAGGTAGGCGTTCGTAAACACATAGTCCCGCGGCCGACCAAGCATTTGATTCCAAATCAGGAATGCAGCCCCCATCGCGGTGCCAGCATCGTTGGAGGCCGGCTGAATAAAGATATTGTCGAACAGCTTCTCACGCACAATCGCGCCATTAGCTGCACAATTTAGCGCGACGCCCCCGGCCATGCACAAGTTGCGATGGGTTTGATAATCGAAACGACGCAGGATTTCTACGAGCACCTGTTCGGTCAGCAACTGCAGGCCAGCTGCGACATTCACGTAGGCCTGCCAGTTCTCGACGTTGAAGTCCACAGGCTCATAGCGCCTTGGCAGGCCGAAAAGCGTCTCCAACGGAGAGAAGTCTGGCGATTCATGACGCAGCACGGCCAGATCGACGCTCATGTTTTGCTTGCTAGTCACAATCTTCGCAAATAGGTCAATGGTTTTGGTAGCGTCGCCATAGGCGGCGAGACCCATGACCTTGGACGCATCGTACTGGCTAAAGCCAAGATATTTTGACAGCTTCTCCCACACAAACCCGAGTGAATTCGGAAAAATAAAATCGTGCACTTTGCGCAGTTGCGTGCCCTCTCCGTAGTACAGCGAAGTACTCGCCCATTCCCCGATTCCGTCAATCACGAGCACCGCGGCCTTATCGAACTGCGACACGTGGAAGGCGCTTGCGGCGTGGCAATCGTGGTGCGGCAGAAAGTGGAAGGTCCCCCTGAATCCGGCGTTCTCAATCAGTTGCCTGCGCGCGGACAGCACCCCATCAATGAAGTCCAGCCCCCCTTCGATTGTCTGGTAGCTATCCTTCTCCAGCGGCCACACGTGAGGCGTGTCGTTCGTATCCCGCCATTGTGCCACACCCTCTTGAAGAATTTCAGGGCTGAAGGAGTAACCGAGGTGCTCACAGTCGGCAAGCGTGATGCCCGCAGCCTCGAGACACTTATTGATCGCGAGCCATGGCAACTCGCCCGTCGTCCCGGGACTGGCGAGTTTCCCATGCTTGATGCGATTTAGACGCTCCTCTTCGATCGCCATTACGACTTGCCCATCCTTGATAAGACAAGCGGCAGATTCGTGGTAAGCGGCGTTAATACCAAGTACATACATCTTGGAATCCTTTAAGGTTGAGGCTACTTCAATACTTCACTGACCAGTATCTCGACGATGCATTGATTACCGGAACAATGCCTAGCACCACATCCAGCGTTCGTTTAGAGGAAATCGCTCGTCAAAATCTCTGCTTTCCACCAGGAAATCTATGAAATCAGAGGCTGTTGCTTCCTCGCTGGTGCCAGAGAAAAATGCCCTGGTCATGGATGACGAGTGGTCAACTGAAATTTTTCTTGTAAAAATGCAATTTCGAAAAAACTAGAAAAATCAAGTACATTTTGTCGGCTCACCAGTTTTTTCATCGATTTCCTCATAAGTAAGCTCGCTGCGGCTTATCATTGTCGGCGTGGATGGTCTGACACCGGTCGCGTAGACAATGAGCGAAGATCGAACTTGTTGTTCAAATCGTCCATCATCGTATATGGCGGGCTGGCTTCGCGATTGATCGCAGCATGTGTCCCATTTACATGCAGAAACCCGGTCTCCCGCTTCCATTCGAAAGACATCGGACGACTCCGAGTGCAATGCAGTTGGATTCGTCTTGAGCATGACGTGGACTCGCGTGAACTTGCGTCCAGCCTCGCCGAACTCCACCATATCCCGGTTCGGGAATAGCATGCCCGCGTGAATTTTCATCACACGTACCATACGAATCGCAGAAGGCTCGAAGAGAACGTTGAGCAGTTCATCGAGATAAGTCAGTTGCACACCGAGCGACGTAGACCCTGCATCTTTGTTTCCCGCATTGAGCCTCGTATCGTTTACCTCCGAACAAGGGTTTCTTAGATTGTATGTATGGAATGTGCCAACTCGAAACTCCGAATACACTTCCGGTGCGGGAGGATGTTGTTCTAACAGTGCTAGGTCCTTGGCCAGTCGTTGCTCGTCAAACGCAACCTTACCTAGAAGTGCCGATATCATATGTATCCCGTGAATTTGCCATATAGGTCGTCAAGCCACATCTTCGACAACGGAGATCTAATAGCGACGGCGTCCTAGCCCATCTCGTTATACAGAAGTGTCGTACCCGTCACGCAGGATCTGGATGGTGATCACCGCATCCATGACACGCTGCATGCCAATCCACAGTGTCTTCGCGCCGGGTTCACCATCGCCCTTGTGCCCGAGGAATCCGCCCAGTGACGCGATCATCCGTATCATCTGGTTAAGCGTCGGCGGCTTTTTCGGGCGGGGTTTCTTTGAGAGCACGTGAGGGCCGTGTATCTCGTCAGCCTCAAATAACAGCGAAGCATCCAGGTCCGGGCAGGTCCTGCCCAGCCGCATGAGCCGTGCGATACGCCAGGACACCACCATATACAGTACAAGCGCCTTCTCCACGCGCTCCATCTGCGAGAGCTGCAACGTTTCAACCCGGCAGGCGTTCTTGAACACATTGAAGAACATCTCGATCTCCCACCTCGCGCGGTACCTGTCGATCAGTTCGGTGAGGGCATGTGCATCCGGCACTTCGCGGTTGCTCAGCAGGCGCCAGACGACGGGCTTCACGCCAGTGGGCGCATTCACTTCACATGCCTCAATGCAGCTCAGTTCGACGCCGCCGCGCCCGGGTAACTTCACGCGCTGTGCTCGCAGTTCCTGCTTCGCTTCACGCGCCTTCTGGCCACCCCGCCCGGGCAGCACGAAGCTGACATGACCGAGCACCTCGCTCGCGTGTACCGTCTCCCACAGTTTTGCTTCGCCCTTGAGTGCGCAATTGTGCTGGGAGCGGATCAGCCAGTCAGCCGCTTCGCCCAACTCCTGCGCACGCTGCATGAGCGCGGCGATATCACCTTCGCGATCGGCCACATATACCAGCCGCGTGCCCGGCATGGCCGCCGCCTGCTGCGCCACGATCTCCTTTAACTTTCTATCCATCGTACGCTTTCGCAGACGCCGCCACGCCGGCCGTTATCGTCGCGCGGCTCGCGCGCCCACATCCAGGCGTTCATGACAGCCAGCGCCTCGCGATCCGGTGTGACCGCATATGTAGCGTGAAGGTACATGCCTACCTGCGCTTCATAACTGAGCGGGCCGGCGCCCTCGATATCCTGCCCGTTGACGTTCAGCTCGGTCGTGTCAGCCACGCACAGGACTACCGGTAACTCGCCCATGCGCACAGCGGTGCGATCCCAGTGCGGGTGCATCATGTCGCGCCAGTCAATGTGCTCATTGCCCAGAAACCGGTATGCCGCCATGGTCTCGGCCCAGCCCTCACAGGCACCCGGAATACTCGCCGTGGGACGCGCGGCGAACCGCTTCAGCAGTTCCTTCGCGCGACGATCCCGCCTCGGGTCGCCCAGATCCAGTGTTTCAAATTCCTCGTCCACCCATGACCCCGGCTCATTACGAATCTGCATTCGAAAAGTCGAGAGTAAGCGCGAAATTCCGGCCGTTAACAACCCCGATCACGCCGGTGCATCGCTCAATGCGCTTTCGGATAAACGGCTGCTACTGCGCTACTTCTGTATAACGAGATGGTCCTGGCCGTCGCATCACCTGATGATTTAGGTGGCAGGTACCAGTTGCTCAATATTGTAGACCGCTTTTTCAATATCATTGAAGAAATCACACCCGATCAGGAACATTCTCTCAGAGGCCGACAGTACTTTTTCCTTGTCGTTCTCGGACAAGTCGATACGAATCGCCGGGTTCTGTCGCGATAAGGATGACGGGCAGAGCATGCTCGCATATGTACCTCGCCGTATTCCGTCAGTCCTCGAAGGTTATTGATCTGCATCGTTCGGAACTTGAGCAGTTGCAGCCTCATCCGGTGCAGCCCAAGCATCGCTTGCTGCATCTCGGTTTTTACCGCTACCGGCTTGCCTGGCTGCTGTACTGCCAGCCAGATCGCCCGGGCGTCCGCCGCATCGTTCTTATTTCGGATGTTGAACGCCTTCACAAACTCCCCCCGGCATCAGCTTCACCTCGTGGCCCATCGTCGTCAGTTGCCGAGCCCAGTGGTGCGCACCACCGCACGCTTCGATCCCGATCAGGCACGGCGTAAGGTTCGCGAAGTGTTCGAGGAACTTTGCTCGCTTGATCGGCTTGTTCACGATCTCGCCGGTTTCCTGATCGATGTAATGCAACTGGAACACGTTTTTCGCGATGTCCATACCGACTGCTGTACGATTCATCACTGGATCCTCCGGTCGCCTTGGAAAGCTTCCTATTTGCCACTTGGGCACATCGATGCCGTTGACCCGTGAGGATCGGTCACGGGGTGGGACGCGTTCATTTCATTCTTCGAGGTTACGGAGGCTCAATGAGTACGCCACGTACCACCGGACGCACAGCAGGATCACGTCCAGCGGGTAGTGCAGCCGCTTCAATACCTTGCCAATGCCGGCGGGCAGCATCTTGCTCGGCGTCTTCGTCTTTGCCATCATGCTTGTCATACGTTGTGGTCGACGATTTTACTTGACCGCGCTAATGCGACAAAACCCCGCCAACTCCGGTGCTGTTAAAAACCTTAGAACTGGGCGATATTAGAAACTCGAATGGATACCGAAAAAACAATTGATATCCATTCGATTCGCGATTGGTGGTATGTTGGTAACAAATTTCGTGCGGCCCGGTAGTGTTTTGATTTTTGGTTGTGCGCGCACAAAGTCTTTCTTGATCGGTAGTTTGGCTGGGGTGAGGCATCTGCGGGCGGCAATCGTGATCTGAAGCGGCGCGCTCAGCTTATTCTCGCAGATGGCGTGGACTTGACGTGCATGCGAACGCTTGCCGCTCTGGCGGGTATGGGGGAAATCGCGACATCAGCGACAAGGGGTCTATGTTCGTGAGTCGCCGGGAACTCGTCAACGCACTAGCCTTTCGATAGTGTTCGCGAACCCGCATTTCAGTGGTCGGCATTGACTTCGATGCTTATCGTGACTGGTGTCGTCGTAACGGCGGCGCGCTTGGCCAGATGCCCCCCGGTCTTGGCTGGGAGATTGAGATGTCGCATTGTATTCCTTTGGTGCGCCCGGATCATGGGGCGAATAAGCGCTCAACCTTATCAAAAGTGTCTAGTGTTATTGTCGGTAGTGGTACGCTAGCCATTAAGTGTGCTCAGCTAGCCAAAGAAAAGGGGCATGTGATCCGCGGGCTCTGTCAGGTTGACTCAGGAGCGGGGTAGAATGAAGCGATGAAGAAAAGAAAGTCGCTTTATCACGGTCACCGCTTCCCTGCCATCGTCATCAGCTGCGCGGTTCGCTGGCATTTCCGGTTCAGCCTGAGCCTGCGCGATACCGAGGAGTTGTTGCTCGAGCGTGGTGTCGTCGTCACGTACGAAACAATCCGTTGCTGGTGCGACAAGTTCGGCGCTGAATTCGCCCAGCGTGCAAAGACGGCGCGGCGCAAGCGGGGCAACACATGGCATCTGGATGAGATGTTCGTGACGCGGGGAGCCGTATCTGCTGTGGCGCGCGGTCGATGAGCATGGCACTGAACTCGACGTTCTGGTGCAAAAACGACGCGACAAGGCCGCAGCCAAGCGCTTCTTCCAGCGAGTGCTGCGATCAAACCGGTGCCGCGCAGGATCGTCACTGACCAGCTACGCAGCTATCCGGCAGCACTTTGCTTTACCCAGACATCGAATGAAAGCGGCAAGTCACCGTGGCGCACTCCAGGAACCCTTCGCCACATGGTACGGTTGGACTGGAGCTGCCTCAATCAGTAAGGCTATTTAATAAGGATACCTACCGTTACCAATACCGGTACGCGTACAGTCTACGTTCGTTAAGGAAGGTCTGCAAAAGTCCTGGCATTGACGCCCCGTTCAGCTATCCTGGAAGCATCGCGAATTAGTTGAGGAGAAGAGTAATGTCGCAGTTGGGTCTTGACCTGGATCTGTCAACCAAGCGCACGCGCAAGCGGGAATTTCTCGATGAGATGCGGCGTGTCGTGCCTTGGTCGAAGCTGATTGCGCTGATCGAGCCGCACTATCCGGCAGGCAAAACCGGACGGCCGCCTTTCCCGATCGCGACGATGCTGCAAATTCATTTTATGCAGCAGTGGTTTGGTCTGTCGGACCCTGCAATGGAAGAGGCGCTGTACGACGTGCCGCTGTATCGCGAGTTCGCGGGTCTCGACGGCGGCATGGTGCGTTTGCCGGATGAAAGCACGATTCTCCGGTTCCGCCATCTGCTTGAAACACATGGGCTGGCCCCGCAAATGCTCGCACTGGTCAATGAGATCCTGACGGAGAAGGGCTTGATGCTAAAGGCTGGATCCGCAGTCGACGCCACCCTGATTGCCGCGCCCAGTTCGACAAAGAACGGTTCCGGCACCCGGGATCCGGAAATGCACTCCACGCAGAAAGGCGGCAACTGGTATTTCGGAATGAAATCGCACATCGGCGTCGACGCAGACTCCGGACTGGTTCATACAGTCATTGGAACGGTGGCCAATGTGCACGACACCACCGTTGCCCAGGCGTTGCTGCACGGCAAGGAGACGGATGTCTACGCTGACGCCGGGTATCAGGGAATCGAAAAGCATTGTGAGGCCGACGCAGCTCGTTGGCATGTTGCGATGAGACCGGGCAAGCGCAGACTACTGGACCAGAGTAGTCCTCTGGACGCGATATACGATCAGATCGAGCGGCTCAAGGCCGGCATCCGTGCCAAGGTTGAGCACCCGGTTTCGCGTCATCAAGCGGCAGTTCGGCTATGCGAAGACCCGCTATCGCGGTTTGATGAAAAACACTGCCCAGATCACCACGTTGTTCGCTTTGAGCAATTTGTGGATGGCGCGCAGAGCTTTGCGAAACGCTTAAGATGGAGCCGGTGCGGGCATATGTTTCACCGGTACAGCCTCCGACTGGTGACTGTACCGGGCGATCTCCGCACAAGGAATGTCGTCGCCGTTCAGACTGCGATGCGTGTGGAAAATCGCCGCTACGAAAACGACTTCTGCAGAGCTTCCTTAACTTGACAAAGCTAGGAACTGGGACTGTTTGATGGTTACCGGGTTCCATAAACCTTGACATGAAGCAGACAGGAAAGCCGTGTGCGGGAAAACCGCATGCACGGTTTGACGTGGCGGGAGTTGGAAACGTGACTATGGCAGCCCGACTGAGGACCACCGCGAAAGCGGTGGAGAGACCCCCGGAGCCTACCGTGTGCGCGCCAGTTCTCGACCCTACCCTCTCGAATAGGATCATCGGGCGATCAAGCGCCGAACTCGACCGATGCTTGGGTTCAAAAGGTTTCGTTGTGCCCGCATCCTGTTGGGCGGCATCGAAGTTATGCACATGATCGTCAAGGGGCAGATGGACGATGGCGGCGTTGGTCAAACTCCCGCACAGCAATTCTATTCACTGGCTGGATAAGGAATCCATACCATATCGGACTTGGCCGACCTCTCGCTCTTACTGCGACAGAACCCCCTTTTTGGGCGGTTATTCGCGATCTCGAGAATTTATGCATGCCTTGGTCACAACAAGTCGCATTTACGCGGCTTGATCAGCGTAGCCTTAACCGAAACCAAGAGAGGAATCTTCCGTGGCATCAAAGAAGATATTAATTCTGCTCATAGCTGCTTGGCTGGACGTTTATAACGGCCCCGTCAGCGCGCAGACGCTTAACACCCAGTTCTTGGGTTGGATCGGCAAAAGCCAGCACGGCTACGCATTGGACGGATCGGACTGGCACTATTGTTTCGGTGGCTCTGGAGGAAGCTGTGGAACCGTGTCGTTAACGACAGGCCATTCGTCATGCCACACCACCAGCTTTGACATCGGTGCGCAGTGGGGAATCCCGATAAAAATCGGCAGCATGGCGATCGATGGCGGGATCAATAAGTCATGGACTGCATGCAACATTCGTAGCGAAACGGTCACTTGTGGCCCTAACCCGGGCTGGAAGGGCCGCGCAGTCATCAACTTCAGCGAACGATGGGGGAAAGTCCACGTGATCGGAGCGGATAACTACCTCACCTTGCAGTCAAGCTGCCCAGCGGGATGGCGTTCCGATTGGATGGGGGGGGTGAGTTGGCGTTGCACATACGTCGGTGGCGCATATGATCGTGAAGGATACCTGCCAGAGTGGCGTGGCAGTAGCTGCAACTATCAGCGCATTTAGTTACTCAGATCGCCATTCGCCTCGTTCATTTGCTTGAGACAGCGGAGTGTCTTTGGTATCGCCACGATACCGCCAAGAGCGAGGCGTGCACTGTGTCAGACGGCTGACGTTCCTTATCTACAAAGAAAACTTATGTCCTTCAATATAAATTTATCTTCACGGCGTCGAGTCCATCTAGCCATCGTTGGATGCTTGCTGATGGTGGTGGCAGGGTACCTCTTATTTCTCGCCGCGCCCACGGTAAGTTCGGAGCAAGCGAAGCGCGCATACAAGCCCATAGACTTGAGGTCTTCCGAAGCCACCGCGACAAGCAGCAAAGAGGGGATTGCGTGGCCCGATGGCATTAATGCCGGCGGGAGTTTGGCCACCGGTGACAAGCCCTCCGGAGCGGCATCCAATGATACACCCGTACAAATTGACGCGAGCCTTCGTGCGATCTTTCAGAAGATCGTGAATCGCGGCAACATGTCTCAGAATGAGCTGGATGAGTTTCGGGCTCGGCTGCAGATTGCTTTGGAAAATGACCCCGAGGTCGCAAAGCTTGTGACTCAGTTCTATCACGACATGCCTGCCGAACAGGGCATGGAGCGAGACATTCTTCGATCCATCCTAGTTGATTCTGCAATTGGCAGAGACATAGTCTTGCAAGAAGCAAATGCCATTTGGGAGGGCAGAAACGAATCCAAATATGCCGAGATGTATGAGACTTACTTCAACATGCCAAGTCAAACGCCTCAAGAGGTCTTCAGTAAGGCGCTGAGCGATTTGAGGAGCGATGCCACGACCGATGAGAGGACCGCTGTCGCGCGACTGAATCTCATCGGCACTCTTGAGGAACCAAGCATTCTCGATGCCGCGAACTTAAGAAGTGAGGCCGTGCAGACATTGAACCAGATAGCGGACGGCCACGATAGTGAGCTGATACGTGCACTCGCTGTACAAAAACTCTTTCGGCTGAATTCCCCGGGGGAAGCTGCGAATATCGCTATCGGCCAGTTTTCCAGAGGTGCCTATCCGGACTTGGTTCGTGAAACGCTGAATTCCGTCAGCAGCGGTGATGTCGAGCTTACGCCGAACTTGCGCACAGCTTTGACCATGGCTGTTAAACGTCCGTAGATGGCGTCTGTCAAACGAAGAAAAGTTGGTACGAAATTGCACAAATGTTGAGACTTCCCCGGTTTGACGATCGACTCCGACGAAGTGGGCCTTGCGTGGCGCCGGTTTCCCGTCGGCGCGAGTCAAGCAAGTTGTCGCCTCGGTCATGCGGCCAATGGCTCTATATCAGTCGAGTGCGTATGTGTTTTAACGATGCAGTCGCGCTCGGGATTCAGTGTTACTGCGCCGACAGGCGTCCAGGTCCGGGTGGCGCCGGACCAGCGCCGCGGATTTCGTTCGCGGGCCTGTAGATACGGCTTTGTCAAGTTAACGAATGTAGACTGTACGCGTACCGGTATTGGTAACGGTAGTTATCCTTATTAAATAGCCTTACCGATTGAGGCAGTTCCAATCCAACCGTACCATGTGGCGAAGGCACGGTGACTTGCCGCAAAGTGCTGCCGGATCGGGCCGAACCGTGAAAGAAACGCCTGAGTGCGACGCGCATCGCGAAAGCCGAGCATTTGGCGTTCGCGTCTGCGGGTCGGCTGGTGGCTATTCTCGGCGCGGTTATTCACGCGCGCAACCGCCTTGATGAAAACGTGCTTCACGTGAGCGAGCTCTGGAATCTCGGACTTCGCTGCCGGATAGCTGCGTAGCTGGTCAGTGACGATCCTGCGCGGCACCGGTTTGATCGCGGCACTCGCTGGAAGAAGCGCTTGCCTGCGGCCTTGTCGCGTCGTTTTTGCACCAGAACGTCGAGTTCAGTGCCATGCTCATCGACCGCGCGCCACAGCAGATACGGCTCACCAATTACGTTGCCACACTCGCCAACCTCATCGGTGCGCACGAGCACGAAAGCCATTACGTCTTCGACCTCTGTTACCACAACACGACCGATATCGCGCCGACGATTATCACCGGAGGCATGCACAGCATCAACAAGATGAATTTCGCGGCCATGTACTGGTTCGAGATGGACTTTGCGCCGCGCTTCACCAACCTGCAAGCACAGCTAAAACATCTGTTTTTCGGCGACGACATTGAGCAGGACGACAATTTCCTGATCAAACCCGCTGGACAGATCGACTTGCCCGCCATCTGCGACGATCCGTGTGTCTTCGAACAGATCAGCGAAGTGCGGCGGACCGACGTTGATAAGTTCTTCCTGCACTTGTGCGATCCGGAACGGCGCTACAGGCAGGCCAAACGCTGCCGCCATTGAGCTGCCGAGCCACTCCGCGACGAGACTTCTCCTACCGGCGTGACGACCTTTCACGAAATACAACTGTTCATCCTCTCCTCTACAGATGAACGGTCGAGTGATCCCTTGGGTAGCGCGCCCCAAGATTTCGGCGATTTGTACGACCTCCGGATTGAACATTGATCTCTCTGGATGCTGTCATTGTGACCAACGACAGCGGTGAACTCTGGTGCAATCACTCGGGGCGCTACGCTGTTGCGAGGTAGCGAGTAACCGCAAGTTGGCGAGAAATCGTACCAGATCAGGATACGAACAGGACCGGGACCCAGCGCTGCCGGAGTCCTGACGCTCGTGCGAACCTCGCGCCCAATGCATCAATCGCACCCACGTAAAAAAGGCGCACAGCCTGCTGCCGATCTGATCGCTAACTCGGTCGCCGATGCTGCCAACGCTTGATAGGCCTGCGTGGAACTTCGATCGGGCGCGAGATGACTGAAACAGTTTGCGTTCACCGCGTCCGCCTTGCCGGCTGTGAACTTCACCGTCTTTGCAGCAGCGATCTGCAGTTCTTCGCCAGTCGATGGATTGCGTCCGACCCGTGCCGCACGTTCTCCAATCGAGAATGCCCCAAACCCAATCAGCTGTACCGCGTCGCCGGCGGTCACGGCCTGCGGGACTGCGTTGAGGATCGCGTCGATTGCGGCACCCGTGGCAGCCTTGGTGTCGCCTGTGCTGGCCGCGACCGCATCAATCAGCTCCTGTTTGTTCATGGACTGCCCCTTTGTGAACGGAACACGCACCCTACCGCATCCCCCGCCTCACAGGCAAACATCAGGCCGGCCGACCTCATCGAGGCGGGTGCGGTCTGCCTCTCCCTCCCCCTGTGTTTTCCATCCCACCGCCGGAGAATGCGTTGACCGAGAATCACCACATCTGATAACCGGAGTTATCACGAATGCGGAATTTGCTCGTCAGATTTCGCGTGTTCCGCTACACTCCGCGGGAAGGCCCGCCGGGCAAGGGTTTCCGGGGCCGTCCGACGAAGTGAAAGCTGATCCATTCCAGAAGTAAGACTTGTACCGGTCCGCGAAAGGGCTCTGAGCCCAACCACATTCTCAGTCGTCAGCGCGGCAACCACATTCTCAGAACAGCTGCGCTAGAAGCGGCGCCAGATTCTTCCACTTCACCGTGCTCCGGAAGGCAAGGCCATCTTCGTCAAGTGATTCGATGATCACGCGCTGACCGCGCGCTTCGGCCTCCACCCGCACCACTCGCTCCCCATAGCGCATCAGCACGCCGATGTCCGGGCAGACATCCTTCCGTCGACCGCGTCCTGTGCGACTCATGTCTTCGCGCCGGACTTGCGTACAGCTTTCACAGGCCCGGCAGACTGCCGGCCCGCGCGGCGCGGAGCGCGGCGTGCGGCACTGCCCGGACCGGACGCTTTCTGCCGCAGGAATTCCAGCTCCTGCGCCTGGGCCTCGTGGCTCGCCCGCATCGCTTCAAATCGCCCCTCCAGCATACCCGCCGAATGGCGTAAATCTCCCAGTTGCGCCTGCAATGGATGGATCTCGGCCTGCGCGCGCTCGCCGTCGCGAGACGCGCGTTGCTGTACACCTTCAAGTTCGCGCTGCAGACGCGTAGCCGCGGCCCGTTCGCGCTCGATCTCAAGCAGCGCGCGCTTCTCCGCGGCCTGCAAACGGGTCTCGGCCAGTTCGGTGCTGGTCCGCTGTTTGTCGAGTTCAGCGGCGAAGTCGGTGCGGGCCTGCGCCAGAGCGGCGTCCCGCTCGCGTAGCGCCTGCTGCGCGCGCTCCAGCTCGCCTTCAAGCGCGTGACGGGTCGCCGCGGCCGCAGCCTGCGCCTGCTCGAGTTCCTGGATGCGTACTTGGGCGGCAAGCAGCGTGGTTGTCCGCTGCTCAAGCGCCGTTTCGGTGCGCGCCAGATCCGCCTGCACGGCCGTGACAGACGCCTCGGCGGCGAGCCGCGCGGCTTCGACTTCGGTCCGCAGCGCCTGGAGGGCGTCATCGGCCGCGCCGGCAGCACGCTTCCAGAGTATGGCCACCAGGTCGCCTGCCGCGTCACGCAGCTCCCCGGGCAGTTCGGCGTGTTCGATGCGCACGCGGCTTTTCTCCCGAAGGTCGGCCCAGAACGCGTTGAGCACCGCGACGGGCGTACTCATGCTGCCGCGGCGCACGAGCTGATAGAGACGGTTCGCCGTCGGCGTGACGCCGAAGCGGAAAAACAGCAGCGCGCAGGCCTCCCGATAGAGATCGCGCGTATGCGGAAATTCGGCTTTCAGGCGCTCGATCTCGGCCTGGAGGCGGCTTTCATCAGGAACGGCGTCAGACATGAGCATTCCGCGGGATTTTGAGAAGTAATATTACTGCGTAATTTGGCTTTTCTCTACTATTTCTACATTAAATTTGAACATTAACCGTATAATGTTGAAATTTACTGCGAGAGGTGCGACACTGAACGCGTGACACCCCAAGACCACCGGATCCCATGAAAACCGCCCTCATCGCGCCGCGCCCGCTCGACGTCCTCGAACTGCCCGATGATCTCGACGGCCGCACCGGTGTCAATCGCGCCACCGGCCGCCGCCAGATCGCCGCCGATGACGACCTCGCGGCCGTGCGCGCATGGCTGGCGCGCGTCGCCGACACGAAAACCACCTTCGAGAACTACCGCAAGGAAGCCGAACGGCTGCTGCTGTGGTCCATCGTCCAGCTCGG
>NZ_WHNQ01000069.1 GCF_009362785.1 Paraburkholderia atlantica
CGCCTGAGGTGCGCAAGGTCATCTACACCAATTCGCTGGAGAGCGTGAATGCACAGCTGCGCAAGATCATCAAGACGCGCGGACACTTCCCGTCCGATGAAGCGGCGACCAAACTGCTCTGGCTTGCGCTGCGCAAAATCACCAGCGACTGGCACCGTGCGGCCCACGACTGGAAGGCCGCCATGCGGCAGTTCGCGATCCTCTACGAGGATCGCTTCACATGACCCAACAGCTAGAATGAAATTGATCGCCTGCCACGCCTGAAATCTTCAGACGCCTTGCACACAAAAATTCAGACGCTCCCGAGTTGCCCATCGAGAAGGATCGGCACGGCCGCCCCGAGATCCATTACACACGCATTTATCGCGCCTTCCGGCGCTGGGAATCGGACGGATGCCTTGATGCTGTTTTGGAGGCTTCGGTGTTCAGGCTTCATGGCGACGACCGTCTGGACACGCGCATCATCCACGGCGATGGCACCACAACCGCGGCAAAGAAAGGCGGCGACAATCTCGGCTTCAGCGGCAGTATCCAACGTTACGTCGATCAGTACAACCTGATAAACGCCCGTTCATGTGGACGGCCACCGCCGATTCCATCCTCGCAAGGATGAGACGCTTATGCAAAACGGTTTCTGAGACACTGGAGGGGCGGGATCAATTGTCTGGATGGTCGTCCTTTTTGTTCAACTCCCCACGACATATGTTGACATTGTCGCGTTAAGGCGTTCTCTGAAAGTTGCAGTTGGGCTGTTGCAGAAAACGGCAGAACCCAACTCCGACGAGCATTCCTGTCGGATCACCATCACGTCGCTTCTTAGCCTCGCCCGGAGTTTGCGTGTCCTAGCCCGCAGGCGTCGGCCGAAGACAGCTTGCTCGGCGGGGCGGCATGATGGACACAAATCACGTTACTGGAGTAAATGCAGGTTGCGCTTCAACATGGATTCAGGACGAAGTCGGCCGTTCATACGGTCAGCGCCGCAGGGCGGACGGTTGCGGGCCGTTCTCGATCTGATCCGGGCGCGAACAGGAGTGGTCACTGCCTCCGCACGTGGGCGTGGTCGTCAGCATGAATCACTCGCCGGCCTTCTGCGTGAATGACGTGCACGGCCCTACCGGGAACGCCAGATGATCGGAAATGCTGCGCTCTCGCTTCCGACAACTCGGAAGCTCGAAGCGCCCACATCGTTGTTTATTAACGTCACGCGCCGACCTCTATGGGCCGGCCATTTACCCGTACTTTCACCACAACCGGACGAGCGTCAGTCATGATCGAGAAACAACGAATTCATGCTGCGCTCCTGTTCGCAGCGCTTGCCGCGATTGCGCCGGCAGGTCCGGCGCAAAACACCACCGACTGGCTGGCGAACACATATGGCACACTCGCCGCGCATGTGGGCAACGCCGCGCGTTCCATGTGGGTCGCGCCTGAAGGCGCGATTTACACGGCCTCCATGTGGGACGAGTATGGGGGCGGCGTCGCAATCTACCAGAACGGCCGCACCATCGGCTCCATCGGCACCCACGGCGAGTTTCAGGGCAGCGCCATTGCAGGTAATGCCACGTCAGTCTTCGCGGCACTACAGTACGATAGCTCGTACGGAAGCGGTGCGGTGGGACGATACGATCGCAGGACTGGGATTCGCGACCTTTTCATTCAGGTCAGTGCGTCGAACAACCAGCCTCGGATCGATGTCGTCACCGGACTTGCCACTGCGGACTCACTCCTCTATGCAAGCGACTTTTATGGTAGTCGTGTTCGGATCTACACCACTGACGGTGTCTGGCAGCGGGACATCAATGTCTCGGGCCCTGGCGCTCTCGCCCTGGATGGCGCAGGCAACATCTGGGTCGCACAGAAGAGTGCGGGAACCATCGTCCAGTTCAGTCCAACCGGCGCCCTGCGCAACACCATCCGGATGCCCAGCGGGTCGCAGCCTGCGGCCCTCTATTATGATGCGTCATCGGCGCAACTAATGGTCGGCGACGAGGGCCCCGACATGAACATCAAGCGCTACAACGTCGCCGGCACGCCAACCGTGGCCAGTACATTTGGCATTCAGGGTGGTTACCTTGACACGACGACGGGAATCAAAGGCCAGGTCGGCGCAAAGCGCTTCACCCGCGTCGCCGGCATCGGCACAGATACCGCCGGCAACCTCTATGTCCTCAACAATCCATGGGGCGGAAGCTGGGACCTCGGCCGCAACGGCGGCACGGACATTCATTCGTATAACAGTGCCGGCGCTCTGCGGTGGATGCTCCAGTCCCTCAACCTCGAGGGCATCGCCACCCCGGACCCGGCCACAGACGGGGTGCTGTTCTATGGCGGCACGAATATCTACACCGGCCGGGCGGGAGGTACCTTCGTCGCAAACACCGTCGATCCGTTTGCGTACCCGTCGGACCCGCGCGTCAACATGAACGATCGTGCGCGAGGCGAGCACTTCAGTCAAGTTGCCGCCGTCGGTGCCAACCGGATCCTCGTGGCGTCCGCGCAGAATCCCGATACCTTCTACTTTTTCCACTTCAACGCCGCGAATGGCTACATCGCCATACCGGATGCCACGCTTCCCGGTCCGGCCTTCAATACGAGCGCACCGGTCAGGGATGGATTCTGCATCGACAGCGAGGGGGGCGTGTGGGCCGGGCTGAATAAGACCGGTTACATCTACCACTACCCGCTGGCCGGCTTTGACGCCAGCGGCAAGCCTGCATGGGGACCTGGCATCCCCATTCGCGTTCCCAAGAGCATTCATCCGTTAACGCGCATCGTCTACCTCGCGGACAGCGACACCATGATTCTCGGACAAGGTGCCGTCGGGAGTATGGACTGGACATCGATAGGCACGCGGATCGAGGTCTACCACGGCTGGAGCGCTGGCAACACCACCGCACCTGATCCGGTGATCAACCTCTCCCACACCGGCGCCAAGTCGATTGACGCAGTCGGCAGCTACCTGTTCGTCGGCTACTGGTTCGGCGGCACCGGGCAAGTGCTGCCGGACATCGACGCCTTCAATCTCGCTACCGGCAATCTCGACGCCACGCTGGTCAACACCAGTAACGGCACCGTGGACGCCAGCAGCGCTGTCGATTCGATGTACGGAGTCAGGGCATATCTTCGATCGACGGGCGAGTACGTGGTCACGAAAAACAATGTCAAGGGCTCCAGCATTACCATTTATCGCTGGACTCCCTGATCGCGCGTTCCATAAGGAGGGTCGACCGGCATTCGTGAAATTTTCGCCAAAAGGCACTTCAGCGGAAGCGCAAACTCGAAGGCGTCCTTTGACATCTCGACGAGTGTGTTCATGCTCACGGGCATCGAATCGTGGAGGCGCAACGGCGATCGGCGCAAGTTGCAGCGGTGAGCCGTCCGCGCCTGTTTCGAGAAACGCGATGGAGCGTTCTCACACGTGCATGCGCGACCAGATCGCGTGTCGAAGTAACCGGGCTGGATGACGACGGTATCGAGCCCGGCGCTCAGCCTGATTCGCCGTGCCACGAGTTCCTGTGCGAGCACGGTCTCCAACCCGCTGGACGGGCCGATGCCGAACGCGATGCAAAGATGCTCCAGACAGGATGCGTATTCCACGCTAAACCGAACGCTGATTCCACACCAAACCGAGCGCCGATTCCACGGCAAACCGAGCAGGGATTTCACGACTGCCCGAGCGCGAATTCCACGCGTAACCGAGCAGTAAGGTGGAGGGATGGCGACGGGGATAACCCATGGCACGCTCGACGAATTTGTCGGGCGGTCGAATGTTGTTAGCGCCGATGTAAAACTGACCCATCGGTCGTGCGGTGGTTAAAGTGGACGGCCTGGTTGATGCCGATATGTTGCGGATCGTACTGGGCAGTCTGCGCTCATGATCTTCCTACCGGCAGGCACGCGCATCTGGATCGCTGCTGGCGTCACCGATATGCGATGCGGGTTCCAGGGGTTGGCAGCGAAGGTGCAAACAGCGCTTGAGGAGAATCCCGATCCAGCGCAAACTGGTTTGCCCCTGCTGCAGCACCATAACCCAGCCGCCGATGCCCGGCCTGCCGATCCAGCGGAGCATCGCCCATCCGAGCTTGCTGGCAGACATCCTCGTCTCGAAGTATGCAGACCACCAGCCGTTGTACCGGCGGTCGGCGATCGCGGCGCGCGACGGCGTATGGGCCGCGGGGTCGGCCAGTGCGAGGCACTGTGCGCTCCGCTAACAGAGGCGCTGCGCCGCTATACGATGGCCGCGACCAAGCTCCACGCGGATGACACGCCGATCCCGCTCTCACCGGGCAACAGGAAGACCCGCACCGGCCGGCTATGGGTCTACGTGCGCGACGATCATCGCTCCGGCTCGGCGCAACCGGTTTCGGTCTGGTTCGGCTACTCGCCGAACCGCCAAGGCGGGGTGAACAAAGGTGGCACGCCAACAAATGCGTCGCCAAGGGGCGATGCCGGCCGTTGCGCATCAGGAAATCGACTGGACCACCCTAGCGTACGCAAAAATCCGTTTCTTGATGGCACCCCAATCCAGACGCCGCGTGAATGGGTGGTTGATCAGCGTTACCTTCTGTATTGCTTCAGATGTCGCGTGCTCAATGACGTGGACGCGACTGCGCGACAGTGAAAGAGCGCTTGCGCACATCGGCGGGCTTTCGTCCGCTATACAGCCGCCACCCGGTTGCGACCCTGACGCTTGGCGTGGTAGAGCCGCTGGTCGGCTGCCCGAAGCAGTGCATCAATCGTACTGCCATCCCTACCGAACTGCGATATACCGATACTAACTGTTATCGACACCCTGCGTCCGACCTCACCGGCGAACGTCGTGCTTGCAATTGCCGCGCGAATGCGCTCGCCAACTGCAAGTGCGGCATCCAGCGACGTACGGGGCAGCAGCACCATGAACTCTTCACCTCCCACGCGTGCTACGCCGTCGTACGGCCGGATCGCGTCGAGGCATGCTTGCACGAATCCCTGCAGGACTGTGTCGCCGACCTGATGCCCGTAAGCGTCGTTCACCCACTTAAAATTGTCGACGTCGAGCGCGAGGAGCGAGAACGGGGCACCTTCACTCTTTGCGCGAGCGACCTCTGCTTCTAAACGCTCAATGAAATGACGACGGTTGGCGGCCCCCGTTAGCGGGTCGGTCGCCGCCAGATGCTCAAGTTTCCGGTTGGTACGCTGCAGCTCCTGCAGAGCGCTTTCGGTGCGGGCCATCGCATGGGCGAGCCGTGCGTTCAATTCCTCGCGACTATAGATCGTCGCAAATGAGCGTGTTGTCAAAAAGGCATACGCCACGCCATAGCTGAGAAGAAAGAAGCCGCTGGCGAAAATGACATGAGCAAGCCACCACATGTGATTCCATGGGCGACCAAGGAGGAAAGCGACCGACGACAGCGCGAACGACGTGATGGCGATACCGTACACCAACATCAACGGCGACCGAGGCCGACTCAGCATCAAGATGGCGACGTTCAGCGTTGACAGAATGAGTGCCGTAGCCTCCATGAACCGAAGCAGGACTATCCCAGCAACCGTAGAATGCGCCAGAAGCGCGACCAAAACGTCCACGACGAGGAAGATTGCGGCCCAGCTCAGCCAGTACCGGGCTCCGGTGCGGCGGTCGGCTGGGTCAGGCGGCCGGTGATACGACAGAAGCCCGACTAGCAGCAGGATTGACATCGTCAGGCGCGACGCCGGTCCGTACAACAGGAATAGCCAAATGTTGTCATGTGCGAGCCCGGTGAATGCGCCATGCAACGCGTAGATCAGTACAAATCCCAGGAAAGCCAGTGTCATCCATCGCAGCAGCGGCTCTCCGGAGGACCGATAACACTGCCATGCCACGTATGTGACAAAAAGGGCCTCAAGCGTCGCAGCTGCAATTGCAAATTCATGGAACGGATGGTTCTCGAACTCGAGTGTCGGGTTCTGAAATAAATGCAGGTAGCCGATCAGATAGGACGGAACAAGAGCGAAAGCGGCCAGCACTAACTGTGCGTAGACTCGCGTGATAAACCGAACAAGCGGAAGTGGCTGGTCAGTCTGCACCGCAGTGGTCGCGCTCATGGATTTGGTTCTCTCGGTCTGTCGTTGGCATACCTCGATGTACTCGCCCGAGTGTTTGCGTGGTTGCACGCAAACGACGAGAACGCTGCCAACGCCCATCTTCACTAGTCGGTCATGAACAATTCATTTTCGGCTTCTTCAGGCGTCAGGGTTGAACGATGTCGCAGTCGGTCAGCATCGTGACGACTGCCGTTACCTTGTCCGTTTAGCTCGCTAACTCGCCGGCGCAGACGCTGCATACAGCAGCGCGAGAATGAGCACACAGATAAACCTCAGCTTCCTGAGGATCAGGCGCAGATTGTGACCTGCACCGCACAGTACCGCGTGTAGCGCATCACCCGGAGCACCCTTTAACCAGTTACGCCCGAGCGTGCCGTCACTCTTCATCTGGCCGATAGCTGGCTCGATCGCGCTGCGCCGCCGGATCATCACACGCAACGCTCGCGTCACACCGCGACGCAATCCGGGATGCAAAATCTTTACGCCTTCAACGTCAACGCCCCGCTAGCCACGATCAACGAAGACTGTCTCAGGCTTTACCTCACTCAGAATGTGCGCCTCTTCAAGCGCTTCTTCCAGCGTATGCTTGTCGTACGGATTGCCCGGCATCGAGCGCATCCTCACCACCAGCCCTTCACGGTGTGTCGTGACGATCGACACTTTTACGCCAAATTCGTACGGCTTACGCGCCTCGCCTTTCGATAGGCACTCCACCTCAAGCGCATGTAAGGCGCACAGCTTGTTTTTGTCTTTCGGCTTCTGCGTAAGGAAGCGCTTCGTACGGTTGATCAGCTCGCCCAGCGTCGCGCGTGCAGGCGCGCATACCTGCCAATCCGGGCAGCCCGTGACGCCCGGCGATTGTAGTTTTGCACCCGCGCAGGAGCGTGAAGTAGCCTTGTTGAGCCATGATCGAGCCTCCGAAATTGAACTTGTTTTCTGCGGCAGCACGCAAGAAGCCGATGCGATCTTCCACTGCTGGGTACTCTACGATATCCCACCGCGCGGCCCGAGATCTCTAGCTAACAAGGTAGTCAGGTGCGCACTGGCACGGCGTGTGAATGAGTCTCGGTCACTACGAATCGCTTACACGTAGCCGATGACAGCATGCGACGACGTTGTATATGCCGGACAAAGATACGAACGATATTGACGGCTTTGATAGCTGTGTCGCCGGTTCTGCATGCGCCGATATCATCGGCGCGGCAATTAATGGCGCGACAAGGATTGTCTGCATGCAATTACCTCGCAGTTGAGATGGACGCGCGTTAGCTGGTAGGAAGTCTGCCGTAATATGGCATCAAAGGTGTTGATCTAGCGCAATGCTGACTAAGTCCACCGTTCACGACTGTCGAGCGTTATAGCGTGGACACGCAACGGCGAAAGCAAGAACGCGATGAAACAATTACCCTGGCGAGGCAGTCGATCAATGCGCGTGATTCGGGGCGCAGCGCAAACCCTACGCGACGCGAGCGTTTCTCGACGAGATGAACATGATCGTGCCGTGGGCGCGACTGTGCGCAGTGGCGGAGCCGTTTTATTCGAAACGGGGCAATGGAAGCGCGTGAACGGGCCGACAAACGCGCCCCCCAGCGCGGTCCCCGTAAGTAGGCCAAAGGATGGCGCCGCGATCACACCTTGACGGCCAAGTCCAATCGAAGTCGCAAGGCTTTGCTCAACAGCTTCCGCAGACTGACCAGAGACTACGAGCGATTGCCCGAAACCCGGGCCGGATTGCACTTCGTCGTATTCTCCGTGCTTATGCTTGTCCACTTTGCAACCCTTAACAAAAGTGCATAACACGCTCTTCTATGGGAACCGAAAGTCAAGCCCTGTTCAAGAATTCTGTTAAACGAAGTAAATTTCCTTGTCCGGGCCCTACGGCCGGTCTGCGCGGTCACTCCCCCATGACCAGGCGCAGGCTGGCCGTAGGGCCCATTCCGTAAAGCACGGGGCCGACGCTTCTCACGTACACCTTGTTGCAGCTTGGCATGTCAATGTCATTCAGGGCAGGGTGTCTGTTGACCGGTCAGTGCCGGGTCGACCTTCTATCCGTGCCGGCCTGGCAGGCCGGTCACCTCATGCCGCATGCGCGAAGCGCTGGAGCTACCCTGTTACCGACGCGCCCCATCTAGGGAAACGGCCACCCGCAGCGGGTAGCCCAAGCGTGTTTCGGGCGCGTTGACCTTTACATGCTGTTGCTGCGTCTCATGCCGTTCATGCTCTCACGGTGTTCAGCTTTCCCGACTTGAGTATCGCACCCTCGGGGATCTCGCCATGCTCGAGGAAGCGCCACAGCGCGATCGCCAGACGGCGGGCAAGCGCGACGATACCGATACGCCGCAGCCGCTTGCCGGCGCCGGAAAACCCTGGTTGAACCAGTGGCTGAGCTGGCTGCCGGGCTGCAGGCGCAGCCAGCTCCAGGCGAGCTCGACCATCAGCCAGCGGCATCGCCGGTTGCCCGCCTTGCTGATACCGAGTTCAACCTCGCTGGTGCCCTTGGCATACGGCGTGGGCGCCAGGCCCAGACAGCCGGCCACTTCGCGGCGGTTGCGAAACTGCCGCCAGCCAAAGAGTTCCCTGACGAGTGTCCACGCGCTGCCGGTACCGATGCCCGCGAGCTGCGCCAGCAACGCCATGCCGGGGTGCGCGCCGCTGCGCACCTGCCGCTCCTGTTGCACTTCGAGCGAGCGGATCTGCTGGCGCACGAGCGCGAGGCGCTCACATTCACGGTCGATCTCGGCGCGTAGACCGGGAGCGAGCAGATCGCGCTGCCGGCTCCACCAGTGCGTCCAGATGCGGCCACCAACATACCTGACCCGAAGGTTATGCAATACAAGCAGGGAGCGGATCCGGTTGGTGTGCGCGGTACGTTCCTGTCGCAGGCGTTCGAGTTCGCGGTGCAACCGCCGGTCATCTTCCTGCTCGGGAGTTGGGATACGTGCCACCGCCCATACGCGCCGCTCGCCACTGTGATAGCGGATGAGCATGGACAGCAGCTTGTCGCTGTCGAGCCGGTCCGTCTTGGCACGACCCGCACGGCGGTTCACCTCGATGCTGGCCGAATCCACCACGAGATTGGCAATGCCCTGTCCAGTCAGCCAGCGGTGCAGCCAGAAGCCATCGCGGCCAGGTTCATAACAGCGGTAGACGGGTGCGTCGGCGCCGAGATGGCAACGCGCCCTCGCGTTGACGATGGCGGTGAGAACTGCGGTGGTATCACCAGCGGCGACCGTACAGCGGCTGGGCGCGCGCTGGCCATCACCCAGCGAGAGCTTCCAGCTCTTCTCGCCCAGTTCAAAAGCCATGTACAGACGGCCACCTGCCGTCGTATTCTGCCCACGGAGGGCTGTGTCAGACGCGTCCATTTGCGTGCTCCTCCGGAGAAAACGAGTGTGCAAATCCCGTTTTACTCCAGTCGGGCTTGCTGCCGCTGCCCTCCCTCATAGCATCTAATGCGATGCGCGAAGCCCGCGCCGAACTTGTCGCACCAACGTCGGATAGTTTCATAACTGACCACGACGCCTTGCTCGAATAGCAACTCTTCGATGTCGCGCAGGCTCAACTGCAACCGAAAGTACCAGCGAACCGCACAGCAAATGATAGCTGCCGCAAACCGATGGCCATGATAAAGCGATTTGTTCTTGGTCATATGGCCATCTTACTCGACCGCCCTTGACAACGTGACAACGCCCGCAGCAGGGGTACTCTGCCGGGATTCCTTGAAAGATCTGCCATGCAAAACGTCACAGGTCGGTATTGATCCGGGTAAGCACGCTTTTCATCTTCATGGTCAGGATGCGGCGGGGCAAGCGGTGTTTCGCAGAAAGGTATCGCGCAAGCAGCTGATTGAGTTCTTCGCCACGCTCCATCCATGCACGGTAGTCATGGAGGCGTGTGCTGGTGCGCACTGCATGGCACGCAAGATCGCCGAACTCGGGCACGAGTCAAAGCTGATCTCGCTGCAGTTCGTACGCCCGTTTGTGAAGAGCAACAAGAACGATTTCGTCGATGCCGAGGCAATCTGCGAAGCAGCCTCCAGACCGTCAATGCGCTTCGTAACGACGAAGACTGTATCGCAGCAGACACTGTCTGCCCTGCACCGGGTACGCGACTCACTCGTTCGGGACAAGGTTTGCGCGACCAATCAGATGCATGGATTCCTGCTTGAATTCGGCGTCACGCTACCTGTCGGCAATGCCGTTGTCAGGCGCCTGCCCGTCTTGCTGGCCGAGCACTCCCTCCCGCCACGTCTCGTCGCGATTCTTGAGCGCCTGCATGCGCATTTCAAATATCTTTCGGAGCAGATTGGCCAGATCGAGAAGGAGCTCAACCGGCAGCTTGCGGATGACGCTATCGCCCAGCGACTGCTTACCACTCCGGGAGTTGTAACGATTACCGCAAGCTTACTTGCCTCAGAACTCGGCGATGGAAAGCAGTATCGATGGGCTTTGTCCGGATGGGCGCGAGTTCCCGTGCCATGGACGCGACTATGCATTTTTGACCCAAACCGGTTTGCCGAAGGCGTTCCACCGGTTCAGCAGGTTGGCGATGATTATGCCTTCGCCTTCCTTCGACGCAAGCTCCTGCGTCAGCAGGCGTTTACCGATGCAGCGCTTGACGCGCGAGATCTGTGCCTCGACCAGCGAGCGCACACCGTAGCCGTATTAAATGCATAGATGCCTATGTCCTCGATGTATCTGACGATCTGGTCATGCCGGCGGGTTCGCTCCTCGCTGTGTACGACAGCGTGAGCTGGCGGTCGGATGTCGGGCGTCACGCCCGCGCCTGAAAGCGCTTCGGTACTCTCGATGCTGTAGTACGCGCCATCGGCAATCACCCGATCCATCCGCACATCAGCGGGCAGCACGGCGTCCATTCCTTTGCTGTCCTCTCCGAGGGCGCGACGCTCGAACGCGAACTGCAGACGATTCTCGATGCGCGCCCGCAGCGCGATCTCTGGGTGCAGGCCGATCTGCTGGAGCACACCTGGCAGCACTGGACCACCTTGCTCGCGCAGTTACCTTCCCTGTTGCAGGAGGCCGATGTACCAGACGTATCCCGCGCAACGATGCAAGCAATCTTTGAGCCCATGGCGCAGCGGATCGAGAACCTTCGCGCCCAGGTTCGGCAACCGTAGACTCGATGCGTCCTCCCAAAAGCCTTGTCCGGCAGTTCACCGGGGGGGCATCGACGACATTTGTTAGCGACTCTAACTTACCAATGGGGTACTCGGCGTGAATCAGATCACGCCGCTTTGGCAACAATCCGACTATCTCGTCGTGAGTTGGACAAAAAGGACAGCCTCTTTCAAAGCTTATCGTCAGGTCGGTTGCTTTCCGTGGTTTCACGCGGGGCGACTATAAGGCATATAGATTGCTTTTTTGTCAAGCATGGTCAACTTTCCGTCACGTTCGCCGGAGCGGAGGTGCGCTGATTTCTAAGCCAAAACGAAATCGTACTGCGATTCAACGAGGCAGATGAGAGTAGCTGACGAACTGCACCCAAAGAAGGTCAACCCAACGTTTTGGGGCGCGTTTATGGTGAAGCAAAAACATTAGACTCACGAGAGGGCTGGCTTGCGGTGTGGCACCATATGCGGGATACCAATGCTGCCCTGAGCCGCACGCTTGCGCAGCTTCCCTCGGTGAGAACAGGAATCGATATAGCTAATATGCGGGTGGCTCCAGTGAAGTAGAATTCGTTGATAGAGGCCTTCTGCAAACAAGCTGTTAACTCTTGGAGATTCACTGACCAAGTGTTTCACCATCGTGACTTCCATATGGTGGAAATTTCGACATGGTCTAGGGAAGGACAGGCCCCAACGGGTGCGTCGAAGCACGCGGAGATTTGAATGCCTTTTCAAGAGCTAACAGATGAGGAATGGGCGCAATTGTCGACGCTTTTGTCATACCCGTCAGACAGCCGCGTGCTTCGACGCGGACGGCCCTGTGCCCCAGCCCGCACGATCGCCAATGCCGTCCTGTGGCTCCTGTCAACTTGTCAGCCTTGGTCGAAGCTCCCCCCTTATTATCCTTCTCCGCCTACTTGCCGGCGGCGTTTTACGGAGTGGCAAACCAATGGTGCGTTGGCCGAGATGATACGGCTGCTGACACTCAACGGCCGGAGTCTATCCTATGTGCCTGAGCCGCCGCGCGCCGCAGAAAGACCAGCACAGTCAGGAGTAGCGCACAAGCCGCGGGAAACATTGGAGCAGTACGTCTTCTGGAGTAGTCCTGAAACGTGGCAACGTGACGCAAAGCAAGAAGACGATACGCTCCCATTGTGTTCACTTGAACCTTTGGCACGGATTACGCATCAGCTGACTCCCCCTCCCGCCATTGAAGCCTGTAACACCACCTCCTTAACGAAATCCGCTGAGGCGTACCCGCCGTTGTCCTCCTTGGAAAAGTACAACTTTCATAGTCGACTAGACCAGACTCTTAGCCGCGAGAGCAAAGACTGCAGACCACCCCTTGCCGGGGGGGATCGCAAGGCCAACCAGACACATAAGGGTCTTGAACCCAACAGCCGGCAGCAGATGCCACTGTGGATGAGTTGCGGGAGGCCGCGAGGCCTGCGTGTGATTGGACCTAGTGGCTACGTTATCTACGTTGTCGCAGAACTTGTGCGGAATCGAGAATGTCGCGCGAGTTTTGAAATCGCCAAGAACGGCGAGCGCATTGAGCGCTCCGGCCTGATCGGCCCACCTTTCGCGGATGCAGACACCGCGCACCAATTCGCGCTTGAACGGGCACGCGAATGGATCGATCAACGCCAGCTGGATGCCAACCTCGGGCGGCGAAACCAGGATTGGTCTGCGCCTTGATTTCGGGGCTCTTCCGGTATTCCAGTGGACCGATTGCGCCGAGCCTCACGATCACCGCCTCGAGCTTCGTCAACGAATATCACTGGGGAACCCTCAAGGGCGACCTGCTCGAGTGGGTACAGCAATATTTCGATGCCCATGTTTACTCCTCCAACTGGGGGAGCTGCCGCCTGCTTCTTCGCCTGCCGCACGGGACGTTTGACGCGGCGACCATCCGCGATTACGTCAAGGCTGGACGAGAGAGGCGCTACCGTTTCGAGAAAGCATTCGAGGCCATGGACGTCGATGACTGGTGCCTCCTCGACTGGTCGTTCAACGATGACTCGGGTGAACATGCCCGCTTCTCGGAGGAGATGGATGGTGCGGGGTGGATGACGCGCCTGCTGCCTGTACGCGACGAGTTGCTCGCCGGCGATGCTCGCCCGCTTTATCTTGGGTGGCTTGCCCGCCTCGGGAATGATGAAATACACGATGATGAAATCGAACCGCCGGTGCCTGCGGGATTACAGGCGTTGACGCCTGCACAGGTAGCACTGGCCGAGTTTCTGATGCTGGATGCGGATTGGCTCGCCGCCGCCGCCGAGGCCAGCCCGTCATTATTGGCCCCAGAATCCAGCAGGAGCAAAGGCAGTCGCTTTGATTCCTCGTTACGTGAGTTGCCGTTTGAGGAAATGCGGGCGAAACTGCGCATCCTGCTACAAGGACGCAGCCGTGAAGCGGAGAGAACGCTTCGAAGCGCTTCTGTCAAATGGAGGAAGGGCAGGAATGCAAAGCAATTGAATTGCCCGGGCGCCGTCGAATATCCGAAATCGAATCAAGGGTCGCCTCTCATCGTGCCATCCGTGAAAGCAGGGAGCGGGAAGCACGCCAGTCGGCCGAGGCCCGCCGTCGTAAGGAACGCACACGGTACCTCACATTACTTCTCGAACAGGAAGACACGGCGTGGTCAAGCATCGATGCACAACTGCGACGCACAACGGGCAGCGCCTACGATCAGGCATTCCAGAAGTTGCTGGATCTCGCCGAAGCGTATGAAAACGCCAGGCGCGATGTCGTATTCCGGCGTCGTCCGGCGCAATTGATGTCGAGTCATGGCAAGCGGGGAGCCTGGCTTGCCCGGCTGCAAAAAGCGGGGTATTTGTGGCAACCCAAGTCTTAGCCTCCCTGGCCGACCTGCTGAAACACTTCCGCAAATCTGGGATGAACTCTGAGCCCGGATGGCACGCCCGGCATGTGTGCCAACTTTCGGCGATTTGACCAGGTCATAATAACTTGGGCGCCTATGATAGGAAATTGTGCTTACCTTGTTCGCCCCCGAAATCCGGGCAAGGTGCGCTGGGCAGCATGGCGGTGGCGACGTTGAATCCGCCATGCTCAACGACAACCATTTATTGGGCACTCCGGCAGGCCGAGAAGATTGTCCGCAATGGTCATGTCGTGCCCGGTCCTGAGGTATTTGTGGCCTTGCGGGGTTTGCCAGACGAACACATCAGCGGTCTCGCCACCTCCGACAACATAGAAGTGCCTCTGTTGAATTTCCAGTGGGTGGTATCGTCCCGGTTTCTGCATAATCAAGACGAAGGCAGGTCATGCACAGCAAGCTGTTCGAAGCCGCATTGGGTGTAAGTGATCCGTGGTTCGTGAGCGGCGTCGATTTCGACGCGGCCACCAAGCTGCTGACGATCCAGATCGACTTCACTGCCGGAAGCCGCTTCGCGCATCCTGAGGTGGCCGGCGCGCATCCCGTGCATGACACTATCGTCAAGCGTTACCGGCACCTGAACTTTTTCCAGCATGACTGCTACCTCGAAGTGCGCACG
>NZ_WHNQ01000070.1 GCF_009362785.1 Paraburkholderia atlantica
CATTGCCACCATGGGCATCGCGCCACGAAGCGACTCAAATCAGCCGCACTGGTTCGAATTTGCGCGACATAACCGTGCCGCGGTCACCTGCGCAATACGCGGGTATTGGCGGTGCCGAAACTCTTGCGCGCCGCCCTCCAGATATCGCCTGCGGCAGAATCGCTGCCGCCGCCTTAGCCTGGTCTGAGTTTCCGGTGAGCGAGAACATCGAACAACTTCTCATCAGTTAATGCGCCTTTATGGAGAAGACCATGCATGTATCGTGCCAAAGCAGGAATCGTTGTTTGTCAGTGTGCTAATGTTCTGGGTTAAAAATTCGTCGAATTATTCGTTGCCTGTAGTTATGTGTGATGGACGGCACATACCCCAAGAGGTGGCAGTCTTACGCCGCATCGTCAATGCTTCGAGCTGTTCGCGCTCCGATTCACTCAACACGAGTTCCGCCTTGGGCCTTCCGCTCATCTAGGTGTTGGCATTGCGAGCCCGGACTGTGTTGGCGTGTGCCGATGGCGTCGACAATAAGATTGTTTCTGCAAAACTGCGAGTCACTCAACAAACCGTTTCGAAGTGGTGTGCGCGCTTCGTGGCTCATCGTCTGGATCGCTTGCTCGATGCGCCTCGTCCTGGTGCGGCGAGGACGATCGAGGATTCGCATGTCGACTCGGTCGTTGCGAAGACGCAGGAGTCCGTGCCTGCGGGTGCGGCGCACTGGAGTACGCGCACGATGGCGCGCGAGATCAGGCTCTCGCAGACCTCAGTATCGCGAATCTGGTGGGCATTCGGCCTTCAACCGCGTCGGCAGGAGACGTTCAAGCTCTCAAGCGATCCCTTGTTTGTCGACAAGGTGCGCGATAATGTCGTTCGATACTTGGATCCGCCGTTGAAGGCCATGGTGCTGCGTGGATGACAAAAGCCAAATCCAGGCGCTCGTTCGCACGCAGCCCATGCTGCCGCTCGCGCCGGGCGTTGCCAAGCGACACGTACCCACGACTACATGCGCCACGGCACGATTACCTTGTTCGCGGCGCTGGACATCGCGACCGGCAAGATAATCGGCGAGTTGCACCGACGTCACCGCAGCAGCGAATTTGTGCAGTTCCTGCGCACGATCGCCGCCAATGTGAAGTCGGCGGACGAAATTCTGGCGAGCCTCGAACGCTTTTGCGCCCGAATCCAAAAGGTATCGGAATGACTGCAATGAACATCGACGCCGCAATTGACGACGCAGTCCTCGCACTTTTTTGTCTGACGCTCATGACCAAAACCGGGCATAGAAAAGCTTCGATTGGGGATGTCCTAAACCGGTTGTACGAATGCGGCATGATTGGCAATCCCCTCAACAAGACGAAGTCCGTTGTGCTTACCGATGAGGGCCTGCGCGAATCCGAGCGACTCATCAAGCAACACTTCGTCCGTTCCAGTAGCAAAGACGATCATTAAACGAACTTCTAACTCATGGCACTAGTCCGTTGAACCAATGAAATTGCGCCGATGCTAAAGGTGCGTGGGAAAAATGAATCCGAGTGAAGCCGAGCGCGAAGAACTTCTGTCGATGCAGCGCAGCAGAAGGATGGCCGTCGGCCAGGTAAGGCGAGCGCGGTTGATCCTGTTGCTCGACGAAGGAACCTCGCGCGGGGCGATCATGAACGAGTTGCGATGCGATTCGCGTTTCATCACGACGTGGCAAAACCGCTTTGCCAGTGAGCGTCTGGCCGGCCTCTATGGCCGGCACCCGGGTCGTGCGCCGCGGCGCGACCTGGCGCGTCTTGAGGCACGAGTGCGTGACTACACGCTGCGGCGCAAACCGGCGGACGGCTCCACGCATTGGAGCAGCCGCAAGTTGCCCGCACAACTGGGCGTCCCCTTCATGACGGTTCAACGAATCTGGCGCAAACACGACATTCGGTCGCATCGTGTCGATACCCACATGGTGTCGAACGATCCCGACTTTGAAGCCAAGGCTGCCGATGTGATCGGCCTGTACCTGAACCCGCCGTTGCACGCGGCGGTGTTCTGCGTGGATGAGAAAACGGCCATTCAGGCGCTTGATCGCAAAGACCAGATGTTGCCGCTCTCGCCCGAGCGCGCCGAACACGGCTTCGAATACAAACGCAACGGTACCCTGAGCCTGTTTGGAGCGCTGAATGTCGCCACCGGCGAAGTGCTGGGCAAGACTGCACCACGCCATACGAGTGCGCCCAGTTCGTCGCGTTCCTCACCCACGTGATATCGGCGCAGCCAGCCAGAAAGGAGATTCACGTGATCTGTGACAACGTGAGCAGCCACAAAACCGAAGCTGTTCAAACCTTTCTGGCTGACCATACGAATGTCTCGATCCATTACACCCCCACATATTCGTCATGGTTGAACCAGGTCGAGAACTGGTTTGCCCGCATCCAGCGCGACGTCATCACGCGCGGGGTATTCACCAGCACCACGGACCTCGATAATAAACTCATGCGCTATATCCGCCAATACAACAAGCAGGCCGCCCCATTGAAATGGAAGTATTCTGATCCCACTCGACGCATCCGGTGCCATTCATCTGGTTCAATAGACTAGTACCATTGCCCCAATCGACGAAGTGATCGGTCGCTTCAACATCGTTCAGGCTACGCACAATCATATTGTTTGATCCCAGGAATAGAGGTGCAAGTCATTATTGTGGAAGCGCGGAGGCCATTGTTTTGACCTAGAAGCGCGGCTTCCGCGCACTCCCGAAGCGGAAAGCCGTATGGCTTTGGATGGATGGGGCAGGCCGGCAAGAAGCTGCCAAGCCATGTTCTCCACTGCCATTCGCCCCAGTCCTGATACGGCACCGACCTGACCTCGCCCGAGAGCCGCAGCCCAATTTTGATAACCCAGAGACCTCGCCAGGATGCGCGCGCCGCGGCTGTGGCAGCATCAGGATCGATCGAGCAAGTTTCATCTGAACTCTTAAGAAGTGAGTTGCTAGATTGTTACGGATCAACGGATCCCCTCCTCTCAAGCAACCGATGTGCCAACGACTTTCTGAAAGCATTCCTAAGAAACATTAAAAGGTACGGGGGGGCAGGTTGGCTGGCCGGTCGGGGGGATCTCGAAGCCGAGTGCGGACGCGCAGCGCCGGAGCGTGGCGACGCTGCGTTCGCGCTGCTGCTCCTCGTAGCGCTGCTGCCCCTGATCAAGGATGGCCTCGCCGCGCGCGAGCATGAAGTGCACCATCCGGGCGAGCTTGTGGGCGACCGCCGTGTTGGCGCGCGGCTCGTCCATGCGCACGCACAGGCGCCGGTAGAACACACCGAGCGCCGAGTCGCTGGGTGACAGGCTCATCGCGGCGAGCTTCAGGGCCTGCCGTACCCGGTTGGTGGAATGGCGGGTGTGCGCGCTCAGCACCTTGCCGCCGCTGATCTTCGTGCCGGGGCACAGCCCGAGCCACGAGCAGAAGTGCTTGACGTTCGCAAAGCGGCTCAGGTCGGGGTCAATCTCCGAGAGGATCGTCATCACGGTCGTGACTGACAGGCCGTTGATGTGCGTCAGATCCACGCCCGCCTAGCGCGCGAGCGCCGCGCGTGCATCAAACTTCGGCGCGTTCTTGTTGCGCCGCTTGCCGGGTCCGTCGAGCGCGACGTCGTGACGCCCGAGCGGGACCAGCAGCGCCTCGATCTTCGCGTCGCATTCGACGATGCGCTGCGCCAGGCTGTCGAACATCGCCAGCGCCTGTCCAAGCACGAACAGGTGCTCGTCGCGCCAGTTGCCCGTCAGCGCCCGCTCGATCTCGCCCGCACTGCCCTTCACGCGGCCATGGCGGTGGCGGGCCACCGCGCGCACCACGCAGACCTCGTCGCCCCGGCGCCGGGCGGCCCGTAGCAGCCCCAGGCTCATCAGCTTCTGTAGCCATTGCAGTCCTGCACATCGCTCTTGCGCCCCGGCACATACCTCATCTGCCGCGCATCGACCAGCCACACCGTCACCCAGCGCCGCTTGAGCACCTCGTACACCGGGATCCAGAATACGCCGATGGACTCCAGCGCCACCGTGTCGACCCCGCACGCGAGCAGCCAGTCCGCCATTGCGTGCAGGTCATCGGTCGTCGTGCCGAACTCGCGCACCGGCTCTTCAGCCGCCGACCGGGGCACCGCCCCCCAGTGGCTTGAGCCACCCACATCAATGCCGGCGGCGTTCGGAAACACCTCGGGACTGTCTTCGTGCTTGCGCATCGCCATGGTCTGCTTCAGACTGGTCAGTGAACGGCAGCGCCATGGGATGCGTCGCAATTGACTCGATCTCGTGAACGGGATGCAGTTCGCGCTGCTCGCCACTGTCGCCGACGAATCCCGGACCATGCTCCCGTACGGACTCACTGCGTGGCGGGCAGGCCACCAGTGCGCACCATTGGGTTGTCGGTCATCGCGGCGGCGCCGTTCACCTGACCTGTATGCCCCATTCCTGCCGGACCCGGCACGGGGTTGGATTGCTCCGGAGAAAACAATGCCCTTCTCGCCGCGCTAGCTGGCATCCTGCCGTCACGCTTGCGACATCGATGTCTTAAACGAGACACAACTCAACAGTCGTTGTAGGGTTCGTAGCTGTTGCCTTTCGCCGTAAAGGAGCCGGGTGCTTTCGGCGTAATGGCGCCAGCGACAGGCACCTGCTTCGGGGCTCGAACGGGATCAAGAATCCTTGTTTTTACCTCCTTTCGCAAGTCCTGATTTATGGCTCTCGGGCATCGGGCGCGGAACACGATAGCTTTCGCCGTCGGGCACTACATGATATGCGGATGTCTCTACGAGGCTTTGTTCAGCAGGGTCCTTGCGCGGCGACCGGCGGTCCTCGACCAGCGGAAACTGTGTTGCGTAGAACCGCAACCGCGCTTCGGCGTTGGTGCAGCCAAGAGGATAGAACCGCTTGCTTGCGATCAGCGTCGGGTCAGTCCATGAGGCCGACCCTACGCTGACCATCCCTACGCTATTCGTCATGACAAGGCCCGTCCGTTTCGCATGCGAAAAGTTCTGTCGCTCCCCGCGGGCCGGGCGACGTTGACGCTCTTCCGGCCCGCTTTTTTGCTGTTCAGGTTCAGGATTCCAGGCGCCACTCTGGCAGCTGTCAACGCCGATTGAATTCTGACCCGCTGCGTGGCGCGAATTCACCGGCATCGCTCAAAATCCGTCGACTGTCTCCTGAGCGATTGGCTCTTCGCCGTAGTCCGTGCCACTGCCGACAAGTTGACAACGCCGTGGAATCATGATGCTTCCCACTTGATGAACTGCTCTTTCGCGACGAAACACCAGGAACAGACTGCGTCTTTGCAAACGGCCTTGTTGCCCGAGCGTGTCGGGCGGGCCACGATATGAGCCGCACAGGAGAACCCCATTTGAAAACCGGCGAACATGCGTGCACCGATACGCTGCATGCCGTGTTGTCTCGCCAACAGAATCGTCGGGTTCTTCTCCCGTTCGGTCCGACCTTGTCTTGCTATCGCGTCGAGCAGTAGTTGAGTTGCAGGTAATCGGTCATACAGGAACGGGCGGTAGCGGTGGATCTAGCGGGCGGCGCTGCCATGCATCGGCATCGTAAGGTTCACCCTTTGCGAGCATCGCCCACAGCATGCGGGCGTGCTTGTTGGCAATCGCAATCAGCGTCTTGTGATACCCCTTGCGTTCATGAAACTGCCTGATCCACTGTTGCAGGCGGCTCGCGTGCGTGGGGTCCGCACGCAGCGCCGACTGCAACGTACTTCGGGCGCCCTGAACCAGCAGCGTGCGCAGATAGACATTCCCTCTCAGGCTGATGTGCCCAAGCCGCGTCCTGCCGCCGGAGCTGTGCTGGCGCGCCGTCAGGCCGATCCGACCATCGAATTCGCCATTAAATCAGCAGCATAGGCCGAGATGTGGCGGATTTTTAACGAATCCCGGTCGGGCCTCGCGTAGGGCGCGACGCCATTGGCCCTGCAGGTCTCGATCAGCCGTCGCAATTCCTGAGGCAAGGGCCGTTCGTGGCGTCGGTGCCTTCTTCGTCATCGGGTCAGTACCGGTTCGTCAGACGCGCATTCTAGCGTCCCCGCACCAATGCGACACAACCATCGAATTTATGTCCACGATCGCCCTGCCTTATCGTGACAGAGCTGTACCGCGCTATGTCCCTCTGCGCCCTGTCGCCGTTTGTCGACACTCACGCGTGGCTCGCTATGTCGGTGGCGCAGCGCGCCGCAACAACCGCGGGTCGGTCAGCCACTCCTCGCGCGCACCGATTTCGACGTGAGCAAAATCAGTATGATGGGGATTGAATAGATAATTGAATTCTGCCGGGACGACTGCACTGGGAACGGCCAGCACCGCACTTGCGCGCGCCTGCGACCACGTAGCCCCGATCTGCTGGAGTTCACCACGCGCGGAGATGTCCCGCCAGTCGGCGGCCAAAGTGGCTGGATCGATACGTTCAACGATTCTTTCGGGGAATCTGGCTGGGATCATCACATAGTGCGCACGCAACGGCGAATCTTGGACCAGCATCTCCAGGAGCGCCAGCGATTGCGTGTGCGCCGTGTAGACCATCGCGACACCTTTGGGATTCCAACGGCCACCATACAGTCGAGCACCTTCCCCAGAGAAAGCCGTATCCGCGTACCGCTCGGTGACCACCCGCCATACCGTGAGCATCACGCAAACACGCCATGCTCGATGCGCCCCAGCGTGTCCATCACGCTATCGGTACCAATGTCGGTATCCACAAGGCTGAGAGGTGTCGAACCTTCCAGCGCCGCAATCGGTGTCTTAAGCCACGCGAGCGCCGTGTCGAGATCTTCAAAAACCTCTGCAGCGCGCGCGACCACGCGCGCGAGCCGCAGCAGCTTTGCTGACTCGTCACGACTCAACACGCCTTCCCGCTTGCGTCGTGCCAGCGTTCGCTCAGGAATATCGAGCGCCTGCGCCAACTCCGCCTGCGATAGTCCGCTCGATCTGAGCATCGCATCGAGCGCCTGCGATGAAATCCCATGGCGGACCACGTCTACCCATTCCAGCCCCGATCGAGGCGCGCGCGGAAATACAGTGCGACCTCCGAGCAGTGAGTCGGCTGAGACCCTTCCGATAAGATTCATGGTTCTGTCTCCTGCCATTTGGCATCCATTTTATACCAAAATGGCAGGCGCGTCTGCCGTTGTCGCCCTGGTCCTGTAGGTTCGCGGCTGGCGGCTGCGGTCCTTGCGTGAAGGAGCTTTCGACCACCAGCCGCGCTTTCCCGCGTAGCACCGACGGCAGCAGTTGATGCAACCCGGCGCAGGAGTAACGTACGCGTATGTCCCGAAATGAAGGCCCGGATAGCCCCAATTATCCGAGCCTCAATTTGCGGGTATTGTTGACGCCCCGTTAGCCGGCCCCACTGTTTGAGGGTTCGTGGACAGCGCTGCGATGCCATTGAGGTGTGGCGCGGTCTACGCGAAATAGGTGCGCTACTGGGTTTGAACGGCACCCTCCAGACGGGACACCCATCCGCCCCGAACCCATTCATTTGCGATGCGAATCAATGTTATCCAAACAATCGATTTTGTAGCTTGAGGCGAAATGCCGCATAGTCGCTTCCTACGACGCGCGGCACAGCTTCCGACTATCCGCGCCAGAAAGAGAGCTTTCCTGACGTGCCCCGATGCAAGCGACTCCATCGGAGCGGGTATCCATCCGAACGTCAAAATTAATTTTCAGCGTGAGCGGATACGAACAACCATCGGAGCCGTGGCAATGACTGTATCGATCGTGATAGTGGGTGCCGGCTTTTGCGGGACGATGACGGCCATATGGCTACTGTCGGATCAAACCGCAAAGCCCCTGTCGATCGCACTGGTCGATGACAGCTATAGCGTTTCGCGCGGTATTGCTTATCGGTCAGACGAAGAGGGCTGGCTCCTGAACGCCCCCGCACGGACCCTCAGTGTTGAGCGGGACAACGGCAACGGCTTTGTCGATTATTGCCGACTGCGGGGCCGTCCTGCCGAACCCGACGATTTCCTGCCACGTGCGTGGTACGGTGATTATCTTGCACATCTGCTAAAACAAGCCGTCGAAAACCCCGGGAAGCATCAGTTTTCTCAACATGACGGATACGCCGTCGCGCTGAAACCCGTCGAGGATGGCCGAACGAAGGTTCATTTACACACGGGTGTGGAGATTTCTGCCGATCACGTCGTCCTTGCGACCGGGCACAGCGATGGCCGCCGCTCCATCACTGTAGCAGCGACCGGTGGCGCTTCACTCGATCAACGTTTCCTCGCGAATCCCTGGGACGCAGTTAAACTGCGGACCGTGCCGGATGACAGCCATTTCTTCATGTGCGGGTCCGGTCTGACGGCACTCGACGTTGTTTACGCGCTGCACCGGCGCAGCGAAAAGTTGCGCTTCACGCTTATGTCCCGCCGTGGTTTGTTGCCCCAACACCACTGCCAGTCACCGCCGAGACTTCAGCCAGAAGCGCGGCGGTCGCTTCTCGATCAACTGACTGCCGGCCCTAGGCATTGCATCACCGTCGTACGCAAAGTCATTGCTGAACATCGCGCGAGAGGCGGTGACTGGCGCGAGGTGATCGATAGCCTGCGTCCAGCGGTACCGCAGATCTGGTCAAACTGGTCTGAGGCCGACCGGCGCGCTTTCGTGCGCCATATTGCGCCTTACTGGGACACACATCGTCACCGACAGCCAGCTTCCACGGCAGCGCTTGTCGCGTCACTCAGGACGAGTGGGCGTCTCTCGCTTATGGGGGGGCGAATCGAGACAATCAGCGAACATGGCGACGGGCTGCTGCTGGCTATTCGCCCGCGCGCAGCAACGGGCTCGCGCGTTGTGCACGCATCGTATTTCGTGAATTGCACCGGTGTCGGGATGGCTCCGGCTCATCGAGCTACGGCGTCAGATAGAGAATCGCATGCAGATTGCATATACCGGCCTATAGCACGCGCGTGTGATTCTCTTTTCGATCAGTTACGGCGCGACGGGATTGCAAAATTTGACTGGGCGGGGTTGTGTGTTGATGAGTCTTACCGCGTGGTTCGAGTCAGTAGCTGTACGAATCCATCTCTGTTTTATATTGGCCCTGCGCTTAGAAGACGCTTTTGGGAGGCGACGGCGGTGCCCGAATTGCTAATGCATATCGAGCGGATGACGGAGATCATAATGCGGCAGGTTTCTGCACATTAAACGCGAGCGCATTGCTTGACAGGGGCGTGGATGCAAGCGGGTTCTGTCGCAGTAAGATCGAGAGGTCGGTCAAGACCGATATGGCATGGATTCCTTGTCAAGCCATCGAATAGAACTGATGTACGGGAGTTTGCCAAACGCCGCCATCGTTCAATTTCCCCTTGACGATCATGTGCATGACTTCGATGCCACCTAGATGCTATGTGGGAGGGCAGTGGCAGTAAGTCCGACTGGAGTAAAACGGGATTTCCAGACTCGTTTTCTCCGAGGGAGCACGCAAACGGGCGCGCCTGACGCAGCCCTTCCACACAGCATCTAGGGGCCGTTTACATTCGATGAAATGTGCTTACATCTTGTCTTTTGCGCGAGCAGGCCAAGATGATTCGAACGTTATTGAGCGATGAAACGTCTTGCCGGGCAAGGAAGGCGATCCAGAGGACGGCTTCGACAATCGTTCGTCAGCGTAGACGGCCCGCCTTGGATCATTCGCCAGACATCGCTTCGCAACGATGCACGTTGGCTCGCATGCCATCATGCGCGAAATGGCGTGATGCGTATTCAATAAGCGTAGGCACGTCAGGTGATACCAGCCGGTGTACGACGCACCTGCGTCGGACAAACTCTTGATGCCGCGTCCGGAGGCATGCATCAACGATCTGGTGACGACATGGACAAGAATGGTGTGATGACGGAAGAGGACGGCGGTGCGCCGCCTTCGCCGGGGGAAGCGGCCATCCTTGAGGAAGCATGCTGGCTGGCCGACTCGGGCCGCTACGCCGACTTCATAGACATCGAGAACGTGCTGCGTTTTGGTTACGGGCTGACCAACGCGCCGGCCCTGCTTGACCGGTATCCGGTTCGCAGGATGCTGAACCGCCGCTGCGCGGATGCCCGCGACGAGCGGCTGGTAGGGCAGTGCAGCATGACGGAGCTATTTCCTTTACTTCCTTGACAATTTCACTATATTCGGGATAGGCTTGGCTGTTCCTTCGGAGAGATCTATGTCTACGGCAACCATTCAGGCGTCTGAGTTTTCACGGCTGCTTGTGCGTGCTGCGAAGATGCTGGATCGTACTGGTGCGCGAACTCCGGAAGCGATCCGCAAGGTCGTGGCGAGCTCAATGCAGGCGGATATCGGTCAGCTTCCCGCTAAAAATCAGCAGAGATTCGCACAGTCGATCGCGCTGTTCGCACAGGGCTTCGATGATGCGCTGACGGCCGTCGCCGACGCGGCGGGCGAGCTGACGCCGGCCACGAAGTCCGGAACGGGATCCAGCCGCCGTGTGCCCGCACAACGTGCCCGCCCGGCGCTGCATCACAGGGCCGGGCGCGATGCAGCCATGTCCTCCGTCGAAGCGGAAATGTTTACAGAGGCGATGGCCGCCCGCGCGAAGCTCGCAAAGGAAGGCTCATTGCTCGAGCCTGTGGAATTCATGCGACGTGCGGGGGTCACGCGGCAGGCAATCAACCAGCGGCTGAAGACGGGATCGTTGTTCACCGTAGACGGTCCGAACGGGGTCAGCTATTACCCGGCCTTTTTTTTGGACGAGAACCTCGACCGGCGCACGGTTGCTCGCGTGTCCCGGGCGCTGAAAGAGCTTCCGGGCGCCAGCAAATGGGCATTCTTCACGAATCCGCGGCGCTCGCTGGGTGGCCTTACCCCGCTGGAGGTGATCGGCGGCAAGCAGCCCAAACGCAAGCAGGGAAGCAGCATTGATCCGGTCGAGAAGGTCAACCTGTCGATGGTCCTGAGGGCCGCAGCGGGCTACGCGGAGGAATAGTATTTGGCTGCTCGCGCCCTCAGGAATCCGGCAAGGAATTTCGGCACATTTGCATTGCCGGTCGTAACGTTAAAGGCAAAACGACTGGTCCGCATTTCGAGCTACAGCTCGGGTGAGCCGCATTTTGGGAAGACTGCAAGTCATCGGTTTGACGATCCCAAAATGGAATATGGGACTAGTTACTTCGGCCTGAATGTGGCTACTGCCGTTGCAGAGTCCCTGCTTCATGATCTTGAGCCAGTGGGGGCCCGCTATCGGATCGCGGCTGACGAAGTGAAGCGGCGTTTCATCCATACGTTTGACGGCGAAGATTTGACGCTCGCGGATCTGACAGGCCAAAGCATGAACGTGCTTGGCGCGCACGCCGGGCTTTTTGGTACGGCGAACTACAGCATTCCGATGCGCTGGTCCCGGGCGATCCACACGCATCCGGCTGACGTGGACGGGATACTTTACGTGTCGCGCATGATGGCCCCCAACCTGGCTGTCGTGCTTTTTGATCGGGGCGGGAGCATCGGGCTGACACAGCGCAAACCGTCTAGGGCATTGGCGAGTAGCGCAGCGTTCGCAAAGGTCCGAACGACGCTGCATATTGCGTATACATAGCCACCGACGTTGCTCGCGTGCTTACGGACAATGCGTCGGCAGCAGACTTCCACACTCGCGACCTCTTGGGTGCGCGTGCCGGCCGACAGATCAGTTTCAACCGACGTGCTGCAGAGTGTTTTTGCGGCCCTTGTGCGGGGTTGCGCGAGGTTACATTCTCCGCGCAGCCCTGGCTCATAGGGAGCATGAGTAGGTCAGCCGGCGACAATTACGGCGGCGCGCTGCCGCCAGTGTCACGGCCCCCGATGCGCGCACGGTCCCCACGACCACCGATACCGGCCTGTCGATCGCTATGCTGCAAGACGCTGCTCGTAGTACGGTCGGTCCCGGTCATCGAGCATTGCGTACATCGCCGCCGGATCCGATGCATCCGGGTTAAGCCATGCGTCAATGTGTTCGGGTTTGATGGGAATGATGCACCGGTCGTGACCGGCCGCCGCGATTTCCGGCGGAGGCTCATCTGTTATGGCCGCAAACGAGAGAAGGTCTGGTTCACCGGGGGCGCTTCAACGCGACCACGAACAGGCGACGTGCATCAGTTCGCCGTTGCTCGGGCGGAACTCCAGGACCACGCTTTCGTCTCGCTCATCCGTTTCAAGGAGCGTTCCCTCGAACTTCGCCCTGCTCACATTCTCGTAAAACACCTCGACAAGCAAAATGCCGTGCGTCTGACTAAAACACGGTTTCCAGAAGCCTTCCAGATTGTCACGACGGGCGTTGTAGGTCCCGGGGTATTTGACATCGTAAGACGCAGGTTTTCCAGCCATGCCGCACTGGTAACGCATCGGCTTCACAACCCGTTGCCCGTCTTCCATCAACATGACGGGCGCGCAGTGTCCCGGAAAAATGCGCCAGTCTCGCGGCTTCAGCCCGGTTCGCTGCAGGTCTTCGAGCTTGCCTTTGGTCCACGCGATCTTATCGGTGGCGATGCGCTGACTTTCAGTCGCTGCTTTGGTGACCTTTGTCTGCAGGGTTCGTTCTGCATCCGGCAGACGCTTGCGCTGCTTGAACAACTACGATTACGAGGATTATGCGGCGCACACGATGAGTTTCTGCTGACGGCAACAGCACAAAATCTACCACGAATGGCAAAGCGGTTGATGCTGGCCAGCAAGCAAGAGGGAATGAGCTCCGCTTGACGGGTTTCGGCCCTCGATCTTGTGCGCCGACCCAGTTCCACGCTAGACAATCGGCCTCACAGACCCAGAAAAACGCGCGCGCCGACTTCGAAAGCGGGTTTTTCAAATGTGAGGGACTTCCGCATCCTGAGGCGACGTTGAGGTCGCACGGCATCGAGTGCCAGGATTGAGGCGTCAGCCATCAATCTGAACAGGAGGGGAAGTCATGGACCAGCTTACTACTGTCGGTATCGACCTGGCAAAGGACGTGTTCGTGCGACCTGCAAGTCGCGCGAGTTTCTGTTTCACAGGAGCAGGTATGACCTGACGAAACCGGTTGTTCCATCAACCGTTCCCTACCCGGACATGCGGAGCCGGTAACAGCTCGGTATGAAGCTTCGGGGACAACGTAGCCGCCGGTTATCCGGTACGCCGAGCTGTGAGGCAAAGCGGAATCTGCCAGCACGAAGGCGGAGAGGAGCAAGGGATGAGTGGGTACGACCAACATATGTGAACTTCAGTTTAACGTCGTGATCTTTAACAAGCCAAACGTCCTGAGAGGCTTGAACCAAAACGGTACGCGGTGAGGAATGGTCTCCGAATACTGGACCATCATGGACAGAACCACCGCCGGCGAAGCAGAAGGGTCCGCCCCGCTCGGATATTCGTGCGGAACAGGGTAAGCCCATAGTGCCGCCGGCAACGGCAGGCGAACCGCAAGGAACGCTGTTGGTATTGTGGGTAAAGGAATGCGGAGAAAGCGAATGCCCGGCTGTAATGGACGGGATACGGGCTGGGACATCGTCCGACGCGAAAGCGGGCAGACTTCCGCGCGGTCATTCATGGCGAGAGAACTTTGACCGATCGTTATACGAGGGAAGGCAGATGACGGCGACCGGCGCCGGTGCGCCCTCGCGCTCTGCCCAAATGTGGGATCAGGTGAACTGGTCGCACATTGAGGCAGGTGTGAAACGACTTCAGGTGCGTATCGCCAAAGCAACCCGGGAAGGCCGATGGGGCAAGGTGAAAGCACTGCAACGTCTGCTGACCCGCTCGCATAGCGGCAAAATGTTGGCCGTGAAGCGGGTGACGGAGAATTGCGGTAAGAGAACGCCGGGGGTGGACGGCAAGATATGGTCATCTCCGGCGGCCAGATGGAACGGAATGAGGTCGCTTCGGCATCACGGCTATCGCGTGATGCCGCTGAGACGCGTTTACATTCCCAAGAGTAACGGCAAGAGGCGTTCGCTGGGAATCCCCTGTATGCGGTGCAGGGCGATGCAGGCGTTATGGAAGCTGGCTTCGGAACCGGTGGCAGAAACTCTGGCGGACCCGAATTCCTATGGATTCCGGCCCGAACGCTCGACGTCCGATGCCATTGAACAATGCTTCATCACTCTGGCGAAGCGAGCTTCGCCAGAGTGGATTCTGGAAGGTGACATCCGGGGTTGTTTCGACAACTTCAGTCACGCCTGGATCCTGGAGCACGTACCGATGGACAAGGCTATCTTGCGGCGGTGGCTTCAGGCCCGATATATCGATGAGGGAACCTTGTTCGAGACGTCGGCGGGTACCCCTCAAGGGGGAATCATTACGCCGCCTACAATGTTGCATACTTTTCTCTCCTGCGTCTGAGTCGGTCGAATTTTCGCTGCCGCGAACCGGCGGTTGCGGATCGACACGGAACACGACGACGATCTCGTCCTTGTGGATTTCTACGCGCTTGACCAGGCCCAGAACGATCTTGCGTTTCGTTTCAAGATCAATCGCATCCAGCTTTTCAGTGACGGCGGCTGCAAACTCCTCAAGCCGGTTAATGACGAGAAACAGCTCGCTTTGCATCGCGCCGTGGCGCCGTGATTCCTGGATCTGCTGTTCAATC
>NZ_WHNQ01000008.1 GCF_009362785.1 Paraburkholderia atlantica
TGAACCAGTGCTGGATGAAATGGATGCGCAGCATGCGCTCCAGACCAATCGGCGGGCGACCATTGCCGCGCTTCGGGTAATGCGGCTCGACCACCGCGCACAACTCAGCCCACGGCGTAATTGCATTCATCGTATCGAGAAACTCATCGCGCCGCGTCCGTTTGCGGTGCGTCTCGAAACCCGCACCTTCATCAGCTGCCATTGCCAGCGTCTGCTGCTTCATCCTGTTCTGCCTTCCTTATCCACTCCGAGCTATAACGCTCGGAGTAGCTCTGCGGTGGACTTGATCAGCTTTGCCTTAGAGAAGCCGCCGTCGCGTCACGAGGGATCATTGGTACCTGGATGGGCGACCCCATGGAAGGTCGCCGTCGTCCGGCTGGATTGGCTAGTCGTTCGTAGAATTCTGTCACGACGCCTGTTAGCCAACAAGGTCCTCTTCGCCGAGCTTTGCCGGATGTTCGTTGAGGTGCTTTCGGCATCAAGAGCCCGTGGCGAACTCGGTTCTATCAGCTTCGTGATGGGGAATCGCGCAAAGATTTACGAGCGCAATCAGATGGGCTAGTGTCGGCCAGTTGGTACTGACGCCGAGCGACGTGCTGACTGTGCCGATCGAAGAGACCGAAGTGGATTTTGTTCTCCAATGAAAATACGTGGGGTGCGTTCTGCTTCGCCCTCATCAAACGGGGCGATGTTCCCGTGCGGTTTGCCGCACCTGCAAGACAGACGTATCTGCATGGTCGCAACCGCATTTGTCGCAGTGCGTCATTCCCGATCAGCTAAATATGCAGGACGACCCTAGATGCCGCGACGCTGGGGTAATCATCCTTTTTGTGCTGGATAAGGCTGTTAGTGACCTGTCAGGGCCCGCTCGGACGAGTGAGGTATGGAATTCGTGGCTGCGCTGTCAATGAATCTGACCGTCGTTGCTCTCCAGCCACGCCGGAATATCACGTTTTCCGGTGAGGACGCGCCAGATTTCCACATGAGCCTCGCGCTCAATGTAGAAGATCAGATGCGGATAGCGATCAAGCGGCCACGAGCGCAGACCCGGTATGTCCAGCTCATACGCGTAGCGGGGAGAACCGATGTTGGGGTGCTTGGAGAGACGCTCGTATGCCTGCTCGATCTCCGTGATGAATCCTAGCGCTGCCTGCTCCGAGCCTTCGTCTACTAGGTAGTGCGTCACCTCGTCCTCTACGTCCTGCCTGGCCAGTTTTGTCGGGCTAATTGTGCGGATTCAACCGGTCGACGCAACACAACGAAGTTGCGTAAGCAGCGGGAGTGTTGCAGATGAAGTACAGAACCCGGACCGTTTATAGCGAAAGCCAGAAAGCGTTAATGTCGGAGCTCTGGCAGAAAGGCGAGTCGCTTCAGCATATTGCGCAACTGTTGGATCGGAATCACTCGTCGGTGCAGGGAATCCTGGCGCAGACAGGTCGAATACGGCCGGCACTACGACGTCGTTCCAGACTGGCGCTGACGTTGGCCGATGCGCGACGCGCGCTTGTCTTAAGGTTTGTTCGACGCCTGCCCATGTCCGCAGGCTCGCAAGCACGCGTCAGCGCATGCGGGCAGGCGTTGGACAAACCCAAAGAACTACCTTCTTTGAGACGCCGGTCGGGATGTCCGCGCTGCTCCGTTAGCTGCGCTTCCTGCCATCGTGTGCCTGGCTTTGCAGCGCGGACGCAAGTCAGGGGGTCCTGTGCGCCGTGACCGTTTTCGGGCAACCCGGCCATTCATTGCGTCCCTGTGGTATTTCGCAGTGAGAAGTCCGATGACGCCATTCAAATGGCCGTAAAAATTTGAACCTTGTGCTAAAAATCATGAGCAGGCAACAACACAGCGGAGCAACGCGCAATCTGCACGGCTGAACGGATTGCCGCAGCAGCGGCGGACACTATTTTTTTCGATGTAATCGGCCTTAGCGCGGTTTGGGTCCTTGGAAAGAACTGTTGGTCCACGTGTCAGTGTGAAGCCGCCGGTGCACGCACGAGCGAACGCATAGGACGGTGTCCTCGCGGTTGAAGTAGCGGCCATTGAACAAACGATGTTGTCTATGCAAGTGACGGCGAACCATTCCTTGTCCATTACCAAACTTGGCGCGTCCCACTTTCCAGGAAGCGGCGGTGTCCCGGAAGCGAAGATGTTCCGGAAGCGCCAAATTCAGGGTTCGCCGATGCGCGATTATTTCTGACCCAAGACCCGTGCCACGGAGCACTGAGGTCATCATCGGCTCCGCAGACCCATCTGTCAGCGCGATCGGTGTGCCTGATCGCCGACTCAGGGCATACCCCAGGTAAGACCGGGTTTTTGGAATTCAGCTTGCATCCAGGTTTTTTTTTCAGCATCCTGTCTAGACAAGATGCGATGCGAAGAGAGTCGCGCGCTCATTCCAGAGGTTTCGCAATCACAGGAGAGTCGAGATGCACGCGAAGTACAGCGGGTTGGCGAAGGGATTGATCGGTGCTGCAGTCGGTGCCGCCATGCTCTGCGGGGGTGTCGCGCAGGCAAAAGAATGGAAGACGGTGACGATCGCGCTCGAAGGGGGCTACGCGCCCTGGAACCTGACGCTGCCGGGCGGCAAGCTGGGCGGTTTCGAGCCTGAACTGGTCGCGAACCTGTGCGCTCGCGCGCAGCTGCAGTGCAATCTCGTGTCGCAGGACTGGGACGGCATGATTCCGGGCCTTCAGGCCGGCAAGTTCGATGTGCTGATGGACGCGATCTCGATCACGCCCGAACGCGAGAAGATCATTGCATTCTCGAAGCCCTATGCGGCGACGCCCGCGACCTTCGCTGTGACCGACACGAAGATCGTGCCGAAGACGGCCGCCAGCGCCCCCCCGCTGAAGCTCGATAATGACGCGCGGTCCCAAGCCCCCGCTGTGGACGCGCTGCGCACCGCATTCAAGGGCAAGACGATCGGCATCCAGTCAGGCACGGTCTATACACGCTTCATCAACGAGAACTTCAAGGATGTCGCGTCGATCCGCGTGTACAAGACTTCGCCGGAGCGCGATCTCGATCTGGCCAACGGCCGCATCGACGCCTCGTTTGACGACGTGACCTACTACGCCGCCAATGCCGACAAGAAGGAAACGTCCTCCACGGTGACGGTCGGCCCGAAGATCGGCGGCCCGATCTGGGGGCCGGGCGAAGGGCTCGCTTTCCGCAAGCAGGACGCCGACCTCAAGGCGAAGTTCGACACGGCGATTGCTGCCGCGCTCGCCGACGGCACGGTGAAAAAGCTCTCGCAGAAGTGGTTCAAGACCGACGTGACGCCCTGAGCGGCGCCTACAGACTGGCCGCGCGCCGCGCAGCACCTGGTTGAGGGCGCGCGGCCCCGTTCGCAAGCTTGCGTGGGGTAGGAAAATGTCTCTGCTCGAAATGCTTGGATTTGGTCCTGATGGGTGGGCCGGCGTGCTGTTGCTCGGTGCGCTCATGACTGTTGTCCTGACGCTCGCTGCGCTGGCGATCGGTGCCGTATTCGGCGCGCTCATCGCCGCCGCGAAGCTCTCGCGCTATCGCACGGTGCGCGTGATCGGTGACTGCTACACCACCGTCTTTCGCGGCGTGCCTGAGTTGCTCGTCATCTATCTGTTCTACTTCGGCGGCTCGACGCTGGTTTCGTCGATCGGCCAGTGGTTCGGCGCGGACGGCTTCATCGGCGTGCCGCCTTTTGCAATCGGTGCGTTCGCGGTAGGCATGATTTCCGGCGCTTACCAGGCAGAGGTGTATCGCGCTGCGGTATTGGCCGTCTCGCGCGGCGAACTGGAAGCGGCGCGGGCGATCGGCATGCCTACGCTCACCATGGCGCGCCGCATCCTGATTCCCCAGGTACTGCGATTCGCGCTCACTGGCATCGGAAACGTCTGGCAACTGAGCCTCAAGGATTCCGCACTGATTTCCGTCACCGGACTGGTCGAACTGCTGCGCGCAAGCCAGGTGGCCGCCGGTTCCACACACCAGTACTTCCTCTTCTTCGTGGTAGGCGGGGCTCTCTATCTCGTGATGACGGGCATGTCGAACCGCGTTTTCGGCCGCGCGGAAGCGATCGTCGCACGGTCCTTCAAGCGCAATTTCGCACGTAACTGACACTACGGCGCCCCATCATGCATATCGATTTCGACTTCCTTCTCGACACGATGCGCCAGTTGATCGCGGCTGTCCCGATCACGCTGGGCCTGTTCTTCGCATCGCTGGTGCTGGGCGGCCTGCTCTCGCTCGTGATCGTGACGATGCGCGTGTCGCCGCACTGGTTGCCCAACCGTTTCGCGCGTGCCTACATTCTGGTGTTTCGCGGCTCGCCGCTGCTGATCCAGATGTTTCTCGTGTACTACGGACTCGGCCAGTTCGGTGTGATCCGCGAGAGTTTCCTGTGGCCGGTGCTGCGCGAGCCGTACATCTGCGCCGTGCTGTCACTGGCACTGTGCACGGCGGGCTACACCGCCGAAATCATCCGCGGCGGGCTGATGGCCGTGCCGGTGGGGCAGATCGAGGCGGGCTATGCGATCGGTCTGTCGGGCTTCGCGCTGCTGCGTCGGGTGATCGGGCCGATCGCGCTGCGCCAGTGCCTGCCCGCCTATTCGACCGAGGCCGTATTGCTCGTGAAGTCGACGGCGCTGGCGAGCCTCGTCACCGTGTGGGAAGTGACCGGCGTCGCGCAGCAGATCATCCAGCAGACCTACCGCACGACCGAGGTCTTCACCTGCGCCGCGCTGATTTACCTGTTTCTCAATTTCGTCGTTGTGCGGATTCTCGGACTCCTCGAACGCCGCCTCTCGCACCATTTGCGCCCCGCGCCGTCGGTCGTCCGCCGCCCCGCAGCGAAACTCGAAACCCATCGCGCAGCCTCGTGAGCGGCCGCCCCATCCGGAGAAACTTATGAATGCAGCTGCACCGGTCGCCCTTTCCGTGAGAAACATCCACAAGTCCTTCGGTGACCATCATGTCCTCAAGGGCATTTCGCTCGACGCCCACGAAGGCGACGTGATTTCCATTCTCGGCGCGAGCGGCTCGGGCAAGAGCACCTTCCTGCGCTGCCTGAACCTGCTCGAGATTCCCGACGATGGCTCGGTTGCGCTCGGCGGCGAGGAGCTCAAAATGAAGCGCCGCCGCGACGGCAAGCTGCACCCGGACGACCGCCGCCAGGTGGACCGCGTGCGTTCGCAACTCGGTATGGTGTTCCAGAACTTCAACCTGTGGTCTCACATGACCGTGATCGAGAACCTGATCGAAGGTCCGATGCGGGTGCAAAAGCGCAGCCGCGCGGAGGCCGTCGAGGAGGCCGAGGCGCTGCTCGCCAAGGTGGGGCTCGCGGACAAGCGCGGCCACTACCCGGCCCACCTCTCGGGCGGCCAGCAGCAGCGCGTGGCGATCGCACGGGCGCTCGCCATGCATCCGAAGGTAATGCTGTTCGACGAGCCCACCTCGGCGCTCGACCCGGAACTGGTCGGCGAAGTGCTGCGCGTGATGCGCGCGCTGGCCGACGAAGGTCGCACGATGCTCGTGGTGACACACGAAATGGGATTCGCCAGGCACGTGTCCAATCGCGTGATGTTTCTGCATCAGGGCCAGGTGGACTCGGACGGCACGCCCGAGGAGGTCTTCGGCGATCTGAAATCGCAGCGTTTCCGCCAATTCGTGTCGAGCCATGAAGACCGCAACACCCAATAATCCACCGGCAGGCCGCGTTATGTCAGTTACCCGTTCCGAGCAGCCTCTCGACTGGCGCGACGTTTGCGCAGTCGCGGCGGGCGCCACGCTCGAGCTTTCCGCGCACGCGCGCGGACGGATCCGTGCCGCTCGCGAACTCATCGATCAGATCGTTGCGCGCGGTATTCGCGCTTATGGCGTGAATACGGGCGTGGGCGCGCTGTGCGATGTGGTGGTGTCGCCAGCCGAGCAGCACGATCTGTCGCACAACATCCTGATGAGCCACGCGGTGGGCGTTGGTGCGCCGCTCGGCGCCGAGGAGACGCGCGCGATCATGGCGGCCGCCATCAACAACTACGCGCATGGACACTCGGGTGTGCGTATTGAAGTCGTCGAGCGTCTGCTCGCGCTGCTCGAAGCGGACTGCCTGCCCGAGGTGCCCGCCTTTGGCTCCGTCGGCTACCTGAGCCACATGGCGCACATCGCGCTGGTCTGCGTGGGTGCGGGGCACGTGAAGTGGCGCGGCGAACGCATGAGCGGCGCCGAGGCGCTGCGGCGGCTCGGGCTCGAACCACTGTCGCTCGAAGCGAAAGAGGGTTTGAGCCTCGTGAACGGCACGCCCTGCGTGACCGGCCTCGCGGCACTTGCACTCCGGCGCGCGCAGCGGCTGCTAGACTGGGCCGACGTGGTGTCCGCGATGAGCTTCGAAAATCTTGGCGGGCAGATGGCGGCCTTCGACGCGGGATCGCTGGCGTTTCGCGTATCGCCCGGGCTTGCCCAGGTGGGCGCGCGCATGCGGGCGGCGCTTGCCGGTAGCGGCTTGTTGGGGGCGTCGATCGGACGTCGCACGCAGGATCCGCTCAGCATGCGCACGATTCCGCACGTTCACGGCGCGGCGCGCGACGTACTGGCCGCCACGGCGGAAGTGGTGAATCGCGAGCTGGCCTCGACGACCGACAATCCGATCGTCGCGGGTACACCGCAAGAGCCTCAGGTGTATTCGCAGGCGCATGCAGTGGGCGCTTCGATCGCGCTCGCCATGGACAGTCTCGCCGCCGCGCTGGCTCAGGTCGCCGCGATGGCCGAACGCCGTCTCGACCGGCTCGTGAATCCACTGGTGAGCGGCTTGCCCGCCTTCCTGGCGCAAGCAAGCGGCACGCGCTCGGGCTTCATGATTGCGCAGTACACGGCAGCCTCGCTGGTTGCCCAGAACCGGCGCGAGGCCGCGCCCGCAAGCCTCGATGGTGGCGTGACCTCGGGGCTGCAGGAGGATCATCTCTGCCACGCGACGCCGGCTGCGCTCAAGGCGCTCGCGGTGCTCGAAAACAGCAGCCGCATCCTCGGCATCGAGCTGCTCGCGGCGGTGCAGGCGTACGACCTGCAGCCGGTCAAGGCCGAGCGCGCGCCATACACCGAGGGGCTGCACGCACAAATTCGCGCCATTGTGCCGACCTATCGCGATGACCGCCCGCTTGCCGACGATATGACGCTGGCCTTCCACATGATCGCCGATCGCGATCCGCCGCCGGTGCCCGACCCGTTGCCCGCGAGGTCGGCGCCTGTCTTGTGGACTGCTGCGGCGATGGAGCCCGCGGCGCGCAGTACCGCGCAGCCCGCCAACGACGCCATGCCTGGCGCAGTGGGCAGTTGAGGCACTCGAGTGGACTCCAGCGAAGTGTTGCGCAGCGCCAGCAAGAAATAGATCATGTTGGGAAAATGACGCGCATGAACTCTACCGTGCAGGCAGTGGCAGAAACAGGACGGACGCAGCGCAAGCTTGCGCCCGCATATGAGCAGATCAAGCGCTACGTGATAGAGCGCATCGCGAACGGCACGTGGAAGCCGGGGGACGCGATTCCTTCGGAGACCATGCTCGTCAAGGAATTCGGGGTGGCTCGCATGACGGTCTCCCGCGCCTTGCGCGAATTGACCACCGAGCGCGTCCTGACGCGCGTGCAGGGCTTGGGCACCTTTGTGGCGCCGCGCGAGTACGAGTCCACGGTGCTCGAAATCCGCAATATCGCCGATGAGATTGCCTCGCGAGGCCATCGACACGCCGCGCGCGTGATCGGGCTCGAGACGAGCAACCTGCAGACGGCGATCAGCGAACTCGATCTCGCCAGCGGTCCGGTGTTCCACTCCACCATCGTGCATCTGGAGGAGGGGGAGCCGATCCAGTATGAAGACCGCTACGTCAATCCAAAGGTGTTCCCGCATTATCTGGAGCGGGATTTCTCGTTGGAAACGCCCAATCGTTACATGGTGCGGCTGGCACCGATCCAGCGCGCGGAATTCCGCATCTATGCGCACAAGCCCGACGCGCAGATCCGCCGGCAACTGGAGATGGACATTGGTGAGCCCTGCCTCATGGTGTGGCGGCGCACATGGGTCGGTGAGGCGGTCGCGACAGCGGTCAGGCTATGGCATCCCGCGTCACGCTTTCATTTGGCTGGGCATGTATGAAGCGAGTGGGCTCGTGGACCCCCAAGTGCTTGTTGATCCGGAAGGGGGAAGTACACGAGCGCCATTCGCGTTGAGGGACCACTGGCTAATGTAGCTGGTCGGCGAGCGCGACTGGTCAATCGTCGTGGGCAAGATCAGTGACGACTTGCCAGAGACAATGGCGTCGCGGTCTCACATCGCGGCGAATGTACCCTCGAAAAGGTGAGCCCTGCCGGTGAGAGACCCGGTTCAAGCAGTAGCTGATGCGCGGCCACGTCTTCCAGTGTCCCACGCAGTCGCCATGAATATGTCGTTCATAGAACGGACCGAGGTATCTCCGGAACAGGCGCATTGGATGACCGGAGAAGTCCGTTACCCGCCCTTGAGCCGCTGACAGGGCGACCGGCGAGATTGGGTCGTGTGACGTCTGTTGCATCGCGCAGACGCCGGACACGATCGTGGCACTCGGTCGTCGGGCGCTGATCGGCCCAGAAATGGCCGGTCGACAAGGTTACCCGGATCGTCGAATGTCCCTCCCTTTACGCGTGGGACTCTTCGGTTGCAGGCACCAAGATGCCTAATTCCGTCACCAAACGACGCCCACCCGTGGCGCACGCTTTCCGCCGCTTCCCGATGAACTTGACCGAGCGTTTCTGCAATGAACGTTCGTCGCACGCTCAAGTTTCTCTCTGATGAGCCGTTTAATTTGATACGACTGTCTTTCACATGTGCCTTGAAAAAAAGGTTATGTGAGGCAACGCGTAACTCCGTCTGAGCGACGTTCATTTGGACAGCAATTAACCCTACATTGACACAACATGAAGGCGATCGTCGCGGTTCTCACCTTAAGCGTTGTTCTATGCGGATGCGCTTCGGCAGTCAGCGAACGGGTGGCCACCAATTACACTGCGGTTGGTGCGGCAGCCGAGCGGCGCGGCGATTGGGACACCGCACGGCGAGCTTTTGCCCGTGCAACGCTGAACGCTGATCAGGCGGACTTGCCTCCAGCGAGAAGGGCTATCGCACACTACGAATATGGGCGTTCGTTGGGCGTCACCTGCTTCTTTGACGAATCCGAACGCGAACTTAACGCGGCTTATCAGCTTGACAAACAAGCAGGCCAACCTCTTTTTCTGTCTTTGATCGAACTAGCTCGGTTGAATCTGGACCAGAGGAAGTTTTCACAATCCGCCGCATACTTCGAACGCGCAATGCCGTTCCTGGACGAAGCGAATGCCGCCGACAAAGCACCTGTTGCGTATTCCGACATTCTGAACGAGTACGCACGCGCCCTTGCTGGAGAAGGACGCTCCGCGGAAGCCAAACCGCTGACCGACCGCGCGACGGCGCTTCGAGACGCCGTGCTCAACAAGCGCTCGATTACCGATCGGACGCCGTACGGCAAGTTCTGCAGCAATTCCTAACAGCTGGCACCTCTGCGCCTACGCGGGACACTTCCGAACGTCCGCTTCGGAGAGTGATGAACGGCTCCTCCGGGTCGCCAGATGCGTTTTGCATGAGTCGCGTCCAAGACGATCATCCTGCTCGGTCGTGGGGCGCGGTTCAGCCATCAAGAGGCGTTCGCCATTCCTACAGCCGGGACGTTCCAACGTCGGCGCCGCCGTTGAGATAGGCCACGCGACCGCGCGTCCCGGGCGCAAAATGGGACCTTGGAAAGCAAACGGCTACGACGGTACGGCAACCGGTCAACGCAGTACCGCAGCAGACGTGTCCGTTCAATGGTTCGAACCGGAGGCGAAAGATGATCCCGAGCCGCAAAGCCGCCGCGCTGGTGTTACTCGCGGCATTGTCGCTGCGCATGTATGACGTACACGCGCAACACTCTGACCAGCAAATCGCCGCCATCCTCATGGTCGCGAATCGAGCCGAAATCGAGGCGGGCAACCTCGCGCTAAGCCGAAGCCAGACAAGAAGCATCCGGAATTTCGCTGGAAAAATGATCGCAGAACACAGGGACTTGTATCAGTCAGCCGTCGAATTGACGCAGAGGCTGATGCTCTACCCCGAAAATAGTAGGATGAGCGAGGCGTTTCGGAACGAAGGGGATGACAACCTCGCCAGGTTGAATGCGGCCGATGAGTATGCGTTCGACGGAGACTACCTCTATCAAGAGATCACATATCACCAGCAATTGGTTCACGCGGTGGACAACACGCTGCTTCCGGCCGCGAAGAACGCGGAACTAAAGGCGCTGCTCGTCAGAGCGCGCGTGATTTTCATCTTGCATCTCGACTATGCGATTCGACTGCAATCGGCACGGGTGCGGTAATCCCAGCGGATTCGGGTGAACCAGCCTCGCTTGCGGGTGCACCTTCGTTGATGCCGACAATGCCGGCTTCATGCTGATGTGCGACGCGCTCGATCGCTTGATGCAACTGTCGGGGCCCCACCCCGATGCTGTCGTTCGCCTATGCCAGCCGCCCGCGTTTGCCAGACAAGGTGCTCTGGCCCGCAGCGCTGCAATCGGACGAGCGTGTCGTAAAGAACTGCAACGCTTCACGGCCGCGCGATCGGTAAACGGGGATCGATCTCGTCTCGCCGAAACCCTGGGCCTCACGCCGATTCCGGTACACCTTTCGCGATTGCATTTTGAAACACTTGCAACTGTAAGGCGGCCGCTTTTTTCATATCCTGAAAGGGCAGCGTGCCGTGGCGGATACTGCGGATCATGGGACGCGTGCAGGCATCACTTGGGGAAACCAAATGAAGAAGCTCGTCTCGCTGCTGGCCGTCGCTGCGCTTGGCGCAGGATTCGCCGCGACGGCGGAGGCGCACGTCTCGGTCGGTGTCGGCATCGGTGTGCCGGTCTATGGCGCGCCACCGGTCTATTACGCGCCGCCGCCAGTCTATTACGCACCGCCGCCCGTCTACTATGGCCATGGTTGGCCGGGGTACTACCGTGGGTACTACGGTCGTCCGTATTGGCCGGGGTACTACCGCGGGTACTACGGTCGTCCGTATTGGCCGGGGTACTACCGGGGGTACTATGGTCATCCGTGGGGGTGGCATCACCCTTACCGCCGGTGGTGATTCGAAAGTAGAAGGGTGTCCAACGCGAGGTACGTCACCGAGTAGTTCGGCGCGCGTCGTCTCGCGACGGCGCAACGCAGCTCCCGCAGCCGCGTTGCGCCGTTTCATTTCCGCCGCTCAGTCGAGTCCCCCGGCGCGGTGCGGCTGCGCGCGTGCGGACGCATCAGTCGAAAATCATCTCGATTCCGTTGAGGGGAAACTGACGACGACGAAATGGCACCGAGCCTGCCCGTGTCGGCGATTGACGTGTCGGGCATCACAACGGATGCCGTCGCTCGAACAAACGTGTTCACTGCTCGCTCCGATCAGCTCGTAGACCTTGCGTCCCACTATGATGTTCGCGATTCGCAATCGGTTCTACAGCGGCGCCCAATGCGATCAGCGAAAAGTGTCCAGCCGAAGAAGGCCGCATCGCGTGACGCGCAGGTCGTGCAGGCGGCGTCGATCCGGTCGTCGGGGCGAGGCACGGTGGACGGCATCGTGCGGAAGAGCAGGCGAGGTGATGCTCTGACTCACCTTCCGTCGAAAGCCGTCACCTTCGGCAACACGACTGCAAGATAGTCGACCATCCTCCGCACCGCAGGCAGAAGACCCGTACGATAAGGAATCAGCGCCGTTATGCGTGCGTCTGCGGCTATCCAGTCCGGCAGTATCGGCCGCAGCGCGCCGGCTCTCAGCTCAGCTTGGCAGATATAACCCGGTAGCGCCGCGATACCAACGTTTGCACAAGCAGCTTCCTTAAGTGATATCAGGCTGTTGCTCTGGAATCTCGGTTCAATCGGCACAGTGACGGTGCGGTTGTCCGGACCCTGCAACTGCCACTGTTGCGGCCCCTTGGTGGCCAACGCGATAATGGAATGCGACGCCAGTTCTTCCGGTTGTTCCGGCCGGGAGGTCCGTTCGAGATATTCCGGACCCGCGAACAGATACCACGGCGCCTTCGCGAGCGGATGCTGCACCAGATTCGAATCCTGAAGCTGTCCCGTGTGGCCCCTGATCGCCAGATCGAAGCCTTCTCCGACGATATCCACCATCCTGTCAGTCGCCGTTTCGATGATTCTTACTTTAGGGTGGTTCGAGAGAAAGGTGGGCAACACATGGCGCAGTGCGAACTGCGCAATCTCGGCAGCCACCGTGACGCGGATCACACCGCTCGGCTCCGCAAGACGCTGACGCATCGCTTCTTCCGCAACTTCCGCGCTTCGAAGCAAGGCTGTTGCGTACTGGTAAAACTCCTCGCCCACCTCGGTCACGGCAAACTGGCGCGACGTCCTGTTGATGAGCCGAACGCCAAGCGAGGTTTCCAGTTCCTTGACTCTATGGCTCAACGTCGACTTGGGAAGACGAAGCAGTTCGCCCGCGGAGGTGAACCCTCCACGGTCGACTACCTGAACGAAGTAAAAGACATCCTTCAGATCGAGCATTGCATTGGGTCGTGTGGAGCATTGCCAGCGATGGCAACGGTTTTGAAGATGGATCGGGTACCCGATGTTACTCCGTCAAAAATCCCCGCTGCCATTCGGACGAACCTTGGTGATATCAAGCGCAATCGTTCGAGTTTGCCGAACCCTGTGTACACGACAGAGCAGGTTCGCAATCGAATCGGAGCGCTTAAGCTGTATCAGACGGGCGGCTGTGTGCTGTCTTCGTCTGATAGTTCAACGCCTAATATGTGGAGCGGACAATGTCGATGATTAAGGGATTTCATCACCTGACTGCTGGTGTGAGCGGCGCTCAGGAGGATGTCGATTTTTACACCAAGCTGCTTGGACAGAGCCTCGTCAAGAAGACGGTTCTTCTAGACGGCGAGGACCCGATCTATCACCTTTACTACGGGAACGCGAACGGCGATCCGGGTACTTTGGTGACCTCGTTTCCATTCAGGCAGAAAGGCGTCAAGGCCCGTCAGGGCTCGGGCCAGGTACGTGTCATCAATTACTCTGTCCCCAAAGGCTCGCTCGATTTCTGGCGTAATCGGTTCAACGCGATGAATATCTCTTACAACGCCGCGATCACCGAGCGCTTCGACGAAAGGCGTCAGCGCTTCCATCATCCGTGTGGTATCGAATTCGATCTCGTCGAAACGGATATCGACACACGGCCGCCCTGCGTGACGAGTGACATCCCCGAAGCATGTGCCGTTCGTGGCGTCCACAGCATCACGCTGTCACTGCGTGAAGTCGACGAATCGATTCTCTTCATGAACGAAGCGCTCGGCTTCCGGCAAGTCGGCCAATCCGGACCGTACCACCGCTTCGAAACGCACACGGGTGGCCCCGGTATGGTCGTCGAGTTTCTTCACGAACCCGCCCGGCACCAGGGATCGTCGATCTATGGCGAAGGCACGATTCATCACGTGGCATTCGCGGTGGACAGCGTCAAAGAGCAGATGGTTCTCAAGGAACGTTTCATGGGAATGGGCTACATCGATACTTCGGAATCGGTCAACCGGAACTACTTCCGGTCGATGTACTTCAAGATGCCCGGGGGTGTGATCTTCGAAGCGGCCACGACAGATATCGGCTTCGCCATCGATGAAGAGCCCGGCCATTTCGGCGAGGAATTCCAGCTGCCGCCATGGCTGGTGAATCGCAAGGAGGAGCTGCTCGGACGGCTCGAGCCCATCTCCGTTTAACTGCGTCTCCTTGTCAGGACATGTCATGCAGAAACCCAAAGTACTCATCGTTTTCTATTCACGCAATTGCTCGACTGAGACGCTCGCACGCGCTGTCGCCGAAGGCGCCGTCGAGGCTGGCGCAGAGATCCGCATGCGGCGTGCGCGCGAGGTGGTCGGTCCGGAAGTCATGCAACAGGCGCCCGGCTGGCTCGAGAACGCCACGGCGATGAACAAAAAATACGAAGCACCGACGGAGGCGGATTCCGAGTGGGCCGACGCGATCGTGTTCGGCACGCCGACGCGGTTCGGATCGATCGCGACGGAACTGAAGGCTTACATCGATGGCCTTGGTGGTCTGTGGTTCCAAGGCAAGCTGAATGGCAAGGTCGGCTCGGTATTCGGTTCGACATCGTCGCGGCACGGCGGCAATGAAGCCACGCTGCTGTCGATCTATGCGCCGATGGCGCATCTGGGCCTCATCATCGTGCCGCTTGGCTACGCCGATGCAGTGATGTTCAAGGCGGGAACGCCCTATGGCGCGACCCATGTGTCGAACCTCGACGCCGTGAAGCCCGACGAGGATCACCTCGCGGTTGCGCGTTATCAGGGCCGCAGAGTGGCGACGGTCGCAAGGGCGTTGCACTACAAGCAAGATGCCGTGGCGGCCTGAGAAAATGGCTCGGTAATGAACAAAGGAACAAAGGCGGAGTCTCGTGGCTCCGCCTTTTTCCTTTCGTCCCGTTCATTCCATTCAGTCATCCGGCACCGGCCAACGCCGGTGCCGGCGATACCCGCATCACAGCGCACTACGCAGTGAGCACCGCCTCGCCGCCTGCAATGTCATCCATGTAACTCGAATACGGCAGCGACGCGAGCGTTGCCTGCATCGCTTCCCTATACAGGGACGGCCGCTTGACGAGCGAGTCGAAGTACCGCGCGACGTTGGGCAGTTTTTCCCACATTGACGCAAGCCCCAGGTACGCAAGGCGGACGAGATTTACACCCCAAAGCACGTCGGCGAGTGAGAACGACTCTCCCTGGAGATACGGGAACGAGCTTGGACCCAGCGCACTGTCCAGATCTTTCAACACGCTCGCGACGTGTGCGCGCGCGGCACGCTGAAACGCCGCATCGTGGCATACCGACTTTCCGCCACGTTCCTTTGCGATTTTCGCGCGCCATGCGGCATTCAGCGCAGGGTCTTGTGGATTGGCGGCGATCATCGCTTCGAGCGCCATGACCTTGTAGTCATAGACGGTTTCCATGACGGCTTTGAGCGCATCCGGCCTCAAGTCGCTGTCGGGATGAAAGCCATACAGCAGCGCCCCATTTGGAATCCTGTCGACGATGCTCATCTGACGCAGCACCTCGGCGCGCGCCCTGTCCTCGTCCGGCAAAAGCTGAACCGGCTCGCGTGCAACGGCTTCGAGATAGCAGCAGATCCGCCGCGAATCCGCGATGACCCGGCCCGCTTCGTAGTCCACGAGCAATGGCACCGTGCAGGGGTCGAAGCCCTCCGTTTCCACTGATGTTCGCCCGCTATAGCCCGTAATGAATTCCCGTCCGATCTCCACGCCCGCGATCAGCCGAAGACGGACGTATGGCGGATGGTAATGCTCGGCGGGAACGACACCCTCCGTGCCCATCGAACTCAGGATCATCATGTCGTTCGAACGATAGGCCAGTTGCTTTTCGAAAAGGACCGTGCGTACCTTTTGCGAGCACAAAGAGCTCGCCGCGTGAAAGAGTTCGAAACGCGGGTTCGCATCGTCGCCCACAATTGTGATTCGCGCCGGGTCCGCAATGGCGGCTCGCGCGCCGGCCGCCAGTTTCATCAAACCGTTGTTGCTCATCGCTGAATTCCCCTTTTTTGCCGCTGTTTGATAGAAGACAAGTGCCATTGCGGTTCGCGCGAAAGCGAGCCGGCTATGCAAGTTGCACTTCCCTACTTCCTGGCGTGCGGACACGCGGCGGGCGGATCACCAATGAACCCGCGCGCCGACCAAAGTTCCGGAAAGGGAATTTCGTCCATGGTCGGCTTCAGCCAGGCGATACCCTCAGTGCCAAAGTAGGCGGGTCTCGCACCGAACGTCCGGCGCGTCGCCATGAGGTGAAGGTGCTTCCAGGTGGAGAATCCTTCCGCGATATCGGCAAGCGTCTCGCCGAGCTGCTGAAGTTCGAGATTTCGGCTCGGAGCGGCATAGATGTCGCGCCAGACCTCCTCAACAGCATTGCTGGGTCTATAAGGCACGGCGAAATCACGTTCGAGCACATCGCCCGGGACCGCAAATCCGAGACGGTTCAAATAGGCGAGCACATCGTCGTAAATGCTCGGTTCCGCGAGAGCCTGACTGAGCTGTGCCCAACGTTGGGGCTGAGGCGTGAAATGCTTCAAATGCTCCACCTGTTTTATGCCGAGCAAATAGACCATTTGCCGATAGGCCCAGCCCTGCAGCGCCGTATCCTTGCCATACGTCGCCACTGCGCGGGACAGGATGGCGAGCAGGTCGGTGGGCGTCATCCACGCGATCGAGCGCCACGTCGCATTGAGCGGCTCGTGATGCGCGACGATGCGTTGCAGTGTCCGTTGCGCCTGCGTCAAGTCATTGGCGCGAAACTGCCTTTGCGCGGTCTGCATCTCCTTGATGATGAGCGTCCAGTAAAGCTCCGACACCTGCACCGTGACGATCCATGCGTGCTCTCCCGGATGATCGCTGACGGGACGTTGCAACGCGTGGAGCGCATCTGTCTGCATCCACGCGCTGTAGGGCGTTTGCCCCGCCGCCATGCTGTCCGGTTCAAGGCGTTCAAGACTCGCGCTATCGTTCAACTTGTCGTTCACTTTGACTTCCTCCATGCGTATTGACGTCTATCTGTTCTTCCGGCGTGGTGCCGCCTTTCAGAAACAGCTCCATCTGCTGGGCAATCTGCAGAAGCGCACCGTCGTCACCGGGCTTCGCCACGATCTGCAATGCCGCGGGAAGCGCGCTATCCCCGCATGGCAACGGAATCGAAATCGCCGGAAATCCCGCGACATTGAATGGGGCGGTATAGGTCATCAATGCCTCGCGGACGGTGCCGGACCAATCACCGATGCTGAGCGTGCCGGCACCGACATGCGGCGCAGCGCACGGGCATGTCGGCAGCACCAGGTAGTCCACCGTCGACATCGCCTGATGCAGACGCGCCGCAAATTCGCGCCGGCTCTGCTGGGCCGATACATACGCGCGCAGATCCATCGCTTCGGCTCGTCTGAGGCGCTCGACAGTTTCCGGACTGTAGTGCCTGGTTATTCGGTCCCAGTCGTTGCGCTGGAAATGCACGATGCCGCCTTCGATCAGAACGATGCTCGCGAACGCTTCATAAACGTGGTCGAACAAACAAGACGTGTCGACCTGGTCGCACGCGAAGATCTGTTCGAGCCGTCTGATCGCGTTATCGAATGCCGCCGCAACTTCCTGGCTGAGCGGAACGGGCGCGATCTCGCGGACGACGCCGAGGCGTGCGGAAATCCATGCATCGCTCTGCGGCAAGTCGATGCCGAAAGCGGCTGCAAGTATCGCGACGTCATCGACCTGTTTTCCAAGCAGACCGACGTGGTCGCAAGTGGGCGCCAGCGGAAACACGCCACGCGTAGGGATCGTTCCGTGCGTCGGTTTGAATCCGACGACGCCGCAAAGTGCCGCTGGAATACGGACGGAGCCGCCCGTATCGGTACCCACTCCTGCCCTGACGGTACCGGACGCAATCGCAACGGCAGCGCCGCCGCTCGAACCGCCTGGAATACGCGTGATGTCCAGCGGATTCAAGGTATCGCCGAACCTCGCGCTGGCAGTTGTCACACCCCACGCGAATTCATGAGTGGTCGTCTTCCCGACGATGATCGCGCCCTGCTCCATCAGGACCTTCACCACATCGGCATCGACGGCAGGCACGTGACCGACATAAGCGGCGGAACCATAGCGGGTCTCGATGCCCCTGGTATCGATCAGATCCTTGATGGTGACGGGGAGCCCTTCAAGCAGACGCGGCCTGTTTTCTTCGTAGCGGCGATCGCTCTGGGCGGCGGCCTTCAACGCACGGTCCCAATCGATCGCCGAGAAAGCATTGAAGGATCGCTTGCAGGCTTCGACGTCTTCGAGCGCCTGCTCTGTCAGCGCCGTTGCAGTGGTCTGCTTCGCGGCAAGCGCATCGAGCGTCTTGCGAAGCATTGAGAAAACCGGCGCCACGCCGGATGACGGACGGGACCTGGTCATTACCACATGCTCTCCAGTATGGCCGCGAGCTTCTCGCCGGCCCTCTCGCCAAGATCGGCGACCTCAGATGGATAGCTGCTCTCGAGCAACGCCGCCACCTCGGGCAGTTTCGCCTTGTCGAAGTCGAGCGTGCTGAGCCGCCCCGGCAATTCCAGTGAGGCCACGACACCCGCTATCCGGTCAGCGAGGTAAGCGGCCGCCGTCTTGTTGCCGCGAGCCGCGCAAAAAATCTCGAACTTGTCGCCATACGCGCGTGCACAGGCCCGAATGACCGGCGCCAACGTGATGCACGAGGTCAAGCTGTGCGGAAGGCCGAAGGTGCCGCCCAGAACGTGCCCGATGCGATGGCTCAAGCCATAGATGACCGACGCGGGAAAGAAGTAGCACTGCCATGCCGCAAGCTGAAGTTCCAGCAGATCGTCAGCGCAGACCAGTCCGCGCTTGATCGCCTGATGTGTGTCGAGTTGCTGCGGCCATTTCTCAAGCACGGTGAGAAAGCGCTCTACGCCTCGCGCGGCCAGAATCGCATGCGGGTGGTCCGTTTCAATCTTGCGCATACCTTCGACCGCATGGTCGATGCCTTTGATGGCCGAACTCAACAACAGTACGCGCGGCGTATCGACGATCAGGCGAGGATCGAGGACCACCAGTCTTGGGGCCGTTTCGCGCACGGCATAACTACGCTTGAACTTTTGCGGCCCGTCCGTTTCCGTCACACCGAAGTAGTGAGAGAACTCAGAACCGGACAAGGTAGTTGGAAATGCGGCAATGGGAAGATGGCGGCCCGTCTGCTGAAAATGCAGGTAGGAAACCGCTTTCGCGGCATCGAGAACGGAGCCCCCACCCAAGGCGATGATCGAATCCGCACCACGGTCCATACAGGCGCGTAGACCCTGTTGCACCGCGAAGTCGGGCACGTGCGGCGGCAGATCGACGAAGATGCCCACGGCATCCCGAACCCCTGGTTGGATGTACTCGCGGCTCAAGGCCTCCAGGAACTCCACTGTGAAGATGACCGGACGGCTGATGCCGTAGTCTCCGAGGGAAGCAGCGACGGTCCTCAGGATATCGTGCCCCCAGATAATCCCGTCCTGCGGCAAGCATTTCAACTGGTTCATCCACTCACTCCTGCAATGTCGTAGGCGGGTCGATGCCTCGATCTCGAGTGAGAAGATAGGCGGTTTGAGTTCGCGCGTGAACGGTGCATTCCGAGACATAGCGTCCATGAATATGGACGCTGGGGAAGCGACGTTCACGTATCCTCTTAGCGTCTCATATCCAATGTATTGCAACGTCGCATCTGCTTGAATCGTTCGTCTATCTCGAACGGAGCTTGCAACCACCGGCGCCTTCTCAACCCGAGCGAGATGTCTATGCTGTGCATCTCCAGATGCAATCCGACTACGACACTCGAGACATGGAGATGGATGTGACCAATTTCATTGAACAGCTGATTCGCGGACGTCAAAGCAAACGCGGGTTTCTGGATCGGCCTGTGTCGATCGAAACCGTCAGGGGGATTCTTTCGGTTGCGAAATATGCGCCCAGTTCGAGCAACACCCAGCCCTGGCGATGCTACGTACTGACGGGAAATGCTCGCGACAAGATTTCCAATGCGGCCGTTGAAGCCTACCGCGCCGGCCCCGAGAAACTGGTTCCGGAGTATCCGTTCTTTCCCGAAGAACTGCCGGCGCCTTTTTCGTCCCGCTTCAATACATTCCGCGGCACGCTGGGCGATGCCCAAGGTGTGCATCGGAGCGACATAGTCGGACGCAGGCGGGACGTGGAGCGTCAATTCCGGTTCTTCGATGCGCCTGTGGGGCTCATCTTCACAATGGACCGGCGCCTCGAATGGGCGAGCTTCCTGTGCTACGGCTGCTTCCTTCAGAACATCATGCTGGCCGCGCGAGCCGAAGGTTTGGACACCTGCCCCCAGCAGATCTGGTCGCTGCAATCTGCCGTCCTGCGCGCGGGCCTCGACATTCCCGAAGGAGAAATGGTGGTGGCGGGCATGTCGCTCGGTTACGCGGACAACAGCATTCCAGAGAACAACATGGTGCTTCATAAGCTGGAAGTCGACGAATTCGTCTCGTTCATCGACGCCTGATAGGCGCCGCCCGAGGCATGTCTGAGTGGGCACCGTAGTGCGCCGGCAATTCCAGCGGCACCGTCAACGGCTCGGGTAACAACATAGTCGGCATCTGCGGCTCATGACCACGATGAGCGGTCTGCAGCTGGCTGCCCGTGCGGGAGCGACGATGGTGGACTTGCATAAGCAAGAAGATTTTGTGGTTGGTCGCCTGAAGGCGGCATAGACGCTCCCGTATGCGTCATTTATTGATGGCCATGACGGGAGCTTTTTTGGCTAGTTATTGACTAAACGATCAACAAAGGAAAGACCATGCAAAAACAAAAAGCCTCTCCGAAGACTGCTTTGGTTTTCGGCGGCTCGCGAGGTATCGGCGCTGCTGCGGTCGAACGCCTCGCTCAGGAAGGTTTCAACGTCGCGTTCACATTCGCGAGCAGCACGAATAAGGCAACTGCGCTGGCTGACGCAATTGCGGCAAACGGGGTTGGTAGTCTCGCCATCCAAGCGGATAGCGCAGATCCGACAGCGATCCGGCGGGCTGTAGGGGAGGCCACTGCCCGTTTTGGAAATCTTGATGCCGTTGTGGTAAACGCTGGCATCCTGCGACCGGGGACCGTTGATGCCGTGAGCCTGGAAGATCTTGACCAGATGCTGAACGTAAACGTTCGTGGTGTTTTCCTGTCCATCCAAGCGTCGGTACCTCATCTCAATGACGGCGCTCGTATTGTCACGATTGGTAGCAACGTTGCACTGCATACTCGCACACCGGGATTCAGCGTCTATCAACTGACGAAAACTGCAGTCGCCGGCATGGTCAAGGGCGTGGCGCTAGATCTCGCGTCGCGAGGCATTACTGTCAACAATATCCAGCCAGGCCCGACCGAAACCGACATGACCGCCGGATCGAAGGAAGTTCTCGCCGAAATGAACCCGCTCAAGCGCATTGGCCACCCCTCGGAGATTGCAGGCTTGATCGCCTACCTCGTAGGCGCTGATGCTCGCTATGTAACGGGCGCCAGCATTACTATTGACGGTGGATTCACGCTCTAAGCATGCTGCCATTAACGTCAGTGGAGGGGCGCATAGATCCGCCCCTCTTTCTGGGCATGTTTGGATATTGCTCTGCGGCGGACCGCTACGGCGTCCGCCGGCATGTCATTAGTGGTGACGCGTGTCGGTAAGTGAACTATGTCTCGACCAATCCGTATGCATAAAGCGCTCCAGGCACAAACGGTCGCGACGAACAGATGGATCCGCACATGCACCGATGTCAGGGCGAGCAAAGCCGACAACCGTTGCGATACTTGGTTTGGGAGCGATGGGCTCGGCAATGGCGATGGCTCTCGCAAGCACGGGGCCACGCCTCGTCGTTGGAACCGCACGCAGGATGAATCTTGTTGGTCTGAGAGTGGCGCGGACCGTAAGCGGCGATCGCGGACCCGAATCTGCTCTCGACGTTTCAAATGAAAATACTGACCGGCCACGGTTTGCCGAGGTTCCCGAACGTCTCATCGGATTGCACGACCGACCTGAAGCTGACGTGTCAGATCCGCTTGCGCAAACAACTTTTTCTGCCTTCAACGAACAGGGTACCTCAGACGATGAAGTGCGTTTTGATTCTTGCTGCCATAGCCTGATCAACCTTCTTCTACTCGCAAAGATCAGTCTCGCGCGCGACATGGAAAAGGAGATCGAAGCGATGAACATCGGCGCCTGACCGGGAACCGCGAACAGCTAACTGCGAAACGCGCTTCGCGTACGCCAAGCACGTCGACGTCCACCGACAAGCGGCTCAGATCACGCAGTCGGAACGGTTCCGCCGTCGATGACGTACTCAGTGCCGGTGATGGCGCTGGCCCGCGCGGAGACGAGGAAACCGATGAGTTCTGCGACTTCTCGGGGAGAGCATGGCCGGCCGAGCGGAATGCCCCCGAGCGAATCCATGATGATCTTGCGGGCGCCTTCCGTGTCGATGCCGTTCTGCCGGGCGATCTCAGCAACGAAACTCGCGGCGGCATCCGTCTCGACCCAGCCCGGGGAGACGCGCACGACCCGAACGCCTTTCGGACTGACTTCCTTGGACAAGGCTTTGCTGTAGTTCGACAGGGCAGCCTTGGCGGCGGCATAGGCAATCGTGGCCTCCGGCAACGGTAACTGCCGCTGGATCGACGTGACGTGGACGATGACGCCCGAGCGCTGCTCGACCATCAAGGGCAACAGCGCGCGATCGATGCGCACTGCCGCGAACAGGTTCAGGCTCAATGCCTTGTTCCATTCGTCGTCGTCGAGCACCCTGAAGCCACCCGCCGGCGCAGATGAGCCACCCGCCACGTGCGCGATTATATCGACGCCGCCGAGCCGTTCGAGCACGGCGTCGACAATGGTTTTACAGCCCTCGGCCGTCGTGATGTCCGCACCGATGAACCTTTCTTCGGAAAGGTCATCGGGACGCGAACGTGCCGTCGCAAGGACGTTCGCGCCGGCCTCGCAAAGGTGCGCGACAACGGCTTTACCGACTCCTTTGGTCCCGCCTGTGACAAGCGCCCGAAGGCCCTGAAGTTCGAGTGCGGCGCTCATCAGTGAATCTCCAGAGACGCGATCTTGCCGCCGGCCAGGACAAACGTGTAGGTCAGCTCGACCGGGCTACCGGGGAAGGCGCCGGTGAGCCTGGCGCGCATCGTCACGGCGGCGCCATCTTGGGACAGGTCCAACGGCTCGACGTTGTATTGGTACCGGGCTTTGGCGTCCTTCTTCCAGGCCTGGATGGCTTCGAGCCCCTCGATAGTGCGGCCCTCGTCGCGCACGACGGCATCGGCAGCGAAGCAGTTCGCGAGAGGAGCGGTGTCGCTGGTGGCTTCCGCGTTCAGATAGACATCCAGTGGCGGGGGCAGGGTCATGTTCATCGGACTTCTCCTGAAAGTCACGTTTGCATGTCCCAATGATGGCGCTATAGTTACCACATCGCAAGAACGCACTAAAAAGTAAGTAAGCCCGTGCCCAACCGAAAAGCCTACACTCCCACGACCGCTGCGATCGACGTCGAAGCCGCATTCAAGCTGCTGGAAGGACGTTGGAAGCTGGTCATCCTGTTTCACCTTTTCGGTGGTCAGGTGCGACGCTTTTCGGACCTCGAGAGGCTGATCCCAGGCATCACGCAGAAGATGCTTGCCCAGCAGCTACGCCGCCTCGAAGAGGACGGCATTGTGACGCGCACGGTCTATCACCAGGTGCCGCCGAAGGTGGACTACCGCCTGACCGATTGGGGGCAGGCGCTGTGCCCGGCACTGGACGCGATCCTGAAATGGGCGGAGCGCCGTGAAGACTTTCCATCGGCTGCATCGAGCGTGCGTGCCTAAGGCTGACTGACCTGTTTTCCTGAATTCGAATTCTGTGGGTCGTCGACGAGGTGTCTGCTAATTCAACGGATGCGTCTGCATCGGTTTGGAGTGCTCTCCCAACGTTTTCCGAGTCACGCCGTCGGGTCGCGGTATGGTCGGACCGCGTCAGCGATCCGCCACTTTCCGTGATGGCCGACGAGATAAAGGCCGACGCGTTATCCGCGGTCGTCTCATGTCGCTCCCGGAGCGGACGGTGGTAAATCTTTTCCGAGCGGCTCCATCGGGTCGTCAAGACTCGTTCGCAGTTCCGGGAAGCCGACATTCGAATGCACCGCATCGCGACAGCAAAGCGGCGAGCTGCAGACGCATGGCGGCCGAATGGCGTCGGCAATGGCCGATCTCCACAAAGCTGCCGCCGCCGCATTCTGTGGAAGCTGCGAATCTGCTTATCGATGGTGGATCGCTCGCCACCCGAAATCATGCGTGTCGCCTCGTGAAAAATCGCGTTATCAAGCCGGCTTCTCCGTTCTTCGAGAGCATCTTCGATAGCCTCCTTACGCTTAGCCTTGGGAGATGGCCATAGCGTGCTTGCATGCGGCGGCCCCGCAGTTCGCCAATATTGAGGGCAGCTCTTCGACACTCCTACGCGTTCACAAAACGCGACTGCATTCCCGTCGAACTAGCGGGAAATGCCTCGTTCAATTACTTGCGAAATGCATCTTCTGGCGTCGATCCTGGTCGAGGGTCGGGCGCGGGCTGGAAGATCTGCGGAGCATTTTGCCGCCCATTCTTTGTATCGCAGTGCCGTTGTTTGTCGCGGCAGAAGAGGCTGTGCCTCTGCTGCTCCAAGCCATCCTTCACATCGGGAACAAAAGCCGCACCTGCAATGCCAGGCAGAACGCGGTGCGAGGTCAGGCTCGGGACGCACGCCATGGGGCACGTTGCTGAATTCTACTGTCCGTTATTTTATAGAAAGAAAGTGAAAGCAATATGTAGGAAAGCAACGAATTTCAAACACGGAAGTGCGAGGATTGCGTATAGGATGGGGAGCCACAGGCCAGCCACTCGCAATGAAGGCGGTCAATTATCAAGAAGAACGCTTCCCTCGAACGGGGTGCCGGTATGGAAAGACTTCCCGACGGCAGCAATCATTGTCCGATTATCGTCATGACTAGCCCTCGATCCTGGACGAATGTTAGTAGCATCCGTTAATAACTTTTTGGATACGTTTTTTATTTCCTACACCAACTTTCATTTCCGCTACGTTACCGAATACTTGCGGATGGAAAACTTTCTAAAGCTTTGGGTCGTGGCGGGTAGGGTGCGATTGCACTGCCGCTGTCAGGCTTGCCGAATATGGGACAGGGGAGGCGCAACCCGGTCGGGTTGCGGCACTCGCAGGTATCAGTTTTCTGTTTTTCGTCACGAACGCAAATTTCAAATGATCTATTTTTTGACTGGTGAGACCTTGTCGAGCCATCTGTAGGCGCGCCCTGCAATTTTCGATTTCAGATAATCGATACTTTTTTCGGATGTTTGCTATCGCGATTATCTTTTGATTCGCGCCGGGGCATGATCGTCGGTGGAAACGAACGTTCGGAATCCGGCTGGCAGGTGCGGAAAGGGCTAATTGGACAAAGACTGTCTACGTTCATCGCACTATGACGCGAGTCGCCCAGGCTTTTCAATAACGCTCTCTTTGGCGGCGCCGCTAGCCCCAACCGATTGCCAGATAACTGTCTTGTAGCTGTAAAAAGTCTGTGTTCTAATTCTGCCTGAATTTTTAGGCCGACCAGCATGCACCGATCGTGTGTGAGACCAGGTTGGCCTGACAAGCAAGTCACGGTTTCTTCTTCAAGGGCCATTACCCCTGACCAAGGTAGTGTTCATGGTCCAGCGGAAACCGCGGGGGACGAGCGCTAGAACTGCTACCAGCGCTCTAGACGGTAGCCTGCCATCCGCGCAGGTTCGCCCAGCCCTGCAGTGGGTAGCCTGATTCAAAGAAAACTAAAGAAAGGCGCTCACGTTGACGACAACCCGTCAGCGGGGTTCTGCTCGCGCACATGCTGCGAGCGTGATCCTGCGCGCTCTTCGACAGACTTTTGTACCTTGTGCCATACGCTCGCAAACGAAGCGGGCGCCAGCGTTCGTTGTCCTCATAGTCAAGCATCTCCGGAGAGATCCATGTCGAACAGTTTGCAGAAATGGGTGGGGCGTAACCGTCCGCCGCGTGTCCAGATCACCTACGACGTCGAAGTCGGCGATGCGGTCGAGAAGCGTGAGCTTCCGCTCGTGGTCGGCCTGCTGGCGGACCTTTCGGGGCATCCGGCTACGCCGCTGCCCAAGCTCAAGGAGCGCCGTCTGGTCGATATCGACCGTGACAACTTCGACGAGATCATGGGCAAAATCCGCCCGCGACTCGACCTTTCCGTGCCGGACACGATGAAGGGCGAAGGCAATATCAAGGTCGAGTTGAAGTTCGAAAAGTTCGAGGACTTCCACCCGGAAAGCATCGTGAATCAGGTGCCGCGCCTTGCGAAGCTGCTCGAAGCGCGTCAGCAACTGCGTGATCTGCTCGCCAAACTCGACGGCAACGACGAACTCGATTCGATGCTCGAGCGCATCGTGCAGAGCAGCGAAGAACTCAAGAAAGTTCAAAGCCAGGCTCAAGCCAGCAACGCACCCGCGGCCGAGGCCGCAGGTGACGCACCGGCTGAATAAGCCACGACTGGCGTAACTGGCATAACGGGCGAGACCCAAACCGCCCAGTAGTGGGCGCAATGAACTTTCAAAGGTGATTCACATGGAAAGCACTACTGCAGCCGGCGCAGCCGGTAGCGAAGCCCAGACCCTCGACGCCTCGGCTGGCGCCGAGTTGAGTCTGCTCGAGCGCATCGTTCACGAAGGCAACATGGCCGTCGAGCCCTCGCAAAGCGGCTACGCGAAGCAACTGATCGGCCAGCTCGCGTCACAGATCCTCGACGAAGGCATGCGCACGAGCCCGGACAAGAGCGTCGTCGCAATGATCAATGAGCGCGTCGCCGAGATCGACAAGCTGCTCTCGGATCAGCTCAACGCGATCATGCACGACGAAGCGTTCCAGACGCTCGAAGCGTCGTGGACCGGCCTGCACGACATGGTCTATGGCACGGAAACGGGCCCGCGCCTGAAGCTGCGTCTCCTGAACGTGACGAAGAAGGACCTGCTCAAGGACCTCGAAACCGCAGTCGATCACGACATGAGCGCGCTCTTCAAGAAGATCTACGAAGAGGAATACGGCACGTTCGGTGGCCATCCGTTCTCGATGCTGATTGGCGACTACTCGTTCGGTCGTCATCCGCAGGACATCGCACTGCTGGAGCGCATCTCGAAGGTAGCCGCTGCGGCGCATGCCCCGTTCATTGCGGCGGCGGCCCCGAGCCTGTTCGACCTGAAGTCGTTCACGGACCTCGGTGTGACGCGCGACCTCTCGAAGACCTTTGAGAGTGCCGAACTTGCCGGCTGGCGCTCCTTCCGCGACTCGGAAGATTCGCGCTATGTGTCGCTCGTGCTGCCTTCGTACGCTGCGCGCCTGCCGTATGGCGCGAAGACGAAACCCGTCGAGAACTTCAACTTCGAAGAAGACGTCGACGGCAGCGATCACAGCAAGTACCTGTGGGCCAACTCCGCCTACCAGCTCGGCCTGCGCATTACCGACGCATTCGCGAAGTACAGCTGGGCGACCTCCATTCGTGGCGTCGAAGGCGGCGGCAAGGTGGAGAACATGGTCGCGCACGCGTACAAGACCGACGAAGGCGATGTCGTCCTCAAGTGCCCGACGGAAGTGACGATCACCGACCGTCGCGAGAAAGAGCTGAATGACCTTGGCTTTATTGCACTCGTCAACTCGAAGGGATCGAACTTCGCGACGTTCTTCGGCGGTCAGACGACCAACCGCCCGAAGCTGTACAACAAGGACGCAGCCAACGCTAACTCGCAGCTTTCGGCGCGCTTGCCGTACGTTCTCGCAGCCTCACGCTTCGCGCACTATCTGAAAGTGATGATGCGTGACAAGGTGGGAAGCTTCCAGTCGCGCGGCGATGTCGAGGCGTATCTGAACAACTGGATTGCGGACTACGTGTTGATCAATCCGTCGGCTTCGCACGAACAGAAGGCGCGCTTCCCGCTCGGCGAGGCACGCGTGGACGTGACGGAGGTGCAGGGCAAGCCAGGCGCGTATCGCGCGACCTGCTTCCTGAAGCCCCATTTCCAGATGGAAGAACTGACGGCATCGATCCGTCTCGTCGCGGAACTGCCGGCAGCGGCGGCCTGATGCTCGTGTGTGCGGCGCAAGCCGCACACACGAGATGAATTGATCACCTATTGAGAAGAGACAGCTATGGATACCGTTCTGCTGCAGATTAAGGACATCAAGGGTAATTCGACACTGGAGGGCGCGACCGAACATATCGTCCTGTATTCGTACTCGCTCGGCGTCACGATGCAGATGAACAACGACGTGGGCCGCACGGAACGTACGCTCGGTCGTCCGAACTTCATGGAATTTAACGTCAACAAGGCAACCGACCAGTCCACGCCGGCGCTTTACGCAGCTTGCGCCGGTGGCACGAAGCTCGGGGAAGCCAAGATTTCGATCGGGCGCAACGAAAACAGCAAGTTCATGCCGCTGATCGAGTACACGCTCAGCGACGCGATGATCTCGGCGATCACGACTTCGGGCTCCGGCGAATCGCAGGATAACGTGACGATCAACTTCTCGAAGATCACGACCACGTACACGCAGCAAAACGTCGACTCGACGAAGAAGGGTACCGCGTCGTTCGGCTGGGATCTGGCCGCGAACAAGCCTATTACGGTGTCGGCTTCCTGATTCTCAACTGCGCACCGCCGGCGGAGTCTGGAGCTTTTCGGTCGGTGACACCCGGAGCTTTTGCTTGATGCCCGCAATCGTAATCGGTTCACCGATGCCATTGTTCGATCGCCTCGCCGCCAGCGGCGAGGCGCAGCTACCCGGCGAAGACGGGCTGCGGGCGTCGATCGCGCGTGAACTCACGCGACTGCTCAATACACGCTCTCGTTTGACGTTCGACGAATTTGCCGAAAGCGACGGGAGCGTGATCGATTACGGCGTGCCCGATTTTTCGGACCGGTCGCTGCATTCGGGACCGGACCGTGATCTGATAGCCGCAGCGATCGGGCGGGCTATTTCGCTGTTCGAGCCGCGCCTCGCCAATGTCGAGGTTGCGTTTGCCTTCTCCGCTGCGCACGCGCAGCGGGCAATCCTGACCATCAGTGCTCAAATGCGTGCTGGCCCAAGCGTCACGCACGTGGCATTCGAGCTGGCCGCCAACGGCCATTCGCTCGTCGCGGCGTGAGGCAAGCACTCAAGCTCACATGCCGGCAGACGACATCCTCCAATACTACAAACGCGAGCTTTCGTACCTGCGTCTGCAAGGTGCGGAGTTCGCGCGTCGCTACCCGAAAATCGCTTCGCGTCTCGCGCTGCACGGCACCGAGTCGCTCGACCCGCATACTGAGCGTCTCGTCGAGGCCACCGCATTTCTCGCCGCGCGCGTGCATCGCGATCTCGACCAGGAGTTCCCGCAGGTCGCTTCAGCGTTGCTCGAGAACGTGTGCCCGACGCTCGTGCAACCCGTACCGTCGATGACGGTCGCGCAGTTCGACCTCGATCCGACCCAGGGCAAGGTGACGGCCGGTTTTGCCGTGCCGCGTCACACGGGGCTGCAGGCCCGCACGGAAACGGGCGACGCGTGTCGCTTTCGCACGGCGTGGGATACGGTGCTATGGCCGATTGGCATCCGCCATGCCGCGTTCGGCGAAGACGCCACGCTGCGTCTCACGCTGGAATGCGCAGAGGGCGTCGACTTCGCAGAGCTGGAAATCAGGCAACTTCGCCTGCACCTCCACGGCGACTGGATGGTGACGATGCCGCTCTACGAACTGCTGGTGTCGGGTGTAACGGACGTCTCGGTGCGACCGGAAGGCGCAAGGGCGCCGTCGTTGCTGCCCGCGCGCGCGTGGCGCGAAGTGGGCTATGGCGAAGCGGACGACGTGCTACCGCGCCCACGCCACGCGCAGCCCGCGTATGCGCTGATGCAGGAATACTTCGCGTTTCCGCGCAAGTTTCATTTTTTCGATCTGCACCATCTCGAAGGGCGGCTCGGCAAGGGCCGCCGTTGCGAGATCGTGCTGCATCTGAACCGCACTCCGCGCGGTCTCGGCATGCTGCACGCGGGGCATTTCCAGCTCGGCTGCGCGCCCGTCATCAACCTGTTCTCGCAGACGAGCGAGCCGATCGTCGTGGATCACCGTCACTATGAGTACCGCCTCGTTGCGGACCAGCGGCGCGAGTCGATCACGGAGATTCACTCGATCGAGTCCGTCGTCGCGTCGCATCCGACTCTTGGCGCCGAGGCGGCGGTGCCGTGCTTTTCGGCCATCGATCACGTCGAGGCCGATGGCGACACCGTGTTCTGGTCCGCGCGCCGGGAGCATAGCCTGCGAGAGAACGTGCAGGGCACGGACATGTTCGTGAGTTTCGTCGATTCGGCCAACGTGCTAGCCGATCCCGGCGCACCCGTGATCTACGCGAACGTGCTGTGCACGAATCGCCGTCTTGCCGAACAGGTGCCAGTAGGCGCTCGCATGCTGATCGAGAAGGTCTCGCAGAACGTGCGCGTGCGCTGCCTTTACGAGCCGACCGCTCAGCGCAGCCCTGCACTCGGCAGCGAAACGCTATGGCGGCTGATCTCGCTGCTCACGCTCAACTATCAGTCGCTCGTGAGCGGCGCGACGGGCCGCGCACAGTTGCAGGAAATGCTGCGGCTCTTCGCCTCCGACAGCACGCGCGAGCAGGACCAGATTCGCGGCATCCGCAGCGTGGAGGCCCGCAGCGCGACCGCACATGTCGGCAGCGACGCATGGCGCGGCTATTGCCGCGGCACCGAGGTCGCCGTCGAGTTCGATCCCGAGACCTTCGTGGGCGGCTCGCCGTTGCTGCTGGGGGCCGTGCTCGCGCGCTTCTTCGCGATGTACACGTCGGTCAATTCCTTTGTACGGCTGGTGGTGCGCCGTGGAGACGAGATATGGAAGCAATGGGAGCCGATGACAGGCTGCCAGCAGCTGCTCTGATCGCGCGTCTCAAGGCGAATCCGCAGCGCTTTGATCTGTTCCAGGCGATCAGTCTGCTGGAGCGAGCCGCGCCGTGGGCGCGTGCGCTCGGCCGTGGCAATGGGCTGGGCGAGGCGGTCCGCCTCACCGGCCACGTGTCGCTTGCATTCGAGCCGAGCGACGTCCACAGCGTGCGCGAGAAGACGGCGGCGCAACCGGACGGCATGCCCGCTGGCACCAGTGTGTCGTACGCGCCGCGCGCAACCTGGACGCTGTCCACGCCCGTGCTTACGCTCGCGGGCGCCAACGGCCCGCTGCCAATGGCGTACACCGAACTCGTGCTGGAGCGCCGCGCGCAGCGCGACACGGCGACGGCGGACCTGCTCGACATCTTCAATCACCGCTTTCTGTCGTTCCTGTATCGCAGTCGCAAGAAGCACTCGCCGGGGCTGAACTGGCGCTCGCCACACGCGAGCGCGATCGCGGCCTCTCTCGACGCGCTCAGCAATCTGGGCCTGCGCGACGGCATGCGCGGCCCGCGTGACGCGCGGCTGTGGTTGCGCCACGCAGGGCTGCTGAGCGCCGCGCCACGCTCGATGACGGGACTCATCGCGATGCTTGCCGACCGCCTCGGGCTCGAAGTGCGCGGCGCGCAATTCGTCGGCGGCTGGCGCGAGGTCGACCGCGCCGACTCGCTGCGCCTCGGGCGCGCGGGGGCTGCGCGGCTCACCGGTGTGGCCGTGCTCGGGCGCCGCACGTGGGACCAGGCGAGCGGCATCTGCCTCGAGTTCCCCGGCCTGACCAGGGCGCGCTTCGAGGCGCTTTTGCCCGGCGGCGCCGATCACGCGCTCGCCGCGTGGCTCATTCGCGCGTATCTGCAGCAGGATTTCGACGTGCAGTTCGTGCTGCATCTCGCGTCGCAAACCACCGCCTGCGAAGTCGGTGGCCCGCGCGCGTCCCGCCTCGGCTGGACGACATGGCTGGGCGGCTCGCGCCATACCACTCACGCACCGGCACCGGTGCGCCTCGCGCTGAGCGAGGCCGCCGCGCCCGCGCCGAAGGTTCACTAAGGAATCCGCGCATGGATATCGATATTCGCACGCTGTTGAGCCGGCTGAATCCGGAATGCAAGCTCGCGATGGAACAGGCCGCGCAGCTGTGCGTGCGACAGACGCATTACAACGTCGACGTCGAGCATCTGCTGCTCACGCTGCTCGAATCCGATGCGCCGGACCTCAAGGCCATTCTTGCGCACTTCGCCGTCAAGCCCGAAACGCTGACCGCGCAGCTGCAGAAGACCGTTGATGGATTCAAGCGCGGCAATGGCCGCACGCCGGCGCTTTCGCCGAACTTTTCGCCGCTCTTCCAGGAAGCGTGGCTGCTCAGCTCGATGCTGCTCGGCGAGCAGCAGATCCGCTCGGGCACGCTCGTTCTCGCGCTGCTCGAAGTCGATACTCTGCGCGGCATGCTGCTCGAATCGGCCCCCGCACTGCTCAACTTCCCGCGCGCGGCCCTGCGTGACCGGCTCGCGGCGATTCTCGCGGGCTCGTCCGAAGATGCGGGCGGCTCGCACATGCCCGGCCAGGACTCCGAAGCGGCGCAGCCTGGCGCGGCGTCCGCGCCCGCATCGTCTGTGGCGCGAGAGGCGGGTGCGATGCCGAACATCGCGGGCGGCGCTGGCGGGAGCGGCCGCAAGTCGGCGCTGGAGCTGTACACCGTCGACATGACCGGCCTCGCGCGCGAAGGCAAGATCGATCCGATTCGCGGACGCGACGCTGAAATCCGCCAGTTGATCGACGTGCTGCTGCGCCGCCGCCAGAACAACCCGATTCTCACGGGTGAAGCGGGCGTGGGCAAAACAGCCGTGGTCGAGGGTTTCGCCCAGCGCATCGTGCAGGGCGACGTGCCGCCCGCGCTCGTCAACGTGTCGGTGCGCTCGCTCGATCTTGCGCTGCTGCAGGCAGGCGCGGGCGTGAAGGGCGAGTTCGAGAATCGGCTCAAGTCGGTGATTGCGGAAGTGAAGGCGTCGCCGGTGCCGGTCATCCTGTTCATCGACGAGGCGCATCAGCTGATCGGCGCGGGCGGCAGCGAGGGCCAGGGCGACGCAGCCAACCTGCTCAAGCCGGCGCTCGCGCGCGGCGAGCTGCGCACGATCGCCGCGACCACGTGGGCCGAATACAAGAAATACGTGGAACGCGATCCGGCGCTGGCGCGGCGCTTTCAGGTGGTCAAGGTCGAGGAGCCGAGCGAGGCCGTCGCGATCGACATGCTGCGCGGCATGGTGCAGAAACTCGAAGAGCACCACGGCGTGGAAATCCTCGACGACGCGGTGCGCGACGCCGTGAAGCTGTCGCATCGTTACATCTCCGGGCGCCAGTTGCCGGACAAGGCGATCAGCGTGCTCGACACGGCGTGCGCCCGCGTGGCGATCGGCCAAAGCGGCACGCCCGAGGAAATCGAGGCGCTTGGCCGCACGATCGAAGCGGCCGAGCACCAGCTTCGCATCCTGCGCCACGAGGCGGCCACGGGGGCCGATCGTGCTGACGCCATCGCCGTGACTACGAAGCAGCTCGACGACGCGCGCGCGCAGCGCTCGCGCCTCACCGACAAGCTCGCCACCGAAAAGCGCGCAGTGGAGGAGATCCTCGCGTGGCGCAAGAAGATTCGCGGCTATCTGTCGGACCCGGACAGCGCGGCCGATGGCGAGGATGCCGCATCGCTCGCGGTGAATCTCTCGCGCCTCGAAAAAGGCCTTGAAGCCATGCAGAACGACGAGCCGATGGTGCCCGTATGCGTGGACTCGGAGACGGTGGCCCAGGTCATTTCGGGCTGGACCGGCATCCCCGTTGGCCGCATGCTCGCCGACGAGCTGCACACCGTGCTGTATCTCCAGGACAAGCTTGCCGAGCGCGTAGTCGGCCAGGACGAAGCGCTCGACGCGATCGCGCGCCGCGTGCGCACGTTCCGCGCCGATCTCGACGATCCGGGCAAGCCGGTGGGTGTGTTCCTGCTCGTCGGGCCGAGCGGCGTGGGCAAGACCGAGACAGCGTGCGCGCTCGCGGACATGCTGTACGGCGGCGAGCGCAACATGATCACCGTGAACATGTCGGAGTTTCAGGAGGCGCACAGCGTGTCCGGGCTCAAGGGCGCGCCGCCGGGATATGTCGGCTACGGACGTGGCGGCGTGCTCACCGAGGCCGTGCGCCGCCGACCGTATAGCGTCGTGCTGCTCGATGAAATGGAGAAGGCGCACCCCGACGTGCTGGAGCTGTTCTTCCAGGTGTTCGACAAGGGCGTGATGGAAGACGGCGAAGGCGTGCCGATCGACTTCAAGAACACGCTCATTCTGCTGACCTCGAACGCCGCGCAGGATGTCATCACCGAAGCGAGCCGGGGCGGCCGCCGCCCGCCGCCCGACGAGTTGATCGAGAAGCTGCGCCCGGCGCTGCTGCGGCAGTTCAGCCCGGCTTTTCTGGGGCGGCTCGTGCTGGTGCCTTACTACCACCTCGGCGACGCGCAGATCAACGCGATTGTGAACCTGAAGCTCGAACGGCTCGCGCAGCGCTTCGAGCGCAACCATCACGCTGGCCTCACGTGGGACGATGACGTGGCCACGCTGATCGCGCAGCGCTGCAAAGAAGTGGATAGCGGCGCGCGCAATGTGGACCACATCCTCACGCAGTCCGTGCTGCCGGAGCTCGCGCGCCAGGTCCTCGAGCGCATTTCGATTTCCGAACCATTTGGCGGCGTGCATCTCGCGCTGACTCCGACCGGCGCGATCGAGTTCCGCTTCCTCTCCAGCGAGGAGGCGTAAGCGCATGTCGACGCCCAGCCAGTCGAACTGGTTTGCATCGGTCTCGACGCCGTTCGGCGCGGACGTGCTGTTGCTCGACGGCTTTGGAGGCCATGAAGCAATCTCGGAGCTATTCAGCTTCGATCTGCGGATGCGTTCGACGAACAAGGCGCTCGCTCCCGACGAGATCGTCGGCAAAAGCGTGACGGTGACGCTCAAGGACCAGAGCGGTGTCGCAAGGTATTTCAACGGCATCGTGACGCGCTTCGCACATGCGGGAGCGGACGCGCAGCACGGCTTCTATTCGGCGGAGCTTGCGCCGCGCCTATGGCTGCTCACGCTCGGGCGGGACCGCGTGATCTGGCAGAACCAGTCGGCGCTCGACATCATCAAGAGCGTGCTGGGCACGTTCGGCGTCACCTTCGAGGACCGCACGAAGAGCAGCAGCGCCTATGGCGTGCGCGAATACTGCGTTCAGTACGATGAAAGCGCCTTTCACTTCATCTCGCGGCTGATGGAAGAGGAAGGTATTTTCTATTTCTTCACGTTCGCGGACGGTGCGCACACGATGGTGCTCGCCGACGACCCTTCCGCTCACGACGCAACCCCTGCCGGCAACCTGTATTTCGACGCCGACGCGAATACCGCCAGCAGCGCGAAGCGACTCGATTCGTTCGCGATGGCGCGGGGCGTCATACCCGGCGAGCACATCGTCAGCGACTACGACTACACCAAGCCGGCGACGATGATTTCATCGTCGAAGGGTTCGTCGAGCTTGCCGACCGGCGCGCGCTATACGTTTCCCGGCCGTGTGGCCACGGCCGGGCAGGCGACCCATCTATCGACCACTCAACTCGAAGCGCACAACGTCACGCAGCAGGTGGGGCAGGGCGCCAGCGGGTACTACGGCCTCGCCGCCGGCACCACGTTCACGCTCGGCGGGCATCCGGACAGTTCGCTCAACGTGAGCTATGTCGCGCGCTCGGTGCGGCATACGGCTTCGAATACCGCCTACAGCAACGAATTCGAGGTATTTCCGGTCACCGTGCCGTTTCGCGCGCCGCTCGCGACGCCCCGGCCGCTCGTGGCGGGCACGCACACGGCGAAAGTAGTCGGCTCCACCGATGAGGAAATCTGGACCGACGCGCAAGGCCGTATCAAGGTCAAGTTCCACTGGGATCGCACAGAAGAGGCCGACCAGAACAGCTCCTGCTGGGTGCGCGTGGCGCAGTCGGTGGCCGGGCCGGGTTGGGGGCACCTGTTCCTGCCGCGTGTGGGGCAGGAAGTCGTCGTGAGCTATGTGGATGGAGATCCGGACCGGCCGCTCGTCACCGGGTGTGTCTACAACGGAGAGAACGCGACGCCCGTCACGCTGCCGGCGAACCAGACGCAGAGCGTGATGCGCTCCCGCTCGTCGAAGAAAGGCACGGCTGGCAACGAGATTCGCATGGAGGACAAGCTCGATTCGGAACAGCTGTACTTCCACGCGCAGAAGGACATGACAGTCGAGATCGAGAACGCTCTTTCGACCACCGTGAAGGCCGGCGACGAAACGCACACCGTGACGCAGGGCAATCGCACGATCTCGGTGAGCAAGGGCAACGAGTCGCACACCGTGAAGGGCAAACGCACGCTCGACGTAACAGGCGACGAAACGCACACGAATCACGCGAAGCTCACGCACAGCGTGACGGGCGATCACGCGCATACGGTCAACGGCAATTACACGCTGAAGGTGGGTGGCAATCTGGTAATCGAGGTGACCGGCTCGGTGAGTATCAAGGCGGGCTCGTCGTTCGCGAGTGAAGCCGGCACCACGCACTCGAGCAAGGCCACGACCACGCTGAGCACCGAGGGCATGACGGTTTCGCACAAGGCGTCGGCGCAGCAGACGGTCGACGGCGGCGGCCAGCTCGCGCTCAAGGGCGGCATTGTCCAGCTCAATTGAGGAACGCCATGTCCGCACCTATGCCTGCTACCGCCGTGTTGTCCGTCGCCGGGTCCGCCGAGGCCGTCCAGCCGACGGTGGTCGAGACGCACGATGACGCGGGCCGCATCGTGAGCCGCGCCGAGCTCGTCAACGGTGTGCCGCACGGCGAGAGCGTGCAGTACGCCCCGAACGGAGGTGCGCTGCTGCGCGCGAGCTACGCGTTCGGCCTGCTCGACGGCATGTTGCGCACGTTCGACGCGCAGGGGCGGCCCGTGCAGGAAGCGCAGTACCGCATGGGCCAGCTCGATGGCGCAATGTCGGTGTATCAGGACGGGCGCCTCGCGGGCAGGCAGCAATACGTGGCAGGCGTGCTGCACGGCGAGAGCACGACGTACGCACCCTCCGGTCTCGTGACGTCGCGCATGACCTACGAGGCTGGCAAGCTCGAACGCGATGCGCTCTTCCTGCATGACGGTGTGGTGATACGACGCGCGCGCTTTGCGAAAGGCAGGCTCGAAGGCGAGACGCGCGAGTATGCCGCCGACGGCACGCTCGCGCAGAGCCTGCCGTACCAGGCGGACCTGCTGCACGGCACTGCACGCCGTTACGCACCCGACGGGACCGCGACACACGAGCGCGTCTATCGCCTGGGTAAGCCGCAAGGCGACTGGCGAGCGCTCGACGCATCCGTGGCAAACGGCGACGCCGCGCGTGGGCCGCGCATCGTCAAGCAACTGGAAAAGTGGGTGAGAGGGTAGACATGGGAATTCAGGTGACTTCGGGCGCAACGCTCCAGTGCAGCTTCGGCGCCGCGCCCGCGACGCTGCAGGTGTTGCCGCTCAACCGCGTGATGGCGGGTGCGCCGGCGGCGAACATCATGGACTCCAAGCCGCTCGTCAACATCATGCCGTTCGGGCAATGCAGCTCGATGGCCAATCCCATGGTGGCCGCTGCCACGGCCGCGGCATTGGGCGCGCTCACGCCGATGCCATGCGTGCCCGCGACGGTCGCGCCGTGGGCGCCGGGCTCGCCGACGGTCACGATCGGCGCGATGCCTGCGCTGCAGAACTCCTCGAAGCTGATGTGTATGTGGGCCGGCGTCATCCAGGTCGTCGCGCCCGCGCAATTCACCACGCTAACCGCCTGAGGGCGAGACAGATATGCAATACGTTTTTTCGATGACTTCGCGCATGGTGACGATCGCCGTGAGTTGCGCGCTGCTGCTATGCGTGCTGCTGTTCCTGCTCGGTATGGAGATCGGCGCTCGCATGAGCCGCCCGCCCGCGCAGAGCGCCGCGCCCGTCGTCGTTTCCGTCGCGCCGCAGTCCGGCGCAGCCGCCCAGTCGTCGCTCGACACCGGCGATATGGCCGCTGCACCCGCACCCGCTTCTTCGACTCCTTGAGACCGCCAATTCCATGTCGTCTTTCTTTTCCGCTTTTCTGCCCAATGATGTGCGTGGCTCGCGAACCGCGCTCCAGATGGGCGCCCTGTGGCGCAGGATCGGCGCATCGCTGGCCGGCGCCGCGCTTGCCGTCGCAGCCGGTACCGCTGCTGCGACGCCGGCGAGCCCCAGCGCGCCCGTCGTCGCGAACGCGATCGCGGCTCCGGCCCCAGCCCCGGCCAGTGCGCCCGTCACCACGTCGACCGGTCTCGTCCAGATGCCGGACGGCCGCCTGCTCACGCCCGAGTTCGCACGCATCATCGGCCGCGGCGAACTGGTGGTTGCAGTGCTGAGCGTGGACCAGCCGCCGTTCTTCGAGGAACGCAACGGCAAGCTCGAAGGTCTCGACATCGATCTCGCACGCGATATGGCGAACAAGCTCCACGTGAAGGTGCGCTTTAACCGCGACGCGCATACCTTCGACGACGTCGTGAGCCTGCTCGCGCGTGGGCAGGCCGACATCGCGGTGAGCAAACTTTCGCGCACGCTCACGCGTGCGACGGTGATCGCATTCAGCTCGCCTTACCTGCGCCTGAATCGCGCGCTGCTGCTCAACCGCGTGAAGTTCGCGCAACTCGCGCACGGCCGCTCGGTGCCCGAGGTCGTGCGCTCGTTCGACAGCACTATCGGCGTAGTGGCGAACTCGTCGTACGCAGGCTACGTCGTGAACAATTTCCCGCATGCACAGGTACGCAGCTATCCGACCTGGGACGACGTACTCAAGGCGCTCAACGCGGGGGAAGTCACGGCCGCCTATCGCGACGAATTCGAAGTCAAGCGCGTGCTCAAGGTTGATCCGACCGCTTCGCTGCGCCTGCGTGTAGTGACGCTGCAGGATCTGGAAGACACGCTCGCGATCGGCGTGAACGTGAACGACCCAGCCCTGCTTTCGTTCGTCAACCAGTTTCTCGCCGAGCGCAGCGTCAAGCTCGACGTGAGCGCGGTTCTCCAGGCCGCGGACCACTAATCGAAAAACTCTGCGAAAACAGCACGAGAGAGACCACCATGAATTCCAGCAGGATTTACGCATTCGTTCTCAACCCTTGGGTGGTGATCGGCAGTCTCGCGCTTGGCGGCGCGTTTGGCCTGTTTCTGCCGGACCTGGCGCAAAAGCTCGGCTTCATCGGCGATATTTATGTCGACCTGCTGAAGATGACGACATTGCCGTTCATGATCTCCGCAGTGATTTTCAGCCTGCAGAGGCTCTTTCGCGATGGCGGCACGTCGCGGCTGCTCATGCGCGTGATCTCGGTGTTCCTCGGCGCATCGGCAACGGTCGCCGTGGTCGGTGCGATCGTGCTGCTCGTCATGCACCCGGGCGCCAATATCTCGACGGCGACGATGCAGACCTTCGGCCTGATGGTTGGTAACGACACTTCAACAAGCGACACGGTCATGAACCTGTATGGCGCCGACCTCCCGGCCAAGTCGCTGAATTTGTCCGACGTGCTCGCGAGCCTTGTACCCACCAACATCTTCGCGGCGCTCGCCAACGGCGATGCGCTGAAGGCGCTCGTATTCGCGCTGCTGTTCGGCCTGGCAGTGGGCCGCGTGCCGGAGCGCATCTCGGTGGGCCTGAGCCAGTCGCTCGAAACCATCTATCACGCGTGCCAGAAGCTCATGCACTGGCTTAGCTACCCGCTGCCGCTGATTCTTTTTTGCATGAGCGCGGCGCAGCTCGGCAAGTCGGGCGTGGGGCCCCTGCATGCAATGCTGCAGTTCGTGCTGGCGTTCTTCGTCGCGTCGGCGCTGCTGCTGGTGCTCGCGGCCGTCATCATCTGGAAGCGCTCGAGCCACAGCCTCGGCAAAACCCTCGACGCGCTGCGCGCGCCGTTCGCGCTCGCGCTCGCCACGCGCAACAGCGCGGCCTGTATGCCGAGCATGATCGAGAGCCTCGCGGACGGACTGGGTTTCGCGCGCTCGCGCGTCGAGTTGCTCGTGCCGCTCACGATCTCGCTGTTGCGCGTGGGACCGATGGTCTATTACGTGTGCGCGACGCTCTTCATCGCGCAGCTCTACGGGCATTCGCTCGGGCTGGTCGAGGTGGTGACGGTGCTGCTCGCCTCGGTGCTCGCGGGCTTCGCGTCGGCGGGCATGACGGGTCTCGTGACCGTCTCTCTCGTGGGCATGACTTGCGCGTATCTGCGCCTGCCGTTCGAGGCCGCGTTCATCCTGTTTCTCGCCGTCGATCCGATTTGCGACATGCTCCGCACACTCGTGCTCGTGATCGGCAATGCGGCGGCTGTTTCTGTGATCTGCCCGCGTCCGCTCAAGATCTAGGAGCCTCTGATGGCAATGATCGGCATTCTTGGCGGCATGGGACCGCTTGCGACCGTCGACTTCATGGACAAGATCGTGCGCCTGACCCATGCGAACAGCGACCAGGAGCATCTGCCGCTGCTGGTGGCGAACCTGCCGCACATCGAGGACCGCTCGAGCGCGATCATCGACGGCGGCGCCGATCCGTTGCCGGCGCTGCTCGACGGCATCGATCTGCTGAACCGGAACGGCGTCGGGTTGATTGCGATTCCGTGCAACTCGGCACATCACTGGTACGGGCCGATGCGCGCGCGCAGCAAGGCGCCGGTTCTGCACATCGCGCAGACGTGCGTGGCGGCCGTGCCGCGCGCAGCGCGCCGCGTGGCGTTGCTCGCCACCGGCGGCGCGCTCGTTTCGGGCTTCTACCAGCAGGCGCTCGCCGATCTCGACATCGAGCCCGTGCTGCCAGACGAATCGATGCAGTTGCGCGTCGGGGCGTGCATCCGCGAGGTGAAGGCGGGCAAGCTCGATGCGGCCGGCGCCCACCTCGAAGACGTGCTGATCGCGCTCGCGAGCCAGGGTGTGGGCACGGCGCTCATGGCCTGCACCGAGATTCCGCTGGCAGCGCGGCACATCGCGTCGCCTCCGCTCATCCTCATCGACAGCTCGCTCGAACTCGCACGCGCCACTGTGAAGTACGCGTGCGAGCGCGGCTGGAACCGTCCCGCATGAAAGCACTGCATATGCTCTCGCAGAGCACGCTCGGACTGATCGTCTGCCTCGCGGCGGGCGGGCTGTGCGGCGTGTTCGCCGAGCCGGCCGGCGCGGCCGCGTACTTCGTCGGGCAACTGTATCTGTCTGTCGTCAACATGGCGGCGATTCCGCTGCTGGTCGTCGCGACGTTTTTTGGGCTGCGCCAGGTGATCGCGCTGCCGCGTCCGCGCACACGGGTGGGCACCATCATGCTGCTCGCGCTCGCCCTCGTGGTGTTGAGCGGGATCGGCGGCACGCTGATCGGCGTGCTCGCCATGCCCGGTCAGCATCTGTCAGCCGAGGCGCATGCGCATCTCGGCGAACTCGTGCGCAACAGCGCGAGCGCGGACGAAGTGCGGGTCGCGCTGTTCGACCGCGGCGCGGGCAGCGCCAGCGCCGGGTCGGGCCTGATCGGCGTGGACGATATCTTTCCTGACAACTTTTATCGCGTGCTGGCGCAGGGGCATTCGCTCGGCATTCTGACCGGCACGATCCTGTTCGGGCTGGCGTTCGCGGCGCTCTCGCGCGAGCAGACGCGCATGCTGAGCAGCGTGTTCGAAGGCGTCTATCGTGCGCTGGAAACCATCATTGCGCAGGCGAACCTGCTGATTCCGGTGCTGGTGTTCGGCGTTGCCGCGCATCTCACGTCACACACGCAGGCGGTGACGCTGGAAGCGATGAGCAGCTTCCTGCTGTGCTTCGCACTCTCGGCTGTCGCACTCGCGATCCTCGCGCTCGCGACCATCGCGGCGCGCGCCAGGCAGCCGCTGCTGCAGGTGCTGAGCGGCCTGAAGGCGCCGCTGCTGATCGGCCTGACCTCGGGCAGTGCGACCGCGCCGATCCCGCACACGATCGAGGCGATGAGTGAGCGCCTTGGTTTCAGCCGCGGAGTAGCGGAACTCGTGGTGCCGTTCGGCTCGGTGTTCGTGCGCGCGGGCTCGGCGCTCTATTACGCGCTAGCGACTGTATTCGTCGCCAATCTCTACGAGCGGCCGCTCGGAGCTGGCGAAATCGCGCTCGTGTGTGCCGCGGCAGTCGTGGCGGCCTTCGTTTCGGCGGGGCAGAGCGGTGTGGCCGCCGTAGGGTACACGGGCGTGGTGCTGTCGATGCTGCATCTGCCTACCGAGGCGGCAGCCGTGCTGTTCGTGTCCGTGGATCTGATCTGCGAAGGGCCGCGCAACGTGCTGAGCCTGCTTTCGGTTTGCACGGTGATCGCACTGGTGTCCGCCGGACTGCCCTCCGAGCGTCAGGTAGCCGTGCAGGTGCAAGGCGGCGCGGAGGGGTTGAGCCCCGTGCTGCGCTTCACGTTCACGCGCGGGCAACTCGCGCTGGCGGCGGGCTGCGCGGTGATGGTGGCCTCGCTGATATTGCTGATGGGAATTGGAGTAGGAGCGAGATGAACAAGGTGGGATTGCGTTTGCGCGCACGGCTCGCGCGCGGTGCGGCCGCATTGGTGGCGGCCCTAGGGGTCGCGCTGGCGGTCGGCGGCTGCAGCATGCTCGGCTTGAGCGGCGAGAAGGCGAAATGGTCGCAAGTGACGTTCACCGCCAGTGACGACGTCAACAACAACAGCCCCGTTGCCGTGGATGTCGTGCTCGTCAGCGACGCCGCGATGCTCGCGCGGCTCGCCGAGATGCCGGCGTCGAAATGGTTCACGGCGCGCGACGACCTCGTGAAAACGTATCCGAAGAACCTGCGCTATCGAAGCTGGGAAATCGTGCCGGGCCTGCATCTGGACGTGAGCGGCGACGCATTCGCGGGCTCGCGTGTGGCGGGCGCGTTCGTGTTCGCCAACTATCAGGACCCGGGCGCCCATCGCGCGCGGATCGAGCATTTCAGCGGCCATATGGTGGTGCAGCTGGACAGCAACAACCTTACCGTCGTGGATTCGAAATGATGCATGACCGCAATATGGCAGTACCCGAGCGGATCGAGTGGTTCGAGGGCATGTTGCTCTCGCCCCAGCATTTTCAGCAGATGGCCTCGCGCACCGATGCGCTCGTGGCGTGGCAGACGCTCGCGGCGGCGCCGTTCAGCTGGGGCGTGCGACGCCTCGTGTTCGACAACGGGCTGCTGCCCGCGGGCCTACTGCGCGTGCTGGAACTCGACGCGATCCTGCCCGACGGCACGGCCGTCACCTACCATGCGCAGGCAGCGGGCGCGGAGCGGCTGGAATTGTCGCTGGAGCCGTTCGCCGACGCGCTTTCGAACGGGCCGCTCGACTTCTATCTCGTGCTGCCCGGCGCATCGACGATGCGGCGGGCGGCGCAGGTCAGGCGCTTTCGCTCGACGTCCGTCGCGCCCGTGGAGGACCTGGTGTCCGACGCGCCGCCTGCCGACATTGCGCGCCTCGTCCCAAACCTTGCGCTGGCGGCGGGCGAGTTGCCATCGGCGATGCACGTGTGGCTGCGGCTTGGTTCCCTGTACAAGGACAATGAAGTGGTGCGGCTAGGCGAACACCAGCCGCCGCTTCTAGAAGTCGCCCGTGACAATCCTTTGTGGACGAGCGTGGCCTCGCTGCTGGGTCAGTTGCGCGGCAAAGCGGCATTCGTCGCGCGGCAGACCGCGAATCCTTCGTCGCGGGTTGACGATCGTCTCACGCAGCTGGAGTTGAAGGACCGCTTGCGCAGTCTGCTGAGCGCGTTGCCGCTCGCCGAAGCGGTGCTGCGCACGCCGCATCTGCATCCGCTTGCGCTGTATCACGCGCTTGCCGCACTCAACGGTTCGCTCGCCATGCTCAAGCCCGGTGGACTACCGCCCGTGCCGCCCGACTACGATCACGGCGATCCGCTGTCGGTGTTCACGCCGCTGCTGCGCTCGCTGCGCGAGTCGATGTCGGAGGTGAACGAGGAGCATCGCGAGCACAAGTTCGAATTCCGCCATGGCGCGTTCGAAATCACGTTGCATCCGGACTGGATCGGCGAACGGCTCGTCGTGGGCTTGCGCGGCCAGTCCGATCGCGACCTGCTCGCGTGGATGGACGGCGCGGTGATCGGCTCGCAGTCGGTCTATGCCTCGCTGCGCAGCCGCCGGGTGCTGGGCGCGGCCCGGCGCGGCATTGACTATGCGGAAGATCTCGGTTTGCGCTCAGGCTCGGGCTACCTGCTGTTCGAGGTGACGGCGGAGGCCGCGCTCGTGCTCGCGAGCGAAACGCTTGTCATCGGTAACCCCAACGAAGGAACAAGCGCGCAGCGGCCGCAGGAAATGCTGCTGTTCGTGAAGGGATGATGCAAGCAACGATGAATGCAATGAAGACGTTAAACGCGAAGGCACGCTGAGCATGGCACGCATCCGACCAGAAGCAGAAGAAGACGATCTCGTGACGGAGCAGTTCCGCACCTTCCTCGACGAGCTGATGATGGCTCAGGCGCGCTTCTCCGAACTGCCCGACGCAGACCCGGATCTCGCCGCGCAGGGATTGAGCCGTCACCTGCTGAACCTGCTGGAGATCCAGACGCTGCAATCGCGGCGTGACAGCACGCGCTTCGAAATGGAGATCGTCGCGGACGCGCGCTACCTGAAGGCCGTGCTCGCCGATGAAATCCTGCTGAATACGCCGTGGGCCGGACGCGAGCGCTGGACCGCGTATCTGCTCGAATCGACGCTGTTTCGCACCAACGTGGCGGGTGATCTCGTGTTCCGCCGCATCGAGCAACTGCTGTCCGAGCGCGAAACATCGCGCCGCAGCATCGCACGCCTTTATCTGTTCTCGCTCGCCATGGGCTTCCAGGGCCGCTTTCGCGGCGCCGACGCCGCCGAGCGCCTGCGCAGCTATCGGGAGGAACTCTACGAGTTCGTCTATCAGCGCCGCGCCGATCTGGGCGGCCGCGACCGCGTGCTTTCCGAGATCGCCTATGCGAACACGCTCTCGCATGTCGCGCCGCGCAAGCTGCCGACCGTGAGCCGCTGGGCGATGATTTTTATGCTGGTAGCCGTGTCGCTGCTGGCGATTTCCGAGGTGCTCTGGCTGTGGCAGTCGTGGCCCGTGCGCGAAGCCCTGCATGCCGACCCCGTGACGGGGGTGAGCCGATGAATCCGAGCCATGTGATGCTCGCGCGTTCAATGACGTCGTCGAATCTGTTTTTCTTGGGGGCGCGTTCATGCTGACGAGCAACCTGTTCCTGCTTTCCATCGCGGTGCTTACGCTCGTTGCGTGCGCGGTGCTCGGCGCGGTGATTTACTTCGCGTTGCATGGCTCGCACACGAAGCCCGCGGCGGAACGCAAGATCGTGCGCCTGCGCTCGGACTCGCTGCGTAGCGCCTTCCGCCAGGCCGTTGAACTCATCGAAGGCAACATCGCCACGCGCGCCGAGCGCTACAACATTCCGTGGATCATGATCCTCAACGAGGGCGACGATCCGCGTCCGCTGCCAATCGCCCAGGCGGGCGTGGCGAGCGTCCTCGGCGCCGACGCGGCGAGCCCCGCGGCCACGCAGGGCATCTCGTGGCACTTCTTCGATCGCGGCATTGTGGTGGACATCAAGGCGGCCTATCTGGGCTCGCCAGACGATGATGGCGACGGCAAGCCATGGGACGAATTTCTGAGCCTGTGCCGCAATTATCGCCAGCAGCGTCCGTTCGACTCGGTGGTCATCACGGTGCCGGCCGCCACTCTGCTGGCTGACGATACCGACGCACGCCTCGAGCTCGTACGCCACGCGAAGCTCGCGCACCGCCGCCTGTGGCTCGCGCAGAACCGCTTTGCGATGCGCTTTGCCGTGTACGTGGTGGTGACCGGCTGTGAGTCGTTACCGGGCTTCGCGACGTTCGCTCGCGCGCTGCCCGAGCCGCTGCGCGCGAGCATGCTCGGCTGGTCTTCGCCTTACGATCTGTCGACCACTTACCAGCCAGGCTGGGTCGACACGGCGATGAACAGCATCATGCGCTCGGTCTCGGACGCGAGCGCCGAGTTGTTCGCGCTCGATTCCTCGCACCTCGATGCGCGCCAGTTCCTGCAACTGCCCTCGCGCATCGACGCGATGCGCGCTCAGCTTCAGCTTTACGTCGACGAGCTGCTGCGCGCGAGCGCGTATCACGAGCCGTTCTTCTTCCGCGGCATTTACCTGACCGGCGACGCGAGCGAATTCGCGCAGTGGAGCGTGACGCAGGCCACCAGGCCGACGGTGGAGGGCGACGCACTGCCCGCGCTCGAAGCGCCCTCCGGCGAGTCGCACGACGCGCTCACGGCGTATGCGGGGAGCGGCTCTCTCCATGCAGCGGAAAACGCGGACAGCGCGGAGATGGGCGACGGCCGGCGCGAGCCTGGCGGCCAGTTCAACGATCTGATGCTGCAGCCGGCATTCCTGCGCGATCTGTTCGAGAAAAAGATCTTCCTCGAATACGGCCTCACGCGGCCTTCCCGTTCGCAGCACCTCACGCGTCCCGTGCTCAACCGCGCCCTACGCTGGGGCGGCATTGCTCTGCTGGGAGCCTGGGGGCTCGGGCTCGTCATCGCGACGGTGCAGCTAAGTCATCGCAACGGCGAGCTGGTCGCGGCACTTGGCGCCCTGCGGCGCGACTCGGCTGAGCGAGCGAACGCCGCGCAGCAAGGCCAGGACCTGCCCGCCGACTGGTATCGCCGCAAGGCGCTCGCGCTGATCGGCATGAATCAGAACCTCAGGACGAGCAGCGGCTGGACGATCTTCATGCCGGGCTCGTGGGGCTTCGTCGATGACCTGAACGCACGCGTGAAGGATCGCTTCGAGCGCGAGTTCGGCGAGATCGCCGTCGCCGCACTGGAGCGCGAAATGTACGCGCACGTTAGCCAGCTCACGGGCGTGGGGCGCGATCCAAGCTCGGGTCAGCTCATCATCGGCGACGACTGCACGGCGCCCGATGCTGACCGCGTCGGCGCGCCGCCCGGTCTTGCGGTCGACGATCTGCCGCAGATGCACGCCCTCCAGCTCTACGTGCACAACGTCGATCAGCTCGACGCCGCGCTGCAGGCGCTACAGCGATTGCAGCAACCCGCGCCCGACAACGCGGACTCGTTGCGGCTCGTGGTGCGCTACGCGCTCGGCGCGGACCTTCAGGGCAACGTGGCAGGCAGCGTGCCTTACTTCTACCGCGATCAGGACCGCCGCAGCGTAACCGGCAACGGTACGGCCGGCGTCAATCTCGCGGCCGTGCAGCAGGCGCTGCGCTGCACGCTCGACAAGGGCGCGCAGCAACTCGACGCCGCCATGTTCACGGGCAATCCACTGCTGGTCGCGGAGCGCTCCATCTCCGATCGACTGGGTAGCCTCACCGTAGCCGACTCGGGCGCAGGCGACTTTACGAAGCTCACGGACGGCTATCGCGCGGTGGTGGCAGGGATCGACACGCAGCGCGACCTGCTCGCTTCGGGTAAAGGCGGGTGGATTCACCAGACGCAATTCACCCCGGGGCCGACGTACGACCGCACGCTCGCGCACGTGGCGCAGAGCCGCCTGCTCGGCACTGACCTCGCGGCGCAGATTCGCCACCGCGACGACAGCGCTTTCCAGGCCTTCCGCAGCGAGTTTGCGCTGCGCTTTGGCAGTGCGGACAGCGGCATCGTCTGGATCGACAAGGACGCGCGCTACAGCATCTCGCCGGGCCGGGCCGCATTGCGCGACGGCTTGTCGGGACTGTTGAGTCAGCCGTTCATGATCGCGCCGCGCAACCGCGAATTGCCCACCCTTACCGACGGCTCGACGATCGTGTGGGACCGCGCACAGCTCGACCAGGCGCTCGCGTTGGGCGACGTGCGCAAGCGTTTCCTCGCCGAGGGTCTTGCGAATCTGCCGGCCGCGGCGCTTCCCGGCATCGAGACCGCACTCGATCTGCAGTTCGCGCGTCTGATTCTCGACCAGACCGCGGCGGCCGCAAACGTGACCGCGGCGCCGGCCGATCTCGACAGCGCGGCGTTCGAGGCGGCGCGCGCGCGACTCACGCGTATCGACGCGCTGCTGACTGAGCTTCACGCGAACGCGCAACTGGAGGATATCGACACGCTCGTGTCGAACGACGCCATGGCGCACCTGCGCCGCGTGGACGACGCGCTCACGCAATCCGAGCTGTACGCGACGCGCCAGGACGTGAGTGCCGACAGTGCGCACAACTCGCGCTCGCCGATTCTCGCGGCGTTCGGCGTGGCCGATGCGGCCGCGCTCGCGCCGTATCTGGACCAGCAGTCGTCGCGCGCGCTGATGCTCGGCAAACAGGCTTCGGTGTATCTCGCCGCGCTCGATCCGAGCGGCGCCGCTTCGCCGCTCGCGCAGCGCTGGCAGGCGATCAACCGCGACCTGGAGCGCTATCGCCTGAAGAACCCGAACAGCAGCCTGTTGCGTCTCGAACAATTCGCGCTCTCGGTGGCGGCCGATCCCGGTCCGGCGGGCTGCATGTCGAAGTTCACCGGCCGGCCCACCACGAACGGCGGTGATGACTACTTCGCCACGCTGCACGCACGGCTGTACGATCGCCTGCTCGCGCGTTGCAGCCAGGGTTATGTGTTCGACATGCGTCGGCAGTGGGGCAATTTCGCCACGGCGTTCAACGAGAGCGTGGCAGGGCGCATGCCGTTCGACAACGGCGACATGCTGCGCGTGGCCACGCGTAATAGCGGCATGCCGGGGGTGGCCGACTTCGGCGAACTGGGGCAGGTGCTCAAGCGCTACGAGCCGGTCTCGGAGACGTTCCATGCATCGGGTGCGGGTGCGTCGTCGGCGATGACGAACAAGGTGCGCCAGTTCATCGAGAACTTCGACCAGGTGAAGACGCTGCTCGCGCCGCTCTATCCGTCCGACGATGGAGCGGCCACCGGCTACGACGTGAACGTCGAGTTTCGCGCGAACCGGAACGGCGAAGTCGCGGCGAACCAGATAATCGACTGGACCCTCACCATCGGCTCGCAAAGCCTGTCGATGAATGAAGCGCCACACGCGCTGCACTGGGACTTCGGCACACCCGTCTCGCTCGTGCTGCGCTTCGCGAAGGACTCGCCGCTGGCGGCGGCAGAGGACGCACAGCAGCGCGCCTACTCGACGGATGGGCGCACGCTCACCTGGCAGTTCTCCGATCCGTGGGCGCTCATCACGTTCATCAATCGCCAGCGCGCGGCCGACGCCAGCGGTCGCGGCGAACGCGCTTCGCAACTGCTGAAAATCGAGTTCCCGCTGGGCACGGCGAACCCCGCCGACCTTTCGTTATTGCCGAAGCAGGCCCATGGGCGCGTGTATTTGCGCATCGCGCTGATGCCCGCCGGCAAGAAGACACCGCTGCCGTGGCCCGGCAGCTTCCCGGTGCGCGCGCCGGAATGGAGCGCACTATGAAACAGGCATTTCCCATGGATGTCGAGCCGGGCCTTCACGTGGATTTTGACGCGTTGTTGGCGCCCGTTCCCGATAGTGAAGACGGCGCGGGCGTTTCGCTGCGCTACGACCCGGTGTACCAGCAGATCCGCGAAGCGCGCCACCAGGACGATGCGAGTGTGCCAATGGGCGAATGGGAGCGCCCGCTCGTCAAGGCCGACTGGAAGCGCGTCGCGGCGCTGAGCAGCGACGCTCTCGCGACGCGCAGCAAGGACTTTCAGCTCGCCGCGTGGCTGTGCGAGGCATGGACGAATTTGCATGGTGTCGAAGGCCTGATGACTGGGACACGCTTGCTGACGGCACTCGTCGAGCGTTACTGGTCGAGCGCATGGCCGATGCTCGAAGCGGGCGATGCCGATGCGCGCGTAGCGCCGTTCGTCTGGCTCAATGACACGCTGGCGCTCGTGCTGACGCTGCACGTGCCGTTACTTGTCATCGACGAGCGCGAGCCGGCGCAGGTCAACCTCGACGAGTGGCAGCGTGTCGTGCTGGACGGCGGCGATGCCGGAGCGGCGAACCTCACACGCGATCTACTCGACAAGCACGTGAAGAGGGGGCGCAACCTTCCTGCGCTCGTATCGCTTCATCAACAACTGGAACTGGCGCGAGCGGCGTGGGGGAATTTCGGGCATCTGCTCGATGAATTGCTGCTAGACGACTCGCCGCATCTTGGCCGGGTCGATGACGTTCTGCTGCGTCTGACACGCGCCGTGAGCAGCCTGTGCGGTTCTCAGGCGCTATCCGCCGCGCCGCAGACAATCGCGGCGGACGACGCCGGCGAAAACTCCGCGCGTGCGTCAAGCGCGGCTACACACCTCGCATCGATGGAAAACGCCATGAGCAATGCCACGCTGGAATTACCGTCGCCGAACGCTGCTGTCAGGTCTTCGCCCGCGAGAGTGGAGAGCCGCGCGCAGGCCTATGACCTGATCGAACTCGTGGCCAGTTACCTGGCTGAGCACGAGCCGCATAGCCCGACTCCGTATTTGCTGCGGCGTGCGGTGTCATGGGGTGCGATGTCTCTACCGGAGCTGATGCGCGAAGTCTTGCGCACAGAAGGGGATACCTCACGATTCTTTGCGATGCTCGGACTCGAATAACGGATTCATTTTGAATTTTCCGAACACACAACTGTGCGTTCATATCATGCTTGATCGGGGGATGACATGGCTGAGCGGTTTAACGCAGATCCGTTTGTGCAGGCTGAGGCGGAAGTCAATAACAAAAGCTGGGATGAGCAGATTCTTCATTCAAGGCTCTTTCACAGCACCCGCAGTGCTTTTACGAGCCTCTTTTCGTCAGATAGGGGATCTGCCGCCAGCAAGGGTATTGGGGCTGCCATTGGCATCGGAAAGCTGTTTCTGTCCTTGATCCCTGTGCCCGTTGTCGGCTCGGTTGCGGGAGCGATCATCGAGGGCGTCAGTGACTTCGCTCGCGGGAAGAGGCTCGAAAGTAACCTCGATGCCGCTAAAGCTGCCGGGGATAAAGCCAACCTGGCAAAATTCGAAATCAAGGATCTGACGGTAGAGAACCTCGACCGGTATCGATGGAAGGTCGCACATGCGTTCGAGTCGCTGAACGGTGGCATTGCGGAGTTCAATAAAAAGCCGCCTGCGGACCGGACCTGCGACGACATCTATGCGATGGCGCTTCTGATTCAACAGGTCGAACGTCGAAATCAAAAACTTCGGGACGAACTGGGGAAATTCAAAACAGCTCTGGATCACGTGGAAGAATGGATCGGAGATCTGGAAAGAAAGCAGTCCGTCGATATGCATAAATTAAAGGAAAGCCTTAAGAAAGGCACCAGCGATACCGTAAAGGAATACGGGGGGCACAAGGGTTCGAACGAGGCCGAGGCCACGAAGATTTTGGCGGCGCATGCCACCTGCGAAAAATGGTGCTGCGTCAAGGAAACGGCGAAGTACGATCCCACCAGCTGGCCAAAGCTCAAAAGCAGGATAGGCGCAGTTTCACTGGCGGCGGCGCCGGTGGCTTTTTCGGCGGTCACGGTTAAGGCTGGCGACTATCGAAACGACTCGAGTAACTCGAGTATGAAATAGGGTAGTGGCGGGCAAGCGTGATTGCGCATCGGCTCGCTCACCGAGCATCCATGTTCGACCGTTGCTGAAGTTGCTGCACGCGGAAACCAGCGTGCTGCTGACATGGCGGCCGGCTACCTGGCCATCAAGCAGAGAAAGTACACCGATCCGTACCGATCCGACCCGACGCTATCGGATCGGTACAACACGAACGTCGAGAAATGCCTGGACCACATCGCCAAAGTCATGGCGCAGTTGGGCGATCGAAGCGCTCAGCCGTTTGACGAAGCCAGTTGGATTCGTCCTCTCCGGAAATGAGCGTGCTCATTCAGGAAAATGATGCACGCCACGCAGGCTGGTCGATGTTCCGTTTCAGCCCAGTCCTGCCAACGCTCACGTGCGTCGACCCTAACGAGTCAGACTATGTCCGACGGGTAGTCATGGTCTCAGCCAGCCACGGCTGATCGGCCATGCGAGCAGCGTACGATAGAGCGTGACCACCAGATCTGTCATCGCCGTGCCGCCCGTTTGCCACAGCCGCGCAATCGCCGCATAAGCGATGCACGAGACGGCCACTGCCCCGATCATGTCGAGCGGAAAATGCACGCCGAGAAACACGCGTGCCCACGCGACGATGATGCCCGCAACGAGCGTCATGCCACCGAGCCAGCACATCCGTCCGAACAGCAGCGGCAGCGCAATGCTGGCAAAGATGGTGGCGTGATCGCTCGGAAACGACGAATCGGGCGCATGCGCCAGGAACGTGTGGCCGAGCCCGATCATGAACGGCCGGGGGTGCTGCCACACGAGACCGATCAACTGGTTGACGCCGAGCGCCAGCAGCGCGACGCAGCAGGCACGCAGGGCCACCTCGCGCCGCTGGCCGTCCCCGGAAAGCCACATCATCACCAGTATCAGGGGCACCAACCAGATCAGATAATTTGCAGAGACGAGCGCCGTGCTGACTACCCATCTGGGCGTCGCCGGCGTGCCGTTGATCATCAGGAAGAGCGCGTGATTGAATGCTTCGATGGTATTCATTGCGTCGTTTCGTGCTGAAGATGATGCCTGCGTCAGGCGCCGTGTGTTTGCGGCTGCGGCGCCTGGCTACACATGACAAGCGGCACCACACGGCGAAACCTTCCCGACGCAGGCCGGGTCTTATTCGATTGCCGATCAGCGGATCGTCCTCAACCAGCCGTATTCGCATCCGTCATCATGTTCCAACCGGTTCCCTGACACGGCGTCGCAAGCTTACCGACCGGACGCTTAACGCAACATTAAGGGGTGGACACCGCGCCGCGTCGCCTTCACTCTGGCGTTAGCCTCGGGTCCGTAGACTGCTTGATGTCGCAACCACGATGTCGCCCGTTTAAGGAGAACCCATGAAAAAGCTGATTATTGCGTGCCCGATCGTCAGGTCCGCCGCAGAGGTCCACGCGGTATACGCAGGCCCTCGTGCCGAAGCGGCGGTCACGACGGTCCACCAGCTTCGCGACGCAGGCAAGGACGACCAGCACGTCGCACCGCGCGGCCATATCGTGAAATTGGCAGAGATCCCGCTCAAGATCGACCACAAACTCTGGCCGGCCGGACAGCCGCTGAACGAGACGAGCACCATCGAGCTGACCGGCAAGCACGACAAGGAAATCGTCGGCACATCGAAGGTCAAGGCCCAAGACATCAAGGTGGTGCAGTAATGGTTGCCGGCCCCCTGCACACGTCCCGGCTGTTTGCACGGGAATGGGCGACGGCGCCCTGGTCGGTCGGTGCCATCTGCCCGAGCTCACGGCGACTCGCCGCGCGCCTTGCGCGGGAGGTGCCGGCAGGCAACGGTGTTGTCATCGAACTGGGTGGCGGTACCGGCGCAGTCACGCACGCGTTGCTCGAAAACGGCGTGCGAACCGACCGGCTGATCGTCGTCGAGCGCTCTCCTACCTTCGTGCGGCATCTGCGCGGGCGATTCCCGGACGTGCCGGTCATGCACGCCGACGCTGCCCGCCTGGCCTGGTGCCTGCCGCTAGACCTGCGCGTCGATGCGATCGTGTCGTGTCTGCCGTTGCGCTCATTGCCTCATCGCGAGGTGGATGAGATTGTCGACCAGTGGCGGCAGGTTCTGCGTCCAGGTGGTGTCGTCATTCAGTTTACCTACGATATCCGGCCGGACCGGAACGTCGTGAATGCCGGTGGTATGGGCGACTTTGTCATGCTGTCGAGCCGGATTATCTGGGCTAACCTGCCGCCGGCCCGTGTTGTGACGATGCAACTATGAGCGGCACAACGGGCGTCCGGTCGTTTCTGCCGCCGCCTCGCACCTGCATCGCCCGCACTAGCCTTCTTCCGCTTCCCGCACGACGAGCGGCGGTAGCGGGCAGTCGAGCGTATCGCAGATGGCGCGGAGCAGCTCCGCTTCGCGGACGGTGACCTGCTCGTTTGCCAGGATGCAGGCCGCGCAGGCGGCGACGATCCGGCGCTTGATGGGCGGGACCGATTGATTGAGCGTTTGCAGGGCCGCGTCGAATCCGGCGAGCGAGCATTCTTCGCGAGGCCGCAAGCGGTGGGCGTGCTCGCCGCCGATGTAGCCGCGCATGCCCGCATCGAAAGCCCGGGCGGCCTGGTCGGTTTCCGGCTGGCCTTCCCAGGCCAATAGCGCCAACACGGTCGCCACCGGGTCCGCAAGGCTCTGCAGCGAACTGCGCACTGGACGCGCCCGGCGCTGCGGGAGGAATTGGGCGTCGAGATGGCGATGCAGCACACAGCGAAGCGTGTACTCGAACAAGCTCAGCCGCTGGTCGGCGATCATCAGCATCTCGACCTGAGCGCGGAATGCATGATGCTGCCGCGGCGACATCTGCCGCAGTGCTGGCAGGCTCAGGTCCAGAAGGGGCAGCCGATGCGTGTCCGGCAGAGCCTGGACAGGGGCGATCAGCCGCTGTGTTTCGGCGTAGTCCCGCGGCTCGGCGCCGGCCTTCAACCGGGTCAGTTGGAGTTCGCGCAGGTCTGCCCCCGGGTCCATGAGAAGGGCGTATACCAAGGCGCGTGCACTAAACGGCTCCTGTGCGGCGACCCGGAGCACGTCTGGCATGCCCTCGTGTAGCCCCTGCGCATAGCTAATCAGATCCGGATCGATGTGGCCGACCCGGGATGCCGTTTCGTCGGCGAGCCCCAGGACCGGCACCGGCACCTGCGGGAGCCCCGGTAATGTAGGAGCCCCGCCGAACGGCGGAGCGTGGCTGAGCCGTGGGCCTTCAGCTTCTTCCCGATCGACACCAACCGGCCGCACCTCCGGAAACCGGCCGTCGAACTGAGGATTGAGACGGCGGATGCGCTCGACGAGGGGCGGGTGGGTCGCTAGCAGTCCGGCGAGTCCCTCGCCAGCGAAGGCGTTGGCGAAAAACATGTGACCGGCCTCTGCGGCTTGGGGGTTGCCGATGCGTGACCCCTCGGCCAGACCGCCGATCTTTTTTAGCGCCCCGCCGATTCCGTCGGGGTTGCGCGTGAACTGGACGGCACTGGCGTCGGCCAGGTACTCGCGCTGCCGCGACACCGCCGCCATGATCAGCCGACCGAAGAACGCTCCCACGAGGCCGAGCACAAACACGCCCAGGCCCAGCAGCACCATGCCGCCCTGGGCATTCTGCCTGCCCGACGAGCGTCCTCTGGAAGCGAACATGAGGCCGCGGCCGATGATGGACAACACCATGATCCCGAAGATCAGGCCGATCAGCCGGATGTTGAGCCGCATGTCGCCGTTGAGGATGTGGCTGAACTCGTGGGCCACCACGCCCTGGAGCTCGTCGCGGGTCAGGTAGTCGAGGCAGCCCTGCGAGACGGCGATCACGGCGTCTCCCGGAGCGTAGCCGGCCGCGAAGGCATTGATCCCGGGCTCATCCAGAATGTAAACGGGAGGCACCGGCACTCCCGCAGCGAGGGCTATCTCCTCGACGACGTTGAGCAGCCGTTTCTGCCTCGCGTCGGTAGTCGTGCCTGGCACCTCCACACCGCCCAGCATCAAGGCGACGGCCTGGCCACCGGAAGCGAGCTGGGTCACCTTGAATGCGCTGGCACCGCCGACCACAAGGCCCACCCCCAGCGCCGCGAGCAGGAGCATCTCCGGCTGCCACCAGGACACCGGCGCGTCGACGCCATACATGCCGAGCGCCACCAGCAACCCGTAGACCAAGGCGATCAGTATCAGGATTGCCAGGACGAAATAGACCACCAGCTGAAAGGTCTTGCGTCGGGCCGAATCCTGCTGCTGAAAGAAATTGGTGGTCACGGTCAGAGCGGCTTGGGGAGCATGAGACGCACAGAGCGGTGGCGGTCCCGGCTTAGCGGAACGACACTTTGGGCGCTGCGCGCTCGGTCTCTGCGGCTTCCAATAGCGTCGCCTCCTTGAAGCCGAACATGCCGGCCACCGTCACCGCCGGGAAGACCTCACGCCGGATGTTGTACTCGGTGGCGGCATCGTTGAACGCTTGCCGCGCAAAGCCGACCTTGTTCTCGGTCGAGGTCAGCTCTTCCTGCAGGGCGAGCATGTTCTGGTTGGCCTTGAGGTCCGGGTACGCCTCGGAGAGGGCAAAGAGCCTGCCCAGGGTGCCGCCCAGCAGAGCCTCGGCCTGGTTGAACCCCTTGATGGCCGCCGGGTCGCTGGGGTTGGCGGCGACTTTCTGCTCGGCCGCCATCGCGCTGTTGCGGGCCTTGATGACGGCGTCGAGCGTCTCCCTCTCGTGGCCCATATAGCCCTTGACCGCTTCGACCAGGTTCGGAATCAGGTCGTAGCGCCGCTTGAGCTGCACGTCGATCTGGGCAAAGGCGTTCTCGAAGCGCTTCCGGGCAACCACCAGCCCGTTGTAGATGCCCATTAGCCAGAGCGCGAACAGCAACCCGATGCCCAGGAGCACGAGCAGGGTGATGATGACGGGACTCATTGGCCGTGACCTCCGACGAGAGCACTGCTGGTTTGGACCATCGTATGACTATGGAAACAGGATAAACGAAATGGCGTTCAATTCAATCAAGTCGGGATGCCGATATAAGTAAAACGGCGGAGATTCAAGCGCAATGCACGAATTCCTTTCCTTCCATGGTTGTTTCTTTCATGACCGCTTAGCCAGGTCGACGATAACTAACGAACTCGAGCTGACGATATGCGCTGAACTGGTGAGCGGTCGGCTGGCTGCGAGGCTGGGACGTGATTTTCTGTTTGGGGATATTTGCTTCTGCTCAAATTCGGATAATTCGGTAAAACACCATCAAAGCTTTGATAATTTCGGAAACGCCCCGAAAAATTTTCCGAGACCTTCCTATTCTTCAAGTCGTCGGCTCTGCGGCCACGCTGTCACGAGCGTACGTTTGCGTCTGTCGCTTCGCGCAGGTCTTTCCGCGTCCGTTGCACCGTCACGATGGCGCGACTGCACCGCTTCGTCACTGCGTCAGCGCCGATCCGGCTAGCGACCGTGATTCACCAGAACGCACGCATGGCCTTTGCGTTTGGCGATCGCGGCAGCATAGTCCTCGGAAAACGCTCGCTGCGCGAAGCAGGGCGCCGAGGTCGCGAGCAGTGCATCGACCTGCGCGGACTGTTTGTCGAACACCCATGGCCGGCGTGCGAGCGTGCGGTCATTGAGCCAGTAGGGACTCCAGTCTCGGGTCGTCTCGATGACCTCGCGTGCGAATTCAGGCCCGTACTCGAGCGCACCCTCGATAACCACATCGATATACGACTCGACGAGCGGAAATCTCGCGTCAGGCACCGGAAGCCCTTCCCCGGGAGCTTCGCCTTCGGTCTTCGGGACGTAGACCCAGACAGTTCCCTGCGTCGGCAGCGGCTGCCATGACACCGCCTCGATAAGCGCCCGCGGCACCTCGACGCGCACGTATCCCTTCTCGCGCTCGTCGAACGCAGACATGTCGTTGCCGGCAACGGGGTAGATCACTCCATTGATCGTCATCGGCGTCTCGCCCTCGAACGGACGCCGCAGGCCGAGCGCCGTGAAACCGGAGGTTGCGCGGTCGCTCCAGCTGCGCACATAGCCGAACGCCGCCGCGACCCGCACCGGAATCGCCGCAACCGGCTTGCCGGCCGTGGCGGTGCGCGATGGCGTGTTGATGAGCGATCCGTAGCCGAAAATGAACTGCGTCGGCTGATCGGGAAGACGCGTTCCCCAGAAGTCGGTGGTCTGCGCGTGCGCCGCCGAGCCAACCAGCGCTAGCGCTACAACGAATCCTCGAATTTTTGCCATCGCCGACATCGTCATGTCTCCGTCCAACGCGTTACCGTAGATGTTCGCTTCAGCCAGGCGGCCCGGCAAACGCGCGCACCAAGCCTCAGGGTCGTCCTGCTCTTTATGGGCCATCGCTAATTGTGAAGCACAAACGGGTGCCTCGGCATCGGAATCGACGACGCGCCAGATTTGTGAGCCGACTGAAATCAAATCTGGCGGCAGGACCGACGCACCGAGCGATTCTAGGTCGAAAGCGTCCTGTGCGATCCGGCACGTACAATCCGGTAGATCCGGATCGCGTTGTCATGCCAGATGGCGCGGCGCGTGGTGGCGTCGAGCCTCATCTCTTGAGGCATCGCGCTGCCCACCGAGGCCGCCCTGACGAATTCGAAGATCTTTCGACCATGACAGGAAAGGACAGACCTGATGCCGAGCTTTGAGCGCGCCGGGGTGGCTGCGCTGATCGACTCCGCCTGGCGCACTGCGTTTCGCCTCGGATTTCCGCTCGCCCGCGCGTGGTGGCACTTGCGGCGGCCTCGCCATGAGGGCGCGCTAGTCGCAATTTACGTCGGCCAGTCGCTATTGCTGCTGAAGTCATCGTACCGTGCCGAATGGGGGTTCCCGGGCGGCAGCGTCCGGGCCGGTGAGACACCTGCTGCCGCGGCGCTGCGCGAAATGGCTGAGGAGATCGGGCTTGCGTTTCACCCGTTACTCCCGGCAGGCAGCGCGGCCGGCGAGTGGGACGGGCGAAGGGACCGGGTGCATTTCTTCGAAATACGCCTCGATCGCCTGCCCGATCTACGGCTGGATCATCGCGAGATCGTCGCCGCGCATCTGGCGTCGCCGCAGGAATTGCCTGGCTTCGCGGTGACAGGCGCGGTCGCCGCGTATCTCGGCAGGGACGTGCGCGGCTAGTCGAGCCGTTTGTCTTGCATGGCCGTTCGAGTCCGCGCGACGCTGCGCGAGGCACGGGCGATATCCCCGGCGCGCCGTCGGTGTGACGCGGGGCTCCGCGCGTTGCGCGTTGCGCGACCATCACGGGCCCATGGCCAGTAACGCATCATCCGATATGCGCGAGCACGATCAGCGTCAGCGTGACGACGATAGCACCGCCGATTCGCGTGGCGATCTGCGCGAAGGGCATCAGTTGCATCCGGTTCGCCGCGGTCAGGATCGCGACGTCGCCCGTGCCGCCCTGGCCGCTATGGCATGCGTTCACGATCGCCGTGTCGATCGGGTAGAGCTTGAGCCGGCGCGCAACCAGAAAGCCGGTGCCCATCAGTGTCGCCACGGTCGCGACGATCGTCACGATATTGGCCAACGTGAATGCAGCGATCAACTTGTCCCATGGGGTCATGGCGACGCCGATCGCGAACAGCAGCGGATACGTCACCGCGGTCGAAAAGAACTTGTAGACGACGAATGCGCCCTCCTGCAACTGCGGCGAGACCGCGCGTGCCAGCTTGACCAGCACTGCGAGGAACAGCATGGCAACCGGTGCGGGCAGACCGAACAGGTTGCGGCACATCAAGCCAAGCAGGTACAGCGTGATCGCCGTGATGCCGGCCGCCGCGATATGCGTCACGTCGATATGACCGCGAATCTCCTCCTGTTCATGATCCATTTCGTCCGTCTCTCCAGGTTGCAGGCGCCCCTCGCCGGTGAGATGGGGAAAGCGCTTGCCGAGCATGTCGAGTGCGCCGGCGAGCACGATGGCGGTGAGGCTGCCGAGCATCACCGGTGGCAACACTTGTGCAAACAGTTCGCCCTGCGGCAGATGCATGATTTCGGAATAGCCCACCGACAGCGGAATGGCGCCTTCACCAACACCCCCCGCCATGATCGGCACGACGATATACAGCAGCGTATGACGCACGCCGAGTCCGAATGCCGAGCCGACCGCGATACCGACGATGCATGCGGCCAGCGAACCCAGCGCGAGCGGCACGAAGATCTTGAGAAAGCCCTTGATCAGCACGCGCCGGTCCATGCTGAGAATGCTGCCGACGATGATCGATGCGATGAACAGATAAAGGAAATTGCTCTGCTTCGTGAACTCGGTCGTGAGGCCGAGAATTGGTTTGGGCAACAGATGATAGTAAGTCAGTGCGGAAGGCACGAACGTCGCGCAGATCGCGGCCGCGCCGATATTGCGCAGAAGCGGCAGGCGCTTGCCCAGCTCCGCGCAGGTGAAGCCGAAGAACGCCAGCACGGCGATCGCCATCGAAATCTCGCCCGGGATCTTGCCCGTCACCGCGAACCCGGTGATTAGCGCGAGCAGAATGAAATAAACCGGCAGTGGGATGATGCCGATTCTGTATTCCATCAGCTTCCACCAGCCTTCGGGCCAGAAGCGAGTGGCGTTGTCGGACCGCTGCGCGACCGCGGCCGGTGAGTGCTCCGGCGTAGATGAGGTGATGGACAAAATACGACTCCTTGATTTGGCGTGCCGGGGAATGTATGCCGGCCTCGCGTTTCGATACAGTTGAAGTGGTATCCGATGGGTGAACGGAAGCGGAATGGCAAATTGCCCCAGGCTGAAAGGCGCCCGCGAATTTACCCGGCCACCGCGCCATGACAGATCGAACAACGGATCAACTCGGAATTGTTTGCGATGCAGAGCTTCTGCATCATCCGCGTCTCGGGAGTGCTGATAGTCCTCGCGCTGAAAAGACTGTCGAAGCTTCCTCCCTGGCGGTCGTGTCATCAACGCTGAGCCACACCTGTCCGTCGCACCGCGCGCAAATGGCCAGCTTTCTCGCATGTGACGCGTCCGGACGAACTACGCTCCCGCGGTATCCGCATGCTGCGCACGCGTAGGTGTAACGTACTTCAGTGAGTGTCTCCATCAGCCTTCTCCTGGCGGTCGCATCAGCCGCTTGACTCTGTCGCAACGGCAGCGGCAGTTGGGGCCGGCAACACATTCATCCGCTCCTTTACCATGCTTCCGGATGTCTGCCGCTCAGGTTGCGGATCTCGTCCAGGTTTATCGTCCAGCGCGCGGCAGATATCGACCATCAAGTCGTTGTCGCTGGCGAAGCGCATCACAAAAACCAAATCCGTCCGGACAGATACGCCGCAATTCGCTCGAGATGCGAAGGCATTTGATGTCCTGCTCCACAACCGGCATCGCAAGCCGCGTGCTGGCTATAGGGTTGCCGGCGCAGCGTTCGCCTGCGAACAGTGCAACAACTCCCGCCAGGCGCTCGGCCCAATCGCCTGGATGATCGGCGTTCAAAGCACGATGGGATCACCGCAATCGATGATGCAATTCTAGGAGAGCGGAACCTTCTGAACGCTTTCAGCCACTGCACGTTCCGATGGGGGTTTTCCATGAGCAAATCCGGTGACCGCTGAATTTGCTGTCTACGCGCAGTCTTGCTGATTGCGACGCTGTCGTGCTTGCGCGAATAGGCAGGCCCCTTTTTCATGGAAATCCCCTAAATGCAGGCCCTCACCGTGAAAGCCGGGGGAAGGGTTTGCACTCCGACAATCCCGCCATCGCATACATCGGCAGTGACGCCTTCAGCGCGCTCACGTAGAGCGACTTGTCTTTCTGATCATCGCAAGGTCTTGGGCGTCCGCAGGTCGTCATAAAAAAACTCCGAATGATCGGTGCAAGCGTCGTTGCGTATATCGGTGGTGTCACTGAGTTGCATAAGTGACACGGGAAAGGAGCGTGAAGGATTGGGCTAACTAGCATGACGAACATTCGTTGGCCGAACCGGTTGCAGGGACCTTGAAACGGACGCAACCGTGCGCAGGGAAAACACAATTTCAACGTAGTAGTCTGAGGAGACATCTTGAAGACGAAATATCTTTCGCTGGCCGTCGCGGTCAGCGCACTCGGGGCGGGCGGCGCGCACGCGCAGTCGAGCGTGCAGCTTTACGGGCTGATGGATCTGAGCGTGCCGACTTACCAGTCCCACGCGGATGCCAACGGGAATCACGTCATCGGCATGGGCATCGGAGGCGAGCCGTGGTTTAGCGGCAGCCGCTGGGGCATGAGAGGCGCCGAAGACATTGGCGGCGGTTCGAAGATCATCTTCCGACTGGAGAGCGAATACGTTGTCGCCAACGGTCAGATGGAAGATCCGGGTCAGCTCTTTGACCGCGACGCGTGGGTCGGTATTGAGAACGACACGTTCGGCAAAATTACGGCAGGCTTCCAGAACACCATCGCGCGCGATGCGGCGGCGATTTATGGCGATCCATATGGCAATGCGCGGCTGACGACGGAAGAAGGCGGCTGGACGAACGCGAACAACTTCAAGCAGATGATTTTCTACGCGGCCAGCGCGACCGGCACGCGTTATGAAAACGGCGTCGCGTGGAAGAAGCTGTTCAGCAACGGCATCTTCGCGAGTGCGGGTTACGCGTTCGGCAACCAGACGAGTTTCGGCAACAACGCGAATTATCAGGTTGCTCTGGGCTACAACGGCGGCCCGTTCAATGTATCGGGCTTCTACAGCCACGTGAACCGCGAGGGCAACACGAACCAGTCGTTCTCGGTCGGCGGCAACTATACGTTCGGTATTCTGCGCGCCAATGCCGGCTACTTCCGTTATCTCGGCAATCAGGGCGCGCTGGGTCAGCGTCAGGATAATGCGTGGACCGTGTCGCTCAAGCTGTCGCCGAAGGGGCCGCTCGACTACCAGCTCGGCTATCAGCAGATGCGAGTGAAGAATGCCGCGTACAACGCCGACGGCGACATTCCGAACGCGAACATCGGCGCCTTCGATCCGACTTCCGGCTTGCACAACGGCTACAAGGAAACCCTGTACTGGTCGGCGTTTTATCACCTGTCCAAGCGCACTGAAGTGTATCTGGCCGGCGACTATATGAGGCTGCATGGCGGCTATACGGTCGGCAGCACGTTCGGCGCGACCAACCAGCTCGAACTGACCACGGGTGTGCGTACCCGATTCTGATCGGGAACACAGGCTCGCAGCGCATCTGTTTCAACGATGTTCTCCAGCTTGCGGCCGCGGATTTTTCCGCGGCCGCTTTTCATTTCAGCAGGCGAGGGAGAAGCATGTTCAGCGATACGACTATCGGAACCGCGACCATGTCGGACATCGGGTCCAACCGCACGACAGCGATGTGCGTGGGGTGCAACATGAACACTCGAGCGATGCTGCGCCGCATCGCGACCGGTTTGCTCGCCGGAATGGTTCTCTTTGGCTTAAGTGGTTGCGATGCGTTGAGCGGACCGCCCGCGCCAGAATGGCCGGGTCCTCACGCACCGTATCCCTTCCCTGACGATGTCCCGCATCGAACGCAGTGATGACAAGCATTGCCAACCTCATCGCTCGCCTTTGCCGCGCGCCTGAGGCCGGTTCCTTCCGTGATGATGAGACCGACGCTTTGCGCCGTACGTCGCCGGCGGTACGCGGCGACTTCGCCGGTCGGTGTGCCACGTGGGGACAAAGACCGTGTCATTGGAGTCATGACTGCGCGGATCTTGAAGTTGTCCGGTTGAATCCGGGGAAACCCGATCGAGTTCTTCTACGCAGCGCGTGCCAGCGGCCCAAAACAACGTAGAATTCCCTCAAGCACAGTTCGCCTTCGTGCGATGCAACCGGGTTTGTGCGACCAGCGGTCGCCGCTTATCGGGAGACAATCATGGCTGCGCGTTCAATTGCGTCTCTGACGCTTTCCTTCGGTCTGGTGTCAATTCCGGTCAAGCTCTACTCGGCGACCGACAGTGCTTCAGGTGTGGGATTCAATCTGCTGACGCCCGAGGGCGGCCGGGTCAAACAGCAGTACATCTCCGAGGCGACAGGCGAGGTCGTGGCGCGAGCCGACATGAAGAAAGGCTATGAGTTCGAAAAAGGCCAGTTCGTCGTTTTCACGCCCGACGAACTGAAAGCGCTCGAGGAAGGCGCCACGCATGTCGTTGAGATCGTCTCCTTCGTGCCGGAGAAGTCAGTCGACCCTTTGTATTACGACAAGGCTTATTTCATCGCCCCCGACAAACGCGGCGGCAAACCGTACAGTCTGCTTCAGCAGGCGATGCGCGAAAGCGGACGGTGCGCGCTCGCAAAATGGTCGTACAAAGGGAAAACACGCATCGTCCAGATTCGTTCGGCCGAAGACGGCATGGTGTTTCAGCAACTGTTGTTCGCGGACGAGGTTCGCTCGCTGAGTGAATTGCACATCGAGCACGTTGCAGTGACGGGCACCGAGCTGCAGCTCGCGCTACAAATAATCGACCAGGTGTCCGAAGATTCGTATGACCCGACGGCATACGAGGACGAGGAGAAGAAGCGGATTCTGGCAGCGATCGACCAGAAAATCGCCGGCAAGCAGATCGTGTCTCCGGCCGAACCAGGCATGGAGTCGGGCGCCGAAGTAATTGACCTGATGGAGGCGCTTCGTGCGAGCCTTGGCCGCAACAAGACCAAACAGGCCGCGCCGGCAAAAGTCGCGCCCGTAAAGAAGGCGCCGGCAGCCGCTTCCGATGAGCTTGCCTCCAAACCGAGGCGACCGGCGAAGAGGGCGCCCGCCAAGGTCGAGGAAGCGGCTCCCGCCAAGGTTCGGGCGCGCAAGTGAAAAGGCGCAATGCCTCGCACGACTACTCGTTGCGCAGTCTCCAGTCGATACTGGGTGTCTCACGACGAGTGCTGTCCGGCCTGATCGACGCTGGATTCGTGCAACCGTCGCGTGGTCGTCGTAACGAGCTCCGGTTTACGTTCCGCGATGTCGTGTTGTTGCGCACGGCTTTCCAGCTTCAGTCGGCGAAAATCGCGTCGCGAAAAATTCTACGGGCGCTCGCGCGGCTCAAGGCTGAATTGCCTGAAGAGCTACCGCTAACCGGCATCCGCATTACGGCTGTCGGTGATTCAGTGGTCGTCAAGACAGGCGAGTCACAATGGGATGCGACCTCGGGCCAGCTTCTGCTCGATCTGGAAGTGGCGCCCGTCAAGGGGGAAGTCGCGTTCCTTGACGCTGCGCCCCGGAACATCGTTGGCCGGGAAAAGCAAACGGAGGAGTGGTTTGCTCTTGCTGAGGAGCTTACCGATACCGACGTCATCGGTGCTGAGCAGGCCTATAAAAAGGTGCTCGAGTTATCGCCGATTCCGCACTACGACGCTTATAACAACCTGGGCGTCCTGCTTTGCGAGGTCGGAATGAAGTACGACGAGGCATTGTCCGTCTTTGACCGGGCGCTCGAGCATTTTCCGGAGGACGCGCTGTTGCACTTCAACCGCGCGGTCGCTCTGGAAGAACTGGAGCGATACGATGCAGCAGTGCAAGCCTATGAACGATGCATCGAGCTCAATCCCACCCATGCCGACGCTCACTTCAATATTGCACGCCTGAGCGAGATTCGAGGCGACAAGCAGAGTCTTCTAAGGCACCTGAGTGCGTATCGCCGGCTAAGCAGGTGACGCGCACTCGACTGACCTGCGGAGCAGGTACTTACGCGGCGCTATGGCTGCGTGCGGCGCGCCCGCCCTTGCGCGCAGATCCGCTCAGCTCCTCTGTCGTTAGAAAGAATTGGCTGTTGTCCGCCAGCCGTGAAACCGCAAAATCGATGAAGGTTCTCACGCGCAACGGTTGCTCTGTTCGGCGACGGTAGTAGACGTAGATCGATTCGCGCTCGGTCACATGCTGAGTGAGCAAAGGCACGAGCCGTCCCGCGCGGATGTGTGACACCGCTGAGAAGCTTCCGAGTTGCCCGATCACCAGTCCGGCCAGTACCGCTTCCGCTTCCGCGTCGACATCGTTCGAGCACACCGACGCAGCCATCTCCTTGTACACGATCTCTCCGCCGATCATGAATTCCCATGGCGCGTGCTTGCCGGTATTCGCGCGCCGATACGCTGAGCAACGATGCGCATCGAGGTCATTGACGGTTTTCGGCGCGCCGTACCGTTCAAGATAGGCCGGTGACGCGCACACGATCAACTGAATCGGCAGAAGTCGTCGGGCAATGGCGCCGCCGGAAGGCGGCGAGCCGCCGCGAAAGCCTACGTCCGCGCGATCGCTGACCAGATCCGTGAAATGATCGTCGAAACGCACGTCGATCCGCACGTCAGGGTATAGCGCCGCAAACTCCAGGATCAACGGCAACAGTACCGTTCGTCCGAGCGCTGTCGGCGCGCTCACACACAGTGGCCCCGCGACTTCGTCTTTTGAACGGCGAGCATCGTCGATCGCGGAAGACAGCATGGCGAGCGCCGGTTCGACGCTGCGCAACAGCCGTTGTCCCTCGTCGGTCAGGCTCAGCTTGCGTGTGGTCCGATGAAATACCTGGACGCCAAGAGATTTTTCCAACTGCATCACAGCGTGGCTTGCCGCCTGAGGCGAGATGCCCAGGTCGACGGCTGCCCGGCGGAAACTGCCGAGCGTCGCCGTGCGGACAAAAACCGAAATAGCCCGGACCTCGTTCATCGTCGCCCCCAATTAGCAAATTTTAGTTGATTATGACCTAACATCCGACGGCTAGTGCATGTTAATCGTGCGTCCTATGCTGCTGTTCACCTTCACGACGAAATGGGAGCACAGCATGAGCAACGCTACGAAACAGCGGTTCAAGCGCGTCTGGTTTATTACGGGCGCCTCGCGCGGTCTAGGCGCGCTGATAGCGCAGGCGGCGCTTGACGACGGAAATGCAGTCGTTGCCGCAGGGCGCAACGTCGAGGCGATTATCGAGCGTTTCGGCGAAAGTCCGGCACTGCTGCCGGTCAAGCTCGACGTCACTGACGAGCAGCAGGCCAAAGCCGCCACCGCGGCAGCTGTCGCCAAGTTCGGTCGGATCGATGTGTTGATCAACAACGCCGGGTTCGGCCTGCTCGCCGCCGTTGAGGAATCGTCCGACGCAGACGTGCGCCGCATGTACGATACGAACGTCTTTGGTCTGCTGACCGTCACGCGCGCAGTGCTGCCGGTGATGCGCAAGCAGCGTTCGGGCCACGTGATCAACGTGTCGTCGATTGGCGGCTATCGGTCGGCGGCGGGGTTCGGCGTGTATTGCTCGACGAAATTCGCTGTCGAAGGCATCACGGAAGCGCTTCACGCGGAGCTGAAGCCGCTTGGCATTCACGCGACCGTCGTTGAACCCGGCTACTTCCGTACCGATTTCCTGGATGCGTCGTCGCTCGTCGTCGGCAACGAGATCATCGACGACTATGACCAGACGTCGGGCAACGTGCGTCGCTTCGCTGTTGGGCTGAACCACAACCAGCCGGGCGATCCTCAGAAGCTCGCGAAAGCCCTCGTTGTACTTGTCGATGCGCCAACACCGCCGCAGCGCCTGCCGCTTGGAATCGACACGTTGAAGGCGATCGCGGAAAAGAACGCTTATGTGGCTGTGGAAACTGAAACATGGAGGGCGCTGTCGGCATCAACTGATTTCTCGGTCTGATTCGAGGACAGTTAAGGCGAATTATTTTTTAACTCGAGCGGCGATTGCTTTACGAAGTGTCGGTCGAGCAGGTCAACGCCAGCGGTGTGCCGGGAAAGTGGATCTCGCCCCGAGTCCCGGCACGTCCGTCTGGTCGAGTGATTCTGTACCTGCACGGCGGCCGGCGCTACCTGCCGAGTACGCGGTGTTTCGCGTCGCGTTCTGGTTGTCATTGGTCGAATGCGCGCTGAAAGGCCTGCTATTCGTTGCTTTCCTGTCACGCCATACCGCGATGTCTGCATGACGTTCAGCGCATGCCGCACGGTATCGCCTTATTTGTTCACCGCGCCGGACCGAGCTTTAGCGTCTGCGCCGCAGCGACGAGTCGCCGCGCCTTTTCCCTGACCGCCGCATAGTCACCGGATGCCGCATCGGCCGTCAGATAGCCCCCTACGCCGACTGCGATGACTCCACGAACAAACCATTGATCCAGGTTCTCGGATGACACACCCCCGCTCGGCATGAACACAGCCTGTGGGAAGGGGGCGGCGAGACTTGCGATGTAGTCCGGGCCGCCCGTTTTGGCGGGGAATATCTTCACAATGTCAGCGCCAGCCTCCAGCGCCGACAACGTTTCGGTTGCCGTGAATGCGCCGGGTACCGACACGACACCATACTTCGAGCATGCCCGGATCATTTCCGGGACGACTGCGGGAGAAAGCAGGAACGTAGCCCCCGCGTGTATGGCTGACGCCGCCGTCTGTGCGTCCAGCACTGTTCCGGCACCCACCGTGAGATTCGCAACTTTCGCGAGGCGTTCGATCACGTGCAGTCCGCGTGGCGCCGTCAGTGCGACCTCGATACAGGTGATGCCCGATTCGTAGCAGGCCATCGCCGCGTTCAACGCAACGTCCGGATCATTCTCCCGGATGATCGCCACGATCCGCGAAGACCGGATTGCTTCCAGAGAGACTGCCTTATCCATGCCTTTTTCCGCCTATGAGTGAAGGGGCGCATCTCAACTACGACCGACACGGTGCGTCGGATTTATGTTTTATCAAACGATAATTATGTATTCTTTCATGATATTGGTGTAGGTATGTTTGTGCGCCGATCGCAGATCTCCACTGCGGCAGAACGTCGCGGTTCGTATTCGTAGCATGCCCCGCCAGGCTCCGCGCGGATCGGAATAGGCGCGCTGTTCTCTGCCCCGCGCGCAACCTCGAAGCCTTGCCTGGCGTGACCTTGCGGCTGTCACCGGCGGTCGCTTCCACGCATGCCGGTAATCCTCGCCTCCAATACCGATTCTCTACAACGCTGCGCTGCCGCAGATTTTCGGCCGGACTAGCGGCTGTTTGTATGGGCCGCATCTGACGTACAATCAATTTGTGTATGCAACGAGTATCCATTGTTGTATGGGTTAGGCAGGGCAATTCAAGCGCATCGCAGGCCGCATCGAGCGACGTTCCAGGACAGATTGCGAGAGCTTCCTTCGCTCATTTCCCTGCCGCTTTCACAGCGACCAATGACCAAGGTTTGTGTATGAGAGAAATCTGCGGGAAATTATTTCGTATCGCTTTAGCGATTGCCGGACTGACGAGCCTGGGCGGCTGCAGTTGGGTTTTGTTCGACACGAAGGGAAGTGTTGGCCTACAGGAGCGCGACCTCATCATCCTGTGTATCGGGTTGATGCTGATCGTGGTCATCCCCGCCATCCTGCTGACCTTCTTTTTTTCGTGGCGTTATCGGGCATCCAATCACGAAGCCACGTACGCACCTGAGTGGGCGCACTCCACGAAGATCGAGATTGTCGTGTGGGGCGTCCCTATCCTGATCATCGTCGTTCTCGCGGGCATCGTCTGGAAGTCGACGCGCGAACTCGATCCGTACCGCCCGCTCGATGACCCAGGCCAGCCCATCAACGTGCAGGTCATCGCCACCGACTGGAAGTGGATCTTCATTTATCCGGACCTCGGAATCGCTACGGTCAATCAGTTGGTCTTCCCCGCACATCGTCAGGTGGCCTTCAGCATCACGTCGAACTCGACAATGGGGACGTTCTTCATCCCGCAACTTGGCGGCCAGATCTATGCGATGGCCGGTATGCGCACCCAGCTGCATCTGATGGCCAACGAGGAAGGAAAGTATCGCGGCATGTCGGGCAACTTCAATGGTCCGGGTTTCTCGGACATGAAGTTCGTTGCTACGGCGACGACTGAGGACGAATTCCAGCGATGGGTGGCACAGGTGCGCACCTCACCGATCGCACTGGATTTCAGTGCCTTCCAGAAAGTGGCAAAGCCCAGTCAGGGCACGGGCGTTGTTCACTTCTCGCAGGTCCAATCAGGCCTTTTCAAGGCGGTGATCGATCAGTTCGTCAATCCCGGGGCGGCTGCATCGATACATGCCGCCCTGGACGTTGGCGCCCCGTCGAAAAAAAAGGAGTGACACAAATATGTTCGGCAAATTGACATGGGCAGACGTGCCATTGCACGAGCCCATCATCGCGATCACCCTGGCGGCGATCGTGCTCGGCGGTGTGGCAGTTCTAGCCGCGATAACGTATTTCGGGAAGTGGACGGTGCTCTGGACCGACTGGATCACGACGGTCGATCATAAGCGCATCGGCATCATGTATGTGCTCGTGGCGATTGTGATGCTGCTCCGCGGCTTCGCCGACGCGATCATGATGCGTGCCCAGCTCGCGCTCGCGGGGCCCGGTCACTCGGGCTTCCTGCCGCCCCATCACTATGACCAGATCTTTACCGCCCACGGCGTGATCATGATCTTCTTCGTCGCGACGCCGTTTATCGTCGGGCTGATGAATATCGTCGTGCCGTTGCAGATCGGGGCGCGCGACATGGCATTCCCGTTCCTGAATGCGTTCAGCTTCTGGATATTCGTCGTTGGTGTGGTTCTGGTCATGCTCTCGCTCGGTGTCGGCGAGTTCGCGCAGACGGGGTGGGTTGCCTATCCGCCATTGTCGGACCTGGAGTTCAGTCCAGGAGTGGGGGTCGACTACTACATATGGGCGTTACAGGCGTCCGGGCTCGGGACGCTGCTGACCGGCGTGAACCTCTTCGTCACGATCCTGCGGATGCGCGCACCTGGCATGTCGCTGATGAAAATGCCGATCTTCACGTGGACCGTATTCGTGACCTGCGTGATCATCGTTGCCGCATTCCCGATCCTGACCATCGCGCTCGGCGCGCTTGCGCTGGACCGCTACCTCGGTTTCCATTTCTACACGAACGAACTGGGCGGCAATCCGACCATGTACGTGAATCTCGTGTGGGCGTGGGGACACCCAGAGGTATACATTCTCGTCCTGCCGTCGTTCGGAATCTTCTCTGAAGTCACGGCGACTTTCGCCCGCAAAAAACTGTTCGGCTACAAGTCGATGGTAGGCGCGACCCTGGCGATCGGCATCCTGTCGTTCCTCGTGTGGTTGCACCACTTTTTCACAATGGGCTCGGGCGCAAACGTCAATAGCTTCTTCGGCATTATGACGATGATCATCGCGATTCCGACCGGCGTGAAGATCTTCACCTGGCTATTCACGATGTATCGCGGACGGGTCGAGTTCACTACTCCGATTCTCTGGACGCTGGCGTTCCTGGTGACGTTCACGATCGGCGGCATGACGGGCGTGCTGCTCGCCATCCCCGGCGCCGACTTCCTGCTTCACAACAGCCTGTTCCTCGTCGCGCATTTCCACAACACGATCATCGCCGGTGCGCTGTTCGGCTATTTCGCCGGCTTCAACTACTGGTTTCCGAAAGTCTTCGGCTTCAAGCTCAACGAGCGTCTCGGCAAGTATTCGTTCTGGTGCTGGATCATCGGTTTCTACCTCGCGTTCATGCCGCTTTACATGCTCGGCTTCATGGGCATGACGCGACGGCTGAATCACTACGACGACCCGACGTGGACGCCATACCTGCAGGTGGCCCTGGTGGGTGCGGTCTTCATTCTCGCGGGTATCGGCTTCCTCGTCGCGCAGGTGTTCGTCAGCATCCTCGACCGCAGGCAAAACCTCGACCTGACCGGCGACCCGTGGAACGGGCGCACGCTGGAATGGGCGACGTCTTCACCGCCGCCGTTCTATAACTTCGCGGTGACGCCGCTTGCGAATTCCATCGATGCCTTCCACGAGGCCAAGAAGCGTGGCTTGCCGCCGCCGCCCAGGAGCTACGAGCCGATCCACATGCCACGCAGCACCGGCGTGCCGTTCATCGTGAACGTATTCATCCTGCTGCTGTGCTTCGCGCTGATCTGGCATATCTGGTGGCTCGCTGGCGTGAGTTTCATCGCGACGATCGCCACGCTCATCATTCGTTCGTACGACGACGACACCGACTACTACGTGCCCGCCGAGGAAGTGGAACGCATCGAGAATGCGCGCCTCGGGGTCTCCAACAACCAGGAAGATCTGGAACATGAATACGCAAACGCTTAAGCATTTGTACGCCAGCGAGCATCACGACCATGACGCCGGCTCGGTCAAGGTGCTGGGCCTATGGGTCTACCTGATGTCGGACTGCATCCTGTTCGGCTCCCTGTTCGCGTCGTATGCCGTATTGACCAGCGCCTTCGCGGGTGGTCCCGGTCCGAGGGATATCTTCGAACTTCCGTACGTGCTGGTGGAAACATTCGCGCTGCTGTTATCGAGCATCACCTACGGCTACGCGATGCTTGCCGTACACAGGCGCGATCAGAAAGCCGTGCTGCGCTGGCTCGCCTTGACCTTTCTACTCGGCGCGGCATTCATCGGGATGGAAATCAATGAGTTCCATCACCTGATCTCGCTCGGCTATGGACCGCAACGCAGTGCGTTCCTCTCTGGCTTCTTTGCGCTCGTCGGTACGCATGGCTTGCACGTCGCCTCCGGACTCATCTGGATGGCGGTGGTTCAGCACCAGGTCGCGACCAAAGGCCTGACGGCCACGAACATCACGCGCCTGTCGTGCCTGAGCCTTTTCTGGCACTTCCTCGATCTGGTCTGGATCTGCGTGTTCACGATTGTCTATCTGCTGGGAGTGCTCTGACCATGGCAAATCATCCAACTACCCGTGCTGGGGCAGCTCACGGCAACGCGAAGGGTTACAACACCGGCTTCGTACTGTCGATCCTGCTCACGGTGGTCCCGTTCGCACTCGTCATGCACCCAATGCTGCCGCGCGCGACGACTGCCCTGGCGGTCCTTGTGTTTGCGGTGGTCCAGGTAGTGGTGCAACTCGTGTACTTCCTGCATATGAACCGCGCCTCGGAAGAGGGCTGGAACCTGATCAGTTTCGTCTTCACGCTCGTGATTCTGTTCATCATCGTGGCGCTGTCCGTCTGGATCATCTGGAGCATGCACTACAACATGATGATCAACTGATCACCTACGCGTATCCGACCGAAGGTACCCGGACCATGTATAAGCCTTACCTGCAACTGGCAAAGCCCGGCATCGTGATCGGCAATCTCATCGCTGTCACGGGCGGTTTTCTGTTGGCTTCTCACGGGAGCGTTGACTGGTTCCGGGGTGCGCTCGTCGCGCTCGGCGTCACGCTTGTCGTGGCGTCGGGATGTGTGATCAACAACGTGATCGACCGCGACATCGACAGGTTGATGTCGAGAACGCGCAACCGCCCGCTGGTCACGGGCCGGGTGTCGGTGCCGGTCGCGCTGTTGTACGGCATCGTCCTGTGCCCGGTCGGCATGGGCCTGCTTTACGCGGGCGCGCGGCGCTTGCTTCCCGTTGCGTTGGTGTTCGTCGGCTACGTCGTGTACGTCGGGCTCTATAGCCTCTACATGAAGCGCAATTCGATTCACGGGACGCTGGTCGGCAGCATCGCTGGCGCGATGCCGCCCGTTGTCGGATATTGCGCGGCGAGCGGCAGGTTCGACGCTGCGGCAGCTACGCTGCTGGTCATGTTCGGTCTCTGGCAGATTCCGCATTCATACGCAATCGCCATCTTCCGCGCCCACGACTACCAGGCGGCTTCTATTCCGGTCTTTCCGGTAGTGCGTGGCTTCGCGGCCGCAAAGCGCCACATGGTGCTCTACATCGCGGCTTTTATCGCGATCACGCTGATGCTTGGTGTTCTCGGCTACGCGGGGAAGGTCTACATGCTGGTGGCGCTGGTTGCAGGCCTGTACTGGCTTTTGCTGGGAGTCGCGGGACGCAATGTCGGAAACGAGGCGCAGTGGGCGCGCAAGGTCTTTTTCGCTTCGATCGCCGTGGTGACGGTACTCAGCGTGACGATGTCGGTTGATGGATACGCGCCGCCGGCAAGCTCGCGCCTCGTTTTCCTGACCCGGGGGATCGGTAGCTGACGCCGTGGCCAGATTGCAGTGATCAACCGGCGTCTACCGAGCCCTCACGCATGTGATGCTAGTGATTCAGGCTGACGTTGCTGCTCCACGGGCAATAGCACCCTACAGCAACTGTGGCGAACGGTTCGATATGCTCTCCCGCGAGCAGCCGGTTCAGAATCGGCTCGACGAAACTGTTTGCCGAACTACAGACCAGACCTTCGCTATACGGCCCGGCGTATGCCAGCTTGCCGTCCGCAGCCCAGATTGCAATGGCAGGGCTCGCCGGTATCCGGTCCATGCCTTCGATTCCCGATAGAGGCTTGAGCTTGCCTTGCAGGAAGGCTGGCAACTCACCCTGCGTGCCGGGCTTGCGCACACTGTAGAAATCCATCTTCGCACCTCTGAACATCGTAATCAGGTAATTCAGGTGCGCGTCGGTTTCCTTGTTGCAGGTGTTGCAATCCGGGTTCCAGAAGTGCACGACACGTATGCGCCCGGTGTTGCCCGCCAGTTCCGGCGGCAACTGGAGGTCCGAATCCAGAAACAGCACGGCTTTGTTGGAGTAATTCGTCAAACCGCTCACGCCGAAATATCGCCACAGCGCGACGCCAGTCCCTATCAGGATGCACACGGCCGCGAAGAGGAAGAGGACGATTGGCAGGCGGCGCAGCGGCGGCACAGGCTCGCGGCTGCAATTTTCTTCACGAGATAAAAACATGTCAGGTGTACTCCCGCAGGACATCCGGCGTGATCAACGTCCGTGTCCGAACTTGCTTCGAAACTGAGCTTCCATCTCACGGCACGCGTCTTCCTGAAAGCGTCGGGAAGGCCGGGACTGAGTCGAGTCCTGACTGCTGCGCCAGCACTGATCGACGGCGAGCCGCTCCTGCTCTTCGATGACAGGCGTTTGCGGACGCGAGACACCGTAGAGCAATGCTGCCGTGACCGTGGCGACGAAAAGTCCCGCGCAAAGCAGGAAGTACGCGAACGGGCGCTTGCTGATGCTGGCGAGGTGAAGCGGATCTTGAGGCATACAAGCCTATCGTTGTATACATACATAAACTACATTGTATGCGTACAGACGATAAACGCCGCGAGCGAGGTCGATTCAAGGGTGCGGCCTTTCGTCGCCGCGGGCGAGCCTGGATCGGTGTCGAGAAGAGGAAACGCCAGGGAGAGGGCACGCGCGGACCTGCGTCGCGAAAGCCCTCAGGGCGCTCCCGCGGCAAATCAGATCACGACTTCAGTACGTTCGCTGGGTGGTGTGGCCAGCAGCGCGGAGAGGTTGCGCAGGGCCGCGACGAGCTGCAGGCGGTCGCGTCCGCCCCCGAGGGAAATACGGATCGCGCGGGGAGGCTCCCCCGTGCCGACGAAAAACGCGTCGGAAGGCGTCACCGAGAGGCTTCCCTCGCGTGCGGCGCGAGCGAGCTCGCGTGCACTCCAATGCGGCGGCAAGGACCGCCATAGATGAATGCCTTCGGCGACAGCGGCTTGCCCGGACTGCGCGAAGTTCTGGGCGGCTAGTTGCTGGCGCGCGCGTGCTTCGGTCTGAACTGCGCTCAGCAGCGTTTGCGCGGAGCCGTCCTGAATCCACTGTGTGACCAGTGCCGTGGCAAGCGGCATCGGCATCAGTGCGAATGTGCGCACTGCCGCGAGGAACCGGTCCTCGACAGACGGGTCCGGCAGCACGACGAACGCAGTGCGCAAGCCCGGCGAAAGGCACTTCGATAGCGTGGAAACGTAGTACACGAGATCGGGCGCGATGGCGCAGATCGGCGCGGGAGCGTGATGCGCAAACAGCCAGTAGGGATCGTCCTCGATGATCTTCGCGCCGAGCCGCGCGGCCACCTTGGCAATCTCCTGTCGACGCTCAGCTGGCATCGTGTGGGCCGTGGGATTCTGCAGCGTCGGATTCAGATAGATGAGCCGTGCCTTGTGCTCGCGGCATGCCTCTTCCAGCGCGTCGGGACGCATGCCGGCATCGTCGATGGCCACGGAGACCACTCGTCGGCCGAGTTGTTGGACAGTCGTGCGCAGGCCCGGATAGACCAGTGGCTCCGTAAGAACAGCGTCACCGTGTTCCGTAAGATTGAGAACGATTGCGGCCAGAGCCGCTTGTGCACCCGGACAAACGACCACCCGCGCCGGCGCGACCGGGCCGAGCGCTGGCGCGAGCCACCGCGCGGCCGCCTGGCGGTCAGCGTGCCTGCCTCCACCGAGGTGGTACGTGAAGAGCAGATTGGCCTCGCTGTGCCTGGTGACCACAGCGAGCCCCTGGCTAAACAACGCGCTCAGATCGATCTGTGAGGGGATGGGGGGCACATTCAGGCTCAGATCGACCCATTGGGTCAACTCTGATTCCGCTCCTCTGACGAAGGTCCCGCGCTGGCCGTGGGCCTCCAGAAGGCGGCGCTTGCGGGCTTCGTCGTAAGCGCGCGTTACTGTCGTGAGGTCGACACCAAGGGCCTCCGCAAGCTGCCGTTGCGGCGGAAGGCGGTCGCCGGGACGAAGGACTTCGTTCGCAATGGCCTCGCCCAACAGATCGACGATCTGCTGATAGCGGGGGCCAGCGCCGGGAGACAGAGGGCGCAGCCAGCTTATTTCGTCGCCGACGCGAGGTTTCTTCTTCCTGGGGCTCATTGCGCAGAGGTATACCGTCGTTCGAATGCAATAGTATTAGGTATTGCGACCCACGTGTCCATACATCGAAATCTTGTACGTCTGGATGGTCTCCGGTGCCGGCGGGGGAATCCCTACGGCCATTCGACTCAAACCGGGCTTTGAGCCCTGACGAGCAGACCGGAAAGCTTGCGTAGGGCCGACTCGAAACGTGGACGTTCGCACGAAGCGGTTCTACGAATCCGTAGGCGCGCATATCGTTCTGACGAAAAAATCGTTGTCGACGCTTATCGCAGACGCCACTCTGGAAGGTGTTTTGTATATCGGGTGTCTGAGCATGCTGAGTGATTCCACGGACGAAATGACCGACTGGCTGCTTTCCGGTCTCGAACTAAAGAGCACGGTGTTTCACGTTGGGCAGTACTGTGGCACGTGGCAAGCATCGACCGCAGGCCGTCATCTCGCCAGCTTTCATGTCGTGCTGTATGGCGAATGCTGGCTACATGTCGCAGCCGGACCGGAACGCGCGGCGCACAGCATCCACTTGCAAGCTGGCGATGCAGCGTTTCTGGTGCGAGATGTTCCGCATTGTCTGTCGCCGTCAGCCGAGCCGCCGGCGGCTGGCAGCGAGACCGCGCGCATGGGCGTGATGACACCACTCGAACCCGAACAGATTCACGAGCGGACCGGGGCGGGCGTTGGCATTGCTTGCGGCTTCTTCGAATTCGCGTCGGCGCTCGACGGACTCATGGTCGGGCTGTTGCCAGAACGGATCATTGCGCGCCACGACCACCCGTCGATGGAAAAGGCACGCACGATATTCCGCCTGATCCAGGACGAAGCGTTGGGCGGCGCCGATGCAGTGTCGCCGGTTCTCGCCCGGCTCACCGGACTGCTTTTCCTGTACGCGTTGCGTGCGCATGATCGCGACGAGGATGCGGTGCCAAGCTTCTGGCGACTGTTGCGACACCCCGCGTTCGCGCAACTGGCGGGCGCCATCGTCGAGACTCCCGAGAGGTGCTGGACGACGCAGACGATGGCCGCTTTCGTCCATATGTCCCGTTCGCGTTTTTGCCGCCTGTTCGGCGAGCTTGCCGGCCAGCCGCCTGCACAGTTCGTCGCCCTCGTCAGAATGAAACTGGCCGCCACCATGCTTGCGCATGGAGCATCGACCGCGAAAGTCATCGAGCAGGTTGGCTACCATTCCGAGTCTGCATTCGCCCGTGCGTTCCAGCGCGTGATCGGAGTACAACCCGGGTCATGGCGGCGCGGTCATCCCGTAGCGCGTGACCAACAGACAAGATCCATACAAAGCGGCGCGATTCATTGAGCAGCAGCGGTCAAAGACAATCGGGCAGAAATTAGAGATGGTTTCGACTTGTTGGCAAGCGGGCACGGCGCACAGAATAAGTCTCTCAATTAGAAGGAGTGCAATATGAGCCGCCTGCCCCTGCAGACTGTCGAGAGCGCGCCCGAGGCGAGCCGTCCGTTTCTTCAGCGCTCACTCGCCGCAAACGGTTTCCTGCCAAACCTCGTCGCCGCGCTGGCGAATGCGCCTGTGGCGCTGGAGACGTACCTGACCGTCGGAGAAATCAACTCACGCGGCGGACTTACGTTGGCCGAGCGTGAAACGGTTCAGATCACGGCTGCGGCGATTCACGGTTGCGGTTTCTGCGTGGCGGGTCATACCGCAGTTGCGTTGAAGAAAGCACAACTTGCCCCTGCGCTGGTGGATGCGCTGCGTGCGCAGCAGCCGCTGCCCGACGCGCGGCTCGACGCGGTCGCTGTATTCACGCGCGCGGTGATCGCCACGCGCGGCGCTGTCGCTGACTCGGAACTCACGGCGTTCCTGGCAGCTGGCTTTACCAATGCGAACGCGCTCGAAGTGGTCCTCGGCGTGAGTCTTGCCACGCTCTGCAATTTCGCGAACAACCTCGCCCGCAATGATCTCAATCCGCAACTGGCCGACTACCGTTGGGAACCCGGGACACAAACGGTATGAGTACAGCTTCTTTCGTCCCCGCGGATCTTGCCGTATGGCTCGACACACACGCGGAGTTGCTCGACTCGAGCGCGGGGCACGCACGTGAAATCGTGCCGCGGCTTGCCGCTGCCGGGCTTTTCGGCATTGGCGTGCCCGTTACCTATGCCGGCGGTCGTGGTGGTGCCGCGACCGACGCGGTCGAAGCGATCGCACAGGTTGCTTCCCACTCTCTGAGCGCGGCATTCGTATTCTGGGGCCATCGGACCTTTATCGAATACCTGTTGCACAGTCCGAATGCAGGGCTGCGCGAGACGTGGCTCCCGCAACTGCTAAGCGGAGAGATCGCAGGCGCTACGGGTCTGTCGAACGCAATGAAGTACCTGTCCGCGCTCGAGCCGCTGCAGATGAAAGCCGAACCGGTTGCCGCCGACGGGTCCGGCGCGCGTCGCTGGGCGCTGTCCGGGAGTCTGCCGTGGATCACGAATCTGCGTCCCGAGGGATTTCTTGTGGCGGCAGCGTTCGATCACGCCGACAGCGGCAAGCCGTCGATTTTCGCCGTTCCGCACGATCTTCCGGGCGTTGGACGCAGCGCCGATCTCGACCTGATCGCATTGCGCGCGAGCAATACCGCAGCGTTGAAGATCGAGGGCGCGCAGCTCGATGAACGCTGGATGATCGCCGACAACGCGAGTACGTTCCTGACTCGCGTGCGTCCCGGCTTCCTTGGATTGCAGTGCGGTCTTTCGCTTGGCCTTGCGCGTCGCGCGCTCGCGTCCGTAGCGCTGGCTCGTCCGGCATCGAGGCTGGCGCTGGCGGCAGACGCCGAACAGCTTGCCGACGAGCTGGCGCGGTTGACCGACCAGTTATGCATGGGCATTGCGGCTCAGACCTATGTCGAGGATGCGTCGAACCTTTTCCGTCTGCGCATTGCGCTGGCGTCGCTGGTGGCATCGGCCGTCAATCTCGAGGTCCAGGCGAGCGGCGGACAGGGCTATCTGCGCGAGCAGTCGGCCGTTGCGCGTCGCGTGCGCGAGGCGTCGTTCGTGCCGATCGTCACGCCAAGCATCGTGCAACTCAAGCACCAGCTTGCGCTGCATGCCAGGACCGAATGATGGCTGAGTTCGTCGCATCTCACGTCGAACTCCGCGACATCGCGCTCAGCTATGGACAGCGCCGGGTTATCGATGGCGTCACGTGTGGCGTACGACGCGGCGAGATCGTATCGATCCTTGGTCCGAGCGGGGTAGGCAAATCGTCGCTGCTGCGCGTCGTGGCGGGACTGTCCGCGGCCACGCGTGGCACCGTCCTGATCGATGGCGAGCCCGTGAGCGGTCCGCGCCCGGACGTGGCCATCGCCTTTCAGGACCCGTGCCTGCTGCCGTGGTTGTCGGTGGAGCGCAACGTCGCATTCGGACTGGGCTTCGCGAGACAGACGAAGTTGTCCGCTGTCGAGCGCCGGGCGCGAGTGGCCGCGGCGCTCGAAGAAGTCGGACTCGCACACGCGCGAGACCTGGTGCCTTCACAGCTGTCTGGCGGCATGGCGCAGCGCGTGGCTCTGGCGCGTTGCGTGGCCCGGCGGCCAAAAGTACTGGTCCTCGACGAACCGTTCGGGGCGCTGGATGAAGTCACCCGCGAGGGGATGCAAAAACTGCTGAAACAGGTTGTCGCCGACACGCAGGCAGCAACGCTGCTCGTCACCCACGACATCGATGAAGCACTGCTCGTATCCGACCGCATTGCCGTGCTTGGCCGGCGCGGCACGCTGGCGCTGGAACTGGATATCGACATCCCTCACCCACGCGTCGAACATCTGCAGGGGCTCGGCGCCTTGCGGCTGCGAATCCTGGAAGCGTTACGCGATTCGATGCCTTCATCCGTTTCCTCCCACAACGACTGAGGAATGCGTTTTATGTGCGAACACCCTATTTCCCGTCGCGACTGGCTCAAGCTCGCCGCGATGCTGACCGTGACCGGCGCGGCACCGTTGCTGAGTGCTTTCGATGCCCGTGCGAACGCCGAACCCGATGCACCCGTACGCATCGGTTACCTGCCGATCACCGATGCCGCGCCGCTGCTCGTCGCACATAACAAGGGCTATTTCGCCGCTGCCGGTCTGCAGGCGGACAAGCCCGTACTGCTGCGCAGTTGGGCTCAACTCGTCGAAGCGTTCCTGTCGGGTCAGGTGAACGTGGTGCACCTGCTTTCTCCGATGACGGTATGGGCACGCTATGGAGCAAAGGCACCGGCAAAGATCGTCGCGTGGAATCACGTCAACGGATCGGCTCTCACCGTCGCGCCGGACATCTCGACGGTGAACGATCTTGGTGGCAAGACCGTAGCGGTGCCGTTCTGGTACTCGATTCATAACATCGTGTTGCAGGACCTGTTGCGCGCGAATGGCCTGACGCCCGTTCTAACGAAGAGCGGTCCACTGGAGCGCAACGAAGTCCGTCTTGTCGTGATGGCGCCTTCCGATATGCCGCCCGCGCTTGCTGCAAAACAGATTGGCGGCTTCATCGTCGCTGAGCCGTTCAACGCCGCGGCCGAAAAGATGCAGGTGGGCAAGGTCCTGCGGTTCACCGGCGACGTGTGGCGCAACCACGCCTGCTGCGTGGTGTTCATGCACGAACGGGATATCACCGGCCGTCCGCAGTGGACGCAGAAGGTGGTGGACGCGATCGTGCAGGCTCAATTGTGGACGCGCGCGCATCCGCAGGAAGCGGCGCAACTGCTTTCGCGTTCGGGGGCTGATCACTACACGCCGCATACGGCGGACGTCCTTACCGATGTGCTGGCGCCGTCTGCGGCAGGCGAGGGCCGCTACCTCGGAGACCGGGCGATCGTTCACGCGGATTGGCACCAGAAGCGGATCGATTTTCAGCCCTATCCGTATCCGTCGTACACCGAGGAGCTCGTGCGGCGGCTCAAGACAACAAAGATCGACGGCAACCAGGCGTTCGTTGCACAGCTGGACCCGAAGTTCGTCGCGGGAGATCTCGTCGATGAGCGATTCGTGAGACGAAGCATTACATCGGTTGGCGGCATGCAGGCATTCGGTTTGCCGGACGGATTCGATCGAAGGGAGACTGTGATTGTCTAGTAGTTTTCCATCACGCACAGTGAGTTCATCACGCACTGCGAGTCACGCCGACGGGGACAGGGCAGTGCAGCGCTCGCGGCGCCTGCCGAACGCGCTACTTGGACTGCTTGGCGGCGCGATCGCGATCGTCGCCTGGTGGGCGGCGGTGACGCTGCCAGGCGGCGCCGACAGCTTCGTTGCGCAGTTTTCACCGCTGCATGCGCTGGCGGCATTGCCGGGGCTCGTCGCCGACGAGCATCTGTTGTCGCATGTGGCAGCGAGTCTGCGCCGCGTCGCGGTTAGCCTGGGCTGGGCGCTCGTCGTCGGCGTCCCGCTGGGCTTTGCGCTCGGCCGCTCGAAGCGCTTCGAAACGACGTTCTCACCGACGCTGCAGTTTCTGCGCATGATTTCGCCGCTGTCGTGGATGCCCATCGCGGTGATGTCGCTCGGCATCGGCGATCGCGCTGTGTATTTCCTGCTGACCTTCGCGGCCGTGTGGCCACTGTCGATGAGCACGGCGGCAGGGGTGGCGCATATCGATCGTCGGTGGGTGCAGCTAGGCGAGTCGCTCGCTGCCACGAGGCTCGAAATGCTGTGGCACGTGTATGTGCCGGGTGTCGCCTCGCACGTGCTGACCGGCGTGCGGCTCGCAATCGGCATCCTGTGGATCGTGCTCGTGCCGGCCGAAATGCTCGGGGTCAGCTCGGGGCTGGGTTATCTCGTCCTCGATGCTCGGGACCGCCTCGCCTACGGGGATCTGACCGCCGTCGTTCTGACCATTGGCGCACTCGGGTTTGCACTGGACTGCGCCGCGCGTGCCGCGCGGAAGTTTGTCGGCGGCATGCCGGGCCAGGATTGAGGCGGTCCGCGCGAAACGGTCAGCTTTTGAGGATGTCCGCAAGTACTCGCACAGCCTCATCGATCGAGGTATCCCAAGGGTGGCCGAAGTTCAGGCGGATACAGTTTTCAAACGAGTGGGTCGCGGAGAAGATCGGCCCGGGCGCGATACTGATGCCGTGGCCGATGGCGCGTCGATGAAGCGCCATCGCATCGACCGCATTGGGCAGCTGAAGCCACAGAAAGTAGCCCCCATTCGGAAGGGTCCATCGCACGTCGCGCGGCAGCGAACGCCGCAGCGCGGCATCCATTGACGCCAGCTGTGACTTGAACGCATTGCGCAGCTTGCGCAAGTGCTTGTCATAGCCTCCGTATTGCAGATAGTCGGCAATTCCGGCTTGTACCGGAATGCTGGCTGACAGCGTCGTCATCAGCTTGAGCCGTTGCACCCGGTCGGCGAATCGGCCAGCCGCTACCCAGCCGATCCGGTAGCCGGGCGCGAGCGTCTTCGAGAAAGAACTGCAGTGCATGACGAGGCCCTTGGTGTCGAAGGCCTTCGCCGGCAGCGGCCGATCACGGCTAAAGTGAAGCTCCTGATAGACGTCGTCTTCGATCAGCGGTATTTCGCGCTTTGCCAGTAGCTCGACGAGCGCTTTCTTTTTCTCCACCGACAGCGTCACGCCCGTCGGATTCTGGAAGTTCGTCATGAACCAGCAGGCGCGGATCGGATGCTTTTCGAGCGCGACCGCGAGTGCGTCGAGGTCCAGTCCCGTGACCGGATCGACGGGAATCTCGACCGCGCGCAGGTCGAGCCGCTCGATGGCCTGCAATGCGGCGTAGAAACCGGGCGACTCGACCGCGATCACGTCGCCCGGGCGCGTCACCGCCATCAGACAGAGATTGAGCGCTTCCAGAGCGCCGTTTGTCACGACGATTTCATCGGTTGCCACGGAGAGGCCTGTGCCGATGTAGCGCAGAACGATCTGGCGACGCAGGTGGTCATTTCCCGGTGGCAGGTCCGCGACCGTACTCCACGGGCTCAGCGAGCGCGTGCCCTGTGCGAGCGACTTGAGGAGCCTCGCGGACGGAAAGAGCAGAGGGGAAGGAAAAGCGGAGCCGAGCGGCACGATGCCTGGATGCCTGGCCGCATCGAGCACTGAAAACACGAGATCCGAAATATCGACCTTCGCGGACTCCGCGAGCGTTGCAGCCTGCGTGGAAGCCGCTTGCTGGATTCCCGCACCCGGTGTGACGTAAAAACCAGAACGCTCCTCGGCACGAATGAGCCCCCACTCCTCGAGCAGATAGTACGCGCGCAAAACGGTCGACTGACTGACGCCATGCTGCGCGATGACATAGCGCAGTGACGGAAGGCGAGAGCCGATCGGAATATGGCCGGCCCGGATCTCTTCAGCGAGCGTGGTGGCGAGTGCCTCGTAGCGGGTCATGTTGGGCTTGGTTGGAATGTTTGTCGCATGTTACTCGCCGTCACACGTCATGTGATGTTTGGAGACGTGAACGTCGTGCGAGGTTGTCGGCGCAAAGTATGGCTCGAAAGCGGCGCGGCCGCCTGCCAGATGCTGATGCCTGGCACAATCGCATGCAAGCTGGAAGCTCAACAAGGTGCAATACCCCGGGCGGGAATCCCATGTGAGCCTCGGGGCGGTCAGCACGCGCGACTCGAACATGGGTCAGGGGAGAGTCCAGATGGTGACGACGGCGACGACAGCCGGGCAGCGCATCCGTGTGCGCGGCAGTCGCCGCAAATGCGCGGGATGATCGCCTCAGGTGCGCTGCAACGCCGCGCTTGCGCGTTCGTGCCGGAACAGGCAGAGCGCAACGAATGCCAGCAGCAGCTCGAGCGCCGCGAACGACGCAAAGGCCAGCTCGAAGCTGCTTTGTTCGAGCGCGCCGAACGCGAACCTGCCGAAACCCGCGCCGACAAACAGCGCAAACACATTCAGCCCCATGGCCTGCCCGGGCCGCTTGCTGCCGAATGTCGTGACGATCCCGGCGAACATCGGCTGTGTCATGTCATAGCCAAGCGACAGGATCATCGCCACCAGCGGCAACACGGCGCGTTCGCGTGATGAATCATTCGACGCCGAGGAAAGCATTTCGGTTTTCATCGGTAGAGGCCCCATATCTCGTGAATCAGCGCATCGCATGGAGCGATGGTTTCAAAGCCCGGGATATTTTCGAAGAGGCCCAGCAGATGGGCGCTGAACACGGCGAAGTCCGCATTCGCACCGACGGCATCACGAATAAAGTGCATCAGATCTGCTTTCTGGTCAGAAGTGACGGAAGTCAGCATACGCGATCAGCCCGCCAGTCGCGCAACCGCGCGTGCGAGCCGGCCGAAGCCGTCGTCGATCTCCGCGTTCGTGATGATCAGCGGCGGGGCGATCCGCAGCACGTTGTCGCCGGCGGAAAGACATAGCAGCTTCTCTTCGTGCGCGAGCGCGACCAGGTCCGATACCGGCGGAAGGCATTTCAAGCCCATCAGCAGACCGTTGCCGCGTACCTCGCTGAACACCTGCGGATAGTGCAGGGCCAGCTCGCGTGCCCACGCAAAAAACCGCTCGGATGCCCGCGTGACGCGAGCGAGGAATGCGGGCGCGCTGATCATGTCGACCACCTCGGTGGCGACTGCCATCGCCAGCGGATTGCCGCCGAAAGTCGAGCCATGCGTGCCGCGCTCCATCACGGCGCCGACGGCTTCCGTCGCGAGACAGGCACCAATCGGAAACCCACCTCCCAGGCCTTTCGCGGTCGCGAGCACGTCGGGGATCGCTTCCTGCTCGTAGGCGAAAAACGTCCCGGTTCGGCCGATTCCCGTTTGCACTTCGTCGATCAGCAGCAGGATGCCGTGCTGGTCGCACAGTGCGCGCAGGTTGCGCAGATAGCCGGGCGGCATCGGTCGCACGCCGCTTTCGCCTTGCACGGGCTCGACGAGCACGGCTGCCGTGCGCGCGGTGATGGCCCGCTCGAGCGCGGCGAGATTGCCGAACGGAACCTGATCGAATCCGCCGGGCAGCGGCGCGAAACCCTCGAGGTACTTCTGCTGGCCGGTAGCCGTCAGCGCGGTCAGGGTGCGGCCGTGGAATGCCCCTTCGATCGTGATGATGCCGTTGCGCTCGGGGGCGCCGTTGACATAGTGGAAGCGACGCGCCGCCTTGATCGCGAGTTCGACCGCTTCAGTTCCGGAGTTGCAGAAGAAGACCCGGTCGGCAAACGACAGCTCGCAGAGCCGCTGCGCGAGACGCTCCTGCTGCGGCGATGCATACAGATTCGACGTGTGCCAGAGCTTGCGCGCCTGCTTGACCAGCGCATCGACGAGCCGCGGATGACCGTGGCCGAGCGCATTCACGGCGACGCCACTGCCGAAGTCCAGGTAGCCCGTTCCATCGGCCGTGAACAGCGTACTACCGGCCCCGCGCTCGAAGCAGATCGGCGCGCGGTTGTAGACCGGCATCAGAAACGAACGGACTTTGTCATGCATGAGGGACCCCCGATAGGTGCGAATGCAGGCATTGTCCGAGCAGCAGCGGACGGCCCACAGCAGCAGGTGCGCGAAAACTCTGCGCAGCACGCGCGTGCTCGGGCGAATCAGGCGCCATCTGCTGCTGTTTCGCCTTCAACGGCGAATCTATCCTCGGTGCTTGTTCTCACATCCCGCCGGATCAACGTGAATACAGCCAAAGCCCGACCCTCCCCGAATCGTCTGCGACTGTCCGCTGCGACGAGCCGTGTGCAGTCGTCCGCGATCCGCGACCTGTTCGGATTGCTGTCACGCCCGGAGGTCATTTCATTGGCCGGCGGCTTTCCGTGCGTCGATGCGATCGACGTCGACGGACTCAGGGATGCCGCAGCGCGCGCGATGCGCAAGTCGGCCGCGCAGGCGCTGCTATATGGCAGCGTGCAGGGTCATCAACCATTGCGCGAACTGATCGCCGAACGTTGTCGTGGTTACGGAACGCAACTGCAAGCGCCGGACCTGCTGATCACCTCGGGGTCGCAGCAGGGCATCGACCTCGTCGCCCGGACGATGATCGATCCCGGCGATACCGTCGCGGTAGAAGCGCCGACCTATCTGGGCGCATTGCAGGCGTTCCAGGCGCAAGGGGCAAAGCTCGTCTCCGTACCGACGGATGCCGACGGGCTGGACGTCGTCGCGCTGGAACGGATCATCGAACAGCATCGTCCGAAATTGCTTTACCTGATACCGAACTTTGCGAATCCGACGGGCGCCGTGCTGGCGTTGCGGCGTCGCAAGCCGCTGCTCGATCTGGCGCAGCGCTACGGCGTACTGCTGGTCGAAGACGATGCCTACGGCGAGTTGTACTTCCGCGATCCGCCGCCGCCGTCGCTGCTTTCGCTGGCCACCGACGACGAACGCGAATGGGTCGTTCATCTATCGAGCTTCTCGAAAATTCTGGCGCCGGGACTGCGTCTCGCCTGGATCGCTGCACCCGCGGCACTGATGCGGCATCTGTTGCTGGCCAAGCAGATCAGTGACACGCATGCGTCTGCCACAGCACAACTCGTCGCCTTCCATTTTCTGAATGCTGGGTCATTGGAACCCGCACTATCACGGGCCCGTGGCTACTACGCGAAGCAGGCGACGGTCATGCAACGGTCGATCGGCGCGGAACTCGGCGATATCCCGCTGCGCGCTGCGCTGATCAGGGGCGGCATGTTCCATTGGCTCGAACTGCCGGAAGTCGATACCAACGCTCTGCTGCAACAGGCCGTGCAGGCGGGCGTAGCTTTCGTGCCGGGAGCACCGTTCTTTGCGGATGGCGCAGGCTCGAACTACCTTCGTTTATCGTTTGCGAGTGCGACGGCCGATCAGATCGGAGAAGGAATGCGACGTCTCGCACAGGCCATCAGGACGCACGACCGACGCGCGAGCGTGCTCCAGCCGACCCGTCGCTGAGTCAGTGTGGGGCGAGAGCTGCTGCGCTCCTTTAAGCGCCATCTGCTGCTTGAGGCGGCCACGGCGGCGCGATATTTTCTTTGTTCCGTGTCAACCACACGTCCGTCATTTCCGCACTATGTATCGCTACAACGAATTCGACCGAGCCTTCGTGGAAAGCCGCGCGGCCCAGTTTCGCGACCAGATCGAACGCTGGCAAGACGGCAGGCTGAGCGAGGACGCGTTTCGGCCGCTGCGCCTGCAAAACGGCTGGTACGTTCAGCGCCACGCGCCGATGCTGCGTGTCGCGGTGCCGTATGGCGAGCTTTCGAGCGCCCAGCTTCGCGTGCTCGCGCGTATTGCACGCGAATACGACGAGCCCGAAGCAGAGGTGTACCGGCAGGCAATGGAGGCTCAGCGCAAGCTCGGCACCGTGCGTTTGCCGACCAATCAAGCGCACTTCACGACCCGCACCAATGTTCAATTCAACTGGATACCGCTGTCGAAAGCCGCCGACGTGATGGACCTCCTCGCCACGGTCAACATGCACGGCATTCAGACCAGCGGCAACTGCATCCGCAACATTTCATGCGATGAGCGGGCAGGTGTAGCACCGGACGAGATCGCCGACCCGCGACCCTTCGCCGAGATCATGCGCCAGTGGACCACGCTGCATCCCGAGTTCGCGTTTCTGCCGCGCAAGTTCAAGATCGCGATCTCCGGCGCAAAGGAAGATCGCGCGGCGACCGGATGGCACGACGTGGGACTGCGCCTCGTTCACGACGAAAATGGCGAGCTGGGCTTTCGCGTGTCAGTGGGCGGGGGCATGGGCCGCACGCCGGTCATCGGCACCGTGCTGCGCGAGTTCCTGCCGTGGCGGCACATCATGAATTACATCGAGGCCGTGGTCCGCGTGTACAACCAGTTCGGACGGCGCGACAACAAATACAAGGCGCGCATCAAGATCCTCGTGAAGGCCGAAGGCCAGCGCTTCATCGACGAAGTAGAGAAAGAGTTCCGGCAGATCGTGGATCACGACGGCGGTCCGCACACGATTCCTCAAGCCGAGTTCGACCGCATGAGCACGTATTTCGTCGTGCCGCCGGCAGCGGCCGAGCGCCGGGCTGCCGACCCGGCCGCTGCTGCCGCGCTGCAAGCCGCTGCACGGCAGACGCCGCAATTGCAGCGCTGGCTGGAGCGCAACGTCGCGCCGCACAAGGACCCGTCCACGCGCATCGTCACGCTTTCCTTCAAGCGGCCATTGCAGGCGCCCGGTGATGCATCGGCCGATCAGCTCGAACGCGTGGCGGATCTCGTGGACCGCTTTTCGTCGGGAGAAGCGCGCGTCACGCACACGCAGAACATCGTGCTGCCGTGGGTCCACGTCGATGACCTGCTATCGCTGTGGCATGCGGCGGTCGCGGTGCAGCTCGCAAGCGCCAATGTGCATCTGCTCACCGATATGATTTCCTGCCCCGGCGGCGACTTTTGCGCGCTTGCCAACGCCCGCTCGTTGCCGATTGCACAGAGCATCATGGAGCGCTATCAGGATCTCGACGAATTGAACGACATTGGCGAGGTCGATCTGCATATCAGCGGCTGTATCAATTCGTGCGGCCATCACCACAGCGGACATATCGGTATTCTTGGCGTCGACAAGGATGGCGCGGAGTGGTATCAGGTCACGCTCGGCGGCGCGGATGGGTCCGCGCGCAGCGGCGACGCCCGCTCCGGCAAGGTCATCGGCCCGTCGTTCGCGTCACATGAAGTGACGGATGTCGTCGACGCGGTGCTCGGCTGCTATGTAGCGCTGCGCGAGCGGCGTGGCGAACGTCGCGAGACTTTCATCGAAACCGTGCGCCGGGTCGGACTCGATCCATTCAAGGCTGCCGCGGACGCGGTTCGCGCAACGGCGCAGGAGCGCGTATGAAGACCCCGGCACGCATTCGCCTGCTCGCCGCGCACGACCATGCCGGCGATGCAGCAGCGCCCATCCTCGCTTTGCCTAACGATGCCGATCCGCTCGCGTATGCGGCCGATATTTCAGCCGCCGCGCGCGTCGAGCTGCATTTCCCCACCTTCACCGATGGACGCGCGTACTCGCAGGCGTACCTCGTGCGCCGCCGGCTCGGCTTCCAGGGCGACTTGCGGGCGACAGGCGAGGTACTGGTCGATCAACTGATGCAGATGGAGCGCATGGGCTTTTCAAGCGCGGTACTGGACGAAAACGTCGCCGTGGAAGACGCACAGCGTCAACTCGAACGCTTCACCGGGTTCTACCAGGGCGATGTTGTGCGCGGGGCGCCGTATGGCGGGACGGGTACAGGTGACGCGTCGCCTGCGTCCGTTTTGCCGGCGCAGCCGCCGGAGGGAGCCTGAGCCCGGCGCAGCAGGTATATCGCTGCGATGCGCTCATCGCATCGCCAGTCCAATCAGCACACGGAACGGCAGCGCCAGAAGGAAGGCTGTGGCGATGCCGGCGCGTGAATATCTGTGCTGAAGTGTCAGAGGCGGCCATGGCCCCGGCTGCATTCCTCAAATTGATCACAACTGCTGCTGTTCTGAATCCCCGAGAAGCATGAACATTAGTCAACGTGATCAAACGAACTGGAGGAACTGATGGAACTCATCCGGATGGCGCGCATCGTTTTGTGGAGTTTCTTCGGAGTGCGCAATCGAGCCGCCCACGAAGCCGACTTCGCCAATTTAAACTTTAGCTGGCTGCCGTTCGTGGCGATTGGGCTGGCTGCCCTGATCGGCGGCTGCATTCTGGGTGTCGTATTGCTTGTCACACACCCTGCGATAACCGCTCAGGGTTTCTAAGCGGCCGAACCGACGTGGTGACTCTAAGATGGCTAACTCCTGCCAACTATCGAAAGCGCAGACTTTCGCGAGAGAGTTCGCTGACCGAGGTACACCCCATCAATTTCATGCCCCGCTCCAACTCCGTTCTCATCAGCGCCAGTGCCCGCTCAACGCCAGCCTGCCCGGCAGCTGCCAGTGGGAACAGATAGTAACGTCCGACGCCAACGGCTTTGGCCCCTAGAGCCAGAGCCTTCAGAACATGGGTTCCACGTTGCACGCCTCCATCCATGATGACGTCCAGCTTGTCGCCCACAGCATCTACAACCTCCGCGAGCTGATCGAATGCGGCTCTCGATCCATCTAGCTGCCTGCCGCCATGATTGGAAAGCACGATGCCAGTACAGCCGATTGCTGCCGCGCGCTTCGCGTCCTCGACAGACATCACGCCCTTGAGGCAAAACTGGCCATCCCAGTCACGGACCATCTCGGCGACGTCGTCCCAATTCATTGAAGGGTCCAACATTTCCGTGAAGTAGCGGCCAATCGACATGGCACCGCCGCCAAAGTCGACGTGGGTCTCCAGTTGCGGCATGGAAAAGCGCTCATGCGTGACGTAGTTCAGAACCCATCTGGGCTTCAGCGCGAATTGGAGCATACCGCCCAAATTAAGTCTGAAAGGGATGGTGAAGCCTGTACGCAGGTCGCGCTCGCGGTTTCCACCAGTGATACTGTCGACCGTCAGCATCATCACATCAATGCCAGTTTCTTTGGCACGTTGCATCATTGCACGGTTTAACCCGCGGTCCTTATGGAAGTAGAACTGATACACCTGCGGTGTCGGGAATGCTTTGCGTAACTCTTCCATGCTGACAGTGCCGAGCGAAGAAACGCCGAACATCGTTCCGTACTTCGACGCCGCCGCCGCCACTGCGCGTTCGCCTTCATGGTGAAAAAGGCGTTGCAGTGCGGTCGGGGAACAATACACAGGCATCGCCAGCCGCTGGCCGAGCACTTGCACCGAGAGATCCACGTCACCCACTCCCCGCAATACATTGGGCACCAGGTCGCATTGCTGGAAGCTCGCGGTGTTCCGGCGATAGGTCACTTCGTCGTCGGCGGCGCCATCGATGTAGTTAAAGATTGGGCCCGGCAACCTTAGCCGTGCCAGCTCACGGAAGTCGTGAAAGTTATGGCAATCGCTTATCTGCATATTGCACTGGTAGACATCGAGGCAACTGGCGCGATCCTGTTCCGCATGTTCGGATCTCAATGGGCACGCAGAAAAACAAGCTACGCCTTCTGCTCCTGGTCAATGTGCTGTGGCGAACACATCGATTTGGCCTCCCGGAAGGCCAAATTTCCGGAACGGTCAGTTCTCATGCCGCGTTTTCTTCATCGTCGCCGGATCGCGCACGATGGTGACCGCGCACGGCGCGTAGGCGAGCACCTGGCGGGCGACCGAACCGATCAGCCAGCGATCGAACGGCGTATGTCCGCGATGCCCCACCACGAGATGGTCGATAGCATGCCGCTCCGCGTACAGCACGATCTCTTTCGCCGGCGGGCCGACCACCAGATCGAACTCCACGGCTCCGTTCGAAGCGGCGAGCTTCGCCTTGACGTCGTCGAGGATCTCGTTGGCATGGCGCACTTCCAGCTCGATCAGACTTTTTCGCTCGACTTCGATCGCACCCCAGTCGGGCGTTCGCGCGACGACGAGCACATGCAAGCGCGCGTCGAAACGCTTCGCTAGATCGACAGCGAAAGTAACGGCATATTGCGCGGATGCCGACCCGTCATAACCTACCAGCACGTTCTGCATGATCTGCTCCTGTGCGGTTCAAACCGGGCCGTGACTTCGTCTGACGAAATCCATCGGGCCATTTGCGTGAACCGCGAGCTCTCCCCGACTTCGAGATGTCGGCGCGAAAGCATGCGTGATCCACTCGCGAACCTGCCGGGTGGATCGTCATGCGGACGGCGTCGGCACCTGCGCTGTTGAATCAGTTGTCGTCGCTTCTGGACGGGAGATGCTCGTGAGGTTCGGGCTCTGCCGCGTCGGCGTTCGGAAGGTCGTCTGGGGCCGGATGTTGCTGGCCCTTCGGATCGGGCTGGCCAGTCGTGCCGGCGGAAGTTTGCGCGGGGTCGCGAGAGGTGCCGGTCGGCTCAGCGGATGGATTGGAGGTCATGGTGTGCTCCTGCGCTGATGAATGCAGCTTCTCTCATGATAATCCCCCTGACTGATTAGAGTAATACGCGCTGTCGCGCCCGACGGCAGTTTCTAGCCACGGTCTGGCGATTCTTGACCTAGACTTTAAGTCTTGCTGAATTGCATAGACACATTCAATGTAAGTTGATGCGGCGATCGATAAGCAAAAGGAAGGTGTTATGGCTATCGTCGTACACAACATCACTGTGGGTCCTCCGAGCTGGGGCGTAGCGTGACGGCGAGCGATGCCGCGCCCGCTACGGGCGCCTGGCGACATATCGTGCGCGCGCAGGGCATCAGCCTGTCCTACGGCAAGATACGCGCGCTTTCCGGTATCGACCTCGCCATTGGGCGCAATGAGATCGTCGGCCTGATCGGTGACAACGGCGCGGGCAAATCGACGCTGATCAAGGTGTTGACCGGGGTCGTGCGGCCGAGCACGGGCAGGCTGTTCATCCGGGACGAGGAGGTCGACTGGAGCCGCTTTTCCGTGCGCGAGGCGCACCGATTGCGCTTCGAGACGGTCTATCAGGAAAAATCGCTGGGCGAGAAGCAGCCGCTGTGGCGTAACTTTTTTGTCGGCCGGCAAATCACCAACCGGTTCGGTTTCATCAATGTTGCCGAACAACGGCGCATCGCCAACGAGATATTGAAGCAGCAGCTCGGATTCCGCGGCGTGGGGATCGACGCGGATTCATTGATTGCGAAGCTCTCCGGTGGCGAGCGCCAAGGCATTGCGATCGGACGGGCAATGTATTTCGAAAGCGATCTGATCATTCTCGATGAACCAACGGTGGCGCTTGCCATCAGCGAGGTGCGCAAGGTTCTCGACTTCGTGCGCTCGATCAAGGCGTCCGGCCGCGCCTGCATCTATATCGAACATAACCTCGCCCATGTGCACGAGCTCGCCGATCGACTGGTCGTGCTCGATCGTGGCCGGATCGTCGCGGATTTCAAGTCGGGTGAGATGAGCCTCGAGGAACTCACCCGGTTCTTGATTTCGCTTCAGCAGAGCGGGCACGGGCCGGCGCCGGTTGCGGGGACACGGGCGTGAGCGATCCGATAAAAGAAAAACGGCCGGCGCGGCTAGTGTTTTTTCGTCTGCCAGGTTTTGCTCGCGTGGAGGGATTGCCGAGCGTGGTCGTGTTCCTGTTGGTGGTCGGCCTGTTCATGGCGACTGCACCGCGGGTCTTTTTAGGCTGGCCGATCTACTTCTCCTTCCTGACCACCGTGCCGCCGCTGGTGGTGTTGGCGATCGGGCTGACTCTGGTGATTGCGGCTGGGGAAATCGATCTGTCGTTCCCGTCGGTGATGGCATTCGCGGGCTTTCTGTTCGCCTGGTGCGTGAACACCACCGGATCAGCCTGGCTAGCCGTCATTGCGGCGTTGGCTGGCGGCGCGCTGGTCGGCGTGGTGAACGGGGTGCTGGTCGCGGTGGTCGGTGTGCCGTCGATCATCGTGACGATCGGCACGCAGTTCCTCTGGGCCGGTGTTGCTTCGATCCTTTCCGGCGGGCTTTCCAATGCGCTACAGCAACTCGCCAGCGGTTCGGCCTATGCGGTATTCGCGGGCACGTTGTTCGATGTGGTCCCGATGCAAGCGATCTGGGCGCTCGGGCTCGCCATATTCATGTGGTTCATCCTCAATCGCCACCGTTTTGGCGAGCACGTGCTGTTCATCGGAGACAACCGCAACGTCGCGAAGGTCGTGGGCATCAACGTGCCGCGTGAGACGGTGAAACTGTTCACGCTGATGGGTGTGCTGGCTGGTTTCGCCACGGTTCTGCTCACGCTCGAGAATCTGAACTACTTCTCGACCCAGGGGCAAGGCTACCTGCTGCCGGCGCTGGCCGGCGTGTTCATCGGCGGAACGTCGGTGTTCGGTGGCACGGCGACGATCGTGGGTACTTTCTTCGGCACCTTCGTGATTGGCATGTTGGAGGCAGGAATCGTTGCGACAGGTATCGCCGGCTTCTGGGTACAGGCGATCGAAGGGGTGGTGTTCATCGTCGCGGTGATCCTGCATCTGTTGGTCGAGAATCCCGCCAGGCTGCGCGTATTGCGCGAAAAACTCAGGTTTGGCGGGCGATAAAGCCGTTAAATCAGGAGATAGGAGCAGAAATGATCAAGATCATGACGGGATTCCTGCTGGGGACGAGCGTCCTTGCGTTCGGCCTCGCGCCAACCGCCGGTGCCACCGAGCCGACCACGACGGGGCCGCTCGGCGCCGGTATGACGATGTATATGCAGATGGGCGGAAACCCCGGCGACGGTGCGACGCTGCCACGTCAGACCGGGGCTGCGGACGCGGGGCATGCCCTCGGCATCAAGGTGATCGAGCAGTTCTCGGCCTGGAGTCCGGAGACGATGCTTGCGCAGTTTCGCCAGGCGATGGCGGCGCATCCGACGTGTATTGGCATCATGGGCCATCCGGGCGATCCAGCCTTCGCACCACTGATCAAACAGGCGGTAGACCAGGGCATCATCGTTACCGTCGGCAATACACCACTGCCGGAAAACCAGAAGCTCTACGACGCGAAGGGCTTCGGCTACGCCGGCGTCGAACTCTACATCGGCGGGCAGATCACCGCTCAGGCGATGCTCAACGCCGGGCTCAAGAAGGGCGACGAGGCGCTCGAATATGGTGTCTTCAACGAGAGCGTGCGCAGCCAGTCGGACCGTGGCCTTTCCGAGACGCTGGAAAAAGCCGGCGTGAAGGTGACGAGGCTCAATATTTCTCCCCAGGTGGATGCCGATTCATCGCTCGCCGTGCCGATCCTGGTCGCCTTTATCCAGGCGCATCCTGATCTGAAGGCGATCGGCACGCAGCACGGCGGGGTGACCGGGTTCATTCCGCAGGCGCTACAGCAGGCTGGCAAGAAGCCGGGGCAAATCATCGTGGGTGGCATCGATCTGGCGCCCGCGACGATTTCCGGGCTGCAGAACAAGTACCTCACTGCGACGCTCGACCAGCAACTTTATCTGCAGGGCTTCCTGCCGGTCACGCAATGCGTGCTCTCGGCTGCTTATCATTTCGCGGGACTGACGATCAACACCGGCGCAGGTGTGCAAACACCCGCGACGATCGACTCGCTGATTCCGCTGATCAAGCGCGGGATTCGCTAAGGACGAGTGATGGGAGATGGAATGGCTTTGGTGCTGCCGTCACATCTCTGAATCCGCGCGATGCAATGATTTTGCGGCTGATTCCGCTTCCTCATCGAACTTTTTTTGGTTCGATGAGGATGGCGGCGCGCCTCCCTCCGCACTACCTGTGCAGCAATTGAAGTCGAAAAGGTCGGGCCACACTTATCGATGTGACCAGGCATAGATGCCGCGTTCCAGCACCGGATTGCGCGAGTAAAGACATGACGACGTCCACCTGAGCGCAACGGCGTCATATAAGTTCTGGTCCGGCACTGGCTCAATCATTGCTGACCGATGCCGTGGAACAGTTGCAGAGCGTGCATCGCAGTGACCCATTGGCGTGTCTACACTCTGCTACGCGCCCTATGTCGTATTATTCGTGGTAAGTCCGCTGCTGACCGTGGTCGTGAGGCGCCCTCGCTCGTGGCCGGCCCCGGCGCGCGATGCGTTTCCAACCTGGTGCAAGCGTTCTCCCACCCGACGAACCGGGCACGCACTCTTACCGGCAGTCGGCAATACTGTAAGGAGCAGTCACGATGAAAATGCAACGAAACGCTCCCCGGATCGCGTCGACCCTGCTCGTCGCGGCGTTCACACTGGTTCAGGCTGGCGTCGCAGTGGCGCAGACGGCTGCTCCGCAGAGCGCCAGCGAGATCCACAGGACCGGCATGCCACCGACGCAGCAGCAGGGCGACATATCGTTCGTGACCGGCGGAGTTGGTCGCGACGAGTCGACCGCGCTGCGGCAGGCACGCAGGCAGTGGCCGCTGTCTCTGCAGTTCACCGGTCCCGGTGCGAGCTACGTGGCCGACGTCCAGGTGCAGATTGCCAAAGGCGGCGCGAGCGTGCTCGATGCCACGTCGAAGGGGCCGTACATGCTCGTGCGGCTGCCTCAAGGGCGCTATACGATCAGCGCCACCTACAGCGGCGTGACCAGAAAGCAGACGGTGAATGTCCGCGGCAATGGCAGCGCGCGCGCGACGTTCTCGTTTCCGTCCGGCGGTCACTGAGCACGGCGCCGCGCCGAAGGTCGCGCGCGGCGCGTTCGTTTGTTAACGCGAAAGCCTTACGCCTTTAGCATCTTCTTGCCGTTCGCTCCGAGCAACGGCAAGTCGCGGACCCGCACACCCGTCGCGTCGTCGATCGCGTTCGCGAGCGCCGCGGCGGCCGGGCCTTGCGCCGCTTCTCCGACACCGAGGAATGGCAAGCCAGGCCGGTCGATCAACAGCACGTCCACGCGTTTGGGTACGGACGAGAAGCGCATGATCGGATAAGTGCTCCAGTCATAGCTCGTGATGCGTTGCGGATCGAATTGAGTTTCTTCATAGAGCGTCCAGCTCATGGTTTGCAAAATGCCGCCTTCGATCTGATTGCGCACACCGTCCGGATTCACGATCTGTCCGCAATCGACGGCTGCGACGACGCGCTCGATGCTGAGCTCGCCGGTATCGCGCAGCACCGTCACGTCCATCGCGACCGCAAAGTAGGCCATCAGGTTCTTGTATTGGGCGAACGCAAAGCCGGTGCCGTGTGAACGCGGGCTAGCGTCGCCCGTCAGCGCACTGTGAGCATGCCAGCCGAATTGATCGGCTACTGCGCGAATCACGCCATGCGCGCGCGGATCATCGAGATGTTTGAGGCGAAACGCAACGGGGTCGGCGTGCGCGGCTCTGGCGAGCTCGTCGATGAAACTCTCGATCGCGAACACGTTCATGTGCGCGCCGAGCGAGCGCATCGCGGAGACGCGGATCGGCATCGTGGGCACGAAATGATGCTGCACGTGCAGGCTGGGCACGCGGTAAAGCGGAATGCTGTTGCGGTCGCCTCCGCCTTCCGGCATCGGAATCGGCTTCGGCGGCGCGGGGGTGAACGGTTGCGCAAGGAGCTGCGCGGGCAGCAGGCGGCCTGCATTCTCGATGCGGTTGTTATGCGTATTGCTCCATAGCTCGTAACGCCAGTCGGCAATCATGCCTGCCGCATCGAGCGTTGCCTTCGCGTCGACTGTCATGGCAGGGCCGAACGGCTCCCACATGTGTTCCTGTTCTCGCATCAATTGCACGCGCACCGGGCGGCCAGGCAGCTCGCGTGCGATGAGGGCGGCGTCGGCCGCGACATCGTCCGCGCCATTGTGTCCGTAGCAGCCCGAACCTTCCACGTGCACGCAGCGCACCTTACCGGGCGGCATCGCGAGCATTTCGGCAATGCCCGCATGCAGCGGAAAGACGCCTTGCGTGTGCGTCCACACGGTCATCACACCGTTGTCGAGCTGCGCGACCGCACACGATGGCCCAATCGAGCCATGCGTCAGATACGGCCTCGAATAGCGCGCCCGCAGCGTCGCCATGGGTGCGGCCTTGCTGGTCGCCGTGCCCTGATCGGCCACCGCGATTTCCTGTGCAGGCAGACTCATCAGCAACGCGTGGACGTTCGCCGGATCGGGCAGCGGCGGCCCCGAGCGCCACTGCGCGGCGAGCGCAAGCTCACGCATCGCGAGGATGGCGCGCCATTCGTCGTCGGCGACCACCGCGAGGTAGTTGCCGTTGCGCACGACCTTGACGACCCCGGGCAGCGCCTCGACGCGCCCGCTATCGACCGAAACGAGCCTCGCGCCATAAGACGGCGGCCGCACGACGCGGGCATGCAGCATGCCGGGCGGCCGCAGGTCCTGGACATAGCTCGCGCCGCCCGTCACCTTTCCCGGGATATCCACGCGCGGCAGCATATGGCCAATCAGCGCGTAGGCCGATGGCGGCTTTGTCGGCGCGTCGGGCTGGGCGTTCTGATGGAGGTCCGCGTGTTGCACGGCTTCGCCATAGCTGACGCGTCGTCCGTCGGCGGCAATCACGGCGCCGTCGCGTGTCGTCAGGGCAGCTGCGTCTACGCCCAGTCGCAACGCCGCGCTCGCGACCAGCAGCGCGCGCACTTGAGCGGCGGCGTTGAGGATTGCGGTGCCGCTGTCCGCCATCGTGTGACTGCCGGCGGTGTAGCCTTCGTTCGGCGTTCTGGTGGTGTCGGCGGTGACCAGTTCGATCGCATCAGGCGCGAGATCCAGCTCTTCCGCGGCGACCTGCAGCAGCGCGGTGCGAATGCCCGTGCCCAGCTCCGCTTTGCCGGTGAAAACGCTCACGTGACCGTCCGGGGTGACCTTGATCCACGCATCGAGCAACGGCGTGGTCTTGAGACTGCCCGGCAGCTTAGGGGCGCTCGCATTGAAGGTGCCCGCTTCGGTGGTGGTTTGCGCGAGCGCGGCCACGGCTGGCGCGATCGCGAAGCTCACCATCAGCGAGCCGCCAACCAGGAAGCGGCGCCGCGTAGGGTCATCCGGGGCGCTGCCGTGGGCGGCGGAGAATGGGCGGCCGTCGCTCACGACTGCGCCCCCTCGCCGGTACGCGGCGAACCGGTCGCGACTTGCCGGATCGCCGCGAGAATGCGCATGTGCGTGCCGCAGCGGCACAGGTTCGGCTGCATGTAGCGGCGGATCTGTTCATCGCTTGGATGCGGGACTCGCTCCAGCAGCGTCTGCGCTCGCATGATCATGCCGGCGATGCAATAGCCGCATTGCGCGGCCTGTTCGTCGATGAAGGCTTGCTGAAGTGGTCCCGGATGTTGCGCGCTGCCGAGTCCTTCGACGGTTCGCACTGGCCGCTCGCCGACGGCCACGACCGGCATGAGGCACGAGAACACCGGTTTGCCGCCGACGCTGACCGTGCATGCGCCGCATTGACCGAGACCGCAGCCGAACTTCGCGCCGTCGAGCTGCAACTCGTTGCGCAGCACGTAGAGCAACGGCGTCGACGGGTCGACATCGACCGCATGACTGACGCCGTTGACGTTGAGTGTGATCATCGTGGCAGGCCGTCCTTGCGAAATTGCGCGACCGCGCGGGCGTCGAGCGTGGGCCACGCGTCGCGTGCGGTGAAGCGTTCGCGCGTGTAGTTGGCGAGCTCCGCTATCTGTGCATCCGTGAAGGTGTTGGCGAATGATGGCATGAAGGGCGCGCTATCGCTTTCGTGCCAGTCGATTCCATCGAGGAGAAAACGGACCATGTTGCGTGGGCTGTCGGCGTTGACGGCCGTGGAAAGGGACAGCGACGGTCGAGCGCCCCCGTTCGACATCGGCGCGCCTTCGGCATGGCACGAGGCGCAGGCCGCGGCGAACAGATTCGCGCCGCCGCCGGGCGCGGGGGACACGGGCGCGGAGGAAGCGGAAGGCGAGGCGACCGGTCGCTCCGGCACTTTTGGCCCCCGGGATGGCAATGCCAGCAGATACGCGGCCATCGCCTCTACGTCGGAGGCGGATGCGTCCGCGAGCGTGCGCGTGACCGGGCGCATCGGACCTGCTGCCGCGCCATGGGCGCTGGCGAGGCCCGTGCGCAGATAGCCGACGAGCTGTGCCTGCGTCCAGGGCGTGGGACGTGAAGCGAGGTCCGTCAGCGCGGGCGCATCCCATCCTTCGATCGTGCCGCCTTGCAGCGCGTGGTCGCGGCGCTCGGCGCCGAGGCGGTCGAGCGGCGTGTGGCACGCACCGCAATGACCGAGGCTTTCGACCAGATAACGCCCGCGTGCGAGGTCCGGCGCTTCGGTCGGCGACGGTGCTGCTTCGGTACCGGTATGCAGGTAAAAAAGATTCCACACGGCGATGAGGGGCCTGAAGCCGAGCGGGAAGATCAGCTCGTTATGCGGCGCAGGTGCGATGACGGGAGCGCGGCTCATCAGCCATGCATACAGCGAGCCGATATCGGCATCGCTCAGGTGCGTGAAGTGGGGATACGGGAATGCGGGGTAGAGCAGATGACCGTCGCTGGACACGCCGCGCCGCATCGCGCGTTCGAACGCGTCGAGCGTCCAGCCTCCGATGCCGGTCTCGTTGTCCGGGGTGATGTTGGTCGAGTAAATGACGCCAAATGGTGTTTGCAGCGGCATTCCGCCCGCGAGGGGCTGGCCGCCCGTCGCGGTGTGGCACGTGACGCAATTGCCAATCGCCGCGAGCTTCGCGCCGCGCGCCGCGGCAGCGGTATCGCTGTCGGCCGCGATGGGCGCGGTGACGGCATCCGGCGCGGGCTCCCGTGCATGCGCGCCGGGTCCGCCGTACGCGGCCATCAGGGCAACCAGAATAACGGTCACGCCTGCACTTGCCACCCGTCCCTTCATCTGGCCTCCATCGCCGAACCGTCCGCGCATCATCGTTGCAGGATGCGTCGCGCGGCTTCAAGGCGCGCAAGCGGCGTTCCTGATGGCGGCTCGTCTAGCCGGCTGCGATCGCGATGGCGATCTGCACGAACAGCACCTTGACGATAGTCATCGACGGAAAAATCATCGCGTACATGACGTCGGGCTGATCAGTCGGCGCGATGCGGTTGGCGAAGGCGAGAATCGCGGGATTGCCGGTCGCGCCGCAGATCACGCCGACCGAGGTATCGAAAGACAGTCTGAAGATCCACAGGCAGCACACAGCCGTGACGCCGACGAGCACCAGCAGCGTAATCACGCCATAAAGCAGCAGCAGCGGTCCGGCGGTGCCGACGGTCGCGACGAACTTCGGTCCGCAAGACAGACCTACCTGTGCGAGAAAAATCGTCAGCCCGAGATTGCGCAGCACGAGATTTGCAGAGAGCGGCATCACCCACACGAACGGTCCGCTGCGGCGCGCCTTGCCGAGGCACAGCGCGACCAGTAGCAACGCCGCGAGACCCAGGCTGAACGCGCCGAGACCGGGCGCGCGCAGCGGGATCGCACCGACCAGCAGCCCCGCTGCAGCGCCGATGCCCAGACAGATGAAACTGAGGTCGGCCGTGCCCTTGATCGAATCGCCGAAGAACGCGCGGACCCTCGCGCGATGCGCGTTACTGACGAGCAGGCCGACGCGGTCGCCCGCTTCGAGAATGAGGTCTGGCGTCGACAGCAGATCGGCGTCGCCGCGCCGCACGTGCGCGACCGCGCAGTGCACTCCATCCGGAAAGCGCAGATTGCCGAGCGCCGTGCCGACGACCGACGGACTCGACGCGAACACGCGCAGATAGTCCAGGTCTTCCCGATGACTCGAGATACGCCCGGGCTGTGCCTCCCCGCAGAGCGCCGTTGCTTCGTCGAGCGGACGGCGCTCGGTGGCGGTCGCAAGGAGAACGTCGTCGGCGCGCAGCGTGAAGTCGTCGCTGGGCAGCTGATTGTGATGCGCGCGCCGCACGGCCGCGATCACGACGCCGGCAGGCAGGCGGGTCGAGAGCTCCGACAGCGTGAGACCGAAGAGACTGGCATTGCGCAGCGCGATTTCGGCGGTTTCCAGCACCTTCGCGGGCGGTTTCGGTATTTTGGCTTTCAGGGCCGCGTTCAGCACATAGAGAAACAGGATCGGCCCGGCCACGCCGAACGGATAGGTGACGCTATAAGCCACGGCGGCATTGCTGCTTTTCATCGATGCGATGGCGACCTGCAGGCTCGCCGTGCTGGTGCCGCTGCCCGCGAACATGCCGAGCGCATCGGCGAGTGTGATGCCGAAATGGATGAAGGCGCACGCCACCAGACCCGAAGCGATCACGCCCAGACAGGCGGCCGCGTTGGCCTTCACACCGTCGCGGCTGGTGAGTCCGCGGAAGAACTGCGCGCCGTACTGAATCCCGATGCCATACAGAAACAGCAGCAGACCGAGTGTGCCCAGCAACGCCGGCGGCGCGGATTTCGGCGCGAACGCGCCGAGCCCCAGCCCAACGAACAGCACGGCCCCCGAGCCCAGAGCCACGCCCTTGATTGTGATTTCGCCGACCAGGTAGCCGAGCGCAATGGTCAGAAAGAGCGCTAGCAGCGGCTGAGTTTCGAGGAAAGTTCTGACTGCTTCCATGCCGCCCCCTATGTACGCGTCGCTCCTATCGCATTGCGCCCGCGAGGTTGCCCGAGCCGAGACCCACGATCAGATCGAGTGCGCCGTTCTTCAGCGCTTGCGTGGCGACCACGCCCGCCGCTTTCAATCCGGCCGCGTCGATGCGCGACGCATCCGATAGCTCGACACGCAACCGTGTGGCCGCCAGCGCGTCGAGCTTCAGGATGTTGGCCGCGCCGCCCAGCGCCGCACGGATCTTTTCCGCGCGCTCCGTTTCCTGCGGCGATTGTTGCGCCGAGGCGGCGACTGCCGCTGGAGCCGCGGCAGCCGCCGCCGCCGCGCCTTCCACGCCAGGCGCGCCGGCCGCCGGCAGATCCGCTTCGGCGCCCGCTGTCTTCAGATAGTCCTGCATGTCGGTTTTCATGTTTTCCGACAACGGCCCGAAGATCGCCTGCACGCCGTTGCCCACTCGCACCACACCCGCAGCACCGAGCGCCTTGAGCTTGTGTTCGTCGACGAGCGCCGGGTCCTTCACGGAGATGCGCAGCCGGGTGATGCAAGCGTCGAGACTCGTGATATTGGAGCGGCCGCCAAAGGCGAGCACCAGTTCGCGCGAGCGTCCGCCCGCGCCGCTCGCGGCAACCGCCACGGTGTCCGCCGTGTCGTCCTCGCGGCCAGGCGTCTTGAGGTTGAAGCGTGTGATGACGAAGCGGAACACGCCGTAGTAGATCACCGCGTAAATTGGACCAAGGATGAAAACGTACCAGGCGTGCGTGGCTTTCCCGCCAATCAGGTTGAACATCAGAAAATCGATGCCGCCTTGCGAGAACGTGAAGCCCATGCGCATGCCCAACGTGTTCGCCACGAACTGCGCCGACGCCGCCAGGCATGCGTGAATCAGGTACAGCACCGGCGCGACGAACAGGAATGCGAATTCGATCGGCTCGGTGATGCCGGTGAGGAAAGAAGTCAGCGCGGCGGAAACCATCATGCCGCCGACGGCGACCTTCTTCTCCGGCTTCGCGCAATGCCAGATCGCGATCGCCGCGGCCGGCAGGCCGAACATCTTGAACAGGAACGCGCCCGCAAGAATGCCTGCGGTGGGGTCGCCCGCGAAATAGCGGGTGATGTCACCGTGAACCTCCTTGCCGGTCGTCGGGTCGACGAAGCTGCCCATTTCGAAGAAGAACGGCACGTTCCAGATGTGATGCAGACCGAACGGAATCAGCAGACGTTCGACGAAACCGTAGACCGTCGCGGCGGTGCGCGGGTCCGAGACCGCCGCCCAATGCGAGAAAGCCTTGATTGCGCTGCCGATCGGCGGCCACACGAAGGACAGGATCGCGCCGAGCACGATCGAGCCGATCGCGGTCACGATGGGCACGAAGCGCTTGCCGGCGAAGAAGCCGAGATACGGCGGCAACGTGATCCGGTAGTAGCGGTTGAACATCCAGGCCGCAAGACCACCGGCGAGGATGCCGCCGAACACGCCGGTCTGGATCGACGGTATGCCCATGATCGTGTCGGTTTCGATGCCCTCGATCTTGGCGATCACACCGAGCGTGGCCGTCATCACCAGATACCCGATCGTTGCGGCGATGCCCGAGACGCCATCGTTCTCGGTGAAGCCGAGCGCGACGCCGATCGCGAAGATCAGCGGCAGGTTCGCGAAAATCACGTCGCCCGCGTTCTTCATCAACGCGAGCACGACGATCGGCACGTAACCGTGGAAGTCGGTGGCGCCGAGACCGAGCAGCAGGCCGGCTACCGGCAGCACGGCGACGGGCAGCATCAGCGATTTGCCGATCTTTTGCAAGACTCCGAACGCATGCGAGAACATGGCTGATCTCCTGTTGATCCGCTCAGTCGGCAAAGCGCGACAGATGCGCGCGGACTTCCGCGGCGGTGCCCAGAACCAGCACCTCGGCGGCGAGTTTCTTTGCTTCGTCGGTCGTGATGCGTGCCAGCTGGGCCTTGATCGAACCCACTGCGGGAATGCTCACCGATAGCTCGTCGATGCCAAGGCCGACGAGCACGGGCACCGCCATCGCATCCGACGCGATGCCGCCGCAGATGCCGACCCATTTGCCGTGCTGGTGCGCACCGTCGACCGTCATGCCGATCAGACGCAACACCGCCGGGTGCAGCGCGTCGGCCTGCTTCGCAAGTTGCGGATGGCCCCGGTCCATCGCGAGCGTGTATTGCGTGAGGTCGTTCGTGCCGATCGAAAAGAAGTCGACTTCGCGTGCGAGCGGCTCGGCGATCAGCGCGGCCGCCGGGACTTCGATCATGACGCCCACTTTCACGCTCGCCGCGCGATCGCCGGCTTCTTCGAGCAGGATCTTGCGCGCGGCCCGCACTTCCTCGACCGTCGTGATCATCGGGAACATCACGTGCAGATTGCCGAGCGGCGCCGCGCGCAGGATCGCGCGCAGTTGCGTGCGGAAGATGTCGGGGCGCTCCAGGCTCACGCGCACACCGCGCAGGCCGAGAAACGGGTTGTCTTCCTTCGGCAGCGGCATATACGACAGCGGTTTGTCGCCGCCGACGTCGAGCGTGCGGACCACCAGCGTGCGCTCCCGGCCGAGCGCCTCTGCGACGGCGCAATATTCGGTGGCCTGTTCGTCTTCGGTTGGCGCGGTGTCGCGCGCGTCGAACAGGAACTCGGAACGCAACAGACCCACACCTTCCGCACCGCCAGCGACCGCGTCGCGCGCTTCCTGCGCATTGCGGATGTTCGCGACGACTTCGACGCGGTGGCCGTCGGCCGTCATTGCGAGTTTGGTTGCCGCGAGCTTTTCGTCTTCGCGTTTGGCGGCCTGGCGCCTGATGCGTTCGCGCGCCTTTTCCAGTTCTTCGGCGCTCGGATTGCGCCGCAAGCTGCCGCGCGAACCGTCGAGCACGACGGGCGTGCCGTCGGCGAGTTGCAGCGCGCGCGCGTCGATACCGCAGATCGCCGGAATGCCGAGCGAGCGCGCGAGGATCGCGACGTGGCTGGTCGCGCCGCCGGTCGTCGTGCAAAAGCCGAGCACCTTGCTGCGATCGAGCGACGTGGTGTCGGACGGCGACAGTTCCTCGGCGATCAGGATCGACTCTTCCGGCACGTCGATCTGCGCCTGCTTCACGCCGGCGAGCATCGCGAGCACACGGCGGCCGACGTCGCGGATATCGCCGGCGCGTTCGCGCAGCAGCGGATTGTCGAGCTTTTCGAGCATGCTTGCCTGGTTCTGGAACGCATCGCGCCACGCGAACCCCGCGCCCTTTCCCGCGCTGATGCTGCTGATAGCAGCGTCGTTGAGGTCAGGATCGTCCAGCAGTTCGAGATGCGCGTCGAGGATCTGCGCTTTCGACGGATCGGTGAGCGTCGCCTTGAGCCCCTCGATCTGCTGACGCGCCTGATGCTGCGCCGCTTCGAGTTGCGCCCGTTCGCGTTGCGGCGACTCGCCCGCTTCGTTCACCTCGATCACTTGCTGGCGGAACTGCACGATCTTGCCGACCGAAAGCCCAGGCGAAGCGGAGACGCCGATGAATTCGTTGGCGTCGGCGGGAGCCGCCTCGCTCGGTGCCGGCACTGGCGCAGCCGGTGCGCCTGGCGCGGCCGCCGCGGGGGCGGGCGCATCGCCGGGCTTTTCGCCCGACCCCTCGGCAAGCAGTCGCGCGACGGTGCTGGCCGCCTCCGCCGCGTCGGGACCGCGGGCCTCGACGCGCAGCTTGTCGCCGAACTTCGTTGCGAGCCCCATGATCGCGACGACGGACTTGGCATTTGCGCTGGCGTCGCCGCGCAGCAGCCGGATATCGGACTTGAACTTCTTCGCTTCGACCGCGACGACCGCGGCGGGCCGCGCATGCAGGCCCGCCGGATTCGGCAGCGTGATCTCGCCGGAGAGGATCGCGCCGGTGGCGCTGGCCGTTTCCTTGTCCTCCGTGCTGCCGACCATTTCGACGTACAGCGCGACGTCGGTGCCGGCGACGACGAGCCCTTTCGCGGGAACGTAGCGCGTGACGAGATCGCCATTGGCGATGACCATTTGCGTGAGCAGGCTGGTTGCTTTTGCGCCGACCACGATCGGGTCGAAGCGGATCAGCGGCGTGCCCGCGGCGACGGTGTCGCCTTCCTTGACCAACGGCATGAAGCCCTCACCGCGCAGCAACACGGTGTCCAGCCCGATATGCAGCAGCACTTGCAGACCGTTGTCGCCGGTGATCGTTGCGGCGTGGCAAGAGCTGTGGAGTTGCGTGACCTTGCCGGCAAGCGGCGATAGCAGTTCATCCGAGGTCGGATCGATCGATACGCCATCGCCGACCATCTTCTGGGCAAAGACCGGATCGGGCACGCTGTCGAGAGGAACCAGTACGCCCGACAGTGGCGCCATCAACTCGATGCGCTGAGGACGCTGAGGAGCTTTCATCGCCAAGACTCCTTTACATTGACGCTCGCCTGCGGTGGTTCGACTCGAGCCGCGTGAGCGCGACATTCATCCGTGCGGTCGGCACGATTGCCGGTTACGCCGGTCACCTACTTGTGAGCGGCGCACGTTACCAAAGCGTCGGTGACAGAAACTCGGGAAACCCAACAAGGTCGCGCACGTCGCCCGTATGCGCAAACTGCTGCTTACCCCTCGATGCGATTGTTCTCACCGGAAAGCCTCGGCAGTCTGATTTCGTTTGTGCGTGACATCTCGGCTTTCAAGATGGTTGCCGCCCACGCAGCCTCGACCGGGGGGGTGGGCGGAAAAACGTCGGGCGCGCTGCGACGGCGCTGTTTGCGTGTGTCGGCCGCCTCGCGCCTGGGGGCGACCGCTCGCACCGTGATCCCGGAAAAAGGACCCGGAAAGCGCTCTGAAAGAGAGCATATGTTACTGAGCGCAGATTGCAAGACGAGACGATTTCGGAAATGGATTTTCCGAATTTTTCGAATTCCAGTCGGAAGACGGGCACGGCAAATATTAATTGGCGTGTGGCGCAGTTTTACTTCTGTGTTTTATACGCTTAGCGAGGCGCGGCGTCTGCTTCGTCTGCAACCACATTTACCGTGTCGAACTCGATAAGCAGTTCCGCGCCCAATGAGGCGCTGACGGATGCAATCGGCATATTGGGGCGGTTTTCTTTCCCGAAATACGGTTTTTCGAGCGCATCGAGCGCGCGTTGATAATCCGGGGACTGGAAATCCGTCAGTGTGCGCAACGCGCTGCCTTGCAAACGATTTCCTCATTCAGAACATCATTTATGAAGTAAAGACGATTGATTTAGGTGGCTGGGGTGAGCGTGGAGTGTTCATATCGCTTGAGTGAATCCCATGCAACTGTTGTAGTTGTAGCGCGCACGGTCCATGCACGCTTGGACTGTTCCGTATCCGCTGATCAGGCCAGTCGGGATAACTATCACGGAGCCCTATTGGACACGGCGAAAAATGAAGTCATCAAGCGGCAGCGAACACTGCAATACCGCCTTGGCGGCCCGATGCAAGCACTTCGGCGCGACTTACGCGATCTTGTACAGGACTGTCAACGAAACGCCTCACGCCGCTGATGACGAACGCTTTCATGCTGGCGCATATGAAAGAGGCTACGCGGTCGTTTCGGCTGTTAGCGGAATATTGCCGCCCGTGCATTGTTCAGCCACACCTTCTAGTCTTTTCATCGTACGACTCTTGTTCAAACATGAGACCCCGCCTAAAGTGTCGGGCTTCAACCTGGCATCAGGGTCATCATGCACATCGATACACCTACGACTTCAGCATCCCTCGAAGGGAGTTCAACGTCCGCAAGTCAATGGCTATCCGTCATCGCTGTTGCGGTAAGCGCGTTCGCCTTCGTGACGGCCGAGTTTTTGCCTGTCGGCCTGTTGCCGCAGATCGCACACGATCTCGGCGTGTCGCCCGGTGTCGCTGGCCTCATGGTCACCACGCCCGGCTTGATGGGCGCGATATTGGCGCCGACGCTGATCGTCAGCGCGGGCCGCATGGACCGTCGGTACGTTTTCCTGCTCCTCACCGCGGGACTGCTGATCTCGAACGTCGTGTGTGCCATCGCCCCGAACCTTGCGATCATGCTGGTAGGTCGGGCTCTGCTTGGCGGCGCATTGGGCGGCTTCTGGACTCTGGCGACCGCGGCCGCTCCTCGACTCGTGCAGGCAAAGGATGCCGCCAAAGCGACCGGGACCATTCTGACCGGCGTGACCTTCGCAACCGTGATCGGCGTGCCGCTCGGGACGTTCATCGCGTCGTTCGCATCGTGGCGCCTGTCGTTCGCCGCGACCGCGGGCCTCGTGTCGCTCGCCTTGCTGGCGCAGGCGTTCCTCGTGCCTTCGTTGCCGTCGGCATCGGCATTGCGGATCGCCGATTTCAAAACACTGCTTGGCCGGTCTCATACGAGGCTGAGCATGGTGATGGTCGCGCTCGTCTTCGGCGCGCATTTCTCGACCTACACGTACATTGCTCCGCTGCTCGAACACGACTTCTCGTTGAGCGCCATCACGCTGTTGCTGTTCGGATTCGGTCTGATCGGCTTCTTCTCGAATGCGTTGGCGTCGATGGTGATTTCGGACCATCTGAAGAAATCCGTCGCCGCGATGGTCCTGCTGCTATTGGGCGCGATGTCGTCGATGTTGCTGCTCGAACATTCGCCGATCGGCGAGACCGCGGGAATGCTGCTGTGGGGAATCGCGTTCGGAGCGCTGCCGCTTTGCTTCAGCGTATGGATTCAGCGCAGCACGACGGACCTGCCCGAAGCGGGGTCGGCGATGTTCGTCAGCATCATCCAGGTGGCGATTGCGGCGGGCTCGGCAGTGGGAGGCACCATTGTCGACCGGGCGGGAATTCACGCCGACTTCACGCTGGGACTTGGACTCGCGCTGCTGGGTCTCGTGACACTGCAACGGCTTGCTGTGCTGGAACGACCGGCCGCTGCGTCTTCCCTTGATTGCGCGTGCGATGCGTCGGCTGACTGACGCAACAGAACCGAAACAGAACAAAAACGGCGCGAGACCGCACTCGCGATACCCGGCCGGGTCGACGATGCGGCCCGCCAGGCGACGAACGCGTCAAACAGCCGTCTTCACGACTCTGGGTTGAAACGGGGCGTTGAGCGGCACGTCGCCAGCGGCCTCGTTGCGGGCAGCGCTCGTCGACAGATAGCGCAAACAGCACACGCGCAGAAACGACGCGAAATTCAACGGCTCCTCGCCGCGCAACGCGATCAGTTCGTCGTGAAGCTTCACGACGAACTGGGTCGTCGTCACGTCCTCGCGGTTGGCGATTTCCTGAAGCACGTCCCAGAAGAGATTTTCGAGCCTCACCGTGGTCACGACGCCATGAATGCGCAGCGCGCGCGTGCGCGACTCGTAGAGGATCGGATCAGCGTTGACATAGACGTTGCACATACGGTCAGCCTTTCTCGCAAGTGATGACGTCGCAGGACGCGAAGCGCGCGACGCGGTTGCTCATGCCGTCGTGGTCGAGCGTAACACGCTTGCTCGCCCGCGATGCCGCGCTTCGGTCCTGGCGCTCCTTCAATGCGCGATGCGCGTGCCCAGCAGCGCAAGAAACTGCGCGATCCAGTTCACGTGCGAAGTCCACGCGGGCGCGGTGACGAAGTTCTCGTCGGTGATCGCGTCGGGCCAGTCGAGCGCCACGTACTCCGCGCCCGCGAGCTTCACTTCGGGCGCGCAGGCCGGATACGCGGAGATGCGCCGGCCTTCGATCACGCCCGCCGCAGCCAGCAGTTGCGCGCCGTGGCAGACCGCGGCAATCGGTTTCTTCGCTTCGGCGAATTGGCGCACCCAGCCGATCACCTTGTCGTTGAGCCGCAGATACTCGGGGGCGCGGCCGCCGGGCACGAGCAGCGCGTCATATTGCGCGGGGTCCACCGACGCGAAATCGGTGTTCAGCGTGAAGTTATGGCCGCGCTTTTCGGTGTAGGTCTGATCGCCTTCGAAGTCGTGGATCGCGGTGCGGATCGCGTCGCCCGCGCGCTTGTCGGGCGCGACGACGTCCACCTTATGACCGACTGCCCCCAGTGCCTGAAACGGCACCATCAACTCATAGTCTTCGACGAAATCCCCGGCGATGATAAGAATGCGCTTTGACATGCTTCGTGTCCTCTCGAATCGGGTTGGGAAAGGCGAGGCGGACGCGCTATCGCGGTGTGCGCAAAGCGGCCGTTGAAAAGCAATATAGCGGTCGACGCAGCGGGCGGGGTAATACGCGGCTAAATGCGGACCAGGGATTTCACTGAGCTGAACGCAATTCATCCCTCAGGCCAAAGAAAAAGAGTCGCGCTCGATTCGAACGCGACTCTTCTGTCATTGGAAAGGTCCATTCAACCGCGCAGATTCGACACACATCGCTGCAGCACCTTGCGCAGCGTATCGACCGGGATTTCCGTTACTCCGTCCAGCATGGACGCTTCGAGCATGTCGATCGCCGAATCGCATTCCTTCAGTACCCGGCGCCCTTCGTCGGTCAGAAACAGATGAATCAGCCGGCCGTGGGTAGGATGCCCAGCGCGTCCGACCCAACCGTTGGCCTCCATCGTCTTGACAACTTCGTTGGCCGACTGCGGCGTGATGAACGAGCGTTCGGCGAGTTTCGCGTTGGTCATCGCGCCGCTGGCGCTGATCACCGAGAGCGCGGTGAATTGAGGCAAGGTCAGCCCGAATTCACCCAGTACATCGATCAAACTGCGTTTGAGCAGGCGGTCCAGTTGGCCGACCACATAGGAAACGCGGGCAGGTGGCGCACCGGTTTTCGTTGAACCGGCCTGTTTGGCAAGGGGCGTTCGCCGCTTCTCCATTGTCTTGATCATTATCAGGTTGCCTTAGGTGTTTCTACCAGGCATATCATATTCTACTTTCAATATCAGGCATCCTGAGACTAGACTCATCGTCAATTCCGGGGGTGCTATGGGAAGGGTTCTGATAAGTGACGCAAAGATCATTGTCAGAAATCTTCTCCTTCCCATGGCCGCTTCGTCGAACAACGAAGCGTAGCTTGCCACTGGTAATTCAATCAAAGGTTAAGGAGACGTCATGTCAAGTGTTGCTAATCGGTCGAGTGCCGTGGGCTCCAGTACTGCACTAACGTTGGGATTGTGCTTTCTCGTCGCGGTGCTGGAGGGTATCGACCTGCAGTCCACCGGCGTTGCGGCGCCTCGAATGGCGCACGAGTTCGGCTTGTCGGTCGGGCAGTTGGGGCTCGCTTTCAGCGCCGGCATGTTGGGGCTTTTGCCGGGCGCGATGATCGGCGGCAGACTCGCCGATAGGATCGGCCGCAAGCGCGTTTTGATGATCTCGATGGCGGTATTCGGCATCTTCTCGATCGCGACCGCGCAGGTCTGGAGCTTCGAAAGTCTGCTGATTGCTCGCTTGCTGACGGGCATCGGGCTCGGCGGCGCGATGCCGAACCTGATCGCGTTGTCTTCCGAGGCGGTCGATCCGCGTCACCGCAACACGGCGGTCAGTGTCATGTATTGCGGTATGCCGGTCGGCGGTGCGCTTGCCGCATTGATCGCCGTGCTGAGCGCGGGTGCTACTGCGTGGCGTCATATCTTCTACGTAGGCGGAGTCGGACCGCTGCTCATCATTCCGCTGCTGATCGCGTTGCTGCCTGAGTCACGCGAATTCGCGGCAGAGTCGCGCGAATCGACCAAAGCGGACAAACCGCTGCTTTCGACGCGCGAAGTGCTGTTCGGCGAGGGGCGCGCCGCGGCGACGATCGGTATCTGGATCAGCTTCTTCTGCACGCTGATCGTTCTTTACTTCCTGCTGAACTGGTTGCCTTCGTTGACCGTGGGGCGTGGCATGAGCCGCTCGCAGGCTGGGATTGCACAGATCTTTTTCAACGTCGGCAGCGTGATCGGCGTGCTCGGCATCGGTCTGCTGATGGATCGGTTCAGACAAGGCCTGTCAGTCACGGCAGTCTATGCGTGCATCGTCGGTGCATTGGTCGCGCTTTCGCAGGTCGCCAGCATCGAGACGTTGTCCGTTGCCGTGCTGTTTGCCGGCATGGGCGTCGTCGGCGCGCAGTCGATGCTGTATGCGCTGTCCGCCGCCAGCTATCCGACCAGCGTGCGGGGTACGGGAGTCGGCGCCGCGGTGGCGGTGGGACGCGTCGGTTCGATCGTCGGCCCCGCTGCTGCCGGGCAATTGCTGTCGATGGGAAAAAGCTCGGCGCTCGTCATCGGTGCGAGTGTGCCCGTGACGATCATTGCGGCGATCACGGCATTGCTCGTCATTCGCTCCAACGCCGCGAAACGCTAAGTATTCGTTGATGGACCCAGCTTGGCCCGGCGTTTTCGCGCCGTGCCATTTTCATGCTTCATACCCGATTCGTCATGCCTCGGTCCGCAAGCCGAGCAGCCTGACGGCGTTCTCTTTCAGAACCAGCGGCTTCACTTCGGGCTTGATGTCGAGTGTATCGAAGTCCTCCAGCCAGCGGTCCGGGCGGATCAGCGGGAAGTCGGACGCGAACAGCACCTTGTTGCGCAACAGCGTGTTCGCATACTTGACCAGCTCGGGCGAAAAGTACTTCGGCGACCAGCCCGACAGATCGATATACACGTTCGGCTTGTGCAGCGCGATCGACAGCGCCTGCTCCTGCCACGGCCACGACGGATGCGCGATCACGATCTTCATGTCGGGAAAATCGACGGCGACATCGTCGAGGTAGATCGGCTCCGAATACTTGAGACGCAAGCCGCCGCCACCGCGCATACCCGAGCCCATGCCCGAGTGTCCACTGTGAAAAACCGCCGGCAGCCCGTACTCGGCGATTACTTCGTATAGCGGGTAAGCCATGCGGTCGTTGGCGAAAAAGCCCTGCATCGTAGGGTGAAACTTGAAGCCGCGCACGCCGTGATCCTCGATGAGCCGCCGCGCTTCGCGCGCGCCGAACTTGCCTTTATGCGGATCGATGCTGGCGAACGCAATCATGATGTCGGCGTTGTTCTGCGCGAACTCCGCGACCTCTTCGTTCGAAATGCGACGGCGCCCGATGTTCGCTTCGCAGTCGACGGTAAACATCACGAAGCCGATCTTGCGCTCCCGATAGTGCTCGATCGTTTCGGGAATGGTCGGGCGGCGCCCTTGTTTGAGCACGGTGCCGAAGTATTTGTCGGCGGCTTCGTCGAATTCCTTTGCAAACAGGTCTGGCGGTTGGCAGCACGACACCTCGGCGTGCACGTGGGTGTCGATGGCCTTCAGTTGGTCGATGTCCAATGGCGTCTCCTATGTGTGATTGAAGCGGATGCGTCAGGCTGCGCGAAGATTGCGCACGCACGTCAACAGCAGGTCTTTCAGCGTCTGCGAACCGTGTTCATCGATTTCGCCGAGCATCGATTGCTCGACCCGGTCCGCGGCACCGTCGCACTGAGCCAGCAATGTTTCGCCGGCCTTCGTCAGCGACAGCAGCCCGACCCGACGGTTGAGCGGATCGGCCACACGCGTGACCCATCCATTCGCTTCCATCGATTTGACGACCGCGCTGGCCGCTTGCGGCGTGATCAACGAGCGCTGCGCGAGCTGCGCGTTCGACGAACGCGCTCGCGCCCGCAGCACCGACAGAGCCGTGTATTGCGGCAACGTCAGACCATGCGACGCAAGCGCTTCGGAAAGTTGCTGCGTGAGAATCTTGTCGAGCTGTCCGGTCAGGTAGCTGAGGCGCACCGGAGCGGCAGCATGCCGTCGATCGCGCAGGTTGCGCCGCGTCGGGGCGCCCGATGTCGTTGCAGACCCTGACGGCTTTCTCGTGATCGTCGGCATAGGCGGTTAGGGGTTTGTACCAAGACCTCTACATTGTACTTTACTTATCAGGTCGCCTGATATTAAATTGCACTCAGGCCGCGAGGGCGGCATTGATACGGAGATGCAGATGAGTTACGAAGGGCGCTGGAAAACGGTCAAGGTCGCAGTGGAAGGCGGGATCGCCTGGGTCACGTTCAATCGTCCGGAAAAGCGCAACGCTATGAGCCCGACGCTGAACAAGGAAATGATCGACGTTCTCGAGACGCTCGAACTCGACGCCGAAGCCCAGGTTCTCGTGCTGACCGGCGAAGGCAGCGCGTGGACGGCGGGCATGGACCTGAAGGAATATTTCCGCGAAGTGGACGCGGGCCCGGACGTGCTGCAGGAGCGGATTCGCCGCGACGCGAGCCGCTGGCAATGGCAATTGCTGCGCATGTACTCGAAGCCGACCATCGCGATGGTCAACGGCTGGTGCTTCGGCGGCGGCTTCTCGCCGCTCGTCGCCTGCGATCTGGCGATCGCAGCGGACGAAGCCGTGTTCGGCCTGTCCGAAATCAACTGGGGCATTCCGCCGGGCAACCTCGTGAGCAAGGCGATGGCCGATACTGTCGGTCATCGCGAAGCGCTGTACTACATCATGACGGGCGACACCTTCACGGGTCCGCAAGCTGCGAAGATGGGTCTCGTGAACAAGAGCGTGCCGCTCGCGCAACTGCGCGACGAAACGATCGCTCTCGCGGCGAAACTGCTGAACAAGAACCCCGTCGTGCTGCGCAACGCGAAGCATGGCTTCAAGCGTTCGCGCGAACTCACGTGGGAGCAGAACGAAGACTACCTGTACGCGAAGCTCGACCAGGCGAATCATCGCGATCCGGAAGGCGGCCGCGAACAGGGCTTGAAGCAGTTCCTCGACGACAAGAGCATCAAGCCGGGCTTGCAGACCTACAAGCGCTAAGCGGCGCACTTCAGCGGTACGACTGAGGAGACGAACACATGCATCAAACGAACCTGTTGATTGGCGGCGCGAAACGTGCCGCGTCGAACGGCAAGACCTTCGAGCGCATCAATCCCGCGACGAACGCGGTGGCCACCCGCGCAGCGGCGGCTACGGTCGAAGATGCCGATGCGGCCGTCGCGGCCGCGGCGCGCGCGTTCCCGGCATGGGCGGCGCTCACGCCTACCGAGCGGCGCAAACGCCTGCTCACCGCCGCTGATCGCATGGACGCGCGCACGGCCGAGTTCATCGCGATCGGCGCGGCCGAAACGGGGGCGATGGCGAACTGGTACGGCTTTAACGTGATGCTCGCGGCCAACATGCTGCGCGAAGCCGCGGCGATGACGACGCAGATCGACGGCGCGGTGATTCCTTCGGACGTGCCGGGCAGCCTCGCGATGGCCGTGCGTCAGCCGTGCGGCGTCGTGCTCGGCATGGCGCCGTGGAACGCACCCGTGATTCTCGCGACGCGCGCACTCGCGATGCCGCTCGCGTGCGGCAATACGGTCGTACTGAAGGCGTCGGAAGGTTGTCCCGGCGTGCATGCGCTGATCGGCGAAGTGCTGAACGACGCGGGTCTCGGCGACGGCGTCGTCAACGTGCTCACGCATGCGCCGGAAGATGCGCCCGCGATCGTCGAGCGTCTGGTTGCGAATCCCGCCGTGAAGCGCGTGAATTTCACCGGGTCGACGCGGGTCGGCCGCATCGTCGCCGAGCTTTCGGCGCGCCATCTGAAACCCGCGCTGCTCGAACTGGGCGGCAAGGCGCCGGTGCTCGTGCTCGACGACGCGGACCTCGACGCTGCCGTCGAAGGTATCGCGTTCGGCGCGTTCTTCAATCAAGGGCAGATCTGCATGTCGACGGAACGCGTGATCGTCGATCGCAAGGTTGCCGATGCGTTCGTCGAGAAGCTCGTCGCGAAAGCGCGCACGCTGAAGGCTGGCGATCCGACTCAACCGGGCTCGATCCTCGGCACGCTGGAGAGCGAAGCCGCCGCGCGGCGCATTCGCGCGCTCGTCGAAGACGCCCGCGAAAAGGGTGCGAAGCTGCCCCTCGGTTGCGAGGTGAACGGCGCGATCATGCAGCCGGTGATCGTCGAGAACGTTACCCGCGAGATGAAGCTCTATGCCGACGAATCGTTCGGCCCGGTGGTGACGGTGCAGCGCGTGGATGGCGACGATGAGGCGCTGACGGTTGCCAACGATAGCGAGTACGGCTTGTCAGCCGCGGTGTTCAGCCGCGATATTGCGCGCGCGATGAACGTCGCGAAACGCATCGAGTCGGGCATCTGCCACATCAACGGCCCGACCGTGCACGACGAGGCGCAGATGCCGTTCGGCGGCGTGAAGGCGAGCGGTTATGGGCGCTTCGGCAGCAAGGCGTCGATTCCCGAGTTCACCGAGTTGCGCTGGATCACGGTGCAGACGAGCCCGCGTCATTATCCAATCTAGGCGTCGGCTCGCGGCCGCAATGATTGCGGCCACCCCATCCTTGCATGAGACAGCGAAACCGTTTCCTTGAGAAACGGCACAACCAGGAGACAGGTTTTGGAATCGGAGCACAGCCACGCTAGCTCTCTGGCGACCGGATACCGGAGCGTCGCCATCGGAGCGCCTTCCTCGCGGATCGAGAAACGCGGCGACTGCTGGTACCTCGAGTCACTCGAACCTCTGGGCCCGTTTCCGGAGCGCTTTACCGACCGCTTGCTGAGCGGCGCACGCGCGCATCCCGACCGGCTGCTCGTTGCACGACGCGATGCCAACGGCGCGTGGCAGGGCATCACGTACGCGCAAATGCTGGAGCGCGCGCGTGCGATCGGGCAGGCGCTGCTCGATCGCGATCTCAGCGCGGACCGCCCGTTGGTGATCCTGTCGGGCAACAGCGTCGAACATATGCAGCTCGCACTCGGCGCGATGTGGGCGGGTATCGCTTATGCACCCGTGTCGCCGGCCTATTCGTTGATGTCGGGCGATTACGGAAAGCTGCGCCATGTCCTCGAACTGCTCAAACCGGGTCTGGTCTACGCGGACGATATCGGCGCATATACAACGGCGCTCGATGCCGCGCTGGGTAGCGACGTCGAACGTGTCAGCGCGGTGAGCGTGCCAAACGCATCGGGGGTGACGCGCTTCGACGCATTGCTCGACACGGTCCCGCGCGACGTCGACGCGGCCAACGCGCGCGTGAATGGCGACACGATTGCGAAGTTCCTGTTCACGTCCGGCTCGACGAACCTGCCGAAAGCCGTGCCGACCACGCATCGAATGCTCGGCGCGAACCAGCAGATGCTGCTCGAAACCTTTCCGCAGTTCGGCATCGAGCCGCCGGTTCTCGTCGACTGGCTGCCGTGGAATCACACGTTCGGCGGCAGCCACAACGTCGGCATCGTGCTATACAACGGCGGCACGCTCTATATCGACGACGGCAAACCCGTGGCCGGCAAGTTCGACGAGACGCTGCGCAATCTGCGTGAGATCGCGCCGACCGTCTATTTCAACGTGCCGAAGGGTTGGGAAGAACTGACCATCGCGCTGGAAAAGGATGCGGTGCTGCGCGAGCGATTTTTCTCGCGCGTGAAGATGTATTTCTTCGCGGGCGCCGGTTTGTCGCAGGCGGCGTGGGAGCGTCTGGAGCGCGTGACGCTCGAACATTGCGGAGAACGCATCCGCATCATGGCCGGACTCGGCATGACCGAGACCGCGCCGTCGTGTCTGTTCACGACGGGACCGGTATCGTGCGCCGGCTATATCGGCTTGCCGCCGCCGGGATGCCAGGCCAAGATCGCGCCCGTCGATGGCAAATTCGAAGCGCGCTTTCGCGGCCCTCACGTGATGGGCGGCTACTGGCGCGCATCGCCGGCGCTACAAAGCAGCGTGTTCGACGACGAAGGCTACTACCGCACCGGCGACGCCGTGCGTTTCGTCGACCCGCAACGTCCCGAACTGGGCCTGATGTTCGATGGCCGCATCGCGGAAGACTTCAAGCTGGCCTCGGGAACCTTCGTCAGCGTTGGACCGATGCGCGCGCGCATCATCAGCGAAGGGGCGCCCTACGTTCAGGATGCCGTCATTACTGGCATGAATCGTGACGAAGTCGGCGTGATGATTTTTCCGCGGCTCGACGCGTGTCGCGCATTGGCGGGTTCGCCCGCGGATGCGAGCGCGGAGGACGTGCTCAACACGGCCGCCGTGCGCGATTTCTTCAGCGGGCTTCTCGCGCGGCTGAATCGGAGTGCGACAGGCAGTGCGTCGTTCATTGCCCGCATGCACCTGCTGAGCGCGCCGCCGTCGCTGGACCTCGGCGAGATCACCGACAAAGGCTCGATCAATCAGCGCGCCGTGCTCCAGCACCGGGCCGCTCTCGTGGAAGCCATGCACGAAGCCGACGCAGCCGACGCGACAGTGATCCATGCGCGCAAAGGCAGCTAGTCCGGGGAAGTAAGAAATGACGTTGATTTATCAGGCGCCACTACGCGACATGCGCTTCGTGATGGACGAGTGGCTCGACGCCGCGTCGTGGTGGCGCGATGTGCCCGACTGGCAGGACCTCGACTCGCAGACGGCGCAGCAGGTGCTGGAGGAAGCGGCGCGCTTCGTCGAGGAGCGCATCGCGCCGCTGAATGCGAGCGCGGATCTTGAAGGATGTCGTTTCGAAGCGGGCAAGGTGACGACGCCCGCGGGCTTTCGCGAGTCCTACGCGGAGTTCGTCGAAGCGGGTTGGCCGACGCTGTCGCTCGACGCCGAGCATGGTGGACAGGGCCTGCCGCAGCTTCTCGACGTTGCACTTCAGGAGATGCTCGCGGGCGCCAATCATGCGTGGCTGATGTCCCCTGGGCTCACGCACGGCGCGACTGCCTGCTTGCAGACGCATGGCAGCGAACGCGTGAAGACGGAATTGCTGCCGAAAATCGCGAGCGGCGAGTGGCTATCGACGATGTGTCTGACCGAGCCCCAGGCCGGCAGCGACGTCGGACTGATCCGTTCGCGTGCAGCGCAAGCGCCGGGCACCGACGGGTATTTCATCGACGGTAGCAAGATCTTCATCAGCGGCGGCGCGCACGATTTGACGGAAAACATCGTTCATCTGGTGCTCGCCCGTTTGCCCGATGCGCCATCCGGTACGAAAGGGTTGTCGCTGTTCGTCGTGCCGGAATGGCTCGAAGACGGCGACAGTGGACGCTCGCGCAATGGTGTCTATTGCGAAGGCATCGAAAAGAAAATGGGCCTGAAGGGCAGCCCGACTTGCACGATGCGCTTCGAACGCGCATTCGGTTGGCTCGTGGGCGAGCCGCATCGCGGCCTCGCCTGTCTGTTCGTGATGATGAACGCGGCGCGCCTGCAGGTCGCGATGCAGGGCCTCGGGCATGCGCACACCGCGTGGCAACGCGCGCATGCGTACGCGCAGGAACGCGCACAGATGCGCGCGGTGAGCGTCCCGCCCGGCGCGACCGTCCCAGCGGGGCAGGCTGCGCCGATCGCGTTTCATCCGGCCATGCGGCGGATTCTGATGGAGCTGCGGGCGATCGTCGAAGGCGAGCGCGCGATCGGTTACTGGACCGCGCATTGGCTCGACGTCGCCGCGCATCATGCCGATGCCGCCGAACGGGAACAGGCGGCGCAGCTCGCATCGCTGCTGACGCCGGTTGCGAAGGCGTTTTTTACGGCCAATGGTTTCGACGCCGCATCGAAGGCGTTGCAGGTGTTCGGCGGCTACGGATACATCCACGAGTACGGCATCGAACAGACGTTGCGCGATAGCCGCGTGTCGATGTTGTACGAAGGCACCAACGAGATTCAGGCGATCGATCTGCTGGTGCGGAAGGTGCTGCCGGACGGGGCGGGGGCCCTCGATGCGCTGCTTCGTCACGTGCGCGCGGAAGCGCGGTTGTGCCAGCAGTCCGATCCGCTGGTTCGTTCTGCGGGTGCGAAGCTCGAAGAGCTTGCGGAGATAGTCGGGAACACGACGCGGTCGATCAAGGCACGCCACGCGCAAGACCCGGAGACGGCCTACCGCGTCGCGGACGACTATCTCGCGATGCTTGGCTGGATGCTGCTGGCGTTCGCGTGGGCGCGCACGCTGCGAATTGCGACGCCGCAAGGCGAGGCGGACGCGTTCTATATGCAGAAGCGGGACACGGGCCGCTTCTTCTTCGACTATCCGCTCGCGGCCTTCGCTTATCGCCGCAGCCTCGTTGAAGCCGGTTGCGAGGCAGCGCTGCCGTACGTTTGAAAGCCAGCTCCACAATCCCGACGATTCGATTCGCCAGCCGATCCGACGAAGTTCGCCTAAGCTGATGACGCCATGCCATCATGTACCTGGCGCCGTCACACCTGTCGTGTCGCGGCTGCCACGAAAAGGAGAGTGCGATGACTGAAGCTGTCGGAAACGCGGCCAACGCGCGTGTCGCGTGGATTGCCGGGGTGGGCGCGAGCGCCGGGCTAGGGGCCGCGCTCGCGCGTCGCTTTGCGCGCGAAGGTCTGCGCGTCGCGGTGACGGGCCGCTCGCGCGATCGGCTCGATACGATCGTCGACGAAATCCGGCGCGCCGGAGGGCAAGCGGATGCGCTGCCCGGCGACGTGACGAGCGAGAGCGAACTCGCCGCCATTGCGCGCCAGCTCGCCGGCCACGGCACGCTCGAAGTCGCGATTTTCAACGCTGCCGGCGCAACCCGTGGACCGACGCTCGAACTGAGCGCCGAGCAGTTCGAGGCGGCATGGCGGGTCATCACGCTCGGTGGTTTTCTGTTCGCGCGAGCGTCGTTGCCAGCGTTGCTGGCAGCCGGGCGAGGCTCGTTGCTATTCACCGGCGCCACCGCGTCGCTGCGCGGGCGGCCGCCGTTTGCCGCATTCGCCGCGGCTAAAGCGGGCTTGCGCTCGCTCACGCAGAGCCTCGCTCGCGAGTTCGGGCCGCGCAATATTCACGTGGCGCACGTGGTGGTGGACGGCGGCATCGACGGCGAACGTCTGCGCACGTCGGCGCCGCAATACGTGGCCGAGCGCGGCGCGGACGGCCTGCTGAACCCCGACGACATCGCCGACGCATACTGGCACCTGCATCGGCAGGGACGCAGCGCGTGGTCGCAGGAAATCGATCTGCGGCCGTTCAACGAGTCGTTCTAGCGACGCCCGATCAATACCGCTCGGCCACGTATTTAAAGGGATAGTCTGGTTCCTTATAGCCGTCCGGCTTTTGCCGTTTCGGCAGCGAGACCTTCTTGCGGGCAGGCTGCTTATACGGAATCCTCTGAAGCATGTCGCTGATGATGTTCAGCCGCGCGCGCCGCTTGTCGTTCGAGTTCGCTATGTACCACGAGGCGAAGTCGGTGTCCGACGCCGCGAGCATCTCATCGCGGGCGCGCGAGTAGTCATACCATCGGCTATAGGATTTCAGGTCCATGTCGGTCAGCTTCCAGAGCTTGCGGCCGTCGTTGATGCGTGCTTCGAGCCGGCGAGTCTGTTCCTCGGGGCTGACCTCCAGCCAGTATTTGAGCAGGATGATCCCGGAATGAACGATCGCCCGCTCGACGAGCGGCACCGCCCTGAAGAAGCTCTGCACGTCATCCTCGGAGCAAAAGCCCATCACGCGCTCCACGCCCGCGCGGTTGTACCAGCTACGATCGAAAATGACGATCTCGCCCGCGGCCGGCAAGTGCGGCACGTAGCGCTGCAGATACATCTGGCTTTTTTCGCGTTCGCTCGGCGCCGGAAGCGCGACCACGCGGAACACGCGCGGACTGACGCGCTCGGTCATCGCCTTGATCGTGCCGCCTTTGCCCGCGCCGTCACGTCCCTCGAAGACGATGCAGATCTTGGCTCCCGTTTGCACGACCCATTCCTGCAGCTTGACGAGCTCGACATGCAGATCGAAAAGCGCCTTGCGATACTCCTTGTAGGACAGCGACCTGTGTTGTTCGGGCTGCCCGTTTTCCGGCTTCGTTTTGGCCATACTAATCTCCCCAGCGCAGACTGTTCCAGGGTACTGCGCAATGATCCATTCCCAAGGTAGAGCGCGACGCGAAGCAGGGCCATACGACCTTGGTCCAATATCGCCGGTACAGGGTGCGCTGTATGCTCTGGGCGTTTGCTCGCGCGTGCCCGATCCGACTGTCCTCGCCGTACCTCGTCCACATGCCGGCAAAGCGCGCGGATAATTCGACGCCATCGCCACGGGAGGCCTCATGGATGCCACCGGTCACACGGAGCGGGAAAACGTCGGCGATAGGGAGCCGGTTCTCGATGTCGTCGATCGAGTGTGCGAGTTATGTTTCGGCCTCTTCATGGCGCTGACGTTCGTTGGCACCGTCTCGGCCGTCGGCGCGAGTGCGGACGCGGGGCACAAGATGTTCTATACCGCGCTCGGCTGCAATCTTGCCTGGGGTCTCGCGGACGCGGTGATGTACCTCGTGCGTACGCTGGTGTCTCGCGGCAGACGTATGACGGTTGCGCATTCCGTGCGAAGCGAGCCGGATGCGGCCGCGGGCGTTCGGGCGCTTCGCGACGCGATGGCGTCATGGCTCAAACCGTTGATCGGCGACACGGAGCTAGAGTCGATCCGCAGGCGTGTTGCCGCGCGTCCGGACTTGCCGCAGCGCGCAGTATTCGTGCGCGACGATTTGATCGCCGCCGCGTCTATCTTCGTGCTCGTAGTTGCCGCGACGTTCCCGGTCGCGCTGCCCTTCGTGCTGTTCGCGCATGTCCCGACGGCGCTGCTCGTCTCACGCGTATTGACCATAGTGATGCTATTCGGCAGCGGCGTGGCGCTCGGCCATTACGCGGGATTTCGCGGCTGGCACGCCGGCCTTGCGATGGCGGTGGTCGGCGTGCTGCTGACCATGGCGATCATCGCACTCGGCGGATGATCGATGTCCTCTGGCTTCGCGTTTCGCTCAGCATCGACATTGCGTTACCTGTAAGACCAAGGTCCGATTTCGCAGCGGTTTCAGCGTGACATCATGTATCTGCAAGCGTTGTAGTCGTCGCTCCGGTTGTCGAAGAGTCGACGCTTCCAATGCTCGCTACGTGCGGCCGGAAGATCGACGCGCGGCGGTGGCATTGATGGTTCCTTGGGCGGCTATGCCGCTTCACGGCAGAGAAAAAAGATCGAGGCTTCCAGACATCACGACTGGCGACTCGGATCGTAACCAGAACGGAGTCGAAAGTGAACAGACGGAACTTTGTGCACACGCTCGCGCTGACATCAATGGCCGCGAGTCTGGCTTTGGCGGGTTGCACGACGACCGGAGGCAGTGGCGAGAGTGCCACGACCGACGCCGCCAAACGGCAGGAGATCGACGCGGCCGTGAACGGTGCGCTGTCGAAACTGTTCGATACGGTGCAAGGCTCGCGTGAGCTCGTATCGAAGGCGCAGGGCGTGCTGGTGTTTCCTTCGGTAAAGAAGGCGGCGTTCATCGTTGGTGGCGAGTACGGTGAAGGCGCATTGCGCGTCGGGGGGGCGACGGTCGGCTATTTCAGTACCGCCGCGGCTTCGTTCGGATTGCAGGCCGGCGCGCAGTCGACCGCGGTGTTCTTCCTGTTCATGACGCAGGCTTCGCTCGACAAATTCCGCAACTCGAAGGGCTGGTCGGCGGGTGCCGATGCGTCGGTCTCACTGCTGAAAGTCGGAGCTAACGGCGCGATCGATACCTCGTCGGCGACCGCCGAGGTCGTGGCGATGGTCTTGACCAATACGGGCTTGATGGCCGACGTGTCGGTGGCTGGCACCAAGGTTACGCGCCTGAATTTGTAACAGGACGCGGCAAGCAGCGACATTAGATCGATCGATCATCGCGCTGTGACACGGCGGCGCGTCGCATGCTTTGGCATGACGACGCGCCGAGCATGGTTTTTGGCGGACTCACCTCACCGGGCGTCCCTATCATCCCTCCCGTTACTCCCACGAAGCGCTGCTAGCCAGATGCGCTCGCGACTCGTCGCGACGCTGCCTTTGATTTGCTCTGACCGTCCTGTTTATTCAATACCGGTAGAAAAGACGAAGCGGAAACGCGCGTTCCCGCCGCCGCGCTGCGTTTAGTCATCCGTCTGGCATAGTTTTATTTTTAATCGAGGAATGCAAATGATTCGCACTGGAATGGCGTGCTATAAATAGTTGACTTACGTCAAAAAACATATAGCGGAAAGTTAATGAAATTGGAGAATCAGCGTTGCGAATACCCGCTGTCTCTGTGATTCGCAATGCATGAAAGCTTCACGGTTGAAGTTTCCATTTGAAAGCGCTATCGGGCCGGGCGTGATTGCGACTCATACTGACATGTTTCTGCTTTGCTAACTTTCTGGGCCCGTGCCAATGGACAGTATGAACACTGCGCCGCGCGCCGATAATTAACTGCCTAACAAACTCATACGCCATTTGCCGGTTGATGGCGGACAATGCAGAAAACCATTGAGTATTTTCCCGAGTAAGCGGCATAAATTACGCTTTCCTGTCGGTAATTGATTCTGGATGGCCTATACTGACTTCCAGCACCAGACGTGCGAAGTACCGATTGTGAAGTCAATTATGTGGTTCGAAGCCCAACGATAAAGACGTCGCAGTTGTACGGAATCCGTTCGCACTGGACCCGGAGGTGCCAATGATTAATCTGATCGTGCATGGCAGACACCTGGCGATCGGGGTAGCGGGAATCCTCACGGCGCTGCACGCGCAACCGCGCCACATGGGTCAGAGCAGCCCATCACAGATCGACAATGCGCGCAGCGACGGTTCTCCGCTAGCCGGGCACGACCATTCCAGACTGTCTTCACCCAGGCATCATCGGTCTCAGCGCGCTCGCGGTATCCCCGGCGGGTCGAGCCGGCCGAGTACCCGCGATGCCCACGAGCCGCCGTACGGGTTGCCGGCATGGCGGCGCTATGTCGCCGCTTGCGCGTCATGGCTGCGAGGCGAAGGTGATAGCGGCACGCGGCGCATGCTCGACGCGAGGGTGCCGCTGTGCGAGACGCTCGAAATGTTGCCGGTCCCGATCGTCACGATCGATCAGCGGGATCAGATCATCTTCGCGAACGCGCGGGCGGCGCAACTGTTCGGCTACACGAGAGAAGAGCTGATCGGCGCGCCGAGCGCCAAGCTATTTCCGATCGATGGCATCAACGCCGATCGTGCGGGCCCAGGCAACCGCGGCGCGAAGATGCAACTCCACGATGTCACGACCACGCAGAGTCTGATCGCGCGGCGGCGCGACGGCGGCGGCTTTCACGCGGAGGCGGAAACCACCCGCTGCCGCGTGCACGATCAGGAATTGCGGATCACCGCGATATCGGATTGCAGCGCGTGCGGCGAAGTCGATGGAAATACGAGGGATCTCGCACATCTCGCGCGCGTTTCTTCATTGGGCGAACTTGCCGGTTCGCTGGCGCACGAGTTGAAACAGCCGCTTACCGCGATCCTCTTCAATGCGCAGGCCGCCCGCAAATTCCTGGATTCGGAGACCACCAACGTCGTGGAGCTGCGCGAGGCGCTCGAAGACATCGTGGCCGACAATTGCCGCGCGAACGACGTGCTGCAGAAGATCCGCGCCTTGGTGCGCAAGGGCGATGTCGAGTTGCAGTTGCTGGACGTCGGCAACGTCGTGCGCGACGTCGCGATGCTTGTGCACAGCGATGCGTTGACGCGCGGCGTGCACACCAGCTTCGACATCCCGGAGAATCTGGCGCTGATTTGCGGCGACAAGGTTCAGCTTCAGCAGGTGATCCTGAACCTGCTGCTGAATGCTTTCGACGCGGTCAAGGCTTGCCCTGCCGCGGACCGCCTCGTCGAAACGACGGTGCGCGAGGACGCGGACGGACTGGTACGGATAACGGTAAAAGATCGCGGCCAGGGACTCGACGTCGACAGCATGGAAAGGATTTTCCGGCCATTTTTCACCACCAAACCGCAGGGACTCGGGCTGGGTCTTTCGATCAGCCGCACGATCGTCACGGCACACCGCGGCCGGCTGTGGGCGGAAAACAACGAGGGCAAAGGGGCATCGTTTCACGTCACGTTTCCCGTCGCGACCGATATCCGACAGAGACTCGTGCCCTGATCATCATGAACCAGACCAACACTCGCGTCTTTATCGTCGATGACGACGGCAGCGTGCGCAGCGCGCTCGCCCGCTTGCTGCGCGCCTCCGGCTACCAGGTCGAATGCTTCGACAGTCCGGAGGCCTTTCTCGAGCGAGCCGATTTGACGAGCATGCCGGCCTGCCTCGTTCTCGATCTGCAGATGCCGGGCATGACGGGACTCGAAGTGCAGCGCAAGCTCGATCAGCTGCTGCCGATCGTCTTTCTGACCGGTCACGGCGACATCGGCTCGAGCGTCGACGCGATGAAAGGCGGAGCGGTCGACTTCCTGCCCAAGCCGGTGCGCGACTCGCTGTTGCTCGCGGCGGTGGAGCGCGCGCTCGCACGAGCATGTGTGGAAAGCAGGCGGCGCCACGAACGCGAGGAAATAGAAGAGCGAATGCGGCATCTGACCCGCCGCGAGCGCGAAGTGATGGAGCTCGTCGTGACCGGCCGTCTGAACAAGCAGGTTGCGAGCGATCTGGGCGCGGCCGAAAAAACGATCAAGATTCATCGGGCCCGTGTGATGGAGAAGATGAAGGCCCGATCGATCGTCGAACTCGTTCATCTGGTGCGCAAGGGCGGCCTTTGTACGGCCGACGAAGAATAATCGCCCGACCCGGGCGCTGGCTCCCGCGTTGCGCCGCCACTTTCAGCGGCGCTGGCTGGCACCGCTAGTGGACCAAAGTCTTATATCTCATCGGGGTTTCAACCAGTACGCTAAGGCATCAGAGGTCCCCTTTCCGGAGCGGCCGCGCGTTCGCGCTGTCATATGGTCAACCCTAACCAATTCGTTGCGGTGGTCGACGATGACGAGTCGGTGTGCCGAGCTATCAAGCGTTTGCTGCATTCCGAAGGTATCAGGGCGGAGACGTTTTGCAGCGGTGACGAGTTCTTGAATGCGCTTGCGGCAATTCCGTCGTATCGGCCTGCCTGCGTGATTCTGGATGTCCAGATGCCGGGAACCAACGGTCTGGAAGTCCAGCGTCAGCTCGCGCAAATGGGCGTGCCGGTCATCATGATTACCGCCTATGAAGATATCTCCGTCCGCCAGGCCGCGCTCGCGGCCGGCGCGGCCGCGTATCTGCGCAAGCCTTTCACTAGCGCGATTCTGTTCAAGGCGGTCGAGGTGGCCATCGGCGGTCCGCCGCCGACACCCTGAACGCGCGCGTCTTCGCGCCGGATGATATGAGACCAAGGTCCGATTGTCGCCGTTTCTTCGGACCACCAAACTGAACTCAGTCAACGCGTCGAACCGAACGCCGGCTGCGCCGCACCGAACTCGAGACCGCACAGGCCACGGCGTGTGCGTGCCCTTGCGCGTGCGAGGCGCCGCGCTCTGAGCGTGGCAGCGTTCAAGGATAAAAGCGGGAGCGCAAGTGATGAAATCAATTTCGGTTTGTCTCGCGATTCTTCTCGGTACCGCTGCGATGCAGGTGGGGGCGGCGGACTTCGACGGCAGCAAGCGGCTGATGTGCGCGACGATCGACGCGCACGCCTGCGATCCGGGCATCGCCTGCACGCGCGCGTTGCCCGCGGATCTCGGTCTGCCGAAATTCCTGACTATCGACTTCGACAAACGCGCGATCGTCGGTCCCGCACGCACGACGCCGATGCTCTCGGTCACCAAGGACGCGGATCAGGTGGTGATGCTTGGCAATGAGATGGGCTTTGGCTGGACGCTGGTCGTCGATTCGACGGACGGCGAGATGACGCTGACGATCGCGAACAGAAACGATGCCTTCGTGCTGTTCGGTAATTGCACGCCTTTGTAATCAGGCGGAGTGCACGATGAAAACCGTACCCGTGTGTTTGGCCTCGCCGCGGCCGGATTCTCGCGGCGCTCTCCGGTTGCTCGCCGTCGTCGCGGCGCTGACGCTGCTCACACCGCTCGCGTCGTGCAAGAAGGAGGTCCCGCCGCAGGTCGCCGCCGTGCCTGAAGTGACCGTGATGACGGTCGCTCAGCATGACACGCCGGTCGATTTCGAATTCACCGCGCAAACCCAGAGTTCGCGCGAAGTCGAGATCCGCTCGCGGGTGGACGGCTTCCTCGATAAGCGCATGTATACCGAAGGCGTGCTGGTCAAGACCGGACAAACGCTGTTCCAGATGGACCCGAAGCCGTTCGAGGCCGCGCTGCATACCGCGAAAGGGCAACTGGCCCAGCAGCAGGCGCGTCTCGAAGTCGCCAAGGCCAATCTCGCGCGCGTGCAGCCTTTGGCGGCGCAGAACGCGTTGAGCAAGAAGGATCTCGACGACGCGATCGGCAACGAGAAGCAAAGCGCCGCCGCGGTGTTCGCCGCGCAGGGCGAAGTCGATACCGCGATGCTGAACCTCGGCTACACGACGATCAAGTCGCCGCTGAACGGGCTGTCGAGCTTTGCGCGTCAGCAGGATGGCAGCTACGTGACGGCAACCGGCAACAGCAGCTTGCTGACCTACGTGTACCAGCTCGACCCGATGTGGGTGAACTTCAGCATCTCCGAGAACGAAATGCTGAAGTACCGCGACGAAATCGCGGCCGGACGGCTGCGCTTTCCGCCGAACAACGATTTCTCCGTGCATCTGATTCTCGCCGACGGCACGCCCTATGCCCAGCAGGGCCAGATCGACTTCGCGAATCCGGCGTTCAACACGGAAACAGGAACCTTCCTCGTGCGCGCGACCTTCGCCAACCCGAAAAACACGCTGCGTCCGGGGCAGTTCGTGAAGGCCCGCGTCGGCGGTGCGATCCGGCCCAACGCGACGCTGGTGCCGCAGCGCGCGGTGCTGCAGGGCGCGAAGAGTCACTTCGTATGGGTCGTGGGTAACGATGGCAAGGCGCATCAACGAGTCGTCGAAGTCGGCGAGTGGCAGGGCGACAACTGGTTCGTGTCCGATGGACTGAAGGCGGGCGAGCGCATCGTCGTGGATGGCGCGCTGCGCGTCACCGCGGATTCGCAGCTGAAGATCGTCAAGGAGCTGCCAGCGGTCAAGGACCCGGCTGCCGTGGCGACGGCTGCATCGCAAAGCGGCGCGGCAGCGGCGCCCGCTGCCGAGTGACGGGGCGCCCACATGAATATTTCGCGCTACTGCATCGACCGGCCGATTTTCGCGTCAGTCATCTCGATCGTCATCACGCTCGGCGGCGCCATTGCGATGTTCGCGCTGCCGGTCGCGCAATACCCGGACGTCACGCCGCCGCAAATCACCGTGTCCGCGACTTACCCGGGCGCGAGCGCCGAGGTCGTCGCGAACAACGTCGCCGCGCCGATCGAGCAGCAGGTCAATGGCGCGGACAACATGATCTACATGAACTCGTCCAGTTCGTCGACCGGCGCCTTTACGCTCAACGTGTACTTCAACATCGGCACCAATCCCGAACTGGCCCAGGTCGACGTGCAGAACCGCGTGAATCTCGCGCTGCCGCAACTGCCGAGCTCTGTGCAGTCGCAAGGCGTTCAGGTCCAGAAGAAGTCGTCCGCGTTCATGATGGTGATCGCGGTCTATTCGCCCACCGACCGCTACGACGCGACCTATATCGCGAACTTCACGAACATCTACGTTCTCGACGCGATCAAGCGGATTCCCGGCGCGAACCAGTCGTCCATATTCGGTAATCCAGACTACGCGATGCGAATATGGTTGAAGCCAGACCGAATGGCCCAACTGGGCGTGACGGCCGCCGACGTGCAAAAGGTCGTCTCGAACCAGAACCAGCAGTTCGCGGTCGGCAGCATCGGGCAGTCGCCAACGGGCTCGGCGGTGCAGCAGTCGTTCGCGGTCACGACCACGGGGCGGCTCGCCGAGCCGTCGCAGTTCGACAACATCATCGTGCGCGCGGCGAGCGGCGGCGCGGCGATCGTGCGCTTGAAGGACATCGGCCGCGCCGAGCTGGGCCAGAAGGACTATTCGATTCGCAGCCGCTTCCAGGGCAAGCCGGCCACCGTGTTGGCCGTGTATCAGCAGCCGGGCGCCAATGCGCTCGAAGTGTCGAAGCAGGTGCGCAAAACGCTCGCGGAGCTGAAGAAGTCGTTTCCGGAAGGCATGACCTACGAAATCGCGATGGACACGACCGAGTTTACGCGGGCGTCGATCTCGGACGTGATTCACACGTTCTTCGAAGCGCTGGTGCTCGTCGTGATCGTCGTGTTCGTGTTCCTGCAAAGCCTGCGTGCCACGCTGATCCCGATCGTCGCGGTGCCGGTGTCGATCGTCGGCACCTGTATGTTCATGCTGCTGGTGGGCTTTTCGATCAACATGCTGACCTTGTTCGGCATGGTGCTCGCGATCGGTATCGTCGTCGACGATGCGATCGTGGTGATCGAAAACGTCGAGCGCAACATGACGGTGCACAAGCTGTCGCCGAAAGAAGCCGCGAAAATGGCAATGGACGAAGTCGCCGGACCGGTCGTGGCGATCGTGCTGGTGCTGTGCGCGGTGTTCGTGCCGGTTGCGTTTCTCGGTGGCATCACCGGGCAGTTGTACAAGCAGTTCGCGATCACGATCGCGATTTCGGTGGTGCTGTCCGGCATCGTCGCGCTGACCTTGTCGCCGGCGCTCGCCGCGTTGCTGCTGAAGAGCACCCACCATGAGAAAAAGGGCTTTTTCCGTTGGTTCGACAATCAGTTCGCCCGCATGACGGCGGGCTATACGCGTGCGGTCAAAGTTGTCATCAAGCGCTGCATCATGGGGCTCGTGTTCTTCGTGGCGTTGATCGCGCTCTCGGTGCTGATGGTGCGCTCGATTCCGTCCGCGTTCCTGCCGCCCGAGGACCAGGGCTATCTGCTCGGCGCGGTCATCATGCCGGACGCCGCGAGCCTCGACCGCACCGGCCAGGTATCGCAACGCGTCACCGACTATTTCAAGGAGCGGGAGGGGGTCGGCAGCATCACCACGATCGATGGGTTCAGCCTGCTCGACAGTCAGAACAAGAACAATGCCGGCACATTCTTCGTCGGCCTGAAGGGCTTCGACGAGCGCTATACGCGGGCCAACATCAGGACGCAGAATGCGCGCGCGCTTCTGCTCGACGCGTATAAATACTTCTCGAACGTGCAGGAGGGCATCGTTCTGCCGGTCAATCCGCCGTCGATTCCGGGGCTCGGCACGACGGGCGGCACGGAGGTATGGATCCAGAGCAAGGGTGACGGGAACATCTCACAGCTCGCGGGCGTGGTCGACCAGTTTTTGCAGAGAGCGCGGGCGCGTAAAGAACTGACTCGCGTGACGTCCACATTCAATGCGTCGTCGCAGCAACTGATGGTCAACGTCGATCGCGACAAGTCGGAGACGCTCGGCGTGCCGGTCGAAGACGTCTATAGCGCGATGCAGACGATGTTCGGCTCGCTATACGTGTCGCAGTTCAACCGCGCGGCCCGGCTGTGGCAGGTGATCCTGCAGGCGGAGCCGGCTTACCGCCTGAAGCCGACCGATCTCGATCAGATCTTCGTGCGCAGCACCAACGGCACGATGGTGCCGATCAAGGCGTTGGCGACCTATCGCTATGTGACGGGCCCGGACCTCGTCACCCGGTTCAATAACTTCCCGGCCGTCAAGATCACGGCGAATGCCGCACCGGGCTTCAGTTCCGGGCAGGTGATCTCCACGCTCGAAGAGCTTGCCGCGCAGATGCCGGACGGCTACGACATCGCGTGGAGCGGTGAAGCGTTCGAGGAACGGCAGTCGGGCGGCACCTCCGGGCTCGTATTCGTGTTCGGTATGGTGATGGTGTTCCTGATCCTCGCCGCGCAGTACGAGAAGTGGACGCTGCCGTTCGGCGTATTGATGGCGGTGCCGTTCGCGCTGTTCGGCGCGCTGCTCGCGATCATGCTGCGCGGCCTGTCCAACGACGTCTACTTCCAGATCGGCTTGACGATGCTGGTCGCGCTCGCCGCGAAGAACGCGATCCTGATCTTCGAATTCGCGGTGCTCAATCGCGAGGGCGGCGCATCGGTATTCGACGCGACGATGACCGCCGCGGAAGAACGGCTGCGCCCGATCGTGATGACCTCGCTCGCGTTCATTCTCGGCTGCGTGCCGCTCGCGATCGCGACGGGCGCGTCGGCCAACAGCCGACATTCGATCGGCACCGGCGTGATCGGCGGGATGCTCGGCGCGACGGCGATCGCGGTGTTCTTCATCCCGATGTTCTATTACCTGCTCGAATCGATGTCGTCGCGCTCGAAGGGAGGCAAAAAATCAAAGCCGGACGCGCAGCACAGTGGCGGCGCGGGACGGGAGCCCTCGGCGGTGGCAGGGCCCGGTGCGTCGAGCGAGGCGCCGTCCGCGCCGCACCAGGGTGAATGACATGCGCGGCACGGCACCGAAGCGTTTGCTCGCATCCGTCATGCTGCTCGCGCTGAGCGGATGCCTGCTAGGCCCCAACTACCAGCGCCCGGCGGTCGACGTGCCGGCCACCTATCGTTTCGCCCAAGGCGAGGCCGCGGGCATCGCCAACGCCGCGTGGTGGGAGCAGTTTCAGGACCCGGTGCTCAATCAGCTGATCGCCACCGCGCTGCAGGACAACCGCGACGTGAAGGTCGCGGCCGCGCGGGTCGACGAGTTTCGCGGGATGTTCGTGACCACGCGTTCCGGGCTGTTCCCGCAAGTCTCGGCAGGCGCCGACGCGTCGCGCCAACGCGTGTCGCAGGTCGAAGCCGTGACGGTGCCGAAGGGCGTGAGCCCCGTCTACAACCAGTTCGACGCGACCCTGGCGGTGTCCTGGGAACTCGATCTGTTCGGCAAGGTGCGCCGCGAAACCGAGGCGGCGCGCGCGAATCTGCTCGCCAGCGAAGAGGGCCGCCGCGCCACGATTCTGACGCTGGTCAGCTCGGTCGCTTCGGCCTATATCAATCTGCGCAGTCTGGACCGGCAGCTCGAGATCGCGAAGGAGACCGTGCACAGCCGGGCGGAATCGGTGCGCGTGTTCGAGGCGCGTTTCCGCTACGGCGAGGTCTCGCAGATGGAACTCGCGCAAAGCCAGTCGGAGTATCAGGCCGCTCAGGTCACGGTTCCGCAGCTCGAAGCGCAGATCGGCCAGCAGGAAGACGCGTTGTCGGTGTTGATCGGCAGGAATCCCGGCGCGATTCTGCGCGGCCGTGAGCTGTCGCAGATGGGCACGCCGCCGATTCCCGAGGGGCTGCCGTCCGAATTGCTCGAACGCCGTCCCGATCTGCTGGAAGCCGAGCAGACGCTGGTCGCGCAAAACGCGCTGATCGGCGCGGCGCGCGCGTTGTACTTCCCGTCGATTTCGCTGACCGGGCTGTTTGGTTCGGTCAGCGCGCAGTTCTCGAATCTGTTCACCGGACCGGCGCGCGTGTGGTCGTTTGCGGGCAGTGTCACGCAGCCGATCTTCACGGCGGGCAACATCACCGGCCAGGTGCATCAGGCCGAAGCGCGCCAGCAGGAAGCGCTGTACTCGTATGAAAAGGCGATCCAGGTGGCGTTCCAGGAGGTCGAGGACTCGCTGATCTCCGTGCAGAAGACACATCAGGCACTCGATGCGCAAAACCTCCAGGTCGAAGCGCTGGTCACGTATGCGCGCCTCGCGAGGCAGCGTTACGAAGGCGGCTATACGAGCTATATCGAAGTGCTCGATGCGGAGCGCAGTCTGTTCAACGCGCAACTGAGCTATGCGCAGACCCAGGGCGCGGTGCTGACCTCGTACGTCACGCTCTACAAGGCGACGGGCGGCGGCTGGGTCGCCGAGGCGGAAAAAATGACGATGCCGCCGGCCGCGCCGCAAGCGTCGCCAGCGATGGCGCCGGTCTCGCAGAACTTGACCGCGCCGGGTGGAACGCCGGGTGCAGTGGAGGCGAGATGACGGGCGACGAGCTGATCGCGTGCGAAGAGTGCGACCTGCTTCAGCTCGGCGCGCCGCCCGCGGCCGGCAATGCGTTGCGCTGCCAGCGTTGCCGCGCGGAGCTCAGGCGCGGACGCTCGAATGGGCCCGAATTTGCGCTCGCGTTCTCGTGCGCGTCGGCGGTGCTGCTCGTGATCTCGAACGCGTTTCCGATCGTCGGTCTGTCGCTGAACGGCAATGTCGTGCAGACGACGCTCGCGGGTTCGGTGCGCATGCTGTACACCCACGGCGCATGGCCGCTGGCGCTGCTGGTCGGACTCACGACGATCGTCACGCCGGTGCTGCAAACCGTCGCGATGCTGTGGCTGCTGCTGCCGCTGCACTTCGGGCGCGCGCCGTGGCGTCCGGTCGAGTTCTTTCGCCTGTTTCAGCTCGCGCGGCCGTGGGGCATGACCGAAGTGCTGATCCTCGGTTTGCTGGTCGCGCTGGTCAAGCTCGCGCATATCGCGAAGGTGGTGCCGGGCACCGCGCTGTGGTCGTTCATCGCGCTGATGCTGCTGCTCGCGGCCGCGGCGGCGACGTTCGATCCGCGCGAGGTGTGGGCGCGCATCACGGCGGCGCGCGGCGCGCAAGCATGGCAGTTGCCGCCGATCCGCGTGCGCCGCAACGCCATCACGGCGTCGGCCTATGGGCTCGTGCTGTGCGAAGAGTGCGGGCTGCTGCTCGAGCAGCCTGGCGGCGCCGGCAAGCATGTCTGTCCACGCTGCAAGGCGCCGTTGCACCAGCGCAAGCCGGCGAGCCTGTCGCGCACGTGGGCGTATCTGCTGGCCGCGATGGTGCTCTACATTCCGGCCAACGTGCTGCCCGTGATGGACACGAGCTCGCTGTTCGGCACGCAAAAAGACACGATCCTGAGCGGCGTGGTCTATCTGTGGGTATCGGGCTCGTGGCCGCTCGCGGTGCTCGTGTTCATCGCGAGCATTGCGGTGCCGATGCTGAAGATTCTCGGCATCGGCTATCTCGCGTTGTCGACGCAGCTTCGCTGGCAATGGCTGCCCGGGCAGCGCACGCGGATCTATCGGCTGATCGAGCTGATCGGGCGCTGGTCGATGCTCGACATCTACGTGATCACGATGCTGGTCGCGCTGGTGCAGTTCCAGGCGCTGGCGACGATCAAGGCCGGACCGGCGGCGATTGCGTTCGGCGCGGTCGTCGTGCTGACCTTGCTCGCCGCGATGGCGTTCGATCCGCGCCTGATGTGGGACGCAATGGAGACCGAACGTGTCCACTCCGACTGAAGAGCCCGAGCTGCCCGCCGCGGAGCCGGTGCCGCGCTCGCGCTTGCGGATGCAACTGGTCTGGCTGGTACCGATCGTGGCGATCCTGATCGGCGGTTGGCTCGCGGTGAAGGCGGTGATGGAGCGCGGCGAGCAGATCAGCATCAGCTTCAAGACCGGCGACGGTCTCGAAGCGGGCAAGACGAAGCTCAAGTTCAAGGACGTCGATATCGGCGTGGTCGAGGCGGTCTCGCTGACGCGGGACCACAAGCGCGTGGTGGCCAAGGCCGAGGTGACGCGCGACGTGTCGGACCTGCTCGTCGACAACACGCGCTTCTGGGTCGTGCGTCCGCGCATTTCGGGCGGCACGGTGTCGGGGCTGGGCACGCTGCTGTCGGGCTCGTATATCGACGTCGACGTCGGCAATTCGACCAAAGCGCGCCGCGATTTCGTCGGCCTCGAGGAGCCGCCCGCGATCGCGAGCGACGTGCCGGGGCACGAGTACACGTTGCACGGAGTTGGACTCGGCTCGCTCGACGTGGGCACGCCGGTCTTTTTCCGCAGAATCCAGGTGGGCCAGGTCTCGTCGTTCCACCTGGACCCGGACGGCCGTGGCGTCACGGTGAAGGTCTTCGTCAACGCGCCGTACGACCGGTTCGTGAGAACCGACACGCGCTTCTGGCACGCCAGCGGTGTCGACATGTCGTTCGACAGCAATGGCTTGCGCCTCGAAACGCAGTCGATCGTGTCGATCATCATTGGCGGCATCGCGTTCGAATCGCCGCCAGGATCGCAGGCAGAAACGAGCGCCGATAGCGGCACCCGGTTCGAGCTGTACCCCAGGCGCGCCGACGCGATGGAGCAGCACGATCGCATCGTCGACAAGTACGTGGTGAATTTCACAGATTCGGTACGCGGTCTGACGGTCGGCGCGCCCGTTGATTTCCGCGGCGTCGTGATCGGCGAAGTGACGGCGATCTACACGCGCTTTGATTCGAAGACGCGGCAGTTCAGCATTCCGGTCGAGATCAATCTCTATCCGGAGCGGTTCACGTCGCGCTATCAGAACGACGGCGCTGGCGACGGCGGACGGCTTACCGCGGACCCGCGCGCGCTTGCGAACTTCCTCGTCGAGCGCGGCTTGCGCTTCCAGTTGAGAAGCGGCAATCCGCTGACGGGCCAGCTCTATCTCGCGGTGGATTTTTTCCCCGACGCGCCGAAGGCGTCGATCGACTGGAGCAAGACGCCACCCGAAATGCCCGCGACTCCGCGCACGCTGCAATCGCTGCAGGACTCGGTATCGCGACTGCTGACCAAGATCAACAACATCCCGTTCGAGGATATCGGCAAAGACGCGCGCTCGACGCTGCGCACCACCAACGCGATGCTCGGGCAGCTGCACACGCAGGTCGTGCCGAAAGCGTTCGACACGCTGCTGTCGGCGCAATCCACGCTCAATTCGGCGAACGCCGCGCTGCAGCCGGACTCGTCGCTGCAACAATCGACGGAGGACGCGATGCGTGAACTGACCCGCACCGCGGCGTCGCTGCGCACCTTGGCCGACTATCTGGCGCAGCATCCGGAATCGCTCGTGCGCGGCAAGTCGGAGGACAAGAAGCCATGACAGATGCGATGGCCCGCTTTTCAGTCCGCTTTTCGGCCCGCCTCACGGCCTGCCTGATGCTCGCGCTCGCCGGCGCTCTGCTCGGCGCCTGCAAGTCGCCGGCGACGAACTTCTACACGCTGAGCCCCGACGAGTCGTTGAGCGGCACCGGCGCGAGCCGGCCGATCGCGGCCGTGATCGGTCCGGTCACGATTCCCGAGATCGTGGACCGGCCGCAGATCGTCACGCGGATCGGCAACAACGAGGTCGAGGTCAATGAATTCGATCGCTGGGCGCAGCCGCTCGGTGGCGACATCGGCCGGGTGATCGCGGCCGACCTCGGCGCACTGCTGAACTCGCAGCAGATTTCGGTGTTCGATGCGGTACGCGATCCGTCCGTCGTCTGGCGCGTGCGGATCGACGTGATGCGCTTCGAGTCCGTTCCGGGGCGCGACGTTACCGTCGACGTGCTGTGGGCCGTGCGTCCGCCCGGCAAGATTCGCGCCGTCACCGGCCGCTCGGTCGCGCGCGAGAGCGTGTCCGGTCCCGGCATCGAGCCGATCATCGCCGCGCATGATCGCGCGCTCGCCTCGGTGAGCCGCGATATTGCCGCCGCAGTGCAGGCGAACCCCGCTCAATGACGCGTCGCGCTGCGTCACGTCGACACGCACAGCGCTTGAACCGGTGCGCCGCGCCGGGTCGCGCGCATAATAAGACCTTGGTCCGATTGCCTCAGACCAGGGCCAACTCCACGATTCAATCGATGCACGGCGCGTGCCTCGGCACCGATCGTGACGCGCACCTTTCAGGAGTCTTCCGATGGACGCTGAAACGCTGTTGTCACAAAGCCAGGACATTGCTTCGAAAATCAACCACGTGCTGCAAAAACGCACGCAAATCGCCCAGCAGCATCTGAACCAACGGGTCACCGAAACGCTGGGCCTCGATCACGATGGCGCTCCGACTGCAAGCGCGATGCCCGCGCCATTCGATCCGCTCAGCGCGTGGCAATACACGGTGGATGCCGCGCAGCGTTCGCTGCTGTTCTGGGACACGCTGTACCGGCGCGGCAACGAATTCGTCGAACGCAGCGCCAGCGGTCCCACGCCGGTGCTGCATTTCGAGTACGACATGCTGCTCGACGGCCGCACGTTCGAGCGGCCGGTCAACTATGCGCTGCTGCAACTTCGTCCGCTCGAAGGCGTGGGCGTCGACGTGCGCAAACGCCCGTATCTGATCATCGATCCGCGCGCGGGGCACGGTCCCGGCATCGGCGGCTTCAAGGACGATTCGCAGGCGGGCATCGCGCTGCGCGCGGGCTATCCCGTCTACTTCGTGGTGTTCTTTCGCGACCCCGAGCCCGGTCAAACGCTGCTCGACGTGTGCAACGCCGAGCAGCGATTCGTGCGCAAGGTGCGCGCGCTGCATCCCGACAGTCCGAAGCCCGCGATCATCGGCAATTGCCAGGGCGGCTGGGCGGCGATGATGCTCGCCAGCTCCGACCCCGAGGAGACCGGCCCGATCGTCATCAACGGTGCGCCGATGTCGTACTGGAGCGCGGCGTGGAGCGAAGGCGAGGGCGACAACCCGATGCGCTACTCGGGCGGCATGCTGGGCGGCGCGTGGCTCGCGTCGTACGCGGCGGATCTCGGCAACGGCAAGTTCGACGGCGCGTATCTGGTGCAGAACTTCGAAAACCTGAACCCCGCCAACACGTTCTGGGACAAGTACTACCACCTGTACTCGAACGTCGATACCGAACCGCCGCGCTTTCTGGAATTCGAGCGCTGGTGGGGCAGCTACTACCTGATGAATCGCGAGGAGATCGAATGGATCACGCGCAACCTGTTCGTCGGCAACAAGCTGTGGTCGGGCGGCGTGACGAACAGCAGCGGCCAGGCTTTCGATCTGCGTGAAATTCGCTCGCCGATCATCCTGTTCGCGTCGATGGGCGACAACATCACGCCGCCGCAACAGGCGTTCAACTGGGTGGCGGACCTGTACGGCAGCACCGAGGAGATCAAGGCGCGCGGCCAGGTGATCGTCGGACTGACGCACCAGAACATCGGGCATCTGGGCATTTTCGTGTCCGGCAAAGTCGCGAAGAAGGAGCACAAGCAGATCGTCTCCGTGCTCGAGACCATCGAAACGTTTCCGCCCGGGCTCTACGGCATGACCATCAACGAGACCAGCAACGCGGCCGGAGAGATCGAATACGAAGTGGAATTTCATGAGCGGCGGCTCGAGGAGATCGCCGCGCGCTACAACCGCTTCGGCCGCATCGACGAAAAGCCGTTCGAAGCGGTCGCCGCGGTGTCCGATGTGAATCAGCGCATGTATGAACTGTTCGCGCAGCCGTTCGTGCAGGCGATGTCGAACGAAACGAGCGCCCGCATGCTGCGCCAGTTCCATCCGCTGCGCTGGCAGCGCTGGGCCGTTTCCGCGCTGAACCCGTGGCTTGGCTGGCTGCCGGCGGCGGCGCAGTCGGTGCGTGAGAATCGCCAGCGGGCCGGCGCGGATAACCCATGGAGCAAGCTCGAACGCAACGGCTCGCAAATGATCAGCGCATCGCTCGACTATTACCGCGCGATGCGCGACGCGGCGACCGAGGCCAGCTTCTTCAGCGTGTACGCGAATCTGTATGCGACGTATCTGAGCAAGCCGGCCGCCGACGGCGCGCCCGTGCAGGCCGGTGCGATCGATCCGCGCGAACTGCCGTTCGTGCGCACGGCGTTGGAGGCGATCGGCGACGGCGGCTACACGGAGGCGCTCGCGCGCGCGGCTTTCCTGTTGTCGCAAAGAGGCGAGTCGTTGCCGCTCGCGCGCTACGAACTGCGCAAGGAGATCGCCGAAAGTTACGCGGAGTACCTGCCGGACATCAGCAGCGATCACTGGCGGCGCATCCGGGGCGAGCAGGAGATCATCGTCAGCCTCGAACCGGACAAGGCGATTGCGACGCTGCCGAAGCTGCTGTCCCATAGCGAAGACCGCGAGCGCTTTCTGCAACTGCTCGACAAGCTGGCGAGCGACGAGCGCGTGTTGAACGCCTCGCCCGACGCCGCGCAAAAGGAGGCGTTCGAACGCATCCGCGCGGTGCTGGGTTCCCGGGTGAACCGCAAGCGCGACGCGCGTTTGCCTGACCCCACTCGCATGTGAGCGACCGGCGCGATGCGCGGCCGGTCGCGAGCGTGACGCAACGTAAGCACGGCGCCCGTAAGCCGGGCGCATCGCGCGTCACGAATCCAACGCGCTGTACACATGAGGAATAAGCCGATGGAAAAGCACGCGAAGTATCAGCGTCTGATCGAGTTCTGCCAGACGCTGCCGGCGATGCCGACAGCGGTCGCGCATCCGTGCGACCAGAGTTCGCTGCAGGGCGCGGTCGAAGCGGCGGGCATGGGCCTGATCGCGCCGGTTCTCGTCGGACCGCGCACCCGTATCGAAGCGATTGCCGCCGAGCACGGCATCGACATCTCGGACTTCACGATCGTCGATGCGCCGCATAGCCATGCCGCTGCCGCCGCTGCCGTGCAACTGGTGCGCGAAGGCAAGGCCGAGGCCATGATGAAGGGCAGCCTGCACACGGACGAGCTGATGGCCGAAGTGATTCGCCGTGACACCGGCCTGCGCACCGAGCGGCGCATCAGCCATTGCTTCGTGATGGACGTGCCCGCGTACGAGAACGCGCTGATCATCACCGACGCCGCGATCAACATTGCGCCGACGCTCGAAGAGAAGGTCGACATCCTGCAGAACGCGATCGATCTCGGGCACGCGCTGAAATTCGACGAAGTCCGCGTGGCGGTCCTGTCCGCGACCGAGAGCGTCAATCCGAAGATTCCATCGACAGTGGAAGCGGCGGCGCTGTGCAAGATGGTGGACCGCGGGCAGATCACCGGCGGACTCGTCGACGGTCCGCTTGCACTGGACAACGCGATCAGCATCGAAGCTATGCGCATCAAGAAGATCGAATCGCGGGTGGCGGGGCGCGCCAATGTGCTGGTGGTGCCGGACCTCGAAGCGGGCAATATGCTGGCGAAAAGCCTGTCGTTTTTGGCCGGCGCGGACGCGGCGGGCATCGTGCTAGGCGCGCGCGTGCCGATCATTCTGACGAGCCGCGCGGATTCTCTGTCGACGCGTCTCGCCTCGTGCGCGGTCGCCGCACTGGTGGCGAAGGCAAGGCGCGAGGCCGCCAAGGTGGTCGGGTGACGCCATGTCGGATGTGATCCTCGTATTGAACGCAGGTTCGTCGAGCCTCAAGTTCCGAGCCTTCGACGCGCAACACGCGCAACTCGAGCTCGTTCTGCGCGGCCAGATCGAAGCGCTTTACACGAACCCGCGTTTTCGCGCGATCGATAGCGACGGCAATGTCAGCTCGCACGAATGGGGCGACGGCCATCGTCTTGGCCATCAGGGCGCGATCGAATATCTGGGCGCTTTCTTGCGCGACCACGGCAGCGGCAATCAGCTGAAGGCGGTCGGGCATCGCGTCGTGCATGGCGGACAGCGCTTTGCCGGCCCCATCCTCGTCACCCCCGAGGTGATCGACCAGCTGGACAGCCTGAGCCCGCTCGCGCCGCTGCATCAGCCGCACAACCTGGCGCCGATCCGCATCCTTGCGCAGCTGCGTCCCGATCTTCCACAGGTCGCGTGTTTCGACACCACGTTTCATCGCACGCAGACCGAGACCGCGCAGGCCTATGCGCTGCCCCCGTCGATTACCGATCACGGCGTGCGGCGCTACGGTTTTCACGGGCTTTCGTACGAATACATCGCGAGCGTGCTGCCCGAGATCGCGCCGGCTGCGGCGGCGGGGCGCACCGTCGTCGCGCATCTGGGCAACGGCGCGAGCATGTGCGCGATGGTCGCGGGCAAGAGCGTGGCCAGCACGATGGGCTTCACGGCGGTGGAAGGCCTGCCGATGGGCACGCGTTGCGGCAGCCTCGACCCCGGCGTGATTCTCTATCTGCTCGACGAGCTGAAGATGGATTCGCAGGCGATCGCGGACCTCATTTACAAGGGCTCGGGGCTGCTCGGCCTGTCGGGCATCGGCGGCGACATGCGCGTGCTGCTCGACAGCGACGACCCGCGCGCGCACTTCGCCATCGACGTCTACACCTACCGCATCGGGCGCGAACTCGGCAGTCTCGCCGCGGCGATGCAAGGGATCGACGCACTGGTGCTGACGGCCGGCATCGGCGAGCACGCGGTCGAGATTCGCGAGCGCATCGTGCGCGACGCCGCGTGGCTCGGCGCCGAACTCGACGACGCGGCCAATCGGGCGAACGGGTCGCTGATCACGACGGCTTCGAGCAAGCTGGCGGTCTGGGTCGTGCCCACCAACGAGGAACTGATGATTGCCCGTCATACGCGCGCTATCGCCCCATAGAGGAGTTTCACCATGTCTGTCGAGCAACCGCGTTTGATTCTGGAAGGAGCGAAGGCGCTCGTGACCGGCGTCGCCAACGAGCATTCGATTGCGTACGGATGCGCGAAGGCGTTTCGCGACCTCGGCGCGAGCGTCGCGCTCACCTATGCGAACGACAAGGCGGCGCCTTATGTGGAACCGATCGCCAAAGCACTCGATGCCGAGATCTTCATGCCGCTCGACGTAACGGGCGAGGACGAAATGGAAGCCGTGTTCGACCGGATCGAGAAAACTTGGGGAGAGCTCGACATTCTCGTTCACGCCGTTGCATGGGCGCCTAAAGCGGATCTGCAGGGCGGCTTGCTGCAATCGTCGCGTGAGGGCTTCCTGAGCGCGATCGATATCTCCTGCCATTCGTTCGTGCGCATGGCGCGCCTCGCCGCGCCGCTGATGAAAGACGGCGGCACCATGCTGACGATGAGTTACTACGGCGCGAACAAGGTCGTGCCGAACTACAACCTGATGGGTCCGGTCAAGGCGGCGCTCGAAGCCTGCGCGCGCTATCTGGCGTTCGAGCTGGGACCGAAGGGCATTCGCGTGCATGCGATTTCTCCCGGACCGCTGCAGACTCGCGCTGCTTCGGGCCTGAAGGATTTCGAGCTGCTGCTCAACGAAGCGGTGCAGCGCGCGCCGCTCGGCGAACTGGTCGACATCATGGACGTCGGCTATACCTGTGCGTTTCTGGCCACGCCGTATGCGCGGCGGGTGTCCGGTTCCACCTTGTATATCGACGGCGGATTGAACATCGTTGCTTAGGGTCTGGAGGAGTAAGCATCATGGCTGAACTGTTTCTTGGAAACGTCGAGGAAAGCGTCTCCGACGAAGAGATCGGCGAGTTCCTGATTCGCTACGGGTTCCCGCGCTTCAGCTCGATCCAGCGGGTGCACGGCACGGGTTCGCGTCCGGGTGCGGTGGTCGTCTTCGACGACGTGTCCACGGAAGGGCTGCGCATACTGCAAAACCGCGTGCATAACCTGTTCTGGAAGAACCATACGATCGTCGCGCAGCTGCTGCCGGAGCGCGACGAGTCGTAACGGGCGGCGGGAGCCGGATATGGGTCTGTTGTCGTGGCTGACGAAGCGCATCGCTGCCGAAGAGAGCGACGATCAGCACGCGGAGGAAATCGTCGAGCGAATCGTCGGGCTCTGTCCGTCGTTGCGGCTCGCGCGCAACTATGCGTCGCGCTTGCGGCCCGCCGCGCAGCACACGCTCGCGTACCTGGACCGGCTCGCCGAAGAAGTGCCGCCCGCGCGCGAAGCGAGCGCGGCGGCGTGGGCGACGGACCCGTATATCCACGCCTTTTTCGCCACGCCCGACGAGGTCTGCCCGGTCTTCAACCGCTCACATCAGCTGAACGCGTTCTTCAACGATCATCCCGTTGCCGATCAGGTATTCGCGGTGCTCGGCATGGCCTTCGACGAGCGGCACATTTTCGGCGTCGGCCAACAAGGCGAGACGACCCAGACCGACCTCGCGCAGACGACCCTCAACTTCAGCGATCACCAGGTGCGCGTATGCGGCGAATCCGAAGCCGCGTTGCGGCGGGAAATCGTGTTACGGATCGTCGATCAGCTGGTGCTCGAAGGCCTCGGCAAGATCGAGGCCGAGACCGCGCGACAGGACGAATTGCAACGCGAAAGGGCGCTGCTGAAAACGCGTCTGACGATTCTCGAACGGCAAGGGGCGGGCGTGCGCTCGCTGCTGGGTAGCGACGCATCGTCGAATTACGCGGAAGTGGCGAAGCTGCAGGCGCAGATCGAAGAGAACGATCAGGCTCTGGCGCAGCTGGGCCTGAAGACCGAGGCGTTGGAGCGGCATCTCGACGTGATGTGCGGTGTACTGCAGGCGCCGGATGCGCATTTCTATGTGCGCAGGAGCAAATACCGGCTCGACCGGATGAACGTCGTCGTGGAGGACGGCGATACTCGGCCCGCGCACGAAATCGAGTTTCGCCTTGCGCATCTGCCGGCGAGTCCAAATACGATGCGGGTTTTTTCGACGGTGCGTTTCCGGCGCGCTGACTTTTCGCCGCCCCTCAGCGACCTCGCGCAAGCGCACCGTCTGATCTGACGCGAGCCATGCCCGCTATTTGCCGGCGACCGGCTCCACGGCGATGGCCACGGCCTCGGTATAGACCGCTTGGATCTGGTCGCCCTTTTTGATCCGCTTCAGCTGTTCGGGGTCCTGCACGGCCAGATCGACCGTATTGCCTTGCGGGCCTTTCAGCGTGACCACGCCGCTCTGGTGATCGACCGCGATCACGTTAGCCATGATCGTGACCTGGCGCGAGGCCGAGCCGCCGGGTTTCGCGCCCTCCGGTGCGCGTTCGAGCGTCTGCGTTTCGTTGGCGGTCAGCGGCGCTTTGCCTTTTTTCAGCATCATCGTCAGAGCTTGCGAATACTCGACCTTGACCACGTCGCCGACCTTGATCTGATCGAAGTTGCGCGCTTCCTCGCCGACCACGACCTGCACGACCTTGCCCTTCGCGTCCTTGAGCACGACGGTGCGTGTTCCGGGCTCGATGCTGACGACCGTCGACGTCGTTTTGACGGTGCTCGTTGCAGTGACTTTGCCGGGCTCGCTCTTGACCGTGACCGGCGCCTCCGTCTGAGCGAACCCCGTATTCGCGACGCACACGAGCGCCGCCGCGATGATCAGTTTGCGGTTAATCATTCTGTTCCCCTTGCGCGATCAATTGACGGTGTAACCCCGGCCTGACATGCATGCGGCGAAAGCACGATTGAACGTGTCCATCGCGCCCTGCGTTTGCGCCTGCGAATTTGCCGCGGCCGCGCGCCGGTTTTGCCGTGCGCGCGATCCGCCGACCATCGTGCCGGTCGCCGCGCCGATCGCCGCGCCCTTGCCGGCGTCGCCCGCTATCGCGCCGATGATCGCGCCGCCGGCCGCGCCGCGCGCGGCGCCCTGCACGCGCTCGCCGCCCCCCACCGCGGGGCCGGAAGGCGGGGGCGGCGCATTGGCGACCTGGGTCGGGTCGATACCGGTATTGCTCTTCGCCCACCCATAGCAGGCGCCTTCGTCCTGCTGCTGTTGCTGTGGGCTTTGCCCTCTGGCGGGATACGCTATCGGCCTCGATTGCGCGATGCCTTCCAGCGATAGCGACGCCGTCAACGCGGCAATCACGGCATATTTCGTCGATTTCTTCACGACAGCTCCTTGCGTGGGCACTCGCGGGTGCGAGTCGCCGGCTGCCTGGTTGTTCAGGCGTGAGGGCGCAACCGGCACCCGTGAATGGGAATTCTGGTGGGACCGGTTGCCGCGCGGTGGATGCGCAGCAATGGCAGGTTCGCTTTCATCATGGTGTCGCGCGGCTGTCGCGCGCAATCGGACCAAGGTCGTATTTGCAATATCGTCCGTGATTTCCAAACTGTATTCATGCAATAGATGCAGGTCGTTTCCATTGCTTCGGAGAACTGTCTGTCAAAGATTATGGCCGTGGATTGCCGCCTGGCGATGCAATCCGAGGCCGCTGACGAAGCGCAAGGGGAAGCATCGATGGACCGCGATTCGCGTGCGCGTGCACGCACCATCCCGATTGCAACGGCGCTCGACGACGAGCCGAGGCGCGCGCGACGCGTCAGCCATGTGCTGGGCGCCGCGCTTCTGGCGTGCTGCGGCGCCTTCTCTACTGCGTTATCACTGGCGCAGGCGCCGGCCGCGAACGCTCCGGCGAACGCGGCCAACGCGCCCATTCCCGCGGCAACGCTCGACAAGCTGGTCGGGCCGATCGCGCTGTATCCGGACGACCTGATCGCGATCATCCTCCCTGCGTCCACCTATCCCGTGGAAATCGTGCAGGCCGATCGCTTTCTCGACCAGTACAAAAACAACAAGTCGCTGAAGCTCAACGACGCGTGGCACGATCCGGTGAAGGCGCTGCTGAATTACCCCGACATCGTCAAGAACATGAGCACCGATCTCGACTGGACGATCGATCTCGGCGAAGCCGTCGTCGCCGATCAGGGCTCAGTGCTCGAAGCGATTCAGCGCTTCAGGCGGCAAACGCAATCGGCGGGGCATCTGAAATCCGACGACAAGCAGGTCGTGGTCGTCGAGAAGGAAGTGATCAAGATCCAGCCGGCCGATCCGCAGGTAATCTACGTGCCGCAGTACAACCCGCAGACCGTCGTGGTGGCCAGTGCGCCCGTGACCTACGCGTATGCGCCGACCCCATATCCGGCCTACTACTATCCGTACGCGCCCGGCGCCGCGCTCGCGACGGGGCTGATCTGGGGCGCGGCGATTACCGCCGCCTGGAACGGCGGGCACTATGAAACGCATTACGGGGGCGGCGGCAACAACAACATCAACATCAACCGCGAAACAAACATCGACCGCGGCGATAGAACTGTTAACCGGGGCGACAGGAACGTCGAGCGCGGCAATATCAACTCCGGCAATGTCAACACCGCCGACATCAACCGCGGCGGTGGTCGCGGGCAGGGAGGCGGCGGTACCTCCGCGTGGACCCCGGACAAGAAGCCGGGCCAGGTCAGCGGTATCTCGGATCGCTCGGCGCGCACACAGCGGGTCGGCGATCCGCCGTCGCGCGGCGGCGGCGCGGGTGCGGGCGCGGGCGGTGGGTTGGCAGGCGCCAACCGCGGCGGAGCGGGCGGCGTTGCCGGCGCAAACTTCGCGGGTGGCGGCGCTGGCGGCGCTGGCGGCGGTGCCGGCGCGAACTTCGCAGGTGGCGGCGCCGGTGCGCAAGGGCGGCCGCAGCCGTCCCAGCGTCCGACCGCGTCGACCGGCGCACGCGGCGGCGATGCGTTCAGCGGCTACGGCTCGGCGCGCGACGCGCAAGCCAACAGCGCGCGCGGCGCGGCGAGCCGCCAATCGGCGGCGCGTGGCGGCGCAGGCGGATACGCCGGTGGCGGTGGATACGCCGGTGGCGGTGGATTCGGCGGCGGCGGTGGCGGCGGCGGATTTTCCGGCGGCGGGCGTGGCGGTGGCGGATTCACGCCGCGGGCCGGTGGTGGCGGCCGCGGCGGCGGACGGCGATAAGGAGCAGCCATGAGTGGGCAGAGCATCACCGGAAAGCGCGCACGCGACGTTTCGCGGCGACGCGTGGCCTCATCGCGGCGGCTGTGCGCGATGGTGCTCGCGCTGTCGGTTCCGTTCGCGGCGTTCGCCGCAGGGCAGCGCACTTTCGCCACCCCGGAAGACGCGGTCGCCGCGCTGTCCAGCGCATTGAAGACCGACGACGAAGCGTCGCTCGTCGCCATCTTCGGCGAAACGCACAAGAGCCTCGTGGTCTCGCCGGATCAGGCGGAGAACGAGGCGAACTGGGCCAAGGCGAGCAGGGAGCTCGACGCGTATCACGTGCTCGACGACAGGGGACCGAACCGGCGGATTCTGCTGGTCGGCGACGAGGCGTGGCCGATGCCGATACCGATCGTCAAAGAGGGCGGCGGCTGGCGCTTCGCCACCGAAGAGGGCGAAGAGGAACTGATCAATCGACGCATCGGCTCCAACGAACTCGCAGCGATCAGGGTGCTGGAGGCTTATCTCGACGCGCAGCGTCAATACGCGTCGCGCGACCGGAACCACGACGGCCTGCACGAATACGCGCAGAAGCTGGCCAGCACGCCGGGCAAGCAGGACGGTCTGTACTGGCATACCGACGAAAACAGCGACGAAGAGGAAAGTCCGTTCGGCCCGCTCGTTGCCGCCAGTTCCGAATATCTGAAAGGCCACGCGGCGGGCGATCCTTACCGGGGCTACCAGTTCCACATCCTGACGCGGCAGGGCAAGAACGCGCCGGGCGGCGCGTTCAGCTACGTGATCAACGGCCACATGATCGCCGGGTTCGCGATGGTCGCTTATCCGGCGCAGTACGGCAAGAGCGGCGTGATGACCTTCATGGTCAGCAACAACGGCGTGATCTACCAGAAAGACCGTGGCGCGCATGCGCCGCCTGTAACCGAATTCAATCCGGATCACACGTGGCAGCGCGTCAAGGATTCGCTCTGAGCCGCTCGGGGTCGGCTGTGGCCATGCCCGCACAGCGCGCCCGTGCTTCCGTCAGCTCCGCTTCCGTACTCGAGGCGCTACGTTGAATCACCCACCCAGCGTCACCGGCCTCGCGTCAGCCACGCCACCCGCGCGCGGGTGGCGCTCCGCGTTTCCCCCCGCGCAATGGCTGCGAAGCTATCAGCCGCGCTGGCTCGCGAAAGACGCGGTCGCCGGCGTGACGCTCGCGGCCTATGGCATTCCGGTCTCGCTCGCGTATGCGTCGCTCGCCGGCTTGCCGCCGCAATACGGCATCTACGGCTATCTGGTCGGGGGCCTCTGTTACGCGCTGTTCGGGTCGTCGCGCCAGCTCGCGGTCGGTCCGACCTCGGCGATCTCGATGCTGGTCGGCGTGACGGTTGCGTCGATGGCCGACGGCGACCCGGCGCGCTGGGCTTCGATCGCAGCGCTCACGTCGGTGCTGATCGCGTGCATGTGCGTGATCGGCTGGCTGCTGCGCCTGAGTTCGCTCGTCAGCTTCATCAGCGAGACGATCCTGCTCGGCTTCAAGGCAGGCGCCGCGCTGACGATCGCGATGACCCAGTTGCCGAAACTGTTCGGCGTGAAAGGCGGCGGCGAATTTTTCTTCGAACGGATCGCCGTGCTGTGGGGGCAGCTTCCGCTGACCAACGTCAGCGTGTTCGCGTTCGGCCTCGTTTGCGTCGCGTTGCTGCTGCTCGGCGAAAAGTTTCTGCCGGGGCGTCCGGTGGCGCTCGCCGTGGTCGCTGCGTCGATCGTCGCGTTGTCCGCCACGTCGCTGGGGAGCCGCGGCTTCACGCTGGTGGGCGCGCTGCCTCAGGGCTTGCCTGAATTCCGTCTGCCGGGGCTGCGGATAAGCGATGTCGACGGCATCATCCCGCTCTCGTTCGCGTGCCTGTTGCTCGCCTATGTCGAGAGCGTTTCGGCCGCGCGCGCGCTCGCGCAGGCACATGGTGACGAGATCGACGCCCGCCAGGAATTGCTCGGGCTCGGCGCGGCCAATCTGGCCGCGGGATTGTTCCAGGCGTTTCCGGTCGCGGGCGGGCTGTCGCAATCGTCGGTGAACGACAAGGCCGGCGCGAAAAGCCCGCTGGCGCTGGTCTTCGCGTCGCTGGCGATCGGCTTCTGTCTGATGTTCCTCACCGGACTGCTCGCGAATCTGCCCAACGTCGTGCTGGCGGCGATCGTGCTCGTGGCCGTGAAGGGCCTCGTCGATGTCCGCGAATTACGTCATGTGTGGCGCGTGAGCCGCTTCGAATTCGCGATTTCGATGGTGGCGTTCGCGGCGGTGCTGCTGTTGGGCATCCTGAAGGGCGTGATCGTCGCGGTGCTGGTGTCGATGCTGCTGATCATCCGCCGCGCCGCGCATCCGCATGTCGCGATGCTCGGCCGTATTCCCGGCACGCGCTATTTCTCCGATCTCGAACGTCATGCCGAGAACGAGACGATTGCGCATGTGCTGGCGGTGCGGGTCGAGGCGTCGCTGCTGTACTTCAACGTCGAGCACGTGCGCGAGACGATCTGGCGCATGATCCGCGCCGCGCCCGAGCCGGTGCGGCTCGTGATCTGCGATCTGTCGGCGTCGCCGGTCGTCGATCTGGCGGGCGCGCGCATGCTCAAAGCGATGCACGTCGCGCTGCAGGCGGCGGACACCGAGATGAAGGTCGTCGGCGCTCACGCGGACGTGCGCGACCTGCTGCGCGCCGAGGGGCTCGAGGTTCGTGTCGGCCACATCAGCCGGCGCGGCTCGGTGGCGGACCTCGTCGACGCATTCCAGCAAAACGGCGATCTCGCGGACGAAGCGGGTCGCGGATGATATCGAGGAGAAAACCAAATGTCACGTCAATTGCTTCCCGGCGCGTGCGCGCTCAAACACGACGCCGTGCACAGCCTCACGATCACGCAGTGGCTTACGGCAGCGGCGCTGCTCGCCAGCCCCGTCTTGTGCCATGCAGCGAACCTGAACTTTCTGAAGGACACGCCCGTCACCTACATGCACGAAGCCGACCGTAAAGCGCTCAACGATGCGGCGCAAAAGGCGCTCGATACGAAAAAGGATGGCGAATCGTACGAGTGGAGCAATGCCGGCACCGGCAATTCCGTTTCGATCAAGGGCACGGTGACGCCGCAGGACACGACGAAGGACGGCGATCGAACCTGCCGGACCGCGACGCTGACCGCGGTTGCGAAAGGACAGACCCAAACCTGGACGCCGATCGTCTGCAAAACCGGCGATGGGCCGTGGAAGGTTCTGAAGAGATAGGCCCGTGCGCGTCGCTTGATACGAACCATTTGCGCTGTTGATGCATAATTTGCCAAGCGTTTCGCGGCTCATGCACAAGGCAGACACATGGAACACTCCTACGCTAACGACGATACCGGCAATCTGATCCTGCTCGAACACGTCAACCTGAAGATCCCCAACCAGATTCTCGCGACCGCCTTCTATGTCACCGGCCTCGGGCTCACGCGCGATCCGTTCGTGATGACTGGGGTCGAGAATATGTGGATCAACATCGGCCGCTCGCAGATTCACTTGCCGCACGGGGCGGCGCAACGTTTGCGCGGCAGTGTCGGTCTCGTGGTGGGCGAGCTCGACGCGCTGGTGAAGCGTTTGCGCTCGGTCGAGCCGTTGCTCGCCGGCACCGGGTTCGGCTGGACGGAGCGCGCAGGCAGTGTCGAAGTGACGTGTCCATGGGGCAACCGCTACGAGTGCCTCGATCCCGGCAATCGATCCGCGTCGGCTCCGTGGTCGCAAATCGATCTGGGCATCGCGTTCGTGAAGATGGATGTGCCGGTCGGCAGCGCGTTGCCCATCGCGCGCTTTTATCGCGATATGTTCGATGCGCCAGTCGACATCGAAGAGAAGCATGGCTTGCACCGCGCCATCATCGACATCGGCACGCATCAGCAACTGCTGTATGCGGAAACGACCGAGCCCATTCCTGAATACGACGGGCACCACATCGCCATTTACACCGCGGCTTTTTCGGAGCCGTTCAGGCGGCTCGCCGAAAAAGGCCTCGTATATGGAGAGGAGCCGCATCAATACCGGTTTGCCGACCTCGTCGATCTGGCGTCCGGGGAGCGTTGCTTCAGGCTCGAGCACGAAGTGCGCAGCCTGCATCATCCGCTCTATGCGCGACCTCTGGTGAACCGCAATCCGGAACAGACCAACCGGAACTATCTGCAGGGTGCCGATTGGCGCGGTGGGCGGTTCTGATCAACTCGATGAGCGGTCTATTCAGTGGAAAAACTCATGAGCGTATTCGACGCGTAGCCCGCCCGCCGCAACGTAGGTGAAAACGATGACCAGGGCGGCAGTAAATGGCGACAACGGTGCGCGTCGATCGCTCGCTACTCCTTAACGCTTTACTCTAGAAAATCCACAACACATCGCCTACCCTTAATCGAGCCGGTTTGCCGCGGACCCGTGCATCACTTCTCCCCCTCTGCGAAGCCGACCCGTCCTGACAGAGCTAAACAACGATTCGAAGTCGTACGCTTTTGTTGTCTGCGAGGGTTGCGCCATCGTGTTCTTTCACGCTGTCGTCCGCGTGGGTCCATGTCGCGCTCCTGCGCTGCAATTCATAGGGATATAAAAAGCTAGGAGACGCTCATGCCATTCAACCGTATTCAGGGAATTGTCGGCCTGCCACTGCTCGCCCTCGCGTTCGGCTTGCCCGCGGCCCATGCCGCCGACGAAGTACAGAACAGCACGACCACCACCGCCGCGCCGGTGCCCTCGACGCTTCAGCCCGTGACCCAGGATCAGCTCGATCGAGCCGGCAGCATGACGGCGGTTTGGCTGCATCCGAACGGCTCGTATGCGCAGACGCGCTATTACCCGGGCTCGCAGATCAACAGGACGAACGTCGCGAAGCTCAAACCGGTGTTCATCTTCCAGACGGCTGTCAACGAGTCGATGGAAACGGCGCCGATCGTGAAGGACGGCGTGATGTTCCTGACCACGTCGTTCAATCATGTCTATGCGGTCGATGCGACGACGGGCAAGGAGTACTGGCATTACAAGCACAAGATGGGTCCGGTTACGACGTTCTGTTGCGGGCCCAACAACCGTGGCGTCGCGATTTCGGGTGACCGGCTCTATATGGGCACGCTCGACTCCAAGCTCGTCGCGCTCGACGCCAAAACCGGCAACGTGCTGTGGCAAACCCAGATCGCCGATCCCGACCAGGGCTACTCGGAAACGATGGCGCCGGCGGTCGTCGACGGCAAGGTGCTGATCGGCACGAACGGCGGCGAGTACGGCATTCGCGGCTTCGTGAAGGCGTACGACGCGAATTCCGGCCAGTTGCTGTGGACTTTCTACACGATTCCCGAAACCGGCCAGGAAGGCGTGTGGGCGACCAAAGACGCGACCGGCCGCGACGAGAAGCGCGACATCGACGCGGAGAAGAAGCAGCTGGCCGACAAGGGCGGCGACTTCTACAAGACGCTCGGCGGCGGTGTGTGGATGACGCCGGCGATCGACCGGAAAACGAACACGGTGTACTTCATGGTCGGCAATCCGTCGCCGGACCTGTATGGCGCGATCCGGCCGGGAGACAACCTCTATACGGACTCGCTCGTCGCGATCGATCTCGACACCGGCAAGTACAAATGGCACTACCAGTACGTGCCGCACGACGTCTGGGACCTCGACGCGGTGAGCCCGCCGGTGCTGATCGACGTGCGCGACAACGACGGCAAGATGATCCCCGGCATCGTGCATGCGGGCAAGACCGGTCACGTGTACGTGCATGATCGCGCGACCGGCCGTCTGATCCGCTTCTCGCAGGCGATGATTCCGCAGGAAAACATGTGGACCCTGCCGACCGCGGCCGGCGCGCGCATGTTGCCGGGCGCGAATGGCGGCGTCGAGTGGTCGCCGATCGCGTTCGATCCGCAGACCCGCCTCGTCTACGCGGCCAACCTGCATCAGCCGATGACGTACCAGGTCGAGGACGCCGCTTATCCGGGCGGCAGCAAGCTGTGGCTCGGCGGCGCGTTCAAGGTGATTCCGTCCGAGGCGCAATGGGGCAAGCTGTCGGCCGTCAACGTCGACACCGGCAAGGTCGCGTGGGACTACAAGACCGACCAGCCGCTGATCGGCGGCGTACTCGCGACGGCGGGCGGACTCGTGTTCAACGGCGAGGGCAACGGCCTGTTCCGCGCGTTCGATGCCGCCAACGGCAAGAAGCTGTGGGAGTTCCAGTGCGGCGCGGGCGTCAACGCGCCGGCCGTGTCGTACACGGTCAACGGCAAGCAATACGTGGCGGTCGCGGCGGGCGGCAATACGCAGCTCGACTTCAAGCGCGGCAATAGCGTCATCGTGTTCGCGGTGCCATGAGGGGGCCGGCGCCGCGGGGAGCGCCGGGTGGGGCGCGCGCTGCATGGGTGGCGCTGCTGTGCGGCGGATTGATCGCCGCAGGGTTGCCGTCGGGCGCGCGCGCCGACGCCGAGGCGGGCAAGGCGAAAGCGCAGGTGTGCGTGGCCTGCCATGGGCCGATGGGCAATTCGACGAGTCCCGACTATCCGATTCTGGCCGGGCAAACCGCGCGCTATATATATCTGGAACTGAAGGACTTCAAGCAGGGGCGGCGCAGCGATCCGCGCATGTCGCCGATGGCGGCGAACCTGTCGGCCGAGGATATGCAGGACCTCGCCGACTACTTCGCCGCGCAGAAGCCCATATCGGTGCCGTTCAAGGCGGATGGCGCGAGCATCGAAGCAGGCAGCAAGAAGGCCGCCGAGGTCTTGTGCACGATGTGCCACCTGGGCGGCTTTTCCGGGCAGAACGAGATTCCGCGCGTGGCGGGCCAGCATTATCAGTACATCGTCAAGCAGTTGCAGGACTTTCGCTCGCACACGCGCACCAACGATGCGGGCAACATGACCAGCGTGACGCGTAATCTGACCGACGACGACATCCATCATCTGGCCGCTTATATCAACAATCTGCAGTAGCACGGGGCAGACACTATGAGAGCAATTTTCACTCGGCCACTTGCGGCCGCCGTTCTACTCGCCAGCGCATTCGGCGCTTGCATGCCGGCGCTCGCGCAGGACCAGGGGGAAATCAACCGCCAATTGCTCGCGGCTGCGAAGGACGACGATCAGCAGTCGGTCGTCGCGGCGTTGCAGCGCGGCGCGTCGGTCGATGCGATGAACCGGATCGGCGACACCGCGCTCGTCACCGCGTGCAAGAAGGGCGATACGGCGATGGCGCGCACGCTGATCGAACGCGGCGCGAACGTGCAGCATGCGAACGCGCCGGGCGATACGCCGCTGATGGCCGCGGCCTACGGCGGCTTCGACGAGATCGTCGCGTTGCTGCTCGCGCATGGCGCCGATCCGCTCGCGACCGATCGCGTCGGCAAGACGGCGATGGAATACGCGGCAGGCGAGGGGCAAACGAAGGTCGTCGGTCAATTGCTCGATGCCGGCGTCGACGTCAACCGGACCTACAAGAATGATCTGACCGCGCTGATGTGGGCGGCGGGATACGATCGCGCGGAGACCGCCCAGCTGTTGCTCGCGCGCGGCGCGAACCGGTCGTTGAAGGACAACCGGGGAATGACGGCGAAAGATATCGCGGTGCAGACGAAGTCGGCGCGGGTCGCTGGATTGTTGTCGGCGAGTTAGCGGCTCGAATCACGCGCGCAATGCCGGCAGAGCTTGCGCCAGAATTGCCGGCAATGCCTCGAACGAATCGATCAGCGCGTCGCAGCGCGGCAGGTCGGCGCCGCTCGCGCTGCCATAGCCATAGCTGACGATGAAGACCGGCAGACCAGCCGCGCGCGCCGCCGCGACATCGACCGATGAATCGCCGACCAGCACGCAACGTTCGGGCTCGGCATCCAGTAGCCGGCACGCGTGCCAAAGCGGCTCGGGCGACGGCTTCATGCTCGCCACCGTGTCGCCCGCGACCAGCCCGTCCAGATAAGCGGCGAGCCCCGTTTTATCGAGCAGCGCCGCCGCCAGCGCCCGGGGCTTGTTGGTCACGCACGCGCAGCGGTACCCATGCTGCCGCAACGCGCGCAGCCCGGTCATCACGCCGGGATAGACCCGACCCAGCTCCGCGTTGGTCACCGCATAGTGCCGCTCAAACACGGACTGCGCGTGCTCCAGCTCGACGTGCTCGCCGAGGCCCGCCGCGTCCAGCGAGCGTCGCACGAGCCTGCGCACGCCGTTGCCGATGAAGCCGGTCACCATGTCGAACGGCAGCGGCGCGGCGCCGAAGTCCTTCAGCATCAGGCCGGCGGCCGCGACGATGTCCGGCGCGGTATCGACCATCGTGCCGTCCAGATCGATCAGGACAGCGTGGTAGCCGCGGTTCATCGCCATGACGCGCTCGCGTTCGCCTGGTCCGCGTTCAGTGCGCCGCGCGCAGCCGAATCGGGACGACGCGTGGCCTCTTCATGCCAGCGGCGCAGGGTCGCCAGATCCACCCAGCGATGCCATTCGCCGTGCACCATCGGAACGATCGGCGCATGCGGATCGCCGAGATGAGGCAGCACGGCCAGCGCGCCATCGAAGTCCTCGTGCGCGGTAAAAGTGCTCGGCGTGACGACAACCGGCACGCGCGCGGCGCGCGCCGCCAGCAGGCCATTGCGCGAGTCCTCGAAGGCGAGGCAGGCGGCCGGCTGCAAGCCGAGCTGGTCGAGCACGTGGCGATAGACGTCGGGGGCGGGCTTTTTCGTCGGCGTGGTGGCGGCGTCGCCGATCGCCGCGAAGCGATGGCGCCAGGTGGCGCCGAAATGCGCGCGCAACAGCGCGTCGAGGTTGGCGGGCGTCGTGGTCGTCGCGATCGCCACGCGCAGGCCGGCCTCGTTCGCCTCGTCGATCAGACGCGCGATGCCGGGACGCAGCGGCACGCCGCGCTCGCGCATGCGCTCGATGTAGTGGCGCGTCTTCAGTGCGTGCAGCGCGTCGACGGCCTCTCGCGCTCGCGGGCCCGCGGCTTCCTCGCACTCGACCGTGCGCCAGTAATGCAGCAGACGTTCCTTGCCGCCCGCCACTTTCAGCAAGCCCGAATAGAGCGCTTCGTCCCAGAACCAGTCGAGGCCCGCTTCCGCAAACGCGGCGTTGAACGCTTGCAGATGAGCGGTCTCGGTGTCGGCGAGCGTGCCGTCGACGTCGAAGATAAGGGCTTGCATCGTGCGGTCCTCGCGAGGGTGGGGTGCCGTTCAGACACGCACCACGATAGCCGAGCCGTCCGCCGATTCAAATTCAGAGATTCTTTCGCCGCCGATAAGCGTTGCATTATGTGCAGGCAAGCACGCCGCGATTCGCGCGCCGCGTCAGAGGTCACTTACCCAGTTGCGGATCGGTTACGAAGCCCATCTTCGTCAGCCCGCCGCTTTGCGCCGCCGACATCACGATCGCGACCCGCTCGTACGGCACCTTGCGATCGGCGCGCAAATGCAGCTCCGGCTGCGGCGTCGCGAGGGCGGCGTGCGCGATGCGCGCGCGCAAGCCGTCGTCGGTCACGGGCTGACCGTCCCACAGCACCGTGCCGTCCGCTTGCACCGCGACGTCCACATGCGCGGGTTTGACCGCTTCCGGCTGACTGCTCGCATGCGGCAGATCGATCCTGACCGCGTGTTGCAGCGCCGGAATGGTGACGAGAAAAATGATCAGCAGGACCAGCATCACGTCGACGAGCGGCGTCATGTTGATCTCGTTCATCAGACCTTGATCGTCGTCGTCGGAGAAAGGGCTCATTGCCATTCGAGGTCTCCGTCGCGGGTTGCGTTCGTCGCGTTGGTGCCGCGCGGCACCACGCGCATCTGCGGTCCGGCGCTCGACGGCAATTGCGCACCGGTAACGAAGTACGCATGCAAGCCGTGCGCGAAGCGCTTCAGGCGCGCGACGATCGAGCGGTTCGCGCGCGTCAGTCCGTTGTAGCCGAGCACCGCCGGTATCGCGACGAAGAGCCCGAACGCCGTCATGATCAGCGACTCGCCGACCGGGCCGGCGACATGATCGATCGACGTCTGACCGGTCTCGCCGATCACGATCAGCGCATGGTAGATGCCCCATACGGTGCCGAACAGCCCGACGAAAGGCGCGGTGCTGCCGATCGAAGCAAGGATCGCGAGGCCGCTTTGCAGACGTGCGATCGTCTCGTCCATCGTGTCCTGCAGACGCCGGGTGATCCAGTCGGACACGTCGATGCGGTCGTGCAGATGCTGCTGAGTCTGCCGATGATGCGTCGCGGCTTCATGACCCGCCAGCGCGAGCGCGAGCAGCGGGTTGTCGTGCGCGCTCGAATCCGGGTAGCCGAGGGCGTGCAGCCCGTCGTCGAAGCGGTCCGCGCTCCAGAAGCGCGCATCGCTCTGGCTGGTCACGCGCCTGAGGCGGATCACCTGCCACAGCTTCACGATGAGCACCGTCCACGACAACACCGACATGATCACGAGCACGCCCAGAATGCCGCGCGTGACGAAATCACCCGAATCCCATACGTTTGCGAGTCCGTAGTGTTGCATGGCGCGTTCCTTCGTTTGGTGTCGGTGGTCTGTTTCGCGGTTCGGTTACATCGGCTCGGTCACTCGGTCAGTCCGAATACGAACGACTGCGAGTACGCGGCGCGCACCGGCGTGCCGTTTTCGGTGTAGGGCTGGCAGGCGCCCGCATGCACGGCGGCGAGCGCCGCATCGTCGAGCCGCGCGGAGCCGCTGCTGGTTTGCAGCTGCGCCGTTTCGATATGCCCGGTCAGACCGACGACGAAGCGCACGATCGCCGTGCCATGCTCGCCGCGCCGCTTCGCGACGTCGGGATAGTCGGGCTTCGGAATCGAGCAGTCGATATGCGACACACTGCGCGGCTCGGTCGACGCGGGATGGGCGGCGGGAGCGGATGCGGACGACGGCGCGGCGGCCATTGGCGTGGCGGGCACGGCGGCCTGCGGCGGCGCCGATGGCGCGGCGGTTTGTGTGACGGGCCGCGCGGTGCTTTCGCGTGTCGGAGACGGCGTGGGCACCGGCGTTTCCACCCGGCGCGGTACCTGCACGCGCGGCTGAGGCGCCGGTTTGATGCGCGCTGCGGGATGCGGGACCTGCGGAGTGGGCGCAGGCGGAACGACAGCGGCGGGCGGGGGCGGCGCGGGTGGTGAAACAACCGGAGCAGGAGGCTCGGGGCTCAGCAGCAACGCGGTGATCGTGCGTGGCTCGACCGGACGCTCGACGATCCGGTTGCGCGCGCTCAACGCGATGGCGAGCAGCAGCAGATGCGCGACGATCACGGCGCCCAACACGATAGCCGCCCGACGGTAGCTGGTCGCGGCATTCGTAGAACTTCCTGGGTGCACCACGGCAACTTGCAGCATCATCGCCACCTCCGCGCTCATTGTCCTCCGCGGCCCCCGCTTTTCAAACCCGCGACGGCCGGCGCGAAGCAATTCGGGAAAATCTCCCGCCGATCCGCGTTGTCAAACAATCGCCCGGTGGGCTACCTTGAAACGATGACGCGAATCATCGCGGCGCCGCGATATCAACCCGGAGTACAACGATGCTGGAGACACGGATTTCCCCCCGACCGCCACGCCGTTCCCTCGCGCTGGTCTGCGCGCTCGTGCTGGCCGCGAGTGCCGCGCATGCCGCGGCCGCGCCGCTCGCCTATGTGACGAGCGAGAAGGCTGGCGTCGGCGTGATCGATCTCGACCAGATGACGCTTGCGCAGACCTTTCCGGTCGGCGCGGACGGCCCGCGCGGCCTGAGCCTGAACGCCGACGGCACGCGTCTGTTGGTTGCCAACAAGAACACCAACGATCTCGCGGTGATCGACACCGCCACCGGCAAGGTCGTCAAGCGCGTGAAGATCGGCAAGAACCCTGAATATGTGCGGGTGCACAACGGCTATGCGTACGTGACCTACGAGCCCGGCGAGGACGGCGGGCCGCCGGGAGCCAAACCGGAAGGCAAACCCGACGCGAAGGGGGACAACAAGCCTGAAGCGAACGCGGGCGGCAAGCCCGGCGCGGACGACGACGACGCGAACAAACCGCCCGCCGAAATCGCGATCATCGATATGAAGAACTGGCAGGTGATGCGCTCGGTCACGAGCGGCCACGAAACCGAAGGCATCGAATTCTCGCGCGACGGACAGATGATGCTCGTCACCAACGAAGGCGACGACACGGTGTCGATCTATCACGCACGAACCGGCGCGCCGATCAAAACCGTGAAGCTCGCGGCGGGCGGCCGGCCGCGCGGCATCCGGTTGTCGCCCGATGGCAAGCACTATGTGGTCACGCTGGAGTCGCTCAGCAAGCTCGTCGTGATCGACGCGCACACATTCGAGGTGGTCAAGACGGTCGATACGAAGCTTGGTCCCTATGGCGTCGCATTCGAACCGAACGGTCAGCGGCTTTTCGTGGCTGCTGCGCGCGACAAGGTCGTGCAGGTGTTCGACGGCCACACCTTCGAACATGTCGCCGATGTGCCGGTCGGTCAGCGCTGCTGGCATTTCAGCTTCACGCCGGACGGCTCGAAGCTGATGGTCGCGTGCGGGCGCTCCGACGCAGTGTACGTGCTCGACGCGAAGAGCTATCAGCCGCTCAAGCAGATCGGCGAGCTGCCGCTCGCGTGGGGCATCGTCACGTATCCGCATAGCGATGGGTCGATCGAATCGCATTGAGTGAGGCTGGCGAAGAGGCTGTTGCGGATTTTTTCGAAGTTTGTTGGCTTTGCTGAGTTGGTGTTAACTTTTTCTCTGTCCTGTACCGCTGTACGAGAAGAAGCACAAAAGGCCGCCTGACAAGGGCGGCCTTTTTCATGTGTGCTCGGGCATGCTCAGTAGCTCGGGGGTGCAAGTCTCTGTCTAGCCTAATCCCGATTCCGTACCAGCAGAAATATGCAATAGAAATGAGTTATCCGAAACCAATAGCGTCAATTCTTGTAAAAGCGGGCTTATCCCGAATTAAAGTCGTTGACCCTGCTCCGTTTCGATGGTTAATTCTCGTAGCAATGCCAGTAAACTCAGGAGGAGTGCAATGGAGGAACAGATGCAGCGATACAGTGGGACGGATTGGACAGTCGAGGAAGAATGCGGAGTCTGCAGCATTATCTTTTCTATTTATTCCAAGTTCCCGCCGATGCCGTCCGCCCAGGCCTTGAACATGGAAACCGGGGAGTTCTTTCCGTTTGAGAGGGTTCGTAAGCTGAAAAGCGGGTATGCCATGGCCGAAGCGCTGGGCGTTGCATGGGCGTGCAATTGTCGCGAACGATCAAAGGAGCGTTTCGATGAACAGTTCACGCTTCGGGACCCGAGCGGGCGCGCGCTTTCCGATACTCTCTATACGGTCCGATTCCCATCGGGCGAGTTGAAGCATGGGGTTACCGATCACGCGGGACGTACACAGCGGCACAAGACAGACGGCGCGCAAGCGGTGCGAATCTATCTTGGACATTGCCAGTCAGCGTAACAATTTGCCTACCAAGGTAACTCATAAAACGGGGTAAAAATGACTTTTCCGCTGCACGAATGCGTGACCAATACAAACGCTAATTCAAACGTCAATGTTTATGTGACACGCTACTGCAAGCCATGGAAGATATCGGCCGGGGGCATTGAATTTCTGAAGGGCTGGGAGAAATTCAGTGCGGTCATATATGACAAGGATGGAAGCGGAAAAGGCAATGCGACGATCGGTTATGGTCATCTTGTTCATATGGGGCCGATATCAGGAGAAGTATCTGAGAAGCCATTTTTAAGTGGAATTGCGGAGGCAGATGCCGATAAAATTCTCCGCGCCGATGTTGAAAAGGCTGAGCGCATTGTCAATAACTCGATCAAGGTCCCTTTACACCAGTACGAGTACGACGCCCTGGTGTGTTTTATATACAATCTTCAAGGTCATGGCGCCAACCTGCTCGATTTCGTTAACACTGGTGATTATGACAAGGTTGGCGACAAGATGAGAACTTACAGCCATGACCATCAGGGTCGCTTAGTTAAGGGCTTGCTCAGGCGTCGTCACCGTGAGGCAGAAATGTTCGAGGCAGGGATTTATGACTCATCACACTAAACTTATCCCGGCGATTGCACTCTGGCCGATCTTCTCGATAGCGGCCACCGTTTATTCGGGGGAGTTCGATTATAAGCAGATCCAATCGTCGGCGACGTATTTCTCCGGCCGCTCGGAAAAGGAAATTGATCGTTTGTGCAAGAGCGGAGAGCATGCGACGAATGATGATCTAGCTCAATGCCAACACCGGGAATTTGAGCGTGCAACGGTGCGGCTGGATGACAAGCTTAAAGCTGTTACGGCGCGATTTGAGCAGGGCGATAACTTTTTAAAAACCTATGATGAGAAACCATTGGCGATGCCATATTTCGTTTCGGCGCAAGTTTCTTGGATGAAGTTTCGTGACAGTCAATGTTATGCCGAAACATATATGATGGGCGAGGCGGCAGAGCGCGATATGTATTTTTGGGGATGTATGACCGACATTACGCAAACGCGCGTAAATGAGTTGGCTAGATTGCTGAAGGATTGGAGTGTTCACTAAAAAGCAGTCCCGTTTCGGCGAAGCTATTTGAAGGAATTGATAATGCGCGACACTAGTATGTTTTTTCTGCTTTTCATTATGTCGCAGGCGACCTATTCTTCACAGTCCATCTATGGATGCCTCACGCAATCCACCACTACTTCCACGCATACCTCATCCCCACCCAAAACCCCCTCGGCGCCCCCGGCCCGACGAACTGCTCGTTGACCGGATTAGCGCCGTTGAACGTATTCCCCGGCCCGGTAAAGAAGTTCTCCCCTAACGCGCCGAAGCTCGCATAGCGCTTATCGAGCAGATTCGACACCGATGCGAACACCTGCAACTGTTTCGTCACCTGATACGAGGTGTCCATATCGATCAGCAGATAACCGGAGATCTTGCCGTTCACGTCCTGGTTGTTTTCGTCGCCCTGCGCGTAGATGCTGCCGCGCCACGTCAGGTTCGTGCCGATTCGCCATTTCGAGGTCGCCGCATAGTCGAGCCGCAGTTTGACGGTCGTCGCCGGAATGCTCGGGATGTGGTCGCCCGGACGCACGGTGATGTTGCCGTTCGCGTCGGCGCTCGAATTGCTGGGGCTGCTTTCGACCCATGTCGACTGGTAGGTCGCGTTGACGTAGCTATAGCTGCCGGTCACGGTGAGCGGACCATATTTCGTCTGCCCGGCTAGTTCGACCCCTTGCCGTCGCGTGCGCCCGACGTTCTGAAAAAAGCCCTGCGAACTGCCCGCGCCGTTGCTGCTGATGAACTGGATGTCGTTGTCGAGCGTCGTGCTGTAAGCGGCGGCGCTCCATGTCGTGTTGCCGCCGATCCTGCCGCGCGCCCCGACTTCATAAGTCTTCGAAATGACCGGCTGCAATGGCGGATCGGAGACGAAGTCGTTCGGCAGCGAACATGGCGCGTTCGGATCGGCGCAGGCCAGCTCGATCGCGGTCGGCGAGCGCATGCCTTCGTTGTAGGTCGCGTAGGCGGTGAAGGCCGGCGTCGGATTCCAGTTGATGCCGACCGCCGGATTGAAGCGCGAGAACGTATGGTGGCCGTTGAGCTGCGGCTGCGTGCCGGATTCGTCGCCGATCGTCGCATCGGCCCAGTTGTAGCGGCCCGACAGCGTCAGCGACCACTGCGGCGTCAGCGACAGCGTGTCCGTCAGATAGATGCCGTAGTTCGTGTTGTGCGTGTTCGCGTTGGTCTGCGGTTCGAAATTGCCGATGCCGACCGTCGCGCGCGAATCGGTGAACATCGCGTCCTGCGACGACTGCGTGAAGTGCGAATTGGCGGCATCGACGGCCATGCCCGCGATGAACTGGTTCTTCATGCCGCCGAGCTTGCCGAGCAGCGTCAGTTGCAAGCTCGCACCATAGCTGTCGGTCGTCACGGTCGACTGTACGTTGGTCGCCTGCAACGTATCGACGTCGCCGTCGTCCTCGATCTCGCCGAAGTTTTCGTTGACGTTACTGCTGGTGTTCGAATTGCGAAAGTGCCGGTAATACGCGTTGCCGCTCAGCTCGACGTTGTCGTTGAAGTAGTGATCGCCCGACAGCGTCAGGTAGCCGACGCTATTCTGATTCCGGTCGGGATACGTGTACGGTTGTTTGGGGTTGTTGAGAAACGAGCGCGGAATGGTTTGCACGCCGTGCAGATCGTTGTCCGCGCCACCCGCCGACAACGACAGCGTGGTATCAGCGTCGGTATAGCGCAGCTTGCCGAACGCCTGACGGATGCGGCTTTCGTTCTGCTCGGCCCAGCCGTTGTCGTTCGCGGCGTTGGCGGTGAAGTAGTAGTCGAGGTTCTGGCCGATCGTGCCGCCCTGTTCGATCTGCGCGGCCTTGCGTCCCCACGAGCCGCCCTGTATTTCTGCCTCGCCGACCGGGTTGTCCTTGCCGTTCTTCGTCGTGATCGCCAGCGCGCCGCCGAGCGTGTTGAAGCCGAAGGTCGGATTGGAGCCGGGAATCAACTGCATCGTGTCGATCGCCTGTTGCGGTATCAGGTCCCAGTTCACGACGTCGCCGAACGGCTCGTTCACGCGCACGCCGTCGACGAATACCGACAGGCCCTGCGGCGTGCCCAGCAGCGGTGATGCGGTGAAGCCGCGATAGAACAGGTTCATCTGATACGGATTGCCCTGCGCGTCGGAGATCGTGACGCTAGGCAGATTCGCCGCGAGGAAATCGGTAAGCGTCTGGCGCCCCTGCCGTTGGATATCGGCCGCGTGTACGGTCTGCACGTTGGCCGGCACCTGCGTGAGCGGCGTGCCGATGCCGAGCAATGGCGTGGTACCCACGACGACGATCGGCGCGAGTGTCGTAATGGGTGTCGTGTTGCTGTTGGCGTTGTCGTCGGGCGCCCTGGAAGGGGCAGCGGAAGACGCCGAAGCCGGCGCCGACGCCGCGACCGGCGGCTCGGCTTGCGCCTGCGCCCACACGCTCGTGGACAATCCGGCGAGCGCCCCGCCGACGCAGAAGGTGATGCCGGCGCGCCGCTGAAGCCGGCGTTTGCGGCGTGCTTGAGATCGCATGCTCATCGTTGTTGTCTCCTGCCGGCTTGTTATGCGCGCGCGTCGCGCGTTGTTCGACGTTGGTGTAAAGCTTCGCATGCGCGTCTGTAAGCCGTGCGGGAGCTTTTCCCGATCTGCCTGGGAAGCGTTCCCAAACTCGCGCAAAACCCGCTGCGCGTGCTGGCGCTGAGTAGAATGCAAGCGTCATGTCAAGCGAACCGATCCATTCCTCCTCTGCTGTTCGCCCACCGCCATCGTCACCGATATGGCGCGACCTCGGCTGGGTCGTCGCCGTGACCGCGCTAGCTGCGGCGCTCGGCGCCGCCTTCGATCTGAGCGAGAAAATCTATCGGTCCACGCGCGGCGCGGAGCGCTTCCAGCTCGACGAGTTGCCGGGCACGCTGTTCGTGCTGTCCATCGCGCTCGCGTGGTTCGCATGGCGACGCTATAGCGATGCGCGCCGCGAAGCGCGCCATCGCCGCATGCTCGAGGAACAGGCCGAACAGCTGCTCGCCGACAACCGGCGCCTCGCCAGTCAGGCGCTGCAGGCGCAGGAACTCGAGCGCCGCCATATGGCGCGCGAGCTGCACGACGAGCTGGGTCAATACCTGAACGCGATGTCGCTCGATGCGGCGCGCATCCGCGATCTATCGGGCGAGCGCGAGCCGGAGGTTCATCGCATCGCGCTCGGGCTGATACAGAGCGCGGCGCATGTGTATCGCGAGATCGGCGGCATGATTCGCCGCCTGCGGCCGATCGGTCTCGACGAGTTCGGCTTGCCGACCGCGCTCGAACATTGCGTCGACGGCTGGCGCGAGCGCTTGCCCGAGGCGTCGTTCTCGGTCACGATCGAAGGGGATTTCAGCGGCCTCAGCGATGCGCTGACGATCACGCTATATCGGCTCGTGCAGGAAGGACTGACGAACGTGTCGAAGTTCGCGCGCCGCTCGCGTGTCGAACTGTTCATGGTGCGTGCGCCGCGCGAACACGACGGCACGCAGATCGACGAGATCGTCGTCACGATGGCCGACGACGGCCCCGGCACCGATCTGACCGGGCCGCGCAGCGGACTCGGGCTGATCGGCATGCGCGAGCGTGTCGAGGCGCTCGGCGGCGAGTTTCACGTCGCGAGCGAGCCGCAGCGCGGTTTTCTGTTCTGCGCGCGCGTATCCGCTCACGCGGGGCTGGCCGAGCCCGTGAACTGAAGTCCGAGGCGGCTTGCCATCTGCGCGAGCTGCACGCCGTTGTCGGCACCGAACTTCTGCCGGATCACCGATTGATGGTTCGCCACCGTCTTCTGACTCAAGCCGAGCTTTTCGGCGATGCTCGGCAGCGTATAGCCCTGCACGAGCAGCCGCAGCACCTCGAACTCGCGCGCGGACAACTGACGTCCCGGCGGCCCTTCATTGAACGCGGTGCGCAGTGCGAGCGCCTGCGAGATGTCCGGACTTAGATAACCAGCACGCCGGGCAATCGAGCGCACCGCTTCGACCAGCACATCGGGCGCGCTCGCCTTGGTCACGTAGCCGAGCGCGCCTGCGTCGAGCGCGCGCCGCACGAAAATCGATTCCTCGTGCACGCTGAAGATCAGCACGCGCGCATCCGGCTCGCGCGCGAGCATGCGCCGCATCGCTTCGATGCCGCTCGCGCCGGGCAGCGACACGTCCATCACGACCACATCGGGCCGCAGCGCGCAAAAGCGCTGGTAGGCCTGCGCGGCGTCGGCCGCTTCGCCGCACACCTCGACGTCTTCGTTCAGTTCGAGCAGACGCCGGTAGCCTTCGCGCACGACCGCATGATCGTCGACGAGCAGAACCGAGATGGTGTCGGCACTCATGATTGGGCTCCGGGTGATGCTCGATTGTCGCCGGCGGCGTCGGGCTCGCGGGCAGCCGCCGCGAGCTTGCGCGAGTTGGCGTCGTTGCGGAACAGGATCGGCTGTTCGCGGGCCGCTACTGTCGCCTCGGTTTGCGACGCCGCTTGCCGCACGATCTTGACCACGTTCTCGTGAAACGGCGACTTGTCGCAGACGGGGTCGGCGTTGGCCGCGTCGCCGGTCAGCAGAAAGGCCTGGCAGCGGCAGCCGCCGAGGTCGTGTTCCTTTTCGTCGCAGCTGCGGCACGGCTCCTTCATCCATTGCAAACCGCGAAAGCGGTTGAACGCGTCGCTCTCGTACCAGATCTCGCGCAACGGCATGTCCTTCACGTTCGGCAGCGTCAGGCCGGGCAAGCCGCGCGCCGCGTGACACGGCAGCGCGGCGCCGTCGGGCGCGACGCCGAGGAACACTGCGCCCCAGCCGTTCATGCAGCGCTTGGGGCGCCGCTCGAAGTAGTCGGGCACGACGAAGAAGATCTTGCAGCGCTCGCCATGAGTCTGGCGATAGCGCGCGACCACCGCTTCGGCTTCTTCGAGCTGCTCGCGCGTCGGCATCAGTTGCGCCTGGTTCTCGCGCGCCCAGCCGTAGTATTGCGTGTTGGCCAGCTCGAGATATTCGGCGCCGAGAGCCAGTGCCATCTCGATGATCTTGTCGACGTGCGGCAGGTTGTAGCGATGCAGCACGCAGTTCATCACCATCGGAAAGCCGTGCCGTTTCAGCGCGGCGGCGACGCGCTGTTTCAGCTCGAATGTGCGCGTGCTGCTCAGGAAGTCGTTCAGCTGCTGCGTCGAGTCCTGGAAAGACAACTGGATGTGATCGAGCCCGGCGGCCTTCAGGTCGCCGAGGCGTTGATCGGTGAGACCGACGCCCGACGTGATCAGGTTCGTGTAAAAACCGAGCCTGTGCGCTTCTTCGACCAGCACTTCGACGTCGTCGCGCACCAGCGGCTCGCCGCCCGAAAAGCCGAGTTGCACCGCGCCGAGCGCGCGCGCCTCGCGCAGCACGTCGAGCCATTGGCCGGTGGTCAGTTCGCGGTTGTGATCGGTGTAGTCGAGCGGGTTATAGCAGAACGCGCAATGCAGCGGACAGCGATAGGTCAGCTCCGCGAGCAGCCACAGCGGCGGCGGCACCGCGGCGGCCGTGCTGCTTTGCGGTTGCGCGCCGGATTGAGAGCCTGGTTGAGAAAGATCAGTCATTGCGCTACTCCAGCCAGCCGCGCCCATGCGCGTCGGCGATGAAGGCCCGCACCTCGTTGCCGATGCCGGTCGCGTTGAACGCCTGTTCCAGTTCGGCGATCAGCGTATCGATGTCGCGTGTGCCGTCGCAGCGCTTGAGGATTTCTCCCGCGCTTTGGTTGAGCTTCACCATGCCCTCCGGGTACAGCAGCACGTGCGCGTTCTGCGCGGGCTCCCATTGCAGGCGGAATGGCTTCGCGATTGCGAGCGGCGTGGCGGGTTGGACGCGGGTCGTGTCGTTCATTGCGGAAACGCCTTCTCGATCGAGTCGAGCATGGTCCACAGAATGTCGAGCTTGAATTGCAGGATTTCGAGCGCCCGTTCCTGCTGATCGCGTCGCGTGAAATGCGCGAGCGTGACTTCGAGTCCGTGCTGCACGTCGCGCTGCGCTAGCGAAATGCGCGAACGGAAGTACGCGAGACCCTCGGGTTCGATCCACGGATAGTGCTCGGGCCAGCTCGCGAGCCGGTCGCGATGCACCTGCGGCGCGAACATCTCGGTCAGCGACGAGCACACGGCTTCCTGCCACGGCGCACGGCGCGCGAAATTTACATAGGCATCGACGGCGAAGCGCACCCCGGGCGTCACGTGTTCGAGCGACCACAATTCGTCGCGCGTGAGGCCGACCGCATCCGCGAGACGCGCCCAGGTTTCGATGCCGCCTTCCGAGCCCTCGTAGCCGTCGTGATCGAGAATGCGCAACACCCAGCGGCGGCGCGTCGCGCGGTCCGGACAGTTCGACAGCACAGCCGCATCCTTCAGCGGAATGTTGATCTGATAGTAGAAGCGGTTCGCGACCCAGCCGCGGATCTGCTCGCGCGAGCAGCCGCCGCTATTCATCTTCACGTTGAACGGATGGTGGATGTGATACGCGGTGCCCTTCGCGCGCAACTGCGCCTCGAATTCCTCACGGCTCCAGGCGGGCCGGTCGATGACCCGAGTGCCCGTCGCACTTGCTTCGCGTGTTGGTGTCGTGTCCTCAATGTCTTTCGCGTTCATGCCGTCCGTCTCCGTTTTATCGTCGTTCACAGCCGCGCCTCGCTACCTCATCTCTCCGCACTCTTTACTGCGCACTTCAAAGCTCGAAGCTCATTCCGTCGTACGCGACCTCGATTCCATGCTCGCCTAGCATGCGCCGCTCGGGGCCGTCTTCGATCAGGATCGGATTCGTGTTGTTGATATGGATCAGCACTTTGCGCTTCGCGTCGAGCGAGTCGAGCGTTTCAATCATGCCGCCCGCGCCGCTCTGCGGCAGATGGCCCATATCCGCCGAGGTCTTCTTCGACAGGCCGAGGCGGATCATTTCGTCGCCGGTCCACAGCGTGCCGTCGACGAGCAGCAGATCGGCCTCGCGCATCGCCGCCAGCACGTGCGGCTCGATCGCGCCGAGCCCCGGCGCGTAGAACACGCGCTGGCCCGATTGCAGGTTCGTCAGCACGAGCCCGATGTTGTCGCCGCGCTCCGGCGCCTCGCGATGCGGCGAGTACGGCGGAGCCTTGCTCGATAGCGGCAGCGCGTCGATGCGGATGCCGGGCAGCGCGTCGACGACGAGCGGCGCGCCGTCGAGCGCGATACGGCGATGCTCGACACCGCAGTAGTGCGACAGGATCGGCGCGACCGGAAAGCCGGAGCGCAGGTCTTGCCAGACTGCATCGGTTGCGTACAGCGGCAGCGGCGTGTCGCGTTCTCGCAGCATCAGAAGGCCGGTCACGTGGTCGATCTGCGCGTCGATCACGAGCACTGCGGCGATGCCGCTGTCGCGCGCGCGCCGTGCCGGCTGAAGCTCGGGATGCGCGGCGATCTGCGCGAGCAGATCGGGCGACGCATTGACGAGCAGCCAGTCCTCGCCGTTCGCGCTGACCGCGATCGACGACTGCGTGCGGCGCGTCGCCTTCACCGTGCCGCGCCGCACGCCGTCGCAATTGCGGCAATTGCAGTTCCACTGCGGAAAGCCGCCGCCCGCCGACGAGCCGAGTACCTTGATCTTCATGCCGCGTGACGCATGCTGCTGCGCTCCTCGTCGATGGTGGGGGTGAACATCGCGGCGAGTACCTGCGCGACGCGCGCATGCAGCGCGGGGTCGCTCGTCAGATGACCGGCCGCGCTCACGGATTCGACGCGCGCGGAAGCAACCGCGCGCGATAGACGCCGCAGATTGCCGTGCGGACACACCGGATCGCGCGCGCCATGCACGGCGGCGATCGGCACGCCGTCCGCCGCCGCGCGGCGCGCGAGCGACAGCAAACGCGTTTCGCCGAGCCAGCAGCGATGCGCGAGGTAGTGCGCCTGAATCCGGTATTTGCCGATCAGCTTGCGGGCGAAGCGTTGGGACTCGCGAGCGTTTCGCTGGACCCCGCGTTGTTGCGCCGCGGAGCCTCGCGGCGATGCACTCGCCAGCACCGCGTTTTCATAGCCGCGCCAGGCCAGCGCGAGCGAACGTTGCCGCGCTTCGTTCGCGCCGTATTGCAAGCCGGAGCCGCATCGCGCGGCCAGTGTCGCGGGCTGCTCGCAGCGGGCAGCGGCACGCAGTCTCGACCACGCACGCGGCGCACGCTTGCGCGAAGCAATGAACAAACCGCGTACTTCGCGCGCGGAAGTTAGAAACAGGCCGCGCACCACGACGCCCGTGACCGACTGCGGACACTGTCCCGCATACGCGAGCGCGAGCGCCGCGCCCCACGATCCGCCAAGCACGCCCCAGCGCGCGAAACCGAGCCGCGCGCGAATCGCTTCGAGGTCGGCGATCAGATAGTCGGTGCGGTTGTGGCGCACGCTGCCGTGCGGCGTCGACGCACCCGTGCCGCGCTGGTCGATCAGCACGACGCGAAAACGTTGCAGATCGAAGAGCCGCAGCACGCCGGGCTGACTGCCGCTGCCGGGACCGCCGTGCAGCACCGCGACCGGCACGCCGTCGCGCGCGCCGGCGAGCGCATACCACACCCGATGACCGTCGCGCGTGCGCAGCGTATGGACTTCGAGCGCAGCGGCTGCCTGCGTGTGGTGCGACGAGCTTCGCATCGTCATGGCAGCATCCTCGCGAGCAGGTTGTCGCGATCGATCCACTGATGCTTGAATGCGCCCGCCACGTGCAGCACGATCAACGCGATCAGCGCATAGCCGATCGCCTGGTGAAGGCCGAAGAACAGATCGCGCAGATGCGCGTCGTCCCAGCCCCACTTCGGCAGCAGGATGCCCCAGAAGCGCGTGCCGTAGCGGTTGAACGACGAGCCGAGATACCCGGCGAGCGGCATCGCCACCATACAGACGTATAAAAGACCCTGCGTAGTGCGCGCGGCGGCGCGTTGCCACGGTGGCATCGGCGGCAGGGCAGGCCGGTGAAGGACTACCCGCGCGACGATGCGCAAAAGCACCAGCAGGAAAACCGTCAGTCCGAGCGACTTGTGCAGATTGATCAGCGTCGCTTTGACAGGCAAGCCCTTCGGCAATCCGACCATATAGAGGCCGAGCGCGAGCAGACCGATGATGCCGAGCGCGATCAGCCAGTGCAGCGCGATCAGCAGCCCGGCATAGCGCGGGCCGCCGGCGCTGGCAGTTGCGTTGACGTTGATATCAGGCTTCGCGTTTCGAGAATCCGCTGTCGTCATGCCCTGTCTCCATGCAACATCGTGGCGGGACGTTTCTTTTTTGCCGAGCACCGTTTCAGTCCTGGCTGACATAGCGCTGCCTCAGCCGGCGATGAGTATTTCGCCGCGGCCGTCGACCGCGAGGTCGCCCGTAAAACGAACCGGCAGACGGTCCGCGCGCCACTGCGAAAACGGCGCGATTTCGGCCGCGAGGCTGCGTATGAGCAATGACCAGAATACGTCGAAACCGTGTCCGCCGCCGGTGAACGTCGGCGGTGGCAAACCCTCGGGTCGTTGCGCGAGCAGCAGCGTGCCGCGCCTCATCGCATAGGCATAGTGTGCGCCCAGTTGCCCCGCCACGCCGACGGTCCCCGCCACCAGCCGCGACGCCGCGAAGTCGCCCGCGTTGCCGCCGACCAGCACGAGGCCGCGGCGCATCCGGTCGGCCAGCCGCGCGCCCGCGTTGCCGTGAATCGTCAGCGTGCCGCCGCTCATGCCTTCCATGTCGCCCGTCAGTGCGCCGGCGGCGAAGTCGCCGCTGTCGCCGCGCACCGTCACGCGTCCGCCGCGCATTTCGCAACCTGTGAAGTGCCCCGCGTCGCCGTCGATTTCAAGCAAGCCGCCGCTCATCCTGAAGCCGCTGTAGTCGCCGACCGCGCCGCGCGCGACGAGCCGTCCGCCGTCCATCTGCGCGCCGAGCCGGTCCAGCCACCGCGCGGCGCCGTCGATCAGCAGCGTGGCCATGTCGTCGCCGGACGCAGGCGCGTCGTCGCGCGATACCTCGAAAACGTCGCCGACCACGCAGCGCTCGTTGCCGGCCGGCAGCACGATGCGCTCGATCTCGGCCACGCTCATGCTGGCCAGCGCCGCCGGCGACAGCGCGGCCGCATCGACGCGAAAGCCAGGCGGTGTCTTCGCGCGCAACGTGGTCGTGCTCATGCGCGTCCCCCGTTGAGTCCCGCGGCCAGTTCGTGCAGATGAAAGTGGTACGGTCCGAGCTTGCCGCCGTAGTTGCCCGCCGAAATGCGCAGCACGCCGGCCGCGCGCCCGAGTCCGGTCGCCGCGCCGATACCGGCCGTCATCGCCGCGCCGACGTCGGCGTCGGTCAGACCGTCGATGACGATCTCCAGCACGCAGCCAACGTCCGCGCTCAACTCGGTGCGCGATGCGAGGCCGATCAGGCTCGGACAGAACGCGTCGTTGGTCGATGCGGTTGCGCCCGCGTATTTCGAGCCGATCTTCGAGCCCGACCGCACGATGCCGCCGGGAAACGGCATGATCACGTTCGGTAGCCGGCGCATCGCGGCGACCGCGGCTTCCGCGGCGGCGAGCGCGGCGCCCTGGTCGCGCGCGAGCAGCAGCAGGTTGCCGCCGCCGACGGCCTTGACCGTCGCCGCCGTGTCTTCGCAGACGAACTCGCCGTCCATCACCGGCACGCGCCAGTAACGCGTGGGGCCGTTTCCTGTGTCGATCATCTTCGCGATCTGCCAGCCGTCGCCGAAAAAGCGCAGCCCGCTGCCGAGCGGCGCCGGGTCCGACAGCGGCGCGCGGCTCGTGGCCGGATCGATGCCGCTGTAGACGGCCGTGCTCGGACAGGTGAGCACGCACTGTCCGACGCGCCGCCCGATCTGCTTCGCCAGTTCCTTCGTCGACACCGCGAACAGCAGCACCGCGACGCCGGGCCGGCCGTCGGGCGTTGCCTCGGGCGCGAGCGTCCGTTCGACGCCCGCCTCGCAGCCGCAGCCGATCACCGAGGTCGCGAAGCCCGACAGCGAGTTTGCCGCGTGCATCGCCCACATCGGCGTGTGCGCGGTGATCACGAGCCGGGTCGCTTTCATCGGGAACGCTTCGGCGAAGGTCGCGTCGATCGCGGTGCCGTTGATTTCGAGCGGGGCGGGAGCGTTCATCGTGGCCGCGTCAGGTTAGACATTCGACGGGCAACAGCCGCCCGCCGCGGCAGCAGCGGCAGGCTTCGTCATCGCTGATCGCGGCGTGCGCGAAGTTGCTCGCGAGATTCGCGTCGCTATACGCGCGCAGCGTTTTCTCGATACCGCGATCGAACTCCGGCGCGACGAAATGAATGCCGCCTGTCGGCGTCGCGACCAGCGTGCCGTCGCGCGCGACCAGTTCGCCGTCCTTGAACACATAGGCGGGTGACGTGAACATCCGCTCGCGGTCCGGCTCGTCGCGATAGACGGCGATGTCCGCCGCCGCGCCCGCGCCGAGATGGCCGCGATCGCGCAGACCGAGCAGCCGCGCCGGACCGGCGCGCGTGATGATCGCGATCTCGTAAAGCGAAAATTCGCGCTTGAGTTCCGGCAGCGCGCTGGCGACCTGCGCTTCCGGATGCAGCTTCGCAAGCTGCTCATCGCGAAACGTTTTGTCCATCAGCAGGCGGATCAGATGCGGATAGCTGGTGAACGGTCCGCCGTTCGGATGATCGGTGGTCATCGCGACGCGCCACGGGTCGTCGACGAGCAGGAAGATTTCGAGGCCGATGATCCATTGCAGCGCGTTCACGTAGCTCTGTTCGCGATAGCGGAACGGCAGGACGCCGCAACCCGCGTCGCACTCGATATCGCCGACCACCCACTTGTGCGGCCGCGCGAGCGGCGCGTTGCGGAACTGCATCATCGTGTCACCGGAGGCCGTGACGGTCTGTCCGAAGATGATCTGACCGACGTCGATCGACACGTTCGGCCGCGCGTTCACGGCCTCGGCGATCTGCCGCGCGCCCGACGAAAACTTGCGCGAGCCCTCGGTACCGTAGCTGTGAAACTGGATATGCGTCAGATGGATCGGCAGGCCGTCGGCGGCGTCCATCGTCGCGATCGTCGATGCGAGGTTGCCGGGCACGCCGAGGTTGCTCGTATGCACGTGTAGCGGATGCGGCACGCGCAGCTCGGTCAGCGCGCGCGTCAGCGTGCGCAGCACGTCGCGTGGCGTGATGCCGTAGTGCGCGTGCGGTTCGTCGACGTCGAGCGAGCGCTGGTTGAACTTGAACGCCGAGATGCCGCCAGGGTTCACCACCTTGACGCCGAGCGCCTTGCTCGCGGTGATGGTCCAGCCGACGTAGTCGCGCAGTCGCTCGAAGTCATCGCGTGCGGCGAGCATTTGCAGGAACAGTTCGTCGTTGCCGAGCATCACGTACGCGCCGTGATCGATGATCGGCGTGTCGCCCATTTCGAGGTGCGTGTGGCGCGCGTTCGACGGCATCATCGCCGGTTCGAACGCGGCCGTGTAGCCCATTTCCGCGTAGCGGTAGCCGGTCGCGAGCGTGCCCGGCGTGCAGACGCCGCACGAAGGCAGACGCAGATAGCGGCCGTTGTCGTCGCGCGCGGCTTCGTAGGCGGCCTCGCGCGGCGCGACGGCGCCCGGCGCATCGGCGCGATGGTCCTCGGGCAGCAGCAGGCGCGACAGATTGGTCTTGCCGCCGCCGATATGCGAATGCAGATCGATGCCGCCCGCCATCACGATCATGCCGGTCGCGTCGTATTCGCGATCGACGGGTGTGGTGGCCGGCACGTCGACGATGCGGCCGTCGCGGAACGTCAGGTCGCGGCGCTCGCCGTTGACTTTGTTGATCGGGTCGAACAGCGTGCCGCCTTTGAGCCGGACGAGAGTCATGGCTGATCCTCGCGCGGATTCAATCGTTCACTCAGTCGTTCGTTCAACTGCGCGGCAAGCGACGCCACCGTCTCCAGCGCAGCACCACGCGCGGCGGCAAGCGGCATCACGGCCGTACCGTCGACGCGAAACAGATGCCCGCCGCTGTCGATGCCCGGTGTCGCGACCGGCACGAACACGGTGTTGGCACCGCGTGCCTTGGCGGCATCAGCGAGCGCAGGATGACCGAGCACGATCAGCGGAAGCGCGGGATCGAGCGACGCGGGCCATGCGTGCGGCGCGAAGCTTGCGATCCACAGCAGCACATCGACTTCGCGTTCGGCGAGCAGCCGCGCCGTCCGATAGCGATACGGATCGTGATCGAGCGGCGCGGCGCCGGTGACGCGCGCCGGCATCGACACGCGCGTGCGCAGCGGCAAGCCGGACAGCCACGTGACGGTCTGATTGACCGTCAAAGCGCCGTCGTCGCCGCCGAGCGCGAGACATGCCGCGCGCGTCGTGCGATTCACGGCTTTGACGATCCGGTTCAGCACTTCGATCAGCAGCGCCGCGTGCGGCGCGGGCAACGCGGCCGGTTCGTAGATGACCACCGTGTAGCGCGCGCTGGCGATGCGTGCTTGCAGCGACGCGAGGGCGGTTGCCACGTTGGCCTGACTGCCAGCGCCGTGACTTAGCGCGGCCGCGTCGCGTCCTTCCGCGAGCGCCGACCACAGCGCGAGCGTGTCATAGGGATCGGCGTCGCGCAGCAGCGAGTCGATGCGCGTTTGCGGCAAGCCGGCCGCCGCCGGGTCCGCGTCGCAGCCGACGAAGACCAGCTCGCGCGCGAGTTCGGTGCCGCCCAACGCGCGCGTGTAGAAGCGCGGGTAGCGCCGCGACGGCTGAAAGCCGAAGAACACCAGCAGGTCGGCGCGCGCGCGCACTTCGGAGAGCGTCGTGAAGAACGCGCCGCGATCCTGCAACGCGAGCGTCGCGGGTGTCAGCGCATCGCCGTGCAGATGATCGAGGATCGCGCCGCAGGCGGCGGCGAGCGGATACAGCGCGCGGGTGCCGGCGACGTCGGTCGCGAGGCCGCCGAACAGCGGACGGCGCGCGTTCGCGAGCCACTGTGCGGCGCTGGTCAGCGCGGCATCGTGGTCCGCTTCGCTGCCGTCGACCACGCATCCGCATTGCGCATCCGCCGCGCCGTACTGCGCGAGCGCGTGAGCGAGCCGCGAGCATTCGGTGTCCGGTACTTCGAGCGTGCCGTCGTCGTGGGAAGCGGCGACCAGGTCGTCGCACAGCAATGGACAGAACGGACAGATCCAGTCGCGTGTGAGCGCCGCGGCGCGCGTTGCGCTCGAGCTTGGGGTCGATGGATCGATGGCGGAGCTATGCATGGGCCAGGTTTTAGCAAGCTCCATGCCGATCTTTCGACGACGCTTCGGCGAGCAAGCGTCCCACGGAAGCACCCCGCGCTTACGGTCGTACAGCTTTGCATTCGGCGGATCGACATGCGCGACGCGCTGGCGACAAGCGTGCCCGACCGTGCGTCGGCGCGTGGGTTCAGAGACCCGCTGCGCCATACAAAATGTGTGCCGTTCTGGAGCAGAGTGTCACACGCAAACTGTCCGGCTTGTGTTGCGTTTACAGACAGCGCTGTCAGAACGCGTGGCATGGAAATTGTATGGAAGGCCTACGCTGAATCGGAAGGCGCGCAGTCGATCTGCCGATCGTGCAGCGCGGACGCCACCAACCAGGCGCTGGCGCCGGTGCCGGCCGCAGCGGCCAGATCGGCGCGATTGCGGATGCCGCCCGCGCCGATCAGCGTGGTATGCGCGGCGGCTTGCGCGTGCAGGCGCTCGAACGTCGCGAGATCGGGGCCGGCGTAGCTGCCGACCTGGTCGAGCGTCATCGCGATCACGCGCGACGGCCACCATGCCGACGAGCGATCGAGCGCGGTCGCGGTGAGCAGTTCGCCGGCGCGATGATCGAGCGACAGGATCGGCGCGAGGCCGGCGCGCTGCGCCGCGTGCAGGGCATGGATTTCGCGAAGCGTCTCCGAGCCGAAGACCGGCACGAGGGTCGCCAGGTTTGAATTGGCAGCAGGGCGGTCGAGTTGATCGACAGCAGCGTCGATGCGCTCGAACAGCGCGCGCATCGATGCGTAGTCCGCGAAGCCCGCGTCGAGCCACAGTTCGATGCCGGGCAGCGCGGCGCGCAACGCGGCGAGCGTCGAAGCATGCGCGCCGCGCTGCAGGATGGCGCCGAGATCGGCGATATAGAGCGTGCGCGCGCCGCTGGCTTCGAGTAGCGCGCGGGCGGTAGCAAGTGGGTCGCTCGTCGCGACGAGGCGGGACTGGATGGGCCGATAGGCGCTCCGCTCGCCGCGCACCGCGCGGACGACCTGGCCGTCGAGCAGATCGAGAACAGGTATTACCTGCATAGAGGGGCGCTTTCCTTTGACCAAGATCTTTGTTTATGAGTATCTCACCGGCGGCGGCATCGACCCCGAGTTCGCCGGCGCGGGCAGTCTCGCCGATTTGAGCGCGCTGATCGTCGAAGGACGCGTGATGCGCGACGCGCTGGTCGCCGCTTTGCGTGAACTGGACGGCGTGCAGGTCAGGTTCGCGACCTCGCGCTTCGAAACACCAGCGGCGGGCGACGCTCATTGTATGGCCGCGCCCGGCGAATCGATGACGGCGTTCGTCGCGCGCGCGGCGCGAGAGCATGACTACGCGTGGGTGGTCGCACCGGAATGCGACGGCCTGCTGCTGCGCTTTCACGATGCGGTCGGCACTGCCCGGTGGCTCGGCTGCGCGAAGGAAGCGATCCGCGTCGCGTCGAGCAAGAGCGCGACCGCGGCGTGTCTTGCCGCGCATGGCATTGCGACGACGCCCGCGCTCGAACCCGGCGACCCGGCCGCGCAGCACGACGGCCGCTGGGTCGTCAAACCGGACGACGGCGCGGGCGGCCTCGACACGATCGTCTACGCGCGCTTCGCAGATGCTTGCGCCGACTACGACGCGCGCGCGGCGGCCGGACGCAATCCGGTGCTGCAGGCGTGGGTCGACGGCGAGCCGTTGAGCCTGTCGCTGATCTGCCGCGGCGACGCGACCAAGCTGCTCAGCATCAACCGTCAGCAGATCGGGCTGAGCGGCGGCGACGCGTCGGGCGAGGTTGCGCGGATCGTCGAGTTCGACGGCGTGCTGGTCGATCAGATCGACCAGCACAGCGACATGGGCCGCGCGCTGGACACGCTCGCGCATCGCGTCGCGCGGGCCATCCCGGGTTTGCGCGGCTTCGTCGGCATCGATGTCGTATGGCACCCACAGCGAGGGCCGGTCGTGATCGAGGTGAATCCGCGTTTGACGGTCGCCTATGCGGGGCTGTCGGCGGTGCGCGGCAGCGGCCTGACACGCGCGCTGCTGGCCGCGCATGGCGTGCGACTCGAGCGCTGCGGCGCGGCGCGCGCCAATCCGCTCACATCCGAGGTGCGCCCTTGAGCCCCGCCCGCGCGAAGCCGGCGGTGCGGTTCGGCTGGGACGTCGGCGGCGCGCACGTGAAGGTGTCGCTCGTCGACGGCAGCGACGCCGTGCTCGACGTCGTGCAATGGCCGTGTCCGCTGTGGCAGGGCATCGACCATCTGCACCGCACGATCGACCTCGTTTTCGAGCGCTGGCCGCAGGCGCGCACGGACGTCGCGCAGCATGCGGTGACGATGACCGGCGAGATGGTCGACCTGTTCGCGGACCGCGCCGAAGGCGTGCGCGCGATCGTGGCCGCGCTCGCGCAGCGGCTCGGTTCGTCACTGCGCTTTTACGCCGGCGACGCCGGCTGGCTCGCCGCCGGCGACTGCTCGGCCGGCTGGCGCCACGTCGCGTCGGCCAACTGGCTCGCGACCGCGAGCTGGGTCGCTACCCGCATGCCGAACGCGCTGCTGATCGACATCGGCAGCACCACCACCGACATCATTCCGATCGTCGACGGCCGCGTCGTCGCGCGTGCCGCGACCGATGCGGGCCGGCTCGCGAGCGGCGAACTCGTGTATCACGGCGTCGTGCGCACGCCGTTGTGCGGCGTCGCGCATCGGATCGAATTCGGCGGCGCGATGCGGAACGTGATGAACGAATGGTTCGCGACCACCGCCGACGTCTACCGGCTGACGGGCGAACTGGACCCGCTGCACGACGTACAGCCGAGCGCCGACCAGGGGCCGAAGACGCAGGCGGCGAGTCGCGCGCGGCTCGCACGCATGATCGGGCACGACGCGCACGACGCGTCGGACCTCGAATGGCTGCACTTTGCGCGGCGCTGGCGCGCGCTGCAAGTGCGCGAAATCGGCGCAAACCTGATGCGCGTGATTGCCGCGCAGCCGGCGCTCGCGGCCGCGCCGCTGGTGGGCGCGGGTTGCGGCCGCTTCCTCGTCGCCGCATTGGCGCGCGACGAAGCGCGCGGCTATATCGACTTCGGCGCATTGGCGGGCGTGCCCGAGGCTAGCGCGGCGTGGGCGGCGACCTGCGCGCCGAGCGTGGCGGTCGCGCTGCTCGCGGCGCGCGAACCGCGAGCGCAGCGGCGAAGCGCGCGTGGCGTGGCCGCGCGCGCGGCATGAGCTGACCGGCGCGGCGCCGGCGCACGAGTAGCGCAAAGAAGGACAGTGGGGACGATTGGGCGAGCGGGACAAGTTCGGTGATGAACGAGGCTGCGAAACGACGCGACTCGGCCGGGCACTCAACTGGACGCGAGGACAACAGTCATGTGGGTGGTCAAGATCGGAGGCAGTCTCAGTCACGACCCGGCACTGCGCCACTGGCTCAGCGAGCTATGCGAAGTCGGCGGCGGACGCGTGGTGATCGTGCCCGGCGGCGGCGATTTCGCGGACAAGGTGCGCCAGTACCAGGGCGAGTGGAACTTCGACGATCTGGCCGCGCACAACATGTGTCTGCTCGCGATGACGCAATACGCGCTGCTGATGCAGGGCGTGTCGCCCGAACTGGTGATCGCGTCGAGCGAGGCGAAAATCCGGCGCACGTTGCGCGACGGCCACGTCGCCGTGTGGGTGCCGACCGCGCTGATGCGCGACACGCCCGACACGATGAGCAACTGGGACACGACCTCCGACAGCCTCGCCGCCTGGCTATCGACGATGCTCAACGCGGAGCGGCTGATCGTCGTCAAATCCTGTCCGATCGCCGCCGACGATCCGCTCGAAACCCTGGCCGCGTCGGGCGTAGTCGACCGCAAGTTCGTCGACTACGTGACGGATGCGAACTATGTGGTCGAACTGCTCGACAAGAGCAACGTCGCGCTGATGCGCGACCGTTTGCTGAATATTCCAGTGATGTGAGCGGCGGCTATAGACGCGTCGCGCCCGTCGAACCCGGCAGCGGCGCGCCGCCATCGACGCGTATTTCCCCAGTCGGCCGATGCAACGCGCTCGCCCATTGCGCGACGCGCTCGGGGTCGAGCCGCGAGCGGCGCCCGTCGGCGCACAGCGCGGTGCGAAAACCGGCCACGTCGGGCGCCAGCGCACGGATCTGCGGCAACTGCGCCCAGCCGAGCGCACCGGCGATGCCCACCATCGCGCCGCGTTGACGCGCGAGCCGCAACCAGCGCGCGAGCGAGTCGACATCGACGTGATCGAACAGCGTGCCGCCGTCCTTGCTCGCGGTATCGAACATCAGGCCGGCAAAGCCGAGCGCCGCGGTGTGGCTGACCAGTTCGTCGTCCATGCCGCCGTCGCACAGCAGCACCGGCACGACGGTGGCCGGCAGATTCGCGAGCTGCTCGATGCAGCGGCGCGCGGCCGGTCCGCGCGCGACCCCGACCTTCACGTAGTCGACGCCGGCGTCGCTGACGTCGATCACGCGCGCGGCGATCTCGTCGAACGCGTCGGCCGGCACGTCGCCGATCGCTGCGCTGATCGGCTTGACCGGATAGCGGGCGCGCAGCTGTCGCGCGATGCTCGTAATGGCGCCGATCGACAGGCCGCCGAGCGCGCCGTCGTCAGGTTCTTTCAGGTCGATCAGCTCGGCGCCGGCGCGTGCGGCGTCGAATGCTTCCTCATCCGAGCGGACGCTCGCAAGCAATGCGGTCATCAGGGTTCTCCCGGCAAACGGGTTTAGTGATGGGCGGACGTGGCGGCGTGATTGGCCGTCTCTTCCAGATTCGCGCGGTATCGCGCGACCGCGGCGACGAGCCAGCCCCAGGCGGTGCGCTCGTTGTCGCCGGCGGTTTTGTCGATCGCGATCTGCAGATAGGCCATTTCGCGATCGACCTTGTCGGCCGGCAGCATGAAGAGCCGGCTTACCAGAATCGCGCCTTCCACGACCGCCGACTGCGCGCGATTGAAGCCCGCGAACGGCGCGTGGTTTTCGCGGTGCACGCATTTCATCACCAGCACCGGGCGCTCTTTGTCGTCGCGCAGTTCGTCGAGTTCGAGCTCGGCGTGGGCCAGCGATTCGGTCAGACGCACGCTCGCGACACGGCTTGCGGCCACGGTCGGCCAATCGGTCGCGCAGTGCGTGACGCAGCCCGCGAAGATGCGTACGTCGGTGGTGAAATTCAGCACGGCAGAGCGCGTCGCGACGATATTGTCGAGCGTGACCGACGGCCGGAAAGGCGAAAGGATGATGCGCTCACCCTCGTAGCGCGCGCCCATCGGCGCGATATGAGGACGGCCATCGCACGCTGCCGTGGTGACGATCGTTTCGTGGATCATGGTTGGGAACGTTTGTCCCGACAGCGCTGGAAGGCCGGCCGTCAGCAGAGGTCAAACACACACGGGAACCGCAAAGGGGCCGCGGCGTGCGGCCCGGTTGCGGGCTTAACGCGTAGCGACATACATCACGATTTCAAAACCGAGGCGTACGTCGGTGTAGCTCGGAGTCGTCCATTGCATACGTGCTTCCTCCTTCGGTTGAAACTGCGGTTGGAACTGCGTTACGCCGCCGGCACGGCGAAATTTCATGCCCGATGTCGGCGGCAGCCGGCATCACGCAATCTCCATGCCCGTGCGTGTACCGGCCGGCCAGGCGGGCGTGCATTCGAGGGCTAATACAGCGCTCAGCGAATTGCGCCACGCCATGGCGCGCGCGCGGGTTGCCAGACGCAAGCGTCCGCGCGGTGTGGCGAAAACGAAGCAAAGTGTTCCATCGCGATTCGCTAATCCGATTGCGCTGTCACGCCGTGCCCGGGTCGCACACTAGCCAATTCTGCTCCGATTGCCGTTTCATGGCGTGAAAAAGAAACTAACGATGTGATAGCGATAATCGATCCATTAAGTCTGCCAAATAAAATCGTGAATTCCCCTTGGGCGTGTCCGTGCCTACAGTGCAACTCAAGCGCTTCGTTCTTCCGGCAGTGCGCTTGCCACTTTCGAGGACACGTCATGAACGATTTCAGTCAACCGCCGATCCAGCCCGAACATCAAGCGCGCGATCCGCACAATCCGCGCGAGCGGTACGCGGCAGGCGTGATGAAATACCGCGAGATGGGTTACTGGCAACCGGACTACGAACCGAAAGAGACCGACGTGATCGCGCTCTTTCGCATCACGCCGCAGCCCGGTGTCGAACCCGAGGAAGCCGCGGCCGCGGTGGCTGGCGAATCGTCGACCGCGACGTGGACGGTGGTGTGGACCGACCGGCTGACCGCCTGCGACATGTATCGCGCGAAGGCGTATCGCGTCGAGCCGGTGCCGGTGTCGCGCGCCGACGAGCCGCAGTACTTCGCGTACATCGCGTACGAACTCGATCTGTTCGAAGAGGGCTCGGTCGCGAACCTGACCGCGTCGATCATCGGCAACGTGTTCGGCTTCAAGCCGCTGAAGGCGTTGCGGCTCGAAGACATGCGCATTCCAGTCGCGTATCTGAAGACGTTTCAGGGACCGCCGACCGGCATCGTCGTCGAGCGCGAACGGCTCGACAAGTATGGGCGGCCGTTGCTCGGCGCCACGGTCAAGCCGAAGCTCGGCCTGTCGGGCAAGAACTATGGACGGGTGGTCTATGAGGGCCTGCGCGGCGGCCTCGATTTCCTGAAAGACGACGAGAACATCAACTCGCAGGCCTTCATGCATTGGCGCGACCGTTTCCTGTTCGCGATGGAAGCGGTGAGCCGCGCGCAGGCGGAGACCGGCGAGGTCAAAGGCCACTACATGAACGTGACGGCCGGCACGATGGAGGACATGTACGAACGCGCCGAATTCGCGAAGGAGCTCGGCTCGTGCATCGTGATGATCGATCTGGTGATCGGCTGGACCGCGATCCAGTCGATGTCGCGCTGGGCCCGCAAGCACGACATGATCCTGCACCTGCATCGCGCGGGGCATGGCACCTACACGCGGCAACGCAACCACGGCATCTCGTTTCGCGTGATCGCCAAATGGCTGCGCATGGCGGGCGTCGATCATGCGCATGCGGGCACCGCGGTCGGCAAGCTCGAAGGCGATCCGCTGTCGGTGCAGGGCTACTACAACGTGTGCCGCGACGCGCACAACGCGGTCGATCTGTCGCGCGGCCTCTTCTTCGATCAACCGTGGGCCGGCTTGCGCAAGGTGATGCCGGTCGCCTCGGGCGGGATTCACGCGGGGCAAATGCATCAACTGCTCGACCTGTTCGGCGACGACGCGATCCTGCAGTTCGGCGGCGGCACGATCGGCCATCCGGCCGGCATCCAGGCCGGCGCGACCGCGAACCGCGTCGCGCTCGAAGCAATGGTCAAGGCGCGCAACGAGGGCCGCGACATTCTGCGGGAAGGGCCCGACGTGCTCGAAGCCGCCGCGCGCTGGTGCACGCCGCTCAAGCAGGCGCTCGATACGTGGCGCGACGTGACCTTCAACTACGCGTCGACCGATACGCCCGATTTCGCCGCCACGCCGACTGCGGCTTAAGAGAGCCGACTTTACCCGCGAGCGCTTCACGAGCGCATCCGCAACGCGGTGCAACGGCACCGCGCGGGGCACCGTTGACGCCGTTCTGAACGCGACATTCATCAACGAGGTTCGTCATGCGTATTACTCAAGGAACGTTCTCTTTTCTGCCCGAGCTGACCGACGAAGAAATCGGCCTGCAAATCGACTATGCGCTGCGCCAGGGCTGGGCCTGTTCGGTCGAATTCACCGACAACCCGCATCCGCGCAACACGTACTGGGAAATGTGGGGCCTGCCAATGTTCGACCTGCACGACGCGGCAGGCGTCTTGCAAGAGGTCCGGGCCTGTCGCGAGGCGCGGCCGCAGCACTACATCAAGGTCAACGCATTCGATTCGGTGCGCACCTTCGAGACGATGCGCCTGTCGTTCATCGTCAACCGGCCGGACGTGGAGCCGGGCTTCCGGCTGCTGCGCCAGGACGCGCAGGGGCGCACGCAGCGCTACAGCATGGCGGGCTATGCGTGCGATCGGCCAGCGGGCGAGCGTTATGGCGCGACGGGCTGAGCCGCTGAGCGCGCGTGAGGGTGCAAGCCAGGCGCACGACAACCCGCAGCAAAGGAGGAGCAATGACTGACGCCGCCATCGTGGACGCACTGCCCGCGTCCACCGCGCACAGCGACGACGCCACGCCCCACATCGACCTCGCGGCGCTGTACCGCGACTCGGGCATCGGCGACGTGCTCGGCGAACTCGATCGCGATCTGGTCGGGCTCGCACCCGTGAAGACGCGTATTCGCGAGGTCGCCGCGCATCTGCTGGTCGAACGCGCGCGGGCGTCGCTGGGTCTCGCGGGCGGCGCGCCGACCTTGCACATGTGCTTCTCCGGCAATCCCGGCACCGGCAAGACGACGGTCGCGCTGCGCATGGCCGAGGTGCTGCACCGGCTCGGCTACATCCGCCGCAATCATCTGGTGTCGGTCACGCGCGACGATCTGGTCGGCCAGTACATCGGTCACACCGCGCCGAAAACGCGCGATGTGCTGAAGCGCGCGATGGGCGGCGTGCTGTTCATCGACGAAGCGTATTACCTGTATCGCCCGGAGAACGAGCGCGACTACGGGCAGGAAGCGATCGAAATCCTGCTGCAGACGATGGAGAACCAGCGCAGCGACCTGGTCGTGATTCTGGCCGGCTACGCGTCGCGGATGGAAGTGTTTTTCGAGAGCAATCCGGGTTTCCGCTCGCGCATCGCGCATCACATTACCTTTCCCGATTACGAGGAAACCGAACTGCTCGAAATCGCCGAGCGGATGCTCGACACCATGCATTACCGCTTCGATGCCGCGTCGCGCCGCGCGTTCGCCGACTATCTGGCACGCCGCATCCGTCAACCGAATTTTGCCAACGCGCGCTCGGTGCGCAATGCGCTCGACCGCGCGCGGCTGCGTCAGGCGAACCGCCTGTTCGCGAGCGCGTTGCAAGGCGGCGAGCCGATCGACGCCGCCACGCTGACGCTGATCGACGCCGCCGACGTGCGCGCGAGCCGCGTATTCGACGAGCCCATGCAGCCGTCCTCGCCACCGCCTTCCACCGCGCGCGCCGTCACGCCGCCGCCGGGCTGAATCACGACACCATCGAAGGAGAACGCCATGCAGGACGGACGCACGACACTTTCGAAGTTCCTGATCGACACGCTCGATCGCCCGCCGTGTACGGACAACACGCGGGACACGGCGGGACTCTCCGCGCTCCTGATCGACGTGGCGGCCGCCATCAAATCGATCTCCGCGATGCTGACCAAGGGCGCGCTGGGCGGCAACTACGGTTCCGCGCAAACGCTGAACACGCACGGCGAGGAGCAGAAGAAGCTCGACGTCTCGACCAACGACATCTTCGTGCAGCAATGCGAGTGGGACGGTTTGCTGGCGGCGATGGTGTCCGAGGAAATGGAGCACGTGTACCCGATTCCGCCCGAGTATCCGCGTGGCGAGTATCTGCTGGCGTTCGATCCGCTCGACGGCTCGTCGAATATCGACATCAACGGCGTGGTCGGCTCGATCTTCTCGGTGCTGCGCACCCGCGACCCGGCGGAGGATGCCAGCAGCGAAGCCGCGTTCCTGCGGCCGGGCTGCGAACAGGTCGCGGCCGGCTACGCCGTGTACGGACCGTCGACGATGCTGGTGCTGTCGGTCGGCAACGGCACGCATGGCTTCACGCTGGAGCGCGACATCGGCAACTTCGTGCTCACGCATTCGAACATCCGGATTCCGGAAGAAACCGCCGAGTTCGCGATCAACGCATCGAACGAGCGCTTCTGGGAGCCGCCCGTGCGCCGCTACGTGCAGGAATGCAAGGACGGCCGCAGCGGCTGCCGCGCGCGCGACTTCAACATGCGCTGGATCGCGTCGATGGTCGCGGAAGTGCATCGCATCCTGATGCGCGGCGGCGTGTTCATGTATCCGCGCGACTCGAAAACGCCGGCGATGGAAGGGCGGCTGCGCCTGCTCTACGAAGCGAACCCGATGAGCTTTCTGGTCGAGCAGGCGGGCGGCCTCGCGATCACCGGACGCGAACGCATTCTCGACGTCGCGCCGCGCGCGCTGCATGGCCGCGTGCCGGTGATTCTCGGCTCGAAGAACGAGGTCGAGCGCATTGCGCGCTATCACGGCGAATACGACCGCGGCGAGGACAAGCCGTTCTCGTCCCCGCTGTTCGGCACGCGCTCGCTGTTCCTGCCGGATTTCACGGCGTGATCGGCGACCGAGCGCAGGTGCGTACAGCGCACGGCACCAGAAATACAGTCATCCGGAGACAAACGCATGTCAGTCAAACATCCGATCATCGCGGTGACCGGCTCGAGCGGCGCGGGCACCACCACCGTCATGAAGAGCTTCATGCATATCTTCAGACGCGAGCACATCAATGCGCAGATCGTCGAAGGCGATGCGTTCCATCGCTACGACCGCAACGGCATGCGCGCGGCGATGCAGGAGCGCGAGCGCGACGGTGTGCCGAATTTCAGCCACTTCGGACCGGAAGCGAATCTGCTCGAAGAACTCGAAACGCTGTTCACGCGTTACGGCGAAAACGGCAGCGGGCAGTTTCGCCACTACGTGCATGACGCGGCCGAAGAGTTGCTCTACAAGCAGGACGGCGGCACCTTCACGCCGTGGGAGGACGTCGCGGCCAATACCGACCTGATGTTCTATGAAGGTCTGCATGGCGCGGCCGTGACCGACAAGGTCAACATCGCGCGGCATGCGGATCTGCTGATCGGCGTCGTGCCGATCATCAACCTCGAATGGATTCAGAAGCTGCACCGCGACCAGACGATGCGCGGCTACACGCACGAAGCGGTGGTCGACACGATCCTGCGGCGCATGCCCGACTACGTGAACTACATCTGCCCGCAGTTCTCGCGCACGCATGTGAACTTCCAGCGCGTGCCGACCGTGGACACATCGAATCCGTTCACCGCCCGCGAGATTCCGCAGCCCGACGAGAGCTTCGTGGTGATCCGCTTCGCGCGGCCGAAGGGCATCGACTTCCAGTATCTGCTGACGATGCTGCACGACTCGTTCATGTCGCGCCCGAACGTGATCGTCGTGCCGGGCGGCAAGATGGGACTCGCGATGCAGCTGATCTTCACGCCGATGATCCTGCAACTGATCGACCGACGCTCGCGCGCTTGAGCGGTACGCGGCCCCTGCAGACGTTCATTTCGCAAGGAGAGTTTCGATGAGTGCAGTCGCGCAACCGCTTGACGCACCCGCCACGCGCCCGATGGCCGACGCACTGCGCATGCTCGCGATCGACGCGGTGGAAGCCGCGAAGTCGGGACACCCCGGCATGCCGCTGGGCATGGCCGAGATCGCGGTGGCATTGTGGGACCGGCATCTGAAGCACAGCCCACGCAATCCCGCGTGGCCCGACCGCGACCGGTTCGTCTTGTCGAACGGACATGGTTCGATGCTGCTGTATGGACTGCTGCATCTGACCGGCTATGACCTGCCGATCGACGAACTGAAACGCTTTCGCCAGTTGCACAGCAAAACGCCGGGGCATCCCGAGGTGGGCGTCACACCCGGCGTCGAGACGACCACCGGGCCGCTCGGCCAAGGGCTCGCGAACGGCGTCGGTATGGCACTCGCCGAGGCGTTGCTCGCGCGCGAGTTCAACCGGCCCGGGCATCGGATCGTCGATCACCGCACCTACGTGTTCGCCGGCGACGGCTGCCTGATGGAGGGCATCTCGCACGAAGCGGCGTCGCTCGCGGGCACGCTGAAGCTCGACAAGCTGACGGTGCTGTACGACGACAACGGCATCTCGATCGACGGCCACGTCGCGCAATGGTTCGCCGACGACACGCCCGCGCGCTTCGCCGCCTACGGCTGGCATGTGGTGCGTGAGGTGGACGGCCACGACGTCGATGCGGTCGATCGCGCATTGCACGCGGCGCGCGCGACCGGCCGGCCAACGCTGATCTGCTGCCGCACGGTGATCGGCCAGGGCGCGCCGTCGAAGGCTGGCACGCACGACGTGCATGGCGCGCCGCTCGGCGCCGACGAGGTGGAACGCACACGCCGCGCGCTCGGCTGGCCGCATCCGCCATTCGAGATTCCCGACGAGATTCGCGCGAACTTCGACGCGAGCGCGCGCGGTGCCGCTGCGGAAGCCGAATGGCGCGCGCGTTTCGATGCGTATCGCCAGCACTATCCGGTGGAGGCCGCCGAATTCGAGCGACGTGTGCAGGGCCGCTTGCCCGCGCATTGGTACGACACGGTTCGCGCGCTGCTGCGCGATGCGGATTGCGCGGCTGAATCGATCGCGACACGCAAGGCTTCGCAAAAGGCGATCGGCGCGCTCGCGCGCAGCCTGCCGGAACTGCTCGGCGGCTCGGCCGACCTGACCGGTTCGAACCTGACGGACTGGCCGGGCGCGGTCGACGTGCGCAGCGACGAAAACGGCTTACGCGGCGGCAACTACGTGCACTACGGCGTGCGCGAGTTCGGCATGAGCGCGGTGATGAACGGCATCGCGCTACATCGCGGCTATCTGCCGTTCGGCGGCACGTTCCTGACCTTCTCCGACTACGCGCGCAATGCTTTGCGAATGGCCGCACTAATGAAGACGCGCTCGATCTTCGTGTTCACGCACGACTCGATCGGCCTCGGCGAAGACGGACCCACACATCAGGCGGTCGAACACGCGGCGAGCCTCCGGCTGATTCCGGGGCTCGACGTGTGGCGTCCGTGCGATACCGTCGAGACCGCGCAGGCGTGGGTCAGCGCAGTGGAGCGTGAGGGACCGTCGTGTCTGTTGCTGAGCCGGCAGAACCTGCGCTTCGTCACGCGCTCCGCCGTGCAGATCGCCGCGATTGCGCGGGGCGGATACGTGTTGCGCGACTGGCCCGATGAAGAAGGGCAACAGCAACCGGCGCGTGTCGTTCTGATCGCCACCGGCTCGGAAGTGTCGCTCGCGCTCGACGCGATCGCGCCCCTCGCGGCCGCCGGCATCGCCACGCGCGTCGTATCGATGCCATCGACCACCGCGTTCGACCGGCAACCGCGCGCCTGGCGCGACGCGGTGCTGCCGCCGGGTGTGCCGCGTGTGGCGATCGAGGCAGGCGTGCGCGCGTTCTGGCGGCAATACGTCGGACTCGACGGCGGCGTGGTCGGCATCGATACGTTCGGCGAGTCGGCCCCGGCCGCCGCATTGTTCGAGCACTTCGGACTGAACGCGCAGGCGGTGATCGACGCAGCGCGGCGCGTCGCGGACCGCGCACGTTGAGCACGCCGCTCGACAAGATTTCATTTCATATCGAGGAGCACGCAATGGCCTTTATCACCCTGCGGCAACTGCTGGATCACGCGGCCGAACACGACTACGGCGTGCCCGCGTTCAACGTCAACAACATGGAGCAGATTCACGCGATCATGCGCGCGGCCGAGGCCACCGATAGCCCGGTGATCCTGCAGGCGTCGGCCGGCGCGCGCAAGTACGCGGGCGAGCCGTATCTGCGCCATCTGGTGCTCGCCGCGCTAGAAGCGCACCCGGACATTCCGCTGGTGCTGCATCAGGATCACGGCGCGAGCCCCGCGGTGTGTCAGCAGGCGATCCGCTCGGGCTTCACGTCGGTGATGATGGACGGCTCGCTGCTGCCCGACCAGAAAACGCCCGCCGCGTACGACTACAACGTTGACGTGAGCCGGCGCGTGGTGGACGCCGCGCATGCGGTCGGCGTGTCGGTGGAGGGCGAGCTGGGCTGTCTCGGCTCGCTGGAAACCGGCACGGCGGGCGAAGAGGACGGCGTCGGCGCGGAGGGCAAGCTGACGCGCGAGCACCTGCTGACCGACCCGGACGAAGCGCGGCGCTTCGTCGAAGCGACCGGCGTCGATGCGCTCGCGATCGCGATCGGTACTTCGCACGGCGCGTACAAGTTCAGCCGCGAGCCGACCGGTGACATCCTCGCGATCGACCGGATCGCCTCCATTCATTCGCGGATTCCCGACACGCATCTGGTGATGCATGGCTCGTCGTCGGTGCCGCAGGAGTGGCTCGCGGTGATCCGGGAGTACGGCGGCGAAATTCCGACCACCTACGGCGTGCCCGTCGACGAAATCCGCCGCGGTATCGCGCACGGCGTGCGCAAGGTCAATATCGACACCGACATCCGTCTCGCGATGAGCGGCGCGATGCGTAAATCGCTCGCCAATGCGCGCTCGGAGTTCGATCCGCGCGCGGCCCTGAAGGCCGCCACCGCCGCGGCTAGCGCGATCTGCATCGAGCGTTTCGAGGCGTTCGGTTGCGCGGGGCAGGCGGCGCGCATCAAGCCGTTGCCGCTCGACACGATGGCGAGCCGCTATCACTGACGCCACTGGTACGGAGAACGCAATGCGCGAATTCCTGATTGCTCCGTCGCTGCTGTCGGCGGATTTTGCCCGGCTCGCCGACGAGATACGCGACGTGACCGTGGCCGGCGCGGACTGGATTCATCTGGACGTGATGGACAACCACTACGTGCCGAACCTGACCGTAGGGCCACTCGTGTGCTCGGCGATCCGGCCGTACACGTCGCTGCCTTTCGACGTGCATCTGATGACCACGCCGGTCGATCCGCTGGTGTCGGCGTTTGCCGAGGCCGGCGCGAACCTGATCAGTTTTCATCCGGAGGCGACGCTGCATGTGCATCGGACCATCGAGCTGATCCGCTCGCATGGCGCACGCGCTGGGCTCGCGCTGAATCCGGCGACGCCGCTCACGGTCCTCGATCATGTGCTGGAGATGCTCGACGTCGTGCTGGTGATGTCGGTGAATCCGGGCTTCGGCGGCCAGGCGTTCATTACCGAAACGCTCGATAAGCTGCGGCTGCTGCGCGAGCGCGTCGATACGACGATGCAGCGCACCGGGCGGCCGTTGCTGATCGAGGTGGACGGCGGCGTGAAGGCGTCGAACATCGCGCGTGTCGCCACGGCGGGCGCGGATGTGTTCGTCGCGGGATCGGCCGTGTTCGGCGCGAGCGATCGCGCGCAGGCGATTCGCGGCATGCGCGGCGAACTGGCTACCGTCGACGAACATGCGGGTGTGGCCGCCATGCAGTGACGGCGCGGCGGGTTCAGCGCTTCTTCATCGTCTCGCCGGGTCCGCACCAGACGCTGAGATCTTCTTCAGGCCGGTCGACCGCGCAGCCCCAGTCGAGCGGCTGATCCTGATCGAAGCGCTTGCCGAGCCGCCACGCGATTTCCGCGCGGGCAAGTTGCACGCCCATATAGAACGCGTGGCCGCCGTCGGTTTCGAGGTTCAGCTGTGGGTACAGCGCGAACGGATCGTCGCCGCGTCGATGGCCGTCGCGGTTGTACACGTGAATGCCGTCGGCGCTGATCTGCACGCGGAAATTCGGATCACGCACGGCGCGCGCGAATTCGTCGATTTCTTCGGCGCTGTACGGAAACGGCCTTTTCGCATGGACCGTTGCAAGCTCGGTGCTGATGCCCTTGGGCAGCACTTGCGCATCGCGTGCGGCATGCATCACGCGGCGCGCGACATCGGCTTCGCGCAGCGCGCGCCGCGCGTGCAGGCTCACCGACGTCGTCAGCACCGCGCCAACGCGCAATTCCGCCGCCATGCCGAGCAGCACCGCATTGATGCCGCTCGTGTCGGCCTCGGTCAACTCGGTCACGTTGCCGATGCCCATCATGATCGCGATGTCGGGATAGCGCTCGCGCAAACGCACATAGCGCGCAATCGACGTGGCCAGCCCGAACGGAATCGGATCGAGAATCGGATCGGCGAAAAACGCGCGGCCGCGCGCGGAGAGCGCGTCGATCGCGACGTCGAGCGAGGCTGTGTCAGCGGGTTCACGCGCGACGAGGATCGGCGTCGACGGCACTTCGTCGGCGATCCATAGCGTGTCGACGTTCAGGCTCATCAGATAGTCGGCGCCGGCGCGGCCGCCGCGCAGCAGTTCGTCGTTACGCATCGAATCGACGCTGACGCGATAGCCTTCGGCCTTTAGCCGGCGCACCGCGTCTTCGAGATGCGGAAACGGCGTATCCGGCAGACAGCCGATGTCGATCACGTCCGCGCCCTGGGCCGCATACTCGCGCGCCCTTGCCGCGATGCCGTCGAGGTCGAGCCGCGGCGCATCGACGATCTCCGCGAAAATCTCCGTGTCGTAACGGCTCAGGTCGAACGGCTTCGCCTTGTGGCCGAAAAACTGCGGCAAATCCTTGACCTCCTCGGGACCGCGTTCGAACGGCACGCCGAAGTGCGCGCTCAGCGCGTCGAGATCGCCGCGGCAGCGGCCCGGCACGATCACGCGCTGCGCGGCGAGCGGCGTAGGCAAGCGGCGCTGGATCATGTCGGCGGTCATCAACGCGGCGACCTGCAGGCCGATTTCGCGCACCTCCCAACTGAACGGCGCCGGCGCCATGCCGTCGAGCACCCGCCGCAGGCTCGGTTCGGCAAGCCGGCCGGTCAGGAAGAGGATGTGGTCCATGCGAGATCGAGGGTCGCGAGGCGATGGGCGAGCGCCGCTTCGAGTTCGTCGAGCGAGCGCGCGAGCGTCGTGTATTCGAAGCGTGCCAGACGCTCGACGTTGTCGAGTTCGATCGCCCGTGGCCGCAGTTCGACCCATTCGTCCGGGCTATGCGTGATCACGCTCGGTTCGGTGTCGCACGCAAAGACGATGCCGGGGATGCATTGCTTGCCGGCCTGCGCGTACATGTTGGTCGGCAAGGTATCGGAGATGCCGTACGCGCATTTGGCGACCGTGTTGCTGGTGGCGGGCGCGATCACGACCGTGTGATAGACGCCGTGATACAGCATGCCCACCGGCACGCCGCTCGCGCTGTTGTCACGCAGCACGCGGAACTGTTCGCGCAGCTTGTCGAGCGACCAGCCGTACAGCGGCAGCACTTCCTCGGCCGCCGCCGACAGAAACAGATCGACGCGCGGCAAGCGCCGCGCGAGCGCGATCGACTCTTCGAGCATGTGACCGGAGCCGGTCACGCACCACGCGAAGCGCGCATCCGGCTTGAAGTCGGCGAGATCGCGGGCGGCCTTGGGCGCTGACTCGTTGGCTGACGACTGGGTCATGCGTCGAGATCGAGCGGCATGCCGTCCGGCGGCGAGCCTTCGTGCGACAGCCGGATATGCAGCCGGCGCATCTTGCGGTACAGCGTGTTGCGGCTGATGCCGAGCGCCTTCGCGACGTTGCTGACGTTCCAGCGATGCTCGTCGAGCAGCGACAACACCGTTTCGCGCTCGTTCAGCTGGATCGCGTTCAGCGAAGAAATGTCCGCTTCGTCGGCGAGCTGCCCGTCCATGTCCGCGTTCGCGAGGCGCAGCGCGGTCGGCAGGTCGACCGCCGACGTGCGTTGCGTGACCTCGGGCGGCAGATGCTCGCAGCGGATCGGCTCGCCGTCGGACAGCGCGATGGCCATCTGCAACACATGACGCAGCTGACGGATATTGCCGGGCCACGCGTAGGTCAGTAACGCGCGTTCGGCTTCCGGCGTCAGCTCGGGCGGATCGTCGGTTTCGTTGGCGAGCAGATGATGGATCAGCGGCAGTTTGTCGACGCGCTCGCGCAGCGCCGGCAGATTCAGCTCGACGCCCTTGAGCCGGTAGTACAGGTCCTCGCGGAACTGACCGCTCTGCACGAGTTCGAGCAGATTGCGGTGGCTCGCGCTGATCAGCTGGAAATTGACCTTGACGGTGGTCTCGGCGCCGAGCGGCGTGACCTCGTGTTCCTCGATCACGCGCAGCAGACGCGCCTGCAGCACGAGCGGCATGTCGCCGATCTCGTCGAGGAACAGCGTGCCGCCGTTGGCCTGCACGATCTTGCCGCGCCGTCCTTCGCGCTGCGCGCCGGTAAACGCGCCCGCGCGATAGCCGAACAGCTCGCTCTCGATCAGGTTCTCCGGCAGCGACGCGCAGTTCACCGGCACAAATGGACCGTCGGCGTGCGGGCTGATGCTGTGCAGCGCCTGCGCGAAGACTTCCTTGCCGGTGCCGGTCTGGCCGCGCAGCACGATCGGAATCTTGCGCTGGATCACGCGCGCGGCCAGCTGGATCTGCGAGGCCATGCGCGGGTCGCCGAATTCGAGGTGCGCGATTTCGTCGAGCTTCGGCACCGGTGCGTGTTTGTCGTGTTTATCGTGTTTTTCGGCGGTGCTGCTGCGGATCGCGGAGTCGGTGACGATCACGCGCGTCACGCGCCCGGTGCCGTTCTGCGGCGTCTGCGCGACGAGGAAAAAGCGGTTCGTCGCATTTGCGCTGTAGACGGTGACCGGATGGAACGAGCCGCGAATGCTGCGCGCGATCATGTCTTCGAGCGACGCGTTGAACGCTTCCTCGATGCGCCGGCCGCGCAGCTCGCTCAGCGAGCGGAAGCCGAGCTGGAACAGCGCGCTGCGGTTCGCGGCGAGCACGGTGCTGTCGTCGCCGACCGCCAGCTTGCCGCCGTGCAGCGTACCGACGAATTCCGGGCGGCTGTGGAAATGGATCATGTTGGCGTGCCGGTAGCGCGCATCGAGCAGACGGTTTTCGATCATCTGCCGCGACATGCCGACCAGCACCAGCGAATGCTGCTGCAGCAGCTTCGAGCGGCTCGTGACGTCGAGCACACCGGCGATTTCGCCGCCGTCGTCGAAGATCGGCGCGGCCGAGCAGGTCAGCGACGTATAGCGCGGATAGAAATGCTCGTGCTGACAGACGGCGATGCAGTCGCGCTCCGCGAGGCAGGTGCCCATGCCGTTGGTGCCGGCTTCGCGTTCGCTCCACAGCGCGCCGACGCGAAAGCCGTCGACGGCGACCGCCTCGGCGAACGGCACGGACGACACCTGATGCACGATCACGCCGCCCGAATCGACGAGCACGACCGCGAGCTCGGGATCGGCCAGTTGCTGATAGAGCGTCGTCATCTCGAGCTTCGAACACGCGATCAGATCGCCGAGCGCCTCACGGCGCGCGCTGAGTTCGTATTCGGTGAGCACCGGCGGCGGCACGAAACGCGCGGGGTCCAGCTGGAATTCGTTGATGCAGCGCGTCCACGACTGAGCTACGGGTTCGCTTGTCGGGCGCGTGGTCAACTGATGGTTGACCACGTTCAGAACTTCCCGGACGTGCGTACTGCTGTCAGCGAGCAACGACATGGGATTCGTCTCCGTTGCGTCATTTCGGAAGCGTGACTGCTTTGCACGCTGCGAATGGCGCTTTATCAAGCCTGTCTGCCCTTGGTGCGGCGGATTCTTGGTCCGTCTGCTCCCTCGCGACCGGCCCTGCTACGAGGCGGGTATTTAAAACTGTACGCCCGATGCAAGATTGGTTCAACAGAAAGTGACTGTGGGTTTACCTCACCGTGCCCGGAACTTGCTTTTCTCGATGCGCGATGCGTTGTACGTTTTGCAGATTGCATGCCTGTCGCAGCTTCGGAACAGAGTGTGCCGCGCGTCGCTCAGTTCTGCTGCTCAACTGTTGCACCGTTTGCTCTTCATCAAAGCTTGTTCAATCTTGGGCCGCGCCGCGGCGGAGACCATCATGGATCGTATCGATACTGTTCGCCTTGCCGCATTTTCCAGCCTCGGCGGCAATCCCGGCTCGCAAGCCGGCGCGTTGCCCGAGCGCCTCGACATCGTGTTCATCGAGAACTTCATCGGCCAGACGGTCATCGGTATCGACAGCAGCGAGTTGCATGTTGCGCAACCGGTGCGCGTGAATCTGGCGATCGGCGTGCCCGCGATCCGCGCGTGCGCGACGGACCGGATCGAAGATACGGTCAACTATGCGGCCGTGCGCGAGGCGCTGCTCGAGCTATTCGCGTCGCATCGCGTGCGGCTGCTGGAGGCGCTTGCCGAGACGATCGCGCAACTGCTGATCGCCGACTTCGGCGCGCACTGGGTGCGCGTGTCGCTTGCAAAGCCGGCCAAGTTCGCCGACCTCGCGGCCGTCGGCGTGCAGATCGAGCGGCGTCGCGGCGATGGCCCAACGGCCGCCATGGGTCTCGCGAGTTACGCGTCGCTGGGCAAGGGGCTGGTGCCGAATTGAGGGGGAGAGCCGAGCGGGCCGGACGGCCGGCCCGTCTCAAACCGTAGTTATTTCGCCACGGTCGATGTTTTCTGCGGACCGAGGCCACACGCCTGATACGCGCTCGTTTGCAGCGCGCGGAATTTTTTGGTTTGAGCCTTGGCGTGATCGACGCGGAATTCCGCGCCGCCTTCGCCGCCGAGCGTCGCGTACTTCGAGAAGGTCGACTGGTCGACGAATTCGTCGTACGGCAACGACGCGGCCATCTTGTCGATCACGCACGAGCACTTGTAGACGTTCGCGAAATCGTGGCCGTTATCGTCCATGCAGCTAAGCACGTATTCGACGCGGCCCTCGGTCGGATAGTTATAGCCGCCCGCCCACGCGAGCGGCGCGGCGAGCATCAGCGTGGTAAAGGCGAGAAGCGCGCGACATCTAGTAGTCATTGAATGCCTCTGCGAGAGCATTGAACCCGCTTCGCGAACCGCTGCGCGAGGTGCATGCCTTGCGGCCGCGAGTCGACGGGACGCGCGAGGAGGCGGGGCCGCCGACAGCGCCGCGTCTCCTGCGCTGGCATGCGCCGTCAGTTCGGCGCGAACGGATGCGCGACGCTGCCCTTCTTCGCCACCACCTCGGACGCGGTCGGCTCGCCGCTGACCGCGCGCTTGATGGCCTCGCGCGTCGCCTGATAGTTGAACTGCTGGATCTTCTTGTCGTCCTCCGCCTGCCAGTGGATGAAGACGCCGACGCAAAGGAACAGATCGTCGGCTTCTTCCTGCGGGATCGTGCCGTCCTCGACACTGTCGGCCACCGCGAGCGCGACCGCGTGCTGCGCCGGGCCGAACATCTGCACGGCCTGCTTGGCGCCTTTGATCGTCACCTTGTTGAACAGGATCGTATTGGGCTTCGTGATGAGATTCGGCGCGACGACGGCGAGCAGCGACGTGAAGCCGTCCTTGTTGTTGGTGAGGGCGTTGCAGAACGCGGTTTCCGCAGCCGAACCTCGCGGTCCGATCAGCAAGTCGATATGCGCGACCTCGTTGCCGTCGCCGACTAGCGACTCCCCGATCATGACGCGGTTGATCTTGGCCATTCTGTTCCTCCAATGAGTAGGTATGGACCTGCTGACGAGGCGCCGCCCGCGATCGTGTCCAGATCAGCATCGCGAGAGCGGTGCGGGATTGCACGGCGGTACTAACTAACAGGTTCCGTGCCAGTTGTGGCACCCGGCATGCTGACGCGCCTCCTCGGGTCGTGGACAGTCCAGACGATTCAGGGTTAACCGCGACCTTCGACGCAGCGCGCAACAAATAGCGTGGCCACCGCGAGGTCCGCGCTGGTGCCGGGATTGATCGCGCGGGCCTTCAATTCGAGATCCCAGGCATCGAGTTGCGGATCGCTTGCCGAGCGGCGCGCGGCGGGTCGCGTTTCGCGCCAGCGCGCGTGCTGTTCGCGTGCCACGAGCGTGACACTCTGCGCCAGTGCGAGGCCGTGCTTGCGCACAATGTGAGAGTCGGGCCAGCCGCCGAGGAACGCCAGAAACACGTTGAGCATCGCGATTTCGCCTCGATTGACGGGCGCGGGTTCGGGCGCTGGGGTCGAGGCTTCGAAGCAGGCCGCGAGGCCGGTGTCGAACAGGTCCGCGAAACCGTTCGCGTACTGCCGCGCGATGCTGTCGCGCCCGCTGGCGAGCCGCATCGCGTCGCGCAGGCCGATCGTCGGCGGCGCGTGGACCGATTGTTCGGGCGCGTCGCCGAGGCCGCCGGGATTGGCGAGCGCGATCGCGCGATAGGCGAGCCGCGCGTCTTCGACGTCGAGCCGGCTCAGCACGTCGCCGACGGCCGCGCGCCACGCTTGCGCCGACAGCGGCGGGTCGCCGGTTTCGTCGAGGGCTGCGGCGAGCGGCGCGACCAGCAGCACGATGCCGAGATTCGTATTGCAGCCGACCGCCGCGCGCGTGCGCGTGACCGCGTCGAGAATGCGCTGTCCGACACGGGCGCCGCGTGCGAACAGCGCGTCGAGCGACGCGTCCGCGCTGGCGAGGAACTGCGCCGCGTGCATGCCGTGGCCGGGGCTTTGGGTGCTGACGTTGCCGGGTTTCGGCGTGGTGACGTCGAGCGCGCAGGCTTCGAGGAAGGCCGCGCGCGCCCGCTCGACGGAGATTGGATGAGTGCCGGGCATCGCGCTCAAGCCCGGCGCTGCGGAGACGGCTCAGGCAACCCGGCGCTGGCGGCTTGCTCGTCTTGTTGGTTCGCGCGCCGTTGCGCCGCGAGCTTGCGATCGAGCAGATCGTCGACCAGCGCCGCGGCGACATCGAGCGGCACGACCGACTGCAAACCGCGCCACGCGGCCACGCCGTTGACTTCGAGCACGAGCGGCAGCGCGGCGTCGTCGGGATTCGGGATCAGGTCCACGCCCGCGTAGTCGAGGCCGAGCGCGGCGGTGGCGCGCACGGCCGTCTGCGCGAGCGGGACCGTCAGCTCGGCGGCCTCGCAGCGCGCGCCTTGCGCGACGTTGTGAATCCAGCCCTTGCCGCCGCTGCGCCGCATCGCCGCGACCGCCTTGCCGCCGATCACGAGCACGCGCCAATCGAAACCGGGCCCGCTGCTCGCGACGAAGCGCTGCAGATACGCAACCTGCCGATAACGCGCGAGCGACGGCAGCGGCGCGAGCAGCCCGCCGCGCGCGCCGAGCCGTTTGAGCCCGTGGCCTTGCGAGCCGAACAGCGGCTTGAGCACGACCTGGCGGCCGGCGGCCGCTTCGCGCATCAGTACGCGTTGCGCGAATGCGGCGGACTCGACGGCCCACGTGGCCGGTGTCGGCACGCCCGCGCGATGCAGCAGGAAGCTCGTCATCGATTTGTCGACGCTGCGCTCGATCGCGCGGGCGTCGTTGTAGACCGGCACGCCTGATTCACGCAGCGCGTGCAGGATGCCGAGCCGCAGCGTCACCTGCTCGAAGGTGCCGCCGGCGATGCCGCGCACGAACACCGCATCCGGCAGCGTGCGGCCGAAGCCCGGGATCACGAGGCCGTGCGGCAGCCACGTGGTGTCGATGCGGCAATCCGCGAGATCGACGCAACGCGCTTCGGCGCCGCGCGCGCGGAACGCTTTTTTCAGCCGGCCGGTGTGCCAGCCGGTTTCGTCGCTCATGATCGCGATGCGCAGACCCGATGTGATCATCATCGCGCGACCGGCTCGCCGCCCCACTGTTTGCGCAGCAGGCCGCCGTCGAGTCTGCCGCCGTGATAGGTCGCGCCGCTTTCGAGGCTGCTGACCCACACCTCGGCGGGCGCGAACAGCGCCGGGTCGATCTGGTAGAAGTCGAAGTTGACGGCCGTGAAGACGTCCGCGAACGGCCGGCCGTAGTCGCGCGAATTGGCGGAGGGCAGGGTGTCGGCGAGACGTCGCGCGATCTCGTCGTGCTGGACGGTCAGATGCACGCGGCCGCCGTACAGGATCGCGTCGTTGGTCCGGCCCATCGCCTGAATGCCGTCGGGCGCGGGCGGCGGCAGCGGCGCCGAGCCCGTGCCCGCGACGATCTCATCGAGCGGCACGCCGAGCACGTGCACCTTGTGCAGCGCCACTTCGACGACGCGGGCCACGACCTGTACCGTTCCCGCGACAGAGTGTGTCGGCGTGACGATCAGCGTCAGGTGTTCGGGCGCGAGGCCGCAATCGTGCAGCACCTTGTCGATCACGACCTGTGGCGGCAGCCGGTCCACTTCGAGCACCAGCGCGCCGCGCTCGTGGCGGTCGCGATAGCCGAGCTCGTCGAATAACGGCTCCTTGACCGCGAGCGCACGCGCGGGCCCCGAGCCGAGCGAAAAGAACTTCTTGCCGCCGGTCTGCTCCTTGGTCGCCGACAGGCTCCAGCCCGCGTACTGGCTGCCGAGGCAGGCCAGCACCGGCGCCGAGGTGCTGACTTCGAGCATCGTCGGCCACAGCGGCGCGGCGTCGAAGTTCGCGCGTACCGCGACGCGGCCGAGACCACCCATGCAGATGCGCGCGATCAGCACGCCGGCGTCCAGGCTGCCGCGTGCGTCGACGCCCGCGTCGGCAATCACGGTGCCGGCGGGCGTGCGCGTGAGCGCGACGCCGAGCTGTGCCGCCTGATCGACGAGCCGTGTGACGAGGCGCTCTGACAGCGCATTCACGCTCGGCGGCGCGGCGGGCGGGGAGGTCTCAGTGGGCGTGGAGGGAGGCATGGTCGGGTTCATCGCAGGTTTCGATTCGTTGGACGACGCGTTCGTGCTGCGCGTCGAGCGCGGTGCGCACCGCGTCCACCGACGCCGCTCGCACGAGCAGCGTGCAGACCGGCTGCCCGACGTCGATACGGGTGCCCGGCATCGGCACGTCGCGGCATTGCGGATCGCGCAGGCAGGCGTCGGAGAACGCCGCGGAGACGTTGAACGGCTGCTGCGCGAACAGCACCCGCTGGCCGGCGCGCCAGCGCGGCGCGCGGGCCAGCGCGAGGCTCGCGGCCGACGGCGCGCGGCCGTGGCGGCACGCGTCGAGGTGGCAGGCGAGCAGGCCGGCTGGCCACGCATCGGGCGACGCGGTTTCGTAGAGCGCCATCGTCGACGAAGGGCGCGGGTTGATTTCGAGCACGTCGAACGAGGTGCCATCCGACAGGAAATCGCAGCTGTTGATGCCGACGAGGCCGGTGTTTGCGCAAAGCGCATCGAGCGCTTGCTGCACGTGCGCGACGAACGCCGGCGGCAGGTCGATCGGCCCGATCGAGCCCGCATGCACGAAGCGCAGATCGCCGATCGCGCAGGTGAGTTGCTCGGCGAAACCGATCAGATGCGCGCCGCCGTGCGCGCCGATGAACAGCGCCGACAGCGAGCGGCCTTGGCCAAGGCGCTGGAAGTAGCCGTGCGCGGGGGCGCTCGTCAAGCCGAACGAGTCGGCCGCCTGGATATGCGTACCGCCGCAACCATCCGCCTGCTTGAACAGCCAGCCCCCGGCCGTCGCGGGCCGTTCGAACGACACAGCCGGATGCCCGATCCGCAACGCGTCGAGCAACGCGAAGAAACGCCGCGGCTCGCGTACGGCCGCGATCACGTCGGCATCGTTGCCGAGAAAGCGCGGCAAGCCGGGCTCCCGGCACAAGTCAGGCATCAAAGCTTCGAGCCCGCTGCCGCCGATCCAGCCAAGCAGACGAGGTAAGCGCGCGACCCGCGCAAGCGCATCGACGAGCCGCGCCCGGTCGATCCCGAGCGCGCCATCACTGCGGCCGATGTCGAACCATAGCTCGGCGGCCTCGCGCGTGTCGCAGTCGCCGAAGATATCGAGCGCGGCGACATGCAGGCCGGCGCGCGCCGCGGACTGCGCGAGCAGGCGCGCGGACTGCCCGACGACCGCGACGATGGGCGCATGCATGAGCGGCCGGTGCGGCTTCATGACGGCCGCTCTCAGCCGAGACCGGCCGCGACCGCGCGGGCCTCGTCGTAGGCTTCCGGGAAGCCCAGGTAGACCGGCTTGCCGCCCGTGCGCATGCGCATGAACAGGCGATGCTCGACCTGATACTTGACGTTGCCGATCGCCAGCGCGCCGATGCCGACCGCGCCCGCGTTCGGCACGCCGTCGATCGGCTTGCCGTCGTTCATCACGTTCACGCCGGCGATGCCTTCCGGCGGCACCGCGTTGACGTCGGCGGCGACGAGTAGGCGCTTTGCATGCTCGAGGTCGTCGCGGCCGACCACCTGCACGCCCGCGACCGCGGTGGCGAGCACGATTTCCGCGTCGGCAAGCGCGCCGCGCAGTTCCTCGGGCGTCGTGGTGCCGATGCCGCTGGTGACGATGCCGAAGCGCTCGTTCAGTTCGGCCGACGCGCCGAGCGCGCGACTGCGGTCGGTGTGGCTCGCGATCGTCACGTCGGCGCCGCGCGACGCGGCGATCGCCGCCGCGATGCGTCCGACCGCGCCGGCTCCGCCGAGAATCAGCACGCGCTTGCCGCCCAGCTCCACGCCATGCTGCTTGCCCAGATGCCGCTCGACCAGCGCGACCAGCGCGGCCGCGGTCGTGTACGAACCGCTCGGATCGGCGAATACGGAGACCTCGAATGGCGGGACCATCGCCTTGCGCGCGGTGTCGAGCATGTCGACGGCCTGCATCACGTCGCGCCCGCCGATGAAGATGCCGGTGCGCGACACCCCTTTCGGGCCGCGCGAGAAGATCGCGTCCTGCGTGAGGTTCGCGACCATGCCGGCCTCGACGTTGCAATACGGCACGATGACCTGGTAGCCGGCATCGGCGGCCATGTTGACGTCGAACGGACTCATCTGCGGCGTGGCCGTGAACATGTGCAGGACGTAGGGCCTTTCAATGGTTTCTGACATGGCAGGGGCTCGTTTTAGTGGCAATCTCGGGGACGGCGCAGGGTAAGGCCGCGCCGTGCGTGGCAGCGCCTGAGGTAAGCGGCGGCCTTGGCGGGGCCGCGCATCATGCGGCGTCGATGTGCGGCGCGCGCGCCTCGGCGCCGCTGATCGCCGCGCCGCTATTGCGGCCCGCGACGACGCTGCATTCGATATGCGGCAGCGCGCTCGCGACGGCGCGCGCGGTCGCGAGTGCGCGCTCGGCCTCGCGCGCACTCGCGAGCACCGCGAAGCCCGTCGGGCCCCATGAGGTCTGGCCGATGCCGGCGGTGCGTTCGGCGGCGACCGCGCGCAGCACGCGCTCGACGTCGGGACTCGCGAACACGCCGCCTTGCGCGCTCGCGAAGTATTCGCCGATGGTCTGCTGCAGTTCGGTGAGGCCGTGCGCGAACGGCGCGAAGTTATGTTCGGCGGCGCCGGGCAGGATCTGCATCAGCACCAGATGGCACAGATGCGCGGCGAGCCGCTGCGGAAACGGCGCGAGCGATGCGAGCGCGCTGCGTTCCTCGGCGCCGTGCAAGCCCTCGCGGCTGTTGTCGCTGACGAGCAGCACGCGCCACGGCTGCGGAAACGGCTGGCGCGACAGCAGCGGTGGCATGCTCTGGCGCAGATCGCCGGGCGGGCCGCCATCGAGCAGCAGGCCGCCGCACTCGAAGCCGAGTATGCCGATGCCGGAGCGCGCGCCGCGCCCGAGCAGGCTGGCGATCTCGGCGCTCGTCGCCGGCTGGCCGATGAGGCGCGTGAACGCGGTGCCGACCGCGAGCGCCAGCTGTGTGCCTGAGCCGAGGCCGGTATGCGCGCGTGGCGCCTCCAGCACGTCGATCGCGAGGCTCGCCGGTCCGTAGGCAGCCTGCAGCCGCGCGAGACTCAGCGCGATCCGCTCGCGCTCAGCCTCGCTCACCAGGCCGCCGATCTGCTCGCGCTCGGCGAGCCGCGCCTGAATCCGCGTGCCATGCGTATCGATGACGAGCCCCAGGCTGCCGAACGCGCGCCCGAGCGACGCGTTCGGATCGAGAAAGCCCAGATGCAGCCGCGCGGGCGCATCGATCGTGATGGGGGAGCGGGGCGGCAGGCGGCGGAGCTGAAGCGGCATCTCGAGTGTCCTCAGGTGTCCTTGCGGGTGCGCGAAAGGTTCGGCCACGGGGTGTGCGCAACGCGTCGAGTCGCGTCGCGGGTTCCGGCGACAGTGCGCCCGGCGACCTCAAGCGAAAGCCGTACCAGGCACGCGCAACGGCCGCCGCAGCGGATTCGGCCCATTGCAAGCTCTGAACGGGCGCGCCGCGCGCCACCCGGTTTCGCCGCTGCATGGACGCTGTGTGACGCCGAAGGCGCACTGTGTCACGCGCTGTTTCATCCGGCGGCAGGCGCGCGCGTCAACTGCCTTGCGCGGGTTTCGGCGCGTCGTACTTGATATAGCGGAAGCGCTGGTCGTCGGCCGGCGTGCCTTCCAGCGGGCCCTCCTCGAGGCCGGGCTGCCAGTGGACCACCGATTCGATCTTCGTCGCGAGCGCAAAGTCCTTGTCGGTGATGCCCTTGGCGGTGTGCGTTTTCAGCTTCACGATCACGAACGCGTACGAGACCGTCAGGTCGGGGTGGTGCCACGCGGCTTCCGCGAGGTGCCCGACGGCGTTGACCACCATCAGCGTTCCCTTCCAGCCCTCGGTGCGGTATTTGCGCCGCAGCCAGCCATCTTCCAGATACCAGTGCTGCAGCGGACCGACGAGGCGCTGCTGGATCTCTTCGTCGGTATAGACATGCTCGGTGTTTGCCATGGCGGTTAGCTCCTGGAATGCGCGAATCGTTCGCCGAACGAAGCTTCGTTGCAGTGACAGGCCCGTGCTGCGGCGCGTGATTCGCAAAGGACACGATTCGTATCACGCAAGTGACACAGTATGTGCCGCATCGCGTGACGCAACCCCTTCAGCTTACCGCCGCGCAAGCATCGGCGTGCAACGCCCGAGTGCCGCGACAGGTCGCGCGTGCCGGGTCGGCGGGCCGCCGCACGCAACAGCGGCAGCGCTGCCGCTATTCCGGCATGGAATATGCGTTGGCCGTTCATGCGTCGCGAAGCCCGACATCGAATCGGGATAGCGCGTTAATCGTTACCTGCAATCGAGAAGGCGCGCACGATGCGATGAGGTAGCGTGGGTCATTCGTGAGTTGAACAGCAGGACAATTCTGGAGGAGACATGAACTTACGCACTGTAGTTCTTGGGCTCGCGATCCTCGCATCCGCAGCCTTTAGCTCTCTGGCTGCGCAGGCCGATTCGCAGCTCGACGGACTGATGAAAAACCCAGCCAATTGGGCGGCCCAGGCGGGCGATTATGCGAATCACCGCTACAGCCCGCTCAAGCAGATCAACGAGAACAACGTCGGCAAACTGCAGGTCGCATGGACCATGTCGACCGGCGTGCTACGCGGCCATGAAGGCGCGCCGCTCGTGATCGGCGACACGATGTACATCCACTCCCCGTTTCCGAACAAAGTTATTGCAGTCAACCTGAAGGATCAGACGTTCCTCTGGCAGTATCAGCCGAAGCAGGATGACCAGGTCGTCTCCGTGATGTGCTGCGACACCGTCAACCGCGGTCTCGCCTACGGCGACGGCAAGATCTTCCTGCAGCAGGCCGACACCAAGCTGGTCGCGCTGAACGCGAAGACGGGCGAGGTGGTGTGGACCGCGCAGAACGGCAATCCGAAAGCCGGTGAAACCAACACCAACGCGCCGCACGTATTCGGCGACAAGGTGCTGACCGGTATCTCGGGCGGCGAGTTCGGCGTGCGCGGGCGTCTGATCGCGTACGACATCAAGACCGGCAAACCGGTCTGGACTGCGTACAGCACGGGCCCCGACAACGAAATGCTGCTCGACCCGCAAAAGACGATGACGTACTCCAATGGCCAGATGGTGCCGGTGGGCGCGGATTCGTCGGTGAAGTCCTGGAAGGGCGATCAGTGGAAGCTCGGCGGCGGCACCACGTGGGGCTGGTATGCGTGGGACCCGAAACTCAACCTTGTTTACTACGGTACTGGCAATCCGGGCACATGGAACCCGACGCAACGTCCGGGCGACAACAAATGGTCGATGTCGATCTTCGCGCGCGACCTGAATACAGGCACGGCCAAATGGGTCTACCAGATGACGCCCCACGACGAATGGGACTATGACGGCGTCAACGAAATGATCCTGTCCGACCTGACGATCAACGGCAAGAAGGTGCCCGCGATCGTGCACTTCGATCGTAACGGCTTCGGCTACACGCTGAACCGCGAAACCGGACAGCTGCTGGTCGCGCAGAAGTACGACCCGGCGGTGAACTGGGCCGATCGTGTCGATCTGCAAAGCGGCCTGCCGATTCGCAACGCGGCGTACTCGACGCAGGCGGCCGGGTCCGACCACAACGTGAAGGGCATCTGCCCGGCGGCACTCGGTTCGAAGGACCAGCAACCGGCGGCGTTCGATCCGAAGACGAGTCTGTTCCTCGTGCCGACCAACCACGTCTGTATGGACTATGAGCCGTTCGATGTCGACTACGTGTCGGGACAGCCGTATGTCGGCGCCACGCTGTCGATGTATCCGGGCCCGAACGAGGGCAACGCGATGGGCAACTTCATCGCATGGGATGCGAGCAAGGGCAAGATCGTCTACTCGAAGCCGGAGAAGTTCTCGGTGTGGTCGGGTGTGCTGGCGACCGGCGGCGGCATCGCGTTCTACGGCACGCTGGAAGGCTACCTGAAGGCGGTTCGCATCTCGGACGGCAAGGAACTGTGGCGCTTCAAGACGCCGTCGGGGATCATCGGCAACGTCTTCACGTACGAGTATCAGGGCAAGCAGTACGTCGGCGTGTACTCAGGCATCGGCGGCTGGGCCGGCATCGGCATGGCGGCGGGTCTCGAGAAGCCGACCGAAGGTCTGGGCGCGGTCGGCGGCTATAAAGATCTCGCGAAGTACACCGCGCTCGGCGGCACGCTGTTCGTGTTCGCGATTCCCAACGAAAAGAGCTGAACGAACGGCTGAAATGAAAGGCTGAACGAGCGGGGCGGCTTGAACAGGCACAGCCGCCCCGTCAGCCTCGCGCAAGCATTGAATTACCCCCAAATCGCGCCGTTGGTAGATGCGTCGATGAAACGCATCGGGGCGCGGCTTTTTCACAGATGGAGACATGTGCATGAAAGGCCGATCTATCCTGTTGCTCACCGCGTTGCCCGTAGCGCTCGTCATGCTGCCCGTCGGATACGCGCAGAACAATCCTTCGATTGCGCAGGTCGCGTACAAGGTAGTCGACGGTAACAAGGTCGACAGTAATACGTTGCAGGGCTGGAAGACGTGGCGCGCGCTCGCTTGCGAACGCTGCCACGGCGCGCAGCAGCAGGGCATGGTCGGGCCGTCGCTGATCGACGCGTTCAAGACGCTGGACAAGAACGAGTTTCATCGCACGGTGTTCGGCGGCCGGGTGGATAAGGGTATGCCCGATTTCAGCGCGAGCCAGATGATGCAGAAGAACTGGGAAAATCTCTATGCGTATCTGAAAGGACGCTCCGATGGACAGATCAAGCCGGGCGATCTGCATGCCATCGACTCGAATTAACGCCGCGCCGTCATTCTTCCGGAGGCTCACGATGCGTGATAAGAGAAGCATGTCCGTGCATGTCAGCGTGATCGCGGCCGCATTGTGTGGCGCGGCGCTCGCGAGCGCCGCGGTCCGGGCGGATGGCCCCGCGCTGCCGAACAACGACGGCGCGGACGGCGTGCTCAGGGTATGCGCGGACCCGAACAACATGCCGTTGTCGAACGACAAGGGCGAGGGCTATGAGAACCGCATCGCGGCCCAGATGGCGAGCGACTTCGGCTACAAACTCGAATACACGTACTTTCCGCAGCGCATGGGCTTCGTGCGCCACACGTTGCGTGAGAAGGCGGAGGGCAGCGAGCGCTATCGCTGCGACCTGATCATCGGCGTGCCGAAGGGCTACGACATGACGTCGACGACGCAGCCGTATCTGCGCTCGACCTACGCGATGGTGCTGCCGAACCGCCCCGAGTTCGCGAGCATCAAGACGCCCGACGACCTGCTGAAACTGCCGCCCGATCAGCTGCACAAGCTGCGTTTCGGGATCTTTTCGCAAACCCCGGCGGTGGACTGGCTGCTCGGTCACAACCTGATCGACCAGGCGGTGTCGTACCAGGTGCAAAGCGGCGATCCGGGCGTATACCCCGGCCAGATGATCGAACACGACCTGGCCGCGGGCAACGTCGACGTGGTGTTCCTGTGGGGGCCGATCGCCGGCTACTTCGCCAAGCGCGCCGGTGATTCGGTCAGGCTCGTGCCGTTCCCGCCGCAGCCCGGCATCCGCTTCGACTATACGATTTCGATGGGCGTGCGCTACGGCGAGAAGGACTGGAAGGACAAGGTGGATCAATGGATCGGCGCGAATCACGACAAGATCGACAGCATCCTCGCGACCTACCAGGTGCCGATGCTCAAACCGGTCGACGCGCCGGCGGGCAAGCCTGGCGACGCATCCCAATGACGCGCGCCCGCGGCGCGTGGCTGCGCGCGGCACGCGCCGCGCTGATGGGGACGCTGTGCGTGCTGTGCCTCGCGCCGGCCGCGACCCGTGCGGCGAGCCCGGCGAGCGCGGCGTCGGCGCCGGGCGGCGACGACATCACGGCGGCGGAGCGGCTGATCTTTCTGACCGATCATCTGCACGGCGTCGCCGCGCAGACCGAGCTCGACTACGCGCTGATCGATTCCGGGCAGCCGTCGCGCAGCGCCGATGTCGTCAAGGTACTGGTGCAGAGCGAGAACAACGCGAAGGGCGACGCGCAGGTGTCCGACCACAGCGGCAGCGTGAACCTGCCGATCGCCGGATTGCAGTGCAATCCGGCGATCATTTATTTCCTCGAACGCGATATCGCCGAGATGCAGGGTCTCACCGGCGGCCAGCGTCGCTATTTCCAGCAGCGTCTGCGTCTCGCGCTCGCCGCGGGGCCGCAGATCGAGAGCGTGCCGAGCGAGGTCGGCGGCAAGCCGGTCAACGCGCGGCGCATCGTCGTGCAGCCTTATCTGAACGATCCGAACGCGGCGCGCTTCGCGCAATACACGGGCAAGCGCTACACCTTCCTGCTCGCCGACGGCGTGCCGGGCCAGGTCCTGCAGATTCGCACCGACGTGCCGGGCCCCAACAACGACTTCGCGCATCCGGCGCATTCGGAGTCGTTGAGCTTTCAATCCGCACTGAACAAGTTGCCCTCGGGCAAGGTGCCGGCGAAGCCGTCGAATGCGCCCCGGGCGAGCCGTTGAGTCTTCGATGCAGAACGCGAGTTTCGCGACGAACCGGGTCAAGCTGAACTTCGTTCGCACGCTGACCCTGCGGCAGTTGCAGATCTTCGTCGTCGCGAGCCGCTATACGAGTTTCGCGCGCGCGGCCGAGGAGCTGCATCTGACGCAGCCGGCGGTGTCGATGCAGATTCATCAGCTCGAAGAGGCGGTCGGCCTGCGGCTATTCGAGCGCGTCGCGCGCAAGCTCACGCTGACCGAAGCGGGCGAGGTGCTGACCCATCACGCGAGCCGCATTCTCGGCGAAATCAAGGACACCGAAGACGCGATGATGTCGCTGAAGCAGGCCGACAGCGGCTCGATCAACGTCGGCATCGTCAGTTCGGCGACCTACTTCGCGCCGAAACTGCTGGCGATGTACTCGCATCTGTACCCGAAGGTCGACGTGCATTTCTCTGTCGGCAATCGCGACGCGTTGCTGCGCATGTTGCAGGACAACGCGATCGATCTCGCGATCATGGGCCGTCCGCCGCCTGAACTCGATACGACGGCCGAGCCGCTCGCGAGTCATCCCCAGGTGGTGATCGCGCCAGTGCATCATCCGTTGTGCGGCGCGCGCCGCTTCGATTTGCAGGAGTTGAGCAACGACACCTTTCTGCTGCGCGAGCCGGGCTCAGGGACGCGCATGGCCGCCGAGGCGATGTTCCGTCAGCATCTGTTCACTCCCGCGAAAACCGTCACGCTCGGCAGCAACGAAACGATCAAGCAGGCGGTGATGGCCGGCATGGGCGTGAGCCTGATCTCGCTGCATACGCTGCAGCTGGAGTTGCGCACCGGCGAGATCGCGCTGCTCGACGTGAACGGCACGCCGATCGTACGAACGTGGCAGATCGTGCATCTGCGCACCAAGCAGCTTTCGCCGACCAGCGTGATGTTCCGGCAGTTCCTGCTCGAACATGCGGCGGTGCATCTGGAGCAGGAATATGCGCAGTTTGCGGGGGTGTTTGCGAAACGGCCGGTCAGGGCGGAACGGTAGCGCGATGCGTGCGTTGCGTGCATCGTTTTCGTTTCGTCTGGCCGCGTTCGTGCGCAGCGCGGCCGTGCTGTGCGCGGGCTTTGCCGGCTTCTTCGTGATCGGCGTCGTGCCGGCGCGCGCCGAGCCGGTGACGATCGCGGTGCTGAACTGCGGCCTGATCGACGACAACGCCGCCTACAACGACGCCGACACCAACCGCGCGCAAGCGGCGCGCATCGAGATGGTCAGCAATACGGTGCGCGCGCAGCTCGATGCGAGCCAGCGCTACCGCGTCGCCGACAACGGCCGCGCGTCCGAGCTGATCGCGCGGCTCGGTGCGGCGCAAGACCTGATGACCTGCGACGGTTGCGCCCGCCAGGTCGGGCGTGCGCTAGGCGTCGAGCAGGTGGGCGTCTGCTGGGTCCAGAAAGTCAGCAACCTGATTCTCAATCTGAACCTGCGGGTCGAAGACGTGGCGAGCGGCAAGACGCTGTTTCAGCGCTCGGTCGACATACGCGGCAACACGGATCTGTCGTGGCGGCGCGGCGCGAGCGCGCTCGTCGGCTTGCTGATGAACGGCGCGTCATAGGCGGCATCGATGGCACAGTCTGTACCCGACTGTCGTGACAGGCTGCCAACTTTTCGCATTCGATTTAACTCTTGCGTCCCGCGCGCGCGATCGGCATAGACCGTGCTTGAACGGAAGGCTGGCGAGTCTTGAAGCGCGTCGACGTTCGGGCGTCGCGCAAAAAAACGCCAGCCACCACGGAAGGGGATCGCAGCGATGGTTTCTGGCGAGCAGCTTCAGGACTGGCGTTCTCACGCCCAGCAGATCGAAAACGAAGTGGCGAGGGTCGTCGTCGGTCAGCAGCAAACGCTGAGGCTCATCAACGTCGCGCTGTTCGCACGCGGCCACGTGCTGCTGGAAGGCGGCGTCGGGGTCGGCAAGACCACCGTGTTGCGGGCGTTCGCGCGCGTGGTCGGCGGCGACTTCGAGCGCGTAGAAGGCACGATCGATCTGATGCCGGGCGACCTCGTCTATCACACCTACGTCGATGCCGACGGCAAGCCGCGCATCGAGCCCGGCCCGCTGCTGCGCCACGGCGAACAGCTGACCACCTTCTTCTTCAACGAGATCAATCGCGCGCGCCCGCAGGTGCAATCGCTGTTGTTGCGCGCGATGGCCGAGCGTTCGGTGTGGGCGTTCGGCCGCGAGCATCGCTTTCCGCATATGACCGTGTATGCCGACCGCAACAAGGTCGAGAAGGAAGAGACCTTCGAGCTCGCGTCGGCGGCGCGCGACCGCTTCCTGTTCGAGCTGAACATGCCGACGCCGACCGACGAGGAGGCGCGGCGCAGCCTCGTGTTCGACACGAGGTTCCATGACGTCGACGGCCTGCTCGCGCAACTGACACCGTCGATCGTGCCGTGGGAACAATTGAACCGGATCGGCGCGGCGATCCAGCAGGGCGTGCAGGCCAGCGAGACGATCGAGCGCTACGTGCACGACATCTGGCAGGCGACGGAAACGCCGGCGCGCTTCGGCATCGCGCTCGACGGCGTCGACATGGAGCAGCTAATTCTCGCCGGCGCGAGTCCGCGCGGCATGAGCGCGCTGTTGCGGGCCGCGCGCGTGGTCGCGTGGCTCGCGGGACGCACGCATCTGCTGCCGGAGGACATCCACGAAGTGCTGCTGCCGGCGCTCGGTCATCGCGTGTTCTTCACGCCGATCTACGAGCTGCGCCGCCAGGAGCTCGCCGAGGCGCTGATCGCGCGGATCGTCGCGAACGTCGCGGTGCCTCGCTGAACGCCGGCGCGCGCACCACAATGAACGGCACCGCGGAATTCCACTATCGTCTGCCGATGCGCGCGGCCGGTGCGCGGCCCGGCTCGCATCCGGGCTCCAGCTTCGGCTCGGGCCAGCAGTTCGCGATGCACGGCCGGCTGTTCGACTATCCGGACCCGCGCCGGCTCGATCTGCGTGCGAGCTTGCGCGCGGCGCGCGACGAGTGGCTCGTGCGCGTGCATTTGCAGCGCGTCGCGGTGTCCGTGTTCGTGATCGTCGACGTGTCGGCGTCGATGCAGTTCGGTACGCATAAAACGAAGCTGCAGGTCGTCGCTGATTTCGTCGAAGCGCTCGGCCATAGCGCGTTCCGGGTCGGCGACCGGCTCGGCATGCTCGCTTTCGATAGCGGCGAACGCGACGATCTGTTCATGCCGGCGCGCACGGGACGGGGCACCGGCTCGCTGCTCGCGAGCATGCTGCGCGAAAGCGTCAGTGATATCGCTGATCATCAGGCGAATGGTCAGGCCGGTCGTCACGCCGACCGTCAGGCTGAGCGCGGGTCCGTCGAAGGATTGCGGCGTTGTGCGATCCGTATCGCCGGACGCCAGGCGCTCGTGTTCGTCGTGTCCGATTTCCACTGGCCGCTCGCGCGATTGTCGCCGGTGCTCGACATGCTGGTGCATGCGTGCGTGGTGCCGATGGTCGTATGGGATGCGGCCGAGACCACGCCGCCGCAGCACGCGTCGCTGCTGGCCGTCAACGATGCGGAGTCCGGCGAGGAGCGTCGCGTGTGGCTCTCGCGCGGCGCGCGCGAGCGCTGGCGCGAAGGCGTCGCGCGCCGTCGCGACGAACTCGCCGCGGTGTTCGGCGCGCGCGGCATCCAGCCGTTCTATGTCGAAGGCGCGTTCGATCCGGAAGCGATGTCGCGCTATTTTCTGGAGCTGACGGTATGAGCACGCGCGAGGTGCGCGGTGTCTGCGCGTGTCGGGCGGCGCTGTGCGTGCTGATCGCGTCGCTAGGCGGCGCCGCGTGCGCGATGGCCAGCGCCGCCGAAGTGGCCGCGCTCGTTCAGGAGCCGCGCGCGTTCGGCTATGTGCTCGGCGATGTGCTGACGCAGCGCGTGCTGCTGGAGGCCGACGGTCGCGACATCGGCGCGGTGACGCCGCCTTCGGTCGGACGCACGGGCGTGTGGCTCGAACGCCGGCCCGTGACGCTCGAAACCGATGCCAACGGCCGCAAGTGGATGGTGATCGGCTATCAGGTCGTCAATGCGCCGCAGACACTCACGCAGATCACGTTGCCGGCGTTGACGCTGACGTCGGCGGCGGGCACGCAGTTGCAGGTCCCCGAATGGCCGGCGAGCATCGGACCGTTGACGCCGCAAACCGCGTTCGCCGCAGGCGACTTGCAGCCGCTGCGGCCCGACCGACAGGCGCCGATGCTGGCCACGTCCGGCTGGCGCCGGCAGATCGCGTGGGCGCTCGGCCTGTTGCTCGCGACGCTGCTCGTGTGGGCGAGCTGGTGGTGGGCGCGCAACCGGCGCGAGGCGGCGCGGCTGCCGTTCGCGCGGGCGTGGCGGCAGATGCAACGGCTGCCCGAGGCGCCCGGCGCTTCGTCGAACGATGCGTGGGTCTGCCTGCATCGCGCGCTGAACGAAACCGCCGGCGAGGTCGTGCATGCGGCTTCGCTATCCGCGTTGCTGGCGCGTGTGCCGTATTTGCAACCGCTGCGCGCGCAGCTCGAACGTTTCTATCTGGCGTCGGCCGAGCGCTTTTTCGCGCCGGCGCCGCACGCCGCCGAGAATCCCGGCGAGCTTTCGTTGCACGCGCTGTGCCGTGCGTTGTATCGAGCGGAGAGGCGCCATCAGCGATGACCATGAACCTCGATTTCGCCCTTCCGTGGATGCTGGTGCTGCTGCCGCTCGCCGCGCTGCCGCTGCTGCGGCGGCGCAGCGACACGCTGGTGTTTTCGAGCGTCGCGTGGCTACCCGCGGACGACCTGGGGCGCGTGGCGGGCTGGCTCGTCCGCGGCGGCGCGGCGCTGGCGATCGCCGCAATCGTCGTCGGGCTGGCGGGGCCGGGACGCTCACAATTGCAGGTGCTGCGCACCGGCAGCGGCGCACAGATCCTGATCCTGATGGACCGCAGCCAGAGCATGGATGAGCCGATGGGCAGCAAGGGCGTCGAGTCGCCGCGCGGCGACTCCAAGAACCACGTGGCGCGCGAGGCGCTGACGCGTTTCGTCGAGCAGCGGCCGAACGACCAGCTCGCGTTCATGATGTTCGGCACCAACCCCGTGCTGGCGATGCCGTTCACCTACAACCATCGCGTGATCGAGGCTGCGGTCGCGGCCACGGCGATTGGCCGCGGCATGCCGGACACCGAGCTCGATCGCGGCATGCTGGCGGCGATCGCGCAGTTCGACGGGCGCTTGTCGTCGGGCCGCCGCGCGATCGTGCTGGTCTCCGACGGCGGCGCGTTGCTCGACGAAACGATGCAACGGCGCATGGAGGAGGGACTGGGACGCAACCGGATCGCGCTGTACTTCATCTACCTGCGCAGCAGCGTCTTCAGTCCCGATCTGAACGCGACGCAGCCGGCCAGCGGAAGCTCGGCCGAAGCGCAGCTGCATCGCTTCTTTCTGACGCTGAAGACGCCTTACAGGCTGTTTCAGGCGGAAGACCCGAAGGCGATGATGGCGGCAATCGCGGAGATCAACCGGCAGCAGAACGCGACGACGACGTTCTTCGAGCATCTGCCTCGCCAGGACCTGAGTCCGTACTGTTTCGCGCTCGCGCTGTTCTGTGCGGCGCTGCTGGTGCTATTGCACCAGTTGCAGGTCAGGAGCTGGGCATGAAGCGCACGCTGATCCACTCGCTGTTCGGCACCGTGGCGATCTGTTGCGCCACGTGGGCGGCGTATGGCTTCGTTCGTCTGCAGCACGCGGAGCGCGTCAATCAGGCCATTGTCGCGACCAACGCCGCCGCGCGTGAGCAGCAAGCCGGCGGCGACGCGCGCGAGGTTCAGCTGGCCCGCGCGATAGCGCTGTCGAAAGCGGGCGCCTACGACGCGGCGGCGCGGCTCTATAACGGTCTGCTCCCCGAGGGCAGCCCGCCTGATGAAGTCGGCCGCGCGGCGCTGTTCGATCTCGGCAACCTGTACCTGCGCGAAGGCAGCGGCGACAACGCGCAGACAGTCAGGTCTCTCGCGATGATCGGCGAGGCCAAGGCGCGCTACCGGCTCGCGCTGCGCGCGGCGCCCGACGATTGGGACGCGCGCTACAACCTCGAGCGCGCGCTGTGGCTCGCACCGGAAACGCCGTCCGCGCTCGCCGGACCCGATGTGAAAGAGCAGCACAACGTCACAGTGCGCGACGCGCGCAGCCAGGACCTGCCATGAGCGGCGTTCAGCGCGAGCGTGGCTTCGCAAAGTGGCGTCACGCGTTGACGCCGCTCGCGCTCGTCGCGTTGATCGCGGCGGTCGCGATGCCGGACGTCACTTTGCCGCGCAACACGTTTAACTACATCGTCACGTTCGACATCACGCAAAGCATGGACGTCGAGGACATGGTGCTCGACGGCGCGCCGGTCAGCCGCCTCAAATTCTCGCAGGCCGCGATGCGCGACGCGCTCGGGCGTTTGCCGTGCGGCTCGAAGGTCGGCTGGAGCGTCTTTACCGGGCAGCGGGTGTTGCTGCTGATGGCGCCGGTCGAAGTCTGCGGCAACTACGACGCGCTGCTGGTGTCGCTCGACGGCATCGACGGGCGCATGCGCTGGACCAACTGGAGCCGCATTGCGGAAGGCGGTGTGTATTCGGCCGTGCGCGTCGCGCAGGACGTCGGCGGCGGCGCGGCCATCGCGTTCGTCACCGATGGACAGGAGGCGCCGCCGTTGTCGGCGTCGCGCCCGCTGATGGAGGGCATCAATGCGGCGCGGATCAGCGGCTGGCTGATCGGCGTCGGCGGCGACCAGCCCGCGGCCATTCCGAAGACCGATGCCAACGGCAACCGGATCGGCGTCTGGCAGGCCGACGACGTGATCCAGGTGCCGCCTACACCAGGCTCCGGTGTGGCGGCGCAAACGCACGAGGAGTTGTCCGAATTGCGCGGTGAGTACCTGGCGTCGGTGGCTCGGCAGACTGGCCTCGACTACCGGCGTCTGCTGAACGTGACGTCGTTCGGCGATGCGCTGCTCGAAGCGCGCTTCGCCCGCCGCGAACCGGTGCCGACCGATCTGCGCTGGTGCCCCGCGTTGCTCGCTTTGCTGCTGCTCGTCGCGCGCTTCATGCCCGACGCCGTTCTCGCATGGCCGCGCGCCTGGCGAAAGCGCATTCAATCGATCGTTTTGCACATCGCGCCGGCATTCAATGGCCGGCCGACTCGCGCCGACTGACTACCGCGAGCGCGACCGTTGACGCTGCAACGGTTGAAGATGCAGGTATCCGATCCGACCACGCAGCTGCTCGCGAAACCTCGCAAGAGTTGCCGGGATTGTTCGACTCAGGACTTTTGCGCCAGAAGCTTTTGCCGGTCTTCGCCACACGCGCGAGATAGCTCACACATTGACCTACCGGTACGCAAATCACTGACTACAATGTCTGAATGCAAGCGACGCTGCCAGGCGCGCGGTTCGAATGACGCGCCGTGTCATGTGACGTTTCAGTTCCTTCACGGAGGCATGCCGATGACGTGCCAAAACGAGAGGATTGTCGGAGTGGTACTCGTCTTGATGAGCGGCTACGCGTTTGCGGGAGGCCCCTTCGGCGATGTGCCGCAAGCGATGATGGTCGCTAACATCGTCGCGTCACCCGTTGAAGTCGTGCCGCCCATTCCCGAGCCTAGGCGCTACTTCGAGCAGCAGCGCTATGCGATGGAGTATCAGGGGGATCGGGACAAGCCGTTCTACGCGCAAATGGAGAACTACTACAGCGTGGACCTTGCGCGCGATGTCCAGCTCGGCACCGCGAAGGCCCTGGTGTCGTCCGGACCGGCATTCGCACCGGTGTCCGAACCGGCTGCAAATGCTGCCGCGCAGAGTGCTTCGAATTCTCTGCGTCTAGGGCCATCTACTGCGCCGCAATTGTCCATCGTTCAGATGAACGGTTCGGTGCTGTCGATTGGCCAGTCACCGCAGCGACGCTTGTCCTTGACGGTCGACAACTGGGTGTTCTCGGGCACCGCGCGCGTCGCGATACTGCATTCTCACGATACGGGCGCGACGCTGATCGTCAAACGCCGCTACTGAGTGATGTGGATTGGGTGCGCCGGCCGCGCATGTCACGTCGACGAAAAGCGCTCGCGATACACCTGCGGCGGCACGCGCATCTGACGCACGAAGCTGCAGCGCATCGTTTCCTCGCTGCCGAATCCACATCGCAGCGCGATCCGTTTGATCGACCAGGATGTTTCGCTCAGCAAGCGTTGTGCCGCTTCGATGCGTAGCTGCTCGACCGCGCGCGCGGGCGTGCGGCCCGTTTGCGCCTTGTAGTGGCGCATGAAGCTGCGCTCGCTCATATGCAGCCGTTGCGCGAGCGCGGACACTGACAGGTCGGCTGCGAGATGCGACGTCATCCATGCATGCAATTCGCCGAAACGGTCGTCGGCATGTTGCAGCGACAGCGCCGCGCTGAATTGCGACTGACCACCCGGGCGCTTCAGAAACACGACGAGTTCGCGCGCGACGTCGAGCGCCAACGCGCGCCCGTGATCTTCTTCGAGCATCGCTAGCGCGAGGTCGATGCCGGCGGTGACGCCCGCCGATGTCCAGATATCGCCGTCGCGAATGAAGATCGGATCGGCTTCGACTTGTAGTTGCGGATAGGCCTGCGCGAGTTCGTCGCAACGCGCCCAATGCGTGGCGACGCGCCGGCCGTCGAGCAAGCCCGCCTCGGCGAGCAGGAACGCGCCCGAGCAGGCCGACGCGACGCGTCTGCAGTGCGGCGCGTGGCGTTGCGTCCAGCGGATCAGGCGTTGATCGGCCGATGCCTGACGAACGCCCCGGCCACCCGGAACGATCAGCGTATCGAGCGGTGTCTTCACCGAGCGCAGTGAGGCGGCCAGCACCGCGAGTCCCGACGACGATGTGACGGGCCCGGCTTCGGCTGCTACGACGCGGGGTGCGTAGAGCTTGCCGAGCCCGCGCTGCCCGACGAGTTCATTGGCGGACGCAAATACCTGCAGCGGACCGCTGATGTCGAGCAGTTGCATGTTCGGGAAGGCGAGCAGCACGATGAAGCGGGGAGCGCTGGACATGTGAGCAAATCGGTGGCAGAAATCAAGGGGACAATGGAAGTCTTGCCAAACACTACGCGCATAGAATCAATCCGTCTAGCTGGCCTGCGTCTGATCGCAATAGACAACGACCCACGGGGCGGGAGTCGCAAGGTTTAGTAACCGCTGCGATCAGGAACTGTTCACGGTGCTTGCGCTCGACGCAAGGGGCGACGCCAGCGCCAACTGAGACCGGAGGACGCGGCAGCGATTCTCGCTGACACCACGGAAGGCGCGAACGCGAAACTGGCGGCGATGGATGCTTCATGGACGCAACACTAACCACTTTCGATCCCTGACGATAAAGGCGGCGCAATGCCGCCATTTTTTGGTCCTGCGCCAGCAGGAATATGCAATAGAAATCGAGATAACCGACACCATCGTAAATAGTTGTCAAAACGGGCTTATCCCGAATTAATGCGGTTGACCGTGGTCCGTTTCGATGATTTATTCGCGAGGTATCACCTGAAAACTCTTGAGGAGTGTAATGGAGCAACTGAAACAGCAAAGCAGTGGGACGGATTGCACAGTCGACGAAGAATGCGACCTTTGCCGGATCACCTATTCGATCTACTCAAAGTTCCCGCCGATGCCGCACGCACAGGCCCTGAACGCCGAAACCGGCGAGTTCTTTCCGTTTGACAGGGTTCGTAAGATGAAATCCGGTTACGCCATGGCCGAAGCGCTGGGTTACGCATGGGCGTGCAATTGTCGCGGACGCTCCCCCAAACGGTTCAATGAGCAGTTCGAGCTAAGAGAATCCACCGGCAAGCGACTGGCTGGGGTGCGTTACAGGATTCGCGTCGGTTCGAGGGTCATCGCGAAAGGTGTCACCGATTCCCAAGGGCGAACCCAGCGTGTTTCGACAGATAACGCGAACCAGATTTCCATCGAAGTTGCCGGGCAATGGCAGTGGATCTAGGTAAGTCTTCTATCTCTGGTGAACGCATGACAAATGAATTTTTGGACAAGAATAGCCATTATTTCAAGACCGACGAGAATGAAGAATGGACCGAGGTCGGCACAGCCCTTACCAATACCACTCCCGGGTCGATATCCAATGTCGTAATCAATACGACGCCTATCTGTCCAAATATGAGCAATAAAGAATTTAGAGGGTTAATAATGCGTTTGCGAGATGCAGCGTTAACTCTCATAAAGGAGCGCATTGCAGATGTTGCACGTTGGGATATGTCAGCACAGGATCGTGCCAAATTCTGGTTTGGTCGGAGCGATCAATATATCCGTGATAAATTGAATATCGGTCTGCCAAGGCTTGCAGCCGCGATGCGAGAACTGCAACCTGAGAAAATAATTCGTTGGGACGAACAGAAAATTGTACAGCTTTCCTGTGCGATAGTTCCCGATAGGGGCTCGAACGATGCTGCTGTATGCAAGCCAGATTCGAAAAGGCGATATATTGCAATTTATCCCCATTTTTGCATGCTGCCACCCGTTGCAGTCTCAACAAATTGCCAATTGAAGGTAATCATCCACGAGTGCACGCACTATGTCGACACGTTCAATTCAGACGATGTGATGTATGGTTTTGGTCCGGGCGTCGGTTACTGGGCTCAGAACGATTCTGAGGGGGCTTGCAGGAACGCAGATAGCATCGCGTGTTACATCGCGCACTTCGATACCCAAATCGAATTCAATCAAAAGAAGATCTGGTGATCCCATGAAGAAATTCGCCTTCGCCGTTCTTTCGGCTTTTTGGTTCGCCGCTTCTCAGCAGGCGGCTGCATGTACTATTTCGGAAGATTTGACAGAAAGTGTTCCGCTTAACTTTCAGGGAATTCCTAATTCCTATCGTCTTAAAATGGTGGACCTAGTATCAAATGCGCGGCGATGGCCCGATGTTGAAATTCAAGCTCAAATCGTCACAAACGCTTACGTTGGCGAAAAGAACGCAGAAGAATTAGCAAAGTCGAGGGGGCAACAGTTGAAAGAATTCCTAATTCAACTTGGAGTGAAGTCGCAATATATATATGTCGACACCCATCTGGAAGAGTCGCCCTATCCGCAAGACAACAGCGGATTCAATGGATACCTACAGCTAAGCGTTGGTCTCATGCCGCTTTGCAAGGGCGGCTGCGAACGACTATGCGACGATCCGCGCATAACGCCGACGAGCAAGGCCGTCAAATAGAAATTCGCCCCGCTTCGGCGGGGCTTTTTACCTTCGGCGCGTCGGCGCAGCAGATCGTGCGCAGTTGTTTTTTGTTCAAGACGGACAGCACGACGGAGTGGCAAGCGCTGGACAGGTGAGAACGGGTGGCAGAAATCAAGGGAACAATGGCAGTCTTGCCAAACACTACGCGCATAGAATCGATCCGTCCAGCTGGAAGAAATGACAGATGGCGTACTTCGATTTCTCCTTCGACAAGGTATCCCTATGAGCCTCCAAATCGGTTTTCTGGTGTTCCCGAAAGTACAGCAACTCGATCTGACTGGCCCGCATGACGTGCTCGCATCGGTGCCGGGCGCCAGGATGCATCTGGTCTGGAAGACGCGGGAGCCCGTGGTGTCGAGTAACGGCCTCGTGCTGACGCCGAGCGCGACCTACGAAAGCTGCCCACCGCTCGACGTGATCTGTGTGCCAGGCGGAAGCGGCGTGACCGCGCTGTTGCAAGACGAGCAAACGATCGACTTCGTTCGCCGCCAGGCGGCGAGCGCGCGCTACGTGACGTCGGTCTGCACCGGCGCGTTGCTGCTGGGCGCGGCCGGCTTGCTGCGCGGGCGGCGCGCGACGACTCACTGGGCGTTTCACTCGTTGCTGGAACCGCTCGGCGCGATTCCGACGCATGCGCGTGTGGTTCGCGACGGCAATCTGATTACCGGCGGCGGCGTGACGGCGGGCATCGATTTCGGGCTGACCGTGGCTGCCGAACTGGCGGGCGTCGAAGAGGCGCAGGCGATCCAGCTCGAACTCGAATATGCGCCAGCGCCGCCGTTCGACGCGGGCGATCCGGCGATGGCGCCGCAAGCGGTGGTGGAGTTGGTCCGGCAGAGGTCGGCGGAAACTTTGGCGTCGCGGCGTCGCGTCGTGATGGAGCTCGCGGAGAGAAGCTAAGTCTTGCTTGCGGGTGCGAGCATTCAATTAAACTGTGAGGCTCCACCCGTTTCCGCCAGTCGGACTGATGCGATGAAGTACCGCGAAATTTCCCGGGGGCACTCCCCATGCGCGTAGGCAAGCCCGTCAAGGCACTGCCGCAGCCGTCATGCGACTACTGCGGCAACCGCGCGTTGCTCGCGCGTTACGGCGACGAGTCCTACCCGTATCGCAGCGATCAAGGCCCGCTGTGGATCTGCACCGCCTGTCAGGCGTGGATCGGTGTGTATTCGCGCAGCAAACACAACCTGCCGCTAGGCCGCCTCGCCGACGCGACGTTGCGCGAGTCGAAGAGCAAGCTGCACGACGCGCTCGAACCGCTCGTCGCCGCGAAGGTGCGCCGCGATGGCGTCAACGCGTTCGAAGCCCGCGCGAAAGCAATCCGGTGGGTCGCGACCGAGCTTGGCTTCGATCCGGTTCCGGCGAGCATTCACGCGTTCACGCCCGAGCAGTGCGAACAGGCGCTGCGTTATGTCGAGGCTTTTGTCGAAGCCCGGCGTATGAGATAGCGTGATTTTCCGCAGCCCGCTACATCTCCAGAAGTACCTCGCGCAAAGCATCCAACGACGCATCGCGCGGATTCCTCGGCCGTTGTAGTGCAATCGGCAGTTCACGCGCGATGCGGCTCGGGCTACCAACGCCCGCCGGAGACAACAACAGCACGCGATCGGACAGACTCAATGCTTCGTCGAGATCGTGCGTGACGAGCAGCACCGTCGTGCCGCGCGCATGCTTCAACGCGAGCAGCAACTGCTGCAGTCGCGCCCGCGTGATCGCATCGACGGCGCTGAACGGTTCGTCGAGCAGCAGCAGTTCCGGCTCGTTGAACAGCCCGCGCGCGAGCGCGACGCGCTGCGCCATACCGCCGGACAGTTGCTTCGGCAGCGCGTCGCGCACGCCAGCGAGACCCACCTCGGCGAGCAGCGCATCGACGCGCGGATCGTCTCCCGCGTGCGGCCCCGCGGCAAAGGCGATGTTGTCGGCCACGCTGAGCCACGGCAGCAGGCGCGGTTCCTGAAAGATCATGCCGACGCGTGGCGACGGCGCGAGCAAGGGCACGCCGTCGATCAGCACGGTACCCGTCGCTGTGCGATCGAGTCCCGCCACCGCGCGCAGCAGTGTGCTTTTACCGCAGCCGCTAGGACCGACCAGACTGACGATCTCGCCGCGCGACAGCGCGAACGATACCTTGTCGAACACGTTGCGCTCGCCAAAGCGCCGCGTCAGTCCACGTACTTCGAGTAACGGAGCAAGTTCCCGATTCATCGCGCGGCCTCCGACACCTGATGCGCATCGCGCCACGACAGCGCGCGTACCTCGATTGCTTTCAGCATGCCGTCGCTCAGTTTGCCGAGCAGCGCGAGCAACAGGATCGCGCCGAACACCAGATCGGGGCGGCCGGTTTCGCGTCCATCGCTGAGCAGATAGCCGAGCCCGCGCGTCGCCGCGATCAGCTCGGCGGCCACCATGAACATCCACGCGAGGCTCAGTCCGGTGCGCAGTCCGGTGAAAATCTGCGGCATCGACGCGGGCAGCAGTATGCGCGTGAACAGCGCCCGCCGACTCAGCCGGTTCAACTCGCCAAATTCGATCAGCTTGCGGTCGACGCCGCGAATGCCCGCCACCACGCTCAACTGCACTGGAAAAAACGCGCCGATCGCGATCAACGTGATCTTCGGCGCTTCGTCGATGCCCATCCATAGCAGCAGGATCGGCACCCACGCGAGCGACGGAATCGCGCGCAAGGCCTGAAACGCGGGGTCGAGCAAGGCATCGACGCGCCGGCTGAGGCCCATCGCCGCGCCGATCAGCAGCGCGAGCGCCGCGCCGATCGCAAAGCCGCCGTACACGCGGATCACGCTCGCGCCAACATGACGCGCGAGCCGCGCCGCGCCGAGATCCCATAGCGTCTGCGCGATCGCGCTCGGCGCGGGGACCAGATGCATCGGCAGAATCGACGCGCGCACCAGCAACTCGATGACAGCCAGAAACGCTACCGGCAGCGCGAGACCGGCATAGCGCCACAGTCGTAACGGGTCGATCGCGCGCGGCGGTTGCGCGAGTTCGCTACACGACGGACAGGACGAATCCCTCCGTGCGAGCGTGAAAAAGTTCTTCGCGGTGCTCATTGGCAGGCTCGGGTCTGATGCGTGTGTTTCATTTCGTGCCGTTGCTCGCCGTCGCAATCACCGGCTGCGCGACTTTGGCGTCGACCAGCGCATCGATGATCGCGTTCAGATCGGTGCCACTCTTCACGAGCTGCTCGTCGACCAGGATCGGCGCAGCGGCTTTGAGCGCGGCAATCTGCCGGGCGCCCGGCTGAGGCTGGCTGAAATCGTTGCGGCTCAATTGCAGTTTCGCGACCGGCAGCGATACCTTGGATTCTTCCGCGACGATCCTGGCGGTGTCGTCAGGGTGAGCGGCGATCCAGACGCGGGCTTTTTCATAGACCATCAGCACGCGCGCGAGCGCGTCCTGATGGTCGCGGATGAAGTCCTCGCGCGCATTCAGGAAGCCCCAGGTGTTGAAGTCGACGTTGCGATACAACAGCCGCGCGCCATCGTCGATCTGCGCGGCCGCCATGTGCGGATCGAGCCCGGCCCACGCGTCCACCTGGCCGTTGGCGAGCGCGGTGCGGCCGTCGGGATGCTGCAGGTTGACGATCTCGACGTCGTCGCGCGACAGGCCCGCCGTATGCAGTGCGCGCAACGTGAACAGGAACGGATCGGTGCCCTTGGTGGCCGCGATCTTTTTGCCCTTCAGATCGGCGACGGTTTTGATCGGCGAGTCCTTGCGCACGACGAGCGCGGTCCACTCGGGCCGCGAATAGATATACACGGCGCGAATCGGATTGCCGTTCGCTTTGCCGAGCACGGCGGCGAGGCCCGCCGTCGAGCCGATGTCGATCGCGCCGCTGTTCAGGTATTCGAGCGCGCGGTTGCTGCCGAGGCTCAGTACCCACTTCACCTGCGTGTGGTCGGCGGCGAACTCCTGTTCGAGCCAGCCGTTGCGCTTGATCACGAGGCTTTCCGGCGAATAGTACGCATAGTCGAGTTTCAGCTCGTCGAGCGGCGCGGCGTGGGCGGTGTGGGCTGCGCCGAAGATCCCGAGTGCGAGCGCGGCCGCGGCGGTCTTCAGCCAACCGCGTCGGCTGCGGTTGCGCTCGCCGACGGTGGCGATTGCGTCGCGCGCTGTCGTGAAGAATGAAAAGCCCCGGATCGGTTTCATCGATTGTCCTTATGGTCGCGTGTGGTGGTCGTTCAATGTAACCAGGACGGTGGTGCGAGCGAACCAACAAATGCTCAGAATCAAAGCAGTTTTGGCGCTATGGCGGATAGTCGCGACGCAAAAGCAATGCTGCGTTCCAGTGATTAGCTATGCATGATTCGTTGGAACCGCGCTGGTCGAAAGTGCCTATAGTCGGAACCTTCTTCGCATCCAAAACCAACCCGAAGGCTTCCGATGAATCACTCTCTCCGTCTGGTGCGACGTGCGTTGCGCGCCGCTGCCTTCGTCGCGGCGTCGGCCGGCATTGCCGCGTTTTCGCCGTTCGCTTCATCCGCGCACGCGCAAAGCCGAGAAGTCGTGATCGGCTATCAGGACATGGTCGTGCCGTGGCGTTACGCGCAAGCCACCGGCGCCGTCGAAAAAGCGACCGGCTACAAGGTCACCTATCGCAAGCTCGGCAGCGGCGCGGATGTGGTGCGCGCGCTGGCGTCGGGCTCGATCCAGCTGGGCGAGGCGGGTTCGAGCCCGATCGCGGCGGGCCTGTCGCAAGGCGTCGACCTGTCGCTATTCTGGATTCTCGACAACATCAACGACGCGGAAGCGCTGGTCGCGCGCGACGGTTCGGGTGTCACGAAGATCACCGACCTGAAGGGCAAGACGATCGGCGTACCGTATGTGTCGACGTCGCATTTTCATGCGCTAGTCGCATTGCAGCAGGCGGGCGTCGATCCGTCGTCGGTGAAGATCCTGAACCTGCGTCCGCCTGAGGTCGCCGCCGCCTGGCAGCGCGGCAATATCGATGCGACCTACATCTGGGACCCCGTGCTCGCGAAGGTCAAGCAGAACGGCAAGGTGCTGATCACGTCGGGCGAAGTCGCGAAGGGAAGCGGCAAGGCAACCTTCGACGGCTTTGTCGCGACGCGGCAGTTCGAGCGCGACAACGCGGCCTTCATCGCGGGTCTCGTCAAGGTGCTCGCCGATACTGACGCGCTGTATCGCGATCACAAGGCCGACTGGACCGCAACCTCGCAGCAGGTGCAGGCGGTTGCGCAGGAGTCGGGCGCGGCACCGGCCGACGTGCCCGCGAGCCTCGCGCTGTACGCGTTCCCGAGCGCCGCGGAGCAGGCGTCGCCGACCTGGCTCGGCGGCGGCAAGCAGTCGGGTGCGGCGCAATCGCTCGCAGCCACGGCGGCGTTCCTGAAGACGCAGGGCACGATCCAGAACGTGTTGCCCGATTACTCGGCGGCCGTGAATCCGCGCTTCGTGCAGCAGGTCTCGCGATGAGCATGCTCGACATCCGCGGACTGCGCGTGAGCTACGCCGGTGCGAGCGAGCCGGCGCTCGCGGGTGTCGATCTGTGCATCGAGCGCGGTGAGTTCGTGGTCGCGCTCGGGGCGTCGGGTTGTGGCAAAACCACGTTGCTGAACTGCATCGCCGGCTTCGTCGATCCGAGCGAGGGCGAGGTGCGGCTCAACGGCACGCCCATCGACGGACCCGGTGCCGAGCGCGGCGTCGTGTTCCAGAAGCATGCGCTGATGCCGTGGCTCGACGTGCTCGACAACGTCGCGCTCGGCTTGCGGTTTCGCGGCATCGCGCGTGCGCAGCGACACGAGATCGCGCGGCGCACGCTGGCGCTGGTCGGGCTCGAACGGCATGCGAACGCGAAGATCCATGCGCTGTCGGGCGGCATGCAGCAGCGCGTGGGTATTGCGCGCGCGTTGGCGAGCGATCCGCAGATCTTGCTGATGGACGAGCCGATGGGCGCGCTCGATGCGCTGACGCGCGAGACGGTGCAGGAACTCGTGCTCGACGTGTGGGCGCGCACGCACAAGACGGTGTTCTTCATCACGCACAGCGTCGAAGAAGCGCTGTTTCTCGCGACGCGTCTGGTGCTGATGACACCGGGCCCTGGTCGCATCGCCGAAGTCCATGAACTGCCGTTCGCGCGCGAATATCTGGCGACTCGCGATGCGCGCGCGGTCAAGTCGTCGCCGGCTTTCATCGAGTGGCGCGAGCGCCTGACGCGGCGACTGCACGATACATTGCGGGAGGCCGCCTGATGAGCGTGATCGAATCGTCGCAACAACACGCGCCGACACGTCCGGACACCGCACGTAACTCGACCCGGGCGCGCAGCGCGGCGCACGGCCGCAGACCTTATCGCGGTATGCCGGGCGAAGGCCCGACCGCGTGGCTCAGTGTGATCTGCGTTGCGGCGTTTGCGCTGCTGTGGTGGGTTGCGACTCATCTGCACTGGATACCACCGCTGTTCCTACCCGCACCGGACGCGGTCTGGCATGCGTTCGTCGATGCATGGCACGGCCGCATCCAGGGCGGCTTGCCATTGTCCGAGCATCTGCTGTGGAGCGCGATCCGCGTGTTCGGCGCGTTCGCGCTCGCGAGCATCACCGCGATACCGGTCGGCATTCTGATGGGCGTGAGCCGCGTCGCGCGCGGACTGCTCGATCCGCCGCTGGAGTTCTACCGCCCGCTGCCGCCGCTCGCGTACCTGCCGCTCGTCGTGATCTGGTTCGGTATCGACGAGACCGCGAAGATCGTCGTGATCTGGCTCGCGTGTTTCGCGCCGATCGCGATGGCCGCGCGTGCCGGCGTGCGCAGCGCGAGCGTCGAGCAGGTCAACGCGGCGTGGTCGCTCGGCGCGAATTTCCGCCAGGTGGTATTGCACGTGGTGTTGCCTGCCGCCTTGCCCGAAATCCTGACCGGCCTGCGCATCGCGATCGGCTTCGGCTGGACCACGCTGGTCGCGGCCGAAATGGTCGCCGCCACTGCCGGACTCGGTCAGATGGTGCTCAACGCGTCGAGCTTCCTGCGCACCGACGTGGTCGTGATGGGGATCGTGCTGATCGGTCTGATCGCGTGGCTGTTCGATCTCGGCATGCGCGCGCTCGAACGTAGGCTCGTGCCGTGGAAAGGCAAGCAGTAAGCACCTGCCGCATATCTGATTCGCCGCTTAGCTCGTGACGATTCGTTGGTTCGCCATCGCGTGGGGAGTTGTTACAGTCTGCGGGTCGTTGTCGTGAGGCAGTCGTGAATCACGTCGTACACAAAACATCCAATACAAAGGCCTAACCATGAAAATAAAATTCGTTGGCGCAGCAGTGATGGGGTTGCTGCTCGCGATTTCCGGCGCCGCGCACGCCGATCGTCTCGACGACATCAAGAAGGCGGGCGTGCTGCGCGTCGCCACCTTCGACAGCAACGCTCCTTTCGGCTTCGTCGATCCGAAGACCAATCAGATCGTCGGGCTCGACGTCGACTATGCGCGCGCGGTCGCGAACAAGCTCGGCGTGAAGCTCGAAATCCAGCCGACCAATCCGGCGAACCGCATCGCGTTCCTGAAGTCGGGCAAGGTCGACCTGGTGTTCGCGAACTTCACGATTACCGACGAGCGCAAGAAGGAAGTCGATTTCAGCACGCCGTACTTCGCCTCGGGTACGCAGTTCATCGCGAAGAAGGGCGTACTGACGTCGCCGCAGCAGGTGAACAGCTTGCGCGTGGGTGCCGACAAGGGCACCACGAACGAACAGCAGGTGCGCGCGCAATTCCCCAACGCGACGATCGTCGCCTACGACGACACGCCGTTCGCGTTCGCCGCGCTGCGCGCCGGCAACGTGCAGGCGATCACGCAGGACGGCCCGAAGCTCGTCGCACTGCTCGCGAACGTGCCCGACAAGGCGAACTACGAGATCCCGCCGTTCACGATCTCGAACGACTATGAAGGTGTCGGCGTGCCGAAGGGCGAGACGCGTCTGTTGAACGTCGTCGACGATACGCTGAAGGGCCTCGAAGCGGACGGCAGCGCAGCGAAGATCTACGACCACTGGTTCGGACCGGAGAGCCGCGCGCCGTTGCCGCGTCTGTTCAAGATCGGCGATCCGCAGAAGAGCTGATCCGACGGAAACTTTAGAGCCGGCCTGCCGTGTGAAAACGGCGGGCCGCTTTTCATTGCATAACGAAAGCGCTTGAGTAGAAGGGCAGAATGAACGGCTGGCTGGAACCGAAGTACCTTGGGTGGATCGCGCATGGCTTTCTGATGACGCTGGTGTTGTCGGCCTGCGCGGGCGCGGCGGCGACGCTCGCCGGTTTCGGGCTCGCACTCGCGCGAAATGCGCGCAACGGCATGCTCGCGCGTGCGGCCGCGCTCTACGTACTGGCGTTTCGCAATTCGCCGTTGCTCGTGCAATTGCTGTTCTGGTATTTCGGCGCTGCGACGCTGTTGCCGCAGCCGTGGATGGAATGGCTCAATGCATCGCACACGGTGTCGCTATCTGGCTGGACGATTGCGTGGCCGTCGTTCGAATTCGTCGCGGGCTGGGTCGGGCTCACGTGCTATACGACCGCGTTTGTCGGCGAGGAATTTCGCGCCGGTATGCGCGGCGTCAAGGGCGCGCAGCATCAAGCCGCCGCGGCGCTGGGGCTCACGCCGCTCGCGGCGTTCCGTTACGTGATCCTGCCGCAGGCGATCCGGATCGCGACACCGCCGCTCGCGGGGCAATACATGAACCTCGTGAAGAACTCGTCGCTGGCGATGACGATCGGGCTCGCGGAACTGTCGTATGTATCGCGGCAGGTCGATACGGAAACCTTTAAGACGTTTCAGGCATTCGGCGCGGCGACGGTGCTGTATATCGCGATCATCGCGGTCATCGAAGCGGTGTTGCTGGTGTGGAAAAGGAGCGCCGCGCCGCACAGCGGCGCCCGGCGGCTCTGGCAAGGAGGGCATTGATGAGCGAGCTCGAATGGCTGCCGACGCTGCGCTATCTGCTGCTCGGCACGTTCCCCGATGGGCCACTCGGCGGCGCGGCGCTGACGGTCGTGATGTCGATGGTCTCGGCGTTGCTGTCGGCTTTGGTCGGTCTCGCTGGCGGCATTGCATTGTCGATGACGCGCGGCGCCGCGCATCTCGCGCTCACTGCCCTGGTCGGCTTCTTTCGCGCGATCCCGGTGCTGATGCTGATCTTCTGGACCTTCTTCCTGATGCCGATACTGTTGCACATCGACGTGCCCGGCCTCGCAACCGTGGTTTGCGCGCTCGCGCTGATCGGCGGCGCGTATCTGTCGCATTCGGTGCATGCAGGCATCGCGGCGGTTGGCGCCGGACAGGCGCAAGCGGCGGCGTCGCTCGGCATGACGCGCTGGCAGGCGCTGCGATATGTGCAATTGCCGCAGGCGATACGGATCATGATGCCGTCGTTCGTCAATCAGTGGGTCACGCTGATCAAGGACACGTCGCTCGCTTATATCGTCGGCGTGCCCGAGTTTACGTTTCTCGCCAATCAGGTCAATAATCGGCTGATGGTGTACCCGGTGCAGATTTTTCTATTCGTCGGCGTCGTTTATCTGCTGCTTTGTTCGACGCTGCAGTACGGTGCGACGTGGCTGCTGAAGCACCGCTTTCGTGCGGGCCATTCGGCGGCGAACAGCGAAACGAAGGTCAAATGGCAGTTTCCGTTTGGCGTCTAGCTGCAACGGCTAGAAGGTGGCTACTTCCGCGAGCGAAGCAATGAGTTCAACCCTTACGCCGAGCAACCCGATTCGCAGTGAAATCAATCTGGATGCGCAGGGCAAGCAAGCCGGCTATCTGCGGCTGCCGCATTCCGTGCATCGGTCCGCGTATGGATGGCTGCCGATTCCGATCGCTTCGATCCGCAATGGCACGGGTCCGGTCGTGCTGATCATGGCCGGCAATCACGGCGACGAGTATGAAGGACAGATCCTCGTGTCGACGCTGATCCGCGAAATCGACGCGGCTCAGGTTGCTGGTCAACTGATCCTGTTGCCGCAAGCGAACGCGCCAGCGGCCGAGGCAGGTCTTCGCACGTCGCCGCTCGACGACGGCAATCTCAACCGCACGTTTCCAGGCGATCCGCAAGGTTCTCCGACGCAAGTGATCGCGCATTACATCGAGCATGTGCTGCTCGCGCGAGCGGATTATCTGATCGATCTTCATTCCGGCGGCAGTTCGCTGCTCTATCGTGGCAACAACATGCTCGCGATCGATCCGCGCGACGACGGCGACAATGAGCGGCTGCAACGCGCATTACGCGCGTTCGGGTCGCCGAATGCGTTTTTGCATGCGGAAAACCCGGTGCATGCGGCGACGGCTGCGCGACGGCAAGGGGCGCTGTCGATCACGGCTGAGCTGGGCGGTGGGGGAACTGTCGATGCGGCGTTACTCCGCGAAGCGCGCCAAGGCCTGCTGCATTTTCTCGGCGCGATCGGCGCATTGAGTGGTCCGCTCGTGCCCGAGGCGCCGCCTGCGGATACACGTTTTCTTCGCGTCGCGGGCGCCCGTCACTATGTGTACGCATACGATAACGGTCTGTTCGAGCCGCTGGTCGAACTCGGCGATCGGGTAGTCGCAGGGCAGCCCGCGGCGCGCATCCATTTCCCAGACACGCCGCTCAAGGAACCGGTGACCTGTCATTTCGCGAGCGATGGCGAAGTCGTTTGCAAGCGCGTGCCGGCGCTCGTCAGGCGAGGGGATTGCCTATTTCATCTCGCGGAAGAAGTGGTCTGATGAAGCGGGTGGGGGTGCGTTTGGATTTGCCGAGTTCGTGAAGGCCAGGTCTCGAATCATGCGATCGCTGCATGAAGGCCCACGATTTTCATGCGACGAATCAAAAAATATTGGTTCTTCGCGGATTTCCGGGGAGACCGATTGCGGACAGGCTGTAGTCGGGCAGGAATTGTCAGTTCAGCGGCAACCCTATTCCCGATGAGGCACTAGCTATAATGCAGCAGCGACTCGTTACCATGTCCCGATAGCCCGCGGTATGCGGTACTGGGAGGTAATAATTCATGGCGATTCCAACCCCCAGGCCCGGCGTGCAATCAACCGTCGCGCAGACGTTCGCCCGCTTCTGCACCAGCCTCGAATTTGAGGCGCTGCCACCCCTCGTGGTCGAGCGCGCCAAGCATTTCTTTATCGACTACATTGCCATTGCGCTGCGCGGTTCCATTCTGGATTCAAGCCGACCCATGCGCATGTTGGCTGCCGCACGGCCGATCCCCGGTGGGGCCACGCTGCTCGGCCGCCCCGACCCGGTGCACGCGGCGTGGGCCGCGCTGGCAAACGGAATGGCCGCGCACAGCATGGAACTGGATGACACATTCCTTCCAGGCTCGATTCACAATGAGTCGTTCGTCTTTTCCCCCGCATTGGCGTTGGCGGAAGAACGGGGCGCTAGCGGAAAACGCTTCATTACCGCCGTCGTCGCTGGGTTCGAGGTTGCCTGCCGCGTCGCCGCCGCTCTTAAGCCGGCAGTGACTAACGCGCGCGGCTTCCATCCTACCGGCACCACGGGCGCGCTGGGCGCCGCCGCTACCTCTGCCACGCTCCTCGGGCTGGATGCAGCGCAGGTTACAAATGCACTCGGAGTCGCATGCAGCCAGGCGGCGGGGTTGCTCGAATTCGTCACTGATGGGGCCTGGACCAAGCGCTTTCATGGCGGCTGGGCCTCGCATGCCGGCATGATCGCCGCGGAACTGGCGCAGCACGGAATCACGGCGCCGCCTACTTCCATCGAAGGCAAATATGGCTACCTGCATGCTTATTCCGGCGATCCGTTGCCGCAGGCGCTGGCCGTGGGCGAAGGCGAGATGCTTGCCATCGCGCAGACGGCGCTAAAGTTCTATCCCTGCAACTACTATATCCAGTCGATCAACGATTCCGTGCTGCAGCTTGCCGTGCGCGCGGACCTTCCTCTTGAAGCCATCGAAAGCATCGTCGTTCATACGGTGCAGGCGGCAATGCCGCTGGTATGCGAGCCAATCGAACAGAAGCGTCACCCGAGGCTGATGATCGACGCGCAGTTCAGCGTGCCGTTCAACGTCGCCCTCGGTCTAGTCAAGAGACGTGTCTCTTTCGTGGATTTCACGCCGGCAGAATTCACCAACCCGGCGATCGAGCGCCTGATGGATAGGGTAACGTGCTGCGTCGATCCGGCGCTGGACGCACAATATCCAGCGGCGTGGCCTGCACGCGTTGAGATCACCCTGGCCGACGGCCGCACGCTCGCAGTTGCCACCCAGTATGCCAAGGGCGATCCGCGGAATCCGTTGAACCTGGACGAGGTGATTGCCAAGCACCGCAGCATCGTCGCTGGTGTTGTAGACGAGAGCACCGACGACGCGATCCTCGACTTCATTCTGCGTCTTGAGACAAAATCGGATTTCAGCGAGCTGACCCGCGTCTTGAAGAGGTTCGTGCTGCCACGTTAAAAGATCACGAAGAGACGGCCGTTGGATTTGAAAGCGCTCGGTGCCTCGAGTTGAATGACGGGATGGGGTCGTGCTGAGTCGGTCGCGTGAGGCAGAGGTCGGCCATCAGCGGCCATTCGGCTCGGCTCTCGCACAGCCCTGCGAACGTCTGCTCCGCATGTCGTACTTGCCGTATGGCGTGCAGTCAGCATCGCCCAGCTGTCAGCACGTCAATCCCGGGCTTTGCTTGCCCAATAGCGACAGGGGGAAGCATTGATAATGTTCAACGTGGTACGGCGAGGAAGCGCGTCCCGCGCGGTCGGCTCACAAACTTTCGACGGCCCTGAGCAATTCAATAACCGCGGCCTTGACGACCTGCCACGTCGCTTTGATCCGTTCGAATACTGGCGACTGCGCTACGCGCATCTGGATGAGCGGTCCTGTCCCGATCGCAATCGAACTCCTGGCAGCCCACCCACCTCGATCCCCAGTGGTGGAAGGCCTGTGGCGGCAGGCGGAAAGTACTGGTCGCCTCGGACCAGGAGCAGATCCGAGTGACCGGCAGGCGATGGCACCGGCACCGACTCCCAAGAAGAAGCGCCGCGGATTGACACGGTAAAGGTGACGATCCTGCAAGAGAGCACGGTTTGCACGCCAAAGGCGACGAATGCGGTGGCGGAGGCTGGTGGCTCCAGCTCCGAACTTACCCTGCGGCTAACGCGCAACCGCTTCGAAGCCCTCGACCGGTTCCCGATCAATCGCAAAGCTCAAATCCATAGAGGCTCATCGCCGGCCTCTGCCACAGCTGCTTATTGCAATGATGCTCTCGGCCTTTCAGCCGCGACGGCGCGGAGCAGCTTGAAGAGGCGCAACACGACCTCGTCGAATTTCGCTCTCAGCGCCGCGCATAATGCTGTTCGATGCCTTGCGCGAGCTGTGTGACGAGCCGCTGCATCGCCACCTGAGTCCGCCATGCGACATGTGGAGTCACGATCAGATCCTTGCGCGCGCTGGCTAACAGCGGATGATTCACCGCTGGCGGCTCCTGTTCGAGGACGTCGAGCGCGGCATTCGCGATCAGCTTGCGGTCGAGCGCCTCGATCAGCGCCCCCTCGTCGACGATGCCGCCGCGCGCGGCGTTCACGAGCGACGCGCTGCGCTTCATCCGCTCGAATTCGGCGAGACCGAACAAATGCCGCGTTTCGTCGGTAAGCGGGCAGTGCAGGCTGATGACATCCGCCTCGCGCAGCACCTCGTCGAATGCAGCGTAGCCTTCGCGCACCGCCCGGGCGTGCCTGCGCTCGGCGAAGAGCACACGCATGCCGAACGCGCGCGCCAGTTCGGCGAGTCGCTTTCCGCCGTGACCGGCGCCGACGATGCCGAGCGTCGAACCGTGCAGATCCTCGATCGGATGCAGTTCTGCGTAAAAAGTGGCGGACCCGCTCCAGCCTCCAGCATAGACGTCGTTCCAGTAAGGAACCAGGTTGCGGCGCAGCGCGAGCATCAGTGCGAACGCGTGCTCCGGCACGGAGATCGTCGAATAGCCCGGACATGCGACTACTTCGATGTTCCGTTCGCGGCATGTTTTCACATCCAGATGATTGACGCCTGCGGCCGGCACGCCGATCACTTCCAGTTGCGGCAACTGCGCGAGCACCTTCCCGGTCAGCGGCACCTTGTTGGTCACGACGATCTGCGCGTCGCGGCAGCGCTGTACCACCTGTTCTTGCGTAGTGGACGAATATTCGACCCAGCGATGCGGGAACGGAAATTCGGGTAGATCGGCCGACAGCGTCGCGCGGTCCAGAAAGACTATGGTTTTCAACAAGCTACTCCAGGCTCATTAACGTTCGGACCGGCTCGTGGACACGGTGTCGAGCATGCGCTTTTTGCCCGTCTGCACGTGATTCTCGAAAGCCTGTGCAGCCGCGTCGGCCTGACCCGCACGCAGCGCCTCGAAAAGCTCGCGGTGTTCTTTGGCGGAACGCTGCATCTGCGCGAACGAATAGACGCCTTTGTGAATGTAAAGCGTCAGTTCATCTGCGACAGCCTGGTTGATCGTGATCAGCCGCGGATTCTTGGTCGCTGCCATTAGTTGACGGTGGAACTCGGTGTTCAGACTCTGATACAGAGGGGCGTTGCGCTCAGCCACGGCGAAGTCCATCTTGTCAACGAGAAGGCTCAGCGACTGCTCCTCGTCGGTGGTCAGACGCAGAGCGGCGAGACGTCCCGCGGTGCGTGCGAGCCCTGCTCGAATCTCGTAGAGATCCATCGCCTCTTCGAGCGACAGCCGCCGTACTTCGGCGCCACGATTCGGGACGATTCGCACGAGCCCCGCCTGCTCGAGCGAGCGCAGGGCCTCCCGCGCTGAATTACGGCCGACGCCGATCTGGTTTGCGAGCGCCTGCTCATTCACGCGTTCACCGGGGCGCAAGTCGCCCCGCTGAATCATGGCGCGCACCTGTTCGCGAATGTCTTCCAGCTTCGACGCAATTACCTCGGGCGCTCGCGCGTTCCCCTTGCCGTTCAGTTCACTGTCAAACGCGTTTTTCATGTCCATTGCCTTTTTTGTGCCATTCGATACATTTATTTTGCCTGCAGAAAACCCGTCGATACCCACGGAACCAGCACTATCACGATGAGGGCCACCGCCAAAGCCCCCAGATACGGCCAAACGCGGCGCATCGCGGTGGACGGGTCGACCTTGCTGACCGCGCACGCCGCATAAAAGCCAAGGCCAAGCGGGGGGGCGAACAGGCCCAGTCCCATCGCGAACACCACGACCATTGCGTAGTGCACGTCCGAGATGCCCATCGCGCGCGCAATCGGGAACAGGAGCGGCCCGAACAGTACGATTGCCGGAATTCCTTCCAGAAAGCTGCCGAGCATCACGAACGTAATCGCGGAGATCGCCAGGAAGCCCAGTTTGCCCCCGGGCGCAGCCATCATCAACGTGGCGAGTTGCGCGGAGAAGCCTGACTGCGTGAGCGCCCATCCCATCGCCGTGGCACACCCGATGATGATCAGTATCGCGCCAGACAGCGACGCCGTTTCCACCAGAATAGGATAGAGCCGGCTCCAGTCGAAGCGGCGATACAGTAGCAAACCCACCGCACAGGTGTAAGCCACGCCGATTGTCGCCACTTCCGTCGCCGTCGCAATGCCTTCCACCACAGCCGCGCGGATCACGAAGGGCAGCGCGAGCGCAGGCAGCGAGATCAGGAATGCGCGGCCGACCTGGGCCCGCGAGGCCCGTTGCACGCCTTGGAGGATTTCCCCGCGGCTTCTGAACCACACGACTGCCGCGAGTGCTACCGCGCCGACCACGGCCGGCATGAAGCCGCCTGTGAACAGCGCGGCAATCGAAACGCCGGTTACCGATCCAATCGTGATCAGCACGAGGCTGGGCGGAATGGTTTCCGACATGGCCGCCGCCGAACTGAGCATTGCGACGAGGTCGCCTTCATTCGCACCGCGCTTTTTCATTTCCGGGAACAGGCCCGGCGCGAGCGCAGCCATATCGGCCACCTTCGAGCCGGAGATGCCGGAGACGAGGTACATGGCGCCGATCAGCACATAGGCGAGGCCGCCACGCTTGTGCCCGATCAGCGAAGCGAGGAAACGGATCATCGCTTCTGCAAGCCCCATCGCTTCCATGAGCGCGCCTAGCAGGATGAACAGCGGGACGGCGAGCAGGATCAGGCCCGACATCCCCTGATTCATGGTACTCACGACGATCGTCAACGGCGCGCCGGTGACGGCTGCGAGATAAGCAAACGTGCACACCCCGAAGGCGACCATGATCGGCACACCGAGACAGATGATCGTGACTACGCCGACGGCGAAAAAAAGGACCAGGCTGACTGCGGTCAGTGGCGCGAGCGCTTGCCGTGCGAAATAGAGCGCAATTGCGACCGCGGCCACCAGCGCGAACGCCTTCACGCAATCGCGCAGTGACGAGCGCTCGAGCAACCGCGTAACGGCGAGCACGAGCATCAGCACGGCCGCCACGGGAATCGCGGCCGCGGGGATGGCATTCGGCAGATCGAGCGCCGGCGTGCTGATGATCCATTCGTCCATCGCCCAGTCGGTTGCCGGCCGTACCAGCAGCAGCACGAAAGTCATCACGATGAAATTTCCAAGCGTTTCCGCGAACGCGCGGTTTTGCGGGGACATTCTGGCGACGAACATCGTCAGCCGCAGATGTTCGCCGCGCCGCAACGCCACCACTGCGCCGAGCATCGACAGCCAGATGAACAGGATCGACGCGAGTTCGTCACCCCAGATCAATGGAGCCTGCAGCACGTAGCGACAGAAAACGTTGGTGAGCAGCAGCACCACTTCGGCCACTAGCAGCAACGCAGCGGGCACTTCGGTGATCCACTTGATGGCCGTTTCGAGTGCGCTGCCGACGCGCACAACCTTCGATGCCGCATGTCGTTCCTTCGGCGCGCCCATGTCGTGGGCGAACACCTGCTCGGGATGAACTCGGGAAGTCATGACTCGCTCTCCTGAAACTTTTCGGTGGTCCGCGCTCATGCGAGCTTCTGCGTGTACTTCTCGAGCAACGCCCACGCTTCATCGCCGTATTTCTTGCGCCACTGGTCGTAGAAGCCGGCCTTTTGCAGCGAGGCGCGGAACGGCTGGATATCGGGCTTGTTGAACGCCATTCCGTGTGACTGCAACTTCCCGATCAGCGACGTGCTCAGTGCGGCGACGTCCGCGCGTTCAGCCACCGCGGCCGCATTCAGGTGTTTCGCCACGATCGTCTGCAAGTCCGGCGGCAGCTTGCCCCAGGACCGCGCGTTGCCGAGGAACCAGAAGCCGTCCCAGATATGGCCGGTCAACGAGCAGAACTTCTGGACTTCATAGAAGCGTCCGGTTTCGATCAGCGCGAGGGGGTTTTCTTCTGCATCAACGACCTTGGTTTGCAGCGCCGAATACGCCTCGCTGAAGTTGATGCTGGTGGGCGAGGCGTCGAGCGCCTTGAACATCGAGGTCCAAAGGGGGCTGACCGGCACGCGAATCTTTAGGCCTTTCAGGTCGGCCGGGCTTTGCACCGGCTTGACCGAGCTCGTGAGATGCCGAAAGCCGTTGTCCCACGGTTTCTCCATCGCGACGAGCCCGACCTTCGAGATCGCCGTGCGGATGTGGCTCCCGAGCTCGCCGTCCATTGCTGCCCACACCTGGTTGTAGTCCTTGAACGCGAAGCCGATGCCGTTGATCGCCGAGACCGGCACGAGCGTCGACAGCACCACGCCACCCTGGGTCAGGAAGTCGATGGCGCCCGATCGAACCTGCGACAGCATGTCGGTATCCGTGCCCATCTGACCGTTCGGGAAAATCTGCAACTCGACGCGGCCGCCGGATTCCTTGTTGATGGCGTCCGCGGCTTCTTTCGCGCGAACGTTGAGCGGATGGGACAACGCGAGGTTGTTCGCGTACTTCAGCTTGAACTGCGCGGTCTGCGCCCGAGCGAGCGACGGCAAGGCGCCGGTCCCCATCGCCGCCACCGTGGCGGCCCCGAGCGTTTGAAGAAAGGTACGACGGGAATACAAACTCATTTTCGTCTCGCTCCATGGAAAGAAAGTGCTGATGACGCATTCGGCGGCGCCGGTGGCGTTCTTTTTGTGAACCTCGTCGACTGAAAGTGCATGCGACGAATGATATTTCGCTGACACACACTCTAAAAGTGTTGACACTTCGGTGTCAAGGTGTTGATATAAGAAAAAGAGTGCATACAAAGTGAACCCCGGGAAAGCACCTACCAAGCCGGGAACATCTGGGACACCTGTCAGGAGGAAGCAAATGGAACTAGAGGGGCACTACCGCGAGCACGGCTTGCTGCTCGGGGGCCGCTGGCAAGCCGCGACGGCTGACAACGGCCAGCTTTCGATCAATCCGGCGACGCAACAGCGGCTGGGCTATCTGCCGCTGGCTACGCAGGCACAGGTCACCGAGGCCATCGGCGCCGCGACCGACGCGTCAGCCGCAATGCGCAAGCTCACGCCGTGGGAGCGCTCAGCACTGCTGCGCCGGGCTGCGGCGCTCATCCGCGAACGCACGCCGCAACTCGCGCGAATCGTCGCGCTGGAAACAGGCAAGCCGATCGCACAGGCCAGCGGGGAAGCGAATGCGTCCGCAGAGTCGATCGACTGGTTCGCCGATGAAGCGCGCCGTGTGTTTGGTATGTCTTACGAAAGTCGCGTCAAGGGCGGACGGTATCTGGTGCATTACGAGCCGCTCGGGGTGGTCGCCGCTTTTACGCCGTGGAATTTCCCGCTGCTACTGCTGGCCCGCAAGATGGGTCCGGCGCTGGCTGCCGGCAACACGATCGTGATCCGGCCGTCGAACGAAGCGGCCGGGGCGACGATGGCACTGGTGCGCTGTTTCGTCGATGCCGGGTTTCCCGAGGGCGCGGTCAATCTGGTGATCGGCAAAGCCGACTCAATTACGCCGACGATCATGGCCGACCCGCGCGTGGCGAAGATCAGCTTCACCGGCTCGGTGCCTGTCGGCCGTCAGATCGTCGAAATGTCCGCGAAGACCCTCAAAAAGGTCACGATGGAACTTGGCGGCCATGCGCCCGTGATCGTGCATCGCGACGCCGACATCGGCGCATTTGCGCACCTCGCGTCACTCGGCAAGTTCCGCAATGCGGGCCAGGTTTGCGCGTCGCCGACACGTTTTTACATCCACGAATCGATCTTCGACAAGACCGTGAAGGCGCTGGTCGAGCGCTCCAAAGCGCTTCGCGTCGGCGATCCGTTGCAGCAGGACACCGATCTCGGTCCGCTGACCACGTCGAAGCGTCGCGACGCGATCGAACGTCTGGTCGATGAAGCCGTGAGTGAAGGCGCCAGCGTGCTATGCGGTGGCCGGCGCCCCTCGCAATTCGGTCGCGGCTGGTTCTACGAGCCGACGCTCGTCGCCAACCCCGCTTCGCACATCGGCCTGATGAACGACGAGCCGTTCGGCCCGGTCGGAACGCTCACCCCGTTCGCGACGATGGACGAAGTCATCACCGAGGCGAACCGGCTGCCGTTCGCGCTCGCGGCGTACGTCTTCACGCGCTCGATGCGCAACACGCTGGAAACCACGGAGCGCTTGCAGGCCGGCGTGGTAGGCGTGAACACGTTCGTGGCATCGACGGCGGAGACGCCATTCGGCGGCAGCAAGGACAGCGGGTTCGGACGCGAAGGCGGACCGAACGCGATCCGCGACTACATGGACACCAAATTCATCAACCTCGAACTGGCGAACGACGAGCCTCTCGACGGCACCGCCTGAATGGAATCCCTCATGAGAACCATCAAGAATCACGCGAAAGCGCAACTCGCCGCGGGTGAACTGGCACTCGGCATGGGGCTGCGCCAGGCCCGCACCGTCGACATCGCGCAGATCGCGCAGACGGCGGGCTTCGACTGGCTGTTCATCGATATGGAACACAATTCGATGGACGTCGACACGGCCGCGCAGATTTGCGCGGCCGCTCTGGTGGGCGGTGTGACGCCGATCATCCGCGTGCCGGGGCACGAGCCGTTCCACGCCACTCGACTGCTCGATACCGGCGCAATGGGCATCGTGGTGCCGCACGTGAGTACGCCCGAACAGGCCGCGCGGATCGCCGACATGTGCCGCTTCCCGCCTGCCGGCGGGCGGTCGATCCCCGGCATGTTGCCGCAGGTCGGCTTCCAGGCTCTTCCGATCGCCGATGTGGTTCGCGCGATCAACGAAGAGGTGCTGGTCGTGGCGATGATCGAGACCCGCGAAGGTCTCGAGAACGCCGACGCGATCGCGGCGGTGCCCGGCATCGACGTGCTGCTGGTCGGCGCGACCGATCTCGCGGCGGATCTCGGTATCACCGGACAACTCGGCCATGTGCGCGTAGCGGCCGCCGTCGACGCGGTGTGCGCCGCATGTCACCGGCACGGCAAGGTGCCGGGCGTCGGCGGGGTGTACGACGAGGCACTGATGACCGCCTACGTGCAAAAAGGCGCGCGTTTCATTCTCAGCGGCTCGGATCTTGCGTTCCTGATGACGGGGGCGAAGTCGCGTTCGGAGATGCTGCGTGCAATCCCGCTCGGCCAAGCCGAACAAGACATGGCTCAACGCAAGGCGTCCTGATCGGACAAGGAGGAGACAGAGTGAATCCCGAATACGCAAGCAATCTGGTCAACCGGCGTGACCTGAAACCCTATCTGAATGCCGATCAATTCGAATTTCGAGATTCGGTGAATCGGGTGCTGACGCGCCATGCATCGCCGGAGTACGTTCGCCAGTGCGACGAAGAGAAGCGCTTCCCACAGGAACTCGTGAACGTGGCCGCCGCACAGGGCTGGTTCGGCATCACGCTGCCTGAAGCGTACGGCGGCGTCGGCGGCTATCTCGACATGGCCGCCTATCTGGAGGTCGTCGCGTATCACACCATCGCGCTCGCGCGCTTCTGGAACGCCAACGTGAACATGGTGGGCGGCGCGCTGGCGCGGTTCGCTCCCGACGATATCAAGGCCATGGTGTTGCCGAAGCTAGCCGAAGGGCGTGCCTTTCTTGCCTTCGCACTGAGCGAAAACGGCTCCGGCTCGGATGCCGCGTCGCTGACGACGCGCGGCGTGGCCGACGGAAACGACTTCATTCTCGACGGCACCAAGATGTGGATTTCCGGCGCGCTGCAGGCCGACTACATTCTGACCGCGGTGCGCACCAATCCGGAAGCGAAGAAGCACGACGGCATCAGTCTTTTCCTCGTACCGAAGGAATCCGGAGGCCTGAGCATCAATCCGATCGATTTGCTCGGCGGCCACGCTATCCGGACCTGCGAAGTGGTGTACGACGGAGTGCGTGTCCCGAAAGAAATGATCGTTGGCGGCCTGCACGTGGGTTGGAAGAAGCTCACCGCGGTGCTGTCGAAGGAGCGCATCGCGTTGTCGGCGATGTGCGTGGGCGGCGCGCAGGCGGCAATCGATCTTGCGCGCTGGTATGCGAACGACCGCAAACAGTTCGGGCAGTCGATCATCGATTTCCAGGCCGTGTCGCATCTGCTCGCCGATATGCAGACGCGCGTGGATGCCGCTCGCCTGATGGCGTTTCGGGCGGCGAAGCTGCTCGACGAAGGCGAAAGCTGCGACGTGGAGTCGTCGCAGGCGAAGTACTTCGCGTCGGACACCTACGTGCAGGTCGCGACCGACGGCATCCAGATCATGGGTGCCAATGGCTACTCCGCCGAATACGCGATGCAGCGTCATTACCGCGAAGCCAAGATGTTCCAGATCTTCGGCGGCACCAATCAAATTCAGCGCAACATCGTGGCGCGCGCGCTCAAATCGTAAGCGGAGACAGACGTGACGGCAGTTCGGACATTGGAGAAATTCGGCTTTGGCGTCGACTACGCGCAGGCCGACGTAGTGGTGGTCGGCGGTGGCGGCGCGGCGTCGCGTGCTGCCGTGTCGGCGGCACAGGCCGGTGCGAAGGTCCTCATGCTGGCCAAGGCGCCGGTCGGACAGGGTGGCAGCACGGTGCACGGCGCCAGCGAAATCATGAGCATGGGGGCATCCGGCTACGGCAGTCCCGACGACAGCGCAACCGTGCACTACGAAGACACGATGCGTCCGGCAGCCGGCTTCATCGACCGCGACCTGGTGCGCGTTCTGGCGGAGGACGCACCGAAGCGCATCGCAGACCTGATCGAACTCGGCGTGCCGTTCGACCGCGTCGCTGATGGCTATAAGCTCATCCGCAGCGACTTCGGCAGCTTTGCGCGCGCGCTAGGCGTGAAGGGCAAAACCGGCAAGGCCTTCGTGGGCGCGCTCGCCGAACAAGGCAGAAAGCTCGGTGTCGAGACCCGTCAGCCGGCGGCGTTGATCGACCTTCTGCGCGATTCGACAGGGCGCGTGAGCGGCGTGGTTGCGATGGATCTCGATTCGCGGCGGCTGCTGGTGGTCTCGGCGGGGGCCGTCGTGCTTGGCACTGGCGGCGCGCACGGTCTGTTCTCGCAGCAGGTGTCGACAGCGGAGATGACCGGTGACGGCCAGGCGATCTGCTTCCGCCACGGCGCAGAACTCGTGAACATGGAGTTCCACCAGTTCGGGCCGGCGATGGTGCACCCTTACGTGCAACTCTTCAGCAAGTCGTGCTTCATCCTGCATCCGAAGATGCTCAATCGCGACGGTCGCGAATTCCTCCCGGACTATCTGCCGACGGGCGTGACGCCCGAGGCTGCAATGGACGAGAAGGTGTTTCCGTTCACGATCTCGAACGAGTCGCGCTATATCGATATCGCGATCGCAACGGAAATCGCGCAGGGCAGGGGCACGGAACGCGGCGCGGTGCATTTCTCTTTCGCCGACATCGCCGAGGAACGGTTGGCGGCCACCATTCCGAACACCCTGCGCTGGATGCGCGCCAAGGGGCTCGATCCGAAGCGTGATCTGCTCGACGTCGGGATTGCTTTTCAATGCCTGAATGGCGGTGTCCGGATGACCAACACCGACGCGATGTCGACCATCGAGGGGCTCTTCGTGATCGGCGAACTCGCGGGCGGTGTGCGCGGTCCGGATCGTCCGGGCGGCAACTCGCTTGCAGAAGGTCAGGTTTTCGGTCATCGCGCAGGCGTGGGTGCGGCCGCATTCGCACGCGGCAGCGCGGCGCCCGGCACGTCCGATGTGGCGCCGCTTGCACGGCGTCTCGAAACGGCGCTGAAACGGAATGCGTCGTTCGACGCTCGACGTATCGCCTCCGATCTGCGTGCAGCGATGCAGGCGCATTGCCTCGTCGAGAAGACGGAAAGCGGTCTGAACATCGCGTTAGCCGCCGCTCGCGAGGCGCGCGCGGAGTTTGCCGCAGGGGGCGGGGCCACGCCGCCGCAGGTGATCGATGCGTTGACGATCGACAACATGGCGACGACTGCCGACGTGATCGTGCAGGCGTGCATCGAGCGGCGCGAATCGCGCAGCAGCCACTATCGCACCGACTTTCCTGAGCGCGACGACGCCCGTTTCAGTCATGCATTGACCATCACGCGCGGTGAGGCCGACCCGTTCCGCCTCGCCTTCGACGTGCTCGATTACCCCCGTGCCGAACTCACGGACGCATCGCATTCCCAGGTGGCAAATCATGGATAAGAAGCAAGTCGGCCCGTTGTCGGGCTACCGCATTCTCGATCTCACCGTCATGACCGCGGGTCCGGTCGGTACAGTGCTGCTTGCCGACCTCGGCGCGGACGTGATCAAGGTTGAGGAACCGAAGGCCGGTGACCTCTCGCGCAATCTCGGTAATCAATTCGTCGAAGGCGAAAGCGTGCAGTTCCTGTCGCAGAACCGTAACAAGCGCAGCATCCGCCTCGACCTGAAGTCGCCGAAAGGACGCGATGCATTTCTGCGCATGGCGGAGCACGCGGATGTCGTCGTCGAAAATTTCCGGCCAGGCACGGTGGATCGGCTCGGCATCGACTATGAGGCCGTGAAAGCGCGCAATCCGATGATCGTCTATGCAAGCGTGTCGGCGTTCGGACAGACCGGTCCATACGCCGCGTGGCCCGCAAACGATCCCATCGTGCAAGCTGTCGCAGGTCTTATGGACATGACGGGCGAAGCCGGCGGCAATCCGGTTCGGCTCGGCGCGCCGTTGCCGGACTTCGGCGCGGCTGCGCTGCTGGCGTTCGGCATCTCTGCGGCGCTGTTGCATCGCGAACGGCACGGCGAAGGTCAGCGCATCGATACGTCGCTGCTGTCGGCTGCGCTTTTCAGCACCATCCCGCGCGACGGCGAGACGCTGAGAAGCGGTAAAGCGCCGGAGCGCCTCGGCAGCGGCCATCCGACGATGGTGCCGTATCGCAACTATCAGGGCTCCGATGGCCGCTATTTCTTTGCCGCCTGCTTCACCGAAAAATTCTGGCAGAACCTTTGCCGGGCGTTGGGCCGCAAAGACTTGCTGAGCGATGAACGCTTTGTCGGCAACACCGCGCGGACTGCTAATCGGCATGCGCTCGACGTCATCCTCGAACAGCAGTTTCTGCTGCATACCGCCGAATACTGGGTGGCGCATCTGAGCGCCGCGGACGTGCCATGCGCGATCGTGCAGGACTATCACACCGCGTTGACGCAGGACCCGCAGATCGCGCATAACCACGCGGTCGTCGAGATCGAACATCCGCTTGCGGGCAGGGTAACGAACATCGCGAGTCCGGTGAATTTTCACGGCAGCCCGGTAGCTTACCGCCGTGCGCCGCCCACGCTCGGACAACATACGGCTGAAGTACTTGCCGAGTTCGGTTTCGCCGAGGAGGAGATCGCAGCACTCGAAGGTCGTGAACCGGCCGCCGTCGGAGAGAAGTCATGAAATCGTACACAACTGACTACGTGATCGTCGGCGCGGGGACGGCGGGTTGCGTGCTCGCCAACCGCCTGACCGAAGACCCGAACGTCAAAGTGATTCTTGTCGAAGCCGGCGAGCGCGATCGTCACCCGTTCATCCACGTACCGGCCGGCTTCGTGCGCTTGCTCGATCATCCAACCGTGACGTGGCGCTATCGCACGCGGGCCGACGCCGAGACCAGCGGCCGCGCAATCCTGTTTCCGCGTGGACGCGGACTCGGCGGTTCCAGCGCGATCAATGGCCTGCTTTATGTGCGCCCGTTTGCGGAGGATATCGATAGCTGGGAGCAGTCGGGCGCCAGGGGCTGGACCTTCGGCAACTGTCTGCCGTTCTACCGCCGCTCCGAAACGTGGACCGAGGGCAGTAGTCCGCAACGCGGCACGCATGGTCCGATCCAGGTCAGCCGGGTGGAGAATCCGCCGGAGATTTGCGGTGCGGTCGTGCAAGCCGCCCAAAAGGCCGGTCTCGAGTTTCTGGATGATCCAAACAGCGACACGCGCGGTCCATCGATCTGGTACTACCAGCAAACGCGAGACGGACGTCGCCGGTCCAGCGCGGCGCGCGGTTATCTGCGGCCCGCAATGGCGCGGCCGAATCTCACGGTGGTGACCGGCGTCCAGGTGTCCGGGCTCGACATGAACGGCACGCACGTGAGCGGCATCAATGCGACAACGACCGCGGGCGTTCCGATCCAGTTTCGCGCGACCCGCGAGGTCATCCTGAGCGCCGGCGTGATCGGCACGCCAAAGCTGCTGGAAATGAGTGGCATCGGCGATAAGGACGTGCTCGACAATGCGGGCATTCGAACACGCATCGCGTTACCGGGCGTCGGCAACAATTTGCAGGATCACTATGTAGTCCGGCTCGGCTATCGGGTCCGGGGTGCAGGTACCGCGAACGAGCGCTCGCACGGACTCGCGCTCGCGCGCGAGATGATGCGCTACGTCGTGTCGGGGACCGGCGTACTGACCTATAGTGCGGCGATCGTCGGCGGCTTCGCACAGACGCGGCTCGCAACCCGGCCCGACGTGCAGTTCGTGATCGCGCCAGGCAGCTTCGCCGAGGGACGGATCGGAGTGCTGGAGTCGGAGCCCGGCGTCTCCTGCGGCGTCTGGCAGATGCGCCCGGAAAGCCGTGGGCACGTGCACATCACCAGCAGCGAGGTCGCGGCAGCGCCGACGATCGCACCGTCATACCTCAGCAGCGAACTAGACCGCAACACGATGGTGGAAGGGCTCAAGATCGGCCGCCGGATCTTCGCGCAGCCCGAGGTCGCCCGCTATATCGTCGACGAAACCGTACCGGGCCGTCAGGCGGACACTGATGAGGCGTTACTGCAATACGTGCGTGACAATGGCTCGACTGTGTATCACGCGGTTGGCACGTGCCGGATGGGAGAGGACGAAATGAGCGTCGTCGATTCTGAAATGCGGGTGCGTGGAACGACCGGCCTGCGCATCGTCGACGGCTCGGTGATGCCGTCGATAACCTCGACCAACACCAATGCGACGGTGCTAATGCTAGCCGAGCGCGCAGCTGACATGATCCGTTCGCCGATGACTGCGCGCACGGCTTCGGCAGATTCGAAGGAGACGGTATGAAAGTGCTGGTAGGTGTAAAGCGAGTGGTCGACTACAACGTGAAGGTCCGGATCAAGTCGGACGGCACGGGTGTCGACATTGCAAACGTGAAGATGTCGATGAATCCGTTCGACGAAATCGCGGTTGAGGAAGCGGTGCGGTTAAAGGAAGCCGGCGTGGTTAGCGAGGTGGTGGCGGTTTCTTGCGGTGTTGCTCAGGCGCAGGAGACGCTGCGTACGGCGTTGGCGATAGGCGCGGATCGTGCTGTCTTGATCGAGTCATCCGAAGACCTGCAGCCTCTGGCCGTTGCCAAGCTGCTCAAGGCGCTGGTCGACAAGGAACAGCCTTCGTTGGTATTGCTGGGCAAGCAGGCCATCGACGACGACTCGAACCAGACCGGGCAGATGCTCGCCGCTTTGGCTGACCTTCCGCAAGCGACGTTCGCTTCGGAGGTCGTTGTGGCTGACGGGAAGGCGACCGTGTCCCGCGAAGTGGACGGCGGAGCTGAAACGCTGTCGCTGACGCTTCCCGCCGTGGTCACCACTGATCTACGCCTGAACGAGCCGCGCTACGTGACATTGCCGAACATCATGAAGGCGAAGAAAAAGCCGCTGCAAACGATCAGGCCCGAAGACCTCGGCGTCGATGTCACGCCGCGTCTTAAAACACTGAAAGTCGCCGAGCCGCCCAGGCGTTCCGCCGGGGTGACAGTGCCGGACGTAAAGACGCTGGTCGAGAAGCTGAAGACCGAAGCGAAGGTGCTTTAGATAGAACGGCAACTATGTTGCATGGGACTGGAGTAAGCGCTAAAGCGCTAACTCCAGTCGACACGGAGACAAAGCAAATGACGAATCTGGTTAGCTTGGTAATAGCAGAACACGATAATGCGTCGATCAAGGCAGCGACGCTGACTACCATTGCCGCGGCGAAGAAGATCGGCGGTGAAGTTCACGTGCTGGTCGCGGGTCACAATGCGCAGCCCGTAGCCGACGCGGCAGCGAACATCGTGGGCGTTAGCAAAGTATTGCTGGCCGATGCGCCGCAACTCGAAGTGGGCCTCGCGGAAAACGTCGAAGCGACGGTGCTGAATATCGCAAAGAACTATTCGCACATCCTGGCTCCGGCCACCGCCTACGGCAAGAACGTCGTGCCGCGTATCGCCGCGAAGCTCGACGTCGCTCAGATCAGCGACATCACCGCAGTCGATTCACCCGATACGTTCGAGCGTCCGATCTACGCGGGCAACGCAATTGCGACAGTGCAATCTCAAGACCCGATCAAGGTCATCACGGTACGCACGACTGGCTTCGATGCCGTCGCAGCGGAAGGCGGCAGAGCTTCGGTCGAGGAGCTCGAAGCCGCAGCCGACGCAGGCATCTCGCAGTTCGTGAGCCGCGAAGTGACGAAGTTCGATCGTCCGGAACTGACGTCGGCAAATATCATCGTGTCGGGCGGCCGGGGTCTCGGCAGCGGCGAGAACTACACGAAGGTGCTGGAGCCTTTGGCAGACAAGCTCGGTGCAGCGATGGGCGCATCGCGTGCAGCCGTCGATGCGGGCTACGTGCCGAACGACTATCAGGTCGGTCAGACGGGCAAGATCGTCGCGCCGCAACTGTATATCGCGGTCGGCATTTCGGGTGCGATCCAGCACCTTGCGGGCATGAAGGACTCGAAGGTGATCGTCGCGATCAACAAGGATAAAGAAGCGCCGATTTTCAGCGTCGCGGATTACAGCCTCGTCGGTGACCTGTTCACCGTCGTGCCCGAACTCGTCGGAAGCCTATGAGGCCCTTGATGACTGGCTGCTCGCGTTCACTGGGCGGAGAAACCATTGGATCATTCACAAGAGATCCGGCGAAGCGCAGCGATTGCGGCGAACGCCGAAGATGCGGACATCTGGCGATGGTTTGCTAACCTTGTCGAGGAACGCCGCATTCGCTGGTGTCTTGCCAATGGTAGCTGGTTGGTGAGCGTCGATCATCGTCACGTCGCCACGGATAAAAACTTCGACGAGGCAATTCGTGGTGCCAGACTCCGCACTCAAAGAAGGGATGACGAAACGGTTCGGGGCAATCTTCTACGACGACGCGTCGCGTGAACTGGCATAGCTTGCTGCCGTGCCCTGTCGCCAATCGAAACCTTGTACCGCCGACGTTGCCGTAAGCGATCGCGCGCTTTTTCGCTTTTTCAACATTGGGATACCTGGTGTTCATACCGGCATCATCGACGCCGTTGCCTAACTGTCGGCTTTGACCGGTGTCCTTGAGTGACGGCACAGAACGTCCGTTCCCGCGCTGATACCTGCCTTTTAATCTGCGACGGCCCCCACCGGCGACAATGGGTCGGTTTGGTGCATTCGCCGGCGCGACGGAGGCCGTCACGAAAAAACGTTCGCCAGCAGGCAGGACCCGGCCAACTGCGGTCGATCGTCGATTCCGCAGACTGGCGATTTGAAAGACTGCTTTGCAGCTCAGAGCTGACACCGGACACAGATCATACTTTCACCCAAGAGGAGCAAACGAAAAGTCGCGAATAATTCAACGACATTTAAGTCGCTACATCCCGACGGCGCGCCGGCGCACGCCCAACAATCCGTCGTTCTTCGCTACCGAATTGTCGGGCGCTGATCGCTCACCGCGGTTGTAACGATCCGGGCTTCAAAGCCCCAACTCGCTCAGTCCCGGATGATCGTCCGGCCGACGGCCCAAGGGCCAGTGATACTTGCGCTCGGATTCCTTGATCGGCATATCGTTGATGCACGCATACCGGCGTTGCATAAGGCCATCCTCGCCGAACTCCCAGTTCTCATTGCCGTAGGAGCGGAACCAGTTGCCCGAGTCGTCGTGCCATTCGTAGGCGTAGCGCACGGCAATGCGATTGCCGCCGAACGCCCACAGTTCCTTGATCAGACGATACTCGTGTTCCTTCTTCCATTTGCGCTCGAGGAACGCCTGCGCTTCCGCGCGATTGTTCGCGAACTCTGCGCGATTGCGCCATTTCGTGTCGAGCGAATAGGCGAGCGCGACCTTGGCGGCGTCGCGCGAATTCCAACCGTCTTCCGCGAGACGGACTTTCTCGATGGCCGTCTCCAGCGTGAACGGGGGAAGCGGCGGGCGAATTGCTGCGGGTGAAGTCATTTCGGATCTCCTTGTAGGGTACAGCGCGTTGCTGGTGCTCGACGTGGAGCGCGGCCTCGTCATCGTGCAACCCGAGAGGGCAAGGCCGCCCGAAGCAAGCGCGGCACCGGTGCTCAGTAAGAATTTTCGTCTATGCATCATTGGGTTCAGAACGGCTTGGTCGGCAGATACTTGCCGTTGAGCGTGATGACGGCGCGCTCGCCGCCTTCGGGGTCCGGAACCTTCTGGATATCGAGCTTGAAGTTGATCGCGCTGATGATGCCGTCGCCGAATTTCTCGTGAACCAGCGCCTTCAACGTCGAGCCGTAGACCTGCACCATTTCGTAGAAGCGGTAGACGGTGGGATCGGTCGGCACGCCACCCGGAATGCTGCCGCGCACGGGAATGGTTTGCAGCAGGCGCACGGCGTCGGCGTCGAGCCCGAGGCGTTCCGCGACCAGCTTCGCCGCGTTCTCCGGCAGCGCATGCTGACCGAGCAGCGCGGCTGTCGTGTATGCGAGGCTCAAGCCCGTGCCTTCGTTGATGGCTTCGAAGGTGAGGTTCTTGCGCACCTTCGCGTCGACGATCGTTTCCGTCAATGCTTCGCGTGCGTTCGGTGTGACTTGCGATTGGGTCATGATGTTGCTCCTTGGGTAAAAATCAACCTGGTGAGATCGACAGTCGGTGTGACGAGCCGGGAATCAGAGCGCAGCCACGCACTCGGCGGGCGTCGCGGTGACATCGGGATGCGCAGCGAGCGGCACGAACTGGCGGGTCGCGGCGTCGAGCGCGTCGATCGAGCCGGATTCGATGTCGTAGACCCATCCGTGCAAATTCAGGCGGCCTTGCGCGAGTCCCAGTGCAACTGAGGGGTGGGTCTTGAGGTTGTCGAGCTGGGCGATGACGTTCTCGCGCACCATCGAGTCGACGCGCTCGCGCTCGCCCGCATGTTCACGCGCCTCGTTGACGAGCCTCGCCGAGTCGGCGTAGCGCAGCCAGTTCGCGACAGCGGGCATATGGTCGAGGCACTTGCACGTCGCGACGGCCGTCATCGCGCCGCAGTCCGAGTGGCCGCATATCACCACATCCGTCACGCCGAGCGCGGCCACCGCATATTCGACCGTTGCCGACACACCGCCGGGCTCAGGACCGAACGAAGGCACGATGTTGCCGGCATTGCGGATCACGAAGAGATCGCCCGGTTCGCGCTGCGTGACCAGTTCGGGAACCATGCGACTATCGGAACAGGAAATGAACAGTGTGCGCGGCGTCTGACTGGTGGCCAGCTTGCGGAACAACTCCCTGCGCGCGGGCATGATGTCCCGCTGAAACTTCAGAAAACCGTCGATGATCTCTTGCATGGTCTGCTCCATTCAATCTGGCGTTCGTTGCGGTGTCGCTCAGTGCGATGCGTTGAACAGAGAATGAACCTGTTCCGTCATAGTGTCCAAGACGGGTTTATGATGCTCACCATAGGCAATGCCAATAGTTATCGAGAACGAGGAAATTCGCCATGCTGTTGCGTCATATCCGTTACTTCCTGGCCGTCGCGGAACACCGCAATTTCACGCGCGCCGCCGAGGCGCTGCACGTTTCGCAGCCCACGCTGTCGCAGCAGATACGGCAACTGGAAGACACGCTGCGCACGCAGCTGCTAGACCGTTCGGGGCGGAACGTGCACCTCACGGATGCCGGCGCGGCGTGGATGCGCTATGCGAAGCTCGCGCTACAGGATCTGGAGGCGGGCGGGCGGGCGATACATGACGTCGGCGAACTGAGCCGCGGCAATCTGCGCCTTGCCGTGACGCCGACCTTCACGGCGTATCTCGTGGGGCCCGTGACCGATCGTTTTTATGGCCTGCATCCCGGCATCGCGATCGACATTCAGGAAATCGCGCAGGACCAGATCGAAGCGCAACTTGCCGATGACAGGCTCGACGCCGGGATCGCGTTCGAGCCCGTCCACACAGCGGAAATTGAAAGCGAGCCTTTGTTTCGCGAGACGCTGAGCCTCGTCGTCGGCAGCGGCCATGCGCGTGCGACGCGCCGCAAGCCGCTGTCCGCGCAGGACTTCGCCAACGAACGGCTGGTGCTGCTGAACAAGGCGTTCGCGACGCGGCGTTACATCGACGAATACTGCACTCGGAACCGGATTCGCCCGCAGGTTGCCATCGAGGTCAGTTCCATCAGTGCGATCGTCGAGATCGTGCGGCGTGGGCAGCTCGCAACCGTACTACCCGACGGCATCGCGCGCGAGCATACCGAGCTGCACCCCGTGCTGCTCGACCCGCCGCTGCCGGCGCGCACGGCCGTGCTGCTGCGACGCAAGGACGCGTATCGGACGGCAGCGAGCAAGGCCTTCGTCCAGGTGTTGATGGAATTGACGGAGAACTTCCGACGCTAATGGAGATCGCGGCGCGCGACGCGCGAAGCGAGGAGATCGACACGTAACGCGCTCTCCGTTAGCTCCGACACCTACGCCGCTTCGCACAACCTGCGCCGGTGGTGTCGGCATCGCAAAGCTTCAGCTGAAGAGCATGACCGTGCGGTGAGACGGTGAGGAGTGGGCGCTCGACTTCGGCCAGGAACTGGATTGTGATTTACGCGGCGTTGAAGACAGCTGGGGTTGGCACTAAGCAACTCGAGCACCGGGCCTAGATTCGGCAATCGCGGGACGGAAGCTAGCAACGGCGCATTCCGAGAAGTCTGCAGTCTGGTCAGAAAACGGGCTTCTCAACCCATCACCAGAAGTATTAGCTTAGCCTATAGAGAACATAGGATATCGGTCTTAGACCCTATAGCCGGATTGATGCATTCTTGCTCCGTCGTCACTGTTTCTTTGGAGAGAATCATGAAATCTCGCTTCCTTGCCGTACTCGTTATCGCTGCATCTGTCACCAGCCCCGTTTTCGCAGGCACTGACACATCCGGATTGACTCGCGCCCAGGTTCACGCGGAACTCGCGCAACTGCGTGCTGTGGGCTACGACCAGTCTCGTGGAGAAGACCCCAACTACCCCGCCGAGATTCAGGCGGCCGAAGCACGCCTGGCAGCGCAACGCGGGGATGCGAGCTATGGCGGTGTCGCCGAGGCAGGCTCGTCGTCAGCGGGTGTTCCCAAGACTGCTCGTCACCTCGACAACGACGGCATGCAGCCAATCTATTTCGGCCAATAGCCGTCCAACGGCAGCGCGGATACTAGACGCCACGCGATCTGAAGTATCGCGCAAGTCCTGGCATGTCCGCGTGCTTCATTCTCGCCACATTCAGTCGTAACGATTCGCTCGCTAGTTTGCCTGGCGAACGAACCGAACCCGGGCAATCGCGTCGCCCATCGGATACAGGCCGGTCTACATCATATGAAGGTCGGTACTTCACGGAGACTGTCATGAGCCACTCACATTACGAAGTCGCTGTCCTTCATCAAGCTCTGCAGTCGGACGAGCCAAACTTAGCCACATGGCGCTGGTACAGCGATCTGGTCGACCACCAACGACTCGCGCTACGCCTCAAAGAAGACCAGTGGGTCGTCGCGATTGACGGCAGCGACTTTGCGTGCGCCGAGGGCCTGTACGCGGCCGTGCGTTGGGCGCACATCATGACGCACTCTGGCGGTTACATCACCTTTGCGGCGTAAGCGAGCGAAGTCCGCCATGTACACGGGTTAATCGCCAGACCGAGCGATCAAGGACTCGCAGCACTGCTCTTATCCAACCTTCGGCCCGGTCTCGGGTCTTCATCCACCAACCACTGAGGTAATACCATGTCGACTAATACTGAAATCCGTCCGCCGCTCCCTCCTTTCACACGCGAATCCGCCGTCGAGAAAGTGCGCCTGGCCGAGGATGGCTGGAACACCCGCGACGCTGCCAAAGTGTCCCTCGCATATAGCCTGGACACTCGCTGGCGCAACCGTGCTGAATTCGCAAACGGCCGCAATGAAGCCCGAGGGTTCCTTGAGCGCAAATGGTCGAAGGAGCACGAGTATCGTCTCATCAAGGAGCTGTGGGCGTTCACTGGTAACAGGATCGCCGTGCGTTATGCCTACGAATGGCGTGACGACTCTGGTAACTGGTTCCGGTCCTATGGCAACGAGAACTGGGAGTTCCGCGAGGACGGTCTGATGGTGAATCGCTACGCTTGCATCAACGATTTGCCAATCAAGGAAGAAGAGCGGAAGTTCCATTGGCCGCTCGGCCGCCGTCCGGATGATCATCCCGGCTTGTCAGATCTCGGCCTCTAATAGCCAGGCTGATCGTATCGCTTCGATTGGATGCACTCGGGGAAGCAAAGGCAAAGGTGAGACAGCTTCTGCGACGGCCTCCCGAAGCTCGCAATGAGGGAGCAACCCCGCCCCCGCTTGGGGGTTCCTGGGCAGCAATCGTTTGAGGGCGGACTAGGTGAGAAGGACAGCGAGACGAGGGGATGACCGAGAAGGGTCGTACTGGGCCTTTCGAAGGGAGGTGTCAGGAATTTTGTGTGCCGAGGTCGGTTAAAAGATCTCAGCTCATGGCGTTCGTGAACCGCTCGCCGAACATAATGGCGAACTGATTTGACTGCCTGCCGCCAGGTAATAGGCGGCATCTTCCAATCCTTTTCGATGTTGCGCAAGGCCAGATACAGCAGCTTGCTGGCGGCTTCGTCGCTGGGGAAGTGGCCGCGATTCTTGACGATCTTGCGCAACTGCATGTGCATGCTTTCAATCGCGTTTGTCGTATATATGATTTTGCGCACCTCTGGCGGATAGGCAAAGAACGGGATGACTTGCTCCCATTGGCGTTGCCACATCGGCGCGACGGTGGGGAATTTGCGGCCCCACTCGCTTTGTGCGAAGACCTCGAGCGCCGCTGCCGCCGCTGCGGCCGTGGCGGCCTGATAGATCGGCTTGAGCGCGGCCGCCAGCAGCTTGCGGTCCTTCCAGCCCGCCAGATTCAGCGAATTGCGGATCAAATGCACGATGCAGGTCTGGATCTGCGCGGCCGGATACACCGCCTCGATCGCTTCCGGAAAGCCGCGCAGGCCGTCCACGACCGCAATCAGAATGTCGTGCAACCCGCGGTTCTTCAGTTCGTTGAAGACCTTCAGCCAGAACTTGGCGCCTTCGGTCTGTTCGATCCACAAGCCGAGCACTTCCTTGCGGCCGTCGGCCCGGATGCCCAGCGCCAGATAGACGGCCTTGTTCTTGACCGTGCCTTCGTCGCGGATCTTCAGCCGAAGCGCGTCGAAATACACGATCGGATACATCGCTTCGAGCGGGCGTTGCTGCCACTGCTCGACCTCGGCCAGTACTTCATCTGTGACGGTCGAAATCAGATCAGGCGACACCTGCAGACCGTACAGCTCCAGCAAATGGCCCTGGATCTCGCGCACGCTCATGCCGCGCGCATACATGCTGATGACGTGGTCGTCAAAGCCCGGCAGGCGGCGTTGATACCTGCCGACCAGTTGGGGCTCGAACGTCGCCTCCCGATCGCGTGGAATGTCCAGCTTCAGCTCGCCGTTGGGCGTGATGACCGTCTTGGGGCTGGTGCCGTTGCGGTGATTGCTGCTCCTGCCTTGTCCGGCCTCGCTCTCCAGGTGGTGCGTCAGTTCCGCCGCGAGCATGCGCTCGGCCAGTTGCTTCTTTAGTTGGCCGGCCAGGCCTGATTCGCCCAGAATCGACTCGGCATCCTTGCTTTGCACCTGCGCCAGCAGTTGATCGATCAACTCGTCGGGGAACAGCCTCGGCGCCTTCGGGTTCTTGCTCTTCTTGGTCACTGTTGTTTCGGTCATAGGACGTTATTTCCGTTATCGTCTCATGACCTCGGCACACTAAAAATCTGACAGGCTCTTTCGAAGCGCTCCACACACCGGCCATTCAGAGTGGATCACTGCCGCCCACGCGGTTCGACAACATCCCCAGGCCTCATGCCCGCGTATCCAGACATCGCCGAACCCTCATCAGTACAGGGGTTCAGGCGTCTATCCGGACCACCACCTTACCGAAGTGCTGTCCGGACTCAAGATGCCTGTACGCGGCGGGCGCGTCGTCAAAGCCAAAGACGTGATCGACCACCGGCCGGATTCGATGCGCGGACACGAGCCTGACAACCTCGTCGAGCATCGAGCGGCTGCCCACCATGATTCCATGCAACCGCTTGATGCCCCCGATCACCGGCAGGAGTCCAAGCTCCGGTCCACTGAAGCCGCTCACACCACCGATGACCGACACGAGGCCGCCCATTTTCGTCGCGGCCACCGAGCGCGGCAGTGTGTCCCGTCCACCGATCTCCAGCACGATATCCGCGCCTACCCCATCGGTCAGCCGGAGAACCTCGTTCTGCCATTCCGGCTTGGCGCGGTAGTTGATCGTCTCATCGGCGCCGAGTTTCCGAGCGCGTTCCAGTTTTTCATCGCTCGACGACGTGATGATCGTGCGCAGACCCGCCGCGCGCGCCAGCTGCAGCGCGAAGATCGACACCCCGCCTGTGCCGAGCAGCACCACCGTGGAACCGGGTTTCGCGTCGCCGTCCACGAATAGCGCGTTCCACGCGGTGACGCCGACGCACGACAACGTGGAGGCTTCTTCATAACCCAGGTGTGCCGGGATCGCCGCAAGAGCCGTTTCGTCGACGAGGAACCGCTCGGCCAGCACGCCGTTGACTTTGGCGCCGGGAGAACTGTCGACTTTCCACGGTGCCGGAGCGCCGTCGATCCAACGCGGGAAATATGTGTTGACCACGCGATCGCCCGATTTGAAGCGGCTCACGTCGCGGCCGGTCTCGACGACTTCGCCCGCGCCATCGCACAGCGGGATCAGCGGCGCATCGCCAATGCCGAGATAGTCACCGCGGGCGAACATCAGGTCCCGATAGTTCAGCGACGCCGCGTGAACCTTGACAACGACCTCGGTCGGCCCCGGCGATCGCATGGTCGCGTCGCTGCGCTTCAGGCCGGAGATACCGGCGCCGGGTTTCAGTTTCCATGCGTTCATAGCAACTCCTCATCGGGTAGAAGCACCTATGTTAGTGTTGCGGGAAAGGACACATTGACGAGATTTTGACGACTTATCGTCGCCTGGCAGGAAACATAAACCGCGGTATCGGGAGCTCGCACGATGGACGATCGGCTAAGAGGCATTGCGGAATTTGTGGATGTCGTGGATGCCGGCACCTTCGCCGCAGCGGGCGAACGCCTTGGTGTCACGCGCTCGGCGATCGCGAAGATTGTCGCGAGGCTCGAGCAGCGTCTCGGAGTGAGACTGCTGCAGCGAACCACCCGCCATCTGAGCCTAACCGACGAAGGACATGCGTACTATGAGCAGTGCCGACGCGTGATGGCCGAACTCGGCGCGGTCGAGGCGACACTGGAGGCGGGCCGCCGCGATCCGTCCGGGCGGCTACGCATCACCGCGCCGGTGCTGTTCGGCAGGCAGTGCGTCGCACCCGTGATGCTGAAGCTGGTCGAGCGCCATCCGTTGCTCGACGTCGAGATGTCGTTCAGCGATCGCGTTTCGGACCTGGTCGAGGACGGCTTCGATATCGCCGTGCGGATTGGACCGCTGCCGGACCATGCAACCCTTGTCGGGCGCCGGCTCGGCGTTCAGCGGATGGGCATTTGCGCGTCTCCGGCCTGGCTCGATCGACACGGGCGGCCGTCGGGCCTCGCCGAACTCGGCTCGCACGTCAGCATCGCTTACGGCCGCGGTGGACAAAGCACACCATGGCGAGTGCTCGGCGCCGACGGCGAGGTGCAGGAGTGCCGACTGTCCGCGCGCCTGCGTTATGACGACCTCCAGGCCATCGCCGACGCAGCGGCTGCGGGCGCAGGCCTCGCCTGGTTACCATGCTGGCTCATGGCGCCCTATCTGCGTGACGGCCGGCTGTCGCTCGTGATGGATAGCAACAGCGTGCAGGGCGCCGAGGTTCACGTCATCCGCCCGCAATCGCGACATCTGCCCTCGAAGGTACGCGTCGCAATCGACGCGCTTGTGGACGAGATACCACGAGTGCTTGCCCGGGTCTGAGCCGTAGATCGCATTGAATCTGTCAACGTTGCGACGATAAATGTGTCAATGCGCGTCCTCGCCCATCCGCAACGCGCAAAACCCACCGTCGATGCTATAAGCGACGCACGCCATGCCACCATCCAGTACGTGCGTCGCAAGATAATTACTGCCGCGCCGCTATCCGCACGCGCTCGCCCGCTTTGGTTCGCGCCGACGCGATCGACATCCCCAAGCCGAGCAACGTCAGGCAAACGACGGGCACGAGCATCGGAGCACTTGCGTTGCCCGCGACCTTTCCTATGTAAGGCATCAGGTTCTGCGCGAAGAAGCCTCCGAGATTGCCAATCGAATTGATCGCCGCAATGCTGGCTGCAGCGCGGGCGCCCGTGAAGTATCGCGGGGGCAGCGACCAGAAGCATGGATAGAGCAGGGGAATGCATGCGCCGCCCAGCACGAGCGCGGCAAATTGCAGCGGCAGACCCGGCAGCACGAGACTTAGCGCGAAGCCGATCACGCCGACGCCCGCAACCAACGCCATCGAGCTGAGCACCACACCCTCGCGTTTCAGCTTCGCGGGCAGCCACAGCAGAAGCAGCGCGGAGAGCATCCACGGAATCATGTTGAGCAGGCCATTGAGCGACGAATGCGAGACGCCGCCGCTTTTCAGCAGCGTGGGCAACCAGTAGGTCACGCCGTAGAGCGAGGTGGACATCAGCATGTAGCCGCACGCGAACATCAGCACACGTTTGTCGACGAGCGCCCGCCATGGATGCCCGGCGGCCGCTTGCGCCGGCGCCTCGCGCCGTAGCGCCGCGATCATCAGGGCCTTTTCTTCGTTCGACAGGAACGGGGCGCGTTCGACGGACTCAGGCAGAAAGCGCAACGCAACGAGTGCGACGAGGACAGCAGGTATCCCGGTTGCCACGAACACCCATTGCCAGCCGGCGAGACCCAGATTGCCGTCCAGCGACAACAGCAAGCCGCCCGCGAGTGAGCCGAGCATGTTGGCGAGCGCGCTGCCGAGCGTGAAGAAGCCGAGCATGCGTGTGCGATGACTCTGCGGAAACCAGAGCGTCAAATAGAAGATTACGCCCGGATAGAAGCCAGCTTCGGCGACGCCCAGTGCGAACCGGAACACATAGAAAAGTCCCGTTGAATGCGTGAATGCCATCGCCACGGTAATGGCGCCCCAGGTCGCCATGATGCGTGCGAGCCAAAGGCGAGCGCCGAAACGATGCAGCGCAAGCGTGCTCGGCACCTCGAACAGCAGGTAGCCGATAAAGAAGAGCGACGCGCCCAGACCATATGACGCTTCCGACATTCCCAGCGCGTGCACCATCTGCAGCTTGGCAAAGCCGACGTTCTGCCGGTCGATAAAGGCGATCAGGAACATCACGATCAACAGCGGCATGAGCCGCCAGGCGACCTTTTTCACGACAGCCTGCTCGGCACTCATGGTTTGGCTCACAATCAATCTCCGCTCAAAAATTCATATATATGTTTAGGCGAATCTGTTTTCTCGACAATGAGTACAAACCCGCTGGAAGCCAAATCTAAAGGTAAGCATAGGGTTATCACCGATCTACCGTCGGCCTTGATCATGAAATCATATATATGAATTGAACGGAGACTACGATGCCTGCCGATGAACGGTTGCCCCGCTACCAGCGTTTGCGCGACGAAATGGTCGCTCTGATCGCGGCCCGCCATTGGCGGCCGGGTGAAGCGATCCCTACCGAGCAGGCGCTCGCCAAAAGCTACGACGTGGCGGTCGGGACGGTCCGCAAGGCTGTCGATCTGCTCGTCGCGGAAGGCCTGCTGGAACGTTTTCAGGGCAGAGGGACGTTCGTGCGCCGCGCGAGCTTCGACAGCTCCCTGTTTCGTTTCTTCCGCTTCCAGACGCGGCAAGGCGAACGACGCATTCCAGAAAGCCGCATCTTGCGACGCGAGGTCGTCGATGCGTCGTCGGCTGTCGCCGCGATCTTGCAGATTTCGAGTAGCGCGCGCGTGATCCAGATGACTCGCCTGCGGCTGATCGACGACGTGCCGATGCTCGCTGAAGAAATCTGGCTGCCCTATGTCCGTTTTGCGGCGTTTGCGCAGATGGACCTGAATGAAGTCGGTGACTTGCTGTATCCCGTGTACGAGGCGCAATGCAATCAGGTCGTAGCGTCCGCCACGGAAACACTGACCGTCGAAGCCATTGGCCCGTTGCATGCACGGCTGTTACGCATCGAGCCTGGTACGCCCGCCGTCGTCATCGAGCGTCTTGCATACGGCTACGACAGACAGCCGCTCGAATGGCGCCGCTCACGCGGGCCTGCCAGCGAATTCATCTATCAGGCCGAGATCCGCTAGCGATCGCGCGCCCTCACAAACACGTTGTTCCCACGCAGGAACGACGAGGTAGGAGACTGGAATGTTCAAGTGGTTCAGCCAGATTTCAGGCAATGAACGCCGGACGTTTTGGGCGTGCTTCGGCGGATGGGCCCTTGATTCGCTCGATGTGCAGATGTTCAGCCTCGTGATTCCGGCGATCATCGCCGAGTGGTCGATCAGCCGCACGCAAGCGGGGCTCGTCAGCGGCGTCACGCTGGTGGCGTCGGCGCTGGGTGGCTGGATTGCGGGCATGATGTCGGACCGGCTGGGACGCGTAAAGACGCTGCAATGGACCGTCGCGTGTTTTTCCGTGTTCACGTTCCTGTGCGCGTTCGCGCAGAACTATCCGCAGTTCCTCGTGCTGAAGACACTGCAGGGGTTCGGCTTCGGCGGAGAATGGGCGGCGGGCGCCGTGCTGATGGCCGAGACCATCAGCAACGAGCATCGCGGCAAGGCGATGGGCAGCGTGCAGAGCGCATGGGCGGTCGGCTGGGGCGCAGCGGTGCTGCTGTATGCACTGATGTTCTCGCTGCTGCCTGCGGATACTGCGTGGCGCGTGATGTTTGGGGTTGGCATCGTTCCGGCGCTTCTGATTCTGTACGTCCGACGCGGCGTGCAGGAGCCTGCCGCGCCGGCCCGCGCAGCGCGCAATACGCGGGCGCGTCAGCAGCCGACGCCTGGCCTTGTCGTCGGCATCTTTTCTCCGCAAGTGCTGCGCATGACGCTGCTCGGCGCACTGCTCGGCGTTGGTGCGCATGGCGGCTACTACGGGCTGATGACCTGGCTGCCGACGTTTCTGAAAAGCGAGCGCCATCTGTCGGTCTTGAGTACGGGCGGCTACCTCGCCGTCGTGATCGTCGCGTTCTTTTGCGGGTGCCTCGTGAGTGCGCAGCTGCTGGATCGCATCGGACGCCGCAAGACCATACTCGCGTTTGCGATCTGCTGCGTGATAACGGTGATCGCCTATCTGTTCCTACCGCTCGGCAATACCGCGATGCTGTTCTTCGGTTTTCCGCTAGGCTTTTTTGCAGCGGGCATTCCGGCAAGCATGGGCGCGCTGTTCAACGAGCTGTATCCGCGCGGGATGCGTGGCACTGGCGTCGGGTTTTGCTACAACTTCGGCCGCGTCGTGTCGGCGGGATTTCCGGTGCTCGTCGGGCACATGTCCGCGACCATGTCGCTTGGAACGGCGATCGGCATCGATGCGGGACTCGCCTACGCAATTGTCGTCCTGTCCGTGCTGATGTTGCCCGAGACACGCGGCCGCATGCTGGACGAAGCCACACTCGAGCCCGAACACACAGGCGCGCTTTCTCACGCGCAAAGGCATTGACGCGCGAGACACTTGCCGTAACCGCGCAAGAATGGTGATGAAGGAACGTCCATGATGGAGAAGTCGGGGATAGAGGCGAGCCACCGGCAGGCTGTGCATCGTCCAGCCCACATTGCATCTGTCGATACTCATGCTCACGTATTCGAGCGCAGCCTGCCGCTCGCCGAAAAGTGTCGCTACGTGCCCGACTACGACGCCACGCTCGACGCATACCTTGCCCAACTGGACACGCACGGCGTATCGCACGGCGTGCTTGTGCAGCCCAGCTTTCTCGGCACCGATTGCAGCTATCTGCTCGATGCGTTGCGCCGCGCGCCGCAGCAGCTACGCGGTGTCGCGGTGATCGAGCGTGATTGTAGGATCGACACACTGACGGAGATGGCGAATGCGGGCATTGCAGGGATTCGGCTGAACCTGATCGGACATCCCGATCAGCCGCTCGACAGATGGGTGAGCGCGCAAACGCTCGCCCATGTCCGCGATCTGAAATGGCATGTCGAAGTGCATGCGGAAGCTGCGCGGCTGCAGGGCATCGTCGAGCCGCTTCTGGACGCCGGCATGAATGTCGTCGTCGATCATTTCGGCAGGCCCGATCCGGATATCGGTGTAAGAGACGTAGGCTTTCGCCGTCTTCTTGAACTGGCCGATACGCAGCGTGTGTGGGTGAAGATATCGGCCGCGTACCGGAATCGACGGCAGCTTCGCCCGGATGACCATGATGCGCAGCAGGCATTTCATTTTCTGAAAGCGGCCTTTGGCGTGCATCGCCTTATGTGGGGCAGCGACTGGCCGCATACGCAGTTTGAAGCAGACGAGGATTTTACTCACGCGCTCGAACTTCTACGCGTGCTTCTCCCGGTTGAAGAAGAGCGCAGGGTTGTCCTGGCAGACACGCCTACAAGACTTTACAGGTTCGATCTCGCGTGATCCACATGGCGCATCGCAAGGGCAGGACTGGCTAAACGGGCTGCCGAGCCGCACAGCGGCGACCAGGTTTCAGTGCGGCCCATAAGCGGACGAATGTGACGTGGCTATTCCATGCCCCGAGGCAGCAACACCGTTTTGCGCCGCGCGATGCGTAACAACGCATCCAACTCTGGTCTGTGTTGCGCATCCCTGTAGGCGAGGCCAAATCCGATCCAGAATTCCCTTTCCTTGAGTGGCCTGAAAGTCGCACCGGCGCGCCGCATCTTCGTCATCGACTTAGGTATGAAGCCGATGCCCCGTCCGTTTGCCACTTCGGCCAGCAGGAGGTGGTGATCCGCGGGTTCCGTCAGTCTGCGGCTCGGCGCATGTCCGAGCTTCGCGAACACTTCCTCGTAGTAATCGAAGAATCCGGGATTTGTTCGGCGCTGCGGCCAGAACACGGGTTGGTCATTCAACTGCGCGATCGACAGGACTTTGTGCCGCGCGAGCGGATGCCGTGCAGGGATTACCGCGACCAGCGGCTCTTTGTGCAGCGGTTCAACCACCAGCTCCCCTGTTGCGGTGGGCAGTCCGATCAAGGCGACATCGAGCGCGCCACGCCGCAGGCGCCGGATGAGCTCGACGGAAATGGCGGCAACGAAGACCAGCGACCCGTCAGGAACCGCTTTCTTGAAGGCAGGCTCGAGGGAGGGGAAGACCTCCGGGTCGAAGACCTTGGAATAACCGACCCTGAGCTGCCGGGGCCTTCCCGTTGAATGCCGTCGTGCGGTTTCGATCGCCTCTGCGGCCTGAAGCAGCGTCTTCCTGGCCCCCTTCAGGAAGGCGCGGCCCGCCGTCGTAAGTTCCGCGCCCGCCGAATCGCGAGTGAGCAGTGTCACCCCAAGTTCGCTCTCGAGCTGTTTGATCTGGCGGCTTAAAGGCGGCTGTGACATGTGCAGTCGTTCGGCCGCGGCGCGGAACGTGCCTTCCTCCGCCACTGAAACGAAGCACTCCAGCTGGCGTAGATCGATTCGTAGTCTCATGCAGAAAAGGTATCACGAATTTGGTCTTGGCCTGTTGCATCTTCCTGCCCGTATGCTCCATTCCGCGGACTTCGAGAAGGAGCAAATCAGACATGGATACGTGCAAGCGCAGTGGCATTCTGCAGAGGATCACAGCAGCCAGAACGCTGGCAGCAGCCGCTTTCGCGCCGATTGAAGCGGGTCGACAAATCACCGATGGCAAAACACAGATGAATGGATCTACGACAGGCATGACGGCCCTCTTGGGCGCATCCGCTGGCGAAACCAGCGCAGAACGTTTTACCCGCGGTATCGAGGTGCTGAAGAGGATCGGTGGCGCGGGCTACGATATCCCTGTTAACCGTCTGGCGCAGGTTGCCCCGGATTTGGCACGACTCACGGTTGAATTTGCCTATGGAGACATCCTGTCGCGGCCGGGGCTCGACCTGGGCCTTCGCCAGATCGCGACCGTTGCCGCGCTGATGGCCCATGGCAGCGTGCAACCGCAACTGAAATATCACATGACCGGCTTCCTCAATGCCGGCGGCGAGCCCGCGGAACTGGTCGAAATGCTGTTCCTGGCGATTGCCATCCTTGGGTTTCCGGTCTCGATCAACGCAGTAGGTATCGTTCGCGAGATCTTTCGGGAGCGCGGTCTGGCTTTCGATCCGATCGCCCCGGTGTCCGACGATGGCACTGCGCGATATCAGCGGGGTCTCGAGGTACTCGACGGTTTGATGGCCAATCCGGAGAAGTACGTGGAAAAGCTGGCAAGCACTTCACCCGAGCTCGCCCGCTGGTCGGTCGAGTTCGCGTTCGGTGAGATCTTCGTTCGCGAAGGACTCGATCCAAAGGCAAGACAGATCGCGAGCATCTCGATGCTTGCGGCAGCCGGCAATCGCAGCGATCTGCTCGGCCTTCATATCGAAGCCGGGCTCGAGTCGGGCCTGTCCCGCGCCGAGATCACCGAAGCCCTGATGCAACTGGCCGTATATGCCGGGTTCCCGAGCGCGCTCAATGCCTTTGGCGTTGCGGACGCCGTGTTCACCAAGCCGGAGCAGAAAGAGAAAGAAGGGGCAGGTGGCCGGGTAAGCGCGAATGCAATCGTCTCCGAAACTCGCAAGGCTCGCAGCGAACGCGGATTGGCGACACTCGCGAGGACTTCTGCCCAGGCGGGCGAGGCCGTGGTCAACAGCTTCAACGACCTGGCTCCGGATATCGGCCGCGCGATCGTCGAGCACTCCTACGGCGACATCTTTAGCCGTGCCGGGCTCGACGCGAAGACGCGCGAGCTTGCCGCATGCTCGGCGCTCGCCGCGGTGGCAAGCAAAGCGACGGAGACGCCGCTGCGGGTCCATGCGAATGCGGCGCTGACGGCGGGCGCGACGCAGGCGGAAATCGTCGAAACGCTGCTAAACGTCCTTCCGTATCGCGGATATCCCGCAGTCGAGGAAAGCATGCGTGTCGTCGGCGAGGAATTCAGAAAGCGCAGCGATCACGCCCAACAAGGGGCGGGAGAACGGCAATGAATGCCACACGCTTTCGGACACGCGGCCGGTCCGACGGCGGCACCATCGGTGGCGCTATCTCACGCTAACTTTCAATGCCGCTACTCCCAGGTAGCGGCGTCTGCCGCGCGAAAAACAATTCACGGTTCTTTACTTCTTTACTTCGACAGATGCAGCTTCTTCGATAGCACGATACCCCGCTGCGGGCTCACCAGCCAGATGGCGTGAATGTTGGTGTAGAGGGTCGAGGTTCTTTTTGTGATGTCTGTGGGCTCGTCGTTGGTGGGATCGCTATGTTCGCGTCGGTCGGTCAGGTAAGGCGGCGCCATGCTACACATCAGCACAATCGCGAAGTCTCCATTCGCTTCGTGGAACGCCGTCTGCGAGAGTGTCACGCGTCCGTGAACCCTGGTTTTGCTCCGTTCGCCCGACTTGAGCTCAATCAGATCGATATGTTGGATGTACCCCTTGGCCTTCGCCTCTGGCGCCACCACAAGCCCGCGACCGCGTTGTCCGGTGATGGTTTTCTTGAGTAGGATCGCTCCCGGATTGTTGTCATCGGACAGATCGATGTCTACCGTCAACAGGTGCGTCTTTGACTGATATCGTATTCCGTAGGGCGCAGGTACGACGAAAGCCAGGTCGCGCCCGAGACTGGCTTTCGTCGAGTCGAGCCCGCTTGGCGCCTTAAGGACCGGGACGTGGATCAGCTTCCTGATGCGATCGCTCAACGAAGGCGAGTTGGTATTCAAGCTCTGGCCCGCCAAAGCGTCCCTGATGGCAACCGGGTCGTCGCCGACGAAAGGCCGAGTCGACAGGACATCTGCAGAGGCAGAAATTTCAGGCTCAGTCGCATTGGGAACAGCGGCCGGGTCTGCCGACGTCTCGGCGTGCGCCAGCAGCGACATGCAAACCAGGGCGCAAGCGACATTCGAACGGACCAGCATAGTTTTAAGATCAGCCACGACACTCCTCCAGGATCATGGCAGTCTATCGCAAAGCCTTGCATGGTCAACTCGACCGCGCGACAGCGGCCGTAGGCACCGGCTCGATCCGTTCTTCGTCAGTTCAGCAATCCCCTGTTGCGTTGCGCGCCAGCCTGAGACTTGCCGGTCACGCAAAAAGCGCGACTCGTGCGTTTACCCCCGTGTTCGGCCTGTCGACGTTCCGCGAGCGCGCGTCCGGTACTGAGGGTAGGACACAATGAATGTGAAGCTGTCCATTGTCGTCGGGTAGGTTTCCCGATGGTTACCTACGGCGTCTGGCAAGCGAATCCGCGTAGGCTTGGGCGCGAGCTGCAAAGATTTCGTCGGTTGGACGGATGATGCCGTCGGCGAGGTTCGATGGATTAAAGAACGTTGCGTCACACGCCTCATCGTCCGAGAGTGCATCGATCACGATCGTACCCAGCTTGACCGCCTCGCGGTCGTCCTCGTTCGGCCACCTCTGCGTAACGTCCTCCGTCGGATCGCCTGGCTGCCCCAGAATAGCCAGCACATGAAACCGGACACCGCCATGCCCGATTCGCTCCGCCAGATCCTGAAATAGAAAGTCCGCGGAGAGTGCATTAGCCTCCTCGTTTTCTACGAAAAATTCTCCGGCGGCCGGCACAACTTTAAACTTGATCAGGCGAGTTTCACCGAGCACATTAATGGCCTTGAACGAATGTACGCCCCAATAGGTGGTTCCAGCAAAACTGCCTGGTAAGGAACGCGCCGCGATGTATTTTGCCTGATTCAACGTCTCAGGATTGGCCTCGGAAAATTCTTTGACCTTTTCCGGACTAGGCTGCCCGTTGGAGCCTGGGAAACGCGCGCGTAAAAAGCCAAGCATCTGATCGAGCGATTTGGCGAAGTGGACGGGTGCATTCTCCACGAGCAGGTCGGATGACTCCGCACCCTCGCCGACATGGAGCGCAAGTCCACGCAAGACGAGTTTGTTTGTGTCCGCTACATTCGGGTTGCCGCCTCCCATGGAAAACCGCCCACGCACAACCGAGGCGTGAGTAAAACTCGCGGAGCGCGTGATCGTCGCAGCATCAACGGTGGGTTCGAAACGGCCGCGCACGCATTGTCCTTTTGCGAAGCTCGCACGGACTTTCGGTGGATTGCCAGCCACGCTCTTGAGAGCATCGACGATGGCAATGGGAGTGGCACCACTTTCTTTTCCGTCTAATGCCGGGTTCGAATCTTCGATTGGTGACTGGCTCATCGCAAAGACTCCATGGTCAGAATGACTTCAGGGCGCAAAGAGCAAGGGACCGGTTCACGTCGCGCTTCGCATGCGCCATCAAGTCAACCGTCACGCCCTTCGACGAGACTCCGATGCACAGCGCTGCACAACGCGTCGCGCCGCTTGCTACCCGCCGTAAAATTACGTAAGCATAGGTGAAAACCAGCCTTCGACAGCCAGGTATTTTCCGGAGCAAGAACGGCTTTCCAATGTGCGACAGCGCATTGACTGCTACCTGCGTTCGCATGCAGAGCGGACGCGAACTCGGACTTCATCCGCTCGGCCCCACGAGTAAAGCTGCCCGCTATGCCGTGGTATCGCACGAATTAGCTGAAGCTCCTTCACGGGGGCATTTTTACGACGAACCAAAAAAAATCCCCTCCGAAGAGGGGACGATGAACCGCTTGCAATGCGTGCCTTGTACTGGCTCAAAGCGCCATCAATGGTCCTCACAACCAAACCTTTGGGGAAATCCCCGTGAACCTCGCCGTCACACCAGCTTGATCGATGTCGGGTCTGCCGTCAGATAACCGACCGCTGAGCCGAAGCGATTCCGGTAGTTCGCGCGTACGAGCGGATCGAGCGTGGCCTGCACTTTCGAGTGCAGGGAAGTCCAGTCGCCCGCATGCTGGAAATTGCTCATGATGTAGGTCCAGCCATTGATTTCGTCGACGGCATGCAGCCCTGTCGACTCCGCACCTGCCGGACACGACAGCACGCGCGACAACGCCTTCGTGTCGACGTTATAAGCCCACAGGAAATTGTTGACATGCATGCCGCTGTCCTCACCGATGAACAGAGTACGCAGCTTTTCCGAGAACTTCAGGTTGTCCGGATTCGCGATCTTCTCCGGATTCGCGGTATTACCGAGACCGTCCGCACTCGCCAGGTCTTCGCCAACCAGTTCAGCCGGCGCGCCCATATCGATGGGAACCCATTCGCTGTCAATCGCGGCGCCGTCGAGATCGCGCTGCCCGCCCTTCATATTCAGCGCGTAGACGGCGCCCGATGTAATGGCCTTGTTGAGCGCGACATCGGTCGAATGGTCATTGCCCCGCACCATCGACGCCGTAATCTGCGACATGGCCGAATACAGAATCTTGTCTTTCGCGTTGACCGTCGTACCTTCGAGTTTCGTGAAACCCATGCTCGCGCCGCGCAGTGCGGCGTAGCGGTGCGTCTCAAGAAATGCGGCGGCTTTCTCCATGCCAGGCTTCAGGCGGACCCAGTTGAATTTGCCGCCGAAGTGAATCCGGGTGAACGTCGGATCGGTCGGCGGATTCTTCTCGTCGGTGACGATGTCCATGATGTCCGTGATCGTCAGCGTATCGGCGAGCGCCTCGATTTCATCGCTGGTCGCGTGACCGATTTTGAGCCATGTCAGCGTCGCGGCGCCGGCACCGGCCGACGAGCTCTGCGCCCACTTTGCGACGTACAGCGTGCCCGCCGACAGGTCGGCTTGTTTGTCCGCGATGAACATGAACAGGCCGCCGTTGGTCGCGTCGTCGCCCATCAGCACGGTGCGCTTGTCGGGCATCACCTGAATCAGCTCATGCGAGATGCGGCCGAGGCAGTAATGCTTCTTGACCGTCCCCGTGCCATCAGGATGCACGGTCACTTCCGGCAGATGGCCATAGTGATACGGCCGCGCCGCTGATGCGCTGCCGTACAGATTCCGGCTGTACGCCTGGAACTGCGTGTTCGTCGCGATCGTCGCGGCATCCGGCTCGTACTCTTCGCTCGACAGATGCGTATTCCACGGCGACAGGCTCGCGCCGCACGTGATCCACAATCCATGCGCGCCCGATGTATCGACGTTCGAATAGCTGACCAGTGTGAGCTTGCCGGTCGTCGGGTCCTGATCGAGCGTCAGCACGGCAATCGGCGACGGCAACTTGCCGTACATGTCGCCCGCGGCGGTTTCCGTCTGGTCGCGCGTCGCGTATTCGAACTGCACGACAGCGAACACCGCGTTCCCCTTGACGCCCTTCACCACCGGCTTGTCGAGCCGGATCAGCGAGGTGCCGTCCGGGCAGTCGGAGAAGAACTGGCGCTCCTTGCCGGGTACCGATGTGTCCATGATCGGCTGGTTGTTGATGTCGAAATACCCGCCTGCCACGATCACGCCGCCCGTCGTGTTGACGACCGTGTCGCCCGTCACGAAGAACGGCTGATACGCGAGTTTGTAGGTACGGCTGCTGCCGTCGCTGTACCGCGTGGTCAGCGTCGATCCGACCGTGGTCGCCGCCATCGCAGCAGGATTCGCCAGCGAGGGCGCTGCCATCCCGGCGAACGACGCTGCCGTGAAGGTCGCTGCCGTGGGGGCGGGCGTGTTGCCCGCTGCAAGGTCGCTACTGCCGCCGCAGCCCCCGAGAAGCGTTGTCGCGGCGGATGCACCGAGGGGCAGCATCGGCGCGCCTGCGATGATCCTGAGAGCCCTGCGGCGTGAGTAGTCGAATGATTGCACCATGTTCTCCTGGTTCCTTGTTGTGGGGATGTACCGGGGACTCAGGATCGGGATGACCATGGCGCGCCGGATTGACGCGTTACTTTATGGAATGAATATGAAAAGTATTTGACAGCAGCCTGTAATGTGTTCGGCGGACCGTGCTGACGTAGGTCACCGGTATCCTTCGCGCGTACGTGTATATGCATCTCGACGTGACATGGGCGTTTCGATACGCAATTGCAGCGCGTTTGCCGCGATCGCAGCCAATCGCGAGACCAGATAAAGATAGAGAAATTGCTTGGTTAGCCGCAAAGCGGCTGCACGCTATCGTATGAGCTCCTGACTATCCGACGACCTCGTGTCGATCGTTCATGAGCACTCTCGTCGTTGACACCACGCCGCTCGATCCCCGTTCGCAACCACTGCTCGACGCGCTGCTGCACGAATACGCGAGCCGCTACGAAGATTATCGAAAGGACGGCGGCGCGGCCGCCGCGCAAGAGATGGCGCGCTATCCGGCCGACCTGTTCGCACCGCCGCACGGCGCATTCATTCTGCTGGTCCGCGACGGCGAGACGATCGGCGGCGGCGCGTTCAAGCGCTATGACGCGCGTACGGCGGAACTCAAACGCATCTGGACGCGTGACGATCTGCGCCGCCAGGGACTCGCGCGACAGGTCGTGCAGGAACTGGAAGCGCGTGCGCTCGCGCAGGGCTACTCGCGCATCTATCTGACTACCGGCTTCAAACAGCCGGAAGCATGGGCGCTGTACGAACGAACCGGCTATACGAAGTTGTTCGATACCGCGTTGCCTCCCGAAGTGCACGTGCATCTTCGCTTCGGCAAGAACCTGCTCGCGCCGCAACGCCTCGACACGCTCGACGACCTGCGCGCGAAAGACGCCGATCTGGCTGCCCGATAAAGGGCGCACTCCTATCTCCTCACACTTCAACGGATATCACATGAAGACAGGTCTACAGTTGTCGTCGCTCGTGTTGGCGGTCATGTTTTACGTCAGCGGCAACGCGTTCGCCGCGACCGGTTTCGATCTGAGTCCCGACCAGCACGGCCGCGTCCGTGCCGAACAGGATGCGGCCGCGACGAAGGCGGTGCCCGCCAACTTCCCATTCGTCGCGAAAGACGAGCTGACCGTCGGCATCGTCGTCGCGCATCCGCCGATCAGCACCTATGCAACCGATGCGAAGACCGTGGTCGGCTTCGATCCCGATCTCGCGCAACTCGTCGCGGACAGCCTCGGCCGCAAGCTCAATGTCGTGATCCTCGCGTGGCCGGATTGGCCGCTCGCGCTCGCGTCCGGCAAGGTCGACGCGGTGATTTCGAACGTGACCGTGACCGAGGAGCGCAAGGCGAAGTTCGACTTCTCGACCTACCGGCGCGACGAGGTCGGCTTCTTCGTGAAGACCGATAGCCCGATCAAATCGATCCGCGAACCCAAGGACGTCGCGGGCCTGCGCGTGATTACCGACGCCGGCACGAATCAGGAAAAGATCCTGCTCGAATGGGACAAGCAGAACGTCGCACATGGATTGAAGCCGATCCAGGTGCAGTACTACGACGACGATGCGGTCAAATCGGTGGCGCTGCAATCGGGGCGTGCCGACGCGATCTTCAGCGTCAACGCGGCGCTGCTCTACGACTCGGCCACGCATGGCAAGACGCGCCAGGTGGGCACGGTCAGCGGCGGCTGGCCGCGTACCGCTGAAGTCGCGGTGACGACGCGCCGCGGCAGCGGTCTCGCCGCGCCGGTAACGATCGCGCTGAACGATCTGATCGGCAAAGGCCAGTATCGCGCGGTGCTCGAGCGCTGGAATCTCGGCTCCGAAGCGATCGACAAGGCCGCGACCAATCCGCCGGGATTGCCGAAATCCTGAGTGCGTCAGCGCTTTTGATCTTTCTTCGTCGATCTGCCATCCCATGACCTTTTCGCTATCGCTGCTGGATAAAAGCCCGATTGCCGCCGGTGCGAGCGCGGCCGAGGCGTTGCGCTTCACGGTCTCGCTCGCGAAGCGCGCCGAAGCGCTCGGCTTCAAACGCTTCTGGATCGCCGAGCATCACGGCGCATCCAACCTCGCGAGTTCGGCGCCGGAGATCGTCGTCTCGCACGTACTCGCGCATACGTCGCGGATTCGCGTCGGCTCGGGCGGTGTGATGTTGCAGCACTACAGCCCGTTCAAGGTCGCCGAGACGTTCAGGCTGCTCGCGGCGCTCGCGCCCGGGCGCGTCGATCTCGGCATCGGCAAGGCGCCCGGCGGACTGCCGCAGACCACGCGCGCGCTGCAATGGCTGCACGACAAGAAAAACAAGCCCGGCTTCAACACGCAGCTTGCGCAACTCGATGCGTTTCTCGGCGCGGGCGTCGAACCGGACCATGCGCTCGCCGGTGCGCTCGCGTTTCCGGCTCCGCCGACGCTGCCGGAGCGCATTCTGCTCGGTGGCAGTCCGGATAGCGCGGCGCTTGCGGCAAAGCAGGGCTGGCAGTTCTGCTACGCCGGACACTTCAACGGCGACGAGGCGAACATCGAGCGCACCGTGCAGACCTACCGCGCTGCGAGCGGCCGCGCGCCACTGCTCGCGCTGTACGCGGTCGCCGCGGCGACGCGCGACGAAGCCGAGCGGCTCACCGGGCCGCTGCGCATCTTCAGGCTGCAACTGGCCAGCGGCCAAAGCCTGAATCTGGCGACGGCCGAAGCCGCGGAAGAATACGCGCGCCAGGCGGGCGCGAGCGGCTACACGATCGAAGAGCGCCATCCGCACGTCGTCAAGGGCACGGCCGACGATGTACGCGACCAGCTCGACGCCTTGAGCCGCCGCTACGGCATCGACGAATTCGTCATCGATTCGCCGTTGCAACACTATCCGGCGCGCCTGCGCTCGGTCGAGCTGCTCGGCAGCACGATCGAGCCGGCCTACGCGTGATCTTTCCAACGAACACTCAACGATTGGCGGACTATCCGATGAGCCATCGCAAACTCAATTTCGGCATCATGCTGCAGGGCGCCGGCAGCCATATGAATTCGTGGAAGCATCCGGCCGGGCCCGCCGATGCGAGCGTGAACCTGAACTTCTTCGTCGATACGGTGCGCAAAGCCGAGGCACACGGCATCGCGTTCGCGTTCGTCGCCGATGGTCTGTACATCAACGAGAAATCGATTCCGCACTTTCTGAACCGCTTCGAACCGATCTCGATCCTGTCGGCGCTCGCGACGGTCACGTCGAAGATCGGGCTCGCGGGCACCGTGTCGACGTCGTACAGCGATCCGTTCACCGTTGCGCGCCAGTTCGCTTCGCTCGATCTGATCAGCGGCGGGCGCGCGGGCTGGAACGTCGTCACGACGCCGCTCGAAGGCACCGCGAAGAACTACGGCGGCTCGCATCCCGAACATGCGCTGCGCTACGAGATCGCCGACGAATACCTGAGCGTCGCGCAAGGCCTGTGGGATAGCTGGGACGACGACGCGTTCGTGCGCGACCGTGAGCGTGGTGTGTTCTTCGAGCGGGACAAGCTGCATACGCTCGACCACGAGGGCAAGTTCTTCCAGGTGGCGGGGCCGCTCAATATCCAGCGCTCGGCGCAGGGGCAGCCGGTGATTTTCCAGGCGGGCTCGTCGGACGCCGGCATCGCGCTCGCCGGCAAATATGCGGACGCGGTATTTACGCATTCGGTGTCGATCGAAGAAACGCGCGCATTCGCGCAGCGCGTAAAAGACAGCGCGGTCGAACATGGCAGAAGCCGCGACGACGTGAAGATCTTCCCCGGCATCAGCCCGATCGTCGGCGCGACAGTCGATGAAGCGGAAGCGAAATACCGCGCGATTCGCGAGCTTTTGACGATCGACGAAGCGCTCGCCTATCTCGGCCGCTATTTCGATCATCACGACTTCACGCGGTATCCGCTCGACGAACCGTTCCCCGAGCTAGGGGAGATCGGCCGCAACAGTTTCCGTTCGACCACCGACCGCATCAAGGCGGAAGCGCGCAGGAAGGGCTCGACATTGCGCGAGGTCGCGCTCGAAGTCGCGACGCCGCGCACGCATTTTCTCGGCACGCCCGCGCAAATCGCGGACAAGCTGATCCGTTGGCTCGACGCCGGCGCGGCCGACGGTTTCATCCTCGGCTTCGCGGTGCAAGCGCAGGGGCTCGACGATTTCGTGCGCTACGTGCTACCCGAACTCGAACGACGCGGGCGCTACGAGCGCACGTTGACGGGTTCGACGTTGCGCGATCATCTCGGTTTACCACGCAAGGCGAGCCGCTATGCGGCGGCGGCGGCGGGGTTGGCAGACCCGGCAGACCCGGCCGACACGGCCAACGCGGCTGCCGTGGCCTGAGAGCGCGGAGCAGACGACGATGAACGACACCGCTGAACTCGCGAATCCGCAACTCGCCGCCGCGCACGCCGACGCGTTGCGCGAGCGCGCCGACTATCGCATCGTGCCCGCGAAGAACCGCGCGCGCCTCGCCGGTACCGTGGCGGCCGTGCTACTGATTGGCACCGTGCTCGAATCGGTATTGGGCAATCCGCGCTGGGGCTGGAATGTCTTCGCGGAATGGTTTCTGTCCGAGCCGGTATTGTCCGGGCTCGGCCGCACGCTGCTGTTGACCGCGCTCGGCGCGGCGTTCGGCTTCGCGCTCGGCGTCCCGATCGCGCTCGCGCGCGTGTCGCGTTCGCCGCTGCTCGCGGGCTGCGCGTGGGCGTTCGTGTGGCTGTTTCGCTCGATTCCGCTGATCGTGCTGCTGTTGATCCTGAACAATCTCGGCTATCTGTACGAGACGGTGCATCTAGGCGTGCCTTTCACGAGCCTCGTCGTTCTCGATGTGCCGACCACCGAGCTGATCAGCCCGTTTCTAGCCGCGGTGCTCGGCCTGACGCTCAATCACGCGGCGTTTTCGGCGGAAGTGATTCGCGGCGGCATTCAGTCGGTCGACCACGGTCAGCTCGAAGCGGCCGCCGCGCTCGGCTTGCCGCGCGAGCGCCAGGCCCGGCGCATCGTGCTGCCGCAGGCGATGCGCGCGATCGTGCCGACCGCGTTCAACGATCTGATCGCGCTCGCGAAGGGCTCGTCGATGGTCTATGTGCTCGCGATGCCGGAGCTGTTCTACACGGTGCAGATCATCTATCGACGCAATCTCGAAGTGATTCCGCTGCTGATGGTCGCGACGGTCTGGTATCTGATCATTCTGACCGTGCTGTCGGCGATCCAGGTTTATGTGGAGCGGCATTTCTCGCGCGGCGTGAAGCGTAGCGCGGTGCCGTCCGCTTTCGGCGCGCTGCTGAAAAGCATGGGCATTGCGCGCGGTGGCGACGTTGCGCACGTCGAGCCGTTTGGAGATGCAAAAGACAATGCACGTGCAGGCGCCTCCGCCTCCCTGGATCAACGCTGGGCCGATCAACGCGACGGCGCACGCATCACGATCCAGCAGGTATCGAAGAGCTTCGGCACGCTGAAGGTGCTCGACAACGTGTCGCTGACGATGCGCCCCGGCAGCGTCACCGTGATTCTCGGTCAATCGGGCTCTGGCAAATCGACGCTGCTGCGCACTATCAATCATCTGGAGCGCGTGGACTGTGGCCTGATCGATATCGACGGCGAGCTGATCGGCTATCGACGCGACGGCGATACGCTGTACGAGCTCAAGGAGAAAGAGGTCCTGCGACGCCGCGTCGAGGTCGGCATGGTGTTTCAGAGCTTCAATCTGTTCCCGCATCTGACCGTGCTGGAAAACATCATCGAGGCGCCGGTCGCGTTGGGACGTCTGTCGCGCGCGGAAGCGGAGAGCCTTGCGCTCAGTCTGCTCGCGCGTGTCGGTCTCGAAGCGAAGGCGCATGCGTGGCCGCGTCAGTTGTCGGGAGGGCAGCAGCAGCGCGTGGCGATTGCGCGCGCGCTGGCGCTGAAACCGAAGGTGCTGCTGTTCGACGAGCCGACCTCGGCGCTCGATCCCGAACTCGTCAACGAAGTGCTCGACGTGATCAAGGCGCTCGCGCGTTCCGGCACGACGATGGTGATCGTCACGCACGAGATCGGTTTTGCGCGCGAAGTGGCTGACACGATCGTGTTCATGGATCGCGGACGCGTGATCGAGTCGGGCCCCCCCGCGCAAGTATTGAACGAACCGCGCCATGCGCGCACGCGCGAGTTTCTGTCACGCGTCCTGTGAATGCAGACTGATCCCTCTCAATGACCAATCGACGACAATTCATTCTCACCGGTACGGCGCTCGCCGCGCTGCTTGTGCGCAACGCGCTCGACGTAGCACACGCGGCGCAGGCGCCGCACGGCACGGTGGACCTGAGCCCGGAGCAGCCGGGCCGCATTCGCGTGCCGAAGAATCCGGCAGCGATCGCGGCTATCGGCAACCACTATCGCTTTGCGAACGACGGCAACTTCACGGTCGCGATTTCGCCACACTTGCCGCCGACGGCGACCTATGCGACCGATGCGCGTACCGTCGTCGGCTCAGATGCCGACTATGCGCAACTGATCGCCGATTCGCTTGGATTGAAGCTGAACCTCGTGCCGATCGCATGGGCCGACTGGCCGCTCGGCCTCACCTCGGGCAAGTACGACGCGGTGATCTCGAACGTCGGCGTGACCGAGCAGCGCAAGGAGAAGTTCGATTTCACGACTTACCGGCAAGGTCTGCACGGCTTCTATGTGAAAACCGCGAGTCCGATCAGGAAGATTGCGCAGCCACAGGATATTGCGGGCCTCCGGCTGATTACGACCTCGGGCACGAACCAGGAAAAGATCATCCTCGAATGGAACCGGCAGAACATCGCGAAGGGTTTGAAGCCGGTCGAGTTCCAGTACTTCGACGATGACGCCGCGAGCCGTATCGCGTTGCTGTCGGGCCGCGCCGACGTCGTATTCAACCCGAACGCGCCGCTTGCCTACGATGCGGCCACTACCGGCGCGATCCGCGAGGTGGGTACGCTGAACGCCGGCTGGCCGGCGCGCGCGGATGTGGCGATCGCCACACGCAAGGGCAGCGGCTTGATGGATGCGCTGACGGTCGCGACGAACGGACTGATCGCGAATGGCGTCTATCAGCGGTCGCTCGCGCACTGGGGTATCGAGTCGGAAGCGTTGGCGCGCTCCGAAAGCAATCCGCCGGGTTTGCCGAAGTTCTGATGCGTCGAAGGACATTGCAGCATCGGGTTTATCACTCCAGCAGATAACCGTATCGGATTTGCTTCGTTGGCATTGCTCGCGCGGGCCGGTACATTCGTCGCACTGACCGCGCCGTTCGGCGCCCGCTGATTAGTTTCGACGAAGAGACGCCTGTGACGACTACCGCCGCTGCTTTTACCGCTACCCCGACGCAATCCTTCGAGATTCGCGCGTTCGATGCGCCGCTCGGCGCCGAAGTGCTCGGCCTCGATCTCGGCCAGCCGCTCGGCGACGACGATTTCGCGCGCATCCACCGCGCGCATCTGGACCACCACGTTCTCGTGTTTCGCGACCAGCGCATCACGCCGGAGCAGCAGATCGCGTTCAGCCGCCGCTTCGGTCCGCTGCAGATTCACGTGCTGCATCAGTTTGGCCTGGCAGGTTATCCCGAGGTGCTGGTCGTATCGAACGTGATCGAGAACGGCAAGCCGGTCGGTCTCGGCGACGCCGGCCACTACTGGCACTCCGACCTGTCGTACAAGGAAAAGCCGAGCCTCGGCTCGTTGCTGCACGCGCAGGAGCTGCCGGCCGAAGGCGGCGATACGCTGTTCGCGAACATGCATCTGGCGTGGGATACGTTGCCCGCGCATCTGCGCAGCGCGGTGGAAGGGCGCAGCGCGGAGCACACGTACCTGGCGAAATACGCGGAGCTGCAGAAGCGCAGCCCGTGGCGGCCGAATCTGTCGGCCGAGCAGATCGCGCAGGTGAAGCCGGTCGTGCATCCGATCGTGCGCACGCATCCGGAGACAGGGCGCAAGGCTTTGTTCGTCAGCGAGCACTTCACGACGCGCGTGATCGGTTTGCCGGAAGACGAGAGCCGCGCCTTGCTCGACGAACTGTTCGCGCACAGCGTGCGGCCCGAGCATCTGTATCGGCATCGGTGGGCCGAGCACGACATGGTGTTCTGGGACAACCGCTCGTTGATGCACCTCGCCGCCGGCACGCCCGACCACCTGCGCCGCAAGCTGTATCGCACGACGATCGAGGGCGACGTGCCGCGCTGAGCGACGCTTTCCATCACAACGACACCCATCACACCGTACGCCGACTGGAGTTTCAATGCTGAGCCGATTTCGTCCGACCGCCGCACGGCCGTCGTCTTTCCGCCGTTTGACGGCACTACTGCTGAGTCTGTCGATGGGCGCCGTCGTCAGCGCTCCCGCGCATGCCGAGGGCGAGATTCGCGTGGCCGAGCAGTTCGGTATCGTGTATCTGCTGCTGAACGTGGCGCGGGATCAGCATTTCATCGAAAGCGAAGGGCGCAAGCAGGGCCTCGACATCAAGGTCGATTGGGTCAAGCTGTCGGGCGGCGCGGCGGTCAACGACGCGTTGCTGTCGGGCGCGGTCGATATCGCCGGCGCGGGCGTCGGCCCGCTGCTGACGATCTGGGATCGCACGCACGGCAAGCAGAACGTGAAGGGCGTCGCGTCGCTCGGCAATCTGCCGTACTACCTGGTCAGCAACAATCCCGACGTGAAGACGATCGCGGACTTCACGCAGAAGGACCGCATCGCGCTGCCGGCGGTCAACGTATCGGTGCAATCGCGCGTGCTGCAATACGCGGCCGCGAAGCGCTGGGGCGACAAGGAATACGACCGGCTCGACAAGTACACGCAGGCGTTGCCGCATCCGGACGCGGCCGCGGCGATCATCGCGGGTGGCACTGAAATCACCGGGCATTTCGGCAATCCGCCGTTCCAGGAGCAGGAACTGGCCGGCAATCCGAAGGCGCATATCGTGCTCAATTCGTACGATGTACTGGGCGGCCCGAGTTCGGCGACGGTTCTCTATGCGACCGAAAAATTCCGCCATGACAACCCGAAGACGTATCGCGCGTTCGTCGATGCGCTCGCCGATGCGGCGAAGTACATCAACGCCAATCCGCAGGGCGCGGCCGATATCTATATCCGCACCAATCAGTCGAAGATCGATCGCGAACTGCTCGTGAAAATCATCACGAATCCGCAGGTCCAGTTCAAGATCGTGCCGCAGAACACGCTCGGGCTCGCGCAGTTCATGCATCGCGTCGGCGCAATCAGGAACGAGCCGTCGTCGTGGAAGGACTATTTCTTCGACGATCCGGCGACGGCGGCGGGGAGCTGAGCATGACGTCTCGCGCATTCGTGGCGCTGCGCGGTACGCGGCAACACTCGCCGGTTGAGGCGGTTTACTCGCAGGGAGCGCTTTGATGGTGGCCAATCCCACGCTTCTGTTTCCACACGACGGCGAGCGGAGCGCCGCGGCAACCAGCGGCAAGCTGCTCGCGGTCGAGAACGTGAACCTCGAATACCGCACGCGCGAGCGGATCGTGCGCGCGACTCACGACGTCAGCTTCGACGTCTACGGCGGCGACCGCTTCGTGCTGCTCGGGCCGTCCGGTTGCGGCAAGTCGACATTGCTGAAGGCGGTAGCCGGTTTCATCGAGCCGAGCGCGGGCAGCATTTCACTCGACGGTCAGCGCGTGCGCGGACCGGGCGCCGATCGCATCGTCGTGTTTCAGGAGTTCGATCAGTTGCCGCCGTGGAAAACGGTCGTGCAGAACGTCGCGTTTCCGTTGCGCGTCGCGAAGAAGCTGTCGAAGGCCGAAGCTCATGAACGCTCGCTGCATTACCTCGACAAGGTCGGCCTCGCCGCGTTCGCGGGTGCGTATCCGCACACGTTGTCGGGCGGCATGAAGCAACGCGTCGCGATCGCGCGTGCGCTCGCGATGCAGCCGCGCGTGCTGCTGATGGACGAACCGTTCGCCGCGCTCGACGCGCTGACGCGCCGCAAGATGCAGGAAGAACTGCTGCGGCTATGGGAAGAAGTGAACTTCACGCTGCTGTTCGTCACGCATTCGATCGAAGAGGCGCTGGTGGTCGGCAACCGGATTCTGCTGCTGTCGCCGCATCCGGGCCGCGTGCGCGCCGAACTGAACAGCCATCAATATTCGCAGGACAGCTTCGGCCGCGCCGATTTTCAGCGCAGCGTCGCGCGGATTCATCACCTGCTGTTCGAACAGACGGAGGCCGTGCAATGAGTACGCCTGTCAGGTTGCTGCCGCCGGTGCGCGACGAATACGAACGTCCGCTCGAAGCACCCGGCGATCTCGCGATCGAAGCGCCGTTGCCCGCGGCCGGGCGGATCTTCGCGCACGGCTGGCTGCGCAAGACACTGATCGCGCTCGTGCTGATCGCCGCGTGGGAAATCGCCGCGCGCGTGATCAACAACGATCTGCTGCTGCCGACCTTCGGCGCTACCTTGACCGCGTTCGTGCAAGGCGTGTGGTCCGGCGAACTGCTCGCGAAGACGGCGGTATCGATGTCCGTGCTGCTGCGCGGCTATCTGCTCGGCGCCGGGTTTGCATTCGTGCTGACATCGCTCGCGGTGTCGACGCGCGTGGGCCGCGATCTGCTGTCGATGCTGACCGCGATGTTCAACCCGCTGCCGTCGATCGCGTTGCTGCCGCTCGCGTTGCTGTGGTTCGGACTCGGCACCGGCAGCCTGCTGTTCGTGCTCGTGCATGCGGTGTTATGGCCGCTCGCGCTCAATACCTATTCGGGCTTTCAGTCGGTGCCCGCGACGCTGAAGATGACCGGACGCAATTACGGTCTGACGGGCCTGCGTCATGTGCTGTTGATCCTCGTGCCGGCGGCGCTGCCGTCGATCCTGGCCGGCCTGCGCGTAGGCTGGGCGTTTGCGTGGCGCACGCTGATCGCCGCGGAACTCGTGTTCGGCGCGAGTTCGGGCAGCGGCGGACTCGGCTGGTACATCTTCCAGAATCGCAACGAGCTATACACGGATCGCGTTTTCGCGGGGCTCGCGGCCGTGATCGTGATCGGTCTGCTGGTCGAGCATCTCGTGTTCGATACGCTCGAACGCGTGACCGTGCGGCGCTGGGGCGTGCAGCAGTAACGCGTTCCATCGGAGCGAATTCGCCCTTCCCGGCGTCGGCGCGAGCGCTTGCGGCGCGGTGCGCCTGGTCGTCGGATCGCACCCTGCGTTCGGGTGCAAATATCCGGTTGCGTCCGTCGCTGTCGTGAACTACAAATGTAAGGTTACGCGCTGGCTCGATTTTTGGCGGGCCGGGCTTCCGTTCAGAACCGTTCAGAACGACAGGAGTGCCGTCATGGGAATGCGCCCCGATCCTACCTTTCATGCATCGCCGAAGCTCGCGATGGATGCGCCGGCGGAAGAATACGCGTACACGGTGCTGTTGAGTCCGGATTCGTCGCAGCCCGACGCGCTTGCCGTGATCGACGTGAAGCCCGGTTCGGCGAGCTATAGCCAGGTGGTGCACACGGTGCCGATGCCTAACAAGGGCGACGAATTCCATCACTTCGGCTGGAACGCGTGTTCGTCCGCGTTGTCGCCATTGACGGGCCACGCATTTCTCGAGCGACGCTATCTGATCATTCCGGGCATGCGCTCGTCGCGCATCTATATCGTCGATACGAAACCGCATCCCACCCAGGCGAAGATTCACAAGATCATCGAGCCGGAGGAAATCTTCCGCAAGACCGGCTATTCGCGTCCGCACACCGTGCATTGCGGACCGGAGGGCATCTACGTGAGCACGCTCGGCGGTGGCGGCAAGGACGGCACCGACGGGCCGCCCGGAATCTTCATCATGGATTGCCAAACGTTCGAGGTGCTGGGACGCTGGGAAATCGAGCGCGGCGCGCAGGAAAAGCACTACGACTTCTGGTGGAATCTGCCGCGCGATTACATGGTGTCGACCGAATGGGCGCTGCCGCCGCAATTCGAAAACGGCATCGTGCCTGAAGACCTGCTTTCGAACAAATACGGCCACCGCGTGCACTTCTGGGATCTGCGCGCAAGACGCAACGTGCAGACGCTCGATCTCGGCGCGAACCATCAGATGGCGCTCGAAGTGCGGCCCGCGCACGATCCGAGCCGCGAGTGCGGTTTTATCGGCGTCGTGGTCGACACCACCAATCTGGAAGGATCGATCTGGACCTGGTGGCGCGAAGGCGGCCACTTCCATATCGAAAAGACCGCGACTATTCCGCCGGAGCCCGCGCACGCCGACGAATTGCCGCCGTTGCTGCAAGGTTTCGGCGCGGTGCCGCCGCTCGTCACCGATATCGATCTTTCGATCGACGATAAATTCCTCTATGTCTCGTGCTGGGGTACCGGCGAGATGCGCCAGTACGACGTGACCGAACCGCGCAAGCCGAAATTGACCGGCTCGGTGCGCATCGGTGGGATCGAACGTTGTACGCCGCATCCGAACGGCAAGGCTTTCGCCGGTGGTCCGCAGATGGTCGAGATCAGTCGCGATGGCAAGCGCGTCTACTGGACCAACTCGCTCTATTCGACGTGGGACGACCAGTTCTATCCGGATGGCGTGCCGGGCGTGCAAGTGATGGCGCATGCCGATCCCAATGGCGGTCTCAAGCTCGCCGAAGATTACTTCGTCGAATTTCCCGCCGGCTATCGCGCGCACCAGATCCGTCTCGAAGGCGGCGACTGCTCGACCGATTCTTTCTGCTATCCGTCGGTGGGCGTTTGAGCGGCGCGGTGTCGCCGCAAGCGGCACTGTGGCTCGCCGTCGTCGCGAGCGGCGCATATCACGGAATCAATCCGGCGATGGGGTGGCCGCTCGCGGTGTCGAACGCGCTGATGCAGCGGCGCTCGCAAGCGCTGGTCGTCGCGCTTCTCTATCTCGCGGCCGGGCACGCGCTCGCGATACTGCTGATGATGCTGCCGTTTGCGATGCTCGCGAGCGTGCTCGCCTGGCAGCGTCAGATGCAGATCGGCGCGAGCGTGCTGGTGATCGGCTTCGGTCTGGTGCTGCTGATGCGCCGCCGTCATCCGCGCGTGCTGGCGAGAATTCCGCCGTCGCGGCTCGCGCTGTGGTCGTTCGCGGTGGCGATCGCGCACGGGGCCGGCTTGATGCTGGTGCCGATCTATCTCGGTCTGTGCCGCGCCGACGCAATGGACAGCGCGCACAAAGCCGCCCAGGCGCTGATCGAAACGAGTCTGCGCATGGCGCTGTCGGTCTCCGCGGTGCATGCAGCCACGATGACGGTGGCCGGCGGCGTGCTCGCGTGGCTCGTTTATCGCTACCTCGGGCTCAGGTTCGTGTCGCGCAGCTGGTTCAATCTCGATGCGGTGTGGGCGTCCAGTCTGATTCTGGTGGGGAGCGTGTCGCTGGCGTTGAATGCGACGGCAACGGGCGTTTCCGGGTGATTTTGGCGAGACCGACGAGGTCGCGGGCACAGCGTATGCTGCGCAGTCTCGGTGCAGGAACGCCATTCCGTGCGGGTCCTGATTTTTCCTCTCGTCATTTACACTGGAGAAGATCATGCCGCTGAAGAAAGGTACGTCGAAAGAGACCGTGTCGCACAACATCAAGACCGAGTCGAAGCATGGCAAGCCGCACAAGCAGGCTGTCGCGATCGCATTGAATCAGGCGCGCAAGTCGGGCGCGAAGATTCCGAAGAAGAGCGAGAAATAGGCTGCTGCTTCAGCACGCACGGTCGCACCCATGACCGACAGGCCGCAGAAAAAGCGCGCGCATGGCGACGCGCAGTCGGAGCCAGCGGATGTCGAACCCGATCAACATCCGGCGAAGCTCGGCGATTGCCGTCGTTGCGCGCTCTGGCGCAACGCGACTCAGGCCGTGCCCGGCGAAGGGCAGCGGCACGCGTCGATCGTGCTGGTCGGCGAGCAGCCCGGTGACATGGAAGATCTGCAGGGCAAGCCCTTCGTCGGGCCGGCCGGCGCGTTGCTCGACAGAGCGCTCGAAGAAGCCGGCGTCAAGCGTAACGACGTCTACGTGACGAATGCGGTCAAGCATTTCAAGTGGATTGCACGCGGCAAGCGTCGCTTGCACAAAACGCCCGCTCAGCGCGAAGTGGATGCATGCAGCTACTGGCTCGAGCAGGAACTCGACATGCCGGATGTGCGGGTGGTCGTGGCACTCGGCGCGACTGCGTTGAAAGCGGTTGTCGACGATCCGCACGCGCGTTTGCAGGATGCGTTCGATAAAACGCTCGAACGCGGCGAGCAACGTGTGGTCGCGACGTATCATCCGTCGTTTGCGCTGCGCGCGCCGGACCCTGAAACGCGTCGCGAGGTGTACGAGCGAATCGTCGCGGCGCTGCGCACCGCACAGAAGCTGGCCCACGGCGGCAAGCGATCAGGGTAACGCCGGCGCGTGTGTCGCTTGCAACCTGAGGTTTTTCATCAGCCGTTGCGCGTCGAACGGCGCTCGCGCTTTCACATCGTTGTCGAAGTAGCAGTAGACGTCTCGCGCGGCTCGGCGCGGCGGCGCGAGTTGCGGCGCGATCAATCGCGCATCGGCCGGTTGTGAACCGCCGCGCCATGCATCGATTCGCTCGGCCCATCGTTGCAGAGCTTCGTCCCCATATGAACCCGAGTATTTGGCTTCGCTGCCGTGCAGCCGGATATAGACGAAGTCCGCTGTCAGATCTTCGGCGACGGGCCACGGTTCGGTGGAATCGGAAACGACGAGTGCGACGCCGTATTGCCGCAGCAGCGTCACGAACGCGGGATCGACAAAGCTCGCGTGGCGCACTTCGACCGCGTGACGCAACATCCGCTTGCGATCGATGTCGACGTAGGGCGTTTTGACACGTTCATCGTGTTGCCTGGCGAGCGCCATTGCGCTCGCGGTATCGGGCGGCAGCTCGCGCAGAAAGCGTTCCATTGCGTCGGGCTCGAATCGGAACGACGGCGGAAATTGCCACAGGATCGGACCGAGCTTTTCGTTCAACGCGAGCAGGCCCTGCGCGAAGAAGTTCGCGATGCCGGCGCGCGCGCTCGCACCGCGAAACCGCAGCATATGAGTCAGATAACGCGCGCCTTTGATGCCAAAAACGAAGCCGCCAGGCGTTTGCGCATACCAGCGCTGCCAGCTATCGAGCGATTGAAGGCTGTAATGCGTGCCGTTGATCTCGATCGTGCCGAATAGCGCCGACGCGTACTGTAATTCCGCTGCATGTTTCAGATCCTCGGGGTAAAAGCTGCCGCGCCATCCTTGATAGCGCCAGCCGGAAATGCCGATACGCGCGTCGCCGGTCTTCTTCATTGCGAAAGCCTGGTGGATGAACTTTTGAAGTGCTCTCCATGATGCTCTGCTGGAGAGTCATTGAATACGCGCGATTTCCTTCGCGACCGCGGCTGGGCTGTCGAAATTGTGATCGGGCAGACGGTCGACCAGATCGACGATGTCGGTATTCGCGTGATTCTTGCGTGCCTGAGCGACCAGCTTTTCGCGTGTGGTCGGGTAATTCACGCCACTGAGTGCTTTTTCGATGTCAGCGGGATTCGGCTGGCCGGGATGACGATGATCCTGGGAATGAGCGGGGTGCTGTGACATGGTTCCTCCTTGAATGAGTACATCACGACTGCGCGCCTATCGGTACGTGTCGCATATGTCGTGCCGCGGCCCGCGGGCTCGCTGAGGAACGCGGCTTGCGCGCAGCGGAAAACGCAGCGCCACACGACCTTTCGAGGAGCAGGCCATCATGAGCACGATGCTCGCTTATCGCATTCACAGCTTCGGCGGTCCCGAGGTGTTCAAGGCCGAGAAGATCGAGGTCCCCGAGCCAGGCGCCGGCGAAGTGCTGGTGCGCGTGCGCTCGGCCGGCGTCAATCCTGTCGACCTGAAAACCCGCTCGGGGCAGTACCCGTTGATCCGCGAAGAACAACTGCCCTTTACGCTGGGGCGTGATTTTTCCGGTGTGGTCGAACGGGTTGGCGAGGGCGCCGCGCAATGGCGCGCGGGCGAGCAGGTATATGGCTTCGTTGGCCAGGGGCAGGGTGCGTACGCGGAATTCGTCGTCGTGCCCGCGAGTGCGCTAGCGCGTGCGCCCGAAAAACTGGACGCGGGGACCGCGGGCGCCGTGCCGCTCGCCGCGCTGACTGCGTGGCAGGGCCTGTTCGATCACGGCTGCCTCGAAGCGGGCGGCCGCGTGCTGATTCATGCGGGCGCGGGCGGCGTGGGGCATTTCGCCGTGCAGTTCGCCAGGCAGAAGGGCGCCCAAGTGTACGCGACGGCGTCTGGCGACGGCATCGAGTTCGTGCGCTCGCTCGGCGCGGATCGGGTGATCGACTATCACGCGCAGCGCTTCGAAGACGTCGCGCGAGACATGGACCTCGTGTTCGATCTGATCGGCGGCGATACGCAGCGCCGCTCGTGGTCGGCCGTCGCGACCGGCGGCGCGCTGATCTCAACGCTCAACGAGCCGTCGCAGACCGAGGCGTCGAGCCACGGCGCGCGGGCCGCGCGTTATACCGCGCGGCCCGACGGACGGCAATTGACGGAGATCGCGTCGTTGATCAATAACGGCAGCGTGCGTGTCGTGGTCGCCGAACGGTTCTCGTTCGATGCGACGGCCAAGGCGCTGGAACGGCTCGCGAAAGGCCACGTGCGCGGCAAGATCGTGGTGGACATCGCGCCGTAGCACGGAGAGCGCGGAGGACGCTGCGTGCTAGTTCGGCGTCGCGTCGTCGCTCGCACTGCGCAGTGGCGCGCGGCTCTGATCGTTATTCAGATGCACAAACTTTCTCAACAGCCTCAATAGCTCGCGCGCATCGTCGTCTCCCATCCCGTCGAGCAAACCGTGATTGAGCGCGTTGACGCCGGGGATCAATTCATCGAGCAACTGCTCTCCAGCCGGCGTCAACAATAGACGACGCTGGCGGCGCGGCAGAACTTCGCGCACGATCCAGCCTTTCGCTTCGAGCCGCACCGCGATATCGGCGGTGGTCGACGTGTCGAGGCCGACTCGCTGCGCGAGCGTGACCTGATCGAGTCCGGGCAATTCCTGCAGCATTCTGAGCACCGCATATTGCACGGGCGTCACCTCACGCCCGATCAGATCATGAAACATGGACACGGAAATCTGATGCGCGCGTCGGATCAGATGGCCGGGCTGGTCGTACAGATCGATGCTGATCGCGGAAGTGCTGGTTTCGGTTGAAGTGACCATATTCGTTCTGAAGACCTCCCGCCTTGTCGTAGCGAATGGAAAGGGCAATCCGGCCTTCGTGTTACCTGATTGAAAGTTCGTCTAGGGGAAAACCTTCATTTAATCATTAAAGGCGCATTGAGTACACTGAATCTCAATGAGTGAACTGAATGAACTGCGCGAACTAACAACAAGGAGTGAGACTGACATGTTTCCTAAGAATGCCTGGTACGTCGCATGTATGCCCGATGAAGTCGCGGATAAGCCGCTCGGCCGGCAGATCTGCGGTGAGCCGATGGTTTTCTATCGCAACGCGGAAGGCGCCGTGGTGGCGCTCGAAGACTTCTGTCCGCATCGCGGCGCGCCGCTGTCGCTTGGTTTCGTGCGCGACGGCACGCTCGTGTGCGGCTATCACGGCCTCGAAATGGGCTGTCAGGGCAAGGCCACCGGCATGCCGGGGCAACGCGTCAACGGTTTTCCATCGATTCGCAGTTTTCCGGTGATCGAGCGCTATGGCTTCGTCTGGGTGTGGCCCGGCGATGCGCCGCAGGCCGATGCCGCCAAGCTGCATCATCTGGAGTGGGCCGAGAGTGCTGAATGGGCGTATGGCGGCGGTCTTTATCACATCCGCTGCGATTACCGGCTGATGATCGACAACCTGATGGATCTGACGCACGAGACCTATGTGCACGCGAACAGCATCGGGCAAAAGGAAATCGACGAAGCCGCGCCAAAGACGGTGGCCGAAGGCGATACCGTGCGCACCAGCCGTTTCATGGAGAACGTAGCGGCGCCGCCGTTCTGGAAGATGGCGTTGCGCGGCAATGGACTCGCCGACGACGTGCCCGTCGACCGTTGGCAGATCTGCCACTTCACGCCGCCGAGTCACGTGCTGATCGAGGTCGGCGTCGCGCATGCCGGACATGGCGGCTACCACGCGCCGGCTGATAAGAAGGCGTCGTCGATCGTGGTGGATTTCATCACGCCGGAAACGGAAACGTCGATCTGGTATTTCTGGGGCATGGCGCGCAATTTCCGTCCCGATGATGCCGCGCTGACCGCAAGCATCCGCGAAGGTCAGGGCAAGATCTTTAGCGAAGATCTGGAGATGCTCGAACGTCAGCAGCAGAACCTGCTGCGCTGGCCCGAGCGCAATCTGCTGAAACTCAATATCGACGCGGGCGGCGTGATGTCGCGTCGCGTGATCGATCGGCTCGTCGCGCAGGAACGCGCGGAGACGGGCGCACCGCAGGCTGGCGCGCCCCGTGCTGAAGTGACGCGCGTCATTCCGGTGCGGACAGCAACATGAATCAACCCGTGCTGAATGTGGTGGTCGCGCGCCGGCGCGACGAAGCGCTCGGTATCGCGAGCTTCGAACTCGCGAGCGAAAACGGTCAGGCGTTGCCCGCTTTCGACGCCGGCTCGCACGTCGACGTGCATTTGCCCAATGGGCTCGTGCGTCAGTACTCGCTGTGCAACGATCCGCGCGAAACGCATCGCTATCTGATCGCGGTGCTGCGCGATGAAGCGGGACGCGGTGGATCGAAAGCGGTGCACGATTTGCTTCGCGAGGGCGATCGCCTGCAGATCAGCGCGCCGCGCAATCATTTCGCGCTCGCCGACGACGCGGCACATCATCTGCTGCTGGCGGGCGGGATCGGCGTCACGCCGATTCTATGCATGGCCGAGCGGCTTGCCGCCACGGGCGCTTCGTTCGACATGCACTATTGCACGCGCTCGAAGCAACGCACGGCGTTCGTCGAGCGTCTTGCGCAGGCGGGTTTTGCGAAGTCGGTCCAGCTTCATCACGATGACCATCCTGGCGGCTCGACGTTCGATATCGAGCAGACGCTGAGCGATGCGCCAGCGGGCACGCATCTGTATGTGTGCGGTCCGCGCGGCTTCATGGACTTCGTGCTCGAGACCGCGCGCGCGAACGGGTGGCCGGAAAACAGGCTGCACTACGAGTTTTTCGGCGCCGCCGCGAATCAGCCGGCGACGGGCGGCAGCTTCCAGGTGCGCATCGCGAGCAGCGGCGCGACGATCGACGTGCCACCCGAATGCACGGTCGTGCAGGCGCTGGCCGCGCATGGCGTCGAAGTGATCACGTCGTGCGAGCAGGGAGTGTGCGGTACCTGTCTGACGCGAGTGCTGTCCGGCGAGCCGGATCACCACGATTCCTATCTGACCGACGAGGAACGCGCGGCGAACGATCAGTTCCTGCCGTGCTGCTCGCGCGCGAAATCGCCGCTGCTGGTGCTCGATCTGTGATCTTCCGCGGATGACGGGCGGGTCGTCCGTCATACCGCTTATTTCCCTTTCCCCTTAGAGTCCGACGAACTAACCGTGCGCACACTCAATGCCGGGTCGCGCGCGATCGCTTCTTCGGAAAACGGGAATAATCGTCCAGCGCTGGGCCGCGTCATCGCGCGTGCCGTCGGCACAGTGCGGCGACGCTGGATCGTCGGGTTGGGACGGTGCGAGCAGTGTGCGCGATCACCCGATTGCCGGAGAACGACACGATCTGCAGATACGAGTCGCCCATCGGCTTGACGTTCATCTAATAGTCGCTCCCATCGAACGGATGCGCGGCACACGCCGAAGTGAAGTAGTCGCCGGCGTCGCAACCGCCGAATCACGGAATGCGCTCGTCATTGCGTTGCACGTAGAGCATGGCCGTTTCGGTCGGGCGGACGTTGAGCGTGGAGGGCGTGGGCGCACTCGCGAGCTTGGCGGGTAGTTGGAAGGTGGGTTACCGTTTTCGCTGACTACGCTTCGTGCTTCGCCAGACAAGCACAATTGCTGCGGCGAAACCTAGCACGATTCCCGCCGACGACATGAGGAAGGCCAGGTCGGATTCTTGATATGCCGTCTTGACCCCGTACATACGAACCGCCAATTTCCATACCGGATTCGAAAAGTTCAGGGGCGCTTCTGGATTCATCATCCACCACAGCGCATTGGCAAAGATTGCGAGTAGTAAGCCGAAACCGACCGCGAGGCAGATTAGGAGTTTTTTCATCTCGCAATCACTTCGCCGTACGCTTTAAGTTCAGATCCAGGAACTGATATTTTCGGCGTGCTGGTAAATATTGAACGGATATGATGCCAGTCTGCGAGTCGGTCGATAGTAATGCAGCCCTCGCTCTTCCCCAATCTTCCCTTTGGATGCAATCTGAATCGGCCCCGAATGATGCCGTCGCATAAGACTTTATCGTCGTCAATGTCGCCATCAATAGCGTAGAGCGCGAACCATTCGCTCTTGTGATTGCCATTCAGGTCAAGCCGATCTTTCCATGGTCCGAGAAGGCCTCCGGATCTTCGGTCAAAAATATAATATCTGCCGACGGGAATGGCGCCATATTTCGGCGTGCACGTTCCAGCCGCCTTATTGATATAACTCCCCTGCCCAGAGTACGCGGGAAACGATAGGGCGCCAATCCGAAATTCGCTCATTGGCTTACCATTCAATTCGAACTTGCATTGAAACATCAGTCCTCCAGATCGACCGGTAACAGTGAATTCGTAAATAATCAAGTTATGCCGAGCCGGCATTCTAAAGGCGCTTTTTTTTGAGAAAACCATTATTAAAATAAATTTTTCGCGGCAACAGTTCCTGCCTACACAGCAGCTCGCCTGACCGAGCGAACCACCCTGCTACCGGCCTGCTCCCGCGAGCGCGAGCCCCCGCTTGCTTCCTCGGCACACGCGGCCTGATTTTTGCTGACCTGCTTGGGCGTCGCCTCGTTCGCAGGGGACGGCGCGCATTGAACGGTCATCGCTATCAGCGGGGTCCCCAGTGGCAGCAGCGGAAGCATCCGGAAAGTCAGGCCGGCGCATCGGGCGCGGCAGCGTCACGCTGTTACCGGCGCTGGCTATCGGCTCCGCGAACTCCGCGCACGCAAACCCGGTGGCACCGCTGAACTATTTCCTGCACGCGGCCGGACCGGCGGCCCGTCCGACGCTTTACCTCGGCTGGGTTTTCACCGCGATCGTCACGCTGGTCACGCTGATCGTTGCTGGCCTGTTGATCGGCGCGATGGTCCGCAAGCGTCCCGCGGCGCAGCCGGATGCGCTGAGCGCCGAGCCCGGCGGCATCCGCTGGGTTTTCGTCGGTACCGCGGTGTCGTCGGTCGTGCTGCTGGCGATGCTGGTCTATGCACTGATCACGCTCGAATCGGTGGCGTCGCCCGCGTCGTCTCCGCAATTGACGATCACCGTGACCGCTTACGACTGGTGGTGGAAAGCCGATTACAGCGATGATCCGAACCCGGCCCGCAACTTCAGTACCGCGAACGAGATCCATATTCCGGTCGGTGAACCGGTGAAGATCCAGCTCAAAAGCGCGGACGTCGTGCACGCGTTCTGGGTACCGCAACTCGCGGGCAAGACGCAGACGATTCCTGGCCAAACCAACGAGCAGTGGATTCAGGCGGACCATCCCGGCATTTATCGTGGGCAGTGCTCGCAGTTCTGCGGCGCGCAGCACGCGCATATGGCGTTCGAAGTGATCGCACAGGACGCCGCCGCCTTCAACGCGTGGCGCGACGCCCAGGGACGCGCGGCCAGCGTGCCCACCGGCGACGCGGCGGTCGCGGCCGGTCAGCATCTGTTCGAGGAGCGCTGCGCGGGTTGTCACACGATTCGCGGCACCAAGGCCACCGGCCTGCAGGCGCCCGATCTGACGCATCTCGGCTCGCGCCGCACGATCGCGGCAGGCGCGCTCAGCAACACGCCCGACCACCTGCTCGACTGGATCGAGCACGCGCAACGGATCAAACCCGATGGATTGATGCCCAGTATCGCGCTGACCACCAGCGAGGCCGCCGCGTTGTCGGCGTATCTGGCGACGCTGCATTGAAGCGCATCGCACTCGAGGAGCCTGTTCAATGTCGGATCAACCAGCTTCCGCTTCACCGCCCGCCCTGACTCGCACGCCGCGGCGCGGCCGCGTCGAGCCCGGCAGCGAGCAGGAAAAGCGGCTGCGCGAAATCTGGGAGTCGCGGCCCGGCTGGCGCGGCTGGTTCTCGACGGTCGACCACAAGACCATCGGCCTGCGCTACCTGGTGACCGCATTCGTCTTTTTGCTGATGGGCGGCGTCGAGGCGCTGATCATGCGCGTTCAACTGGCGCGTCCCGACGCAACGGTGCTCACGCCCGAACAGTACAACCAGCTGTTCACGATGCACGGACTGACGATGATCTTTCTGTACGCGCTGCCCGTTCTGTCCGGCTTCTCGAACTACCTCTGGCCGCTCGTGCTCGGCGCGCGCGACATGGCTTTTCCGCGCCTGAACGCGCTGTCGTATTGGGTGTTCCTGTTCGCCGGCATCTTCCTGTATGCGAGTTTTCCGACCGGCCAGGCCCCCGACGCCGGCTGGTTCAACTACGTGCCGCTGTCCGGTCTCGAGTACAGCACCGGCCCGAACATCGACGTATATGCGCTCGGCATGGTGCTGCTCGGCATTTCGACGACGGTCGGCTCGATGAACTTCGTCGTCACGCTGCTGAGGATGCGCGCGCCGGGCATGTCGCTCGATCGCGTGCCAGTGCTCGTGTGGGGCACGCTGACCGCGTCGGGCGGCAATCTGTTGGCGGTGCCTTCGGTGAGCCTCGCGTTTCTGATGCTGTGGATGGACCGCCGCATCGGCACGCATTTTTTCGACGTGCTCAATAGCGGGCGGCCGCTGCTGTGGCAGCACCTGTTCTGGATCTTCGCGCACCCGTGGGTCTACGTGGTCGTGCTGCCGGCGATGGGCATCGTGTCGGATGCGTTGCCGGTCTTTTGCCGCCGGCCGCTGGTCGGTTATGGGCCGGTCGCGTTGGCGACGGTCGCGACGATGGTGATCGGCTTTGCGGTGTGGATTCACCATATGTTCGCGACCGGTATCCCCGCGCTCGCGCTGTCGTTCTTCGGCTCGGCCAGCATGGTCATCGCGGTGCCGAGCGCGGTCGCGACGTTCGCGTGGGTCGCGACGATCTGGACCGGCCGCCCGGTGTATCGCGTGCCGTTCCTGTTTTTCGCGGGCTTCGTGCTGCTGTTCGTGATCGGCGGCGTGTCCGGCGTGATGACGGCCGCGGTGCCGTTCGACTGGCAACTCACCGACACGTACTTTGTCGTCGCGCATCTGCACTACGTGCTGCTCGGCATCAACGTGTTTCCGGTGATCGGCGGCATTTACTTCTGGTTTCCAAAATTCACCGGCCGCATGACGAACGAGCGTCTCGGCAAGCTCGCTTTCTGGGTGCTGTTCATCGGCTTCAACGTTGCGTTCTTTCCGATGCATATCGCCGGATTGCTCGGCATGCCGCGCCGCATGTACACCTACCCCGCCGACATGGGATGGAACACGGTGAACCTCGTCACGTCGCTCGGTTCGTTCCTGTTTGCGGCCGGCGTGCTGCTGTTTCTGATCGATATCGCGGTGAGCCTGAAGCGCGGCAAGCTCGCCGGCAACAACCCGTGGGATGCGCCGACGCTCGAATGGTCGGTCAGCTCGCCGCCGCCGCCATACAACTTTGCGGTGGTGCCGACGCTCGCGAGCCGGCATCCGTTGTGGGAGGGGCGCGTCGAAGAACCGGGCGAGGCGGTTCAAGCGCGCTCGCAACTCGACGAAGGCTATCTGCTCGAGCAAGGTCGCGAAGCGTTGGGCACCACGGCGCTGGAGGCGAGTCCCGACGTGATCCTGAAGATGCCCGAAGATTCATACGCGCCGTTCTGGCTCGCGGTCTTCGCCGCGCTACTGTTCGCGGGGCTCGCGTTGACCGCGTGGGTTTTCGTGGGCGCGATGCTGGCCGGTTGCGCGGTGTCGATCATCACGTGGCTGTGGCCCGAGCGCGCGCTGCTCCAGCGCGAGCCGGTCGCGGTCAAGGACGCGGGAGGCTGACGTGAGCGATGCACTGAATTTCAATCGCGCGTCGAGCGAACCGGACGAGACCGCGCGTGCGTTGCCGGTTGGCAGCGCGGGCGAGCGATCGAGCGGCTGGTGGGGCTGCTTCACGCTGATCGCGACCGAAGGCGCGCTGTTCGGCTATCTGATCTTCTCGTATCTGTATCTGGCGTCGCAGAGCCAGCAGCCTTGGCCGCCCGAGGGCTTGCCGGAGCTCGGGCTCGGCAGCGTGAATACCGTCATTCTGCTGTCGAGCAGCGTGTTCGTCTGGTTCTGCGAGCGCTGCGTGCGCCGGCGGCGGTTGCGGCTGGGTGTCGCGTCGATGGCGGTGGGCATCGTGCTGGGCTGCATCTTCATGGGCATTCAGTTGCGCGAATGGCACAACCACCCCTATGGCCTGACCTCGCATCTGTATGGCTCGCTGTACTTCACGATTACCGGCTTTCACATGGCGCACGTGCTGGTCGGGATCGTCGTGCTGACCTTGCTGGCGATCTGGACCGCGCTCGGCTATTTCGACGACAAGCGCTGCGCGGCGCTGTCGATCGGCGGGCTGTATTGGCACTTCGTCGATGTGGTGTGGCTGTTCATTTTCAGCACGCTGTATCTGACGCCGTATCTGTTCCGGGAGTGGTCATGACGACCGTGCCCCGAGACTCGCACATCTCGATGCGCTACGTGCTGATCGGTCTGCTCGCCGCGCCGTTCGCGTGGCTGTTGCAGATGATGCTCGCGGAAACGCTCGCCGCGCAGGCCTGCTATCCGCACAACCATCCGCTCGGCGCGCCGCTGGTGTCGTGGATGCGTCCGGCGATCGTCGCGCTCGGCGCGGTGTGTCTGATCGCGGGCGCGTTCGGCACGTGGGTCGCGTGGCGCAATCTGCGCCGCGTCGCGCCGCTGAAACTCGGTGCGCTGAACGGCGAGCGCCGCACGCGTGCCGAACTCGACTGGTTTCTGACGCACGTCGCGGTGATGACCAGCATGCTTTTTCTGTTCGCGTTGATCGCCACGGATGTCGCAGTCGCGATCGTGTCGCCGTGCAGGTGGTGGTGATGACGCGCGACGTTCCCAACACGCTCAGATACGCCATCGCGGCCGCATGTGCGCTGACGATAGCAGCGACGGCAAACGCCACCAGCGCCTCCACCGACGCCGCGCAGATCGCACGCGGCGCATATCTCGCGAAAGCCGCCGATTGCGCCGGTTGCCACACCGCCGCGCCGCGCGTCCCGCATCCGGGCGCGGCGCCTGAAGCTACGCCGCCGTTTGCCGGCGGGCTCGGCATGGGATCGCCGCTCGGCACGATCTATACGTCGAACATCACGCCGGACCCGCAATACGGCATCGGCCGTTACAGCTATGACGACTTCGCGCGCGCGTTGCGCGAGGGCATCGCGCCCGGGGGCAAGCGGCTTTATCCGGCGATGCCGTACCCGTCGTTCGTGAAGATCACCGATGACGACATGCACGCGCTCTACGCCTACTTCATGCACGGCGTGCAACCGGTCGCGGTGCCGGCCCCGCAAACGCGCTTGCCGTTTCCATTCAATCAGCGTTGGGCATTGATGTTCTGGGACTGGGCGTTCGCGCCGAAAGGCCAGTTCAAGGCCGATGCGAAACATGATGCGCAGTGGAATCGCGGTGCGTATCTGGTGCAATCGCTTGGCCATTGCGGCGCCTGCCACACGCCGCGCGGGCCCGCTTACGAAGAGCGCGGCTATGACGAGTCCGCGTCGGCCTATCTGACGGGCGGCACCAACGACCACTGGTTCGCGCCGAACCTGAGCGCCGACCCGGGCTCGGGGCTCGGCCGCAGTTCCGCGACCGACATCGTCGACTTCCTTCGAAAAGGCCACGGCGGCGGACTGATTACGTTCGGCAGCATGGTGCAGGTCGTCGAAGACAGCACGCAGTACCTGAACGACGACGATCTCGCGGCGATCGCCGCGTATCTGAAGAGCTTGCCGCCACGCGCGCCGAGCGGCTATTTCAACGCACGCTCCAGCGCCGCGCAGCAAACCGTGCAGGCGCTGAAAACCGGCGATGTGGAAAGACCCGGCGCGGGCATTTATGCGTCGTATTGCGCCCGCTGTCATCAGATGGACGGGGCAGGGGTGCCGCACAAGTATCCTCGGCTCGCGGGCAACCCTGCGGTGCTGTCGGCATCGAGCGCGTCACTGGTGCGGTTGCTGGTGGAGGGCGGCGGCAGTCCGCATACCGAGTCGGGACCGGAGCCGCACAAGATGCCGTCTTTCGCCGGCAAGCTGACGGACACCGAAATGGCCCGCGTGCTCACGTTTGTTCGGACCACATGGGGAAATACGGCCGGACCGGTCACGCGAAACGATGTATCGAATGTGCGCGGCGCGTTGCACAAGTAAATGCCAACACGCGTCGTTATGCGGTGTTCTCGTTGCCGTTGCCGTTGCCGTCGCAGTGGCCATTGGCGGTGCTGAACAGCGTCTTCAGCTTCGCGTTGACCGCGATCAACTCTCCCACTGGCGCCACCGCGAGTTGCTCATCGAAGAGCGTGAGGACCTGACCGAGCAGCGCGAAGGCGTCGTGGTCGACCACGCAGATGCCGGTTTCGAGTCCCGCCTGGCGGCAGCGCAGAATCACGCCCTCCGCGTCGCGAAACAACTCGGGTACGGCCGGACCATAGCCGCGCTGATTCAGCAGCATCGCCATATAAATGGCTTGCGCCATGCTGCCTACGTGATATTGATTGGCGACGCCGCTGCGTAATGCTTCGAGCGTCATGTGATAGTCGAGCGAGATTTCGCCTGCTTTGGCAGGCACGATCGGGCGCAGCATCGCCTTCGGGCGGGTGCGCGGCGACTTCGCGGGTGCAGCGCGAGTACGGCTCGCTTTTCTGGTCATATGCTCACTGAGGCGGCCGGCTCGCGCCGGGCCGCTACACCATCACGGAACCTGACAACGTCTATAACGCAAAACGGCGGCGCCGCATAACACGCGGCGCCGTTCCCGTTAGCCCATATGCAGACCGCCGTTCAGCGAGAAATCCGCCCCGGTCGCAAAGCCCGCTTCGTCCGACGCGATCCACGCGACGATCGACGCAATCTCGTCCGGTGTACCGAGACGCCGTACCGGAATCGTCGCGACGATTTTCTCCAGCACCTCCGGACGGATGGCCTTGACCATGTCGGTGCCGATATAGCCCGGCGACACGGTGTTGACCGTCACGTTCTTGGTGGCCACTTCCTGCGCGAGCGCCATCGTGAAGCCGTGAATACCGGCCTTGGCCGTGGAGTAGTTGGTCTGCCCGAACTGGCCTTTCTGGCCGTTGACCGACGAGATGTTGATAATGCGCCCAAAGCCCCGGTCGACCATGCCCTCGATGACCTGTTTGGTCACGTTGAACAGGCTCGTGAGATTGGTGTCGATCACCGCTTGCCAGTCTTCGTAAGTCATCTTGCGGAACATGCCGTCGCGCGTAATGCCCGCGTTGTTGACGAGCACGTCGACTTCACCCACTTCCTTCCTGACCTTCTCGAACGCTTTCGCGGTGGACTCCCAATCCGCGACGTTGCCTTCCGATGCGACGAAGTTAAAGCCAAGCGCTTTCTGATCTTCCAGCCATCGGGCTTTGCGCGTCGAGTTCGGTCCGCAGCCCGCGATGACGGTGTAGTTCTCTTTGTGCAAGCGCTGGCAGATGGCGGTTCCGATACCACCCATGCCGCCGGTTACGTATGCAACACGATTTGCCATAAGTCCTCCTTCTTGTTTGGGGTGGGTTGAGCAAGTTTGATTGGAGGATGGACCTATTATTGGCAGCGGCAATCGGCCGGGACGATGGGCATTTTCACCTACGGGTTAACTGCCAAACCGGTTGCTGGAATCGTTGTTTGACGAAGCAATGAATTACATTGATTCACGGTTGAATGCTTTGCGAACTCCGGGGTCCCGATGCTGCCGGCTGCTTTCCCGTCCTTGCCTGCGCGCCGGCTTCCTCATACCCTTAGCGTTAGCCTTAAGTAGCTGCCCCGGAAACAGCGCGGCAGACCGCCGCCACGGTCGTCGATCCGGGCCGCGAAGCCGTCCCTTGCTCCGCATCTATTCGTGTGATCATCAGAGGCACATCGGATGACTGATTATCTTGCTGACATCGATCCCGACAAGTTGAACATCCTTGGGATCTTCGGGCTGTTGATCGGCGGCCTCGCGCTGTTTCTTCTCGGGCTGGAGTTCTTGACCGGCGGGCTTAAGGCGATCGCGGGATCGAAGTTGCAGTCGTTGATCGGCGTGCTGACCGCGAACCGGTTTCGCGGCGTGTTGGCGGGTGCCATCGTGACCGCGCTGCTGAACTCGTCGACCATCACGACGGTGCTGATGGTCGGCTTCGTATCCGCCGGCCTGATGACACTTGCCCAGTCAGTGCCGATGATCATGGGCGCGAACATCGGCTCGACCATAACCGCGCAGATCATCGCCTTCGACGTTTCGCGTCTGACGCCCTACATGCTGTCGATCGGCTTCGTGCTGCACGCGTTTGCCCCGCGCGAGGTGCTGCGGCAGATCGGCCGCGTCGTGCTGGGGCTAGGGCTGCTGTTCATGGGCATCCAGCTGATGGGCGAATCCACGCATCCGTTGCGCACCTACCAGCCGTTCATCGACGCGATGCAGGACATGCGCAATCCGCTCGTCGGCGTCATCGTGGGGGCGGTCTTCACTGCGATCGTGCAAAGCTCGGCGGCGACGCTCGCGGTCGTCATTGCGCTGAGCGGGCAGGGTCTGATGCCGCTCGAAGCCGCTATCACGCTGATTCTCGGCGCGAATGTCGGCACCTGTGGCACGGCATTGCTCGCCTCGATCGGCAAGCCACCGGAGGCGGTGCAGGTCGGCGTCGTGCATCTGGTGTTCAATGTGCTCGGCGTCGTGATCGCGCTCTTCCTGATTCCTCAGATGGCGGAATTCGTGCGCTGGATATCGCCGTCGCATCCGGACTTGCAGGGCCTCGAACGCCTCGCGGCCGAGGCGCCGCGCCAGGTAGCCAATGTGCATACTTTGTTCAGCGTCGCAAATACGCTGCTATTGATCTGGTTTACCGGTCCGATCGCGCGGTTCGCGCAACTGGTCGTGCCGGAGCGCGCGAAGCCCGCCAAGCCCGCGGGCGATCCGCAGTATCTCGACGAGTCGGTGTTGACGGTGCCGGCGCTTGGATTGCAGCGCGTGCGTATCGAGCTGACCCGGCTCGGCATGCAGGTGCTCGAAGTCGTGCAACGCGGGTCCCAGATGGTGTCGACGGGCACGATGGAAGAGATCAATCAGATGCTCGATAAGGACAAGGAAAGCGACCGGCTCTCCTTCGAGATTCTTCAATATATCGGCCGCCTGTCGAAGGGGGAGCACTCGGAGGAGGAAGGTCAGCAGATGGTCGGCTATACGCAGGTCACGAGCCATCTCGAAAGCATCAGCGGCATTGTCGGCACGACGCTGCTGAGCGTCGCGCAGCAGCGAATGACGCAGCAGATCGACCTGTTGCGCTTGCGCGATGCGGCGACCACGCAGTTTTCCGAGGCGGTGATCCGCAATCTCGAGCAGGCGATCCGCACGATCGAGGCGCCCGATCCGGAGGAGGTCGCGAAGGTCATCGACGCGAAGGCTGGCATCGAGAAACTCGCCGCGACCGCGCGTCAGGTCGTGCTCGCGAAGCTTCAGTTGGCCGACAAGACGGACGTCGTCACATTCCGGCTCGCGATGGATCTGATCGAGCAGGGCCGGCAGATCGCGCAGTTTGCGCGGGCCATTGCGAAAAACGTGGCGGCGCTTCAATAGATGCAATAGGGATCGAATATTCGCGCGGAACTGATCGCCAGCACACGTAGGCGCGGGTTGCACGACGGTTAAACTTGTGGCGTGTCATCCTCGTGACACGCTTTCAAAGAGAGTGGGATTGCCCGCCTTTGCTGTGCGGGCTTTTTTCTTGTCGCGCGGGTTGTGGTATCAGTAGTGAAGCGTGCAACGCCTGTAACGATTTAACACACGCCGCGTCCATAATTTGATAGCCTTTGCCGCAGCAGAGCATTGAACTCAAGGAGGGATTCACCATGATAAGGTGGCTTGCTAACTGGGCTTCACAACATGCTCCTACTCCCGAGAAACAGGCCGAACGCGCGCTGAACAACTTGCGCATGGAACTGTTTCAGGCCGAACAGCTTGTGCTCGACGCACAGCTGCGTGCCGATTACTATCGGGCTCGCCTGACCTTCCTCGAAGAAGTCACGAGAAAGGGAATCGAACAGGTATCGGACGAACGCAAGGCTCCTCTGGAGCCACCCCAGCCGTTGCGGCCTGGACTCAAGCTCACCGCGGCGCAATAGCCGCGTGTATTCCATCGCAATGTGTTCGGTCAACCGTGTTTCAATCCGTGCGCTGACGGCAATCGTGTTGCCCAGGGCGCGTACAGTGCGCGTTGTTGCCAGCCGATTGCGCGAGCATTGATTGCCACGCGGAGAAGGTTCGAGTTGCCCGGTCGTGCTTCGACCGGGCAACTTCATCTGAGCGATTGATTGTTACTGCAGGACTTCCACTGCGCTTCGCTTTCTGCGAAACGCCTGCGTTGTCGTGCTTAACTTGCCAGATCGGGCGGCAGCTTGCCGCCGTTTGCCGCGAGCGCCTGCATCACCTGCTTGTGCAGCCAGATGTTCATGCTCGCCGAGTCGTTCATGTCCCCGCTGTACTTCAATTCCTGCGCAAGCTGCTTGCGGTGTTCGAGACTGCTGTCGACGCCGAGTGCCTTCATCGTGTCGACAATCGAAGTACGCCAGTTCAACTTTTGTCCGCTTTCGCTGACGAGTTGATCCATCACGGCAGCCACGTCGACGTCGGACAGCGGTGCGGGTGCGGCCGGAGCGTTGGGCGTTGCTGCTGATGCGGCGGTCGGGTCGGGGGTGGGTTCCGTCG
>NZ_WHNQ01000071.1 GCF_009362785.1 Paraburkholderia atlantica
GTAAGCGCTCGATTTCCCCCACCTAGCTTTTGCGTCTGGCAAGATCCACGATTGCGTCCGCAACCACAACTTGCGGACGCAATTTATGACCCAGGATGACCTTGCATTTTTGCCGTTGCGGGTGACCCGCGTTGGAGTGGGCGGCAAGCGCAGCTTCGATTCCATGGACAAGCGACGGCTGGTGGAGGCCTGCCTGCAGCCGGGTGCATCTTTGTCTGGGCTGGCGCTGAAGGCCGGGGTGAACGCCAACCAGCTGCATAAATGGGTTCGGCTGCATCGGCAGGCGGACATGCCCTTAAGCAACAACGACATGGCCGCTTCAGCGTCGGCGTTTGTGCCGGTCGTCGCGATCGCCAATCCCGCACCGGCGCCTGCCTCGATGCCGTCTGCAAGCGCGCCGCAACAACATCGGTCGTCGCATCTGTCTTCGCGCTCGCCGACATCGGCATGGCTATCGGCCCAGTTACCCAATGGCGTGAAGCTTGAGCTCGAATGCTCGGACCGCGACACCTCCCTCGTAAGCGCCATGATCGCGGCGTTGGGACGGTGCTGATGTTTCGCTTCGACGCTGATTTGCAGGTGTTCCTGCACCGCGAGCCGATCGACTTCCGCGCCGGCATCAACAGTCTGGTGACGCTGGTCGAGCAATCCATGCAACTGGACCCGTTTGCGCGCGCCGTATACGCCTTCCACAACCGCAGACGCAACCGGATCAAGCTGCTGTTTTACGAGCGCAACGGTTTCTGGCTGATGTTGCGGCGCCTCGAGGAAGATCACTTCATCTGGCCACGCCGGCAACAGGCGGTAATCGAGCTGACGACCGAGCAGCTACGCTGGCTGCTCGAGGGCATCGACATCGATGCAATGCACCGCCATCCGGCGCGGCGGTACCGCCACGCCAGCTAACGACCGGCATGCAGGTCAACACGCACGGGGACGGTTACAGATCTCCGTAAACCTGGAGCGCATTGCATTCGGCTATCCTGGGAGCATGAACGAAGATGACTTCTCCCGGTTGCCGCCCGCCGCCCAGGCCTATATCCGTGAACTGGAGTCACGCAACCGTCAGCTTGGCGAACGCATTGCCCAGCTGGAGGAACAGTTCCGCCTGGCGCAGAGCAAACGCTTCGCTCCGAGCAGTGAGAAGCTACGCGATCGAGTGTTCGACGAGGCTGAGCAGATAGCTGCGACCGAAGCGCATGACGAGGACGTCGCTGACGACACCTTCACACTGCCCGATTCTGGCTTGCCCGATGCGCCGGAACCTGTACGGCGCAGTCCTGGACGCAAACCGCTACCGGCACATCTGCCACGTCAGCGCATCGAATACGACCTGCCTGATGAGCAGAAGATATGTCCGTGCTGCGCACATGAGCTTCATCGTATGGGCGAGGAGATCAGCGAGCAGTTGCATATCGAGGCGAAGGCGTCGGTGTTGCAGCACGTGCGTTTCAAGTACGCATGTCGGCATTGCGAGCGCCACGCTGAACGCACGCCGGTGATCACTGCACCGATGCCGCCGCAGCCATTGCCGGGCAGCAACGCCAGTGCGGCGATGATCGCCACCGTGACTGCCGGCAAGTATGTTGACGGAACACCGCTATACCGGATGGCAAACGCATTGGGGCGCGCCGACATTGAAGTTGGACGCGGCACACTGGCGAACTGGATCATCCGGCCCGCCGAGCTGCACTATAGCCGGCTCTATGAGGCCCTACGCAGGACGCTGCTGGCACAGTCGTTGATTCACGGCGACGAGACAACGGTGCAGGTACTCAAGGAGCCGGGCCGTGCTGCGCAGAGCACCTCGTACATGTGGACGTACCGCAGTGCCGAAGACAGCACGCAGCCGGTCGTGCTGTTCGACTACCAGCCGGGGCGCGGGCAGGAATATCCGCAGGCGTTCCTCGCGGGCTATCAAGGCCTGCTGATGACGGATGGATATGCCGCCTGGCGCACGCTCGAAGGCCCCACCCACTTCGGCTGCCTGGCTCACGCCCGTCGCGCCTTCGTTGAAGCGCTCAAGGGGATGAAGAAACCGGGTGGCCGTGCCGCGCAGGCGCTGGAATACTTCAAGGCGCTCTATCAGGTCGAAACGCTCACCAAAGCCGATCTGCCCGAAGGCGAGACGCGCGCTGACTACGCATACCGCCTGCGTCAGCAGCACAGCGTGCCACTACTCGAAGCGTTCAGGAAGTGGCTGGACGACCAGGCGCCGCAAGTGCTGCCAGAAAGTCTGCTGGGCAAGGCGATTTCATACACGCGCAACCAGTGGACGTATCTGTGTCGCTACGTGAGCGACGGCCTGGCCCCCATTGACAATAACGTCATCGAGCGAGACATCCGTCCATTCTGTACCGGCAGAAATTCATGGCTGTTTAGTGACACCGTCGCTGGCGCGAAGGCAAGTGCCATGATCTACAGTCTCATGCTGACCTGCAGGGCTTGCAACGTCGAACCCTACGCCTACCTTGTGCACGTGCTCACCGAACTACCGAAGCGCGAACCGCATGCCGACGTGACTGACCTCTTACCGTTCAAATACGCGAAGCTCACAGAAACGGCAGCGCGTTGAGCTTGATCGGTCGCCACCTCACAAAACCTCGATCGATCGATTTGCTCTCGGAGACCCGCTCGCCTTCGCGCGTCTACGCGCGCTCAGTGTGCTAGATCGCGCGCTTACTGTCATGTCCATGTCCATGTCCATGTCCAATGTCAAAGCCATTCTGAAATGTCCGCTTACTGGCCACGTTCAAATGTCCGCTTTTAGGGGGTGGGAATCGGTCTCTCACCCGGTTTTTATTCACGCAGTGTCGACGGATGGCGTTTGAACTGGCAGGGCGCTTACGCCTGTTCCACCGTCCCTTGCAGACCGCCGGCCAGGTTTTCGAGATTGCGGTTGTGCCTGTCTTTGCCGGGCAAGATCCACGATCGTCTGTTCGACGTCAGCCTGCGTGAGCTCGCGTTGCTTCTTCTTGCCCGCCGAACGACTTTGGACTTTGGTTGGCGCGCCAAGATGTGTTCGGGAGGGTGCCTTGCCGATGCGCTGGTTATCGCGTTGTGCCTGAATTGCCTGAGAGACCTGAAGCACGTGGCCCAGTCGCTTGTGTTCGACGACCGCGGCCTGATCGATCTTGGTCAGCCGGTCGTACTGCCTGCACGGCAGAACACGACCGTCCACCCGGAGTTCGATACGCGCATCCGGGTACTCCCAGACTTCGATATATCGATCAATCAGCTTGCGATGTTCCGGCGTATCCTCCAGCAGGTACATGACCTTGTCGTATTGCACCGTCAGCGACTTTGTCACCTTGCGCGGCTCGCGCCAGGTGAGTACCAGATCAAGGCTTTCGTCAGCGCGAAGCGGCCAGTGTGCGTCGAAACTGCTCCTGGGCGGCTTGGCGAAACGCGCGTTATAGGCCGCCATGAAAGCAGGCGCGTATGCATTGGCCTGGGTGACCGTGCTGATGCCACGCAGCCGCAGTTCCTTCACGAGACGATCCTGCAGCGTCAGATGGGCGCGCTCGACGCGGCCTTTGGCCGGACTGCTGTTCGCGCAAAACGTGTCGATATTCAGTTCGTACATGGCACGGCCGAAGTGGGTCACGCTATTGCCATCCTTGTTCGCGCCCGTCTTGCGAAACACGCTGTACTTGTCGCTATACAGTGCGCCTGGTTTGCCGTGCTGCTCGATGTATGCTCGCGTCGCTTCAAAGTAGCTGAACGTCGATTCGGTCGCCGTGAAATGCAATGCCATCAGCCGGCTCGTCGCATCGTCGACATACACCAGCAGTGCGCACGCCGGCGCCCGATCCTCAAACCACCGATGATCGCAACCATCGATCTGGATCAGTTCGCCCAGACAGGCGCGACGAGCACGTGGCTGATAGATCTTCGGCGGACGTTAACGGCGCGGCACCCACAGCTGGGCATCCATCATCAATTGCCGGACCGTTTCCTTCGCCAGGCGGATGCCGTGGCATTCACGCAGCTTCTCGCAGGCCAGCGTCGGCCCGAAATCCGCGTAGCGATCCCGGATGATCGAGATGGCCCGATCGGCTGTCACAGCGTCCAGGCGGTTGTTGCTGGGCTTCGAGCGACGACGCGACACAAGCCCCGGCGCTCCGTGGTCACGCAGTCTGCCGACCAGTCTGCGGATCTGTCGTGTCGTCAGCCCGAGTCGCTCGGCCGCCCGCGACGGCTTGAGTTTGCCGTCCGTCACATCCTGAATGACCTTGAATCTGTCCAGCTCTCGCATCGTCATCGTTATCCGTTCTATTACTGCCATCGAAGCTCCCCGTGCCGGACAACCGGCGGCAGGACAGCTTACGCGGCGCAAAAGCGGACATTTGAACTTGGCAGAAGCGGACATTACTAAAACAATTATGTCAAATCGAGGCTGCGGACGACCACGGAAAGCGTCTAGCGTGGTCTTGCCAGCGGCCGCGCTCGCGTATTGGAAGCACAACCGCGAAGATCGCGTCTTGCCTGTCCTCGCTCTGGCCGAATGGGCCGTCGGCTTGCTTTTCGGCGCCCTCTTGGCCGGCGCCTGACACCTGTTCCCACAAGGCGCCAGCACTGGCGCCTCACGGTCACCTCCTTTTTGTACGTTTCTTCAAGACAGTTCGCTCTCAACGTACAGCACGACGGAAACGTACAATGGATTGCTTTGACCCCGTTAAAAGTCAGTATAGACGGTGCTTTGCCGATCCGTGTACGTTGTTTGAACTTCGTACGTTTTTAGCATACACTCAAGTAGTAACGTACAACGAGGACATTCTGATGGCAGCGACCTGGCTATCCGCTTCGGAGCAGACGGTGCTTGCCGAGGCATGCGCCGCCTTTAGCGACGCCACGCAACGCTTTCGGGCTGAGGCCCGCCCGCAGCTAACCAACCGACTGGCCCCGACGATCCATTTCTCCACTTCTGGCAAGCAGTTCGATATGCCCGTGGTGGTGGTTCCAAATGCCGGTTCTCACACAGCCGCTGCGGTCCAAAACCGACACCAAGGCGGACGCTGGCAAGGTACCGACCGCCCACTGATGCTGGTCACGTACTACGTCAGCGCGAAGCTGGCGGAGAACCTCATTGCCGCGCGCATACCGTTTCTGGACACCGCGGGTAACGTCTACCTTGACGAGCCCGAGGCAACGGTCATGATCACGGGCCGTGACAAGCCGGCGCTCAGGCACTCGGACACGACCTCGCGCTCGACGACCAACAAGGGGCTGCGAGTATCGTTCGCGCTCGCGACCCAGCCGGGCCTTGTTGACCAGCCCTACCGTGCGATTGCTGACATGTCTGGCGTTGCGCTGAACACGGTCAACCTCGCGGTAGACGATCTCATGGCGCGCAAGCTTCTCGTGAAGAAGAACGGCGCACGCGTGATCGCTGATCGGCGCAAATTCATCAGGGATTGGGCAACCCTGTACCCAACAGGACTGCGCCCGAAGCTGGGCGCCCGACGCTACGCAAGCGCCATGGATATCAGCTGGTGGAAGACCGCGCCGCTGAAGGACTTCAATGCCCTCCTCGGTGGCGAGTGTGCAGCCGAGGCGCTCACCCACGAGAACAAGCCCGTGTCGGTAACGCTCTACGCGCATGGCGGCGCCACAAATGCACTGATGAAGGCAGGCCGCCTTCGTCCGGATGAAAACGGCGATATTGAAATCGTCGAGTCATTCTGGCCAGAACATGCCGAAGCGAGCTGGGACGCCCCGGCAGGCATCGTGCCCATTCTCCTCGTGTACGCCGACATGATCGCCTCGGGCGACAGCCGGAACCATTCCGTAGCCGACATCCTGTATGACAACTTCCTCGATCGCTAAGATCCCTGCCGACAGGCCTGTCGATCCTCTTTCCATCCCTTTGCTCGCTGCGGTCAAGGCCGCATGCGAGCGCTTGGGCACGCGTTTTGTGCTGGCGGGCGCCACGGCGCGCGACATCCAGTTTCTTCACCTTCACGGCGTGAAGGCGCCGACGGCCACGCGCGACGTGGACGTGGCGGTCTGCGCGGTCAGTTGGGAGTTTCACGAGCGGCTGATCGGCGAGCTACTGGCGACCGGCGAATTCACGCGCGACACGAAGGCGCAGCAGAAACTGATTTTCAGGCGAGAGGGCGAAAAGTTCGGCGTGCAGCTCGATCTCGTGCCGTTCGGGCCGCTCGAAGCGCCGCCCGGTGAAATCGCGTGGCCACCCAAGGGCGACATCATCATGAACGTCCTCGGCTTCCAGGAAGCGGTCGATACCGCGCAGGAGGTCGATATCGGTGATGGCGTCGTAGTGCCGGTCGTCACGGTCCCAGCCTTCGTGCTGCTCAAACTCATGGCCTGGCAGGACCGGCGCGCGAAGAAAAGCACCGACGCGTCCGACCTGCTTTTCGTGCTTCGTCAGTACGGGAACGCTGGAAACGGAGGACGCCTCTACGAAGACGGGTTCGATCTTCTGGAAGCGGCCGAATACAACGTCGAAATCGCGGCTGCTGGTCTGCTCGGTCGCGATGCACGGCAGGTAGCGTACGCGGACACACGCGAGGCTGTCCTGGACATCCTGCGCACGCCCGAGAAGCTGGCATTACTCAGGCAGGATCTGCTCGCGCGCGCGGCAACGCTCATATTCGGCCAGTTCGTGGACGACTCCGACGCGCTGCTCGACGCCTTTGCGGCGCAGTTTGTGATCGACCGGGCAGACGGCACGCCCGCCGACGCGGGCGCCGAGGAGGCGCCAGACGCGGGCGCGCCGAGCTAGGCGGCGTCCGCGACCGGGGCGGCGCCTACCGGCGCCGTCAATCGATCGACTGCAGGTCGCGGCCAGAACACGGTATGGGCGTGAGCGTGATCTGCTGCGCTTGTTAGGGCAGTTGCGGACCGAGCCGCGCGACTCGCTGCGGATGATCGACGATGCAGCCTTGATGGTCGGATGCAACCGTGCAACGGCGCGCGCCGTGATGTCTTCATCGTCGGCCAGTAGCGACTCAAGGACCTCGCGCATTTGCTCGTCGCTAGCGTCACTAACTGACGGCCAATGGAGGCCCGTCACCTGAGCCCAAACCCATATCGATTCGACTTGAACACTGCCATAAAATGCGAAAAAGTGACCTTTTGGCTGAGTTGTGTCCACATGAACGTCAGAGGATGAACCGGGACAGCAGCTATCCTCGGTTCTTGTACAAATACCGTCGGACAACGGTTCAGCATCTCGAGCCGCTATTGCTGGAGTCGACTTTCTATTTGTCGTCGCGCGAGCAGTTCAACGATCCGTTTGACGCTCAATGCATCGTTACGGTCAATGGCAATTTGAGAGAGAGCCGCTCGGCTAAAGTCAATGAAACGAAACGCTCGAGCGGGAGGCGCTAACATGAGTCTCGGCGTGAAGCATCGCCGCGATTTGCATCGAGATATGCTCGACCGCGAGCGAGCGCAACTACGGACTCAACGCGCCTACGACAAAAATGCCAACGAGTACGGCATCTACTCAATGGCCGAAACTCCGCGCAGTCTGCTGATGTGGGCTCATTACGCCGAAAGCCACACCGGCGTCTGCTTGGGTTTCTACGTTCCCGCCGATCCCGACGTGTTTGTTCATGCCTTACCGGTTTGTTACAGCGACTCATATCCGACGATTGAATGGACGGACTTCGATCGATCGAACGCGATCCAGTCCTTACTTTCCAAAAGCAAAGAATGGGAATACGAGCAGGAGTGCCGAATATTGCAAGCGCACAGCGCCCGCCAAAAGCTTCCGTTCGCCCAAGCTGCGCTGGCCACGATCATCTTTGGAGCTCGTTGCTCGGACGAAAGTGAACATCTTGTAATGGACCTCTTGAAACGGCGGCAAGACGCAGGGCATTCGATGCCCTTCCTAATGCGGGCGCACCTCGCACCCCAGAAATATTCCGTTGGCGTCTTCCCGTTGCACGCCCGGCCCCCTTCCCTGTGGAAGGGTCGACCGGCCTCGATTCGACGCACGAGACGATACGACGTCGTCCACGGAACCTGATGCGGGGCGGCGCTGCCGATTTTGAGTTCGTCCGAGCACTCCCGCGCAATCCCTGAGTGGTCGCCGCTGGCGGACAACACGTTATTTCGAGTCAGTCTCGGCTATGGCTTTTGTGACGGCAGGCTCGAATCGCCGATCGCTACGACGAGCCGAGCGGCAGCGCCTCCAAGGATGGCTTCCAGCGGTGCCGCGGCCGTGCTGTCGGCCATCGAAAGTGCCACTTCTACATTGTCAGCGATCGTTGTCAGATTGGCCGTTTTCCTGTCGATTTCGCCGAACGTGCTGATCGCGCTCTCCTGATGCTGGTGCGCAAGCATCAGGCAGTCAGGCCGCCCATTGAATGGCCGACTAGATGGAAACGGTCGCATCCGGCGCGCTCGAGCACGGCGAGCGCTGTATTAGGTCCGTCGGCGGAGGATCATCTTCCCCGTCGTACGAGGCGAAATCCTGTGGCTCAAGGATGGTGCGGACTGCGCGGAAATCTTAGGGGCAGCTTTATGGTCATGCCTTACCCGCCTCGACCGCTTTGCTTTAGGAGAAGGCGGATCAGAGCGAACATGCGATGGAAAAGGTAATCGACTTGGGCCGTATTGCCGATCGGCACCTTGTCGGTCTCAGTATGCCGGATCATAAATTTGTTACCGATCTCCGTGAGCTCGCTGGCCTCTTTCTCCAGCCGGGCGCGGAAGTTTTCTTCGCTGGCGGCCTTGTCCAACAGGATTTTTGTGGTCTGCTTTTTATCCTTGCCGGGCTCCAGAGTTTTCAGACGCTCCCAAGCGTCCCACAACTTTTCCAGCGATTCTTGCCGTACCTGTGGCGAACGGTTGAGAAATTTTTCGCGCGCCAGCTCAAGCAGCCCGTCCAACGCCTGGTCGCCCGTTCTGAATGTGGCCCGGGCTAGCGCTTCATGCAGGACCGCTGGCGCCAAGCGGACGACTTCCCCGTGCTGCAGCTCAAATGCGAGACCGTTCCGTTCAAAGATACGGTTGACGTCGTGAGCAAACTTCTCGCGGCCGGCATCCTGGTTGTAGCTGTAATGGGAGTGTGCAAAGTAGCTGTGGAAATCGCCGGCCTCAGGTGCGGCCACGCACTCATAGGAGAATTCCAGGAGATCGAACACCTGACTGTCGGAAGGCGGTTGGTCTGGATCGAATCGATCAAGCGGCGATATTAGGTGGTAGCCCTTCATCATCGCCTGCAACTTATCGAGGTCGGTGCCGGCGTTGCCGCGCCCGTCAGGGCAGTTAGAAGGAAAAGACAATCCGAACCATTCTTCGTCGACTCTGCTACGAATGAGCATGATCAGGGCCTCGATCGTCCCAGTGTCCAAGGTTTCCGCAGTGCGCGGTCGCGCGAGCCCATGACGCTCGGAGAATAGTTTCTTCATTTGCTTTCAGTTGCCTGCATTCATATTCATGACAAATTTTATCCAACTATCGGCGGCAAGGATTTGACGAACTGAAGGGTCAAGGAGTCATGCGCTTGATCATCCTCCCAGCTCATCGTTAGCCAGTGAACTGCTTGCGGGTGAACTATGCTGATCCGCCCTGGGCGATACTTCGCTCCGGCTAGAAACTCGTATCGCTCATGGTTACGCTGGTCAAGCAGCAGGATGAAGATGAGTCCCAGGATGCTGAGCTGAAGACCCACAATTTCCTCATTGTCATTCACTAGGGGCGAGAGCTGAAAGCGTGAATGATTCACCATGTGATCGCCCGCATTCATAACGCAATAAAGGCCGGCGCCATCCGGCCATTCGCCAGAATCATCAAGCATCCCTATCAGATGCTTGATCGTGGGCAAAGGCTCCGGATAATTTGTGATTATCCTTTGCGAGATTCCCAGACACAGCCATAGCTTTCGCCGTCTTTAACAGCCAGCGCTCGATGTCGTGTCCTGAAACCAAAGCATGACCGACGCCTGAATCCGACTCAAGGAAGTTTTTTAGAGAAAGAAAAAGTATCGCGCTGCGTCGTCGAGCGGGCTTAACGCACTATTGTGCTTCGAGCAAAGGCAATTTGCTCGCAAAGCGCGCACGGGTAATATCTTCTCCTGACCGATTGCCAACCAAGGCACGCCCGAGATGGAAAACCCGCCGTCGCCCTTCAAAATCTCAATGACGCTCTCTGATATAAGATGTTCGCCTGATATTGGGCCAACACAAGAGTTCAGCCCTTTCATATAACATCGGTCAAAGGCTGACCCAGCGGGCAACAGACGTAGCCCGACTGCGCACGGGCATCGGTGCCAATCTTCACCATTGAAGCAGCAGTCTCGTCCAGACTTCGGCCCACCACACGGACACGGCCTGCGCAAAACTGCTCGCCTTTCTCGCCTTGCATCACCCATGAAGATCCCCCGCGTCGCTAGGTGCCATTCTAGCGGTCTAGCACATGCTTTCGAGCCTCCCTCCTTGTGCCTGAGGGGACAGGCAAACATCCCTCGCGGAGACCTTAATGGGTTTTTTGTTCTTTGGGCTCAGAAAGGCCTGCTTTGTTCAGAGCCTCGATCAAATACAACATGTACCCACTTGGTTTCTCAGTACCTCGTCGTAAAGCCTGGCAAGAGCTCCCATCAGAGACCAAGCGACGATATCAAGCCCGGTTCACTGCATCCTTGAATGCCTTGCCCGCCGTGAATTTCACGGTTTTCGCTGCCGCGATCTGGATCTCGGCGCCTGTTGCGGGGTTCCGGCCCACCCGCGCCGTACGGGCCCGCGTGGAAAACGACCCAAACCCGATCAGCTGCACGGTGTCGCCCTGCGTGAGCGCGCTGGTGAGGGTGCCGAGCAGCGCATCGAGCGTTTCGGCGGTCTCCGCCTTGGTGGTGCCCGTCTTCGCGGCGACAGCATCGATCAGTTCCTGCTTGTTCATTGTATTTCCTGAAGAGGTGGGGAAGTGAAGCCGTCACCCTACCCGATCCGCGGGCGTCCGGGCAACCGGCGCGGACCGGAACGAAACGGAGAGGTTTTCGCGATCGGCGCCCGTGCGTGACCACATTGTGGCCAACCGCTTGCGCGCTTGCGCCCGGGTTCGATGGATGACTGCGGCGAGACAGACAGCCGACGCCGCTCTCCTGGAAGATGCGACACCGGGCTCGCATCGCACCGGTTTCGCCCTTTCGGGGCGTCGCCGGCCCCCCACAGCCGGCTACCGTGCCCGGGAAATCAGCAAAGTAACGCTTGCACAACTAAATCTATGGTCCGCCCCAGATTTGCAACCCCTGGCGCTTGATGTCATGTTGGCTTGCTCAAATCTATCCGGCGTCGTTGTGGGGACTGCTCCCCGCGCCACGATGAAGTTCGCGCCCACGATCCCCATAAAGTTGAGCGGCTTCAGGAGCCTCTTTAGTTGCCGGGGTGTTCCGCAGGCCGGTGTGCCGTTCACGTCATCAGGTTCCAGTCGTCGCAAAAGCAGAGAGGTTGATGGGTAAGTCTATGCAAGTTCAAGCTTTCGCTGTCGCAGGTCCCGGATCAAAGGTGGTATGACGGGCAACGATCGCCCAGGCGGTGCGAGCCAGCTTGTTGGCCAGCGCGCACGCCACCACGTTCGAGTGGCATCGCGTCAGAAGCGTACGGGTCCAGTCCGCGAGGTGGCCGTTTCGCTTTTCCAGACATCGCATGTAGGCTCGGGCGCACTGGACGAGAAGGCTTCGGATGTGCTTGTCGCCGCGTCGGCTGATTCCGAGAAGGTTGGATCTGCCGCCCGTACTGTACTGGCGGGGAACAAGTCCAAGCGACGCGGCGAAATCACGACTGCATCTGAACTGCTTGCCATCGCCCATTTCTGAGGCAAGCACGCTTGCAGTGATCGGCCCGATACCGGGAATGCTCATGAGTCGTTGTCCGACGTCGTCATCGGCGAGCTGTCGTGCCAGATCTCGATCGATCTCGCTGATCTGCTGCTGCAGGTACTTGAAGTGCTCGTGTAGCCGCTGAAGGATCGCGACAAGCCGGGGCGGCAGGGAATGGAAGCTGAGGAGTTCCGGCAGTCGCACAACGCCGGTCTTGCCGACCGGCAGGCTGACGCCGAACTCGAGCAGGAAGCCATGCATCTGGTTGATCGTTCTCGTTCGATCCCTCACCATCGATTCACGAACGCGGTGTAGCACCGAGAGGGTTTGCTGCGACTCGGTCTTTGGCGTAACAAACCGCATGGCGGGACGCGATGCAGCTTCGCAGATCGCTTCGGCATCGACGAAGTCGTTCTTGTTTGACTTCACGAACGGTCGCACGAATTGCGGAGAAATCAGCTTGACTTCATGGCCGAACGTGGCCAGCTTGCGTGCCATAAAGTGAGCGCCGGCACACGCTTCCATGACGATGGTGCAGGTCGCGCACGTTGCGAAGAACTCGATCAGTTGTTTGCGCCCGAGCTTTCTCCGAAATACCGCCTTGCCCTTGCTATCTTGACCGTGGACGTGAAAGCTATGCTTGCCTAGATCGATTCCAACGAGCGTCGCATGATCCATGATGGTCTCCCGTTACGAGTGAGCGCTCCTAGGGTAACCTGCCTGGTGAGGCGGGGCGGACCATCTCATTAGTTGTTAACAGTAGTGTCCGGTTTATTTGAGGTCGACAGGCTGGAGGGCGCCTGCTGACGCGGGGTTTGAAGATTTCGAGGGTATCCACGATTTGAATTTCGAAAGCAGCATTTGCGATCCTTTCGGGTTTCGACGACCCGGGGTAGCGCATGAACGTGGGCAAGACGCTGTTTGCGCAAGTTATGGAGTTTGTGCCTTGGAAGACGTTTGGCCGCATCATCGATCGACATCGCGGCGACGCGGGTGTGCGCACGCTGGGTTGCGCGGATCTGTTTCGCATCATGGCCTTCGCGCAGCTGACCTGGCGCGAATCGCTGCGCGACATCGAGGCCTGCCTCGCTGCGAATCAGAGCAAGCTGTTTCATATGGGTTTGAAGAACGTGCCGGCACGCTCCACCTTGTCGGACGCGTTGAACCTGCGAGACTGGCGTATCTATCATGCGCTGGCAATGCGGCTTATCACCCGTGCCCGTGCGCTCTACGCGACCGAGTCGCTGGACATCGACCTCGATGCGACGGTCTATGCGCTCGATGCCACGACGATCGACCTGTGCCTGTCCTTGTTCCAGTGGGCGCCGTTTCGCACGACCAAGGCTGCAGTGAAGATGCATACGCTGCTGGATTTGCGTGGCGCAATTCCCGCGTTCATCCACATCAGCGACGGCAAGATGCACGAGGTGGGCGTGCTTGATTTCCTGCCCATAGAAGCCGGTGCGTTTTACGTCATGGATCGCGGCTATCTCGACTTCGCACGACTTTTCAAGCTGCATCAGGCGGGTGCTTTCTTTGTTACGCGCGCCAAGAGCAACATGAACGCGCGCCGCGTCTACTCGACCGCCACCGACCGGAGCACGGGTGTGATCTGCGATCAGAGTATTGCTCTGAACGGTTTCCGCGCTTCGCAGGACTACCCCGAACGTTTGCGGCGCATCCGTTTCAAGGATCCGGAATGGCAAGAACCTGATCTTCCTGACCAACAACACGACGATGCCGCCCTTGACCATCGCCGCGCTGTACAAGAACCGTTGGCAGGTCGAACTGTTCTTCAAGTGGATCAAACAGCACCTGCGCATCAAGCGATTCCTTGGCACAAGCGAGAACGCCGTGAAGACGCAAATCTGGTGTGCGGTCTCCACCTACGTACTGATCGCAATTGTCAAAAAGGAGCGCTTCAACTCGATGCCTCGCTCTACACATTGCTACAGATTCTTTCGGTCTCCGTGTTCGAGAAAACCGAGATTTCATGCGCCTTGAGGCCTGATCTACAGGCGCCAGAAATGACGCAATCCGCTAACCAGCTGAATCTATTCGAAATTTAACCGGACACTACTGATGGCGGCAGTATCTTCAGCGTGACCGCGAAACGCTTCAGAATGGCGCGGTCGCCCTCCCAGGGCGCCACAATTTAAGCTTGAGATAAGTCGTACCTGGTGCCATAACATGGAAAGTCCAGTGTGCTTTGCCGCCGCTTCCAACCGCTTCCGAACCGCCGATATAGTCGCTCTCCTGCAGTTCCACGAGGCCGGTGTCCAATCCATCGATCGCCCAGCGATAGCCGGTCGTCGCATTTTCAGACAGATACAGCACGAACGTCTCGCCCGCACCTAGCTCCACGGTCGTGCCGTTGTCGGCTTCCGTTATCGTCCGGCTATCGTTATGTCTCAAAGCTTTCGCACCTTCAATAGGAGTACAAGCAAGCAAGACCAAACCCAAGATGGCAAGGCGCCATCTCAATGTCGCCGCGCGCGGCGGAATGCGTAATCGGAGCCAGCCACCAATACATGGACTCATACCGTGATGCCATAACTCTCGTTAAAGAACCCTGCATTGATATATGCCTCGCTCGCGTAAGCAAAACCTTTGTCCCCCCAGGAGTCGCCCCAGCTGTTCCGAATAATGAAACGGTGGTCCTGCGTATAACCCACAACGCACGCCGCATGTCCGCCGCCGACCGTACTGGGCTGGAACGCGTCGAGGTTCCCGTTCGTCGTGGTTGCATTGTCCCACGTGGCATCGACGTTAACGCCGACCAGGATCGGACCGTGCGACGCAAGCCATACCCGCCAACGATTCAGATCTTTTCCCAAATTAAAGTACGCGGATAAGCGTCGTGTCGCGGCAGTGGCGTAAAATTTTTCCTCACCATCCGTATACATCAAGGTGTTGATGTGAAAAGGCAATAGCTCATTGGTTACCACACCATAATTGCGGCAAATCTCCATCGCTGCTTTCAGACTCGTTCCCGCTTCCTCTATGAAGGATTCTGGTCGCGCGACAAATTCATCGGACTCCTTCGATGCCATCCATGTATAGCGTGGTGACAGCAATTCGTTCTGCCCCAACTTGCCAGCCTTGACCAGGTGATAGCGCATCACGCCGTCCGTCGACCCCCATCCAACGCAGGAGCCCGTCGCCTGCTGATCACCGATCGCCCACCAAGGGGCGCGGAGATCGTAACTGGACGGTAATGCTGCTACTGCTCCTACTGCTTCAGCTTCGATCGCATGCTCAAATCGCCAGTCGCGTTCTGTGCCTTTAGAGGGCACAAGATTGCAAATGCGGCGAATCACTTTACCGTTCATGTTGTTTGCTCCTTTCTCTTAGCTAGAAGGTGTTAGGCACTTTCGGCCAGACCTGGTAACCTGGCGGAATGAAAAAACGCAGGCCTTACCCAACGGATGTATCGGATGAAGAGTGGTACTTCGCCGCTCCATACCTGACCTTGATGAGCAAAGACGCACCGCAGCGCCGCTACGAACTGCGCGAGATGTTCAACGCGCTGCGCTGGATCGTGCGCGCGGGTGCACCGTGGCGGTTGTTGCCCAACGACTTTCCGCCGTGGGAGATGGTCTACCAGCAAACGCAACGCTGGATTCAGGCAGGCTGTTTCGAGGCCATGGTGAGCGACCTGCGTTCGATCATCCGGGTCGCGCAGGAACGCCGTGGTCGACCCGGCGCCGTCATTCTCGACGGGCGTACGCTGCAGTCGACCTGCGAGAGTGGGTCTCGAGCCGGTTACGACGGCTACAAACGCAAGCGCGGCAGCAAGGTCCACATGGCGGTTGATACCTTGGGGCAGTTGCTTGCGGTGCATGTGACACCGGCCAATGAGCAGGAGCGCGCGCAGGTCGGTGAACTGGCGCGTCAGGTTCAGCAGGCCACGGGCCGCACGGTCAAGGGGGCGTTTGCGGAGCAGGGATATACCGGCGAAGAGCCTGCGCAGGCGGCACTCGATGAGGGTATTAAACTGCAGGTGATCAAGCTGCCGGAGGCGAAAAAGGGCTTCGTGCTGTTGCCGCGCCGCTGCGTGGTCGAGCGCAGCTTCGGCTGGCTCAACCGCTTCCGCAGACTGGCCAGAGACTACGAGCGGTTGCCCGAAACCCTGGCTGGATTGCACTTCGTCGTATTCTCCGTGCTTATGCTTGTCCACTTTGCATCCCTTAACAAAAGTGCCTAACACCCTCTAGCAGGCTGTTGAAAAGCGCCCCGTCATGACGACCGAAGCTACGTTCAGGAGACTTGCGCGTGCAATTTCCCGCTGAATTACCGGTTTGCCGCGCGATCCGCGTGGGGCATGCGCACGCATGCAGCCCTGCTGGCGCGCAGTCTTCACGCCGTGACGGCTCATCGCGCCGCTCCTTGCGGCACCACCCCTGGCATTCGGGCCATGCGGGTCAGATTGCTCGCAACCATCGTCAGCTTGAAGTGCTGGTCGACGCGCTTGATACCGCGATAGACCGTCTGCCGGATCCGACCGACCG
>NZ_WHNQ01000072.1 GCF_009362785.1 Paraburkholderia atlantica
CGCGGAAGTTGGCCATCCGGGTCGTTGACCTCGATCGAATTGCCATCGCCGAGGCGGTCGGTAAACACCACGACGTTTGTACCGCTCTCGTGCGTCTGGCTGGGAAACACAATGCCGGTAAAGCCCTGCTCCCGAACCATGTCGCTCAGAACCCAAGTCGGGGGCTCGATGTGCAGCTCGAATTTCAGGTGCCGCCAATCCTCGCTCCAGTCGTGCCAAAGGTCGTCCCAAAGAGGGCCGCGGTGGAGTTGCCGCAGGTCGACCAGATTACGCAGCGCGACGGTGTAGGAGCAGACCGTGCAGGGTGGCAGGAACGGCGAGGTCTGCTGGTACTCGCGCAGCGCCGTCAGTTCTTCCAGCGACAAATACAGTGCCTCGACACCTTCACGGTTGAAGCGCCCGCCCTTGGCTGCGGCGCCTGCTCCACTGGCTGGCCGGCTGGCCCAGCGGGGTGTATGCGCGCGGTAAAGCACAGTTCCAGCCGGCAAGTGCGTCAGGATCATCCAACAAATCCTGCGCTGATCGACTCCAGATAGTCGATCGCATCCTCAGTCCGCCCGTCCTGGATCAGTTGCAGGATAGTCTTATGGCGAAACGTGGGGATGGGCTGGTTTTTGACCAGAAACAGCGCTCGCTCGAAGTCCGGCTGCACCGCCGCAGCTGCCGACAGCACGCGCACTAGGTCGCGCAAGGTGGACTGGAGTTTCGGTGACTCGGGATGGGTGCGCAGGGTGTTGCGATGAACACCCGCCAAGGTTGCCAGGTCTTGCTGTTGCAAGCCCAAGACGTTGGCGAGGTTGGCGGCGGATAGACGGGACGTCCCCGCTTCCCGCGCGGACTCAAGGACGTCGGCAAAGGCAATGGCGCTCATGGGCCGCTCCAAGTAGCGAACTCTACAAGCACATTATACGCACAGTTGGCGCATAGCTCAACGCTCCGCCTCCGTAGTTAATTTTACATAATTGTTTTAATCAACATTTCGCATGTAGCAGCAAAGTAGTAGTGTCGTATTTGGGCAAAGTACAGATGTCGTACCCTGGCTATCTGTAGCGCATGATGGTGCGGTTTTTCCGCCTGTGGAGAGACCACCATGACGCGCACCGGGACGATCACGATGAGCATGCAGGAGCTGGACCGGCTGAAGGTCATCGAGGCGGTTGCCGAAGGCCGCCTGATGACCTGGCGTGCCGCCGAGCGGCTGGGACTGAGTCGGCGTCAGATCGAGCGAATGGTGATCCGCTATCGCGACGATGGTGCCGCGGGACTGGTTTCGCGGCGGCGCGGCGCGAGCAGCAATCATCAGCTGTCGCAGTCGTTGCTGGACCGGGTGCTGGGCCTGATCCACGAGCGCTACGCGGATTTTGGTCCGACGCTGGCCTGCGAGAAGCTGCGCGAATGCCACGGGCTGGTGCTGTCAAAGGAGACGGTACGGCACCTGATGACGGATGCGGGGCTCTGGGTGCCGCGCAAACAGCGTCCGCCGAAGGTCTACCAGCCACGCGCGCGGCGTGCGTGTTACGGCGAGCTGGTGCAGATCGACGGCAGCGATCACCGCTGGTTCGAGGACCGGGCGCCCGCCTGCACGCTGCTGGTGTACATCGATGACGCGACCAGCCGCCTGATGATGCTGCATTTCACGGCGAGCGAATCGACCTTCAGTTACTTTGAGGCGACGCGCGCGTATCTCGAGCAGCATGGCAAGCCGGTCGCCTTTTACAGCGACAAGTACAGCGTGTTCCGCAGTACGGCAGCCGCGAGCACCGGGCGCAGCGTGACGCACTTTGGCCGGGCGATGTACGAACTGAACATCGACACCTTCTGCGCGAACAGTAGCCCCGCCAAGGGCCGCGTCGAGCGGGCGCACCTGACCCTGCAGGACCGGCTGGTCAAGGAACTGCGGCTGCGCGGGATCAGCACGATCGCCGGTGCCAACGCGTATGCGCCCTGCTTCATGGCTGCGTATAACACGCGCTTCGCCAGGCCGCCGCGCAGCGGGTTCGACGCGCACCGGCCGCTACGGACTGACGAGAATCTGGACCTGCTGATGACGTGGCGCGAAACGCGACGCGTATCGAAATCGCTGACCGTGCAGTACGACCGGGTGCTGTACCTGCTGGACGACACGCTGGCGAACCGCAGGCTGGTCCACCGGTACATCGACGTGTGGGAGTACCCCGACGGACGCATCGAGATCCGGGCCGATGGCCGGGTCCTGCAATGCAGACGGTACGACCGGCTGGCCGAGGTCGATGCGGGCGCCGTGGTTGAACACAAGCGTCTGGGGCACGCATTGCGACTCGCGCAGGTCATCCAGGCACAGCGCGACAGCCGGCGCATCTCCGGTTCACCGTCGCGCACCAACCAGGGTCAGCCGGTTCGTGCAAAGGAACGCGTGGCCGGCACGAAGAAACAGCGCGAGTTCACGCGCGAAGATATCAATGCAGCGCTGATCCAGGTCGTGGAAGAACCGGTCAAGATAGCGCTCAGGGCTAGCAAACCCACGCCGCGGTCTGCTAGTGCCCACTGAACGGTCTGACACGCCCTGCCCGCTCAGTCCCGTCCTTCAACGCTGCAAGGAGATTCAAACCTTTAAAAACAGATTCGCAACCAGCGCCAGAACTACGACATCTGTATTTAGCTGCCACCACGACATCTTGAAATGGCCATGACAGCCTTCTGTTGCCCTTTGGCGCCGTTTGTAGACACTCACGCGTCGCTCGCTATGTCGGTGGCGCAGCGCGCCGCAACAACCGCGGGTCGGTCAGCCACTCCTCGCGCGCACCGATTTCGACGTGAGCAAAATCAGTATGATGGGGATTGAATAGATAATTGAATTCAGCCGGGACGACTGCACTGGGAACGGCCAGCACCGCACTTGCGCGCGCCTGCGACCACGTAGCCCCGATCTGCTGGAGTTCACCACGCGCGGAGATGTCCCGCCAGTCGGCGGGCAGAGTGGCTGGATCGATACGTTCAACGATTCTTTCGGGGAATCTGGCTGGGATCATCACATAGTGCGCACGCAACGGCGAATCTTGGACCAGCATCTCCAGGAGCGCCAGCGATTGCGTGTGCGCCGTGTACACCATCGCGACACCTTTGGGATTCCAACGGCCACCATACAGTCGAGCACCTTCCCCAGAGAAAGCCGTATCCGCGTACCGCTCGGTGACCACCCGCCATACCGTGAGCATCACGCAAACACGCCATGCTCGATGCGCCCCAGCGTGTCCATCACGCTATCGGTACCAATGTCGGTATCCACAAGGCTGAGAGGTGTCGAACCTTCCAGCGCCGCAATCGGTGTCTTAAGCCACGCGAGCGCCGTGTCGAGATCCTCAAAAACCTCTGCAGCGCGCGCGACCACGCGCGCGAGCCGCAGCAGCTTTGCTGACTCTTCACGACTCAACACGCCTTCCCGCTTGCGTCGTGCCAGCGTTCGCTCAGGAATATCGAGCGCCTGCGCCAACTCCGCCTGCGATAGTCCGATCGATCTGAGCATCGCATCGAGCGCCTGCGATGAAATCCCATGGCGGACCACGTCTACCCATTCCAGCCCCGATCGAGGGGCGCGCGGGAATACAGTGCGACCTCCGAGCAGTGAGTCGGCTGAGACCCTTCCGATAAGATTCATGGTTTCACCTCCTGCCATTTGGCATCTATTTTATACCAAAATGGCAGGCGCGTCTGCCGTTGTCGTCCTGCGCGCTAGGCTACGCATGCCATCGTTGCCATGGCCCATTTCTATCATGACGGACTGCAACGGCCCCGCCGTGCGGCAGCGTGGCGGAGCATGTCTGGAGGCGTTGTCAAGTTGGCGGCTGGAAGTCAACTGTTCGGCATACGCATAGTTATCTCGCTACCAGCCCAGAAAGGTGAGCTTTTACGGGATCGCTCCCTGGCCGAAACTGACTCCATGACGAGCATCCGAACGCACCTGATGGTGGCCGCGTATATCTACCGATCCCTCTTCGCGCTCGAAAGCCCACTGGTCATTGAGCTGTCACTGCATGCTCGGGCCTAACCACATCAATCAGTAGAATGTTTCGGTACAACATTCATGCGCTCCCGAAACGACAGCACATCGGGCTGCACACGCACATATCCGGCAGAATTCAGCGAGCGCCCCACCAGCTCGCGGCGCTTCAGATCCCACTGTGTCGCGAGCAGGTAATTGCGGAAATCGTTGAGGCCCGCCATGTACGCATGCTCCGGCTCCCGGATCATGGATTCCAGCGACTTGTCCCGATCGCCAACGACGCAGCAGAACACGCATCCGAATCGCGAACCGCACGCCGTACGCTGCCCACTTTCGCCGAGAACCACTCCGCACATGCCATCGTTACCGGCGCGGCACAGGTCCGACAGACGTTCGATGGATCGCACCGAAAACGCGCAGGGAAACGGACGCTTCGCTTCGTCAGCAAACATCGTCAGCATCAGCCAGATGTCATCGACCGACCAGTCGCGCAACGGTGAGATAGACAGTGCATCGTTGGCGTCACGCGTAGGCGCAGTCGCGCTTTCCGCTCGGGCCAGTATGGCAACGCCGCGCGAGGCGCTTTTAGCGATGCGATTGCCGAGAACGGTACAGATCTCGCGGTCGCCCCGGGCCGTCGCATCGCGCTCGAGCGCCGCGCGCAACCGCCCCTGTGGGATGAGCTTCCAGTCCGTCGCGCACGCTCTCGTGCGTTTACCGGCACGCACGCCGTTTTCGACGGTGCGCACCAGCGTGCCGCGGCCGATGGTGGAAACGACAAACTGCATGGCCAGTGACGGCGTGGCAATGTGCGTCGTCACGCCGAGCCCATGTGCGGCCGCGTGATCGTCGACCTCCTCCAGCATGGTCTCGATGTGTCGCGCAAGACTGCTGTTTTCGATCGTGGTGTTGGCCGATGAAATGTAGTGCGCGGGTTGGGCGAGGCCTTTTTCCGCGACGCGGCGCACGGCTTCGAGCATGAGAATCGTCGCGCACGTCGAGTCCTTGCCGCTGGCCGTGCCGCACAACGGATGGCCGGCACGGATCAGGCCCATGAGAACGGCGATCGCGGCCTCCATCTTTTGAAGAATCTCGTCAAACATGATTGCTCCGGGTTAATGGAGCCCTCTCCCCTACGGGAGCGGCTCCCACAGGGGTTAATGAGTTGAAAGGTCAGTGAGGCAGTGCAGACATCTCGTCGATCATCTGACGGTAGGTGATGAGGCCTTCCTGATGCTTCTGCATGAGCGCCGCGCGGCGTACACCCCGTGCCCATCGGTCGGTCGCGCCGATGCGATCGAGTGCTCCGGGATCGGTCACGCAGTAGCCCATGCGGAGCATTTCTTCGATCGCCTCGTTGAGGGGGTCGAAGCAGAGGTGACCGATGAACCCGTCCAGGTCGAAGTGCTGAATGCGCCACGCCTTTGAGCCTGACGCATCCAGAAGCACGAATGCCCAGGACTCGCGATCTTCCATGCGGCACTCGATACCGGCTGGATGACCGTCATACGAGGACATGAGACGTTGATAGGCGATCTGCTGCGGGCGGGCGGTGTCACGCAAGTGACGCCCGAAATCCGCGGGAACCCGGGTGGATGCTGTGCAGACCCGCTCCCAGGAAGCAGAACGGTAACGATTGGCGCTGCGTTGAGTGCTTTTCATGAAGGCTCCAGTAGGACGGGAGCCTTCCCCGGTGGGAGAAGCTCCCAAGGGGAAAAAGAAGCCCGCGAGGCGGGCAGGTCGATGCGCCTGTGGCGCAGAAGATTCACAAAGGGTAATTCCAGTGCGCGGGCGTGACCACGGGGAAAGATGCGGAAATAGTGGCCTCTTTCGACCGGAGACGACCCGCAACTCCGGCGCTGACTGCGCGCGCACCAAAAAAAATGCCCGTCGGGCGGACCCCGGGACGGGGACGCTCGACGGGCGGTTTCATGGTAGTACCGGTTAGCTGGTCCGGTATCCGAACCTCTCCAGATCGGGAAGACCGCCAATGGAATGGATGAACGCTTCAGCATCCACACCGTTTTTCGCAGCCATGCCCCGAAATTCGCTAATCCTTTCCATTGCGTGCCTGATCGCCTCTTCCCGATCCTTCAGTTCCAGTGCCAGGATGTGGCCGTTCCCACGTGCCAGCTGAACCCCGTGAAGCGCGGCTTCATGTTCACGCAACCGGCTCAGCGCCCATTTCACCCGGTCCCGGACATGATCAGGAACTGCGTTGCTCATGTCCGGCGAGTGAGGACCGCATGGATTGCGCAACACCCCGGCAAACTTCTGCAACATGGCTTCCTGCATCGGCACCGTGAACCTGCCATTCATCTGCACGGCGGCAACCCAGTCCTCGCCGTCCAGAAGATGATAGAAATTCGCGTCGCCGTCCGCTCTGACCCGGATGGCCGGAACAGGCTGCACACTGACCGGGGTCGACTGGCGATTCGCAATCCATTCGATCAGCGAAAGCTGATCGCGTTTCCAGTCAATCTCATCGTGAGGGTACTCGAAGCGTTCGCAAAGCAGCCGGTGGAAGTTTTTGAACTCGTGGTCCGGCGATCGAGAATCTCCGCTTTCCAGCACTCTGCGGCTCTCCAGCAGAGCGGTAGCCCCAAAGCGCGTGTCGATCTCATGCCCTTCCTTCCGGATATGCTTCATCCATTCGGCGGCCGACGGCAGTTGAGATACGAGTTCGACGATGCGACCGTCGATGCCTGCTTGCGCATCGACAGAGGTATCGTTGAGAATCGCCGCCTGCAGATCGAACAGGAAGACCAGCGCGTCGACACCGTGGGCCTCAGCGACCGCTCCTAACGTTTCGACTGCGTTGAGCAGCTCGCGCATGAAGCGTGCGAACAGCCCTGCACGATGCATCGCCACGATTGCCGCGGTCGCAACGTCTGCGGCTTTGCCGGGATCATCGGCTGGAATTTCGGCCTCGGTGATCGCCTGTGAGTGGACGAGACTGCGCATCACATCATCTTGAAAATCACTGCATGAGAAGGTCAATTTCGGCTCCTTGGGGGATGCCGGGCAGACCTCCCCAACCGGGAGGTCTGCCCGGTCGGGGTAAAGAAAATTTCGATGGCGGCAGTCAGGCGCGACGAAGTTGCCGGTCGAATGGCGACAGACTATTGGCTGGTACGCGTGTCGGATGTCTGTGAAGCGCAGCAAACGACTGCTGTTCCCAGAGCAGGCATACAAGTGCAAGCATTGCCCCGATCACGGTTGCGGCTGCGATCTGCTTCTTCATGGTCACCTCCAGGTTTGCGCACGAAGCCCCGACGCTCTTTCGAGGCCGGGGATTCGCGCGATCAGGAACAGGTTTGCGGATGCGCGGCCGGGAAGACCAGGACGCGACCATCCTTGCAGAGAACAAAGTCGCCCGGCTCGCCTCGCGGCTTGCGGACAACGATCGTCGGTGCTGGCCTGGCCGGCTCAACGTGTGCCACGGGTTGAGCCGTGCAGGCGCACAGTGACGAACTGCCCGCGGCGATGAGCAGCAACAACAGGTTTTGCATGGGATTCCTCGTTGTAAAAAAGACGAGGGAACGCCCCGTGGGGACGTTCCCCACAGGGTCAAGAAATGACAGCGCTCAGGCAGCGAGCGCCTCGACGTCAATGACTGCATCAGCTTCCGCAACCAGATCGGGTGTCTGCGAGATGAAAAACTCCCGCTCGTACCCGCCCTGCCGCAGCACTTCCCGCTTCATCCGCATGAACTGCAGCTTGCGCTGCGGATCGAGCGGACCATCGGACTCGTCGCTGAACAGGGTCTGGTAGGGCTGGCCAGCATTGCTTGCGAGATACAGGGCGATGCCGCGTGTCAGGCACTCGTTGATCCAGACCTTCTGACCGCCGGACATCACCGTGACTGCCTTGGTGCTGTCGTGATCGGCGTCATGCACGAGGATTTCGAACCCCTCGCGCAGTTCACCGCTCGCCAGCGCCCGCTGCGTCTGGATCTCGACCGTGAAGCGCATGCCGTAGCATGCGAGCAGCAGGTCGTTCACCATCGTCGTGAGGGCGGGGCCCGCATCGTCGATCGTCAATGCAATCACGCCTTCATTGCCGAGGCCTTTGGCGAGCAGCTTCCATTGGGCAATCTCATCGGAGATGCGGTTCGCACGTGATTGTGTCGCGTCGAATCCCGCAAGCTCGTTTGCGATCGCCTGTCGCTCGACCTCACGCGTCGTCTGCGAACGGATCAGTGATTCGATCCGGGCATCGGCCGCGGTGATGGCTTCGCGGCACTGCGTTAGCTGCCGGTCGATATCGGCGATGGCACCGGTCACGTCGTCGACGCCGAGGCGTGCGACTTCCGCGTCCAGTTCCTTCGCTTCCTCCGACAGACGGGCCTGCTGCGCCTCGCGGCGTGCACGCAGCGTTGCTTCCTCGGTCTCGAGCGCGGCCAGTTCTTCACTGGCTTTGCCCAGACCCTCGGTTGCGGCATCGAGCAGCGGCTTGCGTGCGGCGAGATCGACAGCTTTCTGCAGGTCACGGCGCGCGGCCGCAATCGCATCATTGACCGCCTTCAGCTCCGCCCGCCTGCCCGCAAGATGCTGCACCTGAGGCGTCAGCAGCGCGACCTCATCGCGTTTGGCACGAAACGTCGCACGCAGATTCGTGAGCGAAATGCGGTGCTCCTGAACCTGTACGTCCGCCTGACGGGCCTGCGCAAGCAAGGGACAGGTGTTATGCATCTCATGACCGGCACAGGGCACGGTACTGATCACACTCGCCTGCTGTTCCAGCGACTTCAGAAGCGTCATCTTCGACGTCCCTTCCGACTCCAGACCGTTCAGGCGGGAAGTTGCCGCGGTCAGCGCAAGCTGCTTCTCCTCGAGGGCAGCAATCTCCCTCTGGATCGGCTCGACACGCGCCTCCTCGCCCGCGATACGTGCCTGGGCGGTATCACGTGCCGCGGCGGCACCCAGAATCGCTTCACGTTGCGCAATCACTGCGTTGTGTTCCGCGATCGACGAGCGCAACGAGGTGCGCCGCTGGTTCAGGCGCCGTTCGTCGCCGCTCGCGTCGGTCACAAGGACCTGCATGGCCGACGAAATCTGGCTTCGGCGCGTGCCGAGTTCCCGCAGGCGGGCCTGCGCACCGGCATTGGCCGTCTGCCTTGCAGCGAGAACGGCGCGCTGGTCGGTCAGGGTGGCCACCTTTGCATTCAGCGTCTCCCGGCTCTCGCGAGTTGCGGTGACGGACTGTGCATCGGAAGCGATGGCCTGATCGATCTGGGCGACGCGATCGCGCTTCGATCCAAGCGCAACGAGTTGCTGGTGCGTGGTGTCGAGCGCGCGACTGAGCACCTTGGCGACGTCGGCGGCTTTCGCCGACAGCGTGCGCAGGTCATCGATATGCAGCAGTTCCGCGAGCAGTGCCTTGATCTCGGTCGCACCATACGATGCGAGCGGACGCCGGTTCTGCGCAGAAAAGACGCTGGTAAAGAACGACTCCAGCGAGCCACACACCGACTCGACACACAGGTCATAGGTCTCCGCCTTGCCATCAGAGACAGTACCGTCACCTGTCTGCATGGGCTGCCAGTTTCCGTCCGCGTCGCGCCAGGCCAGGTAGTACTCCGCCTTGCCCGTCTTGCCGGGCTTGCGGAATGCGAATGACGAGCGGTACCGCACACCGCCATGCTCCCATTCGAACTCCTTGAGCGCGTGCGCGCCGTAGACGTGGTCCCAGTAAGAGAACGCATCCACCGACACTTTCGCGGCGCGCGACGGCATGATCCGGTACGGATGCAGATTGTCCATAATCGTGGACTTGCCCGCACCGTTCGGGCCGGTCAACGCGATGAGGCCTGCCGGAAGCGATTCGAGATCGAGCGTGACGGTGTCGCGCTTCATGCCGTCACGAATACCGATAAAGCCCGTCAGCGTCAGTTTCAGTGGGCGCATGTCGGCACCTCCTGAAGCGGCGCATCGTACAGATAGTCCGATGGCAACCACGGGGCATCATCGTCGTTGGAGAACATCCTTCCAACGATCGGATCAGGCACGTGGGCAGGCGGTTGAGCAGCGTTCGCAGCCACCCGAGCGGCCTCTTCAGCCGCCCTCTCTTCAAGCGACCCGTCGACCGCATCGTGGACACTCTGGCAGACAGCCGCGTATTCGGCACTGGTTCGCCGGATGAGACCATCCCAGTTGTCCACGCCGGTCAGGGCGCGCAACTCGCGCGGCCCCCACTGATTCGCGTACCCCGTTTCGAACGACCAGAGCAGGTTCTGCATCTGGACATCCGGCACGACGGCAAGCTCTGCCCGCTGGACGTTCACTGCAGCAGCGAGAACCAGGAACCGTCCCGATTGGGCAATGACCGAGCCGCGCTGTTCGCCGAACGGCGTATGAAAAATCCCCGCGTTGAATCCGGCGTGAGCTGCGAGGATCCTACCGATGTCGCGTGGCGCACGGTCTGCACTGAAATGCCGGACCCATTGGGCGCCGGCGGGATAGAGACCAAACATGATGACACTCCACAGAAGATGGGCGGAGTGCATCCCTGAGGGGATGAATCCCCGCCAGGGTTATACAAAAAAGATGGATGCAGCAGACTGCTATCGATGCGTCAGGGACGCGGGTGAACCTTGTTCCGGAAGCCCGCGGTCGTGTCGTAGCGGGCGGGCTTCCGGAACACGGCTGCGTTCCGCGCGAGAGTGCCGTACAGGCCACTCTCACCACGGCGGCTAGGCCGCAAACAGATCGTCGTTGAGCCAGTCGAGCGACGCGGGTGTAACGGTCGCCTTCCTGTCAGTCCCGACCGGTGCGGCCGTGACTTCGTCCGTCGTCTCCAGAAATGCCGCGGGATACGTAAGCACCGTGGCGAGCGCCGGCACTTCAGGCAGCGACTCGGGCTGCGATTCAGGCTGCGATTCAGGCTGCGATTCGGGCTGCAATTCGGGCTCGGAAGCAAGATTGGCCAGCACATCGGCCGCGATCGCTTCCACATCGCCGGAGGCGAGCAGCTGCAACCGGTCCTGAAGCGGCCTTGCGTCAACGCTCACCAGTTCGCACCAGCGCGCGAGCTTCCCCTCGACCGTCGTTTCCAGACTGATGCCCTGGGCACGGCTGCGAACCACCGGCAGCACCCGCGATTCGACCTTCAGCCCCGCAGCGCCGGAAAACAGCGCCTTGATCGCCTCACGATCGACTACCTGCCGATGCTCTTCGTCGACCTGCCAGCGCACACGCACGAACTTGTCGGTCGCGTCCGCAGCGAGCTCCTGAAGCTTTGCCATGTCCGGTGGCCCGTCGAAGTCCATGCAGATCATCTGACGCGAAGGCGTTGCGACGAGCGTGGCTGACGCGCTGCCCGGTTCAACGTCCCACGACAGATAGCCCTTCTCGCCCTCTTCACCGTAGTGAAACCGGCCAATCGAGCCAGGATATGCGACCAGCCTGCCGTCACGCTCCCACTGCTGCTCCTTGTGAATATGGCCCAGCATGAAGCCATCGCATTCGGCTTCGAACAACGCGGTGAGGGAGAACTCGTGATCGAACCCCGCCATCGTGACGCCGTGCTCGGTCGTGCAGCCGTTGACCGTGCCGTGCGAGACACCCACCGTGCGAATCCCCGCTGCGCGAATCTGCCTGTTCACCCGGCCCGCCGCCGCCAGATATGCGGCGAGCACATCGCCCAGTCCCGTACCGGCCTCGAGCGCGCCAACGCTCGCAGCCAGTTGGCCCTTGTTGACCGTGGGCAGGCAGGTGAACACCACTTCGGGCATGACGCCGATGAACTGACGCAGTTCGTCATCCGAGAAGACAGGTCCCTTCGATGCCCAGAAACGGCCATCGACGAGCGCGACCTGAGACACGCGATCCGCAACGTGGATCTGATGAACGCCGCCCATGAGGGCGAAGTTATCCAGTGTGCCCGGGGGCTCGTGCGAGAACGTGCCCTGCAACATGAGCACAGGCATCGCGTTGGCGAGCCGGTGAATCTGGGTCGCGAGCGCGTGCAACGACGGCGCATGCGCATCGAGCCGGTGATCGGTCGAGTCGCCGGAAATCACGCCAACCTGGGCGCCGCTGTCGATCGCGTTGCCAACTGCGAAACTGAAACAACGGTCGGACTCGGCCAGATCGTCGGGCGCGTAATGCAGGTCAGAAAAATGTGCGAATCTCACTTTCGCCTCCAGAAATGAAAAAGGCCGCCATACGGCAGCCAAATTGGAATGTGCGCCCGGACGGACGCACGGAACAAAAGAACTTTTCGTCAGTGCGCAGCGAGTGCGTCCCGAACCTTCATGAGCGCGATGCCCAGGAGGTTCTGTCCGCGCCATTGCGACTCATCGGTCAGGCGTGGGTCACGTTCGCCAAGGCCGACGCCCCAGATCAGGTCATAGGGACTGGCCTCAACCAGCACCGTCGGCGCGGTCGCCAGCAATACGGACCGTAGTTCATGGCATTGCGCAAATTTCTCGCGACAGCCAACGAAGACAATCGATTCGCGCCGCGCGACCTATGTATCCAGAACGAAGTTGGCGACCTTACGGGCGAGCTTCTTCTGCGTCATCGGATCAGTCGTCGCGGGAATCTTCGCGGCGGACGTCTCGTCATCAAACAGCTCTGCCTTCGCATAGTCGGGTAAGGGAAAGCCATTGCTGGCCGCCCCTCCCCTAAGAACCGGACTTGAAAGTTTCCCTTCATCCGGCTCAAGCCTCTCTAAGCCCCAGTCAAGGAGCCGGCTTGCGAACCTCGAGGTCTCGACTGTGAACCTGCCTATGGCAATTTGGATGCAGAAAGACGAGGTTTGAAATGCTACTGCTCCCGCCCCTCGATCTCCAGCGAATGTGATGAACATGCCATCCGCTCTGTTTGGTGATCTTCTCACCACAGTGAGCGCACTTGCCACCTTGAGAAATCCAAAGCGACAGAAGCACCCGCCGACCGGTCAGTGATCTCGCCATTCGAAGGCTGAGACGTTCTTCGAAGTAGCTTTCCCACTTTTGGTCGTAAGGATTCGCCTCGCCTTTTACAGCGGCGTGCCGAACGATGGTCAGTTTGCTCAAATGTTCAATCTTGAACAGCTTTGCATCGTCCGACTCGGGATCTCGCTCTTCTGCCGCGAAAATCCAGTCCCGGGAACCGATCCGATGGAAATATCGGTTCTTAATCCACGGGAGACGTTTCCGGGGGTGCCGGCGTTTAGCCCATCTCCATAGGCATTGCCAAATCAGGTAGTCCACTTTGTGAAATGTGTCTTTCGAGACAACGTGCCGGTGATAATTGCCCCAGCCCTTGATGATCGGATTCAACAGACGGATCAGCGTTGACTGCTTCACCTGCTTGTTGTTTCTGACCACCTCTCGAATCTTTTCCATCAGCGAACGCACGCTTTTATCCGACGGCCGAATAAGGAGCTTCCCGCCGTACTTCCGGATATTCTGACCGAGAAAATCAAAACCTTGGTCAATATGCGTGATGAGGGTCTTTTCCTGCGAAAGCTCAAGCCCTCGTTCCCGGAGAAATGCTACAACTGCCGGGAGCACCTCATGTTCCAGGAATTCTTTCGAACGCCCTGTGATCACGAAGTCATCCGCGTACCGGACAAGATTGACACAACCCCTAAGCTTGTTTTTCGTGATCCACGTAAATCTGTCCCGAAGCATAGCCTGCAACCCATCCAATGCGAGATTGGCGAGTACCGGGGAGATAGCCCCGGCAACAACATAGCAAACTCGCGGGTAAGATGGGGCCTTCGCATATCGAGGGAGTGTCTGGCGCCATGGTCCAGAGAATGTCCTGCCAGTAATGCGGTTCTCGTGCTTGAGGCCGTTGCTCCCGCTAACCGGGAGCCCAGTCGATGACACGGGGACGACGCAAACACTGGCGAGTGCGTCTCGCTTTCGAGCCGAACCGCTATTCCAGCGAACAACTGGAGAAGGCCTATGACCAGCTCAGTCCGATTGATGCCCGAAGCACGAGGCGCGCATCGGATGCAAGGCCA
>NZ_WHNQ01000073.1 GCF_009362785.1 Paraburkholderia atlantica
GCGCCGCGCACCGCGCAGGTCAGCGGTTCGTCGGCGACGTGCACGTCGAGGCCGGTTTCCTCACTCAAGCGCCGCCCCAGATTGCGGAGCAGCGCGCCTCCCCCGGTCAGCACGATGCCCTTGTACGCGATGTCCGTGATGAGTTCGGCGGGGGCCAATTCGAGCCCTCGCTTCACCGCGCCGATCACCTGGCTCAGCGGCGCTTCGATCGCCTCCGAAATATCGCGATTGCTCAACTGCACCGTGCGCGGCAGCCCGTCGTCGACGCCGCGGCCGGTTGCGTTGATCTGCTCGAGCGGCACGTCGTGCACGGCCGAGGCAAGGGCTTTCTTCACGTGCTCGGCGGTTTGCTCGCCGAGTAGCACGCCGTACAGATTGCGCACGTAGCTGATGATCGCCGCGTCGAAATTGTCCCCGCCGACCCGCACCGAGCCACTGTACGCGGTGCCGCCCAGCGCGATCACGCCGACTTCGGTGGTGCCGCCGCCGATGTCGACCACCATCGAGCCGGTCGCATCGCGCACCGGCAACCCCGCGCCGAGCGCGGCCGCCAGCGATTCGCCGATCAGGCTGACCTTCCACGCGCCAGCCGCTTCGGCCGCTTCACGGATCGCGCGGCGCTCGACGTGGGTCGCCGCGGCCGGCACGCACAGCGTGAAAGCCGCGCGCCGGCTGAACAGCGAGCGCGGCCGCGCCATGTCGACGAATTGCTTGATCATGTGTTCGGCGGCGGAGAAGTTGGCAATGACGCCGTGGCGCATCGGCCGCACCGTTTCGAGATTGCGCGGCGCGCGGCCTAGCAGCTGGCGCGCCTCGGCGCCGATCGCGGCGATCCGTTTCGCCCCGCTCGCGGGCTGCGTCTCGAAGCACACGACGGACGGCTGGTTCAGCACGACACCGCCGTCGTCGGTATAGATAAGGGTGTTGGCCGTGCCGAGATCCACCGCCACGGAGTGGCGGAACAATCGCTCAAAGAGCGGGTAATGCGGCGTCGGTCTGGCCATATGCAGGCTCTGATGTGTCGTTATCCGCCTTCTTGGGCGGTCTGGAAATGCGCCCCCGGGTCCCCGAAGCCGCGCGACACGCCCGCTGGGCGTTGCGCTTCCCGCGCGGCGGGGGTGATTTTCAAGCTATTGCCCGTATGACGGCAAGCTCATCAGAATCTTTAGGCCCGCTTTCTATCGGAGTTGTGTCAATCGCGCGACAGCTTGCCCACTGCGCGTTCCAGCGCGTCACGGCCGAGCGCGACGCCGTCGGCAGTAATCGTGTGGCCGACGCCGGGCAGCATGTAGGCGTCGACCTGATAGCCGGCGGCGCTGAAAGCGTCGGCCGCGAATTCGAGTTCGCGCACCGGGATCACCTCGTCGTCCTCGCCGTGGACCAGCGTGAGCGGCGTCGCGCGGTTCGACGACACGATCGGCGAAGCGAGCCGCCCCGAATACGCGACGACGCCCGCCGCCCCCTCCGCGCTCGACGCGACGTGATGCAGCGCCATGATCGAGCCTTGCGAAAAGCCGACTAGCGCAAGCCGATCGAAAGACAGCTGCCAATGCGCGAGCTCGGCATCGAGCACGCGGCGCAGCGCCGGATAGGCGGCGACGACGCGCGCCTCACGGTTCGCCCCGTCGACGTCGCGCAGGCTGAACCACTGGCGGCCGCCGAAGCCGCCGTCGAACGGGTCGGTGCCGTCGAGCGACACGAAGGCCGTGCCGGGCAGGTGCTCGCTCCAGATGTCGGCGAGCGGCATCAGATCGCGCGCGTTGCTGCCGACGCCGTGCATCAGCACGACGAGGCTCGTCGCGGGCGCGTTGTGCGGTGCCGTGTCCGGCGCGCGCCGCCAGCCGTGTTCGAATTGCTGCCAGCTCATGGTGGTGTCTTTTTTCCGTGGTTTAGTGTTTCTGGCCTTGGTGGCTCAGCCTTAGCCGCGAGCATACGCTGCGTGCCCCGTTCGCGTCGCCGGGAGCCGCATCGGCCGCGGCTGTGGCCGACGTCGGCGGGCGAATGCGGGTATGCTTTTGCGCATCGATGGACCCGCCGCCGTGGCGCGCGGTCCGAGGCAAAACATCCGGAGAACACCGTTTGAGCCAGCCCAACGCCACGCCTGATTCCGCGTCGCCGCCGCCTCAGCCCCCCGTGCCACCACCGCCGCCCGCGCCTCTCGAAGGCGGCCGGCTGGTTCTCGCGACGATCGCGGTCGCGCTCGCCACCTTCATGAATGTGCTGGACACGTCGATCGCGAACGTCGCGATTCCGACCATTTCAGGCAACCTCGGCGTCTCGGTCGACGAGGGCACGTGGGTGATCACCGTGTTCGCGGCCTCCAACGCAGTGGCGATTCCGCTGACCGGATGGCTCACGCAGCGCATCGGCCAGGTGAAGCTGTTCGTCGGCGCGATCCTGTCGTTCACGCTTGCGTCATGGCTGTGCGGCGTCGCGCCGACGCTGCCGATCCTGCTGCTCGCGCGGGTATTCCAGGGCGCCGTGGCCGGCCCGCTGATTCCGTTGTCGCAAGCGATCCTGCTCGGCTCGTATCCGAAAGAGAAATCGTCGACCGCGCTGGCGCTGTGGGCGATGACCGCCACCGTCGGCCCGATCGCGGGTCCGGCGCTCGGCGGCTGGATCACCGATAGTTACAGCTGGTCGTGGATCTTCTACATCAACATCCCGGTGGGCCTGTTCGCGGGCGGCGTCACGTGGATGATCTACCGCACCCGCGAATCGCCGACACGCAAACCGCCGATCGACGTGGTCGGCCTCGGCCTGCTGATCACGTGGGTCGCATCGCTGCAGATCATGCTCGACAAGGGCAAGGACCTCGACTGGTTCTCGTCGCCGGTGATCTCGATTCTCGGCCTCGTCGCGCTGATCAGCTTTGCGTTTTTCCTCGTATGGGAACTGACCGAGGAGCACCCGATCGTCGACTTGCGGCTCTTTCAGCAGCGCAATTTTCTCGGCGGCACGATCGCGATTTCGATCGCATACGGGGTGTTTTTCGGCAACCTGGTGCTGCTGCCGCAATGGATGCAGGAGTATCTGAACTATCGCTCGATCGACGCCGGTCTCGTCACCGCGCCGCTCGGCATCTTCGCGATCATTCTCGCGCCGATACTCGGCCGCGTGCTGCCGCACTCGGACGCGCGCGTGATCTCGACGGTCGCTTTCGTCGGCTTCGCGATCGTGTTCTATATGCGCTCGAAGTACGTGATCGAGATCGACACGTGGCACCTCGTGCTGCCGACGCTGCTGCAAGGCATTCCGATGGCGCTGTTCTTCGTGCCGCTGACGGCGATCATCCTGTCCGGCCAGCCGCAGAGCCGGATTCCGGCGGCGGCGGGCCTGTCGAATTTCGTGCGCGTGTTCTGCGGCGCGGTGGGTACGTCGATCGCGGGTACCGCCTGGAACAACCGCACGATCCTGCATCACGTGCGGCTCACCGAGCAGGCCTCGGTCGACAACCCGTTGTTCGGGCAGCAGATCGACAACACGCAGTCGGTGCTGCATCTGAGTCCGCAATCGGCAAATGCGCTGTTCGACTTCACCGTGAATACGCAGGCCGCGATGATGGGCCTGAACGACATCTTCTTTGTATCGGCGATCATCTTCGTGCTGATCATTCCGCTGATCTGGATCACGCGGCCAGCCAAGGGCGGCGGCGGACCCGACGCGGCCGGCGCGCATTGACGCGGATTCGTCTTCGCGCAATGGCGACGCTCGCACGGTGACTGCGGAATGGCGTCAGCGGAAATAGCGCGCCGGCGTGTCGCCGAACGCATCGCGAAACACCGCGATAAACGACGACACGTCGTTATAGCCGACTTCGAGCGCCACCTGCGTGACGCTCTCACCGGCGCCGAGATGTTCGAGCGCCGCTAGCAGACGCAGCTGCTGGCGCCATTGACCGAAGGTCTGCCCCGTTTCCTTCGCGAACAGACGCGCAGCCGTGCGCGCGGTCACGCCGGCGGCCGCGGCGAGTTCCTCGAGCACCAGCGATTGCGCGGGATTCGCGCTGAGCGCCTCGGCGATGCGCTGCGCGCGCGGATCGCCCGGCCAGTTCAGGCCGAGCGGCGCGGCGGGCAAGCCGGCGACGCGATCCAGCAGCACCTGCAGCAGACGGCGGGCGGGTTCGTCGGGAGGATGATCGTGCGGCAGATCGGCCGCGGCGGCGAGCAGCGCCTGCACCAGCGTGTCCGGGATCAGCGCGCCGGTCTGCGTGGGCAGCGGCGCGCGATCGGCGGCGGGGTCCGCCGGGGCGTTCGTTGCGGAATCGGTCGCGACGTACAGCGAATACAACTGCACGGGCCGCCTCGCGCGCAGGCAGTGCAGCGTATTCGCGGCGATCCACAGCGCGCGGGCGGGCGGCACGACCCAACGGCCGGATTCCGTGCGCACCGTCAGCACGCCTTCGCTGACATGAATCAGACGCGCGCGCCGATCCGCGCACCACGGCTCGTCCAGCGTCGCATGGCGCTCGCCGACCACGAAGACCGCTTGCTCGATGCCGTCCGGATCGAAGGCTTCCGTCATGGTGTGTGCTCTGACGCGGGACGTCCGCGAAGGGAGCAAGATTAGCACGCGCGCGGGGCTCGGCTGCGGTGCGGTTTCACACGGTCCGGCAACCTTGAGCGCGGCCCCGCACGAGACCCGGCTTACCCTGCCCGCCTGACCAGCTCCTCCAGCACCGTCCGATACGAGGTCGTCCCGACCACCCGCTCATTGACTCCATCCTCGAAATCGATCCACCCCGAGTTGAAACCGTCGAGCATCTCGATCCGCGGCGCGGGCCACTCGGTGCCTTGTGCCTGAAACTGCGCTTGCCACTGCTCGCGCGGCACCGTCCGCGCTTCGACCGCGCGGCCGAGCAGGTCGCCGAGCAGCGCCGCGATCTCGCGCTGCGTATAGCGCCGCGGCCCCTCGATCTCGATCACGCGCCGCCCTTGCCACGACTGCGTGAGCGTGTGTGCAACGACGTGGCCGATATCCGCGGTCGCGACCATCGGAAACGCGCGTTCGAGCGGCTGCAGAAAGCTCGGCATCACACCGGATGTGCGGGCCGGCGCAATATCCCATAGCGAGTTCTCCATGAACCAGGCCGGCCGCAGGATCGCGGTCGGGATCGCCAGATCGGCTAGCGCCTGCTCGAGAATATGCACCTGCGTGATCAGGCCGAGCCCCGTTTCGCGCTGCCCGCCCACCGACGACAACGCCGCCACCCTCCCCGGCCGCGCCTTCGACAGCGCCTCCTTCAGCACCGCGGCCGCCGCATGCGCGTTCGGATAACCAGGCAGCGGCGCGAAGTTCGGCGCGATCATCACGAACACGCCGGCCGTGTCGCGAAACGCGGCGGTGAGCGCGTCGGCGTCGTCGAACGATGCGATCGCGACTTCGGCGCCGCGCTCGCGCCACGCTGCCGCCTTGCTTTCGTCGCGCAGCACGGCGCGCACCGCGTGTCCTGCGTCGAGTAACGCGCGCGCCGCCGCGCCGCCCACCTGTCCTGTCACACCGGTAATTGCAAACATGCTTTTCTCCTCAATGACGGCGGATGCCGTGATGGGGAGAATTCTCGGCGCGGCGCGGCGATTTCGCGAGAGCATGGATGTCATTTGTTTAGTGACTTGATGTCATCAAGTCACCCGTTCTGCGGCCGGACACAACACAGCAGAAGTGTTTGCGCCGGCCGCACGTCCGGTGGCTAGAATCTCGTCCTGCGCCAGCGCCGCGTAGCGTCCGCGGTGAAACAGCAGCGGCGCTTCTGCTACAGCCGGAATAGTGAGCCGCACCACCCGGCCCACCATAATCAGATGGTCTCCACCGTCGTATCGTTGACGCCGACGGTGGTCCGGTCGGTGTGACCGCAAGCAGCTTCAACACGGTTTCGTTGGAGCCGCCGCTGGCCGCATCTTCTACGGCGGCGCTCATGCTGGTTGCGCGAAGGAGTCGAGGAAGCGGTCCGCCTCGGCCGTGTCGAAATACCAGGGAGCAAGTGCCTTGGGATCATCGAAGGCGTTGGCAACGCGGGCCGCGATCTGCGGACTACTGCCGCACGCGGCGAAAATCTTCAGCAAATGGGCCGGCGGCGGCAACAGGTGCGTATTGGTGAACCGCGCCACCCATTGGGCGTACCTTAGTTGGCGAGGAAGTCCAGAACCATGCGGTTGAATTTATCCGCGTGCTCCCACTGCACCCAATGACCGCAACGGCCGAACAAGTGCATCTCCGCATTGGGCAGATTTGCCATCAGGCGCAGACCCGTGTCGAACGGCAGGAACCGATCGTCGCGGCCCCACATGAGCATCACAGGCGCCTTGACTTCCGCTAACCGCGATCCGAAGTCGTGGAATTGGCGAGGGTTAGCGGCCAGACTCTTAGTCCAGTTCTCCAGATGATCCTTGCGGGCAACCATCGCATCGACCCGCATTTGAAGCAGGTCATCCGTCAGTGCGGACGGATCGTAGACGAAGATACTCATCATGCGCTTGACATTCTCGAGCGTCGGCTCGCGATACACTTGATTCAACAGCTTGATGCCTTCGGTGGGCACCGGGCCAAACATCGAGGGGCCGCCAGTACCGCCTCCCATCATGACGATCTTACCGACTCGCTGCGGGGAATCCAGATAGAGAGCGGTGCACGTATGGGCACCCATCGAGTTACCAATCAGGTGGGCCTTTTCGATACTCAACGCATCGAGTACTTGACGCACAATCCGTGCGTTGAAATCGGCGCGCGACCCCTTGTCATTCACATAGGCATCACTCTTGCCGAACCCCGGCACGTCGATCAGCAGCACACGATATCCCGCCGCGACGACAGCATCGATATTGCGATGATAGTTTGCCCAGCCGCTGGCCCCGGGACCTGAACCGTGAAGCATCACTACCGGATAGCTCTCTTTCGCACCGACGTCGTTGTAGTGCACGTTGTAACTCAACCCGGTAGTCGCATCGCTGACGGTACAGAATTGACTCGTACTTTGTTCGGTATATGCGCTCATATGCATGCTCCTAAATTTCTCTTCAGTATCCAAGCTTGAAAATCGAAACCAACTTTGCCAGTTGCTGCGCCTCGTCTCGCAAGGCCTGACTCGCATCTGTCGATTCCTCGACCATAGCAGAGTTCCTCTGCACCTGTTCGTCCATATTCATGACCGCGCGATTGATTTGCTCAATACCCGCCGCTTGCTCATTCGTCGCCGCTGAAATCTCCGAAACGATTGATGACACCCGGCGCGTCGAATCAACGACGCCGCTCATCGTCAGCCCGGCCTCGTCAACCAGCCGCGCACCCGTGCTAACTTGAGCAACCGAGTCGTCGATCAATTCCTTGATCTCTTTCGCCGCCTGCGCCGAACGTTGAGCCAAGGTCCGAACCTCCGAAGCAACCACCGCAAATCCACGACCCTGCTCACCCGCCCGGGCAGCTTCCACGGCCGCATTCAGGGCCAGGATATTGGTTTGGAAAGCGATGCCATCGATCACGCCGATGATTTCGACAATTCGCTGCGAGGACTGATCGATCGAAGACATCGTTTCCACCACGCGCCCGACAGCTTCGCCGCATTTGCCTGCGACTTCCGAAGCCTCTTTCGCCAACTCATCAGCTTTCGTCGCGTTATCGGCAGTATTTTTGACGATGGAACTCAATTCCTCGATTGACGCCGCAGTTTCCTCCAGATTCGCGGCTTGCGACTCTGTACGACCCGACAATTCCCTGGTACCGGATGCGATTTTCCCGGATGCGTCGGCGATCGAATCGGATGACGTTCGCACATCACGGACAATCTTTGTCAGACTGTCGCTCATATCGCGAAGGCTGGCCAGCAATCGTGCCGTTTCTTCTTTCGATCTGGCGTCCATTCGATCATCTATCTCCGTCGTTTTTGATAGATCACCTTGGGCCACACTCAGCGCCATCGACACCGCTTTATTGATAGGATTTGAAATAGCCCGAATCAGCCAGATCCCGAATGCGATCGCCATGATCAATCCTCCGATCACGGCAGCCATAGAAAGCGCACGCACAATAACGTAGCGATTTTGCGCCTGTCTATACGCACTTTCTGTAGCCCGCATTTCATCAGCCATCAGCCCATCCAAACCGTCCTGAACCGGCTGGTATAGCGACTCCAACGGACCTTCAACGACGGCGGAAACTTTCTGCAGATCATGCTCTGCCATGGCCTGCATCGCAGGCTGGAGCGCTTCTTTGAAATATTGCCCAAAGGTAGGCCAGAAAGCGTCCGCTTTCTGCTTCGCTTCCGGCGATATATCAGCCGTGTATTCTTTCCATGCGGTATTTCCCGCGCTCAAATCGACCTTAAACTTCTCCAGCTTCGCATCGATTACAGCGGGATCGGTACTATATGTCGCACTGGCTACCGAATAGCGGAGGCGATTAAGCGACCGAATCATGAGGTCCAGACGATGCATTGCGGTCAGGTGTGTCTCATAGACTTCCCGCAACGAGTTATTCACTTCGCTGAGGCTGTACAGCCCAATACTCCCAACACATACCAGCAGAAAACTCAACACCCCCATCGCAACGATCAATCGTCTTTTAATTGTGATTTCTTTAAACATGGCCTATTTCTCTAAAGTGAACTAGTCTTCTGTCAACGCCGGTACCGCTGAGTTTCGATCCTGGCCGAGCCTGCTTCACTATCCATAACGCCTGCAAAAACAAAAGAAGTACCCGGAGAAAATCCCCGAGTACTTCTTCCTTGACTGCTTAACTCAGAAATTCACACGGTCATACCGCCATCAACGCTGAGCGTCGATCCCGTCACATAACTCGACTGGTCCGAAAGGAGGAAAAGAACCGCTTTGCCGACTTCTTGCGGTTGGCCGATCCGCCCCATCGGAATCATGCTGTCCAGAAGATGAACGTCCCCACCCGTGCTGCGCATATAGTTCGGGGTCTCCGTAGCACCAGGACACACTGCGTTGATGCGGATATTGGAATTCGCATATTCTTTCGCCACCGCCTTCGTGAGGCCCACAACTGCGTGTTTGGCGGCCACGTAGTGGGCAATGCCATTCATACCGCGGATGCCGAAGATCGAGGCATTGTTGAGGATCACGCCGCCCCCACAACGAAGCATAGCTTCAATCTGGAACTTCACGCCGTAGTACACGCCCTTAAAATTCAAGTCGATAACCCACTCAGCTTCTTCGATCGACGTTTCATGAATGGGGTGAAAGTCACCGTGACCGCCCGCGTTATTGAACGCAAAATCCAGCCGCCCGAAGCGTTCTTCCACATAGTTCACCAGCGATTGGTTGTCCTCGCGCTTCGAGACATCGCCAAGAAAAATTTCAGCTTGGCCACCCAATTGCTGGATTTCCTGACGCACCTGAGAAAGCTTGTCCGCCGTACGTCCGCAAAGAACGACCACAGCCCCCTCTTTCGCCAGTTCCAATGCAGCCGCGCGACCCATGCCCGAACCGCCACCCGTCACCAAACCGACCTTGTCCTTCATCAACATCACTTGCCCTCCCAGATTTATATAGTGCGTTTATGCCGCGATGGTTTCGGATTCTCCGGGCACCCGATCCTCGTGTGCCATATTGCGTCGAATGACCACCGCTTGCCCGCCATGAAGCTTGTCGTTGATCCACGCGGACAACGAAGAATCCATATAGTCGGCATGACCTGGAAACCAGTCGATCAGCGATTGGGCGAGCCGATGAACGGTGCTCAACCCCACCGCACCTACGATCGCCATTTGACGTACTCGTTGCACCGCTTCCAGCACTTCGTCGTGTTGATCTCGATGGCATTTGGAATAGGCTTCCGGGAACGCCGTCTTGTCCATCCACGAATGCTCCAGTTCGAAATGGGAAACCAGATGAGACTCCATCGCGGCAAGACATGCCAATGCCGTTTCCACCGTGGAGTTCCGCAATGCATTGACAACGGCCACGAACTCTTCATGCGAATCGTCCATCGGCCCGTGGCCCATTAGCATTGCATCATTCCATTCGAGCTTTTCCACGTGCCTGGCTTGACGCGGCGCGTGGCGATGTTCGTGGTGTGCAGGTGTTTGTCGAGTGTTCATCATTCAGTCTCCCACATCTCTCTACTACATCTCAGTTACGTTTGGTTCCAATCAACACGGAAGCCATCACCGCGGGTCGTGTGCTCTTATTACGCCACGCATGACGGGTTCCGTTTTGAATAACGATGTCCCCGGCCTTGAGATCGCGCTGCTCGCCGTCATCGAGTTCGAGCGTCAGTTCGCCGCTGAGGACGATGTCGTAGTCCACGGAGTCCGTGACATGGAAACCCGAACCATTCGGCTCAAAGCATTCGGCCAGACCAGGCAACACTGCCGCGTACTCGGCACCGGCCGCTGCTCCATCGAAATCGGCTGCGGACATCACGGCATCGGGCGGAAACTGCACGATCATAAAACGCGTGCCATTCAGTGCCGGCATGACCGTGACTTGCCCCTGAACTGGATCGCCGCCGGCATGGGGGAGCACGGTTTCGGGGCTCGTGGCCCAAATCTGCGTGGTCTTGAAACCACGAACGGCGGCAAATGCATGACCCGCTTCATCGCTATCCGATAGAACGACGGATTTGCCTTCAACCTGGCCGGTAACAACACGACGTACCATTTGAAATCCCCTGATTTGTTTCGAGAATTACTGTGTGATCACAACGTTGACGAAACCGCCAGCGCGCTTTTCCGCATCGAGCAGGGCTTCGTTGGCCTGATCCAGCGTGTACGTGTGATTTTCGAATGTCGACAGGTCGAGCGTACCTGCGTCGATCATGTTCACCATGTCCTGGCCTTCGCCGACCGTGAACCACAGAGAACCGATGATCGACAGCGCTGAACACATCATTTCATGCATGTTGATCGGCACTTCATTGATCTGCGCACCGATTTCCACCATGCGTCCGCCGCGACGCAGGCAACCGATTGCGTCCTTCGTCGTTTGCATATTGGTCGGGCTCGGCGCAATAGCATCAATCACCGAATCGACGCCCAAGCCGTCCGTCTGTTCCTTAGCCCAAGCCTGGAGGCTACCGGAGCCGTATGAGAAGGTCCAGATACGCTTCGGATCGATCGCCTTGACGCGGGCCAGCGTTTCTTCATTGCGAGCCACGACCAGAATTTTGGTCGCGCCCATCGCGCGTGCGATCAGCGTGGCACCCAGACCCAGCGTACCCGTGCCGCCGATAATCATCACGGTCTTGCCGCCAGCGACACCCGCCTTGCGCAGACCCGAATAGGCAGTACCCAGATAACCGAAGCGGGCGCCCGTTTCGAACGACACGTTCTCGCTGAGCTTCACGAGACCGTCAGCCGGTGCCGTCGCATATTCGCAGAGACCGCCAAACGGATATTGTTCGTAGATCTTCTTCGACTTCGGACCGAAGCCGAAATAGCCTTGGAACGTGAAGGCTTCGCAGAATGTGTTCTCGCCGGTACGGCATGCATGGCACGAACCACACGAGCGACCCGGGTTGATGTACACGCGGTCGCCGACCTTGAGGCCCGTTACAGCGGAACCCACTTCGGCAACGACACCCGCTGCGTCCAGCCCGTAGATTGCCGGCAGGTCGGGCACGGTCAGATACGACTTGTCACCGTAGTTGCTCATGACATTGCGCAGATTGGGCACGATACCGGAGGCCTTCAACTGCACGAGAACATCCGTGGGACGTCGAAGCGTCGGCTTGTCAATCGTGTCGATAACGAATTTACCGCTTGCGTCGTGAACGCGTGCTGCGCGCATCGTGGACATTGAACATCTCCTCCAGTGGATTGTTTTGGACATAGAAGGGGCTCACCTGGGCAAGCCCTTTCACACTACCCGATCAGAACGAGTGAATCAGACCTAGGTCGAATGCCGTTTGACGGCCGCCCGAAGACGCACCGGGCGTCATCAGAATCTGTGCGTTCATACCCGATGCCTGCTGCAACGCCAACGCCGAGTAGATGCTGGTGCGCTTGGACAGCGAATAGAGCACCGTCAGCGTTTCCTGATTCGCATGTGCGTTGTTGAGCACGCCATTGCCCTTCATGTACTGATATTCCAGGTGGGCGTGCAAAAACGGCGAGAACGTATAGGTCACGTCCGCTTCGTAGACGCCAATTTGTGCACCGTTCACAGTGTTCGCCGTATTGGTGTACAGAGCGCCAAGTTCGGTATTGCCAAGAACCCACGATGTACCGAAACCGAAGTTTCGGATATTGCTTTCCGGGGCGGTGGGAAAGTTCTTCGAATCGTAACTCTTGATGTACGTGTACGCGCCATTCAGCGATACGTTACCGATGTGGTAGTTCACACCGTAGCTCTGGCCCGAGTTCGTGCTGAACGAACCCGCGACACCGCCGAAGGCGTACTGCGCACCGAACGAGAGACCGGAGAACACCGGGCTCTGATACTTGATCGAGTTGGCGATGGGGGCGCCCAGCGAACGGTCGAAGTCGAACGAACCATTCATGAAACCGCGTCGATTGTCGAGACCGACAAAGCCGCCTTGGCGCAGGCTCATCGCGTTCACGAACGGGAATGCGGGACCCCAACGATCCGCGATCAGCGAGTCGAACATGAAGTCGATTTGATTGCCTGCTGTCAGCGTACCGTACTTGCTGTCGGAAACACCGACATAAGCTTGATGACCAAATAGACCATTGATGGCTGCACCGCTATTCAGGTCGATCTGACCTTCGAGCTTGAAGACCGCCTTCAGGCCACCACCAAGGTCCTCTCGGCCCGTGATACCCCAGAGGTTCGGAGCTTGCGCACCCGGATCGATTTTGAAAAGCTTATTGCCACCGACATTCGAGACGTACATGACCCCCGTGTCGAGAAGACCGTAGATATTCACGCTGGATTGCGCGTTTGCCGAATCGGCTGCGATTGCAGCGACCACGGCGCTAACGGCCAGCATACTAGTCTTGAGCTTCATCTTCTTCACTATCCCCAAAGTTTATATTTCGCCAAAGCCTCTCTGCTGTGGCAGAAAGGCTTAAACGGTCTCTTATCGTCGACTGCTGCGAATTGATAAATGAGCCGCAAATTTGAAACATTCAATAAAACGTGAATGTCCCGAATTTCGTGATCTTTAGTTCCCGCTTTTCAACAGATCCAAGGCCACATCCACGATCATGTCTTCCTGACCGCCCACCATGCGGCGCTTGCCCAGCTCGACCAGAATGTCGACGGTCTTCAGGCCGTACTTCTTCGCGGCCACTTCCGAATGACGCAGGAAGCTCGAATACACGCCCGCATAACCGAGCGCGAGCGTTTCGCGATCGACGCGCACCGGCCGGTCCTGCAGCGGACGCACGATGTCGTCGGCGGCGTCCATCAGCGCGTAGAGGTCGGTGCCGTGATTCCAGCCCATGCGCTCGGCCGCCGCGATGAACACTTCGAGCGGCGCATTGCCCGCGCCCGCGCCCATGCCCGCGAGCGATGCATCGATGCGATCGCAGCCTTCTTCCACCGCGACCATCGAATTTGCGACGCCGAGCGACAGGTTGTGGTGCGCGTGCATGCCCGTTTGCGTTTCGGGTTTCAGCACCGCCTTCACCGCGCGGAAGCGGTCGCGCACGTCGTTCATCGTCAGCGCGCCGCCTGAGTCGACCACATAGATGCAGGTCGCGCCGTAGCTCTCCATCTTCTTCGCTTCGATGGCGAGGTTCTCCGGCGTGGTCATGTGGCTCATCATCAGGAAGCCGACGGTGTCCATGCCGAGTTCGCGCGCGTATTCGATGTGCTGCTTCGAAATGTCCGCTTCCGTGCAGTGCGTCGCCACGC
>NZ_WHNQ01000074.1 GCF_009362785.1 Paraburkholderia atlantica
CGCGTGTGGAGCATGTCTTCGCGGTGGTCAAACGACTGTGGGGCTTCACGAAGGTGCGTTACCGCGGGTTGGCGAAGAATGCGAACCGGGCCTTCGTAGCTCTGGCGCTCGCCAACGTGTACCTGTCGCGCACGCGATTGATGGCACAGGTGTGCCCGTAATGGGCGAAACGCGGGCAAAACGCCCGCGTGCAATGCCCGCAAGGGCCAAAAGCCAAAGGGTGACGGTCGGCTTCACGACCTGAACACCTCAACATCGCCGACACGTCGCAAATTCAGCGGCTTGTTCAGCGTAGCCCAAGAGCTGAAGGTACTGCGCTCGAGAGGTGCTGCGGAACGAATCCTCCCCCTTGAGAATTAGGCCGGAATTAGATGCGTGAAACGGCGCCCCCGCCACGATCTCGCGAAAGCGCGATCAAGTGGCGTGGTGATCAGCGCACGGCTTCCTTTGTACGCAGGTTGCGAACCACTTCCGCGCGCGTGGTGCAGGCAACCATCCGGCTCGCAAAGCGCCGAATTACGGGCTGGGTCCAGTCTTTTTCGAAGCTTCGCTTCGCCGAATTGCGGCCTAAGCTTTGGCTCAATTTTCTGCACTAAAACAAGGTAAGAACAGCGATGTCCACACGACGTCACCGGGCGTCTCGCGCGATCGGCCTTGCCCTTGCCGCCGCGACGTTCGTCGTGTCTGGCACGGCGGTGGCCAGACATCCCACCCGACTCTCCTCGCTTTCCGCTGACGATCAGATTTTCATCAAGTTGCGTGACGCCGCCCGCGACAACGATTCCGAGCGTGCCGCGCAGCTGGCGAGCCTGGTCCGAAATTATCCGGCGCCGGCTTATCTCAGCTATTTTCAGATCAAGCCGCGTCTGTTCAACGGCGCGGGGCATGCGAATCTCGATGCGCCGGACGCACTGGTGCTGTCGTTTCTGCAACGCTACGAGGGAAAGGCGATTGCCGACCGCCTGCGCAACGACTATCTGCGCGTGCTCGGCGCGCGCCACGACTGGAAGAATTTCGATTCCCAATATTCACTGTTCGCCCTGAACGACGACACGCAGGTGAAATGCTATGCGCTCGAGTCGCGCGCCGCGCGGGGTGAAAACGTTGCCGACGCGGCGCGCGCGCTGCTCGTCGAGCCGAAGTGGTACGGAGACGGCTGCGTCGATCTGATCACCGCGCTCGGGGGTAATCACCAGTTCACTTCGGAGGATGTCTGGCAGCAGATTCGCGAGGCCTATGAACAGGGCGCGACGAGGACCGGCGGCAGACTGGTCGATGCGCTGGGCACGGCGCGCCCGGATCCGCTGCGGCTCGATCAGGCGACGAACCAGCCGCGCGTGCTGCTGGCGAAAGGCATCCAGATGGACGCGGCATCCCATCAACTCGCGCTGCTCGCCATCACGCAGGTGGCGGCCAGCGATCCGGCAGCGGCGGCAGCCATCTTCACCGCGATCGCACCTGCGCTCACCCTGGCGGAACGCGCTATCGGCTGGGGCACGATTGCCTATCAGGCAGCGACCCGGCAGCTGCCAGGCGCGGTGGACTGGTACCGGCTGTCGGCGAACGCGCCCCTGTCGAGCCAGGCCTATGAGTGGCGCACGCGCAGCGCGCTGCTGGCAGGAGACTGGATGATGGTGCGCTGGTCGATCGAGCAAATGCCGGCCGCGCTGCGCGCACAATCACCGTGGGCCTACTGGTACGCACGCGCGTTGAAGCAGGCCGGCGAGGTGACAGCGGCGAACCAGGAATTCGGGAAGATCGCTGGAACTTACACCTTCTATGGCCAACTGGCCTCTGAGGCGCTCGGCCAGCAGATCGTGATTCCGCCACAGATCAAAGTGACCGACGAAGAAGTTAAGAAGGCCGGCCAGACACCGGGCTTCGAACTGGCAAAACGTTTTTATGCGCTGAACCTGCGCACGGAAGGCAACCGGGAGTGGAACTGGCAGTTGCGCGGCATGACCGACCGGCAACTGCTCGCAGTCGCCGAGTACGCACGTCGCATCGAGCTCTACGACCGGACGGTGAGCACCGCCGACAGGACGCAGACCGAACATGATTTTTCGCTGCGCTATCTGGCGCCGTTCCGCACGATTATCGAGCGAAATGCGCAGTCCACCGGGTTCGATATCGAATGGGCGTATGGCCTCATTCGCCAGGAGTCGCGCTTCATCATCAGTGCGCGCTCGGAGGTTGGCGCAGCCGGCCTGATGCAGGTGATGCCGGATACCGCGGAGATGGTCGCGAGGAAGATCGGGCTCGGTCCGATCTCGCGGGCGAGGATGAATGAGCTCGACACGAACATCCTCCTCGGCACGTATTATCTGTCGATGATTTACAACCAGCTTGACCGTTCGGCCGTGCTCGCGACCGCCGGCTACAATGCCGGCCCTGGACGCTCGCGCAAGTGGCAGGCCAACCTCCCGCGTCCGGTGGAAGGCGCGATTTTCGCGGAGACTATTCCGTTCAACGAAACCCGCGACTACGTCAAGAATGTGTTGTCGAACACGGTCTACTATGCGGCGTTGTTTGATGGCCACCCGCAATCGCTGATGGAGCTGCTTGGTCACATCGAGCCCCGATGACATAGCAACGCTTCCGCGCTGACCGCACGGATAAAACAAAGAGCCATCCTGGTGGCACCATTACCGGCAGCGTACCTAAGTTCAGGACCAGGCCGAGGATGACGCGCGTCCCATGAGCGGCAGAAGATCTGCGCCGCCATGTGCCCGCGTGGACACGTAGGTGCCTTCATGAAACGGGGGTCCGCTTGTGGTACGCCCGCGCAGGCAACTGCAGGTCCCAGTCCGCTGCCCACAACCAGCAAGCGCGCGGGATAAGGCTCGCAGAGCTGCGGTCACACCTCTTTTCCGACATTTTTTTGGCGATTGCGGAACGTTTCCCTTTCCAGCCCAAACCTGCAAATACAAGCCATGCTTGGTGGGCTGGGCGGGATTCGAAACCACAACCGGATTTCTCCGGCGGATTGTGAGTCCGCAGTCCAGCTATGTCGTGCGGGGATGCTGTTCCAACCTGCAGCCGGGACCGAGAGGCGTATTCATCTTGGCGTAAAGCCGCTGTTCCGCAACTATGCGCTGCTCGCTTCCCAATTCGTGCCGGCGCGCACACGACAGCCCGTTCGAAACGAGGCGAAGAATGTCTCCTGGGTCAAGTTTTCCTGAGAAATACTCGACCCAACCACGCTGTGGAGATAATCCTTCTTGTCTTTATATCCATTATCGCTTTCGCAGGCCGATGGTCGAAGCGGATTGCCACGGAACAGACGCGACCCTCACCCCGGGATAATTCCGGTTATCGCCGCCATCTGCCGCCCCGGGTCCCGCCCACGCATCCCCGGCTGATGCTAACGGCCGCCGGGGGACCAAGTACGCCCCACTGTCACCAGTCGTCCCGTCCGGCCTTCCGAGGCAGCTAGCAGAGCAATGCAGTAATCCAGGTCGGCGTCTTAAGGCGGTAGTTCGGCCTTATGCAAAGCTTTCCATAAGGCCGAGATGCTTCCGTCGGGCATCCGGCCGGCTCCGATGTAAAACCGGCCATTGCAATTGCGGCTTTGTGTGTTGGATCGACCGGTTGAATCCACAAGGCGCAGCGGTCATTCGAAGACAAGGGGGCGCCCGGACAGCGGCGCATCTGGCACCCCCGATCCGCTGCCGATCATCGCGGCCATGATGCGCAGCCGAGCGTAGTCGCTCGTCCGAGGCAAATGCGCGAGCCTCGCAAAGAAGTCGAAACTCCGCGAAAGCCGTCCGCCAGTACGAGCGCCAGCGACACGGTCAGCGTGGCCGCGGCCCCGCGACCCGCCACTTCGCCAAGGCGAGGTGGCAGCCTCGTCGCCTGAGAAAGCGTTGATAATGTCAGCATCGCGCGCGAATCCAGCAAAGTCGGTTTGTGACTGGCGTAGCGGAAGGCCTGCATGATTCCGGTTCACGTCGTGTTGACGCGCATATGCGCGCATCACCCGGCGCGGACGGACGCCGTCTCCTATTGGAGGTCTTATGCCGAGGTTCGCGGCCGGCATTGCGGCCGCGCTTTACCTGCAAGACTGGAATCAAGTTACTCGCCAGCTAGCGGAAAACGTTGATGCAGATCATGAGACCGACACCGCCAATCCAAGGCGGCCGAGGCGATGCCGCGGCTCCTCTCTCGGGCAAGGCGTCTATCGCTAATCGACGCCTGCGAGCCAGTCGTCCCTCACTAGCAGGACCTTCGCACTGATCGTGTGCCCTCTCCAGAACATGTTGCGAATCCTCAACATCAGCGCGTCCAGGACCTCTGACGCGAGGTCAATGAACCTCAGCAGCGCCATGGGACTTCCGCTTACTGCAGGCACGCGCTCAATCGAATCGAACAGAGGCAATCTGTACCTCTGCATGAACTCGTTGATTTCGTCGTCAGCGATCCTGTCTCGCACATTACCTGGTAAGACTTCAGCGCTCATGTCGGCGTATGTTCGAGCACCGCAACAGGCCGTGCCGCAGGTGGCGCCCCGAGGACCGCGCGAATGCGTTGCAACGCCTCCCATTGCTGCGCGCTTGGCGTGACGCTTTGCACGCGCGAGTCGCCCAGCAGTCTGTCCAGCAACGTCAGCAGCCTCTTTCGGTCTGCAGGCACAGTGAGCAGGGCGGGAAGCGTCGCGATAGCCTGCTGCGGCTCGTAGGTCGCGATGAGTTCCTGTTCGCCGCGAATGCGCCGCCACTGGTCGGCTGGCAAGCTGGGCAGATACTCGGCATACGCTTCGATCAGTTCACGCTGCGTCGCAAGCCGTGCAAGCGGCAATGGCTCGCCACTGCGCCCAAGCAGGAAAGCGGCCCGCGCGACCGCTTCGTCGTAGCCGCCCTGCTCGATCGATGCGAGCGCCTCCTTGACGAAAGGCAGTTCGCGCGGATCCGTAACCGTGGAGGCGGCTGCATTGCGCTCGCGATACCGGTCTGCGAAATGAAGCAGGAATGGGTTGGTGTAGACGCCGAAGAACGTCGACTCGGCGACAGCATCGCGCATTGCCCTGTAGTAGTCGAGCGAGGCGCTGATCATTTCGGAGCCGCGATGCTCGAGTTCGCGCCACGGCCCGATATCCGCGGCGTGTTGACGACTGGCTTTGACCGCGTTGGCCGCCGGGCGCAGCCACGCGAGCCACGGATTCAGGTCCGACCATGCCCACCGCTGCGAGCGCAGCGGATGAATCTCACGCAGTAATCGCGCCGTGGCTTCGTTCGACGTCCACTGCACCCACGGTTGCGCGAACATTTCATAAGCGCGCTGATTGAATTCGGAAAGCTCGGCCACCGCCTCGAAGGGCTTCTCGTCCTCACGCTTGAAACGGTTGAAATGTTGCGCGATTTCCTCCAGACGATGTTCGACGAACGTGACTTCGTATGCGATTTTGCCGTCGTCACCGTTGACCTCGTCGATCAACATCGCGTAAAGACCCGGTGCGAGCATCTCGATTGCCTCGAGCACGTTGACGATCTGCGCATGTTGCTTCTTCGCCACCTTGCCCGATACGAAAACGCCGAGATGTCCCGCCTCCTGATCCATCAGTCCGATGATGACCTGGCCGCGCGCCTTGATTTCCTCAGTACTTCCATACAGGTCGGCCACCCAGTTGAACGCCTGCTGCGGCGGCGTGATGTTGTCGCCCATCGAGGCGAACAGGACGATCGGCGAGCGGATATCGCGCAGGTCGAACGCCTTGCCCGAAACGCCGCGCACCGTGCCCGACCACAGCTTGTTCCCGATGAACAGATTGCGCGTGATCCACTCGATCTCTTCCCGGTTCATCAGGTAGTAGCCGCCCCACCAGCGCTCGAACTCCAGGAAGCGCGGTGGCTCGGTATCGATGTTGTCATACACGCGATAGTATTTGTCCCACAAGGTGTTGGCGGGGTTCAGGTACTCGAAGTTTTGCACGAGATACGCGCCGTCGAACTTGCCGTTGCCGAGGTCGGACGCAAACGAAGCGAGCCACGTGCCGCCCAGCAGGCCGCCCGCATAGCGCATCGGGTTATCGCCCACGCCCTCGCTCCACGAGCCGCTCCAATACGACATCGGCGCGCCGTTGATGACGATCGGTCCAGTGTCTTCAGCCGACGAGCTCGCCAGCATCATCGCGGCCCAGCCGCCCTGGCAGTTGCCGATGATCGCCGGCTTCGCGCTGTCGGGATGCAGCGAACACACTTTCTTCACGAACTCCTGTTCGGCCGCGCATACGTCGAGCAGCGTCTGGCCCGGTTCGGGATTCTGGAAGAACACGACGAAGTACACGGGATGGCCCGCGCGCAGCGCGACGCCGACCTGCGAATCGTCCCTGAAGCCGCCAATGCCCGGACCGTGACCGGCGCGCGGATCGATGATCAGATAAGGCCGTTTTTTCGCGTCGACGATGACGTCTTCGGGTGGTTTGATGTGCAGCAGCGCATAGTTCACAGGGCGCGCAAAATGCCTGCCATCGAGCACGACGTCATAGTCGAAGTGAAGTACCGGCTTGAGTCCCTGCGACGTGTTTTCAACATATTGTGTGCCGCGCTCGCGCATCGTGTCCCAGAACAGCAGCGAGCGTTGTGCGACATCGACAGCGTAATGCCATGCGCTCAAAGGGTTCAGTTGCGCCCCGGGGGGCAAGGTACAGCTCTGGTCCATGCGGACGCCGTCACTGACGGCCTCGCGCAAGCGTTTCCCGTATTGATTTACTGCATTCTGCGCGCGTTTTTGCAGCACGTAGGCGATGTTTCCGGCGATTTCCTGACTGCGTGCGAACTGCGTGGCTGCATCCATGACTACGTCCTCCACTGCGACATTGGCTGAGGGCGCGCGCGGCCGCCCCCGGCTGTCTCGCGGGAGGACTCGCAGGCGCGCGCCGATTGACGTGCAACTTGTGAACACTACTCGTGCGGCACCGTGCCGACCTGACATGGATCAATGCCGTGGGTCGTCTGCTCAACGATGAGCCGTCAACTGGATGCGCACGGCGCGCGATATCGGCACCAGGCACTGGCTCATTCAAAGTTCAGTGAGTACGATCCGGCCGTCGACCTTACCTTCGCGCAATGCGGTGAACACTTCGTTAATGTTCTCTAGCCGCTCATGGTGGATATGTGCGCGCACTTTTCCCTCGGCCGCGAATTCGAGCGATTCCTGCAGGTCGCGACGCGTGCCCACGATTGAACCGCGAACCGTGATGCCATTCAGTACCGTGGAAAAGATCGGCAGCGGAAAGTCACCGGGCGGCAGACCGTTCAGCGCGACGGTACCGCCGCGGCGCACCATGCCGAGCGCTTGCGCGAACGCGCCGCGCGAGACAGCGGTCACGAGAACGCCATGTGCGCCACCGATCTGTTTCTGGACCTCGCTCGCAGGATCGGACGTCGAGGCGTCGATGGTAATTTGCGCGCCGAGTTTGCGCGCAAGTTCCAGCTTGTCGGGCGCGACATCGACGGCAACGACATGCAGGCCCATCGCGACGGCGTACTGGACCGCGACATGACCGAGGCCGCCGATGCCCGAGATGGCGATCCACTGACCGGGCCGGGTGTCCGTGACCCTAATGCCCTTGTATACGGTGACCCCGGCGCAGAGGATCGGCGCGATTTCGTCGAACGCGACCCCGTTCGGTAGATGACCTACGTAGTCCGGATCGGCGACCACATATTCGGCGTAGCTGCCATTCACGGAATAGCCGGTATTCTGCTGCTCGTGGCAAAGCGTCTCCCAGCCCGTCTGACAGTATTCGCAGTGACCGCATGCGGTATAGAGCCACGGCACGCCAACGCGGTCGCCTTCCTTCACGTGCGTGACGCCCGCGCCAACCGCAGCGACATATCCGACACCCTCGTGACCAGGGATGAACGGCAGACGAGGCTTGACCGGCCAGTCACCATCGGCGGCATGGAGGTCGGTGTGACAGACCCCGGACGCCTTGACGTTGACGAGAATCTGACCCGCAGCGGGCGCAGGATCCGCCACTTCTTCTATCCGCAGCGGCTCGCCGAAGGCATGGACTACCGCAGCTTTCATGAATTGAGCCATCAGTCGCTCCTCAGTGAGTTTGTGATTCTCACGAGTATCCTCGCCAGGCCCGCTAATGCTTTGCGATAGATCAACGTAAACGACCCGCCCTAACGTATTGATCTAAGAGCGCAAGTGGAAGCGGACTGTTGCACCGGCATCATCCAGCGACTCAAGATTCTCCAGTACCGGACCGGACGAAGTGCAGGAAACAAGGCCGCCAGAATGGCTCGGATCCACTGGTCCGTCGTCTCTTCCGGATTGCACAGCCGGAAGAAACGCAAACCGTCGCAGAGGCTGAGGACGGCCGCCGCGAGCGCCTCAGCTTGAGCAGGCCAGCCGCTGTCGCCTGGACGCGCGCCTGCGCACAGACACGCAGCCAGCTTCCTTTGTCGCAGCCCGGTGACCCGCTTCCGAACCGTGCTATCTCGGTATGAAAGAAGGCCCGCTTCGACCCACAGCGGGCGACTCAGCACGGCAGGCTGTAGAGTTGATCAATTAATGTCGCAGTTTGACAACCAATCCTTGTCGTTTTGAACCCTGAAACCGATCAAAGGAACGACGCGAAACCGCCGAGGACATGCAAATCGTGTCGCCTTGACATGCACACGCTTAAAAATCGATGAGCCGTCCCTTTTATTCAGCAGTCACGCACGCGAATACGGCGGCAACGGCGGACGGTCCGAGATAATGACAACCATTCCGAGGCGACAAGAATCGTATGTCCGTTCCGCGTCGCTCCGTAGGGTGGTTTCGGGCCTCAGAGCGACAAGGTCAGCGGCTGACCTCGTTGGCGTGTGCTCGGCCAAAGCGGACGGCGGCCGATCGGGAACGTGTGGCCGTTTTAGATCGTCTCGCGGACACTCGCGACCCGGTGTCGGCGAGTGTCAGCTTTCCCTATTGGCGAACGAGTCCTTACGACCCTGAGCCGACGTTCGAGGTTGCCCAAAGCGGTCACTCAACTCACTCAAAAGCGCGCTGAATCTGATTGACCAGGGCTGCAAGTTCCGGCTTGTCGCCCCAAATGTCGAATTCCCGAGTGGCAATCAGTCCCATTGTGAGTGGCCCCTGTTTTGGCTCCGACGATTCACCGGAAATTTGGGCACGGCACCACGTCAATTGCCTATGAATGCTCTGTACATTTGGCCATGTGGGAGCCACCAGAGGCCCGATAGCTGATAAAGCTTCATCGATCTTGAGTAAGAGTTCGGTGTTCGTCATGACCAAGAAATCCACGTGCTACCAGACCGAAAATGTGGCTAACGTTGATGTAAGCGGCAATGTTCCTCGCCTAGTTTGTAATGTTCTCGCGTATCGATTTAGAGTCTTTCGGTTCCCAGTACCCGCCACTGCCGTGATACGTTTCTGCGTGCAGCCAAAACATCTCCTCGCAATGCAGACAGCGAAAGTGGTACTCGATGTAGTCGTCCCACGCGGCTCCCTTCGCGAGTTCGGCAAACGAGACGGAGACCCAAGGACTGTCGGGAACTACTTCACCGAGTGTTCCGTCGGCGATGTTCTCCGCGCCGATTTGTATCGCTTTGCGTAGCTCACGAGGATGTCTTATTGCATAGCGAACGCAAAGGTCCTTACATCGTGCACATGCCACAAAAGACTCCGTCAGGTTTTCGCTGCTTTTTGCAGAAAGTTCAGTTGGTATCGGCGAGTGCGGCGAACAGGATTGTCCACGATCAGCGCGGCAGTGTCGAACGCCCGTTCATGGCCGGTCGGGGCTTTATCGACGCTCTCCGTCGTTGGACGTAAGGCGAAGGATGACCTCATACGCTGACTGTTCGCTCTGCGTGGCAAGAAGAGCGTCTTCCGGGGAAAGCTCGAGTTCCCGGATCTGAACCACTAGCTCACCAGCGTCATATCGAAGAAAGTAGCAACCCGAGCGCCGCAATATATCGATACCAAAGCCGGAAAAAACGTGGTGATCATCCATAAGCTGCCGTTCATATGCGCGGGCGCGGTGGCCGATATTGTCGGCGATCTAAGCGATGACGTCGAGTGACCGAAAGTGGCCGACTGTACTCATTCACAGACGCCGGCCGAAAGCGGCCGTCGACGATTTCGACGACCGCTTTACGGGACCTTCAGCGAACTGGTGCTCTCGGCCATCAAGAGACAGTCGACAGAATGGCCCGATCGTCGACGATTTGAACGACGTTCCTGTGTCGCCCGACTTGCCGCCCCCACGACAATTTTTCGAAACCGCGCTATCCGATATATCGACCGCCGATTGGCGCTCATCACACACACTATTCCTCAGCAATGAGCGCCCGGTTCCGGGCTATTTACCGCTTACAAGGTCCTTCGTGCGTTCGGTAATGGCCGACAACCCTTTTTCAACGATTTCCTGCCAGTCGCTTGAAACTACAACCTGCTTCGATTCGCTAACCTTTGTTTTGATGGTTTTCACACCATGGAGAGCGCCAATGTCACCAGACAGTTGCACCTCTGATTTTTGATTGGTTGAGACCGACCAGAAGCCTGGCTGGAACCACGCCCAAAAATCAACAACTTCTGCGGTCACAGGAGCGGCGGCGGCGAAGTTGGGATCATCTTGCTTCACGACGATGTAGCCTGCCTCTTGAAAACCCGTGGCAAGCGCACTATCAACAAGGCCGGATACCGTCTTGCCTTCAGGAAGCACCACGTCGCCGAGAGCTTTGCCATAGCCGTTTCTCTTGCGGCCAATCGCGCGAGCTTTCGATGCGTCGCTAGAATCTCCATCAGGATCCAGTGACGCCATGTCGGCGCTAGGAGGCTTTGTCGTAAACGTTCGGGCGTCACGGACGGATTCAATGCGCACGTACTTTCCTGTTGATGGATTGGTCCCGTGAGGCGCAGTGACGTCGACAGTCGTGCGGCCTGCTGCGCATCCAGCCAAAATGGACGCGGCGAGACTATAGATGGCGATTCGAGCTGGCAGCATAGTTCTTTTTCCCCGTTTAGATTTCTTTGTTAGGCAAGACTGCGGTGGTGCAATCAGATGCAAATTTAATAGCTAGAGGTGGCACCGCGAGCGCGAAAGGATACAGTTTTCGTCACCGATTTTTGATAAGTGTGTCTTTACGACAACATGCAATTATCCAGCACGAGTGCCGGCTATCAGTGAAGACTAGGCGGCGGAACGCCCGTTATGCATGCTGAATTCGCCGAATATGCTTGTAACCTAAATCGTAACTGTTTCAATATTTGAATGATCTAGGCTGCAAACGCACTTTGCCGATGCAGAAGGAAAGCTGCGTCGAAGCCCTTGAAGGCGAAGCCACTGCTGCGCGTAATGCCCGACTTGCGTGAGTGTCGAGACGATTTCAACGATTGCTGCCGAGGGAGGCGGAGGTCTGAGTTGGGTCCGACTACAGCCGACCGCATCGGGCAGCAGTCGGCCGAGGGCGTGTGAAAACGCAAGCCGCACACCCTGTCCGTAAAACTCGGCCCTTCAGATCGCGCTGTATTGGCTTGGTAGCGACTCGGGAAGGGTAAAGCGACACCTAAAAGCCGAGTACTTTTGCGTTTTCACACGGCCTCGGCCACCTTCGGCCATTCGACATCAGTGCGTAGATCGTTGACAATTTGGATGTCGTCCTTCGAAATCGACTACCAAAGTGAATAGAATGGTCTGGGCTCTCCTGACGGTGGCCCTCGTTTCATGGGGAATATGCATTGCATACCCGATCAACGATATCCATTTCGGCTGGCTCGGAACTCTCGTCGGATCAGCGGGCGGCTTAATCGCGACGCTATCAAGCTATCGAACGGAAGAAAAGGTCCATGGACGTTTCGGGGGGCGATATATATAAGTCCGAATCACCGATCAAATTCCTCCTCGCTTACGTCTTGGTCGGCTCGCTCCTCGTCGCTTTCGCGGTTGTAAGCATCTTCGGCTGTATGGGGCGACTGGGGCGGTAAAGTCGCAAATCTCACGGATTTCTCTACCGGCTTTACTCGATTTTTCTTGTACTCGGACGCGCGTCGTTGATTGTAGAGTCTGCGTCGCTGTCAGGGCGCGGCCAACATCGGCCGTTCGACACCTAGCGCAAATTCGTCGACAATCGGCGTTTTTCCAAGGCCCCTAGCTACCCCCGAAAACGTTATGACCCGCCCGCCCCGTCCACCCGACCTGATGGTGAACTTCTCTCTAACGGTGCAGCGATCAGACGGCTCGTTGAAAGAGGTCATTTCAGGCTATCGTCCCAATCTACAAAGTGCGTGCTGACTACTGGTCATCTGCACATCACGAATTCGTGGACGCCGCAGGGGTTTGCACAGGGCAACAAGGTAGGGCGGAGGTCTGGCTTTTATCGCCCGAGGCATACCCACACACGTTTTGGATTGGTCGACATGTTGAAGTAGCTGAGGGTTCAAGAGTTGTAGGCGTCGCAGAAGTTCTGCAAATACTCAATCCGTTGCTCGAATTGCGCGCAGATGGTTGAGTGCTTTGGTGTCGGCGGGGCGCGCTCCATAATCGACTTTAGTCGACCGCATCGGGGCAGCGGTCGGCCCCGGGCAGTCACCTGATGAGCTGGTCAATTTTGCTTGCAAGTCCCTACCTTTGCTAGCATCGACTATTGTCGGTGGATTGGTGCTCGTGGGCATCTCGAATAATCTGAGCCAACGTTCTGGTATATGTAAGAGGATGAAAACGAAAAAATCCTTGCTCGTGCGATGCGGCGCATTCTTGATTCTGTGGGCGACGGCCTGTCCAGCTTTTTCGCAAACCGAAACGGCACGATCGGTACGACCCGCTACCCAGGTTGAAGTAGAAGGTGCTTGGCAACTTGTCGGTTTCCCCCCCGCTCTGGAGCCCAAGCTGCTTGGCGCTAATCCATGGCCATCAGAGTGCCAATGGTTTGCGTACAAGAAAGATGGCGTATTCAAAAGCCTGAGCCGAATAACCGCCCCTTGCCCTCCGCTGACAGCTGCTATCTTAAGTTCGAACCCACTTGCATCACCCGCGAATCTTCCAGATATTTCATGGAAGTTCGAAACTGTCCAAGCAAGCGGTGAAGGCTATATTGTGATCAGTCGCTCGGACAAAAAGTCCTATCATGAGATATGGCAAGCAGACATTGTCCAGCGCGACTTCCAAAACGGCGACGTCGATTTTCTACAAGGCGATCTGATCCTTTCCCTCGTAGATCCGCAGACAAACCGCGCGCTTTGGTATAGACACCTTCGCCGCATCAACTGATGAGTTCGGACAGTGTGAACGCCACCGATCCCGACAAATTAGCGTAACCTCTCTCGTGAACGTCTGCTTTCAAGAATCTCGACAGGCCGCAACGGGTCGACAATACGCATTCGCTGATCTCGGTAGCGGCCGTTCGTCGCCCCTCTCGGCGGACGACCGGTGAGCGACCGCAAGCAGGCATGTCAGCGCCAACACACGACCGTCAGCTTTGGCCGAACTACTGTCATCGGCCCGTTATGTGGTTGTGGTGCAAATTTCGCGCACGAGCGAAGAACCGTGGATTCAACATTGCATCATCGTGCTAAAAGGACTGCATTCCAAACAGCAGGCGCAGTGGTATCTTTGAGGCGCAACCGTGCGAGGTTGAACTGACCGTTGCGAATGCGATGCATCAACTCGACGCCCGATATCGTAACGGCCGCATTCCCGAAAAGTTTGAAGCCAAGCATTGCATTGACCCTGGACTTGATGTTGCGATGATCCTGCTCGATCAAATTGTTCAAATACTTCGACGATCGCAACGTCGTGTCCGCAGGGA
>NZ_WHNQ01000075.1 GCF_009362785.1 Paraburkholderia atlantica
CTTGTTCTCGGCGCGTAACCGCGAGAGCTCCATCTGCTCGGGCGTGACCACCTTCGCTCCGGGACCGTTCAGTTTGCCGGCCTGCTCGGCCTTCACCCAGTTGCGCAGCGTCTGCTCCGACACGCCCAACTCGCGGGCCACTGCGCCTACGCCTTGCCCGTCCTTGACTCGTTGCACGGCCGCCGCCCGGAACTCCGGCGTGTACGCCTGTTTTGGTACCTTGAACATCTCTTCTTTCCTTCCTTTGGGTCGAGTTTACACACGACCTGCTGGAAGGCGAAATTTCAGGGGAAGCTCAATGCCAGCCGGTCGAACGGCGACTCGGATACCCCAAAGACCGAGACCACTGGGTCTTGTGCTATTAACTGATAAACCCGCTGTAGCGTTGGAAATCCTTCTGGAATCGAAAAGACAGCTTTCGCCTCATCCGAGGCAGGCCGTGCTTGTATAAGCAATCTTGAGCTTTCGACGGGAATTCCACGGTCATGTAGCAAATCACCAACCGACTTCCTATCCAGCTCGTCAACAATATCATCGCCAAAGCATTGCGACACGTATAGAGTGTCAAACACAATCGGCATTGTAGCAATCGACGTCAACGTTCTGACACAGCAAATGGGTTCAATTGGAACATCAAATTCTCTGAATACGAAGCTCGAGAGCTCTTCTCGTGTTACGGAAACTATCGTGGTCTGTGGCTCAATAACAGGGGGCTGCCGACCGACAGAACGCGTAAGCGAAAAGCCAAAATCAAGGATGAATCGTCGCTTCTCCCTCACAAAGATTCCACGCCCGGGCACGCAGTCCACTATCCCGGTCGAACGGAGATCCTCTATTGCGCGACCTACAGTTGTCACACTGACACCGAAACTATCGGCGAGCTCGCAGATCGACGGCAGTCGCTCGCCCACGGCACACTCCTGCTCTGCCACACGCCGCGTTATCTCGTGCCGAATTTTTTCGTGTAGTCGCTTTGCTATCATTTTTTCACTCAGAGAAACTCCACAAAACATGCAAACCTTAATCGCGGTCGCTCGTAAACTTATCATATGTTCTGTTCCACTGAACCAATGAAACTGCACTAACCTGATAGACGTCTATTGAGTTTCCACTGGGTGGTAGATCGTATTGAGTACTTCGACCGTGGCAAGCTGGACAAGCTTGTCCTCCAGCGCCGGCACGCCCAGCGGGCGTTTGCTGCTGCCGGCTTTGTCGAAGTACACGCGTCTGACAGGCTGAGGCCGGTAAGCCCCTCAGGCGAGCCGGTCGGACAGGTCCAGAAGTTGGCCTTCAACGTCCCGTCCGTACGACTGCCACGTCTCCCCGTCCAGCCCGGCAGCCCCTTGCGCTCCCCCCGGAAGTAAGCTGCCCGCAAGCGGTCGACCGCGTAGATGTGATGCAACAGGGTGGTCAACTTTACACCCGGTCGGCCTTTGGCCGCGCGTCGTATGCCGTCGAGCGCCGTTCCCATGTCACAAGACCGCCCCAATCTGTGGGATATGCGCGCTGCGAGTGCATTGCCCTTGGCCTGCAGCCTTTCCTCCATCCACCTTCATATCAACCAAATTGATTCGCACGAGCGACAACTCGCTCGACGGCATAAGGGCCGTCCGCTCCGCGCAGCGTTTGGTCTCGGTGTTGTCCGTTCCTCGTTTCAATGTTTACCGCTTCCGTCCGATGACCACGTCGGGAGCTATTTCAAGAGCCTCCTAGTGTTCTGTCTCAGAAATAACTTTGAATAACCGAGCCACTTTCTGGAAAATTGCATCGGCAGTCGCTGTCCATACGAACGGTGGGCCGTGTTGGTTGTACTGCAAGATATATCGCTCGATGCTGGTGAGATGAGTTGACGCACGTTCTTGAACGACCCTCGACGGATCGCCTCCTGCGTAATCAGGCCAAACCAGCGTTTGACCTGATTCAGCCAGCTTGAGTAAGTTGGCGTGAAGTGCATGTGGTAGCGCGTATGCTTGGTCAGCCACGCCCTGACCTTGGGATGCTTGTGTGTCGCATAGTTATCGACGATCAGATGCACATCGAGATCGGCAGGCATCGCCTGATCCACATGACTGAGAAACGCCAGGAATTCCTGATGTCGGTGGCGCGGCTTACATTGCGCAATAACTTGACCGGTTGCCGTATTGAGCGCGGCGAACAGAGTCGTGGTGCCGTGCCGGACGTAATCATGCGTCACTCCTTCGAGATAGCCCAACCCAATCGGCAGCAACATCGGCTGCGTACGCTCCAGCGCCTGACACTGGCTCTTCTCGTCGACGCATAGCACCAGGGCATTGATCGGCGGACTCAGGTGCAGCCCGACGATATTGCGCACCTTCTCCAAGAAGTAGGGATCATTAGACAGCTTGAAGCTTTTTGACCGATGAGGCTGTACGCCGAACAACGACAGATATCGGGCCACCGAACTCTTCGAAATCCCTGTCTGCGCAGCAGCGGAGCGCACGCTCCAGTGCGTTGCCCCGTCCGGCTTCTCATGCAGTATCCTCGCAAGCAATTCCGCGACCGCTTCGTCATCATGCGTGCGAGGCCGGCCTGGACGGGCTTCATCATGCAGACCGGCAAGTCCATGGGCAACAAAGCGCTTCCTCCAGTGCGTAATTGCGGGCAGTGTTACTTCGCACTGCCTCGCAATTTCTTGACTCCTATGACCGTCAGCGGGCATCAAGACAATCTTTGCCCGGCGCGCCAGAGAGTGAGGCAGGGAACGAGAGCGGCTCATTGACAGCAACTGTTCTCGCTCCCAGTTCCGACACGACACCCTCGATTCCTTTGCGTCCCATGATCGCCTCCAACTCACCGTGATTCGATCATAGACCAATCTGAATTTACTTTAGGTAATTTCTGGGACGAAATACTAGACCTAGGCCGAGACAAGAAATGCTCAGTCAAAAGCCAGTTGAAGGCAATCACTTTTCTGGTGTAATTTCATATTCAAAAATATTCTGAATACCAATCGGGCCGCAGTAGGTTAGTCCTGTATCTCTAAAGCCAAAGCCCAAGTACATGCGTTTAGCTGCCACATTCCGCGCATTGACGGCAAGCATTAAACGCCCGACATTTGGGCGATTGGACGCGATCCAACCAATAGCTAGTTCTGCCGCAGCTTTACCGTACCCCTTACCCTGGTATGATCGGCCCACCCGCAGGCTGTGCATCGTCATAGCGTCAGGATTCGCCCATTCTGGCATTGCGGCCTTTTCTCGAAGGACAAAAAAACCTACAACATCGTCATGCGCTACGACTGAAAAACAATGCCCGAATTCCGAATTTTCGCTTTGGCTCAGTTCTGAAAACACCACGTACAACGGGTCGACATATTGACATTGATCGGCGTCCAGCCTGAGGTGTGCGACGGTAGCACTGTCGAGACACGACAATGCTAACAGCCTGGTATCGCCTGCGACAATGTGGGCGGTCGGTGCGGTGCAAAAGGATTTTTCTGAGGCACTGGCGACTGCTTGTGAGACTTCCCGTTTTTGCTGTCGAGAGACAAGCTCCGGCCTCTCTTCTTCAATGACACGAGAAAGAACCTCATCAAGTGTTCGTCTCCCCCACGCATAACACGACCAACCGCTCAACACCTCCGTGGGTGCCTCCACAGTTACCGGTGCCTCCCGCACATAAGCGGACGTAATGGACAAAGAAGAAAGCCAGTCGCCTTCATAGTTATAAATAGTTTCGACATATCGGTGTCCCTCATCTGGAAAAATCGCCACAACGTTTTTCCCGGGGTTCTTCCTGGACCACCAATCTGCCACTCTATAGGCTGCGCCACTGGTCGGACCCATAAATAGCCCATGTTCTCGATGTAGTTCATGAGTTGCATGAAACACTTCTGCAGGCGTCAGCCAGTGAACCTCGTCAAACTGCCGATGATCGACGTTGGAAGGCACAATTTCCCCCCCGAGCCCACTAAGATCCCCCAAATCTCCGCAGGGCTGTCCGAACAAAACAGAATGTGGCATATCCACGCCAATAGCGTGTAACTCAGGGAATGGCACTCTTAAAAATCTAGTAGTGCCTGACATCGACCCACCGGAACCAACTGGCCCCACCAGGCAGTCGACTTTCCCAAGTTTTCGGATCAGTAGTTCCGCGAACTTACCATAGGCCAGTGGATTGCCGGTGTTAGAATATTGAGACGGCCAGAAGCTGCCAGGGATTTCCTTCAGATATTTAGCCAACCTATTTAGCCTAGCCTGTTGTAGCCCCCCTTGTGGTGCCGGATCGTTCACAATTTCTACGTGTGCACCAAGCTCTACAAGGCGGCTTTTAAGGTGACGATCAATTGCCCAATCGCTTACCAATATGAGTTTATAGCCATACTGAACGGCTAACATGGCTAACGCTAGACCAAATGTACCAGAGGAGGACTCGCAGATGGTGGCACCCGGTTTAAGCAGCCCCTCCGACACAGCTTGTTCGAGTATGAACCGCGCCGGAAGCAGCTTCATCAGAAAGAAGCTTGCCCCATAAAAATTAGCATCCAGCCTGACGATCCGTGGATTTTCGAAATCCTCAAGGTTTCGCATGATATTTCGATTCATCATCCTTGTATTCCCAATGTTTTTATCAATTCGCGATAACAGTAGCATCAAATCCTGACCACACTAATTCACGGGTAGCCAAATACATGTTCTCCGCAGTTCTTTCACTCGCCGGATCGAACATCACGCCAATAACCGTTCCGCTGTGTGCTATCTGTAGCCCAACCGAACCATATTGTCGCCCAATTTCTTCAATATCGCGTAGACGTGGCTTTCGTAAAAATCGTTGATTAAGCCAAGTGCTTGCTGTCGCGACGCGGCCGAGCAATTTTATATCGGACGTATCAATCCCTTTACGCAATAGAGCTCGAATCGGTCGAAATTTCTCGACCTCTTCTAAGTTGTACTGGGGCAATTCCATATCAAGCGTGTTGACAGTCTGTTCGGTATCCGCAGTCACACTTATAAAGTCAATCGGAGGAATCGATCTCCTGAATGCCTCAAGCACAAATCCATCTCGTTGCGCAAAAAGTACTGCCTGCTGCGAGAATAGTGTTGAATCACATGCCGCCTCAGCGCTTACTGCAATTTGCATAACATCGCTAGGCGGCAGGTTGATATCAAGCGATTGAAGAACTGCCAAGATGCTGGCCACCACGTCAGCTGTGGATGACCCCATACCACGCGCAACAGGGATATTGCTCGTAACCCCAAGTACCCCCCCCGCCCTCGCAGCCGAGTACCGCTCAAGTGTGATTTCTGCGGCGCGTTTGGCTTTTTCGCAACGCCTTGGAAAAACGTCTACTTCTCGCATTTTCTCGTTCGGCAGGAACTCCGCCCTTGACTTCAGAGTCCGGTAAGGCATGGAGACTAAACCACGCCGCAGCAAACCAGTATCGTCTTCAAAAATTCCCTGGAGAAGCTCCCCGTGGTGTCCGGCGGCCTCGCCACTACCTTGTTTCCCGTGCATACTCTGTATTTCCACCTTTGGCTCTCAAGAGGCTCGTAGCCTCAAAGTCATCCAGCGCTGCCATTGTGAACATCGCTTTGGCGTTGCCATCTGCTCCACGGATCGTTTCAGTCTTCAACAGCCCGCTAGGTCGATTCGCATACAAGATGCATGCCTGCAAAAATGAGACCGCCGACGGTTAAAGTGATTGCACAACCACGCAATCAATTGAACGAATTCCTACAGCCGACGTCATCTAGATAACAAACGGGACAGCGCGGGCTGTCGTTCGGGATACCATCTGCACCGAATCTTCTCGAAGACTGGCATCACTTCAAGGGCTGATCTCGGACCTTTGCTCACCAAAGTGACTCAGCCTGCAGGCTGAGGCCAGTAGGTCATCAGACTAGTCAGCACATCGGCTGCTGCTACAAATCCGCTCATAGACGGCGCATCTGTAAAAGGGCAGAAAGCGCGGTCAGAACGTTAGAACGCGGCGCGCCGTCGGCCTCGATGAAGAGTACCCAGTGGGCTCTGTCTTCGCGGTCGCAGCCTCATCCCGCGGCTTCGTCGTCTTCTGGACGATCCCGCAGACGCTCCTGCCGCGTTCGTCCGCGGCAGAAAGCACGCGCGGCGTCGTGCGTTTCAGGCGAGAAGTGTATGAGACATTCAAACGTCGGGATTTGATCGGGGATGGACGCCCGGACTGGCCGGTTAGCGACTCACAGTCGCTGAGCGCTGCGTCTGGGATGCTCGCCGAACCGTCAGGGGTGACCTTGACTTCGCTGCGATTGTCCGGTTAGAGGCACCTGAGCCTGGTGCTGGTCTGCCTTGTGGCCCTGTATAAAGTTCCTTTGCCATCAAGCACCTGCTGACTACCCATTGTCTAGGCTCGGCGACTCGCGCTTGAGGCTAACTGATCACTCGCGAGACTTGGCAGGATCCGTCGCGCGTACCGTGCCACCGGGAAATTGAACGTCCCGCGCAGATTGATGCGCTCAAGATGGGTCGGCGCGATTCGCCTTAACTGTCCAGATTCCAGAGGCTTGCCCGTAAGCGTGGCAGCAGCGACGTCTTGACTGGAGATCGTGATTCTCAGGCTGGGCTGCGGAGCTGATTGGCGACGACCCACGGTGTGAGTTCGTCGTCAGACCATGAGCCGAAATGAGCCTGGTACTGCTGACGCAGCAAGCCGATCATTGGTGAATACTCCCGTGGACACCGGTCTGGTAGCGATGGTTTTCTGGGGCTCTGCGATGAGCCACGGGTGAAAGCCAGGACACCGGCCCCTCGCCTTGATCCCGATGAATGACTGGTGCAGACCAGTTCTGCAACCAGGCGAGCGAAAAATCGGACGCGTGCTCATGCGCGTCGACGTCGTGGGGATGGCTGAAACTGATTCGCTGAACAGGGTAAAGCCTGGGGGAGAGCATTTATCTCTTGATCTCGGCCTTTCAATGGATGACAGATTTATTACGTTCTACGACGTGCGACGTCCGGAGGGGGCGTCGTGCCTCCCCAATATCATGATCCAAAGACGGGCGCGACCTGGTCGGACAGGGCGTGAGCCCAACTGGATCAAAGACGTGAAGAACCGCGACAGGTACCTGATACGCGAATGACGTCGGGCGAAATCTCTACTGCTTTTTCGTAGCGCGCCGACAGGGTTCGCGCTGCAGCGGTCGGTGCTATCTGCCTGAAGAGAATGTACGCACGCAATGCCGGCGAGGTACGCTCGATTACGCTGTTATCGAAGGTCGTTCAGGTAGGTTGAAGATATATCGGGTGCCTGCCCATCAGCTGCCTTACGTACCTGCCTCACAAACGAACCCGCCGCCTTCAATAAATCCGGGCGGCGAAGGTCCTCCGCGGAAGCTAGACTGTCCCGGAGCATGCGCGATCGACCGAAAGTGGCCTTCCGGCTTGAACCTCTGGTATATTCACCGTTCCTGACCAGTGGACCCCGCTGTCGCAAGCAATGACTCAAGGGAAGTCTACCGTACATGCGAGTCGATCGAACGGTGCTTGGACCACGCCGTAGACGGTAATACCCGGATCGCTCGTTTCCATCCTGTACAGGCGGCGAAGCATGGGATATCCGTTCGGGACGTCAAATATTCCTTCGACTGCCCCAGCGGCAGGTGCGGCATCGATAACTATGTGCGTCTTTTGGATGTCGATTGAGTGCGTCTTTAGCACGTCGACTACGAACCGCGCGCCAAATTCCTCGACAATCTCATTATCGATCTCAGGCGAAAGATAGGTTATGTCGTACATGAACGGCGCGTCATCTGTCAAGATCGTTTTCCGAATGCAGAGCATAACGTGATCGGGAGGGGCGAGCGTGTTCATTGTCGGATCAGATATCTTCTCTCGCGTAACCGAAACCGCCTGGATGCTCGTGTCCTGCAACGAAGGCTGCATCACGTCAAGCTGGCGCAGCAATCTTTGTTGTCGCTTGACATACGTTCCTTTTCCGGGAACCGCGGTCAGTTCTCCGGCCGCTTGAAGATCACGCAAGGCGCGCTTTACGGTGATTGAACTGACGCCGAATTCCTCGCTCAACGTGGCAGTCGAAGGAATGGGTAGGTCCAACGAGTATGCACCCGCCGCAATGCGTCGGCGAAGCTCCTCCCGCACTGACTCATGCAGTGATCGCGACGGTTGTATTTTGATCAAGTTTTTTCCCTTTTGCGGCGCAGCCGCAGAAGTTATAACTATATCTCGCAGAGCCATGGATGCCTAGTATTCTAGGCATCCGTCTCATATCCCGACGGGGTTGCCCTCACCACCCGTCTGACTTAAGGACTACCATTGGATGGCTCAGAAAAGCAAGTTTGGACATCAACGATCCGCTGGGTATAATAGGTATACCATCGCGGCGTATCTACCCCGCCCGCGCGGGCCGCGACTGTCCGCTCAGGACGATGCCGTCACGTCAGCGAGCTAGCGTCGGGCCATCCGTGCGCGGGGAGGGTGTGTCCTTACGGAAGAAGTGGAACGACTTTGCGACCATACGACATCGGATTCGTCGGACGAAATTCTGCCAACGGGGATACGCTATCGGGACCCGTCGTTCTGGGGGCTGTTTCGGAACGTAATAGCAGCACGGGCAGATTCTGCTCAAACAAGCTACTTACCCCTGAAGCCGTGGACGGCATCTCTTGTGCAGCGGGACAGCTGGACGGGGAAGTGCAACTGATCATTGGAAATTGCGGCTATATGTGCTTCGCGGCAAAGCCTCTACGGAAACGCTGCTACGGCCTCGATCACCAGTGCACTTGAATTCCTCGACCTCGCATTGAAGATGACGAACCGTCCAATTGGCATCATCACTTGGGACCTGAAGTCCTTGGTGCCACTTCTGCGCGATTGCTCGGGAGCAGAGCGATCTCACTTCCTGACGGTTGGCGACTTGCCGGAATGGGAGAAGGCGTCGGCCTATCGTGAGCTGGTCGGCTGGTCCTGCGAACAGATGGCGCAAGAACTTGCTGCACGATTGCGAGAAGCGTTTGGCGTGAATGGAGTCTTCAACGATGCCGGCGAGATAACGACTCTTCCGATTCTTGATCTTCTCACTTTTGCCCGAACCGCACTGCAGTAGCGCGTCGCCTTGAAAGGATACCCGGAAAGCAGGGAGAAGAGAATCGAAGGTATCGCGAAATACTGCTCTCGCAGTTCGTGTTGATGGACATAACTTGGTGTATCAACAGCAGAGAAAGCGATGGGCCAACGATTTAACACTTATATTGAAGAAGGTATTGGAGACAGTAATGAAGAGGTTATTTTTTGCATTCGCACTTTCGTCGATAGCGATCGGGGTACACGCCAAGGATTGGTCTGCGATCCGGTTTGGCGTGGACCCGACCTATCCGCCGTTCGAATCCAAGGACACCAGTGGAAAGCTGACCGGTTTTGAAATCGACATTGGAAATGAAATCTGCGCCCGCTTGCACGCGAAATGCGTCTGGGTAGAAAACGACTTCGATGGAATGATCCCGGGGCTCAAGGCCCGGAAATTTGACGCAATCTTGTCCGGGATGTCGATTTCCCCTCAGCGGGCGAACCAGATCGCGTTTACCGACAAGCTGTGGAACTCCTCTTTGAGTCTTGTCGCGAGGAAAGGTTCAAACGTTCTGCCAACAGCAGCCTCTCTGAAAGGCAAGACCGTAGGAGTCCAGCAGGGGACGGTCGGAGAAACATACGCCAAGCAACATTGGGCGCCGAACGGCGTCACGGTTGTACCGTATCAGAATCAGGATCAAGTCTACGCGGACTTGACCGTTGGCCGGCTCGATGCCTTGCTGATTGGCGACGTGCAGGCACAAATCGGCTTCTTGCAGACGCCGCGGGGTGTGGGCTTCGCATTCGTGGGCGACAAGATTGTCGATCCGGCGAGCGACAAGGGTGCTGCCATCGGAATGCGCAAAGAGGACACGGAACTAAGGGAGAAAGTCAATAAGGCAATTTCGGACATGCGAAAGGACGGGACATATGACCGGATCGACAATAGTTATTTTACGTTCGACGTATATGGAAGCTGATTGAATTCGGCGGCAGCGATACCCGGAAGCTACCGCGTAGTATTCTTTGGAGTCGATCGCACGGGTATCGCGACCGCCGCGCTGAAAGTGTTGTTGCCGGAAATTCAGGCGAAACTTGAACACTACTGGAAGGCCAGCACCGTGTGCGCGCCTTACGCAATATTCCTAAACTCGCATCACACGCCCCGTCACTGCAGCACCTTGAATTGACTCCCCCGGGAATTCGGTGCGCGGCTTACGGCTTTCGGGAAGACGAGGCGCGGCACGCTAACTGAGACTTTGCCGCAGTTATGCGCCGCGTCGAGACGATTTTCACAGTTAGCAGCCGCTTCGCTTGCGGTTCCCGTGTGAAGAGAGTGGGGCAACAGTCTGAAGCCAGCCGCGGCTGAGGTTGAAGAACGGTAAAACGATGGTCGAAAAATGGTCTGACGGCATCTCCAACGTTGAGACAATTATTTGGATCTCGAAGCACGTAGCAGGTTGACGAGCTCACGTATCGAGCTGCTACCTTACCGGACAACGACGGTGCCAGGCGCAACGACGTGTCTGCGACGCTACAGCCATCCGTTTGCTCTCCTGTTCCGTAGGCAGCCAGGATCTTTTGACCGAGAACTGTATCGGTTCCAGCAATGATGCAGCCGACCGTGTCGAGCGTTAGCAATTTTGCCTTGTGCACGACATCGTCCGGCATGTCCTCGTAGCGCAGGTCCGTCAGAAAGCGCGCGAGTATGCCCGCGTGTGAGTGAGCCGGATCTTCAGGGAACAATATGTGGCCTCGCGGTTGTTCCATCGAAGTTTGATCGATCACGCTATTGCTCCGTTTCTCACTTGTCATTTTCTATCGACGCTTCGCCGAATTCACCTTCCTGCAGTCTTTTCGCTATCAGTTGAGCACCAAATTCTGGATGTTCCTTGTAACCATGTGACGTTGCAATCATGACGACGCGTGATTGAGGTCCGATCTTTCCCTGAGCCAATAACTTTCGCAGTCCGGACAGGGCGGCAGCACTCGAAAGCTCAATGTAGAGCCCTTCCTTGCCGAGGAGAAGCTGGTCATCGCGGGCTTCGTCATCGGTCACCGACACGCCAGAGGCGTCCGTCAGCTCGAGGGCGACCAACGACTGGACGGTGACGGTGTTCCCTCCGATCGACGCCATCGCTGTGTCGCCGGAGAAACTGCTACATACCATGCCGTGTCCATCCCTGGCACGACCGATACGCGGGAACGGTTCGACAGCATGCACCCTCGGTCTTGAACTGATCAGGCCGGTGTCCCGCAAATCCTGATAGGCCTTCGCGATGCCCCACAGGAGGTCACCGCGGGCGGTGGGCACGACTATGTCGGTAGGCGGAAATTCCGGAAATTGTAGGTATAGCTCGAATGCAATTGCCCTGTATCCATCCACGCCAAACGGGTTGCTCCCGACAGGCGGCATAAGGTAGTTGGTGGCCGGATACCAGTCGCCACGCTTCGTATGTCGTGCAATGAGCACCCATCGATCGTCCGAGCTTTCCATTGCGATGATCCGGGCGCCATGTATCTCGATTGCTCTACGCCAGTTCGGGCTCATGTCTGGCGTCGTCACGACGACACAATCGATGCCTGCACGCGCTGCATACGCCGCCATTGAAACGCCGGCATTTCCGCTCGAGGCAACCGCGATCGTCGTGGCACCAATGTCAAGTGCTCGTTGAGCGACGATCGCGCCCATTCGGTCCTTGTGGGAACCAGTGGGATTCGCGAACTCATTCTTGGTATATAGGGATTCAATGCCCAGCGAGGCAGCGAGCCGTGGCAGACTCGACAATGACGTGTTGCCTTCACCAAGGCCAGAGGGGCATCCATACGACAGCCACTCTGCCATATTGTCCGAATGAAGCACTGCTGGAAAATCGGCGTAGTGAGGCGCGACGCTCGCCGGCGTGCCACGCTGCAGGCAAGAAGGACAGCCTTCGAAATAGTCGTCGAGCGGGTGAAGCTTTCCACACCGGACGCATTTCATAGCGCATATGTTCGGATTGAGTTTGCTCAGCAAGAGGTTCTCCCAAGTGGCAGCGTGGCGGCATCCTGAAGGAGGCCAAACAGACAGTCTCCACGGGTCGCCAGTGTCAAGTGACGCTTGCAGACCACCAGCCCGGAAGAGGGAAATAAAACCTCCCGCGGCTGGCGATGTGGATCATCTACGGAGTGGAGCAGTCCGGCAAGTTGTCCGGCCTTAACCTGGTCGCCAAGCTCAACCCGCGGTTCGAAGAGGCCGCTGCTGTCCGCGTAGACGAAGAGGTCCATGCTCTCGCAACTCATCATCTTGACAGGCTCGGGATCTGGCGCTTCAAATGACGCCAGAATACCAATGTGCTTAAGAAGCCTCAGTGCACCATGTTCGGCAAGATCGGAACCGGCGCGGCGCAGGGTTGCGCCTCCTCCAAGCTCGGCAGTGATAACGGGTATGCCCAATTCCCCCGCAGCCGCGGGCAGCGTGGTATTCCCGCCCCCGCCCGTCCCGTCGGTGAACTCTGCCAGAGGCACTCCGAAGACGCGGAGTAATTCGAGGAGTCTTTCGTTTTCCGCGGTTGTCTTCGCGCCGCGAACAAGGGCGCATGGAAGATAGTCCAGAGAGCGACCGCCCGAGTGCAGGTCGACCACAAGATCGGCCATCGGGAGAATGACATGGGTAATGTAGTGGGCGATCATCTCCGTCGCGCTACCATGTGCACGCCCGGGGTAAAGCCGGTTGAGGTTGCCTTCATCGATTGGCGAGACCCTGCGACCAGCCTGTACCGCTGGGAAATTCAGCGATGGAAAAATGATAACCCGACCTGACACGTCGCTCTCACGCAGCCCCCTCGCCAGTCGCATCAATCCAATCTGGCCTTCGTATTCATCGCCATGAGTGCCGGCGATGAGCACGGCGGTCGGGCCGACGCCATTTTTGACGCATATCGCGGGAACCGGGATCCATCCATAAGCCGAGGTGTCGGTTGAGATGGGAAGTCGGAGAAAATCGACCTGTTTGCCGTCTTTCGCAAAATCGATCGGAGACCAGATTCGTGTCGAGTCTGACATTTTTAAGGCTCTTTTGAAATTTGAATGGGTTATGCAGCGTGCGGATTGATCGACGCGAAGTTGAGCTTGCCGGCGATCAGGAACAGCACGGTGCGCATAGTTTCGAGGTTTGCGTAGCCACGAGCGCGTCGCTTGGCGGCTTGAAACAGGCCGTTGAGTGCTTCCAGAAAGCCGTTGGTCTGGCGCGTCTGGGTCCATGCGACGATGCCGTCGAAATGCTTGCGTATCATGCGGGCGACCTCCTTCATCGGTTCAACCTTGGAGCGCATCACGTTGGTACACCACTGCTCGAGCATCGCACTG
>NZ_WHNQ01000076.1 GCF_009362785.1 Paraburkholderia atlantica
TCCGGCAACTGATCAGGAAAGCGCCACGGAAAAAAGAGCCGGTGAACATCAACGAGGCGATCCGCGAGATCGTCGAACTCGTCCAGGGAGAGGCAAGGAAATGCGGCGCCCTGCTGGCGATGCAGCTCGCAGAGTGTTTGCCGTCCGTCGAAGGCGACCGTGTGGAACTGCAGCAGGTCATGCTCAACCTGATCATCAATGCGCTGGAGGCAATGAGCGGCATCGATGGTTTGCGACAGGTGCACGTCAGTACCGGCGAGGCCGACGGCGGCTGCGTGCTCGTGACCGTGCGCGACTCCGGACCGGGCTTTGGTCCTAACGGTGCGGACCACGCGTTCACCGCCTTCTACACCACGAAGTCCACGGGCCTTGGCATGGGACTTTCGATCTGCCGTTCGATCATCGATGCGCACCGTGGCCGACTGTGGGCGAGTGAGTGCTCTCCACGCGGCGCGCTCGTTCAGTTCACGCTACCCCGGCATCATGACGTTTCGTCGTCATAGCGGAACGTCTAACGCACTGGCACGAGAATCGCGCATTCACGGCTGAGCCGCGTAATACTTTGCGAGACCGTCGATCTCTTCGGGTCGAAGTTGTCGCGCGACGTTGCGCATTTGCTCGCCGATGTCGTTATGCCGGGTGCCACCGGCAAACGCGCGCATCTGCGTTGCAAGATACGAGGCCGACTGCCCGTCGAGCGAGGGCGCCGCGCCCTTGCGGTCAATCGTGCCGTGGCACGCGGCACAAGGGGCGATGTTGCGGATCGGCGCGCCTTGCATCGCAAGCGCGTAAGCCGCGCCGTCGTCGCGGCTGCCCGCTTCCTGCACCTGCATAAGGCGTGGCTGACTCGAATAGTATTCGGCGACGTCGAGCAGATCCTGGTCACCCAGGTTCGCGATGATCGGCTGCATGATCGCGCTCTCCCGCGCCCCGCTCTGAAAGTCGCGCAGTTCCTTGTAGATCGCATCGGCATACTGGCCGGCAAGCGCCGGAGCCGCTATCCCGGCCGGACTCTGTGCGCCGTGGCACATCGAGCAACGCTGCGTGGCGAGCGTGGCACCGCGTCCGCTCGAGACCGCATTGATGCGCACGGTGCGCAGCGGCGGCAGCACGACGACATTGCTCGGCGGTGCGTCAGGCACGTTATCGCTGCCCTTGGACCCTGTGGACGGCACACCCGCCGCGCTGCAGATCGCGCTCCACAGCTCGTTCGCCGTGAAGCCGCGATGCATCGACGGCAACCAGACGAAGCCAATGAGAATCGCGAGGATAGCGACGAGAAGTGTCCCGCCGGCGCTCATGACAAACCACCGGTTCCGGAGGCTGAACATGCGTTCCTGTTTCATCGCTGTGCTCCCACGGCAACCGCCGGAACCGAAGTGTTCGGCAGACGCAGCAGCTGCGCGATCGGCACCGAGTAGTTGACGACGGTCAGGCCGATCATCAGGGCAATCCACAGCCTGAAGCTGTTGAGCGCTACCGGCACGCGCACGACCGGATGCACACAGGCGCTGAACTCGAACGGCGCGGGCGTTTCATCCGTCCGGCGCGACGAAGCAAACTGGGCCTTCGCGAGAATGTAGACAAAGAGCGCACCGGAAATCAGCAGCACGATGCCGCCGAATGCGGAAACTGCCACCCATATTGCCTGCGGCGCGATCGCGGGGTTCGTGTAGTCGTAATACGCCATGCGACGCGGCGCGCCAAGAAGACCGACATAGTGCCAGGGGAACGTCACCACCAGCATGCCAATGAACCACAGCCACAGCTGCTTGCGGATCAAGCCCTCATCGGGCTTGCGTCCCGTGAGTTGCGGCCAGAGGTCGTAGGCGATCGCAAAGTACATGATCACGACCGCGCCACCGAAGATCAGATGGAAGTGGCCAGTGATCCACTGCGTGTTGTGGATCGTCGAATCAAGGTGGTAGCTCATGTTGATGAGCCCGCCGGCGCCGCCGAATCCGAGCATGACGAACGAGAACGCAATCGCGAGCATCATCGGATTGCGCCACGGCAGCGCCGTGAGCCAGCCGAACAGCCCCGTGCCGCCGCGCAGGCGACCCGCGATCTCGACCGACGCGCAGATCGTAAACACGGTCAGCAGTGTCGGCACCGAGACCATCGCCGTGAACACCTGATGTATGAACTTGAACCCGGTGCCCACCTGCGGATCGGTATACAGATGGTGAATGCCGATAGGCATCGCGAACACCAGGAACATCACGAACGCGATGCGGGCCATCGAATCGCTGTAGAGCCGCCCGCCGATGGCGCGCGGCACCAGTGTGTAGTACGCGGTGTAGGCCGGGATGAGCCAGAAGTAAACGATGGCGTGCAGTGTCCACGAGAACAGCACGCGCGCGAGACCCACATCGATGGTCGACTTCAGCCCGAGCGCCACAGGCAGGATCTGGAACAGGATTTCAAGTGCCGCACCTACCGCCGTCCACGCCCAGAGATAGGCGCCCGCCACATTGGCGAACATGGCGAGCGGAATCGGCTTGCCGGGATTGACGCGCCTCCATGCACGCAGATTCACGTACATCAGCGCGACCCATATCCACGAGCCGACTACCACCAGCACGATACCGAGGTAGTAGAACACACTACCGATCATCGGCGGATAGAAGGTGAACAGTACAGAGGCACGGCCCGTCGCAACGGGCGCGAGTGCCATCAAGGCACCCACTGCGAGCAGGAAGAAGGCCGCCCATGCCCATTTGAGTCCGATCAGCCGCTGTCTGAGTGCGAGCTCGCAGATTGCGTAGCCGAACCCCATTGCGACGAGCGTCGGCAGCGCATAGGCCATGACGGTTCCATGCGCCGTCACCGAACGGTAGTAGATCTCGGGATTGCCCACCCATGCGAGCAGTGGACTGCGCACGAGCATCTGCCACGCGCCAAACACGAGCGCGACAAGGAACGAGACAAAGGCGAGCCAGAAATGCGCGAGAACGAGCCGCTTAGCGAGAAACACAGCTGAGCCTCCGGGAGTGGCGGGCGGCCTCGAAGAACGTGGCCTTGTCGATGACTTTCACGTGAGCCCACATGGTTTGATGGCCGAAGCCACAGTATTCGTGACACGGCATCAGGTGTTCGGCCGGCTTCGGGAAAACGGTGGTGAGCGTCGAGACATAGCCAGGCTCGATCATGGCGTTGACATTGGTCCCCATGATCTCGAGGCCGTGCACGACATCGGCGCTGGTCATGCGCAGCGTCACGGGTGTATCGGCCGGCATCAGCAGGCATTGCGGCGTGAACGAGTATTGCTGGGCGATGAAGCGCACCGTGACGGAGCCATCCGGCTCGACCGCGCTGCCCAGGTTGCTCTCGACGAATTCACCCGACATCTGCAGTCGGCTCGGGTCGATCGTTTCCACGCGCGACGGTGACGTCATCGCCGAGTGCATGCCTATGTAGATCATCACGACCAGGAGCAGCAGGATCAGGCCGCCGGCGAAGATGGCCCAGCGGCGCTCGACGCGCATCGCGACTGAGTGGCCGTCGCGATTGGGTTGGTGCGAGGTTTCGGTCGACATGATCAGCTGATAGGGCCGCGCGGCAGGAATGCGAGGAAATAGAAGGCGAACCAGAGCGCGAACACGATCACGGTGGCCGCACCGGCCAGCGCGATCGCGCCACGCGGTCCGGCAGCGACGATAAGTTCGATCGCCGGGTCCAGCGCCGGACCTTCGCGGTTGTCGTTGATCTCCATCATGGGGTTCTCAGTGAGGAGGTGGTGATACGAAACGATGCCCGGATGCCGCGCGTCGTCGCGTTCGTCTAGCGCAATGGCGCCTTCCGCAGTTCGTTGACCTCTTTCGCCGTGACCGGCAGGCCGTGGTTGCCCCACGCGGTCCGGATGTAAGTCACGACCGCGGCTGCGTCGTCGTCGCTCAATTCCTGCGCGAACGGCGGCATACCATACGGCTCAGGGTTGCGCCGCGTACCCGGCGGGAAGCCGCCATTGAGCACGATGCGAATCGGATTGACCGCCGAATCCATTTCGATCGACTGGTTGCTGGCCAGCGGCGGATACTTCGGCACGTTCCCCTTGCCATCGCTGCCGTGACACACCGCGCATTTGTCGCTGTACACCTGTGCGCCGCGCCCGAATACCTTCGTATCCGTCGCCGCGGAGGGCCCGTTCTTGCGGCCCGTGTTGTCCGGCAGCGCCTTCAGGTAGACCGCCATCGCCTTGACGTCGTCGTCGCTCAGGTACTGGAGGCTGTGATAGGTCACCTCCGCCATCGGGCCATACACCGCGCCACGCTCCGAGAGGCCCGCCTGCAGCAGATCGACGATGTCCTTGATGCTCCAGTCGCCAAGGCCACCGTCCTTGTCGGAGGTCAGCGACGGGGCATACCACTGCTGCACCGGGATCAGGCCGCCCGCGAATTCTTCGCTGCGCGAGGAACCGCCGAGCATGTTGATCCGCGTATGGCACATCGTGCAGTGGCCGAGGCCTTCGACCAGGTATGCGCCGCGATTCCACTCGACTGACCGCGTCGGATTCGGCTGATAGGCCCCTTCGCGGAAGTAAAGCGTGCGCCACCCGATAAGCAGCTCGCGCTGGTTGAACGGAAATTTCAGTTCATGCGGACGATTCGGCTGCGGTACCGGCAGAATCGATTGCAGGTACGCGTAGATCGCATCCGAGTCCTCACGCGTGACCTTCGTGTACTGCGCGATCGGCATGGCTGGATAGATCAGCTTGCCGTCCGGTGACTTGCCCGTGCGCATCATTCTGAAGAACTCGTCCTTGCTCCAGCGGCCGATTCCGTACTGCGCATCGGGCGTGATGTTGGGCGAGTAGAGCGTGCCGAACGGTGTTTCCATCGCGAGACCGCCCGCGAAGAGCTTGCCACGCGGCGCGGTATGGCAAGCGATACAGTCGCCTGCGCGCGCGAGATATTCGCCGCGCGCAATGATCGCGGACCGTGGACTGCCATTGGCAGACGCCGCCTGCAGAGTTTCCGCGCTCGCCATGCCGCAAACGAACATCGACGCGGCTATACCAGCGATGAGCCTCACCGCGGCCGTAGCGCGTGCAAACACGCGGCGCCAGCTCACGTGCAGCGAACGCAGCTCCATGACGCACGACGCGGGATGGGATATTCGATTCCTCATTGCATTTGGCTCCCGCATGCTAGCGGCAGTTTCAAATCGCCTGGCGGCGACGGCCACGGGTCGTCGGGCCGCGGCTGCCGTGCGAGCCAGCTAGAAACGGCATAGATATCGCGATCATTCAGCTTGACGGCAATCTCGTGCATGCAGTCGGGCGCGAGTGCGTGTCGCGTGCCCGAGCGCCACGTCCCCATTTGTCCGGCGATATAGCTCGCATGGAGACCGAGCAGGCCGGGCACGCCGGGCTTCGCGCCGGTCAGCCGGGCTCCGTGACACGCCGCGCACGCGGGCAGCTTGCGTGACGCGTCGCCGTTCATCACGAGTTGCTTGCCGTGGTCGAGCACATCGGGCGGCACCGCAGCAGTATCGGCATCCGGATACGGAGGCTGGAAGCCAGCGAAGTACTGGGCGATCCTGCGCAGATCTTCATCGGTCAGGAACGCGAGCAGGTAACTCATCGGCGGATAGGTCCGGCCGCCGTCGCGAAACGCGGACAGTTGGTTAAACAGATAATCAGCAGGCTTGCCAGCAATGCGGGGGAAGTAGTCGTTGCTGCGCCCCTGCCCCTGTACGCCATGGCACGACGTGCAGGCGCGCATACGCTCGTCCATCGCGGACGACGAGGCCGGTGACTGGGCGAAAACGCGCACTGGTGCAAGGCATAGCAACACGAACAGCGACGCGGTAGTAAATGCGCGATGCACGACAAGCCTCACGGAAGAATAAAGAAGGTTCAGAGATCTCTGTGCGCGAGGCGTATGTTGCTTGCATTCACATAGGCAAGTAGCGCATTGCAAAGTAAAAAAAAGCTCACAGGCATTTACCTATTCGGCCGCTCACGACACCCGCTCACACCTTTTGTCGAAGCATGTCGACCGTTTCGTCAGTGGTCCAAAGACCATTTGCCATGTATCTGAAGTTGATCAGCGCGGACAGATACCCGTCTCCCTCGGGAATCTTGGGCGCCGCCACCGCATCGCGCACGATGGCAACCTCGAAGCCGAGCTCGAGAAATTCCCGCAAATGCGATTCGACGCACATATTGGCAAGCATGCCGGCAAGAATGATCTGATCGACCCGCTGCTTGCGGAGTTGCAACGGCAAGTCGTTGGCCTGCGGGCCGTAGAGCTTGTGCGGAGAGCAGATGATGGTCTGGCCGTCTTCGATGTACTTTTTGAATTCCGGCATAAAATCGGCGCCGGACCTCTGGAAGCCGTCGAGTGAGAGCGGCCCCTTGCGGTCGAAAATGCCAATCTTGTGTTGAAAAATCTCCAATGGCGCCTGAATCTTCCACGTGTGATCCCAGTGGTAGTAGTAGTGAGGGGAGATTGCTACGGTGATTCCCGCCTTTTTGGATTCTTCGAAGAGGCGCACCAGGTTGGGCACGACCTTGTGTTCGGTGACACTCTCGCCGACCACCGGCCATGCCAGGCCCTTTGAACTCATGAAGTCGACCTGCGGGTCGATGACCACTAGGGCCGCCCGTGAAACGTCCAGCTTCATGTTCCCTTTTGTGAGCGCCGGATTGGCTGGATCAGCGTAAGGGTCCGACGTCGGCGCAGCCTGGGCGTGACGCATACCCACTGCGGATGCCGCGGTGGCAGCAGTGACGCCGGCGAGTTTGGTCATAAAGGAACGTCTTCTCAGGGTATCGGATTCGTCGTTGGGCACTTTTATCTCCGTGGTTTGAGTTGAAAACGACGACCGAGTCGTCCGCGTGCATAACTGTCGTGCTGCGAGCACAGCGCCGCGTTTAACCGAACCATCTACTGGGCGGATCGGATCTGACCGCCATCATATGAATGCTTTGTCCCCGATAGAAGACCAGCAGCGAATGCTTCTGAGTTTCCAGTAAGACAACAATCGCAGCATGCTTTGCATCAGCGCCAACGTATGGGTTGTGATGGAGATCTTTTCCCATACCGATCACTTCACTGATCGCCCTGTAACGCAATAGGATGGATCATCGCATCCGCGTTGAGCGGCATCCTCGGGCGCGTTGCGCGAGGGCGATACACGACCTCGCCCCGGCGGATTTTCATTCCACTGATCGCGCAAACTCCCGAGTGGCGTGCGCGGGTCAGCTGCCACTCCTGGTCATGGTATGCACAACGTGATGGATCACTCCAGGCGAGCGTGACTCGTGTGGCAGTCGAACGCTCTAGCAGCCGTACCGTGACGCCCGCGACCGGTGCCGTTGATAAGTTGTGCATTGCCGGCTTGAACAACGGAGTAACGCTCGCTTCGCCGTTCATGGGTAGCTCGCCCGACAATTGCCCCAGCAATACAACGGTCCTCGCCCATGGATCGCAAATATCTGATTGTTCCAATATCATCTGGATTCCTCCGATTACGAATGATTGCTGCTCGTCAGGCGGCACCGCACGGCAAATGCATGCATGTGTGTCCGGCTATGTCGTCCAGTTCGGCCGAACCGCCAGGTTCTGTGAGAGGCGAATCGACGAATTCGATTAGGCCGCTTCATACGCCATTCGGCTTTTTCGGAAGCGGTGCCGCCCCTGCGAAGCGGCTCGGCATCGAGCAGGTGGATTCGTCATGGTCAACGGTATCCCTGAAAGACCCCCGTCGCCACCCTACTTTGAATTGGCAGAAGTTACTTACCAGATTGGGACACTCATACCTTCGTATAGTGGAGACCACCGTGCTCCTATCTCATCGTACGTATCGAGAACGGTCCATTGTCGGTCGCAGCATTACGGCGCCTTCGCCGGCGCCTCGATATAGCTGCAGGATGGCAGGTATCGGTTTTGAGCGGTCCTGCAAATCGGGAGTATGAATCGAGCTCCTTGGGTGACCACCAGGCCAATGCGCAATGCTGCGTTTTATCGAACGCGGCTCCGGAATTCTGCCTCGCTCATTCTTCGAGAATTAATTAGTGACGGTCGAATTTGAATCGAAAACCTTGACTAAACAAAAGTATGCGAGGTTCGTACGATCGTAGACTGGTATGAGGTACGCGTGCGAAGTAACTTGACTTGGGGAAACGATCGCTGTGCCGCTGTCTCCCGTTCGCAAGGGGGATATGCCCACGCGTCTCAACGTCTGCAAGTCGATTAGCTTTGGAGCGTCTCATGAATCAATTGAACATATCGCAGCCCGCCTTTCGCGCCGACTTTCTAAATCATGCCGATCCTTTCTTAAACTGCTTTGCGAGCAGCTATGCAGGCATCGTTACGTTCATGGCGGTCGCTAAAGAAGGGAGTTTTGCCAAAGCCGGCGAGCGACTTGGAGTCGGGCGATCGAGCGTCTCGCGCAGTGTCCAGCGGCTCGAGAAGCAGCTCAGCACACGCCTTTTCCTTCGAACGACGAGAACCACGCGCCTGACGCGCGAGGGGGAGCGCTTCTTCGAGCACTGCAATCTTGGCGTGGCTCATATCGTCGGGGCGGTCAACGACATGCTTGACCTCCGCCACGGTCCGCCTCGTGGCCTTCTGCGGGTCTCATCGGGCATCGGATTCGGGCGCAATGTAGTCGCGCCGCTGTTGTTGAAGTTCTCCGAGCTCTACCCGGACATCTCAGTCGAACTTCTCCTCGATGACAAGCCGGTGGATTTCGCAGGTGGCCAGATCGATGTTGCGTTTCGCGATGGACATCTCACAGACTCCCGCATCGTCGCGAAGCGGCTGATTCCGATGCAACTCATCGTTTGCGCGTCGCGTAGCTATGCCGAGAGGCACGGACTTCCTTCCAGCCTCGGCGAGCTTGGACAGCACGAGTGCATCAACATGAGACATTCAACTGGACGAGTCCTCGAGTGGGAGTTCATGGTGGATGGCCGGACTCAAAAATTCCTGCCGCCCTCCAAGTTGACGTTCAATGACGCGGATCTCGTTCGCGAGGCTGTCCTCGGTGGTCGCGGCATTGCGCAGATGCCGGCACATCAGATCTGGGATTACGCGAGACGCCGGGAGCTTGTGATGACGTTGAAGCAGCATGTGTCGAACGAGCGCAGCTACTACATTTGCTACCTTTGCCGTGAACACTTGCCGATCCGGGTCCGCGTCTTTATCGATTTCATGACCGAGCAGATCCGGGCACTCGATCTGAATGGCCTGAACCGCGTCAATGCGGTCGAGGCTATGACTCGCATTGCGACGATGCCCGCGTAGCGACCGCGCGCCCGGAAAGTCAGCCGTCCAGGCAGGCTCGCAACAATTGCGCGAGACGCTCCGCCTCCTGCGCATCGGCAATGTTCGCAAACCCCATCACCAGACCGCGCGGAGTGTGTGGTGCGCGGCTATCCGCGTACCAACTCGAAAGTGGCAGAACCGCAAGTCCGGCCTCGCGCGCACGGGTGGCTACTGCGACATCGTCGATTGCGCCATTGGGGCCTTCGGCGAATCGCGTCGCGAACTGGACTCCGCCCGATGGCGGATCAACAATCAGTCGTTCTCCGAACGCCCGCTGCAACGCGTGCACGATCAGCATGCGACGCTCCCCGTACAACGCGCGCATCCGCTTCAGATGGCGCGCGAAATGGCCCTGCCCGATGAAATCCGAAGCAACCGCCTGCAGCAGTGTCGAAGCGCCTGCGTTCATGCTGTGCGTCACCCGCTCGACGCTCTCGATCGCCCGTTCCGGCACGACCACGTACGCGAGCCGTAAGCCTGGAAAAATCACCTTGCTGAAGGTGCCGCAATAGATCACGCGACCGTGCCGGTCGATGCTCTTCAAGGCCGGCAAAGGCCGCCCCGTGTAACGGAACTCGCTGTCGTAGTCGTCTTCCACGATCCAGCTGGAGGCGTTCTCCGCCCAGTCAAGCAGAGCGATCCGCCTCTCGAGTGACAGCGTGTGCCCGAGCGGACTCTGATGCGACGGGGTAACGAGTGCAAAGCGTGCGTGGGCGTCCAGCTGTATGCCACGCTCGACGTCGATCCCTTCGCCATCGACCGGCACCGGCACGAGCCGCACGCCGGCAGCGGCCAGAAAGCTGCGTGCGAGCAGATAGCCGGGGTCCTCGAACCACATGCGATCGCCCGCGGATGCGAGACTGCGTATCACAAGTTCGAGCGACGCGCGGTAACTCCCCGTCACGAAAACCTGTTCGGGCAGGCAGGTAACGCCGCGCGACAGCCCGACATGGGTAGCGATGTGTTCGCGCAGCGGCTGGTAGCCGGCCGGCGCTGGATAAGCGAGTGCCGCACGTTCGCCGCTGCGTACGCGAAACGAGAAGAGCCGATTCCAGACCTTGCGCGGAAAGGCGTCGAGCGCAGGCAAGCCAGGTTGTAACGGCCGTGGTTCGCCGCTGAAGGGGACGATCGGCCGAAGCAACGTCGCTTGACTGCCGCGCGGCGCGACCGGCTCAGTCGGCACTCCGCCTGCAACCGCGCGAGGCCCGTCGAGCGAGTGCCGAATGGTTTGCAGCCTTGACGATAGGATCGCCGCCGCCGGAAGAGCTGGCGAGACGAACGTGCCCGCCGCACCGCGCACCTGCAGGTAGCCCTCGTCGACGAGGGTCGCGTATGCCCGTTCAACCGTGCCGAGTGCGGTATTCAGCTGTGTGGCCAGACCGCGTAATGCGGGCACTCTGTCTCCCGGGCGCAGATTCCCCGCCGCGATCGCAGTTCGGAAGCGCTCGCAGATTTGCAGATAGATCGGCAACTCATGTTGCGGGTCAATTTCGATGGACAGTGCCGGTAACGGTGCAGTCATTACGGTCTCTCGTGCGAATGAAGCAGAGGTGAAGCGTAGCCTAACGGGTGGAGGGCGACGCATGGGCAGGCGTCGGAGTATCGAGCGCAGGCTCGACGGCCCACATGTCGATCGGCTGGTTATTGTCTGCGTGCGACCGCCCGTTCTCTGAAGACGCAGCTTCCACGCCTGGCCGAGACAATATCGGAGTTCCGACCACACTAGCGCAAGTAACAGACATGCATCGAGATTACTGCTTCGCGCTCACGCTCGCCACAGGTTTAAAGCACCCTGGAAAGGCTGCTGCCGCAGTTCACTTCGCGAAAGAGATCAAGAAACGGAGGTTCGCTTCGAAGACGTTGACCATGGATGGCCATACGCCCGCACACCTTGTGGTGTGTGCGAGACGAAGGCGGAGGGCTGGTGCATCGGGATATGATCAATCGATTCTCGGCGCGCTCGAACAAGCCGACCGATAGAAAATAACCCAACATCGCGTTCAGTGTGAATGCGATGTTGGGCCTCAAGTACTTCAGCGTGCTAGCTCAACGTATACCCATGATCGACTATCAAGTCCTGACCATATAGCCCGCGAGACGCCGGCGACAGCAAGAACATGATCGTGTCGGCAACCGCATCGGCCTCAAGGAAGCGTCCAGGAAGCAAACGCCGATTGACACGTTCCGCCATCGCGGAAAGCTGATCTTCGGGCAAGCCCAACGAGGACCAGATTGCTGTAGCCGTTGGTCCTGGCGAGACCAGATTGATTCGAATGCCCTGTGCTGCCAGTTCCACTGCGAGTGTCCTCGCATGCGCCTTGACCGCCGCCTTTGATGCTATATACGCGCCGAGACCCGGAAATGTTGTCTGCGACAGAAACGTCCCGATGAACACAACCGACGCAGGCTTCGCCAACTGTTCTTGCACCACTGAAAGCGTGTTCAGCGCACCCGCCCCGTTCACTGCCCATTGACGCTCGAACGTCGCGGCCTCGGTACCGCCGTCCAATAATGCGATGCCCGCATTCGGCACCAGAAAGTCAATCGGACCGAGCCGCTGGGCCTCCGAAGAAAGCAACTCGAGATCGTCACTTCGTGTGACGTCCCCTTTGATCCAGATGAGCCTCTCGTCGAATGTCGACTGCAATGCGACCAAACCCCCTTTCGTACGACTCATCGCCAGCACGCGCGCCCCATTCTTTAGTAAGCGGCGGGTAGTCGCAAGCCCAATTCCGGAACTCGCTCCCGTGACGACAGCAAGACGACCTTCAAAATCCTTTAGCATCGTTCTTTCCTTCCTGGCGGCAGTTTTTCTGCAGGACAAATTGCTCCTCTAGAAAACCATGGCAATAGCGGTAAAGCACCAAATATAAACTCAACGCATGATGATCGAGATCACCCAATTTCTACTCGAATATGAATTATTTTACTTCCTCCACAAGATCGGCTAGTTAGATACCCATATCAAACGTGAGGAAAAATACAGAGCGATAGAAATGAAATACTAAATCGATCAGGACGATCTGTTTGATGAAAAACTGGATCAACTGTTTGTACGCGATGTCATAAATATGAGGAAGGCGATTCACTAGAATTCATCATGCGAAACCGATCGCCGCCAGCAGATGACATCGCCCCGCGCCTTGGCGAACCGAATGGGCAAGTCGGACAACTCACTCTCACGATGTTGCTGCCGAGCATCGACGAGGTGTTTCCGATGGACGTGATCCAGCTTTGCGTGTGCTGGTATGTCGAAGACCCGTGCCTGGGTTGAGCGCGTGCTTGCTGTCGTCAAGCACTTGTGGGCTTCAGGAGCGTGCGCTATCGAGCTTTGCCGAAGAACGCCAATCGTGCCCTGGTCGCGCTGTTCTACGTGCCGATGAATACAACGGCTTGGTCAGCGTTGCCTTGAGTAATCCCGCTGCTTCGTGGCTTGCTCACCATTCCTGTTTTGTCGAGACACAACCCTTGATTATGTCCGTCTTTCTGATCAGATCGGGAAGCGATAGCGCTTCAAGCTTCTTCATCGCGGAGCCCCGGTACATCTTGATGGTGATTTCGCTCAGGTTCATTTCAGCAGCGATCTGCTTGTTCAAAAAACCCTTCACAACGTACCAGATCACTTCGCGCTCCCGCACCGTCAGCGTGTCGTAACGCGCCATAAGCGAAACCCTGGTCAGAGATTTCTCCAGTTGCTCGGCATGACGACCGATCGCTGATGAAACAGCGTCGATAACACGTTGCTCTCGAACAGGTTTGGTCAGGAAATCAATGGCGCCAGCTTTCATGGCCTGCACCGACATTTCAATATCACCATGGGCAGTCATGACGATAATTGGCATGTCGACCTGATGCCTTCTCGCACTCAACTGGAACGTCAAACCACTCTCCCCCTGCA
>NZ_WHNQ01000077.1 GCF_009362785.1 Paraburkholderia atlantica
ATGCGACAAGACGGACTTCAGCGGCACCAGCAGCAAGCCTGGCGCGTGACGCGTCCGCATCGGTTCCACAAGGCAGTTCGCTTAGTACAACAAACTCCTCGCGATCAACGTAGTGCACCCAGAAATCGGCAAGGCGACGGTCGCCGTTGATCAGTACATAGCCGGGTCGTTCGCAGAAGGTGATCACCTTCGGATCCGCCTCGAGCAGTAACCATTGTGCGAGCGATGCTCGCCGGTAGAACATGACGCGGCGCGCGAGCTTGGGGCTGAAGGCTTCGAATCGGTGTGCGCCGCGCGGACGGGCAAGCGCGATTGGCTCGGCTACGTGAAGGGTATCCACCATGAGACAAACCTCCTACCGACGGGATTCGAAGTGTAGGAGGCGAGTTGACAAATTTAATACGGACATATGCGAGTTGACGCTTTTATTCCGATTCGAAGGTAAATAAATGTGTCAACACGGGCGCGTTCTGCCCCGCGGTTACTGGCGAGGTCAGGTGACAGATTTATTACGTTTTACGGCTGCGCATTGTGCCCCACACGCGTGTCGGTAACCCCAGCTCGGCAAGCCAGCGATTACGCGCCGGATTTCCTCCACCAGTTCAGCGTCGTCGGTTTGTCGAGCCGTGTGGCCGTCCCGCCAATCAGCGGGTCGAGCAAGCTTTGCCGCCACGTTTGAGCGCGCCACACCGAGAACGTCGCAAACCTGCTTCACTGGTCGTCCCCCGGCAACGATGGCGAGCGCGCAATCCATTTTTTTGCCCGGCCATACTCCACGGCTTCGCGAAGGATTTCGACTTCGACGGTCTTCCTGCCCAGTAGCCGTTGCAATTCCCTGATTTGCTTGAGCGCGTCGGCCAACTCCGAAGCCGGCACGACTTCTTCGCCAGCGCTGACCGCCGAGAGACTACCGTCTTGATAGAGCTTGCGCCAATGAAACAGCTGGTTCGGATTCACACCGTGCTGGCGGGCCACCATCGAAACAGTTTTGCCAGGCTCGAAGCTCTCCCGCACCATCGCCAGCTTCTCGTCCACCGACCAGCGCCGCCGGCGCTCCGGCCCCGTCAACACTTCCATCACTTCGTGCTTGTTGTTAGTCATGTACACAGTCTTATGCCTACCCGCTATTGTAACTGGGAGACTGTGTCCGGAGATTCAGGGGGCTGCTCCAGTCGGCCCTCGTCGCGGCAATCCGTGGTGTTGCACATCCAACATTGTCGGATATGCAACACAGCAAATCCCACAAACGATATTTGCCGGAAGATCCCGCAAGCGTTTTGGAGGGTAAGTGCCGATCAGTCATCCCGATCAGCAATGTGTTGGGAGATATCCCTCAGGTGTGTCGTGGCGTTGGCTCAACTATTGCATCTGCTCTCGCGGGGAAATTGAAGCTGGAGGTAACGAAGCGTGAACACCACACCAAAGCCTCACGAACAACAGACAAGATCTGCAAAAAATGATAGTCGACATTCTATTGCGGCGTCCACTCAAGGTGCCGCGCTACGCGTTATTAACGAACCGGCGCTCTGGATCATCAGTTCCATTCCGTTCCCTGAGCAGGAAGTTTTCTCCTGCGTTGCTGTGCAATCCGACGAACGATGTATCTCACAAAGAAAGATATCAAGGGCTCTGCACAGAATGAAGCTGTCGGCGAAGTGAGCAGCATGGAGGACCGACATCAACGCGACGGTCAGGACGACCAGCAGAGTTCGCCGCACCTCCTAACCCATGATGTGACTGTTGAATACTTCTGAACTTATGCTGCAGGAGTGTCGAGTGCCGAAGCATCCTTCAATTTCTTCAGGCGCTTTACCGTGGTTTTAATATTGCAGCATACAGTTCGAAACCTGTATCAAGTGAATTTCTTGCTACGACTTATTGCATATTTCCCTTCTTCACCTGACATCGCTTGCTCGAGCTCAGGTCGTGATTGTGATTGAGGGCGGTTACTTTAACGATGAACAGATCACGCACTGTGTGGTCTCCCACGATTGCTCGCTTGTTTCCGATGATCCGAAAGCCTTCATCACGAGCACGATACTGTTTTTTGCCAGTGAGCGCTGCGTGGCCGTTTCGGAAGCGTGCCAGGAACTCGCTCTCAGAGGATCGGGAAGAACTGCGGGGCCGGCGCGATATAGCGCCGCTACGCGACGCGGGCGAGTAGTGAGGTGCCTGCGCCACCCTCATCTTTCGCAGTTATAGGTACGGATTCTAATGGTAACCAGTGACCTTGGCCGTTGCATTGGTATCCGCATCAAAATGCGGTTCAATTTAGCAGAGCAAGTGACACACCCAATTGAATAGATATCAATATATTGAATATGTACAGAATGCGAAGAAGATGTGATTTTCGATATCTTAAGATAGCCAGTTAGCCTGTTATCCAACCCAAACGCAATGAACCCTTCGGCGATCATTCCACGGATACTTGCGCGGTCGCCCGCCGAGCGAGCTGTTTTTAGTAAGGGTCGGTTAATTCAAGCACTTAGGCGAGTGAGTGAGGGTTAAATGAAAACACTATTGGCGGTGGACTACTTTGGTGATGCGGCACGGCGTTATCCGCAACATATAGCAGCGAGGCATGGCAGCGAGTCGGTAACGTATCGGGAGCTTGATGCGCAGTCCAACCGCATCGCAATGGCGCTGACCGAGCGCTGTGGCCGCGAGGCGCCCGTCATCGGCGTGTTGATGGAGCGAGGAATTGATTTATTGGCTGCGATGCTTGCCGTTTTTAAGATTCGCGGTACCTATATGCCCCTTGATCGCCAGTATCCAGCGGAACGTTTGGATTACATGCTGGAGAAGAGTAAATGCTGCCTGCTGCTGACCGCCCGGAACTGCTTCGAACAAGCGGCATATTTGCAGACAACCAGACCGGAACTAGTGCTTCTTGATATTGAGGAAGCGCAAGAATCGAGCGCAGCCTTTGCCGGGCCCAGAGGCAAAGGTAGTGATCTTGCCTACGTCATTTTTACTTCGGGTACCACCGGTCACCCAAAGGGCGTAATGATTGAACAGCGGAGCTTGATCAATCACTTGCACGCTAAGGTACACGATCTGGAGATCAGTAATGCTGACCAGGTGGCGCAGACCGCATCGCACTGTTTTGACATTTCTCTGTGGCAGTTTATGGCGGCGCTGCAAGTGGGGGCGTGCACGCGGATCATTAATAGAGACGTCGTATGCGATCCGTCGAGGCTGCTGCTTGAGTTGCGCGAATCCCAAGTATCAGTCATTCAATTTGTGCCGTCGCTACTACGCTCGTTTGTGGCCGAAGTCGAATTGATCGATGCACGCGCACTGCCGGCGCTGCGCAGGATTTCCACCGTCGGGGAGGCATTGCCGCCCGACGTATGCCGACGCTGGCTGGCGATGTACCCGTCTATTCCTATCCTCAACCATTATGGGCCAACTGAATGTGCCGACGGTGTCACGCATGCACTGATCTCTAACTCCCCGGCGGAAGGTCAGGCATTTATGCCAATCGGGAAACCGATAGACAATCTGGAAATCTATGTGGTCAGGCCAGATGCTGCGGCGCTGACGCTTGCTGCGTCAGGTGACGTAGGGGAACTTTGTGTAGCCGGCGTTGGCGTTGCGCGTGGTTACATTAACGACGACGCGCGTACCGAGCAGGCTTTTGTGGCTAACCCTTTCAGCGATAAGCGCGGATATGATCGATTATACAAGACTGGTGATCTCGTGAGGCTGCGTGAGGATGGCTTGCTGGAGTGTCTCGGAAGAGCAGATCGCCAGGTCAAGCTGCGCGGCTACCGTATTGAGCTTAACGAAGTGGAAGGTTTGTTGGGGTTACATGCTGCCGTCGAGGCCGCGGCCGTAGTGGTGCATTATCCCGCTGACAATCGGGTGAAACTGACGGCAAGGGAAACACTGACTAGTCCAGGGGAAGCGGAAAGACTTCCGCGCCTCGTGGCTTTCGTCAAGCTTCGAGAGGAGGTTACACGGAGCGCTTTACGCGAACACATGTCGTGTCAGTTGCCTGACTACATGCTGCCTGATCTTTTCTTCGAGCTGGCGAAATTACCATTAAACGCCAATGGCAAACTTGATTACAAGCAATTGCCTTCTCCAGAAAATTTGCGTCCTTTGTCCGATGTGAAATATCTGGAGCCCGCTCACGGTCTTCAGGCTCGGTTGTGCAGGCTCTTAGCCGAGATACTACATCTAGACCGGCTGGGGCGGAACGACAACTTTTTGCTGATGGGCGGTGACTCGCTGCGCGCCATGCTTGCGATCAACCGTATTCGGAGCGAATTCGCCTGCGAAGTTTCTATGGTTGACCTGTACCATTGCACAGTAGATGAGTTGACCGAACTCCTGGCCGAGAAAGAGGATGGGCATGAGTCGCTCCGCGCCATTGTCGTCAGTCGCCGTGATGAGGGCGGAGAGGTCCCGGCCAGCCACATTCAAAAACACTTATGGTTTTTGTGGAAGCTTGATCCAACAGCATCCAACTATACCTTGCAAACGGCGCTCGAATGCTGCGGAGAGCTTGATCGGGATCGCTTTAGTCGGGCTTGGGATGCGGTGGTGCAGTACTTCGACACACTGCGCATCCGATTCGTCGAAAAGAGCGGCAATCCATATTTGACCTTCGATTCACCGCCGAAGGGTCGTTTGCGCTTTATAGACCTTTGCGGCGACCATCCTGCCCCCAGGTTGGCTGAACTGAAGGCGAGCGAGTTTCAACCGGCCTTTGATCTCGCCGCAGGCACACTGTATCGCGCACTACTAGTACGAGAGAGCTCCGACCGGCATGTTGTCATCTTTACCACGCATGAAATCATTATGGACGCGTGGTCGCTTTCGGTGATGGTGCGCAAACTGCGTGAATTTTACCAGGCGGGAGTTAGTTCAGAGGACGATCTCAAAGCCGAAATTTCGTTCGCGGATTTCGCGAAATGGGAGTCTGAGCAGTTTCGATCGGACTGCTGGGCGCGACAGCGCTCATACTGGGCACAACAGCTGTCGGGTGAGTTGCCGGTGCTGACCCTGCCTTCCGATAAGCCTCGTCCGAGGCGGATGCGTTACACCGGTAAGTCACACGCCATACAAATTCCGGCTCTCGCGGCGTCCAGACTTCGCGAACTCGCTGCGGACAATCGCACCACGCTTTTCAGCGTGTTACTGACGACTTTTTACGTTTTATTGAGAGAGTACAGCGGACAGGACGATATCATCGTCGGCACTCCGAATGTAGTGCGCGAACAGTCAGGTACGGAACACCTGCTGGGGTTCTTCCTAAACATGTTGCCGCTAAGGGCGAAGATGGATCCTGACAAGTCATTCATCGAACATCTGGCCACGACGCAGCAAACTGTCATCGGTGCTGCCTTCAACGCGGCATATCCATTCAGTCGGATGTTGGAAACAGTTGACGTGGTACGTGGAAGCAATTTTTCCCCCGTATTCCAGGTGATGTTCAACATGTATTCGGAGAAGGCAGAGCTGATTTCTGAGGGGCAGCACGATGTGTCAATTGTCGCACGCGAATTGGAAAACGGTTATACCAAGTACGATCTCACTCTTTACTGTCAGGAAGAGGGGGACGGCATCTATCTGCAGATGTCCTATTGCACTGAGCTGTTCTCCGACGAGCTCGTTTCCAGAATGCTGCTCAACCTGCGGCAAATTATTCAGGTGATCATTGCGGCGCCAGCGGCGCCGCTTGCAGAGCTGGATCTGCGGCACCCAGCTGAAAAGGCTTTTCTTAAGCGTTACAACGGAGGACGGCTGGCTTATACAGGCGCTAGTACACTACGCGAAATGTTCGAAGCGCGTGCCAAAATGTCGCCAGTGGATACTGCTTATTTCTGGGAGCGCGGTCGCATTTCGTACGCGGAGTTGGATACTGCGGCCAACCGTTTTGCTAACAGACTCGCAGCCTCCGGTGTTGGTGCCGGCGACAGCGTGCTGCTTGGCATTGACCGCGGCATTAACGCGTTGATCGTTATTCTAGCTGCGATCAAGCTGCACGCAACCTACTCGGTGATCGGGGCAAATTATCCGATAAGTCGCATACTTGAGATTGCTAAAGATGTCGCTCCCAAGGCCTTCGTTGCCACGCCGTTGCAGCGGGAAGCATTTGGTGACAGAGGGCTGGTTTTACTGCCGTCGGAGGAAGTTGCATGCGGCAATGAGGAAACAGATGCCGCCCCTTCCCCATCTTGTTCGCATGAAGTTCTGCAGATCGTCTACACATCTGGTTCTACGGGAAAACCGAAGGGCGTTGTGGTTCCCGCTACAGCATGCCTAAATCGTTTGCACTGGATGTGGGGGCAATTCCCCTTCCAGGCAGGCGATGCCTGCGTAGTGCAGAAGTCGGCGGCGCTGGTTGCCAGTCAATGGGAAATCTTCGGGCCACTCTTACAAGGCGTTCCTAGTTTGCTGCTGAGTCAGCAAGAACTGCAAGATCCATCCCTGCTGCTATTGCAGCTAGATCGTTACCGGGTAACGCATCTGCTGTGCTCGCCACCGTTGATCACCGGCATTTTGACGGCACAATTGACAGACGGACGGTCGGTTTCAGATTTGCGGCTGGTTACCTCAAGCGCTGAGGCGTTGCCACCGGAGTTGGCTCGGCGCTTTCTCGAGGCTTTCCCGCAGGCCCGTTTGTTCAACTTTTACGGCTCCTCGGAGTGTAGCTCGAACGCCGCTTGGGGGGAGGTGTGCGAAGTGGGCGCTGATGAACGGACTGTCCCGATTGGTAAGCCGGTGGCCAATGTCGGCATAGCCGTCGTCGATGACAAGTTGCGGCCGGTGGTTCAAGGTGCGGTGGGGGAGATCCTGGTGACGGGTGACTGCCTGGCGAATGGCTATCATGACAGCAGGGAGCTGACAGTCGAGCGATTTGTTGCTAATTCGGTGCCAGAGTTACAGCCTTTCGGAACTGTGGCTTATCGCACTGGCGATTTGGGGCGCCACCGCGACGACGGCCGCCTGGAGTTTCTTGGAAGGCGGGACAACCAAATCAAGATCCATGGCTTGCGCGTTGAACTGGATGAAATTTCTCACGTCTTGGAAAAATGTCCTGGGGTCGAGGAGGCCGCGGTGCATTTGCACCGCGTTGCGGATGGCGAGCCGCTGTTGACTGCCTACGTGGTGGGCACGGAGGCGAAGCTGCCGTCAACACAGGATGGGTTCAGACAAATGCTCCGTCATTCGCTGTTGCCCCATACTATTCCCCGTTCATTTGTTCGCTTGCGGGCTTTGCCTAAGCTGCCGGGCGGTAAGCTGGACCGTTCCCGCTTGCCGTTGCCACGGCAAACCGCGGTGGGCGTATTCGCGCCGCTGGTCACCACGACCGAGCATGCACTGGCTGCGGTTTGGCAGGAAGTGCTTGGTATGTCGACGATTGGTGCGGACGCGCATTTCTTCTCACTGGGTGGTACCTCTATGCTGAGCGTGCGCTGTGTGGCGCGGGCGGCCAGGATGGACATCCGCTTTTCTGTCAGCGAGTTGTACGATTATCCAGTGTTACGCGAACTGGCTGGGCTGATCGATGCCCGCTCCAGCGAACTGGTGCACCACGATGGCGAAATCGACGGTGGAGTGGAAGTAACGCCTACGATACGCTTCATGAATCGGCGCATGGGTTTAGACGAGCATTTCAACATGTGCGCGATCTGGCAGGACGATAGCTGTCGTTTGGATCCGGCCATATTGGAGTCCGCTATCGTTAGGTTGGCGAAAGACTACCCACTGTTGCGCACCAGGATCTCTCGAGATGACGCTGATCTACGCTTCCATACCGGAGTCGGAGCGTTGCATCTGGAGCGAGTTGCATTGGGCTCGTACTCAGAGCTCGGGGATTGCACGCGAGAGGTATCTGATATCGCTGAGAAAGCGCAATATGCATTCCGGTTCGATGGTCGTACCTGGATGTCGCGTTTCCAATTGATCGAGGCGGAGGTCGGTGGGCGGCCGCACAGTTGGATTTTTATCATAATTCATCATTTCCTGGTCGACGGCTATGGGTTCCGGCTGCTGCTGGACGAAGTAGAACGCTACTATCTGGCGATAGAGCATGGCCAAGCACCGGCTCCCGCATTCAGTGGCCGCGCGCAGTTGAATCGATGGGTGAAGGCGCTGCGCGAACATGTGAGCGGTTCGTTGGACAGCAACATTGCTTATTGGCGAAGCCGGCCATGGGAACTGCTGCGTGAGGATGGTGCAACAGTCCTCGAGGTTGAACCAGTCGATAGTGGCGCTGATTCCAGCCGGCGCTTGTTCGAGATGCTCCATACTGGGCAGATGCACAGTGATGCTGCTTTCGAGGCCTTGTGCGCGCACAAGGGGATTCGCTATCTGGATCTGGATGCGAAATCGACAAAGATTCTGCTCGATCTGCATCCGGACCGGCACGGCTTTGACGCGTTCGACGTCATCCTGTGCGCCTTGGCGGAGGTGGCAGGACGGGGCAACCAGCGACGAGGGCTGTTTCTGGACAGCATGGACATGCTGCGCACGCCTATCCTGCCGGGTCAGGATCTGTCGACGGTTATGGGCTTTACCGCGGAACTTGTCCCGCTGGCCATCATTTGCGAGGGGCGACTCAGTGTGGCGGAACGTCTGAAAGCGGTGCGTCGTCAGCGCAATTCGGCACGGATCCATGGCATTGGGCTACGGGCGGCTGCGTATCTGCTGCCGGATGATCGGGCGAAGGCACTGGTCGATTTCGACTGGCCACGTGTTGTCGTCAACTATCGCGCTGTGTTAGGTAATCTTCGTACGCGCATGCTGCTCGGCCTTGCTCAACCGACGATCTGGACGGGTGATGGGATGGGGCCCAACCGTCATCACACGTTGCGGTTATATATCGACAATGTCGATGGTAAACTTCGTATCCAGATGCATTGTGCGTTGCCTTGTTTTTCCGCAGAGGAGGCGAATATGCTGGGACGTCAGTTGCTGCATTGTCTCGCGGCTTATGCCGGATGGCTCAGGGACAATCAGGAAGATGTGGACGCAGCAAGCGTGAAGGACGGGGCCACAGTATGAACACGCCAGCAGTTGCGGCATCACGGATGCAGTCAATGGCCCACGATCGGCTGTTGCCACTGATCCTGCGGCTGGCTCTTCCGTCCGTCGTTGGCGTCACTGTCAGTGCCGCTTATCAGTTGCTCAACGCCTATTTCGTGGGGCGGCTCGGAACAGCAGCACTCGCGGCGATGGCATTGTCGTTCCCATTTGCAATGGGCATCACGGCAATAGGCCAGATCTTCGGTGCAGGGGCCGCCTCGTTGATTGCTCGAAGCCTGGGACGTGCCGACGATCACTCTGCCAACGATTATGCATCGCACGCGTTATGGTCTGCGATGGTAATTGCTGGCATAACGGCTATCGCGGGCTGGCAGTTGGCTCCAACTTTGCTGACATGGCTAGGCGCTGGACCATCGATTTTGCCACTGGCCGTGGCTTATCTTCATTGGCTGCTGTTGGGCTATGTGGCAGTGGTATTCAATATGGTCTGTGGTTTCATCGTGAGAGCGGATGGCAATACCGTGCTCAGCATGACGACCCAAGTTTCATCCTTCGCAATGAACGCGGCACTCGACCCGGTGATGATTTTCTGGTTCGCGCTGGGCATCGAGGGGGCTGGCATCGCAACATTTCTGGCCCAGTTGTGCGGCTTAACCTTGTATTGGCGACATTTCGCGGGCAGGCACGGAGCCATCGTCTTATCGTGGCCATCGGTGGGACGCTGCGGGTGCCGACTGGCGAGCATCGCCCGCATCGGCATTCCGCCAGCGCTCAATACGCTGCTCGCGGTAGCGGCCATGTCCATGCTCAATGGGTTCGCTGCTCGCTACGGTGAGGCATCGGTGGCGGCGATAGGTTTGGCCAGCCGCTTGGCGATGCTGGCAGCACTTCCGCTGTATGGACTGTGCAGCGGGGCGCAGGCGGTTGTTGGGTTTAATGTCGGCGCAGGTAACTGGACACGGGTGGCGCAAGCGGTTCGGGCTATGGTTGCCGTCGCGCTAACGTTCGCCGGAGTCTATGCCGGCTGGGTCGTGTGGCAAGCTAGAACCATCATCGGCTGGTTTGCGCACGAATCGGCGATGATAGAGATTGGTAGCCGCGCGATCTTGCTATTCCATTGTGCGTTGCCGGTGTTAGGGGTGCAACAGGTGTGCCTGCTTTTCATGCAGGCCAAGGGCAACGCAATCTGGGCAACGCTTGTAGCGGTACTGCGGCATGGCTTGTTTCTGATGCCCCTGATGGCCTTGCTGCAGCACGCTTATGGGCAAGACGGCCTGTTGTTCTCCGTAGCGGCTGCCGATATGGCAGCGGGTCTTATCGCTATGGTTATTCTATACAGTGAAATGCGGCAGATCGACAAGGCCTCCCGGCTCTGTCAGGTTAATGGAATGGGGGCCGTAGAATGACGTAATGAAGAAGACAAAACCGCTTTCTCATGGTCATCGCTTCCCTGTTAGCGTCATCAGCTGTGCGGTTCGCTGGTATTGATATGACTCGCGAGCAGATAAGGGCAGCAGCCAAGGAAAGCAAAGCACGATGAATGTCGAGACGCCGTTCGAAACGAATGCGCAGTTTGCCGAAACCGGCAAACCATGCATGCGTGCGCTCGACCACCCAGCGATGTTGCCCGAGCCGCTCCTTGCTTTCCACGCCGCGACGGGCAATACGGGCCGTGATTCCGCGCTGCTTCAGGTAACGCTGACAGCGGGCAAAGTCATTGCCCTTGTCCGCACGCAACTTGCCCGGGCGTTTGCGGGGCTGGCCATTCAGACCCGAGACTGCCGGAATGGCATCGAGCGTGGGCTCTAATGCCATCGAGTCGTGTCGGTTGGCGCCCGTGACCGTGATGGCCAGTGGAATGCCGCGCGCGTCTACAACGATGTGCCGTTTGGACCCGAGCTTTCCCCGGTCTGTCGGGTTGGGGCCGGTTTCCTGGCCCCCGGGGGCTGGCAACACTGGCAGCATCGAGGCTCGCCCGTTCCCAATCAATCTGGTCGTGCTCACGCAACCGGCGAAGCATTGCCAGATGCAGCTGCTCCCACACGCCTGCGGCCTGCCAGTCTCGTAGCCGTCGCCAGCATGTCATGCCGCTGCCAAAACCCAGTTCCTGCGGCAGATCTTCCCATGGGATGCCCGTTTGCAGGACATACAGGATGCCGTTCAGTGCTGCGCGGTCGTCAACTGTGCGCCGACGGCCGCCTTTGGGTGACGACGTAAATGCCGGAATCAACAGTTCCAGCGCCGCCCACAGTTCGTTGCTGATTTTTCTTCTGGACATGCGCCCAGGATACGAAACCTAGGGCTTGATGTCCAGGTTGTGTTAGCCGCTCTTAGCCGATGGACGATGCGAAGGTTCTAGTCCTCTCCGCCGTGTAGCCCATAGGTCTACAGGAAGGCCGCCACAATCTACGGGTATTTTTCCACAAAAACCCTACGGATAACGAAGTTGTTATAGATGAGGTATCCGTCTTTCTGCAGGTCTATTGTGGAAAGATCTTAAGCCCACCGTTGGCGACAAGCTGTTGACTTGCAGGATCCCAGGCATAGGCGCCGTCGATGTCGCCGCCCTTCCATGCTGCGACAATTTCACTAGGCGCAAGAGGTACGGGTTTGATTTTGCTGCGGTCAAGCCTGTATACCCCGATGGCCGCGTCCAGCGCGTATTGTGCCGTCGAGTTCGGAGGGTAGCCGATGGTCTTGTCTTCGACTTCCCGGAGTGATGAAATATCCTTACGGAAAGTCATTCGTTCGCTGGTAGAAATCACCTCTGGAACACCGATAGTCTCGATAGCTAGAGGACGAAATTTTTGGCCATGTCGAGGTGTGCGGTGTGGTGCGGTTGTTGTCAGGCGCACCACGAGAGAACATTCATCAGCCAAGGCCAACCAACGACTACTTCTAAGCAAATTACTACGACGGTTATAGGGAAACGCGATCTCGTCTGAAAGAGCGGTGCTATTTTCATTTGCCGGAGGCGCTGCCCGATGCGATCCTGGACGATTCTCGGCTACGGGCCGGTGCCTGCGAAGGAGGCGGGGGCCAAAACGAGCATTCATGCCGTCCGCACAACGACACACGAATGCCCGACCACAGTTGGGCATACACAAGGCATAGTAAGCGCCAACTCGATCTTGCAATTACCCACATCTTTGCCGCGAAACCTGGTAACCTGGCATCCGTCACGTTCCATGCATAAGCGAGATGGCCGGCAAGCGACGGGCGGATGATCGGTCGTGGATGAATCTTGAAGTCCAGGGAAGCGAATTCCAGGACACACGGTTGCGCCGTCGCTTCGCAACGCTGCTGGAAAAGCTCTGGGACGGCATGGGGCAGGCCAGCGCCGAACGTGTGAAGGCCACCGATGGACGAGTGCTTATCCTGCAGGACACGACCGCATTCTCGTACCAGCGCGAGCGTTCCGAACTCATCGGCTACACGGGCAAGACGAGCCTGCGCACAGGGAAGAACGGCATGGGCCCGCGACGACCGCTCACGCAATGCGGCATCCTGATGCATTCGAGTCTTGCTGTTACTGGCGATGGATTGCCACTTGGCCTGGCGGCGGTGAAGTTCTGGACGAGAAAGCGGTTCAAGGGGGCTTCGGAGCTCAAGCGCCATATCAATCCCACGCGCGTACCGATTGAGGAAAAGGAAAGCTGGCGATGG
>NZ_WHNQ01000078.1 GCF_009362785.1 Paraburkholderia atlantica
GGTGGGCGTCGGGGGTATTGTGAACTTGCTGTGGCGGACGCGTGAGGTCAATGAAAAAAAACCACCAGAGCGAGGTTGGGAGCAAGTGGACAATTGTTGACTTTCTGAACTTGACCGGCGGCCTTTGATCAGGCGAAGTGGTGCCGCTTGCCTTTGTGACACGTCTCGATCAGAGATGCCTAGCGGGCCCAAGCAAGAACCCTCACAAAGCGGGGCATATTCATTGCGAAAATCTTTCCAGCTGCTTGATGCGGTCTTGAGTGATTTCCTTCATGCAATCCCAGAAATATATGTAGCGTCCGGATGCTTCGCCGAGCGCGTAGACATAGGAGTAGCAGTAGCGATCGCGATAATTGGACCAACTTTCTTGCGCCCCGACAAAATCGGGAGCGGCTAAAGGATCGTTATACTCCGCCGATTCTTCGTCCGACTTTTTGATTGAATTCAGAATCTTGGTGTAAGTGGCGTTTAGCGTCGAATTCAAATGTTCGAAATCCCATTGTCCGCACGCCGCCGCATCATCAGCGGAAGCATTTTGGCCGGATTTACAGAACTGGTCGATTTCCTTGGGTGACTTTCCTTCAAAGTAGATCGACGGCGCAGGGAATTTCTTATAGTCAAATGGCATAGAATAAATGGTTCTACCGTGAACCATCGAACTAAAAGATAACGCAGCGATAGTACACGCAGCGCTCAATGTGACCAAAGACTTAGTGGGTTGCATCATATATTCCCTGGGCAAAAAACCGCGCCTCTGTTATACGTCGCTGACGCAAGCGTGGATTGCGGCAACGAAATGTGGCCAGCTGCTGCCCGCCGCGTGTTCTGTAGCGGGCGGTACGTCCCGCATGATCAGTGACGCCGTGCTGATTCCCTGAGCGTCCGCGACAATTGCATGCCCATGCGTAACCTTGGGCTTCTGCCATGGCATAACCGGTTGCTTCAATGGATTCCCCGATTCTTTTCATGCTATACCGGGAGAATTAATCATCGAACGGACCGCGGTCAACAGCTTTAATTCGGGATAAGCCCGCTTTTACAAGAATTGACGACGAGCGTTGTTCAGCGATAGGTAAGCCCGGAGTCCGCACAGACTTTGTATCGACGATCCGCCGATCATCTGCTCGACGGTCATCCTCGATGAACCAAAAAAAAGCCCCGCAAGATCGCAATCTTGCGGGGCTTTTTATCGATGCTAACGCTAAAGCGTTATCCGCTTACCGCGACATCATGTTCATACTGACGTTATGCATAACCCACAACGTCCCGCCAACCACGATAACCGCGGTCAACGCAGTGAACACAAACGCCGTCACATTCCAGCGCTGCGACGACGACGCGTTCATATGCAGGAAGAACACCAGATGCACGAGGATCTGCACGACCGCGAGGCCTGCGATCGCGAACAACGCGCTCTGGCCCGTCAACGTACCGGTCATCACGATCGCGAATGCCGCGACGGTCAGAATGACGGAGAGCACGAAGCCCGTCATGTAGCTGCCGAAGCTGCCGTGACCGCCTTCCGAGTGTGCGCCATGGGCGCTATGGCTATGGTCCATTTAGATCACGCTCGCGAGATAGACAAAGGTGAAAACGCCGATCCACACGACGTCGAGGAAGTGCCAGAAAAGGCTCAGGCACGTCAGACGGATCATGTCGCGTTCGGTCAGGTCGCGATGGCGCATCACCTGCAGCGCCAACACCACCATCCAGATCAGGCCGAACGTCACGTGCAGACCGTGCGTGCCGACCAGCGTGAAGAACGACGACAGGAACGCGCTACGGCTCGGACCCGCGCCTTCGGCGATCATGTGCGAGAACTCACGCATTTCCAGCACGAGGAACGCGAAGCCCAGCAGGAACGTCACGCCGAGCCAGCCGAGCAGCACGCCCTTGCGGTTCTTGTGCGCGCCGAGCATCGCGAAGCCGTAGGTGATACTCGAGAGCAGCAGCATCGTCGTTTCGAGCGCGACGCCGGGAATCTCGAACAGGTCCTTACCGCTCGGTCCACCCGCGAACTGCTGGCTCATCACCGCGAACACTGCGAACAGTGCCGCGAAGATGATGCAGTCGGTCATCAGGTACACCCAAAAGCCGAACACCGAGTGCGACGGCACGTGGTCCGGCGCGAGATGCGGCTCAACCGCAATAGTCTTCTGTAACATCAGTCCACCTCCAGCGCGACCTGCTTGCCGACGCTTGCGCCGACACCGGCCACGGCGCCAGCACCGCCGTTGCGTTTCTCTTCAATCAGCGCGACAGTGTCCGCCGGAATGTAATAGCCGTCGTTGTCCATGAAGCTGTAGATGATCACGGTGAGTATCGTGCCAACCAGGCCAACGATCGCAAGCCACCAGATGTGCCACACGGCTGCAAATCCGAGCACCAGCGAGAACAGCCCCACCAGCAGACCCGCGGACGTATTCGACGGCATATGAATGTCGCGATACACCGGCACTTTGACACCGCCCTTGCGCGACTTCATTTCGCTGAACGCGTCGAGCGAGCGGACGTCCGGGATGTGCGCGAAGTTATAAACCGGCGGCGGCGAGCTCGTCGCCCATTCCAGCGTATGACCGTCCCACGGATCGCCCGTGAGGTCGCGGTTTTCCATCTTGTTGCGATCGCGGAGGCTGACGACCAGTTGCAGCAGCTGGCAAGCGATACCGATTGCGATCAGCACCGCGCCGAACGCCGCGATGATCATCCACGGATGCCAATCCGGGTTGTCGTAGTGGTTCAGACGACGAGTCGCGCCCATGAAGCCGAGCACGTACAGCGGCGTGAATGCAACCCAGAAACCAATCTGCCAGAACCAGAACGCAGCCTTGCCGAGCTTCTCGTTCAGCTTGAAGCCGAACGCCTTCGGGAACCAGTAGTTGAAGCCGGCCAGATAGCCGAACAGCACGCCACCGATAATCACGTTGTGGAAGTGAGCGATCAGGAACAGGCTGTTGTGCAGCATGAAGTCCGCGCCCGGGATCGCCAGCATCACGCCGGTCATACCGCCGATCGTGAACGTGATGATGAAGCCGATCGTCCACAGAACCGGCGTCGTGAATTGCAGACGGCCCTTGTAGATCGTAAACAGCCAGTTGAACACCTTAACGCCGGTCGGAATCGAGATCACCATCGTCGCGATGCCGAAGAACGCATTCACGTCCGCGCCCGAACCCATCGTGAAGAAGTGATGCAGCCACACGAGGAACGACAACACCATGATCGCGCAGGTCGCCCAGACCATCGTCTTGTAGCCGAACAGCGGCTTCTTCGCGAAGGTCGCGACGACTTCCGAGAAAATACCGAACGCCGGCAGGACCAGGATGTACACCTCGGGGTGACCCCAGGCCCAGATCAGGTTCAGGTACAGCATCGCGTTGCCGCCGGCTTCGTTCGTGAAGAAGTGCATGCCGAGGTAACGGTCGAGACCGAGCAGCGCGAGCGTGACGGTCAGGATCGGGAACGACGCCATGATCAGCACGTTCGCGCACAACGAGGTCCACGTGAACACCGGCATCTTCATCCACGACATGCCCGGAGCGCGCATCTTCACGATCGTCACGAAGAAGTTCACACCAGTCAGCAACGTGCCGACACCGGAGATCTGCAGACTCCACAAGTAGTAGTCGACGCCGACACCTGGACTGAACTGCAATTCCGACAACGGCGGATAAGCGAGCCAGCCCGTCTGCGCGAATTCACCAACCACCAGCGAAATGTTGATCAGGATCGCGCTGACTGCCGTCAGCCAGAAGCTCAGCGAGTTGATGAACGGGAAAGCGACGTCGCGCGCGCCGATCTGCAGCGGCACGATGATGTTCATCAAACCGATCATGAACGTCATCGCCATGAAGAAGATCATGATGACGCCGTGCGCGGTGAAGATCTGGTCGTAGTGATGCGGCGGCAGATAGCCTGGGCTCAGGTACGACAGCGCCAGCTGCATACGCATCATGATTGCGTCGGCAAAGCCGCGCAGCAACATGATGAACGCAACGACGATGTACATGACACCGATCTTCTTATGGTCGACGGACGTCAGCCATTCGCTCCACAGGTAGCGCCATTTGCCGAAATACGTGATTCCGCCGAGCACCGCCAGCGCGGCGAGGGCCATGCCGGCGCCCGCCGTAACGATGATGGGCTCGTGATACGGAATCGCATCGAGAGTGAGTTTTCCGAACATGAGTTACCCCTTAGGCGCACAGTTGGCGTCTTTCATGTTGTCGATGACGTTGCCGTTGTTGTATTTGGCAATGATGTTGTTGAAGAGCTTCGGATCGACGGTGGAGAAGTACCGCACAGGGTCCTTTTCGCTCGGCTCCGACACCGCGTGATAGCGGTCCATGTCGAGGCGGTCCGACGATGCGCGCACCTTCGCAACCCAGGCGTTGAACTCTTCAGGCGACGAGGCGAGCGTACGGAACTTCATGTCCGAGAAGCCCTTGCCGCTGAAGTTCGCCGCGAGGCCCGCGTAGTCGCCGGCGTGATCGGCGATCAGGTGCAGGCGGGTCTGCATGCCTGCCATCGCGTAGATCTGGCCGCCCAACTGCGGGATGAAGAAAGAGTTCATCACCGTGTCCGACGTGATCCGGAAGTTCACCGGCGTGCCGACCGGGATCGCGAGCTGGTTCACCGATGCGATACCAAGGTCCGGATAGATGAACAGCCACTTCCAGTCGAGCGCGACGACTTCGACGTTGATCGGCTTGACCTCCGACTCGAGCGGACGATACGGATCGAGCTCATGCGTGCTCTTCCACGTCAACACGGCGAGGAACAAAATGATCAGCGCCGGAATCGTCCAGACGACGACTTCGATCGCGGTGGAATGCGTCCACCCCGGTTTGTATTCGGCGTTTCTGTTCGACGCGCGATAACGCCACGCGAAAAACAGTGTCATCAGAATGACCGGTATCACGACAATCAGCATGGCCCACACCGAAGTCGCGATCAGATCACGCTCCGCTAGTCCCACACTCCCCTTCGGATTCAGAATATCGAGGTTGCTGCAACCCGAAAGCAGCAACATGAGGCTGGCGGAAATGAAACTAGCCGGCCTTCCCAGCGTCCGTCCTTTCATATCCACTGCCTCGTTTTTTTGACTTCAACGAACGTCATTCGACGGCTCTCCATTAATAAGCGCTCGCATAATAGGGGGGCATCGAATGCTAATAAACACTCGAATTTGCAACGATCTATTGCGTCGCGACGCAGTGCGACACGTTGCCGCATTTCCCGCGCACCCTATTCACCAGCGTCGTTTGCGACGCTTCAAAACGAAGCATCGAAAAGTTGACGCATCGCAAGAGTCCCTTGAAATAAGCACCCGGAAAACCGCCGGACGCGCAGCGGTTTCGCAGTACTCCGTCGTGCATGCATTCACAAAGGAATTGGTAGCGACGCGCAAAAGCGCAAAAGCGTCGCCGCATCCTGACGCGCGGATGCGACAACGACTTTTGCGCTCTGTTCTTTTAGCCCGGATTGTGCGTGGCGACGGGTGCCGGTCCGGGCGCCGCTGCCTGCAGATGCTCGCCACCTTCCGCCGGCACGTTGTCCGAAGGAAGCGCCGAGCGTTCCGATTGAGCGAGCAGCGTGCCGACCGACGGATCGATCGCATCGGTAAACGGCTTCGGATTGAGGCCGATCGCGAGCACCAGCAGCGCCAACGCACCGAGCAGCGCGAACTCGCGCTTGCCGACGTCCTTCAGATTCGCGACGCGCGCATTGGCAATCGCGCCGAAGATCACCCGCTTATACATCCACAGCGTGTAGGCCGCGCTCAGAATCAGCGTGGTCGCGGCGATCGCACCGATCCAGAAGTTGAAGCGGATCGCGCCCATCAGCACCATGAATTCGCCGACGAAACCCGAGGTGCCCGGCAGACCGATGTTGGCCATCGAGAACAGCATCACGAAACCGGCAAAGCGCGGCATCGTATTGGCGACGCCACCGTATTCGGCAATCGACGCGCTTTTCGTGCGGTCGTACAGCATGCCGGTGCACAACAGCATCGCGCCGGACACCACGCCATACGAGATCATCTGCACGATTGCGCCGGCCTGGCCGAAGCGGTTGAAGACGAACAGACCGAGCGTGACGAGGCCCATATGCGCGACCGTCGAATACGCGAGCAGGCGGCGCATGTCGGTTTGCACCAGCGCGAGCAGGCTCGAATAGATCACCGCGACGAGCGACAGCGTGATCATCATCGGCGCGAAGAAGTGGCTCGCTTGCGGCGCGATCGGCAGCGCGAAACGGAGCAGACCGTAGCCGCCGATCTTCAGCATGCCGATCATCACCGCGGCACCGGTGGGGCCGTCGAGGTGCACGTCGGGCAGCCACGTGTGCAGCGGCCACATCGGCACCTTCACGCCGAACGCGGCGAGGAAGCCGAGGAAGATCAGCGTCTGCGGCACCATGTCGAGATGCGCTTCGCGCCACACGGCGAGGTCGAAGCTGTGCGTCTGGCTATACAGATAGAGCAGCGACATCAGCATCATCAGCGAGCCGAGAAACGACACGAAGAAGAACTTCACCGCCGCATACGTGCGGTTCTTGTGACCGTACGTGCCGATCAGCAGATACAGCGGAATCAGCGTCGCCTCGAATGCAATGAAGAACATCATGCCGTCGAGCGACGTGAACACGCCCTGCATGAAACCCGACAGCATCAGGAACGCGCCGTAGTACTGCGCGGTACGCTGCGTGATCGACTCCCACGACGCGATCACGATGATGATCGTCGTCAGCGCGGTCAGCGCGACGAGCCACAGCGAAATCCCGTCGATTCCCACATGCCATGCGATATCGAACGTCGGCGACCAGCGGACGTTCTCGACGAACTGCATCGAGGTCACGTCGTTGCGGAAATTCGCCACGACCGGAATCACCGGCAAGAAACCCGCCACCGCGCCGATCAGCGCGAGCCAGCGCGTGCGATTACGCGCCGCGTCGGACCCGGCGCGCAGCACCACGAAGCCGGCGACGATGGGGATCCAGATGAGAAGACTTAGGAAAGGCAATGGCATGTGCTCTGTCAAAACTTGAAGTACAAAACGCTGCGTCAACGCCGCCGAAACAGCAGGCATTGAAATTGAAATGTAAGTTGGAGTGCGCTGAAATTGACGCGTGGAGGGGTTTCCCGCTACACGTTTACCCGCAGCCGACCGACCGAGGGTGGGAGATTACCAAGATGAGAATAATTTTGCATCGCAGCAGCCAAAAAATCCGTTCGGATTAGATTGTTGCAATGTGGACGCTTGCAAATCGCATCGAAATGTGCGTTTGCACAATGTTACAAAGGCGTCGAGCGGCCCTGATAATTTGGCAGCAGAAGCTGGCAGTTACCCCGAGGTTGACCGCTTTTAGGCATCGCTGTTTGTGGGGCCGGTACGACTGGAACGGATCGTGCTGTAGAGTGCTTTTTGACCGGTTAGGGACGGCCTGCGATCAGGCAAGAATTTGCCTTGTCGATGGTAAAAATTTTTTTGATGGGGCGGTCTAAATTGACCGGCGAACAAGGGGGCAACGGCGCCGAGCGCCTCGATCAATATGCGCTAAAAACTGTTCCACCGAGGCGCGCGAATCTTCCATCCACCTTACGAACACCAGTGCCGTGCAGTGGTAGCTGCTGCGGAAATTTGCGCGGCGAGGCACACTCTTTTCGCCTGGCCGGCTCCCTCGCCCGGCTTCTTTTCCGGATCTCCTCGCATGACGCTTCGTGACGACGACGTCGTACCCGCACTCGAATGCCGCGGCCTCAGCAAGCGGTACGGCACCGGCCGCATCGTGCTCGCGCAGCTCGACTTCACACTTGCTGCGGGCGAGTTCGTCGCGATCATGGGTGACTCGGGCGTCGGCAAGTCGACGTTGCTCAACCTGATCGCCGGACTCGACCGCGCCGATAGCGGCAGTGTGCTGATCGACGGACGCCCGGTCGAGCAACTCGACGACAACGCCGCGACGCGTCTGCGCCGCCAGAAGCTCGGCTTCGTATTCCAGGCGTTTCATGTGCTGCCGCATCTGACGCTCGCGCAGAACGTCGCGCTGCCACTGCTGCTCAATGATCTACCGACGGCCGCCGCGCTCGACATGCTCGCGGCGGTCGGCCTCGGCGGACGCGGCGACGACTTCCCACGAGATCTCTCCGGTGGCGAGTTGCAGCGCGTAGCCATTGCACGCGCACTCGTGCATCGTCCGTCGCTGCTTCTCGCCGACGAACCGACCGGCAACCTGGACCCCGCTACCGCGCACGACGTGCTCGGCCTGTTCCGCGCGCAAAGCAAGGCGACCGGCGCGGCGACGATCATGGTCACGCATTCGGAAGCCGCGGCAGCCGTGGCCGACCGCGTGTTGGTCCTGAGCGACGGCGGCTTGCATGCCGCGCGCAATAAACCCGCGAACGTCGCGCACGCCGCGGCCCGCTCGACCGACGATGGCCGCTGACCTTCATCCACTGCCGCGCGCGCCGGGATACCGCGTTCTAGCGCGCTGGCTGCTGGCTGCGGAATGGCGCAGCCATCGCGGTCGCGCACTCGTCGCAATCGCGACGATCGCGCTAGGCGTTGCTCTCGGCTACGCGGTGCAATTGATCAACAGCGCCGCCTTCAACGAATTCTCGGCGGCCGCGCGCAGTCTGTCCGGCGAAGCGGATCTCCAGGTGCGCGGCGCGCAGTCTTTCGTCGACGAGTCGCTTTATCCGCAGTTGGCCAACGAACCGGGCGTCGCGCTGGCGAGTCCCGTGCTCGCGCTCGACATCGCGGTGCCGGGCCGCAACGGTGCACTGCCCGTTCTCGGCATCGACGTCTTCAAGGCGAGCCGGATCACGCCCGATCTGGTCGGCGTGCCCGCCCCTGACCGCCCGTTCGACACGCTCGCCTCCGATGCGATATTTCTGTCGACGGCCGCGCAGCAATGGCTAAATGTCAAGACCGGCGACCACTTGACGCTGCGCGTCGGCACCTCGGATCTGCAACTGCGCGTCGCGGGCGGGCTCGTGCGCACGCGGCCCGGTCAACGGCTCGCGGTGATGGACATCGCCGCCGCGCAATGGCGCTTCGGCAAGGTGGGCAAGCTGTCGCGCGTCGACGTGCAACTCGAACGCGGCGTCGAGCGGCAACGCTTCAAACGCGATCTGCAGCAACGGCTCGGCAGTGCCTGGGTCGTCGCCGAGACCCGCGATACTGAGAGCCGTACCGATCGCCTGTCGCGTGCTTACCGGATCAACATGAACGTGCTCGCGCTGGTCGCGCTGTTCACCGGCGCTTTCCTCGTGTTTTCGACGCAGGCGCTGGGCGTCGTGCGACGCCGCTCGCAATTCGCAATGCTGCGCGTGCTTGGCCTCACGCGAGCTCAGCTATTGCGCCAGATCCTGCTCGAAGGCGCGCTGCTCGGGCTGCTCGGCTCGTTGTGTGGACTTGCGCTCGGCTACGCGATGGCAAGCGGTGCGCTGCGCTTTTTCGGCAGCGATCTCGGCGGTGGCTATTTTCCTGGCGTGCAACCGCGAGTCGGTTTGGAGCCGCTCGCGAGCGCGGTGTTTCTCGCACTCGGGGTCGCCGTGTCGGTGTTGGGCAGCGTCGCGCCGGCCATCGATGCGGCACGCGCACGACCTGCCGCGGCACTCAAGGCCGGCGCCGAGGAAACCGCGCTGGCGCGGCTCGCGACGCCGTGGCCGGCGTTCGGCTGTTTGCTGGTCGCCGCCGCGCTGACGCGCGTGCCGCCGTGGTTCGATGCCCCGATCGCCGGTTACCTGGCGGTCGCGCTGCTGCTCGTCGGCGGCATTGCGCTGATGCCGCGCGTGACCGCGCTGATATTCGGCGCGGCGAGCCGCGCGAGCGGCGCGCGACGCCGCGCGAGCGCGACGAGTACGCTCGCGCTTGCGCGTCTCGCGAATGCGCCGGGGCAGGCATCGATCGCGATGGGCGGGGTGCTGTCGAGCTTCGCGCTGATCGTCGCGATGGCGATCATGGTGGCCAGTTTCCGCTTGTCCGTCGACGACTGGATCACCCATCTGCTGTCCGCTGATCTGTATGTGCGCGTCACCTCTGGTGGCAATAGCGGGGACAGTGGCGGCTTGCGGCCTGATGAACAGGCGCGCATCGCGACCGTGCCCGGAATTCACAACGCTGCGTTCTCGCGCATCACACATCTGACGCTGGATCCCGCGCGCCCCGACGTCGCGCTGTTGGCCCGCGAGATCGATGCGGCCGATCCGGGCGCGACTCTGCAGATGACCGGCGCGGTGCTGTCGCCGTCCGCGCTTCGCGCTGCCGACATACCTATTTGGGTTTCCGAAGCAATGGTCGACCTGTATGGGTATCAGTTAGGTCAACGTGTGTGGTTGCCGATTGGCGAGCATGGTCAGACGTTCGTCGTCGCCGGCGTCTGGCGCGACTACGCGCGGCAGAGCGGCGCGATTCAGATACGGCTTGCCGATTATCGGCGGCTCACCGGCGACTCCACCGCAACCGATGTCGCCGTGACCGTCGAGCCGGGTGTGAATGTCGAACGCGTCGCCGCAGGTTTGAAGGCGTTGCCGTTCGGCGCTTCGCTCGAGTTATCGCAACCCGGGGAGATCCGTGCGCACACGCTGGTCATCTTCGATCGCAGTTTCGCGGTCACGTATCTGCTCGAGGCGGTGGCCATCGTGATCGGATTGTTCGGTGTCGCCGCGACCTTTTCCGCGCAGACGCTCGCGCGCGCCCGCGAGTTCGGGATGTTGCGCCACATCGGCGCGACGCGCGCGCAGATTCTCGCGATCCTCGCATCGGAGGGCGGTCTGCTCACCGCATCAGGAATTGCGCTCGGTTTCGCGCTTGGGTTCGCGATCAGCCTGATTCTCGTGTTCGTCGTCAATCCGCAGTCGTTTCACTGGAGCATGTCGCTGCATGTACCGTGGTTCGTGCTGGGCACGGTCGCGTTGGCGATGCTGGTGCTGTCGTGCACGACGGCGGTGGTCGCGGGACGCGGCGCGGTGTCGGTGGATGCAGTGCGCGCGGTGAAGGAGGACTGGTGATGCGAACTGCTCGGCGTGCGTGGGGAATGCCGTTGATCTGGGGTAGCAGCAGATCTCCACTCCGATGCCCTCATCGACTTTTTCGGAGCCTACTTTGCGTTGGCATAGCCGCTGCGTCGCCGTCTTTTGCCGCTAGCAGCGACTCCCCTGCATCCACGCCGGCCGTCTTCGCGGCAGTCACGCCTGAACATCCGATCTCGTTCCCACAAGACACCGGCGCTCATCCGGCTTTCCGCACCGAATGGTGGTACGCGACGGGCTGGCTCACGACGCCCGACAACCGACCGCTCGGATTCCAGATCACATTCTTCCGTTCCGCTACCGGTCACGATGCCGCGGACCCCAGCGCATTCGCTCCTTCGCAACTGATCATCGCGCACGCTGCGCTGAGCGATCCAGCCGCCGGACGCCTCGTTCACGATCAACGCATCGCTCGCCAAGGTCTGGGGCTTGCATATGCGAAGCCCGACAACACCGACGTCAAACTCGACGCATGGAAAATGATTCGCGCCTCGGACGGCCACTACGACGTCACCGCCGACGCAAGCGGATTCTCGCTACACCTCCAACTCACGCCCACGCAGCCTCCGCTGATTCAGGGCGAGCGCGGTTACTCGCGCAAAGGACCGCGTCCCGAACAGGCAAGCTATTACTACAGCGAACCGCAACTCCGCGTGGCGGGCACTGTGGTGCGCCCAGCAGCGGGTAGAACCGACACGACGCGCAATACTGCGGTGACGGGTACCGCATGGCTCGATCACGAATGGTCGAGCACGTTGCTCGACGCAAATGCGGTCGGATGGGATTGGCTCGGCGCCAATTTGACGGACGGCTCGGCGCTCATGGCATTCAAGATCCGTAACCGCGATGGACATGCAACTTGGGCCCACGCGACGCTTCGCAGACGCGATGGACAGGTAACGAACTTCGGCCCCGGCGAAGTTTCCTTCACGCCGCATCGCATGTGGCGGTCGCCGCACACAAATACTTTGTATCCAGTCTCGATGACGGTTAGAACCGGAACGCTGACATGGCTACTCGATCCGCTGATGGACGATCAGGAACTCGATTCACGACAGTCGACCGGCGCGGTGTATTGGGAAGGCGCGGTGCGGGTGAGTCAACAGAATGCGGATGTAGGGAGGGCCTATCTGGAACTGACGGGCTACGCGGATGCGCTGCGGATTGGAAGGTAGTGAAGCGCGCGATATTGGCCGTGTAAACGCAAAAACCCCACCGCTGGGGGTGGGGTTTCTGGCTTTGGGGGAGCCTGACGATTACCTACTTTCACACGGGCAATCCGCACTATCATCGGCGTGGAGTCGTTTCACGGTCCTGTTCGGGATGGGAAGGGGTGGGACCGACTCGCTATGGTCATCAGGCATGACGGGTTGCTGCGTCGCTCTCAGGTTGGGGTCAACCGGGCGCCACAGCCAATCGGGAAGAAGCGTAAAGGATTCGTGTGTGGGGCTGTGTTGTTTCTGGCACAACACCGATCTCAACCGGCATGTCTTCA
>NZ_WHNQ01000079.1 GCF_009362785.1 Paraburkholderia atlantica
GGCACTGCCACATCGCTGCTCGCGACGGGCACCCGAGCATTCCCTTCGGCTTGTTCCACCCAACGTCGGAGCAGGTTTGCGTTCAGCCTGTGATCCAGGGCGATGGCCGCAAGCGATACACCCGGTCTTCGGCAGGCTGCCACCACCTGGGCTTTGAACTCGACGCTATATCGCCGGCGTCGACGCCTTCCAACCGGTGCCTCTTCTTCGATAGTGTTCACGTGTCCACCTATTTAAGTGCACACGATGCTCCCAAGACCTTCAACGCTACTCAAGACGGGATGGCCGGGCGCTTACGTTGCACGGTCAAGAAACCGACGTGTACGCTGACTCGGGATATCAGGGGATCGAAAAGCGTCGCGAGACTTGCGCGGTGCGCTGGCACATCGCGATGAGACCAGGCAAGCGCAAAAAGCTGAATCTGAGTGATCGTTTGGATGCGATATACGATCAGATCGAGCGGCTGAAGACCCTATATCGCGGTTTGATGAAGAACACAGGCCAGATCACGACATTGTTTGCTCTGAGCAATCTATGGACGGCGCGTAGAGCTTTGCGCAAGGCTTGATAACCTACGCCGTGTTTTGCGCCTCAGTAGCGCTGCGCGGAGCGGCGCAAGTCGCAGACGCCTTAACGACTCAACAAATTCTCATCACCGCCATTACGAAAAATATAGAAGGTCAGCGCGCAAAATTCCGGTTGTGCAGACCTTTCCTAAGTATGCGTCTCGTACTTTCGACGTGCCGTACACCTCCATCCATTCCGACAGCGACGTTGTGCAGCCGACGATCCGCAACATACGACCCATCGGGTAAGTTTCTAGAATCACTAGGTCATTCCAAAGAACTGGGGGTACCCGATATCGAATCCTTACCGATTACGGACACAACAAGGGCGGGGTGCCCTATGTCACTCGTCAAGTGTGAGGGGCGGATTTCGCTTGATAGAAGGCGCCGTCGCGCAGCATGTGAAACTCGCTCCCGGTAGCACATACTAATGCGATCACCGATACGTGCTGCGCGGCGGGCGATTCCCGATCTGTGGTATTGCAGTGCCTGCGATGCGTCGTTGGATCGTGAAAGGGCCGCCCCTAGGCACTGACGTCAATGCCAGCGAGACGACCCCAACAGCCAGCGGGAAGTCGTCCTGATTGATCGCTGGCACTAGCGAGGACCGTAGGCCGACGCGGCGTTGAGAACGGACGAGGCCGTCCCAACTCGATAGGCGTAACCGACGGGCGCGATTGAAAAAGCCTCGCCCTTTGCCGATCTGCCGGTGGACTGAACGTACTGGTTTGCGTTTTCATGAAAAGAGTAGACATCGTCCGGCAAATCCAGACCGACCTGAATGCTCTGGTTAGTTCTAAGAAAATAGTTGCTTTCAACATAAACGACGCTGCCGCTTCCGATCTGCAGGGCGTTGTACTGGGTCTCGTCTGACCCGACGGCCGTGAGGCCAGTCGGTGTGGCGTCGTTATCGAAATAATTGTCGTAGGCGTGGACCCAGCCCCGCAGCAGCGGACGCCCCTTTAGGTTGGGGCCGAACTGGTTATGGTGCAAGGTGACATGCAGCCTGTGCCCACCATATGCATACGAATCCTGCCGAGATGCGCCCACTACCATCGCCAGGCGTTCATTGGCCAGATCTTGGTTCTTGCCCGTCCAGTCCCACAGGGGATCGGGGCGCATCGCCAGCCATTCATTGGTGAAATAAAACAGGCTATACGAGACCGTCACATTATCCGATGACAGCGTCACACTCATCAGATTGTCGCTCGTATCGTAGAAGGAACAATGATCGACCCATGCATTGGTGACCCGTCGCAGCGACACGCCTTCATAGTTGATGCCGGCGTTGTTGGATGTGCCGTAGACTTGGGCGGGTAGGGCCTGTAGATCTCCGATGACGCCATGAAAAGTGATGTTTCTGATCACGACATTCTGGATGTTCTGGTCTGCCGGCAGCATTTCGCCGTCGAATTTAAGCTGGACGTTTTTCAGCACCGCATTGCCACCGCTGGCGCCTTCGATCGTGGTGTTGTTCCAGTCCGTGCTGGCGAAGGTGATGGTCGTCAGTCGCGGTCCGCCGTAGATTTCGCCCTTGACTAGGATGTGGTGCTGTCGCGCGCTGAACGCAGCCAGCAGATCAGCGAGGCTGTCGACCGTGACGGCTGGATCGTCTGATCCGGTCGCCGTTGCGAAACCGCCGGTGTCCGTCGGCAGACGCGCGGTAATTGCGGTCCGATTGAAATTGGACCGCAAGCCTGTCTCTGCTGAGGGGGCTGGCGCAGAAGACGACCCGTGCCCCCCAACACAAGCGCACAGCAGATATGCGATCAATATTGTCAGGATCAGCTGCGGCTTCATTTCATTTCCTCCTTTCAGGCCCGCACATGGTCAAGAGCCGGCATAGGCGATTTCGGCACGAAGGTACTTCCGCACTGTCAGCTTCTCTCATTCAGCTTTGAAGTACGCCGGCGCCAATGTGCATCTTGTGGCGTGGCTGCTAGTTCGTGCCGCGCCCGGTAGGACCGCCGCCCGCGGGCGGATGTGAAATCCATGCCCACAGGAGCGTTCGAGATTGCGCCAATGCGCCAATGCGCGCGCCCAAGGCGCCATAACGCCCAGCCATTCACCGAAACCCGGTGGATGCCGGATTTCTGTCAAAAAGAGCGAGAATATCGGCTTTGCTAATGAGGGTCAATCCAGAGCCCACGCGGGAGAAGGTACTGAAGGCGGCCGACACGCTAGGGCAGTTGCACGCCGTAGACGTGATATCCGTCAAACAGCGAAAGCTAGCGGTCCAGCCGAGATGTTCTCGTACGGACCTCGATGCGAGGCCTACTCGCCAATGAACCGCCATTTTTGGCGTAGAACCGACGACTGAACGACGGAAAGAGGCACGTCTCCAAGTCGGAGCTCGACCGAACCCAACGACGTTTGGCCGGAACGGCCCTGATGCGCTTCCGACTCCGCGCCGTATTCATAGATGCTCCAGTTCCACGCAAAGATCTCGATAAGCTTCGTCATATTCTATCCATCCAGATGTCGAATTCTTAGTGTGGCCCGCGGCGTAGCACGTTAACGTTGCGGACGGTCCAGATTCGCCAACTGGTGAAATGCGGTAGTTTGTGTTACGTTGCTAACGCATTGATGCTTTTCGCCAAGTCTTGCGGTTCCCTCGCGTCCGCCCGTATCTAGGGGCTGCGCATTCACTGCCCGTTGCGATTCCACAGCCTGTGTCCGTCTGTAACAGCGAAACGTGCGCGGCTCGTCGGCCGAGTGTGGACAGTCGCTGGTCGCGATTGCCGGGCAATCACGTCCAGGAGAATCTATGTCAAAGGTCGATTGGCCCTATTCACGTCCAGGCACAGTTTCGTCTGCTCTGAACGCGTCGGTCCCGCGCGCGTCGAAGGTCGATCCCGTAACACCCCTGCAGTCGATCGACGGGATATCGCAGGACGAAGAGCAACAGGAGCGCTGGATGCGCACTCTCATCCGACTCGGCAACCAGCGCGGCTACCTGACTCATGCGGAAATCAACGATCATCTCCCCGACAATTTTGTGCATACCGCGGCCATTGAAATCATTGCCAGCACTTTCAACGACATCGGCATTGCTGTCTACGAGCAGGCGCCTGACACGGAGAAGCCGTTCTTGGACGACGCGGCGCCGGCAGCCACGTCGGACGACAAGGCAGATCTAGAGGCCGAAGGCGCGCTTTCAACCGTCGATCCTGAATTCGGGTGCACAACGGATCCCGTTCGGATGTATATGCGTGAAATGGGTGCGACCGAATTATTGACTCGCGCGGGCGAGACTGAGATTGCGAAACGCATCGAAGAGGGACTCCACGAAATGGGCTTGGCGATCGCACGCTGCCCGCCGACTGTCTTCACGATCCTTCGAATGGTAAAGCAGATTCAATCTGGTGAACTGCGCATCGATGAACTGGTCGACGGCCTAAATGAAGACTCCGAAGCGGTCCTTCGGTCGTTGCCAGAGCCGGCTAAAACCCCGGACATTGAACACGACAGCGCTAAGGGCGACGGCGGTGAGGGCAGCGTCGTCGAAGACCGGGACATGGTAAAGGGGAGCGAACCGCGAATGAAACAGCTCACGAGAGACGGCCTCGCTATCTTTGCGCGAGTTCGTGACCTGTACGAACAGATTTCAGAAGCCGACGCCGCGCAAGAAAACGGACAGGTCGCCCGCGAGCGCCTTTTTGAAGCGATCCAGCGGGAGCTTGCGGCTGTTCGCTTCACGGCACGGACTATCGATGCGCTATGCGCTGATGTGCAGCAGCAAGTCGCACAGGTACGTGCGGTCGAGCGACGTATTCAGCAGATTGCCGTTGACCGGTGCGGCATGCCGCGCGCGCGATTCGTCGAGTCGTTTTTGGGATACGAAACTGATCTCGCGTGGACTGAAAACTCGGCGACGTCCCGCGAGTACGGTGCGGCACTTTCACGCAGTCTACCGGAGATCCAGACTGAACAGCAGAAGCTTATCGATATTGAGGCTAAGGCCGGCCTGCCCTTGCAACACTTGAAGAAGATCAACCGGCAGATGGTGGCAGCCGAGTCGAAGATGCGGCAGGCGAAGCGCAAGATGATCGAGGCGAATCTGCGTCTCGTGGTCTCTATCGCGAGAAAGTACGCGAACCGAGGCGTGCCCCTTCTGGATCTGATCCAGGAAGGCAACATCGGCCTGATGAAAGCCGTCGACAAGTTTCAATATCGACGCGGCTGGAAGTTTTCAACTTACGCAACATGGTGGGTCAGGCAGTCAGTCACGCGTTGTCTTGCGGATCAGGCGCGCACAATCCGAGTCCCCTCGCATATGATCGAGTCAATCAACAAGCTAAACCGGATTTCGCGGGAGATTTTGCAGGAGACTGGGCAAAAGGCTAATCCTGCTGCGTTGGCTCAGCGCATGGAATTATCAGAAGACAAGATTCTTGACATACTGAAGGTCATGAGGCAACCCTTATCGCTCGAGACGCCAGTGGGCGAAGATGCCGACGCCACGCTTGGCGATATGATCGAAGATCCAATGGCGGGATCCCCGGCGGATGCGGCCGCGCGCTCGAATCTGCGAGCCGCAATCGACGAAGCGCTGGATTCATTGTCGCCGCGTGAAGCGAAAGTACTGCGAATGCGGTTCGGGATTGATGTAGCGTGCGGCTACACGCTCGAGGAACTTGGCAAACAATTCGACCTGACGCGCGAACGAATCCGGTACATCGAAAGCAAGGCGATGCGAAAACTGATGCAGCCAAATCGCGCCGACAAGTTACGGCGATTTGTCGACGATTAAGTCCCACGTCCACGCATCGGAGGGACTCGTGGTCAGAGCAACATCGAGCTGCAGCATCCCATCCCGATCTGTGTGTTCGCCAACAAGGAACACATCCGTTATCATCGAAATGTGATGGACCCGCTTGTCTACGATCGTGGCCGCATCCTTGAACGTTTCGCAGACGACGGCTCACGGCTTGGACGAACTCATGTGCATTGTCTATGCCAAGGACTTGAAGCCCGGTGCGATGGTTTCGCACCAATACGTAGACCTGTACATTGAGATAGTCAATGCTGCAACCGCAGAACCTTCGGATCGGTGTTGTCGAGAATCTTTGGCGTCTTTCGTGGCAGCGTGATACCGTTCAGACCAATGCCGATTGCGCTTGTCCGACGCCAAGGCGGCTTGCTTCGTCAGGATGCGGTCTATGCATCATAGTCGCCCCGCGTGAAACCACGAAAAGGAACCGACTTGACGATAAGGGCGGATTCGATGATAGGTCGTGTCCAGCTTCCTAGCATGAGCATCTACGTCATGGGAAGCCGCTTCACCAACAGTTCCCGCGCATGTGGACGGTCACTTTGACGTCTTTCGGAGTCGACCACCTTGGACCGCCGCCAATCCACCTTTTGCTGAACCTTATTCCAACGTCTGGTGCTCATTTGCTCACAATCGCTGCCAGCAAGCGAATGCGGCGGCTTGATTGTCCCCACGGCTTTTCGGCTACTGAGATGGATTCGAGCCGCTCGCTTAGGTACGCACTGCGAGCGACCCAATCGCGCAGCGTCGAATCCCTGAGTCGCGAAAAAAACGTCATCACGCTAGCTGTGAATATCGCCGTCAGCCTCAGCATCCTCCACAGGTTACGTATCCGATTCGGTGTCCGCACCATGTGCACGAAGGGCAGCGAAAGCGGCGCCGAACTGGGCGATTGCCTCTAAATCGTCATCCAACGCGAGCGATGAGTCATAGTCAGATAATGCATTTTCCGTCGCTTCGACAAGCATGGCCTCAAGCGTTTGCGGATCGATCCTTTTCCTGAGCATGGAAGACTCCTTGTGAGGTGTGCAGCCATTCCCAGCAATTTGTGGGCCACAAGAAAGAGACGGTCAGTGCAGGTTCCGACCGACTGGGCCCCATCACTTTGTCGCGTTCCGGACATGCGACCGTCATAAGTGCAACAAGATGGTCATCTCCGGTGCAGCATCGGAATCCCTGAGATTCGGCCCTCAAGAGGTGTCTTGTGAGACGTAATCTCCGGAAATCGAAAAAGCCTCGCCATTGTCAATGCAAGAATACCTTGACGCATCGCACACTTTGCCCTCTTGTCGATTTGTGTTTGCGGGACTTACCTTTATCATCCGCCGTGTCGAATCAGTTCATGGCCTCAGCTCGCGATGGAACTGGCAACAAGTTGGTGACGAGTTCTCAGGGGCTCCTCTGAAAGGGAGCGGTTTGTCGAATTGGAGGGAAGTTGCATGTATTGGGGAAAGGAACATATCGCGCACGAAACGATCGTCGTAAGTCTAATGGTTCGATCAAACCGTTTGGAGATTTGAATGCATTTTCATGAGCTAACCAATGACGAATGGGGGCGGCGACCAAGATACCCCGCGAATACGTTCGAGCATCGACCGCTTTAGCGAGATGGACCGATGGAACCCGGATCGTCTCTTACCCGGCGGTTGCGCGTGGCCGCGTTGCAGCGCTTTATCGAAGTTAACGGGTCCCTAGATTACAAACTCAATTCTATGGTCATCCGGCAGACAGTCAATCACAGCAAGCGCGTCGCGGCACTCGCGGGTAGGATGACGAGCAAGATGAGCGGGATGGGCTGGAACACGGACACCGCCTGCGAAATTTTGGCGAAGCGCCTGTCAGTTGCTGCGCTTTTTCACGACATAGGCAAAGCCGCTGTATCGGCACAAATCCTTGGCAAACCGAGTGCGCTTGACAAAGCGGAATACTCAGCGGCGAAGGCTCACGCGGCACTAGGTGCGAAGCTGATTGACCAGGTAGCTTCCGGCTTTCCGCAATCCGATTTGGCTGGTCTCCTCAGGGAGGTAGCCCTGTGTCATCACGAAAGATGGGACGGAACTGGCTATCCTAGCGGCCTTCGAGGCGAATCGATTCCGATGGCAGCGCGTCTCGTCTCAGTCGCTGATGCCTACGACGCCATCCGGTATGCGCGAGTCTACAAGCGCGCTATCCCCAGAAGTCAGGCGATACGGGCGATTGTTGATGGTGCAGGCTCGCAGTTCGACCCTCGTATGGTGCACCTCTTCCTTTCGGTCGTTTCTGCCGTTCGTCAGAAATAGATGGATCTAGAAGAGGAGGGAGGGGGCCACGGAACCGAAGCGCACCCTTCCCGATTCACTCGAACTCGCCAAGGGCAACTGATCCTTCACCAAATGAGTTCCTCTCCTCTCGCATGCCAAGTGTAGAACGATGCATGACTGAACCCCTGCTTCTCGCTTAGCTCTTTGACTGGCACACCGGCATCGGCTTCCTTCAGAAAACCGATGAGTTGTCCTTCCGTAAAGCGCTTCTTCATGTTCGTCTTCTTCTCCGAAACGAACTTTACTAGGTTCCGGTTAGCTCTACTCGTTGGGAGCAGGTCACTGGGGGACGAATCATGCGGGGCCTAGCAGCCCAAAGCCACAAATATCGAGGTGGGAAGATAGTAACGGGGATCACGGCCCGGATAGAAGCGCGAGGTCAGGGATCTCGACTATTGCTAGCGAGTGTTTCGCCGAAGCTCGATGATCGCACGAAGCTCGTCTGCACTAAATCTACCGTCCAGCACAATCTTTCCTTGCCGCCAGTCCGGCGCGTTCCGGACGTCATTCCAGTCGATCCAGCCATCAGCGTGTCTGAGTACATGTCGCGCTGTTTGGTCGTCCATGCTTCCTATCTCAGCGTATAAGGTTGATGAGCCGAACACGGCGTATTAAAGGATGATGCGTACTTCAGCGAACTTGATCGCCGATTTGGAATCGTGACCGACTCGGCGGGTCTGGCATTGCGCGATGTCGATTGTAGGTTTTTCCGCAGTTGAGATCGAGTTCGGGCTCCAGGACGTTGGGGTTTTGGGGATGTTTTCTAAGTGGTCCACCTGTGCGTGATCCAGTGATGACGCCACATGAGACGGTAAAGCATCGCGTCGGCAATGGTTTCGTCGCCACTCTACTCACGGATAGTCCCCAAAGAACGTTGCGCACGTCGTCAGGGCACGCTTCGACATTGAAACAATGCTGGTGCCCCAGCGCAGGGGATCCTCTCCATCTCAAATGCGCGACGCCGCCATTTGCGCAACCGAGTTCCGATATGTCCGCCTTCAGGAAGCTTCCTTGCATGTCTTTAGCCCCCCGGAAAGTCAAAACTTGACACATATCCGCGCGACCGCACGGTCGAGGGCCGCGAGATGTAGGGCATCAAGCGACGTTTGTTGGGCGACGCGTCCCACTGCTGTTGCAACCTGTGTCTGGCAATCTGTATTGCTGCGAAGAGGCGCCACGCCCTTCAAATTCAGCATGATATTGGCCTGCAGCTTATCCAGAATGGGTCGAATAACGCCCGGCAAGCTCTGGCGAGGCGTTGCGGGAGCATTGCCCTGACGCATCCAGTTGCTGAGCAGCTCGTACTGAATTTCTTTGTTAGCTTCAATTTGGTCCGAGAAAATGTTTGTCACATCCTCCGTGGTTAGTCCGTACTCAGACGCCATCGCCACCGCATTTGCAATGACTTGCGCTTCTCGCTGAGGGTCATAGACGGGTTGGCCCGTGTCCCACTTGTTCAGAGCGACCTGGTCCGCGGTGTTGAGGCGATCTGCCATGCTGCGCACGAGCGGCACGAACGCATCCCGCTGTGCCCCGGCAGAGCAGCCTGTCACGAGCCATACGGCTAGTGCGAGTGTCACGGCATTCCGAGTGCAAACACCCCTCATGTTCTTCTTCAGTTTCAAAACTACTACTCCCTATTGGTTCATTCTCGCCTGCGGCGAAGCGCTCCGATACGACGTCCATCGCTACAGTCGCTCTGCAGTTCGCACTACATTGGACCTCAAATCCGGATAGTTAGGACATGGTCTGAGCCAAGACATTGGTCAACGCTAATTTTCGACGCCCACTCGACAAGAATTTTCCATTTTCCAGAGCGCCGGAGAATTTAACGTAATCATCAAAACTCTCACGGTCCAGACAGTTGTCAACATGACCAGCAAGCAAAACCTCAGATTCCGCGCCCCCCCATTCTCGAACTTAAGCCGGCAAGCTCCGGGAGTTTGTCGTCCGACGTCCTTGAGCTTACATGCTTCGCCGAGCGCCCCCAGTTTGCCTCCGTTTTCAGTGGAGCCGACAATCGTCAGAAATCTTCCGATATCCCAACACGTTCAATCAAGGTCAGCTTGACCGCTTGTCGCGGAGCTCCTTCGTATAGACCGCTTTTGAAATTCGATTCATCCATACCTCCGCTTCTCGGTATTACGAAACGTTGGCTCACATTCTTTTCGACCGGGCATCATTGCGCCCGCAAGTCGGTGTTGCGGACGAAATCGCGGATCTTGCTGAACGCAAAAGCGAGGCGAGAGAAATCGTACGCTTACGATTGCTCAGGTCAGGGCCGCCGAACGACCTCGAACCTACAACGCCAAGCGGCCCGCTCAGTGCATTCATAGTAGTCGAGATCGTAAGGTCCGGATTTCCGGCGCCATAAACCTACATCGACCCTTAGACCAGGTAGCGGCGGCCTAGGGTCGAACCGTAGATCCAAATGGCCGCCTTGGGCAAGTTCGTAGGAGCACCGGACTAACGGCGATCGCACAGAACCGTCATTATCAAGTTGCGGCGGAAAAAACATGGCAGAAGTAAATTCCTTGATATTACCGTCGCCCGGCCCTCTCGAAGTACCAATCCATTCACCCTCGTTATCGTTGGTTGTTGCCGTGTACACACCCCGCGCAATCTTGATGTTGGCAGGCATCGGGCAGCTTTCGTACGTTTCAGCAGCAGCGCAATACGATGCACCGAGCGCAAGGACAACAACAAGTAAACTTCTCATCATCGGTTTCGTTTCTCCACTTTGCAAAACGGTAAGTTCAAGCATCTGATCGTCTGGCTGAGCACTCAACACATTCTATTATGCAAACTATAGGTGGCAGCCAATTTCGCCTTTTGATGACCTATAGTCCACGATGACCATAGAAACCAAAATCATATTTATACATTAATGACGCGGATGATGAAAAGTAAAAGTAACTTATGCCTGATAAAATATCGTTGATAGTATGTCGAGCCCATGTTTCTCGTAGCAACAAGGAGGCGGCGATAACGCATTCAGCGGACACGAGGAAATGACGAAGATGATCCGACGCACACTCAATGGCATTCAGCGCGAAACAGGCCACCCGCAATAGTCTGCGGACAGTATGAACGACAGTATGAACACTTACCAGGGCGGCGGGATCGCGACAGGTGCATGAACCAGGACCGTGCTGGCACGCGGCACTTGCCCGTCGGTGAACGGCAACAGTCTGTTGGCAGGAATGCGAAGAAATGAAAATGGCATCAAAAAGTAACCGGAAGTCGTGGGCTCTTTGCCCGCGTCGTGCCCGAGACCACCTCTCGACCTAGCAGCACGGTCCCCAACGACGATCGTGCGTTGGTATCAATATACTTGATGCTTTTTTCTGGCAGTCGCTCAGACAATTTCGTAAGGTACGCGATTGCGGCGCCCAGTGGACGAGTCACATAATTTACGGCATGTTAACAAAGGAATGTATATGGAAAAGATGAAGAGAGTGCTTTTTGGTGGCCTTCTGTCCGCGGTTCTAATGGGTGTGGCGGCGCAGGCCTTTGCGGTCGCAGCGAGCGATGTATGCATATACACAAACCAGAAAGACCCTACCGAGAGTTATCCCTACTACTGTGGGACCGGCCCGATAGATGGTCCGAGGAGTCAGGCGACGGAGTAAGGTGGCCGGTCTTTGGGCTTGGCACAATGTCGGCCGAGAACCTAGGCGATGACAAAAGGAACTCGCGCAATCATCAGCGGCGTAGTATCAAACGTAGCATTGGCCGATGTCCGAGGGGAAGGTGCACTGGTGGAACTGGCTTCCCATTCCGCTGTTTGTCTTGGCCAGATCACTGATTGCGGGCAAGGAACCCGCGGCGGAAGTGTTCCGCACGCCCGCCGCAATTGTGAAGTGCTTCTATCGAAATTAGGGAGCGGTTGACCCATTTCATGCGCCCGGTTTTTCGCCATCCAGAGGCCCCCGAGTTAGTCCATTAGCCGCGCAGGCCAGTCCTGCATGAACTGAGTTGGTGAAAGCCACGCCATGAATGACGACGACTGGCGGTTATAGAACATATCAAGGTATTTGAACAAGTCGGCCATGGCTTCGCGATGCGTGCGATACTGGATCAGACGGAATTGTCGAAGGCCAACAGGTTAAGCAGTGATTTGATTCAGATAAAAGCGTCGTGTGAACGCGACAGGCGATTGGTAGTCAGCAGCGCCTGCGGGCGTTGCCGGTTGTAGAGGATTTCGATGTATTCGGTGATCGCCAAACGTGCCTGCTCGCACGTGGCAAAACATTAATGCTAGACCAGTTCATTTTTCGGCGTTGCCCCGACGGATTCGATCGGGGCGTTGTTGTAGCGGTTGCCACGGCGGCTCAGCAACGCGTGTATGTCAAGGTGGCCGATGAGTGTTTGATAGGCGAGCGGCGCTAGTGCCATCCTCGATCGCTATGGTGAACCAAGCCGGCGGGTCACGACAGCGCGAAACAGCGTCGACATGACCAAATTTGTCGTCATCCGTTCCCTTACCGCCTAGCCGACAATTTCACCACTGTACAGTTCCTTCAGGCCGGCAAATACAGTCATGCCCCCGCCCCCGCTTCTCGGTATGACGAAACGTTGGCTGTAAGCGCCCGGCCATCCCGTCTTGAGTAGCGTTGAAGGTCTTGGGAGCATCGTGTGCACTTAAATAGGTGGACACGTGAACACTATCGAAGAAGAGGCACCGGTTGGAAGGCGTCGACGCCGGCGATATAGCGTCGAGTTCAAAGCCCAGGTGGTGGCAGCCTGCCGAAGACCGGGTGTATCGCTTGCGGCCATCGCCCTGGATCACAGGCTGAACGCAAACCTGCTCCGACGTTGGGTGGAACAAGCCGAAGGGAATGCTCGGGTGCCCGTCGCGAGCAGCGATGTGGCAGTGCCG
>NZ_WHNQ01000080.1 GCF_009362785.1 Paraburkholderia atlantica
GCGTGTCGGGGGCGCTGTATTCGAACGTGTCTTTGCGCTGCAGTGTGCGCAGCGTGGCCGCGATCGCATCGCGATCTAGCGCGACCCGCGGATGCTGCGCGTAGTCGAACATCTTCTGCGCCGCATCGATGATCGGCCGGTAGCCGGTGCAGCGGCACAGATTGCCGGACAGCGCGGCGTCGATTTCGTCACGGGTCGGCAGGCCGGCGCTGGCGGGCTGGTTTTCGTAGAGCGCCCACATCGACATCACGAAGCCGGGCGTGCAGAAGCCGCATTGCGAACCGTGACAGTCGACCAGCGCCTGCTGCACCGGATGCAGCGCGCCGTTCGCGGCGCGCAGGTCTTCGACGGTGAAGAGGGCGCGGCCGTCGAGCGTCGGCAGGAACTGGATGCAGGCGTTGACCGCCTTCAGCGTGAGCTCGCCGCGCGCGTCGAGTTCGCGGATCACGACTGTGCACGCGCCGCAGTCGCCCTCCGCGCAGCCTTCCTTGGTGCCGGTGCAGCGTAAGTCCTCGCGCAGGTGCTGCAGCACGGTGCGCGTCGCCGGAACGCCCGCGACCTCGCGGACGGACCCCTGGTGATAGAAGCGGATGGTTTGCGTTGTCATGGCGAATCGGAAGACAGTGCGGACCGGGCGCGCGTTACGCAGGGTCTGCACGGTTGTTCACCCGGGCCGCAGTCTTGACGCACATATTTGATGCCCGCCAGTTTTGGGAATGTCGGCTCTGGCTGCCGGCTCGCTCCCAAGCTGATCGGTGTTGAGTGCGCGGCACGGGGCTAGAACAAAGCACGTGGCTGAAGAACCGCTTGGCGGCGCCTTAGTCCCGCCGTTTCTGCCGCAGGTAGTCGAGTTCGGCCCCTGTTCATCAACGGCACGCCGTCGCAGGTAAGCTCACGGCACAACGACACAAATAGCTCGTCCAGATGCCGTGGTGCTGGATGTGCGGCGAGCTGCCTTTACCCACCGTTCAAAGCTTGCGCTAAATTTGTCGCGCCAGTGTCGAATTGCTCAAGGTCGCGCAGACTCAGCTGAACCCGGTGGTGCCCAACGCACGGCACAACTGATGGCATCGTGGGGAAGCGGTCGCCACGATAAAGCGATCAGGTAACTGCATTGCCTGATGCTACCGGACTCAGTCAGCAACGTGACAATGCTCTTTGTCGCGATTGCGCAGCGACCGGGCTGTTCCAAGCCTGTCTCGAAGCACCTTCCGGACCATGTGGGGGCCTAAACGCTCGGAACCGCAGAGCATAGGCATAATGACGCATTGGCCCGCAGTTGCGTCGCGCACTTGTGTCGGCTATCGAACAATGACGTGGTGTTCCTTACAAGTCGCGCATGTTTAGACATCCGCACGGAACCGGCGACTGCGATCGAGCGAATTCGTAGGTTCAGTCGCATTGGCGAGGTCGGGTAGAATCGCTCGAATCGGAACGTACGACACACACGATGGCAAAGACGAAGACGACGCGCAAGGCGTGCCCGGCGGTCTCGGCAAAGTGCTCAAGCGGCTGCATCATCCGCTGGACGTGATCCTGCTTTGCGTGCGCTGGCACGTGGCGTACTCGCTGAGCCTGCGCAACGTCGAAGAGATGATGGCCGAACACGGACTCGAGGTTCCTCATTTGAGCGCGCATCTGGATTATCAGGTTCGCGTGTCGGCAAAATGCCGCCCGCCGCGTGAATGGATCCCACCAAGTTGGACGGTAAGTTTCTAGGCCGCCAGAAGCTGAGTCCTGTATTGCACGGGACTCAGCCCATTGAGTTTGAGCTTGATGCGCTCGTGGTTATAGTAGTGAATGTATCGCCGCAGTCCGGCCTGCAGCTGTTTGATACTGTCGAATCGGGTCAGGCGGAAGAACTCGGATTTTAGCGTGCCAAAGAAGCTTTCCATTGCGGCATTATCCAGGCAGTTTCCTCTGCGCGACATGCTTTGCCGTAGCCGATTCGCGCTAAGCATTCGCCGCCAGGCAGACATCTGGTACTGCCAGCCCTATCTGAATGTAACAACGGCTTGTCCCGGGTACCCAACTGCGGGACGGCCTTCTTCAGCATGTTGCTGACCAGCTCGAAGCATGGCCGCCGAGCCGTCTGCCACGCCACGATTTCACCGTTGTACAGGTCCATCACAGGCGACAGGTAAAGCTTCTCGCCGTTGACATTAAATTCCGTCACGTCGGTTACCCATTTCTGATCAGGCCTGCGTGCCTCGAACTCGCGATTTAGCAGGGTCGGTGCAACGCGTCCAACTTCGCCGCGCCAGGAGCGGTAGCGCTTTGGGCGCACCAGTGATTTCAGCTGCAATTCACCCATCAGCCGCTGCACGGTCTTGTGATTGACGATCCGACCGGCGTTCCGGATAGCTGCATAATCAGGGCTGACACGTACAGCTTCCGAGGAGGTGTGTCATGAATCAGCGCGTTACATCCGCCGTGGCCAGAATGGGTATCGACATTGGTAAATCGGCATTCCACGTAGTCGGTCTCGACGCCGCTGGTAAGCCGGCTTTCAGGGGCGCTTCACGCGTGAGCGCCTCATTGAATTCCTGACGCGCGCGTCCCCGACCATCGTTGGAATGGAGGCTTGCCCCGGCAGTAACTGGCTAGCAAGGAAAGCCGCCGCTGCAGGACATGAGGTCCGCATTGTTCCTGCACAGTTCGTCAAGCCATTCGTCAAGTCGAACAAGACTGATCTAGTCGACGCAGAAGCCATTGCTGAAGCGATTTCGCGTCCCACCATGCGATTCGCGCTGCTAAAGACCGACCCACAGCTCGACTTACAGGCGCTGGACCGGGTGCGGCAACGGCTCGTCTGCAACAAGACCTCCGTCATCAATCAGACGCGTACGTTTCTCCTCGAATACGGCCTTACGCTTCCCGCTGGAGCGGCTTACTTTATCCGCGACATGCCGTCGGATCTCTCAGACGACCAGAATGGACTGACGCCAGCAATGCACAGTTTGCTCGAACAAGTTGTGGCAGGAATACCGTGCCATTCAGGCGCGCCTGCTTCTGATTCGGCGCCAGATCGAATCTATTGCGAGCGCCGACGATGCAGTCACGCGATTGACACTTGCGCCTGGCATCGGCCAGTTGACAGCGACGGCAATTACCGCGTTTGCGGGCACCGGAACGCAATTCAAGTCCGGTCGCCATCTCGCGGCATGGCTGGGGCTCGTGCCCCGGGAATTCTCCACAGGCGGCAAACAGCGCCTATTTGGTATCAGCAACGTGGAAACTCATATTTGCGCAAGCTGCTGCTGCATGGTGCTCGCACCTGTGTTCTGCATCTGGATCGAACCAAAGATCATCTCGGTGTCTGGCTGAATCAGATGGAGGCGAAAGGAATACACCGCAACAAGCTTATCGTGGCGCTGGCCAACAAACTTGCGCGCATTGCGTGGGCTGTCCTCACACGACACGGCTCTCTGTATCTGCGACAACCGCAACAGCAATAGGAGACTTTGCGCCCCCTTCCAAGTTTGCTTGCCCGCACCTGATGACGAAACAGCGCAACGGCGCTCGGTAAACCCAGCTCAAAAAAACCGGCCTTTGAGGCCGACGAAGCTTATTGGGAACCGGGCGTGCATATCCCATCATGGCCTTGCCGTCAAAAGCGGCTGACTCGCGAGAGGCCGGATACATTTACGCAAACTGCTTCGTTTGAAAGTGCCTGCTCGCAAAGCCGGGGCGGACCATACATTTTTTCGGTACGCCACCTCCGCGCGCAGATACACGAGCTCCTTGAGTAGTTCTTCGCGTGATCGCGCATCGGTAGGTTTCTCTTCAACAGGCAGGTCAGGCCGGGTCTCGGGCATTTTTTTGTACGCCCTCGTCGGCGGGGCATCAGAGCATCTATACCGCCCTCATCATACAGGCGGGCCCATTGCGAGACCCTGGCGGGATCGCGGATATCGTACAGAGCAGTGACTTCGCGCAGGGAAAGCCCGTCACGCGACATGCGCCTGAGCACCTTCAGCCTGAAGTGAACGCCGTATTGGCTGCGCTTAGGGCAAAGAGCTGCGTCGCCGTGCAAACGATAGGCATCAACCCAGCGGCGAAGCATCGAGTAGTCGATCCCGTGGCGGGCTGCCAGTACTGGCAGCCCAATTCCCCCGCGCAAATACGTTTTAATTAACTTCAGTTTGAACCGCTTATCGTGCTTCGCCATGAAAAACACCCAAAAGGTTGGATCCGTGTCCAACTTTTGGGGTGCAGTTCAGGGTGCGGGCCTCCATCTGTAACTGTTGTGCACGCGCCAGTCGATTAAGAGTCGCTAAAGCAACTTGGACATCAAGCCATGGACACCAGATCTTGCCCATCATTCCTCGAGATTGCGCAGGCCAAACGAATAAACCACATACCAGCGTACGCACAGCAGGATCGTCCAGCGGATAGTGCAGTCGCTTGAGAACCTTGCCGATGCCCGGCGGCAAAGCCTTGCGCGGTGTTTTCGTCCCATGCCGTTCGTCATTCACGATCGAAAACCAATCTTACTCCGATCGCGTTAGTGCGACAAATCCTCGACAGAGCCTCATTTCGCCACCAGGCGGTGAACAGCAGGTTGATGTCGCTTAATATTGTTCGATGTACGACAAGGTTGAGACATTTGCGACAGGCGATTCCACCGATTAGTCGTATTATCTCGCTTTCCGTCTGGCGCGGCTATTGCTCGTCAGTTGCAGACGTCCAACTCACTGGGAGTTGAGGATGCGAGTATGCAGTTTTTCGATTTGAGAATTGTTGCTCTGCTCTCAAATTCCAGCGCCATAAGACGGACGTGGGACGACGTTTTGCGCGTGCCAATGTAAGGGGCTGGGGGTGTTTCGGTTCGTCGTGACGTTTCAATGTTTTCTTAGACTTCCAGGAGCAGACGAATGGGTGAACAGGGCGTGGTATTACCCCTCAATGAAGATCAAGTCTGGCAGATTCACTCGATGACCGGGCAGCACGTGGCTTCTATGAGAGTTGTCGCTGATTTTCGGGGAGTGCAGCGTAGTCAGGGACTGCACGGCGTGCAGAGACCGCAGGGGTTCCAACGTGTGCAGGGCTTCGGGCACCAGGCCTTCCGGGGTGCGCACTGAGCGAGCGCTAAAACGTTGATTAATTTAGCGACACGCAGTCGGCGGCAAGGTCGCTACGTGTGGAGTACTCTGCACAATGGGAAGTGCAAATGCCGCCCAACCAGGAAATGTTCATTCGACCATGAGGACATGAGAATGAGTAATGATATGGCTATTAGCATCGATGGAATGCAAGGCAACGATTCCTCGTCTGAGTCCGCGCAAGCAAAACAAGCGAAGGCGTTTCTGGCTCAGCACGGCGTCCAGATCACCGACAAAGTCGCTGCCCCCCTTCGTAGTAAGCCGTTTGGAGGCGGTGGCAAGCTGCGGCAGTCCGTGCTCATTCATATCGATGTCTGAGTGAAAATCGATACTTCGTTTCAATCTCACGCGCAGCGTCTTTCCATCGGTACGCGCATTCGATCGCCTGCGAACTCGAACCGGTAAAGCGCAGGCTAAACCATGAGGAATGAAAAAATGACCAATGACGTGATCGTCGATCTCGAAAAGGCCCAACTGGCAGCCAAATCGTTAAAAGCGAATCCGCCGTCCGCTTCTGCGATTTCGGTCGACCCCAAGGCCTATCTGGCGCAATGTGGAATCCAAATCAGCGACAAGGTCGAAGCAATGATTCGTTCGAAACCCGTCGCGGTCGCGAGCAAGCCGCGGCACGCCGCGATTATCCATATCGACGTCTAATCGAATAGCAGGAGCGGTACGGGGCAGTTTTCGAGCGCCGCTTGTTAGTCGAGGCTCTCGCCGATTCGCAACGAACTCGTCCATTGAACCAACGAAATTGCACCGGTCTAAAGTTGCATGCGCAAAATCAAATTCAGTGAAGGCGAGCGCGAAGAGCTGATGTCGATGCAGCGCAGCCTCACGATGGCCCTCGGCCTGGTGAGGCGTGCGCGGTTGATCTCGCCTGCGCGACGTGATTGTGCGTGGTTTATTCGATGGTACTAAGGAGTCTCGACAGAAAAGCTCATGAGATACACCCGTCAATACACCAAGCGGGTGATCCCGTTGAAATGGAAGTATTGTAATCCATCGCGGCGAATCCGAGTCAATTCGGCTGGTTCAGTGGACTAGTTTCGTATATCCGCGAGAACGCCGATGAAGAACGATCCAGTCGCCCTTGTCATCAATGTCACATTGCGCTGTCCATTGAACTGCGCTCACTGCTGCTACTCGTCGGATATGGCAAAAAGAGGGCACTTGTCGCTCGATGATGTCAAAGCCGCGATTTCACAGGCTGCGGCCGCATACATTTTCGACGCGGTTCATTTCGTCGGCGGCGATCCGCTCCTTCATCCGGAGCTCGTTCGTGAGGCAATCGAGCACGCGGCCGGGCTAGGCCTGCGCACGGGCATCACCACGAGCGCGTTTTGGGCCAAATCCCGTGAGCGCGCGCAGGATGTGGTGTCAACGCTCAAGGCGGTGGGCCTCTCGGAGGTAACGCTCTCGTACGACGATGCCCATGCGCAATTCGTGAAGATCTCACACATCGCTAACGCCGTCTCGGCAGCGATCGACACAGGGGTGAAAGCGAGAATTGCCGTGGTGATTGAGCCCGATTCAAAGATCACAGCCGAGTCGTTGCGCACTGCCCTAGCGCTTGACGATAGCGTTCAAATCTACGAAACGGCGATCAATTCGACGGGACGCGCCGCCGACATCGAGGCCGACCGGGCCGAACTGCGCAAGCGCTGGGAGTATGCCTATCGTGGACCGTGCACGTCGGTTCTCCGCAATTTTCAGGTCAACCCCGAAGGAAACGTGTATCCGTGCTGCGGTGTACTGCCTCATAGCGAAAGCATGGTCGTAGGGCACATTCGAGAGGGCGGCCTGAATCGCGCGATATGGCAAGCCGATGACGATGCGCTCCTTCAATGGATCGGCAGCGAGGGCCCCGTGGAAGTGCTCGTCCAGACAACCGCGGACGATCCGGTCCCGCTCGAACGGGAAGACTTCGACGGCGTATGCACGGCATGCGACCGCCTGTACTCGTCGATCCATTTGCTCTCGCAAGCCCGAGCGTTCGCCGAGCGGCGAGACAAACCGGTCAAACTCACGACGCGGCGTCGTCGAATAGCCACGGCGCGGGGATAACGATGGACGTCTTGCTATTATCGGCGCCGGTCGTGTCGGTAGTGCGCCCCTCCGCTGCGCTGGGCTTGCTGCAGGCGACTCTGAGACGCGCGGGCCTGAGTGCGTCGTCGCTCTACCTGAACCTCACATTCGCGCAGTGGATAGGACTCGATTTGAATGAGTGTCTTGCCGGCGGATTACCCAGTCACTTGCTGATCGGCGATTGGTTCTTCGCCGAAGCGCTCCGTACGGACCGGATTCGCCCTGTGGATCAAACGTACGAGCGTGAACGCCATAGTGCGCTCGACAAAGCAGGTATCGGCGATCTCGACGCACTGCGTGACCAATACGCGCAGGCCTTCGTGCGTTTCGCGGCAGAGAAAATCATGGCGTCTCGGCCGCGCGTAGTGGGATTCACAACGATGTTCGAGCAGACGGCCGCTTCGCTCGCGATCGCCGCTGCCGTCAAGGCTTCGAGTCCGGACACCGTCGTCTGCTTCGGCGGAGCGAATTGTCATGGTCCAATGGGCACCGTGCTCCGCGAGCATTTCCCGCAAATCGACTACGTTTTCACCGGCGAGGCGGATCAAACGTTCGCACCGTTTGTCAAGGAACTTCTGCAACGAAACGCCGCTCGGCACGGCGCCGAATTTTCGCTCGCGCCGCGCAATGGCGTCGTCGCCACCAGTCCGACTCGGGATTTAGACGAACTGCCCGTTCCGGATTACAGCGATTACTTTGCCCAACTATCCGAGTTGGAGGAGCACTATAGGGTGCGCCCATCCATCCCGTTCGAATCGTCGAGAGGTTGCTGGTGGGGGCAAAAGCATCATTGCACCTTTTGCGGGTTGAACGGCGAGGGCATGACTTTCCGCGAGAAATCACCGAGCCGCTTACTCGACGAACTCGAAACGCTCGTTGTGCGGCATGCAATAGCGCGCATGGCAGCAACCGACAATATATTAAGCCCCAAGCATGTTGCGAATGTCCTCGAACCGATGGTAGGGGAGCATCGCGGGCTCAACTTGTTTTACGAGATTAAGTCCAACTTCGACGAAGAAAAGCTGAGGACCTTGGCACGCTCCGGAGTGACGTGGGTTCAACCGGGCATCGAGAACCTCTCGGATCCGATTCTCCGGCTGATGAGAAAAGGCGTGGATCGTTTGCTGAACGTCCGCTTGCTCAGAAATTGCCGCGAACTCGGCTTGGGCGTGATCTGGTCGATTCTGTACGGATTTCCGGAGGAGCCTTCCGAGGAATACGATGCCGCAGCCGAAATCGTACCGTTGCTCGAGCACTTGCAGCCCCCGGTCGCGTGCGGCCGCATCCGTCTCGATCGATTCAGCCCGAACTATGAACAAGCGGAGATGATCGGTTTTCGTTCGGTCCGTCCGTTCAGGTCCTATGCTGAGATCTATGAGATTCCCGATGAAGCGCTTTCGAACCTCGCTTATTTCTTCGACGGCGAGGCCCCCTCGTCTGCCACGGAGCTGGATTTGGAAAAGCTGCGCACGGCTGTCAAGCGTTGGCGTGCGCGCTGGTTCGACGAGCCCGAGCCGCCTGTGTTGCGTGCGTTCCCGATAGACGGTGGCTACTTGATCGAAGATTCCCGCAGCGTAGCCTGCGAACCGTTTTATATTGCCAACGAAGCTGAAGTAGCCGTGCTCGATTTATGCCGCTCGCCTCGCGTCGACAAAGACCTCGAAAAATTGGCGGCTCGTCTGTCGAACGACGCGGTCGAGTCCGCGTTGGCATCGCTGCGTTCCCGAGGATACTTGCTGCAGCATGGGCGGCGCTCGCTGTCTCTACCCGCGATGGCCGGAAAGGAAGAGGTCGATGAGCAAGCACGCGCGGATTTTCCGTTCGGCTATCTCGCGTAGTGTTGCTTAGCGCCTGTCCATAGGAGGCCGACAATGACCGTGGAAGTAAGACCGCTGGGCGACAAATGCAACATCCAATGCAAGTACTGCTATCAGCAGGCCGCTCGCGAGAGCCAAACACGCAAACCTCAGTATGACGTCGACGCCGTCATCGGCAAGCTCGAAGAAATCGGCGTGCCGTTCAGTCTTTTCGGCGGCGAGGTCATGCTGACCAAGCGCTCCGATCTGCGACGCCTGCTCGAGTTCGGCTACGATCGTCACGGAACCGTCGGCATGCAGACGAACGGCACCTTGGTACGAGAAGCCGATCTCGCGCTTTTTTCCTCCTACTCGGTAAACGTCGGAGTATCGATCGACGGCCCCGGAGAAATGAACGATGAGCGCTGGGCCGGCACGTTGATCTCGACGCGGCGGGCGACGGCGATGACGGAGGCCGTCATCGAGCGGCTCTGCCGCGATGGTACGCCCCCGAGGGTCATCGTTACCTTGCATCGGCTCAACGCGGTGGGCGAACGGCTGACGCGGCTTTGCAAGTGGCTGCAGTTTCTTGATCGGCTGGGGGGCGAACGCGTGCGATTGCATTTGCTCGAACGAGACAACGCGGAACAGACCGCACACTTGCAAATGACTGTCGAAGAACAGTTGATTGCCATGCGGACGCTACGTGAACTGGAAGCATCGCTCGCGTCGATTCGTTTCGATGTCTTCAAGGAAATCGAGGCAATGTTGAGAGGCCACGATTCGGCCGCGGCGTGCGTATTCCATGCTTGCGACGCCTACTCGACGCGCGCGGTCATTGGTGTGGAAGGCGACGGCACACCTTCCAATTGTGGACGAACGAACAAGGAAGGGATCGCCTATCTGCCGGCACGGCGTCGAGGCTTCGAACGGCAATTGGCGCTGTATGAAACGGCACGATCGGACGGCGGCTGCGCAGGCTGCCGCTTCTTCTTGATGTGCAAAGGCAATTGTCCCGGCACCGCGATCCTTGGGGACTGGCGCTTGCGATCGAGCGACTGCGCCGTCTGGTACGGATTGTTCGAAGATGCCGAGCGCGGGTTGGCGGCCGGCGGGAGGCCACCCCTGAGCGTTTCAGCGAGTCGAATACGCCTCGAATCAATGATGATCGACGCATGGTCCGTCGGGGAGGAGCCTTTGCTCGAAGATTTGCTGGACGATATGCGCGACGAGGCGCCTCGATCATGAATGCATCCGCGATATCGCTGAACTGGCCGAGGCTGCTTGTTCCGCAAACGGAAATGGCTATGGATACGCATAGGCACCTGTCGGCCCACGCGCGGGCGCGTGTCAATTTCACAAGCCAAGAGGCGCAAGCCCGATGGGACGCCAGTTTCCAACGCTCCGCGCAAGCGACGCTGTCGACCGAGCTCGAAGCCGTTCGGCGCGGGATCGTGGGGGCGACGCTCGTCTGGGCGCCATTTGCGTCGCTGCAGGCCGTACTCGACCATGCGAAGCACGCGGACTTATCGGTATCGGTGCGCGAAACCGCACCGGACGCTCTACTGCACGTCCCGGTGATGCAGGACGGCACAGAATGCGACGCTCGCGAATTCGCTGTTTACTGTCTCCTGATCGAAGCAAATCGGAAAGATGGCCCACAGGAAACATCGCTCGATTCCATGTCTCCTTCACTATTGCTCGACCGGGGATTCCCAGCCTGTTGCGCGCAAGCGTGGTCGCAGGCACTGAACGCCGGCTGGCGCGATGCGATCGCGAAGACACTGGCGGAAAATGGACCAATATCCCCGCTGGCAGCACTGGCCACGCTAGGAATAGGACCACTGCGTCACGTGCCTTGCAGCCCCACCTGTACTGCGTCGAGCCACGCCGTATCGCACTTCTCCGATTTGGCAAAGGAAATCGGATTTGCGGGAGAGGCTTCGCTTTGGGAAACATGGAGCGACATGCCAACGCGCGCTACCGTCCGCTCGGGCATCGTCGAAGTCACGACACCCGAATGGCGCTTCGCTTACCGCGCACCGGGGCGAGTTGCACGGCAGGCGGTGGCCTTGGCCGGCCCCCGTAGGCGGTGGTATGCCTCGCCCGCGATCGCACAGTCCATACAGGGATGCTGCGACGGGCAATTCGCCGATGAATTTGCAAGGAGATCTCGTTGGAGCACGGTGGTTTGGGAACAATCATCGTTGCTTGCGCGAACCTCCGGCCCCGTTGTCCACCTCGATTGCGGAGAGGGTTTACTCCTTGAACTCGCCGCACTTATGCGGCCCTCGCGTGAGATAGCGGGAATCGACCCATCGCCCGCCCTCGTGTCGAACGCGCGCGAGCGACTGGGCAACAGCGCCGCGCTCGCGATAGGGGACTGGATCACGAAACACGGCGCGCTGGTGCAATTTCGGGCACGGGCAGGGATGGTTCTGCTGGACCCTGAACGCCTGGCCGATACCTCGATCGAAAACCGGCAAGAGCTGTTTGCAGGGTTAGCCGCCATGCGAGCGGATGCCATCGTTATAGTCGCAACGGATCGCGCGCTCGCTCGTTTTCGCGATATCGACCACCTTGCTGCGGCCGCGGGACTCGGGGTCGATGCTGGGCATGCTCGGCGGGTTTCAGCAAGGGTCGTGGGATTCATATAGGCGGTAGCCGCTCCTCAGGCGGTGAGCGCTATGGGCGTTGAATGATCACCGCGGCAATTTCTGCTCTCCCGTTCGCGCGCGAGGCTTTCCGCGATCCCGGGCAACTGATCGGCGATCCGAAGCATATCGCCACGCTTCCAGGCGTTCATTGTCTTCGTCAGAATCGCAACTAACCGTCCATGCTCGCAACATGTTTCTCCATGAGCTCTTTCTTCATGCCTTCAGACGAGCACCGAGGCATCAAAGCACAGAAATATGAATGGCGCGCTCCCTTGAGTTTTGCCTTGGCATGCACGAGGCGCGATCGCCGCAGAAATCGTCGGGCTCCAAAGAGTCGCCATAAATGCGCAGGCATGTCACGCGGATTGTTGAATGCGTCAATATTGGAAACATCGACCGGCCGATGGCGCCGGGAGGCCTTCGGTTTTTGGTGGCAAGCAGCGTGCCGTACAGCGGGCGCGACTACCTGAGCGGATCTAGAAATAGATGCACGGGGAGAATTTCAAGGTGGGTAGCGCGAGTTTCTGCCCGTGGATTGCATGCTTTTCCTGTAGTCGACGAAACGGCAAACTACCATGTCTGGCGACAATTACTTCTGCCGGTAGCGACAACTAGATTTGCCGGTTTCCGGCGGCCGAGCTGTTGAGGTTTGGTGCGCCGTTATCATGCGGCTCCTTGCGGAGCCGGCATGAAAAAAGACGGAGAAATCAAATTGTTGCGAGAAGAACGGCAGAAAGGGGTGAGCCAGAAGCTGGCTGCGGCGCGTACGGGGATGAGCGAGCGCACGGCCCGGAAATACGAGCGTGCTGGCCAGTTACCCAGTCAGATGAAGAAGTCTCGCACGCATCGAACGCGGGAGAATCCGTTCAGCC
>NZ_WHNQ01000009.1 GCF_009362785.1 Paraburkholderia atlantica
GTCGGCGACAGCTTCCGGCCGAACCCGGCCTCCGCCGTGCACGCGTTCTGTCATGCGATCCCGGACCGCTGGCATCAGATGAGCGTGGTGCTGTCGGCGGCGAGCTGTTTGCGCTGGGTCTGCAAGCTCACGTCGACCGACGAGCCGACGCTGCTCGCCGAAATCGAGGCGCTGCCCGCCGAAGCCTTGACCAGCGCGCCGCTCTTTTTGCCGTATCTGTCGGGCGAGCGCACGCCGCACAACGACCCCTACGCGCAAGGCGTGTTCTTCGGCATGACTCACGCGACCGACCGCGCGCTGCTCGGCTACGCGGTGCTCGAAGGCGTGACGCTCGCGCTGACCGACGGCCTCGACGCGCTGCGCGCGGCCGGCACCGAAGCGAAGGTGCTGTCGCTGCTCGGCGGCGGCGCACGCAGCGATTACTGGGCCCAGTTGCTCGCCGATGCGCTCGACACCGTCACCGTCAAGCATGGCGGCGGCGAGACCGGCGCGGCGCTCGGCGCGGCGCGTCTCGGCTGGCTCGCGGCAGGCGGCGAGCCGGCCACCGTGCTGACCAAGCCGCCCGTCGAAAAGGAGTTCACGCCGAATCCGCGCCGCCACGCGGAATTGCGCACGCGCCTCGAAGCGTATCGCGCGCTGTATCGCCACGTACGGCCGCTGTTCGATCCCGCCCGCGCCCCGCTCGCCTGAGCGTCATCCGCGGCCGGCCTGCGCGACAGACGCGCCGCCGGCCGCTATCATCGGCACACTTCAAGCGAAATCTCATCGTGCCCAGGTCCACAGAAAAACTCGATCTCGCCACGCGCGCCGCGTGGCTTTACTACATCGCGGGCAATACCCAGAACGAAATCGCCGAGAAGCTGCAGGTGTCGCGGCCGGTCGCGCAGCGGCTCGTCGCATTCGCGGTCGAAAAGAACCTGATCCGCGTGCGGGTCGATCACAAGCTCGCCGATTGTCTGTCGCTCGCCGATCAGTTGTCGAAGCGCTACGGCCTCAGCATGTGCGAGGTCGTGCCGATCGACGGCGATACCTCCGAGGAACTCGACCGCAAGCTCGCGGTGGCCGGCGCGCAGGTGATGGAGCGTTATCTGACCGCGGAAAAGCCGATGGTCGTCGCGGTCAGCAGTGGCCGCACGCTGAAGGCCGCGGTCGATCAGATCGCGCAGCTAGACCGTCCGCAGCACCGGTTGGTATCGATGGTCGGCGCGATCGCGCAGGACGGCTCCTCGAACCGCTACGACGTCGCACTGCACATTTCTGAAAAGACCGGTGGCAAGTATTTTCTGTTGCCGGCTCCGCTGCTCGCCGACAGTGAGGCCGAGCGCGCGCAGTGGTGCAATCACCGGCTTTATCGGATCGTCGAGTCGCTGTCCGCGCAGGCGGATGTGGCATTCGTCGGCATCGGCAACATCGGCATGACCTGTCCGTTGCACGAGGACGGTTTCATCACGGAAGGCGAGGTGAAGGAACTGATGCACAACGGCGCGGTCGCCGAAATGCTGGGCCTGCCGATCGATGCGGCCGGCGCGTCCGTCGAATCGCCGACCGGCCGGCGCGTGACGAGCATCGCGCTCGACGCGCCGCCGCGCCGGCCGACTATTGGGTTTGCGGGCGGACAGCGCAAGCGTGAGGCGTTGATTGCTGTGCTTAAAGGTGGGTGGTTGTCGGGGCTGGTGACGGATGAGTTGTGTGCGCGGGCGGCGTTGGAGGCGTGAGTTTCGGATGCGTGGCGGTCGCGCTCTATCGCGTCAATGCCCGCAAGCACCTCTAGCGTTTGCCGGTCACACAAACGCCCCGCTCGATGATGGAAGCGTGACCGGAATGACGGACCGCCAAGCCGAATGTATCAAGAATTTTTAATTTCCACACCTATGAAAATCAATCTTTCCGCTATTTTTATAAAAATCTGGCTTGCTCACCCATTTATATTCTCTTGTGTTGTTAGTGTAAAATCCGATCCAATTTAAAACGAGATCACGCTCACTCTTGATTTTTATATAACCGATTCGCCTAATTCTGGAGAAATTATCCCAATCGAGACCCATACCACCTCGCCCCAGATCTAGCGGAGATTCGAAGTAGACGTTAATAATTTCATCCTCTTTAATATTTTCTTTCAAGACAGAGTTAATGACAATCTGATTTGAATTGATAGTAAATTCTGCCTGAAGATCACCATCCATCTTTATGCCCTCCAGATTGTTGCAGTCGGCGACCATCTCCCTTTTAGCTTACCGGCGGAATCGAGTGATTTTGAGTAAAAAGTCACCTCCCGGGCTGCGCAACAAGGACCCAAAAAGGCAATTACCCAAGAAGACACAAAGGAGAAAAAAAGCAATTTTTTTATCATTTTAATAAGGTGCTAACGCAGCCGCCCGCGATGTAAAGCCGTGACATCTAAGTCCCGCCCATTTCGTCCGAAATCATTTCAAGCTCGCTTGCCCTATCAAACACCGAACGCAACATGAAATCGAGGCTCGTTCCCCGCGTAGTACCGAAAGAACCTGACACATGTTCGGCGAGAAAATTATAGTTGTCATCACGCCACGTGATTCATTCGTGCTGCACCTTGTCCAAATATGTTTTATCCTCGGGTGCGAGTTTTTGGACTACATTCGCATAAGCGATATTCAGTCACTTCTTTTGCACCGCAGCGGCGACGCAATCAGTTTGTGCATCACTATTGGATGCTACTTTTTTAGTGCATCGTTCAAATTGCGGTGAATAAGTTCGCTCTGCCGCATTGACGACAGATAATAGCATCATCACACAAATGCAGAAGATTTTTAAATTTTGCATATATCATCAATCTTCATGCTTGATGGAAATGAATATATCTCAGAGTTGATTCGTTGACGGCATAAATTCCACGATTAGCCGAATAATCATAAGATGACTGAATTCCATCCGATATTCCCCCTTGAAATTGGATGCCCACTGGTGCAGCAATTGACGCCCGCTCTTTGGCGGCCGCATATTGTGCGTCGTCCACAGTGCCAACGCCGCTTTTTACAAATGCCGCAATTGCACCCCTAGCCTTGTTGATAAAATACTCTCAGAGGACGCTATTAGAAAGCACTCCAGCTAGTTAGTTGGTGCTCGGCACGTATTTTTCCCCGTCAAAAAAGTAACGCTTACGAACGCTCTCCTCGGCAGTTCCGAAATCGACGTAAATGCCAACAAGGCCTCCGCGTGACTTCCCAGCAATCGCCACACTATAGCCACCAGTCGAAAGCATGAGTGACGGATTGCCTGTTGACGGTCTTTTCACTAGCCATATGGGACCTAGTGCCGCCCCCCATCCACAAGCCTCACTAGTCGTGACAAACCATGTAGATACCGAACTACCCGATGACAGCGGAATTTTTTTCCCTTGCAGTTTACAATTCAGCGACCTATAGGGTCTGAAGGAGATGTCTGATTCGATGGCTGAGCGAATTACTTCTGGGACCGGTCCAAGGTCTTGACTCTCCACGGATACAAGAGGTTCGGAAGCGGATGCAAAACAGGTTGCACAGACCATCGCAAGAATTATCAGCATTGCTTTCATTGGCTACCCCAGTCCACCACGTTAGAACATATGTTATTCAAGATAAGATCAAATACTGGCATAACCTTGGCCTCCGAAATTTCCTTTCCGCCATAAGCCAGACTGGGGCCATCATGGTGATACGCGTATGTCATCACAAAAACATTTCTCTCAATGGCCCCGCCAGTAATCGCAAGTCGCTTATTTTCCAAATAATGCCTCACCATCGCATCGGCACCTTGTTCTGCATCGAAACGCTGACTATTTGTATCGATTCCATACGAGCTTGCTGTTTGGTCAACAAATTGACCCAAACCTGAAGCGGAAGTCGTTCCCGCGGCGGCATCTGGATTGAAGCCAGATTCGTGACGAGTCATTGCCAAAATCATCGCAATATCGTCCCTGCTCAAGTGATACTGACGACCTTTTTGAACCAAAAGATTTATGACCTTAATTTGAGAGATTTTTGACGCATCGCCGCCCCTTCGGCTATTACCGGCAATTCGACCCGGCGAGGTATCAATTGGGAGTCGATAGTGACTCCAACTCACGATTTGACTATCTTTATACGCGGGCGCCGGGTGAGGCACCCAAATCGCATCATAGTTGATACAACCACATGATTGCGTATTGATAAAATTCCCCACCAACCCAATCGGATTGATGTGATACACATCCGATCCGGGGAAGCCGGGCACGCCCGCGGCCACCTCGTCCCACCACACAAGCTTCGCGATGCGCTTCTTCTCCTCCTCATGCTCGGGCCTGTGCCCGGTGCGCTGCTCGATGGCACGGACAAGCGCCTGCCACTTCGCCGGATTGGCCCATTCACTTTCGTGTTTCGCGATGAGACGCGATGCGCGAAACGCGGCCCATGGAAATCCGGAATGCTGGGGGCTTGATCCCGCGCTGCAAAGCTCGTCTGCCGCGTAAAGACCGTCACCGCCCGGATACAGGACGCGGTAGATTGCGGCCATCAGTGGGCTTAGCTTGCCAAGTGAACCCGCATCGGATACATCGATGCCGAGTGCATAGTCCACATAGTCGCCCGTGTTTGCAAAAATGGTGTGCGTCGGATCATGGTCCTCGTCGTGACACTCGAAGTCGATCCAGCTTTGCGAAAACTCCCGCGTCACGCGACCGCCCTCGAAGCTCTGCTCACGTACCCATCCGCGAATAGAGTTGCCTCGCACATCCGCGCTGTCTACCTTCCACCAGCGCCGTTTCGTCCCGTCGCTACCGGGGTCTTTTTCCATGAACCTGTGACCGTCATCCTGCGGCAGCGCGGCAAATCGATAAGCCTGGACCACATCGGTCTGTTTCGGGTCCTTGCCGGATTGCCCATTGGCATGGTCATGGTAGAGGGTCGTTCCACGCTCCACGCGCAGAATGGTGGGCTCCGGTGGCAGGCCCAGCTCGCTCCACCGGTCCTCGTGCGCACAGTTGGCCCGAACCCAGTCACGTCCGGACTTGATGAACCGCCTGATGCCCCCGTCGCAGAACACCTCGATGTGCGCCATCCGCGTTCCGCTCGTACACGCGTTCAGCGAGTCATAGCGGCCAGGGTGCCCGATCAGGTCACCGGCCTTGACGGGAAATCCACCGGCTGTCCCCTGCGGATCGCCCGCGCTCCACGTCCGGTTCGTCGTGACAATCACCCGGTCGAACATCGAATCCGGAATGCCCTCTTTCACGACCGGCCCGCCATTCTGCGCGCCCAGGCAAATCCATCCGTCCACCGCCGCGGACGTTGCGACATAGCCGCCCGCCTCGGGCGCATACAGCGTTGCTCCGTGCAGCTCCGTTAGCTGGCCCCACGTTGCACCATGCACCGTTTCAGTCTTGCCGATGCTGACACTTGCTCCCTGCGGCAGGATGCCAACGATGGAGCCGTTCGGCGTCCTGCGCACAGGCAGACCCACCTGTGACGGATCCGCAATCTGCCCACTGCGACCCGGCCGCGGCCTGTCCTGCGCAAACTGCGTCACCTGCCACTGCCGCGACCAGTACGCCGGTTTCTGCCGCTTCGGGAAATTGTCATAGTCAGCGTTGGACATCAGGTGCATGTACAGGCTGTAGAACGTCAGCTGCGTGCCGCGCGGAAACTCCATGTCGTGCCGCACCAGGGCAAAGCCCGTGCTGTACGGAGCCTGAAGCGGCACGTTACTGCCGTCCACGCTTGCTTCGCTGACCGGATAGTCCTGGTTGGCGCGATACGCGATCAGCACACCATCCGCGATGCAGCGTAGTCCGGCGTCGAGGTCGAGCGCCTGTCCCGCGCCCGCCTCGGTGATGTGGATGCCGCCGTGCCACATGCCCTTGCGGCTGACGAGATACGCGCCGGACGACTCGTTCCCGGCGAGAAGCCGGTAGATGTCGTGCTCGTCGGTGAAACGGGTGGATGCACTGGCATTGCCTTGCGCCTTGCGCAGAAACGGAAAGGCAAAGGCCAGTTGCTTGAGGGCGGGAGGTTGCGGCGTCTGTGGGCGATGAGGTGCTGGATTGTTCGTCATTGGCTCGGTGCACTCCTGAAAGGATTCGGGCACACCACACTATGACGGGCCGGCTGACAGCGTCGATTAGCCAAACTCTGAAATTGTTCGAACAATTGTCAAGCGGAGAAGTTCGCTTGAGGTTCGCCAAGTTCACACAACTGTTCGTAAATAGGACCGCTATGGACGATTCGGCGGCCAATACGGGGCCGCAGCAACTGCTATCGCTGATCGACAGTCAGACCGCACGGTGGCACAACATCAGATAATTCCAATGTGACACAGCAAGGATGCACGGACGTGCACGGACATATATGGCACACGCCTATAGCGCACGCCGACCATCGCAATCGCGAAGAGCGGCGCCCACGCGCCGCTTTTCCATTCATCAAGCCGCCAACACCTCAACGATCTTGCGCTGAAACGCCTTCCCTTCGCTATCGAACAGATGGCAATGCTCCGGTGTCGCGCCAAGCTTCTGCGTATTGCCCTTCACATGCCTCTCGAGCGGCGGAATCCTCGCGATCAAACCGTCCGGCGCGACGCTCGACTCCGCGTACAGATACGCGGCATCGCCGAGCGATTCGACCGTCATCGTGCGTGCCTCGATACCGTCCTCGGTCGCGCTGACGTGCAGGTGCTCGGGGCGGATGCCGACCGTCACCTTGTCGCCCTGCTTCGCCGCGCCGGGCTCGACCGACACGCGCTGCGTCTCGCCGGTCTCGTAACGCACCGTGACGCCGTCGCGCGACACCGACTGCACGACGCCTTCCATGAAGTTCATCTTCGGCGAGCCGATGAAGCCGGCGACAAAGCGGTTCGCGGGCGCGTGATACAGCATCGTCGGGCTGCCGACCTGCTCCAGATTGCCCGCCGACAGCACGACGATCTTGTCGGCCAGAGTCATCGCCTCGACCTGGTCGTGCGTCACGTAAATCATCGTCGTCTTCAGCTCATCGTGCAGGCGCGCGAACTCGAGACGCATCTTCACGCGCAGCGCGGCGTCGAGATTCGACAACGGCTCGTCGAACAGGAACACCTTCGGCTTGCGCGTGATCGCGCGGCCGATCGCGACGCGCTGCCGCTGCCCGCCCGACAACTGCTTAGGCTTGCGATCGAGCAGATGGTCGATATGCAGAATCTTCGCCGCGTTGCGCACGGCCGCGTCGATCTCCGGCTTCTTCGCGCCGGCGAGCTTCAGGCCGAACGCCATGTTGTCGTACAGCGTCATGTGCGGATACAGCGCGTACGACTGGAACACCATCGCGATGCCGCGCTTGGCCGGCGGCACGTCGTTCATGCGTACCGCGTCGATGTTCAGATCGCCGCCCGTGATGTCCTCGAGGCCCGCGATCATCCGCATCAGGGTCGATTTGCCGCAACCGCTCGGCCCGACGAACACGACGAACTCGCCATCGGCGATGTCGAGATTGATGTCGCGCATCACTTCGTTGTCGTCGTAGGCCTTTCTGATGTTGCGCAAGGTTACGCTTGCCATGATGTGTCTCCGTGTAATGCTGTTCGATGCTGCTCGTCACTTCATTCTGCTACCTGATGCCGTGTCGTGTCGCGTTCGTTCGCGCTCTCATCGCGCCGCGGCCGTCGCGGACAGTGTCCATTGCGCGACGAGGTCGGGCAACTGCCGCATGTCGTCGAACACGTGACGCGCGCCCGCCGCGCGCAGACGGTCGATCTGCGCATCGCTCGCATGACCGCCGCCGATGAACCCCAGCACCGCCATGCCCGCCGTGGCCGCCGCCGTGACACCCGTCACGCTGTCCTCGACGACGAGGCACGCGGCGGGCGCAATCCCGAAGCCTTGCGCCGCCGCCAGATACACGTCCGGTGCAGGCTTCGGATTCGGCACCGCGTCGGCGCAGAACAGCCGCTCGCCGAAGAAACGCTTCAGGCCCGTGCGCGCCAGCACCGTCTCGACGTACGGCCGGAAGCTATTGCTCGCGCAGCCTTTGACGAGCGGCACCTGGGTCAGTGCCATCTCGATGCCGTCGACCGCGGGCGCCTCGATCGCCGCCGCTTCGACCGCGCGGCGGATCGCGTCGATATCGTCGACGCCGAGTTGCTGCCCGAGCTGCGTCGCGGTGTCCTGCAACACGCGCTCGATGCGCAGCCCGAGCAGCGGCAGCACGACCGGCTCGACGTCGACGCCGGGCCAGCGCGCCTCGAGTTCTCGCACCAGCATACGCGCAGCCACCGCTTCGCTGTCGATCAGCACGCCGTCGCAATCGCAGATCAACGCATATCGCGCGATGCCCGGACCCGCCGTCGGGTCCGCCATCACTTGACCGCCCCGAACGTGAGGCCGCGTACCAGCTGCTTCTGCGACAGCCAGCCGACGATCAGGATCGGCGCGACCGCCAGCAACGAAGCAGCCGACAACTTCGCCCAGAACAACCCTTCAGGACTCGAATACGATGCGATGAACACGGTCAATGGCGCGGCGTTCGAGCTCGACAGGTTGATGCTCCAGAACGCCTCGTTCCACGCCAGGATCACGAGCAGCAGCGCGGTCGACGCGAGTCCGGGCAGCGCCATCGGCATCAGCAGATAGACGATCTCCTGCCATGTCGCCGCGCCGTCGATACGCCCGGCTTCGAGAATGTCGCGCGGAATCTCAGCGAAGTACGTGAACGCCATCCACACGGCGATCGGCAGATTGATCAGCGTGTAGACGATGATCAGACCCGACACCGTATCGAGCAGGCCGCTGTTTTTCCACAGCAGATAGATCGGCACGAGCACGCCGACCGACGGCATCATCTTCGTCGACAGCATCCACAGCAGCACTTTCTGCGTGCGGTGCGTCGGGAAGAACGCCATCGCGTATGCACACGGCACCGCGAGGATCAGGCACAACAGCGTGACGCCGACCGAGATCAACACCGAGTTCCACGCGAATGCGAAGTAGTTGCTGCGCGCGAACACCTCGCGGAAGCTGTCGAGCGTCGGCATGAAAAACAGCGACGACGCGTAGGCCTGCTGCTCGGTCTTGAACGCGGTGATCGTCATCCAGAAGATCGGGAAGAACAGCAGCAACGCGACGAGCCACGCGATGACGCCGGGAATACCGCGGCGAATCGTATCGAACGGCGATTTGGTCGGCACCGCGACGGGTTGCGTCGTCGATGCCGCAGTGGAGGCAACGTGACTCATTTTTCGTACTCCCCTTTCAGGTTCTTCGCGAGCATCCGCACGAGGAAGAACGACACGATGTTGGCCAGCACGACCGCGAGAATACCGCCCGCCGATGCGAGACCGACGTCGAACTGTTGCAGGCCGAGCGAGAAGATCAGGTACGACAGCGTGGTGGTCGCGTTGCCGGGACCGCCGCCCGTGGTCGTGTAGATCTCGGCGAAGATCGACAGCAGGAAAATCGTCTCCATCATCACGACCACCGCGATCGCGCGTCTCAAATGCGGCAGTGTGATGTAGAAGAACATCGAGAACGGACCCGCACCGTCGATCTTCGCGGCTTCCTTCTGCTCCTGGTCGAGCGACTGGATCGCCGTGAACAGGATCAGGAACGCGAACGGCAGCCACTGCCACGCGACGATCATGATCACCGCGGTCAGCGGATAGTCGGCGAACCAGTCGATCGGCTGCATGCCGAGCGCACGCATGCCCTGCGCGACGAGGCCGTACACCGGGTGCAGGATCATGTTCTTCCAGATCAGCGCGCTGACGGTGGGCATCACGAAGAACGGTCCGATCGCGAGCAGGCGCGCGATGCCCTGCCCGTAGAACTTGCGATCGAACAGGATCGCCATCAGCACCCCGCCGACCACGGTGATCACGAGCACCCACACGATCAGCTCGATCGTGTGCGCAATCGACGGACCGAACGACGGATCGGTGGCGAGATAGCGGTAGTTGTCGAAACCGGCGAAACCGCGCAGATCGGGATTCAGCAGGTTGTAGTGCGAGAACGAGAACCAGATCGTCATCGCGAGCGGAATGACCATCCACAGCACGAGAACGCTGACCGACGGCGCCACGAGCCAGCGGGCCGAATTGGCCTTACGCTCCTCGCGTTCTTTTTCTGTCTGCGGATGGGCGTGCATCAAAGGTAGGCGCAAAGGACGCATGATGGACCACCTGTTCGGTAATGCGCGGAGCGTTCGCCCGAGCCGCGTGCGTGCGACGCGGCGTGCCGTGCTGAATGGCACACGGCACGCGCCGCATCGCGTACGGCGCAGACCAACGGCCGCCCTGCTTCACGAGCCGCATCGGTCGATGCGGCGGGCCTGCCGGGTTACTTCTGCGGATTCACTGCTCGCAGTTACTTCTGGTAACCCGCCTGCTTGACCGCGCGATCCGCGGCCGCGTTGCCGGCCGCGAGCGCCTGGTCGACCGTCATCTGACCGGCGATCGCGCCGGAGATGCTCTGCCCGACCACCGTGCCGAACGACTGGAACTCAGGAATTCCGACGAACTGCACACCGGTGTACGGGACCGGCTTCGAGGTCGGATGATCCGGGTCGGCGGTCTGGATCGCCTTCAGCACGAAGTCGCCGAACGGCGCGGCCTGCTTGTACTCGGGGCGCGCGTAGGTGGACTGGCGCGTGCCCGGGGGCACCGAGGCCCAGCCCTCGTCCTTCGCGACCATTTCAATGTACTCCTTCGAGGTCGCCCACTCGATGAACTTCTTCGCCGAATCGGCCTGCTTCGACGACTTCGGAATCGCCAGCGCCCACGCCCACAGCCAGTGCGAGCCCTTCGGCGTGACCGCGACCGGCGCCGCGGCGAAGCCGACCTTGTCGGCGATCTGCGACTGCTGCTTGTTGTACAGCATGCCGGCCGCGACCGTCGCGTCGATCCACATCGCGCATTTGCCGGACGACATCAGCGTCAGGTTTTCATTGAAGCCGTTCGAGCTGGCTCCCGGAGGGCCGTCCTTCTTCAGCAGATCGACATAGAACGTCATCGCCTTCTTCCATTCCGGCGAAGTCAGCTGCGCGTTCCACTTCTCGTCGAACCAGCGGCCGCCGAAGGTGTTCACGACCGTCGTGCCGTACGCCATGTTCTCGCCCCAGCCCGCCTTGCCGCGCAGGCAGATGCCGTATTGCTCCTTGGACTTGTCGGTGAGCTTGTCGGCGAATTGCGCGATCTGGTCATAGGTCGGCTGGTCGGGCATCTTCAGGCCGGCCTTGTCGAACAGATCCTTGCGGTAATAGGTCATCGAGCTTTCGACATAGAACGGCAGCGCGTACAGCTGGCCGTTCGCGGACAGGCCGTCGCGGGCCGTCTTGACGACGTCGTTCAGGTCGTAGTTCGCGGGCAGGTTCGTGATCGGCGCGAGCCAGCCGCGCTTGCCCCATTGCGGCGTTTCGTACGCACCAATTGTCATCACGTCGAACTGGCCGCTGCCGGTCGTGATGTCGGTCGTCGCGCGCTGGCGCAGCACGTTTTCCTCGAGGATCACCCAGTTCAGCTTGATGTCCGGATTCGCTTTTTCGAACGCCGGCGACAGCTTCTTCAGCTCGATCATGTCCGGATTGTTCAGCGTCGCGATCGTCACCGTCGCCGCCGATGCGCTCAGCGCAAAGCAGGTGGCCGCGCCGGCACCGGCCGCCTTCAGCGCGAATTTGAAAGCTGGTTTCATGGTTGTCTCCTTTCTCATACGTTATGTGATGCTGCGTTCGTTTGACGGAATGACGCGCCGGGCAGAGCAGCCAACGTGCCCGCTTACTGCTCTTGGCTCAGCTCATCCAGTTGCCGCCGTCGACGTTCAGCGTCTGCGCGGTGATGTAGTCGGCATCGGCAGACGCGAGGAACAGCGCGGCGCCGGTCAGGTCGTCGGGCACGCCCATGCGGCCGAGCGGCACGGCCTCGCCGACGAGGCGCTTCTTCTCGCCGAGCGGCCGGTTCTCGTAGCGTGCGAACAGCGCGTCGACCTCGTTCCACATCGGCGTGTCGACGACGCCCGGCGCGATGCCGTTTACATTGATCTTATGCGGCGCGAGCGCGAGCGCCGCGGACTGCGTATAGCTCAACACCGCCGCCTTGGTCGCGCAGTAATGCGACACGAGCGCCTCGCCGCGCCGGCCGGCCTGCGACGACATGTTGATGATCTTGCCGCCGCGGCCCTGCTCGACCATCTGCCGCGCGACCGCCTGCATCAGGAAGAACATGCCCTTCACGTTGACCGCGAACAGGCGGTCGAACACGTCCCAGGATTCGTCGAGGAGCGGGCGCATGTCGAACAGCGCCGCGTTGTTGAAAAGGATGTCGATCTGGCCGAAGCAGCCGAGCGTGCTCGTGACGATGCGCTCGATGTCCTCGCGGCGCCGGACGTCGGCGCTGACGCTCAACACGCGCTCGCCGTAGGTGCCGCGCAGCGCGCCGCCGATGCTGTCGGTCGGCTTCACGTCGACCAGCACGCAGCGCGCGCCTTCGTCGAGATAGCGCAGAGCTACCGCTTCACCGATACCGCTGGCCGCGCCCGTCAGAATGGCGACCTTGTCCTTCAATCGTGCCACTGCCTGTCTCCGGTTCGTTTTTACATTTTGGCGCGTAGTGAGCGAACGCTCGTTTTGCGATCAATTGCTCGGCTAGTGATCGAATGATCGGATACGGGCCGGGTCATGTCAAGGCACGCGGACGAATTTCGATGGTGCAGCGCGGCAGGCTTCCCACGACGCGAGGATTCGCGCCACTGACAAAAAATCGCGATACGTTATATCATTTCGACCTCGCCGCCTGCCGGGGGCTGCCACGCCAGGAGATCCACGCCGATGACTACTTCGCTCGCCGAACAGCACGCCATGCGGCTCGCGCATGCGGATGCGCACGCCGCGGCGCAGGGGCTCGCGCTGACACCGCTGCGTCGCCAGGTGTATGCGGCGATCGTCGCGAGCGAGCGGCCGGTCGGCGCGTACGAATTGCTCGACGCGCTCGCGCCCGAGCGCGGTCGCATGCCGCCTACCACCGTCTATCGCGCGCTCGATTTCCTCGTCGCGCATGGCTTCGTGCATCGGATCGAATCGAAGAACGCGTTCGTCGCCTGCTGCGAAATCGGCGTGCCGCATCGCAGCCAGTTCCTGATGTGCGACGGCTGCGGCGCGACCGTCGAGATTCCCGGCGCCGAACTCGCCGACCGCCTGTCGCACAGCGCGCCCGCGCATGGCTTCGAGGTGCATCGCCAGGTGATCGAGCTGAGCGGCCTGTGCGGGCTATGTGCGCGAGCGGCGAAGCCTGGCGGCGCCGGCGGCTCGCCAGGCGCTTCGTCGTAATCAGGCGCGCGGCGCCGCGCAGAGCTCAACGCTGTATTCGGCCTTGCCACCCCGAGTGGCTCATTCAAACTCTCAAGCAGCAGGAAACAACGATGAAAACGATCCGCTTGATGTTGTCGAGTGCGCAGCGCGTGCTGAAGCGTTCGATGTCTGTTCGCAACCATCTGTGCACCTGTCTGCTGGCGCTCGCGGCGCTCGGCTTCGGCCATGGCGCGTTCGCCGCCGACGCGAAAATCCCGGTCGTCGCCGCGGAAAACTTTTATGGCGACGTGGTGCGGCAACTCGGCGGCGATCGTGTCGACGTCACCAGCATCCTCAACAACCCGGACCAGGACCCGCATCTGTTCGAAGCCAGCCCAGCCACCGCACGCGCGTTGCAGCACGCGAGCCTGATCGTCTATAGCGGCGCCGACTACGATCCGTGGATGGCGAAGCTGCTGGCCGCGTCGAAAGGCACGCAGCGCACCGTGATCGTCGTGGCTGACCTCGTCGGCAAAAAAGGCGGCGACAATCCGCACCTGTGGTACGACCCGGCGACGATGCCAAAAGTCGCGCGCGCGGTCAGCGACGCGCTCAGCGCTGCTGACCCGGCGCACAAGTCGGCGTACGATGCGAACCTCGCGAAGTTTCTCGATTCGCTGAAGCCGATCGACGCCAAGGTCGCCGAGCTGCACGGCCGCTATGCAGGCCTGCCGGTCACGGCGACGGAGCCGGTGTTCGGCTATATGTCGGACGCGATCGGCCTGAACATGCGCAACCAGCGCTTCCAGCTCGCCGCGATGAACGACACCGAAGCGAGCGCGGCCGATATCGCCGCGTTCGAGCGCGATCTGCGCGAGCGGCGTGTGCGCGTGCTGATCTACAACAGCCAGGCCACCGAGGCGCTGACCCAACGCATGCTGAAGCTCGCGCAACAATCTAAGGTACCGACGTTGAGCGTCACCGAAACCCTGCCGGCCGGCAAGACCTATCAGACGTGGATGCTGACGCAGCTCGACGCGTTGCAGAAGGCGCTCGCGGCGGGCGACACGAACGGCGCGAACGGTGCAGCCAACGCGAAAGGAAAAACTCCATGATTCCGACTGGCCATCGAACGCCAGCAGGTGCGCTGACAGGCGCACGCACCGCGCGCGGCGACACGCCCGTGCTCGAACTCGACAACGTGACGCTCGATCTGGGCGGCCGCACGATCCTGCGCGACACCAGCTTCGTCGTGAAGCAGGGCGAGTTCATCGGTGTGCTCGGGCCGAACGGCGCGGGCAAGACGACGCTGATGCGCGCGGTACTCGGCCTCGTGCCGGCCGCGGACGGCGCGATTCGCGTGCTCGGGCAGACGGTCGAGCGCGGCAACGCGTCGATCGGCTATATGCCGCAGACGCGCAGCGCGCTCGCCGGCCGCCGTGTGCGCGGCCGCGATTTCGTCGCGATGGCCGCCGATGGTCATCGCTGGGGCTTGCCGCATGCGGATGCGAAAACGCGCGCGGACGTCGATCGGGTGCTCGAGCTCGTCGGCGGGACGAATCTCGCGAAGCGGCCGCTGTCGGAGTTGTCGGGCGGCGAACGGCAGCGGCTGCTGCTCGCGCAATGCCTGCTCGGTAATCCGAAACTGCTGCTGCTCGATGAACCGTTGATCAGTCTCGATCCGCATCATCAGAAGAGCGTCGTCGAACTCGTGCGGCGCGTGCAGCAGGAACTCGGCATCGCGGTGCTGTTCTCCGCGCACGAACTCAATCCGCTGTTGAACTCGATCGATCGCGTGCTGTATCTCGGCAGCGGCGTCGCGGCGCTCGGCACCGTCGATGAAGTGATCACGCGGCCGGTGCTGTCGCGTCTGTACGGCTCGCCGATCGATGTGATGCGCGTGAACGGCCGCATCTTCGTGATGTCGGGCGGTGTCGAAGTCGAGAAGCACGATCACGAGCACGAACACGACGAGGACGGCGGACATACGCATTCGCACGGTCACTCGCACGACCACGGCCACGGTCATTCACACGGCCACTCACACGGTGACTCAAACCCGCACGACTCACGCGACGGACACACGCACGATGTTTGAATACGATTTCATGGTGAACGCATTCGCGGCGTCGGGGATCGTCGCGGTGCTGGCCGGCGTGGTCGGCTATTTTCTGGTGATGCGCGGACAGACGTTCGCGGGCCACGCGCTGTCGCATGTCGGCTTTACTGGCGCGACCGGCGCGGTGCTGATCGGCATTTCGCCGATCTGGGGGATGATCGGCTTCACGCTCGCGGCCGGTGTCGGCATGGGTGCGCTTGGCGAGCGACTCGCTGGACGCGATGTCGCGATCGGCGTGATTCTTTCCTTGTCGCTTGGCTTCGGGCTGCTGTTTCTGCATTTCTTCACCGCGTATGCGACGCAGGTGACGGCGCTGCTGTTCGGCAACGTGCTCGGCGTCAATGCATCGACGCTCGGGGTGCTTGCAGCGCTCGGTGTGGTGAGTCTCGTGGCGCTGGCGGCCATCATGCGGCCGCTGCTGTTCGCATCGCTGCAGCCGGAGCTGGCCGAAGCGAAGGGCGTGTCGCTGCGCCGCGTGTCGGTGCTGTTTCTCGCGATCGCCGCGCTGGCCGTCGCCGCCTGCACGCAGATCGTCGGCGTGCTGCTCGTGTTCACGCTGATGGTGGGCCCGGCCGCCGCCGCGCAGAACCTGAGCACGCGGCTGTCGACGGGTCTCGTGCTCGCGGCCGTGTTCGCGCTCGCGCAGGCGTGGCTCGGGCTGACGCTCGCGTTCTATACCGATTGGCCGACGAGCTTCTGGATCACCGTGCTATCGGCGGCGGTGTATGGCGGGAGTTTGCTGAAGCGGCATTGAGCGGCGCTTGCGTCGCGATCACATGAAAAAACGGCGGCACGTGATGTGCCGCCGTTTTTTCATTTAGCGCCGCCTTTTACGACGTTTTTCAGCCGAGCAACACCTTCGCGTGATGTGCGAGATGATCCTCGATGAACGTCGAGATGAAGTAGTAGCCATGGTCGTAGCCTTCGTGCCGATGCAACGTCAACGGCTGCCCCGCGGCTTTGCACGCCGCTTCGAACACGTCGGGATTCAGCTGCGTGGGCAGGAACTGATCCGCGAGTCCCTGATCGACGAGAATCCCCGCCGCGAACTTGTGCGTCGCGTGCGCGACCAGTTCGCTCGCGTCGTACTGCTTCCACGCCTCACGGTTCTCGCCGAGGTAGCCGCTGAACGCCTTCTCGCCCCACGGACAACGCATCGGCGCCGCGATCGGCGCGAACGCCGACACCGACCGATAAATGTTCGGATTGCGCAGCGCGAGCATCAGCGCGCCGTGCCCGCCCATCGAGTGACCGAAGATGCCGAGGCGCTCGCCATCGATCGGCAGGTTCGCAAGCACCGTCTCGCGCAGTTCATCCCGCACGTATGAGTACATCCGGTAATTCCTGGACCACGGCTCCTCGGTCGCGTCGACATAAAAGCCCGCGCCGACACCGAAGTCCCATGCATCGCTCTCGCCTGGCACACCCGCGCCGCGCGGACTCGTGTCCGGCGCGATCAATGCGATGCCGTGCTGTGCCGCGAAACGCTGCGCGCCGGCCTTGATCGGAAACGTTTCTTCCGTGCAAGTCAGTCCGGCCAGATAGAACAACGCCGGCACACGTCCCGCATTCTCATGCAACGCCTGCGGCGGCAGATAGATCGAGAAGCGCATCGGCAGACCGATCGCGCGCGACTCGTGCCGGTAAAAGCGCTGCTCGCCGCCATGACAGGCGTGCGACGATAGTAGTTCGAGCATCGTGATATTCCTCGCTTAATAGAGCACGACCGAGCGGATCGACTCGCCCTTCTTTATCAGGTCAAAGCCCTCGTTGATGCACTCGAGCGGCAGACAGTGCGTGATGTAGTCGTCGGTATGGCAGATGCCCGTCGCCTTCACTTCGATCAGCACCTCACCGGCGCGCGGACCTTCGAGATCGACTTCCTCGATCGTCAACGGGGCGCCGGCTTTCCATGCGATTGCTGCTTTGCTCTTCATCATCAATGCTCCTCCGAGTGCGTGAGTGCGTGAGTGCGTGAGTGCGTGAGTGCGTGAGTGCGAAAAGGGCATCGCGTGCCAGTGACTACGTGGCGCGCGAAAAGCGTAATGGTATTGCATAGTGCGCAAAGGCTGCGCCGCCGATCGCACTCGGCGCCGCGTTCGACGCCGTCGCTGCTACTGCGCTTCGCGCGGCGCCCTGCCACCGAACCATGGCTCGACCCGGCCATACAAATCGACGAAGCGCGCATAGCGTCCGGCAAGCGCCGCATCGCCTCGTGGGCCCGCAACGCGTGTCGCGCCCGGCGCGAGCGCGGCGAGATCGCGCGTTAGCCAGTGACCGCACGCGAGACCGCCGAGGATCGCCGCGCCGCGCGGCGCTGCGTTCGGGCAATCGACCGCGTTCAATTCGACGTCGAGCGCATCGGCAAGCAGCTGTCGCCAGCGCGCATCGACGGAGCCGCCGCCCGCGAGCTTGAGCGCCGTCACCGGCGCGCCGCTCGCGCGAATCGCGTCGAGCCCCGCGCGCAACGAGAACGCGACGCCCTCGAACGCGGCGCGCATCATCGCCCCGCGCGTATGCTCGAGCGATAAACCGAGCCAGCCGCCGCGCGCCTGCGGGTTCAGCCACGGCGTGCGCTCGCCGGTCAGGTACGGCAGGAAGGTCGGCGTCGACGCCGCGTGACCCGTTGCATCAGCGGCTGCATCCGCCGCCTCGCCGAATGCCTCGCGGTAAGCGTCCGCCCACTCATACGACAGCCATCCGCGTACCCGCTCCAACGCGATGCCGACGTTCTGCATCGCCGCCATCCGATACCAGTGATCGCTCGCCGCGCGATAGCGATGCAAGCCCTTCAGCGGCGCCGGCTCGTGGTTCGCGAGCACGACGATCTGTCCGCCGCTGCCGGTCGTCAGCAGCGCGTCGCCGTCGTGCGCGAGTCCGCTGCCGAGCGCCGCGCACGGCGTGTCCGCGGCGCCGGTCGCGAGCACGATACCGGCCCGCAAGCCGAGTGCCTGCGCGGCCTGCGGCGACAGCGCGCCCGACGCCGCATACGACGGCGCCAGCGGCGCGAACCACTCGCGCGGAATCTCGAGGCGTTCCAGCAGCGCCGCGTCCCACGCGCCGGCGGGATCGGCGAGCGCGGTTGCGCACGCGTCTGACGCATCGGTCACGCACGCGCCGCCGAGCGCGACGCGCAGCCAGTCTTTCGGCTGCAGCGCCCAGCGCGTGCGGCGCGCGGCTTCCGGTTCATGCAGCACGAGCCAGCGCAGCAACGGACCGGCCATGCCGGGCGCGACCGGATTTGGTTGCGGCTCGGGCCATGCATCGAGCACGGCGAGCGCGCGCGAGTCGGGCCACAGCATCGCGCGCCGCACCGCCGCGCCGTTTGCATCGAGCAGCACGACGCCGTGCATCTGGCCGGAGAAGCCGATCGCGCGCACGCCGTCACGCAGCTCGCGCGGCAGGGCCGCCATCGCATCGACGAGCGCATTCCACCAGGTCTCGACGTCGATTTCGGCCCAACCCGCGTGCGGCGTAACCAGCGCATACGCGACGCTCGATACCGCCTGCTCGCGTCCATGTTCGTCGACGATTGCCGCTTTCAGGGAGCCGGTGCCGAGATCGATGCCGAGAAAACTCATGAGCGCAGGGACGTTGAAATGAGGATCAGGAAGGAGCCAGCGAGGCTGGCGACGAGACCGGCAAGCGAAGCAAAAAACGAGGCCGCCGCGACACCGCGAACGTTCGGCGAACGGGCCAAAACACACGCGGGAAAAAGCCCATTCGCGGGTTAACCCCCTCGTGGGGCGAGCATCGTCAAAACAGGACTATGCGTGCAGCGTGATACACGTCATTGATTCTCACACATATCCCCGCCGGCGACGAAGCCGCGCCGCGCACGCGACGCACCGCCCGCAATCGCCGCCGCATGGGGCTCTGCGCCGCTGCGCTGCCGATCCGTCCCACCCGTGGCTTTAAATTGCCTTTCAAAATAGGCCTTTGCATATCGTCGCCGGGAATGCCGGAATAGCCACGTATGGTCTTGTTGCGACTTTTCGTCCCCGCTACCTTGGAGTCATCCCAAAACGAGATGGTGGAGACAGACGACATGCAAGCGAACACGGTTCACCCGTGCGACGAGCGCCTACCGGCCGGCCAGTTGCTCACTCTCGGCATCCAGCACGTGCTGGTCATGTACGCTGGCGCGGTCGCGGTGCCGCTGATCATCGGCGCGGCGCTGAAGCTGCCGAAAGACCAGGTCGCCTTCCTGATCAGCGCCGACCTGTTTTCCTGCGGCATCGCCACGCTGATCCAGACGCTCGGACTGTGGATCTTCGGCATCCGTCTGCCCGTCATCATGGGCTGCACGTTCGCGGCCGTCGGCCCGATGCTCGCGATCGGCACCAATCCTTCGCTCGGCCTCCTCGACATCTTCGGCTCGACGATCGCGGCCGGCGTGATCGGCATTCTGCTTGCGCCCGCGGTCGGCAAGCTGCTGCGCTTCTTCCCGCCGGTCGTGATCGGCGTCGTGATTTCGGTGATCGGCTTGTCGCTGATGGAAGTCGGCATCAACTGGGCGGCCGGCGGTGTCGGCAATCCCGAATACGGCAATCCGGTCTACCTCGGCCTGTCGCTGCTCGTGCTGACGCTGATCCTGCTGATCAACAAGTTTGCCAGGGGTTTCGTCGCCAATATCTCGGTGCTGCTCGGCATCGTCGCGGGCTTCGCGATCGCGCTGCTGCTCGGCCGCGTCAACCTGGACGGCGTCATGCACGCGCCGTGGGTCGGTTTCGTGATGCCGTTCCACTTCGGTTTGCCGCACTTCGATCCGCTGTCGATCGCGACGATGGTCACCGTGATGTTCGTCACGTTCATCGAATCGACCGGCATGTTCCTCGCGGTCGGCGACATGGTCGATCGTCCGGTCGATCAGAAGACGCTGGTGCGCGGCTTGCGCGTCGATGGTCTCGGCACGCTGATCGGCGGCATCTTCAACTCGTTCCCGCATACGTCGTTCTCGCAGAACGTCGGGCTGATCGGCGTGACCGGCGTGAAGAGCCGCTTCGTCTGCGCGATGGGCGGCGTGATCCTCGTGATGCTCGGCCTGTTTCCGAAGATGGCGCAGGTGGTCGCGTCAGTGCCGGCGTTCGTGCTCGGCGGCGCGGGCATCGTGATGTTCGGCATGGTCGCGGCGAACGGCATCAAGGTGCTGTCGCGAGTCGACTTCGTCAGGAATCAGCACAACCTGTTCATCGTCGCGGTGAGCATCGGGCTCGGCCTCGTGCCGGTCGTGTCGCCGCACTTCTTCTCGCAACTGCCGCCGGCGTTGTCGCCGCTGCTGCATAGCGGGATTCTGCTCGCGTCGGTGTCGGCGGTCGTGCTGAACCTGATCTTCAACGGCGTGAAGAGCGAGAAGAAGGCGAAGAGCGAGCTTCGCCGCGCCGGGCACGATCTCGACAAGAGCGCGGCCAGCGAGCCGCAGGGCGGCGAGATGCTGCGGGCGGCGGATCTGCATTGAGCCTTTGATGCAGCGCTGACGCGGTGAGCGGCACCGAACGCCGCGCATCAACAAAAACGCCACGGCATGCCGTGGCGTTTTTGCTTTACATCAGCGGTTCATCGAGCTGAAGCGCTTACCCTGCCGTCGGCGCGGAAGTCGCGACCGGTGCGCTTGCCGCACCGTAGTCGACCGGCGCGTCGGCGGGACGCGGCTGGTCGCCGTTGTGCTCGATCCAGCCGCCGCCGAGCGCCTGGTACAGCGTGACCAGGTTCTGCAGACGTCCCATGCGCGCGGTGACCAGCGCCTGCTGCGCCACGTACAACGAGGTCTGCGCGGTCAGCACCGCCAGGTAGCTGTCGACACCGTTCGTATAACGGAGCGTCGACAGATCCAGCCGGCGCTGCTCGGCCGCGACGTCCCGCTCGAGTGCCGCGATCTGCTCGTCGTACGTGCCGCGCGCGGCCAGTCCGTCCGCCACTTCACGGAAGGCCGTCTGGATCGCCTTTTCATACGTGGCGATCTGCACGTTCTTCTCGATGTTGGCGAGATCGAGGTTGGCCATGTTCTGACCGCCCTCGAAGATCGGCAGCGTGATCGACGGCGCGAAGCTCCATGCCGCCGAACCCGGCTTGAACAGCCCGCCGAGCGTCGGGCTCAGCGTGCCGGCGCTGCCGGTCAGCGTGACCCTCGGGAAGAACGCGGCGCGCGCCGCGCCGATGTTCGCGTTGGCCGCGAGCAGATTCTCTTCGGCCTCCATGATGTCGGGACGGCGCGTCAGCAGATCGGACGGCAGGCCCGCCGGAATATCCGTGAGCAGGCTCTGGTCGTTCAGCGGCAGGCCCGTCGGCAGGTCAGCCGGCAACGGTTCGCCGATCAGCAGCACCAGCGCGTTGTCAGCCTGGGCCCGCAACCGCGTCTGCGTCTGCAGGTCCGCGCTCGCGGTCTCGACGACCGTTTGCGCCTGGCGCAGATCGAGTTCCGAACCGGTGCCGTTGTCGAACTGCAGCTTGGTGATCCGAAACGACTCCTGTGCCGTCTTCAGCGTGTTCTGCGTGACCTTCAGCAGATCGTCCAGTTCGAGCACCGTCATGTACTGGTTGGCCACCTGCGCCACCAGCGCGATTTCGGCGGCCTTGCGCGCCTGCGCGGTGCCGAGATACGTGGCCAACGCCTGGTCCTTCAGACTCTGCACGCGCCCGAAGAAGTCGATTTCCCACGACGCGTTCAAGCCCACCGAATACGTGTTGGAGATCGTCACGCCGGTGAACGTCAGGTCCTTCGGCGTGCGCGACCTGCTTTGCGAGGCCGCGGCGTCGAGCGTCGGGAACAGACCCGCGCGCACGATGCGGTACTGCGCCGCCGACGCCTGCATGTTCAGCACCGACACCCGCAGATCGCGGTTGTTCTTCAGCGCGATCTCGATCAGCTGCTGCAGACGCGGATCGACGAAGAAATTGCGCCAGCCGATGTCGGCGGCGGCCTGGCCGTTCGCGCTGCGCTCGCCCTGCGCGCCCGGCTGCTGGTCGTACACGCCGCCGGTCGGGAAGGTCGCCGTTACGGGCGCGGCGGGCCGCTGGTAGTGCGGCGCCAGCGTGCAACCCGTGGCGAGCAGCGCGACCGCCACTGCAATCAAAGAGTGTTTTTGCATCTCAATGCCCATCCTTGCCCGAGCCATTGCCATTCGACCCGTCGGTCGTGCCACCCGTCGCGCCGCCTTGCGGATCGTGCGGATGGTGCTGTTCGTAGTGGCGCAGCGCCTCATCCGGGTCTTCCTTCTCACCGCCGAACTTCGCGCGAATCACGACGAAGAACATCGGGATCATGAAGATCGCGAGGAAGGTCGCCGTCAACATGCCGCCGATCACACCGGTACCGATCGCATGCTGGCTGGCCGAGCCCGCGCCGTTACTGATCGCGAGCGGCAGCACGCCGAGAATGAACGCGAGCGAGGTCATCAGAATTGGACGCAACCGCAGACGCGCCGCTTCGAGCGCAGCCTCGATCGGGCCCATGCCTTCACTCTGCTGCAGTTCTCGCGCGAATTCGACGATCAGAATCGCGTTCTTCGCCGACAGCCCCACGGTGGTCAGCAGACCCACCTGGAAGAACACGTCGTTCTCGAGCCCGCGCAGCGTCGCGGCCAGCAGTGCGCCGATCACGCCGAGCGGCACCACCATGATCACCGAGAACGGGATCGACCAGCTTTCATACAGCGCCGCGAGACACAGGAACACGACGAGAATCGAGATGCCGTACAGGATCGGCGCCTGCGAGCCCGACTGACGCTCCTGCAGCGACAGACCCGTCCACTCGTAGCCGACACCCGCCGGCAGCTTGGTGACGATCTGCTCCATCGCCACCATCGCCTGACCGGTCGACTTGCCCGGCGCGGCCGCACCCTGGATTTCCACCGACGGGATACCGTTGTAGCGCTCGAGCTTCGGCGAACCGAAGGTCCACGCGGTGTTCGTGAAGGCCGAGAACGGCACCATCGCGCCCGCGCCGTTGCGCACGAACCAGGCATTCACGTCTTCCGGTTTCATCCGGAACGGCGCGTCGCCCTGCAGGTACACCTTCTTGATCCGGCCGTCGGTGTCGAGGAAGTTTTGCACGTACGCCGAGGCCCAGGCGATCGAGAACGTCTGGTCGATCGAGGAGAGCGACACGCCGAGCGCCGAAGCCTTCTCGTGGTCGATGCTCACCTTGAACTGCGGTGTATCGTTCAGGCCGTTCGGACGCACCTGCGCGAGCGTCGGATCTTTCGCCGCGAGACCGAGCAGCATGTTGCGCGCTTCCATCAGCTTCGCGTGACCGATACCCCCGCGGTCCTGCAACTGAAAGTCGAAGCCCGCCGCGGTGCCGAGTTCAGGAATCGACGGGGGATTGACCGGATACACGACCGCGTTCTTGTAGCCGCTGAAGTGCATGAACAGCCGCCGCACCAGTGCCTGCACCTTCTGGTCCGCATGCTGACGCTGCGCGTAGTCCTTCATCCGCACGAACACCAGACCCGCGTTCTGGCCACGACCCGCGAAGCTGAAGCCGTTCACCGTGAAGGTCGATTCGACGATCGCCTTCTCGTCGTTCAGCAGGTAGTCCGACACGTCCTTCAGCGCGCGCGCGGTGGTTTCCTGCGTGGAACCCGACGGCGTTTGCACCAGCACGAACATCGTGCCCTGGTCTTCGTCAGGCAGGAACGACTTCGGCAGACGCACGAACAGCAGCCCCACCGCGAAGATCACCACCATATAGATGATGAGCCAGCGGCCCGAGCGCTTGATCACGTGGTGCACGCCCGAGTGATACTTGTCGCGGCTCGTGTTGAAGGTACGGTTGAACCAGCCGAAGAAGCCGGTGGCTTTTTCGTGGTGACCCTTCGGAATCGGCTTCAGAATCGTCGCGCACAGCGCCGGCGTCAGAACCAACGCGACGAGCACGGACAGCACCATCGCCGCGACGATCGTCAGCGAGAACTGCCGGTATATCGCCCCGACCGAACCGCCCGAGAACGCCACCGGCACGAACACCGCCGACAGCACGAGCGCCACGCCGACGAGCGCGCCGGTGATCTGGTCCATCGCCTTGCGGGTTGCCTCGCGAGGCGATAAGCCCTCCTCCTGCATCACCCGCTCGACGTTTTCCACCACCACGATCGCGTCGTCCACCAACAGACCGATTGCGAGCACGAGACCGAACATCGACAGCACGTTGATCGAGAAGCCGACCACGCTCATGATCGCGAACGTACCGAGCAGCACCACCGGCACCGCGATCGTGGGGATCAGCGTGGCGCGCAGGTTCTGCAGGAACAGGTACATGACGAGGAACACCAGCACGATACCTTCGAGCAGCGTCTTGACCACTTCCTCGATCGACAGGCGCACGAACGGCGTCGTGTCGTACGGGTACTGCACCACCAGGCCGTGCGGGAAGTACTTCGACAGTTCCGCGATCTTCGTGCGCACCGCCTTCGCGGTGGCGAGCGCGTTCGCGCCCGTGGCGAGCTGGATACCGAAGCCTGCCGTCGGCTGACCGTTGTACTTGGTGTCGAAGTTGTAGTTTTCGCCGCCGAGCTCGATGTGCGACACGTCGCGCAGACGCACCTGCGAGCCGTCCTGATTCACCTTCAGCAGAATGTTGCCGAACTGCTCGGGCGTATTGAGCAGCGTGGCCTGCGTAATCGTGGCCTGCAGCACCTGACCCGGCACCGACGGCGTGCCGCCGAGCGCGCCACCCGCGACCTGCACGTTCTGCGCCTGCAGCGCGGCTTGGACATCGAGCGGCGTCAAGCTGAAGTTATTCAGCTTGTTGGCATCGAGCCAGACCCGCATCGCGTACTGCGAGCCGAACAGCGTCACCGTACCCACACCGTCGATACGGCTGATCGGATCCTGGATGTTCGACGCGACGTAGTTCGCGAGGTCGTACTTGTTCATGCTGCCGTCGGTCGACACGAACGCCATCACCAGCAGGAAGCTGCTGCTCGACTTCGTGACCCGGGTGCCGAGCTGCTGCACCGCCTGCGGCAGCAGCGGCGTGGCGAGCTGCAGCTTGTTCTGCACCTGCACCTGCGCGATGTCAGGGTTGGTGCCGGCAGCGAACGTCAGCGTGATGGTGGCCGTGCCCGAGTCGTCCGAGGTCGACGCGAGGTACAGCAGGTGGTCCAGACCGCTCATCTGCTGCTCGATCACCTGCGTGACGGTGTTTTGCACCGTCTCCGCCGAAGCACCCGGATAGGTTGCGCTGATCTGGATGGCCGGCGGCGCGATGGTCGGGTATTGCGCGATCGGCAATGTGAACACCGACGCGAGACCCGCGAGCATCAGGATGATGGCGATCACCCATGCAAAAATCGGGCGATCAATAAAGAACTTTGCCATGAGGCGGGCTCCCTGTTATTACGCGCCCGAAGCGGCGGAGGCAGGCTGAGCCGCGGGTTGACCTGTCTGGGCGCCGCCAGCGGCCGCGTTGGAAGCCGGGGTGCCGGGGAGTTGCGCCGGCACGGGCTTGACCTGCTGGCCGGGACGCGCCTTTTCGGTGCCCTGGACGATCACGCGGTCACCCGGCTTCAGCCCGTTCGACACCACCCAGTACGAGCCGAAGGTGCCAGTGGTGACGAGCTGACGCAGCTCGACCTTGTTGTCGTTGTCGACGACGAGCGCGGTGGGCTGACCCTTCTGGTCGTGCGTGACGCCAACTTGCGGCACGATCAGCGCGTTCTGGTTCACGCCCTCTTCGATCTTCGCGCGCACGAACATGCCCGGCAGCAGCACGTGGTTCGGGTTCTTGAAGATCGCGCGCACCGTGACCGAGCCGGTGCCCGGGTCGACGGTCACGTCGGTGAACTGCAGCTTGCCCTTCTCGGAATAGATGCGGCCGTCCTCCAGCACCAGCGAGACCTGCGCGGCGCCCGGGCCGGTCGTCTTCAGACGCCCTTCCTGCATGTCGCGGCGCAGCTTCAGACCATCGAGGCTCGATTGCGTGAGGTCGACGTACATCGGGTCGAGCTGCTGGACCGTGGCCATCAGCGTGGCCGCGCTCTGTTGCACGAAGGCGCCCGGCGTGACCTGCGACACGCCGATCTGGCCGGTCACGGGCGAGGTCACGTCGGTATAGCCGAGGTTGATCTGCGCGGTATCGACCGCGGCCTTGCCGGCGGCGACGTCGGCGGCGGCCTGGCCTTCGGCGGCGACCGCGTTGTCGTAGTCCTGCTTGCTGACCGCGTTCGCTGCGACCAGCACCTTGTAGCGACTGGCCTGCGCAGTGGTTGTCACGAGGTTCGCCTGCGCCTTCGCGAGCGATGCCTTCGCGTTGTTCAACGACGCGATGAAGGGCGCCGGATCGATCTTGTACAGACGCTGGCCTGCCTTGACCTCGCTACCCTCGGTGAACTCGCGGCGCAGCACGATGCCATCGACCCGCGCACGCACTTGCGCGACGAGGAAGGCACTGGTACGACCGGGGAGTTCGGTGACGACGGGCACGGTCGTCGGCTGGAGGGTGACGACGCCGACTTCGGGCGTCTGGGGCGGCGGGGCAGATTGTTTTGGTCCGCACGCCGCCAGCAAGATGGCAGCCGTCGCGGCACTGATTAAGCGGAATGGAACCCGTTCGACGCGCATGGAGCGACCTCTGTCAAAGACTGAGAATGAAAAAGTGCGCGCATCCCTACCCCGGGGACGACAGCGCACACAGGCGTCTCTCGACGCTCAACCGGAAGCCCACGGATGCAAACCTGCGCCTGCAGGGCACCCTGCTACGAATGCGCCATACCGGGGAATGCCGCACAGCACCGCCGTTTGGCGGTTGCGATAGCGTTCTGGAAGACAACAGTGACGGATATTAACCGGTCGTCACGGCTTGGGCTATCCGATCGTGGGGTGCTATTATATATACATTCACGAATGCATGTAAAAGTGCGTTTATATCTTCCAAGGGTCGGGGGCTGCAAGTTCGCGTCGCAATTCGGTTCAGAAATAGTCAAATTGTCATCAGGCCGACTTAAAAACGCCAGCATAAACCCCAGGATCAGCGCAGGTCATACCAATATGGTCAGAAGAACCAAAGAAGAGGCGCTGGAGACGCGCAACCGCATTCTCGACGCGGCCGAACGGATCTTCTTTCAGAAGGGCGTCTCGCGCACTTCGCTGGCCGATATCGCCCAGGCCGCGGGCGTTACGCGCGGCGCCATTTATTGGCATTTCGCGCACAAGAGCGAGCTCTTTACTGAAATGTTCGACCGCGTGCTGCTGCCGCTCGACGAACTGAAGGCGGCATCGCTCGATCCCAACGAAACCGATCCGCTCGGGCGCATCATGGAAATCTGCGTGGTCTGCCTGCGCGACACCGCCAACGATCCCCGCCGCCGCCGCGTGTTCGACATCCTGTTCCTGAAGTGCGAGCTGGTCGAGGAGATGGGGCCAGTGATGGAGCGGTATCAGACCAACATGCGCGAGGGGCTCGCGAAGCTCGAGGGGGGTCTGCGCAACGCGATCTCGAAAGGCCAGATGCCCGCCGACCTCGACACGAAGCTTGCCGCGGCGATGGTGCACGCGTTCGTCGGCGGCTCGTTGCGCGACATGCTGTTTTTACCCGACGCGACCGACTTCGGCGCGCACGCGCAGCGGATGGTGGAAGTGATATTCGACGGCTTGCGCGTCAGTCCGGCATTGCGCAGAAAGGCGGCGTAGAAGGCGCGCAAGGGTTGAGGATTGGCGCAGCGGGCGGTTCAGTGAACCGCCCGTTTCTATTTGTGGACCGGACCGCCCGCCCCCGCGCCGGGTTCAGGCAACCGCCCGGCGCGCTCGCGCCGCCTGATTCGACGCATAGATGTTGCCGCGCTCGAGCGGCGCGCCGCTCTTGAGCGCCGCGATCCACTGGTCGGTGCTCGCGACCGCCGCGAAGCGCGACTGCAGCACCACGCTGAACACGCGATGAATCTCTTCCGCGCTCGCGAAGCCCGCACTGTTTTCATACGGCACCGAGCCGGTTGCATCGTGCAGGAACTCGACGGCGAGGCCGGCATGCACCGCGTGGTTGATCGTCGACGCATCGCAGTTGTGGGTCATGTAGCCGGTGACCGTCAGCGTATCGATCTGCCGTGCGGCGAGCCAGTCGGCCAGATCGGTGCCGGCGAATGCGCTCGGCAGCGATTTCTCGACGAAATGATCATGAGCGCGCGAGCTCACGACCGTGTGCAGTTCCGCGCCCGCGCTGCCGCGCGCGAACAGCGGCGAGGTGGCGGGCGCGACGTTCTGCACGACGACGACCGGCACGCTGGCGGCGCGCGCCGCATCGATCGCGCGGCCGATGTTGGCGAGCGACGTGCGCACGTCCGGAAATTCGATCGGCAGGTCGCCGCTCACGTATTCGTTCTGCACGTCGATGACGATCAGCGCACGGCGCGGCGCGGGTGTGCTCATGGCATGGCTCCTTGTCAGAAAACGGTCGATGGCGCGCGCCCAGCTCAATGGCCGCGGCGTGACGACAATGACGGCATTGTTGCTCCGCTGCCCGTCCGCCGACAGCGGCCCGAATGACAAGCTTCGCTAGAATCGGGCCATACTGGTGATATTCATGAACGAGGCACCCCGCATGTCCGCCTTTGCATCTTCCGACGTTATCGCCGACCAGGTGCCGCGCCACGTCGTCGCCGTCGTCGCGTTCGACCGCATCAGCCCGTTCCATCTGTCGGTGCCGTGCGTCGTGTTCGGCGAGGACCGTCGCGGCGGCGGCGTTCCCGCCTTCGACTTCCGCGTCTGCGCCGCGGAAACCGGCGCGCTCGCGACGACCGCGGGCTTCTCGATCGCGGTCACGCACGGACTCGAAGCGCTTGCGGACGCGCAGACGATCATCGTGCCGAGCTGGCGCGATCCCGACGAAACGCCGCCCGCCGCGCTTCTCGACGCGCTGACGGCCGCGCACGCGCGCGGCGCGCTGCTCGTCGGCCTGTGCCTCGGCGCTTTCGTGCTGGCCGCGGCGGGCATCCTCGATGGACGGCCCGCTTCGACGCACTGGGCCTGGGCCGACGACTTCGCGCGCCGCTACCCGCGCGTGCGGCTGGACCCCGACGTGCTGTACGTCGACGACGGCAACGTGCTGACCTCGGCCGGCACCGCCGCCGGTCTCGACTGCTGCCTGCATGTGCTGCGCAAGATTTGCGGCGCGCGGGTGGCGAACCACGTTGCACGCCGGCTGGTCGTGTCGCCGCATCGTCAGGGTGGCCAGGCGCAATACGTGCAGCAGCCGATGCCGCCGAACCCACGCGGAGATCGTCTGTCTGGCCTGCTTGACTGGGTGAGCGGCAACCTCGCCGCGCCGCATACGCTCGACACGCTCGCCGCGCGTGCGTTGATGAGCCGCCGCACCTTCACGCGACGCTTCCGGCTCGCGACCGGCAGCACCGTCGGTGCCTGGTTGCTCGCGCAGCGGCTCGCGCGGGCGCAACAACTGCTGGAAAGCACCGACGAGTCGGTCGAAGCGATCGCGGCGAGCGCCGGTTTCGGCTCGGCCGCATCGCTGCGGCAGCATTTCGCGGACGCGTTTCGGACGTCACCGAGCGCATGGCGGCGGGAGTTTCGCGGGGATTAGGCGGGGGGAGCACCGCTAATTCGTAGGGCGCCGCCGGGATTTCGTAGTCGCGCAGGGATGTTTATCGCGCGGTCCAACAGGCGGTGCGCGCGACGCTAATGCTCGCTGAACCAGCGGGCGACATACAACAACAGCGCGACCAGAAAGATCATTCCAGCCCACGCCCAGTACGGCACGACATGCTGACCAGGCTCTTGATGCGGCACGCCATGCGACCAGCTATGCGACGCGCTCGCCGCGCGTCCCGGCAGCGCCTGGCCGTGCTCGATGCGCGTGCGCCGCGCGATGCCGCCGAGTGTGATCGGCCGCAAAAACACGTACTGGCGACGCGGCGCCGTGCCGCTCGCGCGGTTCGGCCCCTTGCCGTGCTTGGCGCGCACGACGGCGTCGAACTCGGCGAAAAAGTCGTCGGCGATCTGACGCAAGGCGTTCTCGAGTTGGCGCGTCGGCAGCTCGGCGAGCGGACCCGACGACGTCGCCCACAACGTGTAATCGATGCGCGTGCCGCGCTCACGCCCCTCGTCCGCGCGCAAACGCACTTCGATCTGACCGCGCAACGCGCCGATGCCTTCTGCCCGTGCCTTGAAGTTGATGGTGCGGCGCTGCGCGTCCGCCGGGCCGGAATCCTGACCGGCAACATGCGCGCGCGCCTGGTAATGCGCGCGCAACGGGCCGAGCGGCACGGTCATCGTCAGCGCGTATTCGCCGTGGGCGAGACGCACGAACGATTCACAGTTGTCGAGGCTGGCACGCAACAGCGCGAGGTCCTGCAACGCGTCCCAGACCTCGGACGGCGGCAGCGGAATCCGTAACGCGTCGTTCAGTTCCATGACAACCTCCCCGATGAACGCTCCGACTGCGGGATCAGGACGTCTGATCGATGCGGTCGACGCGCGATGCGTAAAAAGCGAGATAGCCCTTGATTCGACTAACCTGCTCGAACGGCGCTTCGTAACACCACACCGCGTTCTCGATCACGCCATCTTCGGTGCGCAGATGGAAGTACGACGCGTCGCCCTTGAACGGGCAATGCGACGTGTGCGTCGAGCGTTCGAGCCGGGCCATGTTCACGTGCTCGCGCGGGAAATAGAACACGTCGGCGAGGCCGGTCTCCGATAGCGTCAGCGCGGCCTGGGTGTCGGCCATCGTCACGCCGCCGTGAATCACGCGCACGCGATGGCCGTTGTCGCGAATCACGATGGTATGGCCGTCCGGCCGTTCCGCAGATGTCGACGCATCGCTCATGTCCAGGCTCCGTGATGGGGGTGGGCGCTGCACTACCGGCTGTTGCCTGGGAACGGCAAAGCCGCGGGACACGCCCGTGGCTTCATTATCGGCCAAACTTCGGCCGATTGCGCGCGCTTCCTGCGCAGCGGCGGACGGATCGAACCGTTACTTCACGTTCCAGGTGAACGCGGATTTGACGTTGCCGTGCGCCGGCACGCTGACCGAGCGCGTCTGTTCGCTGTCGTTGTAGTTCGCGTGCACCGTATAGCGGCCGGGGCTCAGGCGCACCAGCATGAACGGTCCGCGCGACGTCGTGTTCAGCACTTCGCTGTTATGCGCATCGACGATGCGCACGTGCACATCGGCGAGAAACTCGGCGTTGGGTCCGGTGAAACGCAGCGTCAAGGGCCACTGGGTTTGCGCTTGTCGCAGTGCTCGCGATTCGTCAAGGCCGACACCGCCCGACACGTACGATACGTCGCCCTGCTGCTGGATTTGCGGCAGACCGCCGCCGTTGGTGTTGCCCGCGCTGGTGTTGTCGGTCGTCGATCCACCGGTCACGCCCGCCTGCTGCGCGTTCGCGCCGCCCGCCAGTCCGAGCGTGAGCGCCGCGCACAGCGCGGCGGCTACGATCCTTTGCTGCTTGCGTTGGGTTTTCATCGATTCTCTCTCCTTGCTTCAGTCCTCGCCGAGCCCCCTGAACGGCTGAAGCAACCGATGTGCCAATTGCCCCGGCTGCATCGACGGACGATGCGGGACCATCGTGCCCCCAAGCCACCTGACGCCCTTCTGTTAGTCCGCGCCGCTCGCGGCAGCACGGTTCGGACAGGCGAAAAAAAGCCGGTCCTTGCAGTAAATGCAATGGACCGGCAATCGCTACTACAGCTCAAACTGGGGTGGGCGATCCGTTCGAATCGCCCGGATAACTGGATCAGCCGAGGTCGACAGGCACGAAAATCTGCGCGTTGTCCCGCTGGATCAGCAGCGCAACGCTGTTGCCTGCGCCCGAAACCATCTGCTTCAACTGATCGATGTTGGTGACTGGACGACCGTTGACCGCGAGAATCACGTCGCCCGCCTGAATGCCGGCGCTCGCCGCCGCACCGCCCGCCTGCTGCACGAGCAGACCGTGCGACACCGACGCGCCGCTCTTCTCTTCCGGCGTCAGCGGTCGCACCGCGACGCCGAGACGGCCTTGCAACTGGGTCGGCTGATCGGTCTTGCTCGCCGACGCCACCTTCGCGTCCGAGAACGAGCCAATCGTCACCTTCACGTCCTTGCTGGCCTTATCGCGCCACACTTTCAGCGTCGCCGAGCTGCCCGGCGCCAGGCCTGCGATCTTCGACGGCAGATCCGTCGAATCGCTGACTTCGTCGCCATTCACCGACAGGATCACGTCGCCCGGCTGCAAGCCAGCCTTGGCCGCCGGACCGTTGGCGTCCACCGAGCTGACCAGCGCGCCTTGCGGCTTCTGCATGCCGAACGACTCGGCGAGCGTCTGGTTCAAGGCCTGCACCGCGACGCCGAGGCGGCCGCGGCTCACGTGACCGGTCTTTACGAGATCGTCCTTGACCTTGATCGCCTCGCTGATGGGGATCGCGAACGACAGGCCCTGGAAGCCGCCCGTCTGCGAGTAGATCATCGAGTTGATGCCGATGACTTCGCCTTGCAGATTAAAGAGCGGACCGCCCGAGTTGCCCGGGTTCACCGGCACATCGGTCTGGATGAACGGCGTGTAGTTTTCGTTGGGCAGCGTGCGCGACTTCGCGCTGATGATGCCCGAGGTCACGGTGTTGTCGAAGCCGTACGGCGAGCCGATCGCGACGACCCACTGACCAACCTTGCTCTGGCGCGGATCGCCGATCTTCACGGACGGCAAATCGCTCGCGTCGATCTTGAGCACGGCGACGTCGGACTGCTTGTCGGCGCCAACCACCTTCGCCTTGAACTCGCGTTTGTCGGTGAGCTTCACGGTGACGACGTTCGCGCCATCGACCACGTGTGCGTTCGTCAGAATGTAGCCGTCATTGCTGATGATGAAGCCCGAGCCGAGGCTCGCGCTCGGCTGGTCAGGCAGGTCGCCGCCATCACCGCCATCGCCGCCCTGCATGCCGGGCACGCCGCCGAAGAACCGCTTGTAGAACTGATAGAAAGGATCGTTCGGATCTATCGGCAACTGATGGCCATTGCGGCTGCCGCCATTACCGCGCATCGCAGCTTGCTTCACGACGTGCTTCGCGCTGATGTTGACGACGGCCGGACCATAGGTCTCGACGAGACCGGAGAAATCAGGGATACCGGTTTTGGCGGCAGCTTCTGCTGGCATCATCGCGGCGGCTTCCGCCGGCGAGATGATCTGCGGTGCGGGCACATCGCGATGGCCCGCCACGTAGCCGGCTGAAAGCGCAGCGGCCACAGCTACCGCAACGGCGCCGCGGGACAAGGTTTTCGCGTTCATCATGAGCTCCTGACTGGAGAAAGTAACTTTGAATGTCGAGGAGCGTAAGCGGCATCACTTAAAAGAGGCTTAAGCAGCGCCAGATCGCGGGAACCTTATCGGACCGGCCGCAACAGCCCGTCGCGACAGCATTAGCGCCGGTTTGGCCGAACAGCAAACCACGATGTTCAGAAGCGCACGATGACCTGCAAACCACCGGCCGGCGATTCATCGAGCGAGACTTGCGCATGATGTTGCGTGGCAATCCGGCGCACGATCGCGAGACCGAGTCCGCTGCCCGCCACGTCGGTGCGCGCGCGATTCGCGCCCGCTCCCGCGCGATAGAAGCGGTCGAACACGCGCTCGCGATCGGCCGGATCGATACCGGGGCCGCTATCGGCGATCCGCACCACCGGACGGCCGTCCTCGACGCGCAGGCTGACGTCGACACTGCCGCCGCGCGGCGTGTACTTGGTCGCGTTGTCCAAGAGGTTATTGAACATGACGCGCAGCGCTTCGGCGTCGCCGGTCACGCTGGCGGGCTCGCTCGCCTCGATGCCGAGGTCGACGCCGCGATTCACCGCGAGCGGCGCGTAGGTCGCGACGCACTCCTGAAGCAGCTCGCGCAGATCGAGCGTCCCGACGACGGCGGCGCCGTCCGGCTCGGCGCGCGCGAGCGCGAGCAGTTGCTCGGCGAGGCGCGTCGCGCGCGTGACGCCCGCCTGCAAATCGGCGAGCGCTTCGCCGCGGGCCGTGTCGTCCTTGGCGCGCGCGACCAGTTGCGCCTGAATCTGTACCGCGGCAAGCGGCGTGCGCAATTCGTGCGCGGCATCGGCGACAAACGCCTTCTGGATATCGAGCGCGGTCGCGAGCCGTTGCAGCAGCCCGTTCAACGCCCGCACGAGCGGCCGCACTTCGAGCGGCAAGCGCTGATCGGGCAATGGATCGAGGGCTTCGGGATGACGCGTGTCGAGCGCGCTCGTCACGCGCCGCAGCGGCTGCAGGCCACGGCCGACAATCACCCACACCGCGAGTCCGAGCAGCGGCAGCAGCACGATCAGCGGCCACAGCGTGCGCAGCGCGACGTTAGCGGCGAGCCGGTTGCGCACCGACAGCGGCTGCGCGAGCTGTACGACGTTATCGCCGACGATCGCGCCATACACGCGCCATTCGCCGCGGTCGGTACGCTCGGTCGAAAAACCCAGCTCGGCGCGTGGCGCGAGCGGCGCGCGCGGCCGCGAGTAATACATCAGCATGCCGTTGCGGTTCCAGATCTGCAGCACGATTCCCTCGTCGCCGGTATCGCGGCCGAGCACCTGCGAGAACGGTTCCGCCGGCAGCGCCGCGGCGATTTGCTCTAGCTGGTAGTCGAACAGCTCGTTCGCTTCGGCGAGCGCCTGCCGGTAGATCAGCCAGCCCGCTATGCCGACGCCGAGCAGCATGAGCGCGAGCAGCCAGAACAACAGTTGTCGGCGAATCGAGCGCATCGGCTCAGGCGTCCTTCGCGATCATGTAGCCCAGCCCGCGCACGTTGCGGATCAGATCGGCGCCGAGCTTCTTGCGCAGCGCGTGGATATACACCTCGACGGTGTTGCTGCCGATCTCCTCGCCCCAGCCGTACATCTTTTCCTCGAGTTGGCTCTTGGACAGCACCGCGCCGGGCCGCGCGAGCAGCGCTTCGAGCAACGCGAATTCCCGCGCGGATAGCGCGACCGGCGCGCCATCGAGCGTCACCTGGTGCGACGCGGGATCGAGGGTCAAGTTGCCGTGGCGAATCGTCGAATCGCTGCGGCCGGACTGGCGCCGGATCAGCGCTCTCATGCGGGCGCCGAGCTCGTCGAGATCGAAAGGTTTGACAAGGTAATCGTCAGCGCCGGCGTCGAGGCCTTTGACACGATCGGCGACCGCGTCGCGCGCGGTGACGATCAACACCGGCAGCGCATTGCCGCGCGCGCGCAGTGCGCGCAGCACCTCGAGACCGTCGCGCTTGGGCAGACCGAGATCGAGCAACGCGAGGTCGTAAGGCTGGGCGGCCGCCGCGTGCAGCGCCGCTTCCCCATCCTCGACCCAATCGACGGCGAAGCCTTCGCCGCGCAGCGCCTTGCGCACGCCTTCGGCGATCATCCGGTCATCTTCGACTAGCAGGATGCGCATGGTTGTCCGTTCCAAATGATTGGATGATGCCGCATTCTAGCGCCCGCTTCCGGCCTGCGCGGCGTGTGGCGCTTTTTTCACCGCAGCGTCGCGGCATGTCACTACAATGGGCGCTTTGCGTCGCGCGATGGCCGTCGGGTAGCGCGACGGCGCACTACCGCGCCGTCGAACCGCCCAGCTTGCCGTTTCATTGTCCCGCGCACGATGCACGCCGCACACCTTGAAATCCCGCTCGTCCGTTTGCCCGTTCACCCGTTCATGACGCACGCTTTTCTGTCTTCCGTCGCACGCCGTATGGCGCTGCGCTCGCGCCGTATGCTTCGTCGCGCAGTCTTCATGCCTAACCGCCTCGCGACGCGCGCGGCCGTCTGGCTCTGCGCCGCCGCGCTCGGCGCGGGCGCGCTGCTGCCGCTGGACGCGCAGGCACGCATCAAGGCCACACATCCGAGCGTCAACGTCACGACGGTACTGCCGCAACCGGTGATGGTCGGTCTGCACCGCGCGCACGTGCCGTTGTCGTCGATCAGCGTGGTTGTCGAAAAGGTCGGCGATCGCACACCGATCCTGGCGCTGAACGCCGGCAAGCCAATGATGCCCGCCTCGACGATGAAGCTCGTCACCACCTATTCAGGCCTGTCGATCCTCGGCCCCGGCTACCGCTGGCGCACCAGCGCGTACGCGGACGGCCCGCTCGACGCGAGCGGCGTGCTGCACGGCAATCTGTACATCCAAGGCACCGGCGACCCGAAGCTCGTGCCCGAAGAACTGATCGACCTCGTGCAGAAGATTCACAAGGCGGGCATCAACGGCATCGACGGCGCGCTGGTGCTCGACAAGCGCTACTTCGATCCGTCGACCCGCGACCTGCCCGCGTTCGACGACGACGTGAACGCACCGTACAACGTCGGCCCCGATCCGTTGCTGTACGCGTTCAAATCGCTGTCGTTCACGCTGACGCCATCGCCGGACGGCACGGTGGCGATCGACGTGTTGCCCTCGCTCGCTCAGCTGCACGTCGAAAACCAGTTGCGCGCGACCAACGGCCCATGCCGCGGCGAACTGCCGACGCCGACCGTCACGCCGCAGCCCGACGGCACGCTCGTTGCGTCGTTCATCGGCGACCTTCCGGTGCGCTGCGACACACGCACGATCAACGTCGCCGTGCTCGATCACTCGACGTTCTTCGCGCGCGGCTTCCTCGCGCTGTGGCAGCAGACTGGCGGCACCTTCACCGGCACGACCCGCGAAGGCCCGGTACCCGTCGGCGCGAAGCTCGTCGCGACGCACGAGGGGCCGATGCTGTCGGACATCGTTCGCGACATCAACAAGTTCAGCAACAACGCGATGGCGCGCAACCTGTTCCTGACGATCGGCGCCGCCGAGGAAAGAGCGCCCGCCACGCCCGCGAAAGCCGCGCGCGCGGTCGAAGCTTTCCTGACGCGCGACAGCCTGAACACCGAATACCTGTCGCTCGACAACGGCTCGGGCCTGTCGCGCGACGAGCACATCACCGCGCTCGCGCTCGCCGATCTGCTGCAGCGCGCGAACGCGAGCCCGGTCGCGCAGGTGTTCGTCGATTCGCTGCCGATCGCCGGTGTCGACGGCACGATGCGCAACCGTCTGACCAGCCAGGGCGCGGGCGGCAACGCGCACATCAAGACCGGCACGCTGCGCGACGTACGCGCCATCGCAGGCTACGTCGCGTCGGCCGACGGCAATAGCTACATCGTCGTCAGCCTGATCAACGATCCGCATTCGGAAGCGGCGCGCGTCGCGCATGATGCTCTGCTCGAATGGGTATACGAAGGCCCGTCGCAAGGCTTCACCAAGGTCTCCGCGCCTATCGGGGAAGTGCGCGAGAAGCCCAGGAAAAACCCGCGCAAGCGCGGCGGCCACTGAGTATTCCTTCTAGCGATGCCGCGCGCGGCAAGCTTCTAACCGTGTACGCTGTCGGGCAACATGCGGTTCGCGACATCACGCGCTTGCCGCGTAGGGCGCCGGTCGTTCGGACCGCGCAACCTTCACCAACGATAACGACACCACCCGCCGCGTACCGCGCGGCGGTCAGGGACCAGGAAGGGAGACACGATGCAATTCGATGCCGAATTGCTGCTGCTCGCCATGGCGCCCGTCTTTCTTGCCTGCATCGGCTGGGAGGCGTGGCACGTGAGCCGCACGCGCCCGGCCGAGCGGCTCTATAGCTGGCGCGATACCCTGTGCAACGCCGCGCTCGCGCTGCTGCAGCAGGTCGCCGACAAGCTCGCGTGGCTCGCGATCATCCCTGTCTACGCGTTCTTCTACGAGCACTACCGCATTCATACATGGCCGGCGACGTGGCTGTCGTTCGTGGTGCTGTTCGTCGCCCAGGACCTGCTCTACTACGTGTTTCATCGCTGCAGTCATCGCGTGCGCTGGCTGTGGGCTGCGCACGTCGTGCATCATTCGTCGGAGCGGATGAATTTTTCGACCGCGTTCCGCCAGAGCCTGATGTACCCGATCGCCGGGATGTGGCTGTTCTGGATTCCGCTCGCGTTCCTCGGCTTTGCGCCGAAGCAGATCGTCGCGATCGTGCTGATCAATCTCGGCTTCCAGTTCTTCGTGCATACGCAGGTGATCGGCAAGCTCGGCTGGCTCGAGTACGTGTTCAATACGCCGTCGATCCATCGTGTGCATCATGCGCGCAACGATCGCTATATCGATCGCAATTACGCAGGTGTACTGGTGATCTGGGATCGCCTGTTCGGCAGCTACGTCGATGAAGATCCGCACGAGGCGCCACGGTACGGCATCGTCGAGCCGCTTTACACGTACAACCCGCTGAAGGCGACGTTTCACGAATGGGCGTCGATGGCCGCGGACTTCGCGAGCGTGCGCGGCTGGCGCAACAAGTGGCGCGCGCTGTTCGCGCCGCCCGCCTGGTCTGCCGCTTATCATGCGCAGCGCGCGGTAGTGCCTAGGGGCAGCGGCGAGCTCCACGCGCAATCGAACGCGCATACGCATTCGGGTAAAGACAGCACCATGAGCAAAGCCACCCCCGAACTACCCGGCTTGAACCCAAACCATACGGCCGCTCTTAGGACATCGCGCAGGCCGTAGAAGATTCTGTAAGCTGTCGTCACGCCGCCAACGCGGTGGACGCCGCCTGCAACACATGGCATCAAGGGCCACACATACGAGGAGATGCAGTCAACATGAATCAAACCGCTTCGAAGAAACAGCAATGGATGCGCGTCACGCAGATCGCCGTGGCGAGCGCAGTGTTCGCCGCGCTCGCGGCATGCGGCGGTGGCGGCGACAACAATAATTCGAGCAGCAACACGCCGCCGGGGGGCGTCTCGCTGCAGGTCGTGTCGTTCGGCGACAGCCTCTCGGATGTCGGCACCTACCAGGCGGCGGTTCAGGCGAACGTCGGCACGGGCGGCGGCCGCTTCACGACGAATCCGGGCGAAGTCTGGACGCAGAAAGTCGCCGAGTACTACGGCGGCACGCTCACCCCGGCCTATGTCGGCGGCTTCGGCAACCCGCTCACCGCGGCGGGCGGTCTCGGTTATGCGCAGGGCGGCTCGCGTGTCGATCTGCAACCGGGCGTCGGCTTCGCGCCAAACAACATGGCTGCGACTACGGTGCCGGTCACGACACAGGTCAGCGAGTATCTGTCTGCGCACAACAACAGCTTCAATTCGAACCAGCTCGTGCTGATCAACGGCGGCGCGAACGACATCTTCATCGCGGTGCAAACGATCTCGGCTGCCAGCACGCAAGCGGCGGCAACGGCGGCGGCGGCGATCGCAAACGGCGCCGACCCAACCACCGCGCAGGCGACGGCAAATGCCACGATCCTGGCGGTGACGAACGCCCAAGGAGCGGCGATCGTGACCGCGGCGACCAAGTTCGTCGGCGCGGTGCAAAAGATCGTCGCCGCAGGCGCGCAGCATGTGGTGGTGTCAAACGTGCCGGATATCGCGAAAACGCCGCAAGGCATCGCCGCGGGCGCACAAGGCCAGGCCCTCATCGACGGGCTCGTGCAGGCCTACAACAACGTGCTGAAGCAAGGTCTCGCGTCGACCTCGCAGGTCATTTACCTGGACTCGTACACGTTGCTGGACCAGACGTTGGCCAACTATCAGGCGCTCGGCTTCACCGTGTCGAATACGGGCACCGCGTGTAACCTGACGTCGATGGCTGCGGCCGCGACCACGTACGCGACGAAGAACCCGAGCGTGCTCGCATCCGGCCAGACGGCGGCGGCGTTCGGCAACTCGCTCGCGTCGTCGCTGTTCTGCTCGCCGGAAACCTACACGGTGGCCGGCGCGGACCAGACCTACATTTTCGCCGACCTCGTCCATCCGAGCACCCATATGGGCGCGCTGATCGCGCAGCAGGTCGAGAAGCAGGTCGCTGCTAGCGGGCTTGGCAAGTAACGCGGCGTCAAGCTTGCCTGGATAGCAAAAGGCCCGGCTCGTTGGACGAGCCGGGCCTTTGCCTTTTCCGGTAGCCACGCTATGCCACTCAGCTAGCCGAACACGTCAGCGCTGCGCTTCGAATGCCGCCGCCGCGCGCCCGAGACGATCGTTGACCGCAATCCATTCGATCGTGTCCGGCAACTTCTCGATCAGAATCCGCGTCACGTTCGCGCGATCCAGCGCGCGCAGCAAGCCGTAGAGTTCGCGTGCATAGACGTGCGGATCTTCCGGCGCGGCGACGAAATGCACGCCGTCGGCATCGGCCCACTGTCCTGCACGCGACGCACGCGCGACCAGCGCGACGCGCTCGCCCGGCTCGCGCACCGCGAGCAGCGGCTCCAGTTCGCCGAACGGCAGCAGCGCGAGCGGTGTGCGCGGCGCGTAATGCGCTTTCAACGTGCCCGACGCGCGCGGCGCGGTCGCGTCCGACCCGTCGGGCAAACGCGGCGCCTCGCCGAGCACGTCGGCGATATCCTGCGGCGTCACGCGCCCGGGCCTCAGCAGCGCCGGAAAGCCGCGCGACAGATCCAGAATCGTCGACTCGATACCGACATCCGACGCGCCGCCATCGAGCACATGAATCGCGTTGCCGAACTCGTCGCGCACATGCTGCGCGGTGGTCGGGCTCACATGTCCGAAGCGGTTCGCCGACGGCGCGGCGACGCCGCCATGCCCACCGCGCAACGCGCTGAACGCTTCGAGCAACGCCTGCGCAACCGGATGCGACGGGCAGCGCAAGCCCACCGAGTCCTGCCCGCCGCTGACCGCCGCGGGAATGCGCGCGGCGCGCTTCAGGATCAGCGTCAGCGGTCCGGGCCAGAATGCGTCGATTAGGCGCTGCGCATCCGCCGGCAAATGCTCGACCCAGTAGTTCGGATCGCCATGTGGCGCGAGATGCACGATCACCGGATGATTGGCCGGCCGCCCCTTCGCCGCGTAAATGCGCGCGACAGCGTCCGGGTTCTCGGCATCGCCACCGAGGCCGTACACGGTCTCCGTCGGAAACGCGACCAGTCCACCCGCGTCGAGCAAGGCCGCCGCGTGCTCGATCTGCGCGGCGCTGACCGGCAACACGCTGGTAGCGTCCTCGGCGGGTTTCTGTTGATCCGGCATGGCGCGCGCTTCAGCTGGTAGCGATATGCAGCAGCCGCGCGCAATCGCGCGCCGCCGTGCGGGCTTCTTCGAGCGTCGGCGCGGTGAAGTTCACGTGACCCATCTTGCGGCCGCAACGCGCCTCTTCCTTGCCGTACAGATGCAGGCGCGCGGCCGGCATCGCGGCGACTTCCTGCCATGGCGGCGTGACCGCCGCGCGCTTCGGACCGTCCGGGAACCACACGTCGCCGAGAATGTTCAGCATCACCGCCGGCGAATGCTGGCGTGTGTCGCCGAGCGGCATGCTGGTCATCGCCCGCACCTGCTGCTCGAACTGGCTGGTCGCGCAGGCGTCGACCGTATAGTGGCCGGAGTTGTGCGGACGCGGCGCCATTTCGTTGGCGACTAGCGAGCCGTCTTCGAGAATGAAGAACTCGACGCACAGCACGCCGACATAGCCGAGCTTCTCGGCGATCTGCAGCGCGGCCTGTTGAGCCTGCTGCACGAGCGTGGGCGACGCGTCCGGCGCGGGAACGATGGTGTGCGACAGCACGCCGTCGCGATGGGTGTTCTGGGCGAGGGGATAGACGACCGACGCCCCGCTCGCCGCGCGTGCGATCAGCGCCGACACCTCGAACTTCAGCGGCAGGCGCTTCTCGAGCACACACGGCACGCCGCCGAGCGCCGCGTGCGCCTCGCGCACTTCCTCGGCGTTGCGCACGCGAACCTGGCCCTTGCCGTCGTAACCCATGCGCGCCGTTTTCAGGATGCCGGGCAGCACCGCTTCGAGCTCGGCGTCGCCCAGCGCCGCAAGCGCATCCGACGACTCGATCACGACGTGCGGCGCAACCGTCACGCCCGACGATGCGATAAAGCGCTTCTCGGCGATCCGGTCTTGCGCGACGGCGACGCAACGCCCCGCCGGGCTCACGAAGGTGGTCTTGCCGAGAAAGTTGAGGCTCGCAGCCGGCACGTTCTCGAATTCGGTCGACACCGCCGCGCACAGCCGCGCGAGTTCGGTCAGCGACGCTTCGTCGTCGTAGGCCGCGCGCAGGTGGCGATCCGCGACCGCGCCGGCCGGGCTGGTTTCGTCCGGATCGAGCACAGCGACGCGATAGCCCATCGCCTGGGCGGCAAAACAGAACATGCGGCCGAGCTGGCCGCCACCGACCATGCCAAGCCATGCGCCGGGCAGAATCGGTGAAACCGGTGTGTTGTCAGGGTTCATCTTGGTGGTCGGTCGCGGCCGGATACGCGTCGCGCTCGCATACAGAGCGGCGGGCACCCGGCCGGGGGTCGGACAGGGGACGTCTAATAAAACAACCGGCGCGCTTACAGCGCCGGCAATACCATCGCGTGAGCCGCTTCGTTCTGGCGCACGCGGAATGCAGCGAGCTTGTCCGCGTATTCGGCGCTCGTGCCGGACAGCAGCGACACCGCGAACAGTGCCGCGTTCGCGGCACCCGCTTCGCCGATCGCAAACGTCGCGACCGGCACGCCCTTGGGCATCTGCACGATCGAATGCAGCGAATCGACGCCCTTCAGATACTTGCTCGCGACCGGTACGCCGAGCACCGGCACCGTGGTTTTCGCGGCCAGCATGCCCGGCAGATGCGCGGCGCCGCCCGCGCCCGCGATGATTGCACGAATGCCGCGCTCGCGCGCGCTTTCAGCATAGGCGAACATTTCGTCGGGCATGCGGTGCGCGGACACGACCTTCGCTTCGTACGGCACGCCGAATTCCTGCAGGATCGCAACGGCGTTTTTCATCACTTCCCAGTCGGAACTGGAGCCCATCAATACGCCGACGACCGGCGCATCATGCTTATGGGCGGTTTGTGCTTCACTCATCTTTACGGCTTCCTTGTTTCCGGGCGATGCGCGCCTGACCCCGGCGCGCAATCAGATCAGTCGAGCTTGTGCCCGGTCAGACGCTCGAGCGCTTCCTGGTACTTCTCGCCCGTCTTTGCGACCACGTCGTCAGGTAGCTTCGGCGCCGGCGGCTCTTTCTTCCACGGCTGGGTTTCGAGCCAGTCGCGCACGAACTGCTTGTCGAACGACGGCGGGTTGGTGCCGACCTGGTACTGGTCCGCCGGCCAGAAGCGCGACGAATCGGCGGTGAGTGCCTCGTCCATCAGGTACAGCTTGCCGTGGTTGTCGAGACCGAATTCGAACTTCGTGTCCGCGATGATGATGCCGCGGGTCGCGGCGTAATCAGCGGCTTCCTTGTACAGACGGATCGAGATGTCGCGGATCGTGGCCGACAGCTCGGTGCCGATGCGGCGTTCCATCTCGTCGTAGGTGATGTTTTCGTCGTGGTGACCCATCTCGGCCTTGGCGGCCGGCGTGAAGATCGGCTCAGGCAGCTTCTGCGCGTTCTGCAGACCCGCCGGCAGCTGCACGCCGCAGACCGAACCGGTGGCCTGGTAATCCTTCCAGCCGCTGCCAGCCAGATAGCCGCGCACCACCGCTTCGACGAGGATCGGCTCGAGACGCTTGACGACCACCGCGCGCCCCTTGACCTGCTCGACTTCGTCCGGCGCGACCACCGATTCGGGCGCGACGCCCGTCAGGTGGTTCGGCACCACATGCTGCAGTTTCTCGAACCAGAAGTTCGCCATCGCGTTGAGCACGCGGCCCTTGTTCGGAATCGGCTCGCCCATGATCACGTCGAACGCCGACAGACGGTCGGTCGTGACGATCAGCAACTGGTCGTTGCCCACCGCATAGTTGTCGCGGACTTTGCCGCGGCCGAGCAGCGGCAGCGAGCGGAGCGTGGATTCGTAGAGGGTAGACATCGTCGTGGTTCGCTAAAAATGGGGCAAAAAATATGACCGGAACAAAAGGGAAACGCCGTTCCCCCGATGATGCGGGAACGGCGATCGGACGACAACCTGGCCAAACGGCCAGGCGCGGAGCCAAAACTACAGCTTAGCGGACGACTTGCGCGAGCTCGCCCGACTTGTACTTCTCCGCAATTTTATCAAGCGAAACCGGCTTGATCTTGCCAGCCTGGCCTTCGCAGCCGAATTGCATGTAACGGTCGATACAGATCTTCATCGCCGCTTCGCGCGCCGGCTTCAGGTAATCACGCGGATCGAACTTGCTCGGGTTGGTCGCCATGTAGCGGCGGATCGCGCCCGTGATCGCCAGACGCAGGTCGGTGTCGATGTTGACCTTGCGCACGCCGTGACGGATACCTTCCTGGATTTCCTCGACCGGCACGCCGTAGGTTTCCTTCATGTCGCCGCCGAATTCGCGGATTTCCGCGAGCAGCTCCTGCGGCACCGACGACGAGCCGTGCATCACGAGGTGCGTGTTCGGAATGCGCTGATGGATTTCCTTGATGCGCTGGATCGACAGGATGTCTCCCGTCGGCTTCTTGCTGAACTTGTATGCGCCGTGCGAGGTGCCGATCGCGATGGCCAGCGCGTCGCACTGGGTCAGCTTGACGAAGTCGGCGGCCTGCTCCGGATCGGTCAGCAGCTGCTCACGCGTCATCGTGCCTTCGGCGCCGTGGCCGTCTTCCTTGTCGCCCTTCATGGTTTCGAGCGAACCGAGCACGCCCAGCTCCGCCTCAACGGTGACGCCGATCGAGTGCGCCGCTTCGACGACCTTGCGCGACACTTCGACGTTGTACTCGTACGATGCGACCGTCTTGCCGTCGGCTTCGAGCGAACCGTCCATCATCACGCTGGTGAAACCGCTGCGGATCGCCGCCATACACACTGCCGGCGACTGACCGTGATCCTGGTGCATCACGACCGGAATGTGCGGATACGACTCGACCGCCGCTTCGATCAGATGACGCAGGAACGGCTCGCCCGCGTACTTACGCGCACCAGCCGACGCCTGCATGATGACCGGGGCGTTGACCTTGTCGGCCGCGGCCATGATCGCCTGCACCTGCTCCAGGTTGTTCACGTTGAATGCCGGAAGGCCATAGCCGTTTTCCGCGGCATGGTCCAGCAGTTGACGCATTGATACGAGAGGCATGCTTAAACTCCTTGGATTGAAACGAATTCTTTTGCCGTCGGCATCTTTTGCGGCGATTTTATCGCGAAGCAGGCGGCGTTCCCGCAGCGACACCGGCGCTTTGGTGCGCCGTCGCACATGGACCGTGCGGGTTTCGCCGCCCTGCTTCGCTCAATCGAGCCCGTGCCGATCGAGCAGTCCTTCCTGATCAGTACGGTTCACCGACCCGCACGATCTTCAACGTATTGGTGCCGCCCGCCTGACCCATCGGCTCGCCGACCGTCAGCACGACCATGTCGCCATGCGACGCGTAGCCCTTGCCGACCACGGTTTCGAGCGCTTGCTGCAGCGCCGTGTCGCGGTCGGTGTTGGTGTCCAGATGCAGCGACGTCACGTTGCGGTACAGCGCCATCGCCCGTTCGCTGCCGACGCGCGGCGTCAGCGCGAAGATCGGCACGTGGGTCCAGTGGCGCGACATCCACAGCGCCGTCGAGCCCGACTCGGTCAGCGCGACGATCGCCTTGGCGCCGAGGTGGTAGGCGGTGAACAGCGCGCCCATCGCGATCGACTGGTCGATCCGCGTGAACGTGCGGTCGAGGAAGTCCTTGTCGAGCTCCGACTGCTCGGACTTTTCCGCTTCGACGCAGATCGCGGCCATCGTCTCGATGGTCTGTACCGGGTACTTGCCCGCCGCCGATTCCGCCGACAGCATCACCGCGTCCGTGCCGTCGAGCACCGCATTGGCGACGTCCGACACTTCCGCGCGAGTCGGCACCGGCGCGTGGATCATCGACTCCATCATCTGCGTCGCGGTGATCACGAACTTGTTCGACTCGCGCGCCATGCGGATCATGCGCTTTTGCAGCGCCGGCACGGCGGCATTGCCGACTTCCACGGCCAGGTCGCCACGCGCGACCATGATGCCGTCCGAAGCGTCGAGGATGCCTTGCAGCGCCGGAATCGCTTCCGCGCGCTCGATCTTCGCGATCATCTTCGGCTTGATGCCGTACGGCGCGCCGGCGATGTTCGCGAGCTGGCGGGCCATTTCCATGTCGGTCGCGTTCTTCGGGAACGACACCGCGATGAAATCGACGCCGAGCGACATCGCCGTGCGGATGTCCTCCATGTCCTTCGCGGTCAGCGCGGGCGCCGACAGACCGCCGCCCTGGCGGTTGATGCCCTTGTTGTTCGACAGCTCACCGCCGATCTTCACGATCGTATGGATCTCCTGGCCGATCACGCGCTGCACGTTGAGCACGATCAGGCCGTCGTTGAGCAGCAGCACGTCGCCCGGCTTCAGGTCGCGCGGCAGGTCCTTGTAGTCGAGGCCGACGCGCTCGTCGTTGCCGAGCTCGCATTCCGCATCGAGGATGAAAGGATTTCCGGTGACGAGTGTCGTGCGGCCGTTCTCGAATTTGCCGACACGAATCTTCGGGCCTTGCAGGTCCGCCATGATGGCGACTTCGCGGCCGGCCTGGCGGGCCGCCTCGCGAACGTATTCGGCGCGCTGGCGATGGTCGTCGGCGGTGCCGTGTGAGAAATTGAGCCGCACCACGTCCAATCCTGCCTGAATCATTTGCAGCAGGATTTCCGGCGTACTGGAAGCCGGACCGACAGTAGCGACAATCTTGGTGGCGCGATGCATGAGTCTCCTCGTCTGGATAGGATCGCTGGAAAGAGCGCTGCGGGGCTGCTGCGGAGGTCGCGCATCGAAAGATGCTACGTGGGGTCGCGCGCCGGTTGTGGCCGGTGTCGCTTTGTGGAGTGAGGCGGGTGATGCGGTATTAGAGACCGGCGCCTCGCGCGCCGGAGATTTCCTGTCCGGCTTGCCGGAGGGCTGTTCCGGCTGGGCCGAATCGCGTTCAGCAGATTCGGCATGTGCCGTTGGCGGCTGCTCCGCTTCGGCCGCCGCGGGCGCTACCAGCGCCTCGGCGGCCGCGCGTTTCGCGCGCTCCCTTGCCGGTGTCGCCGCGTTGCCGCGCGGCGCTTTCGCGCCACGCGCCTTGGTCGACTTCGCCGCTGGGGAGCGCGTCGCCACGTTAAGCCCGCGATTCCAGAACTTCGACCGCCGGCAGCTTCTTGCCCTCGAGGAACTCGAGGAATGCGCCGCCGCCCGTCGAAATGTAGCTGACCTGATCGTGGATGCCGTACTTGGCGATTGCCGCGAGCGTGTCGCCGCCGCCTGCGATCGAGAACGCCGCCGAGCGCGCGATCGCGTCCGCGAGCGTCTTCGTGCCGTTGCCGAACTGGTCGAACTCGAACACGCCGACCGGGCCGTTCCACACGATCGTGCCGGCCTTCTCGAGCTGTGCGGCGAGCACCTTGGCCGTTTCCGGGCCGATGTCGAGGATCATGTCGTCGTCCTGCACATCGGCGACGGCCTTCACTTCGGCCTTCGCGGTCGGCGAGAACTCCTTGGCCGTGACCACGTCGGTCGGGATCGGCACCGAGGCGCCGCGGGCCTTCGCCGCGTCGATGATCGCCTTCGCTTCGGCGACGAGATCGGCTTCTGCGAGCGACTTGCCGATCTTCAGGCCGGCCGCGAGCATGAACGTATTGGCGATGCCGCCACCGACGATCAGCTGGTCGACCTTCTCAGCGAGCGACTTCAGGATGGTCAGCTTGGTCGACACCTTCGAACCCGCGACGATCGCCACGAGCGGACGCTTCGGCGCGCCGAGCGCCTTGCCGAGCGCTTCGAGCTCAGCCGCGAGCAGCGGACCCGCGCAGGCAACCGGCGCGTACTTCGCGATGCCGTGCGTGGTCGCTTCGGCGCGGTGCGCGGTGCCGAACGCGTCGTTCACGTAGATATCGCAGAGCTTGGCCATTTTCTGCGCGAGCCCGTCGGAATCTTTCTTTTCGCCCTTGTTGACGCGGCAGTTTTCGAGCAGCACGACCGAGCCCGGCGCGACATTCACGCCGTTTTCGACCCAGTTCGCGACGAGCGGCACGTCACGGCCGAGCAGCTCGGCGAGACGCTTCGCCACCGGTGCGAGCGAGTCTTCCGGTTTGAAGTCGCCTTCGGTCGGACGGCCAAGGTGCGAGGTGACCATCACCGCGGCGCCGGCGTCGAGCGCGGCCTTGATGGCCGGCACGGAAGCGCGGATGCGGGTGTCTTCGGTGATGTTTCCTTGATCGTCCTGCGGCACGTTCAGATCGGCGCGGATGAACACGCGTTTGCCGGACAGCTTGCCTTCGGCGATCAGGTCGGAGAGACGCAATACCTTGTTCATGGGCTTGAGTATGCGAGTTGATGAGAAGGCGGTGGCGGACAGCGCGCGGGGACGAGGCGCAGCGAACTCCAGCGCTTCGGCCCAACGGCTCCGCGGGATCGGGCGCCGGCGGCCGGCCGCGGCACTAGGCGCCTTGCTGCGGCGCGCTCAACCCGGAAAAAGGCATTTTAACTGATCCCAACGGCCTTCTGACCGCGACGCGGCGAATGTCGCGTATTTGACCGCGAGGCCGTCGATGCCGCGCGGCACCATCGCCACATCGCGGGCCGGACCGTCACAGGAAGACGCGCATCAGCGTGAACACGACCATCCCGGTCACGATCGTGCCGAGCATGGTGCGGCGCCACAAAAACCAGCCGAGGCCGGCGAGGGTCGCATAGAGCTCATGGTTGGAAGCCGCGAACGACAGTCCGTCGGGCGTCGTCAGCACGTCGGGCACCACCACGGCGGCGAGCGCGGCGGCCGGCGCGTAGCGCAGCATCTTCTGCACGCGCGGCGGCAACACCGTGCGCTCGCCGCCGATCAGGAACATCGCGCGCGTGAGCGCGGTGACGAAGGTCATGCCGAAAATGGCGAGCCAGATTTGCGTTGAGGTCATCGGGAGTCTCCGGCGCGATCGTTCACGCCGCGGATGCGGCGCAGGTCCGCGCGCTCGATCATCAGGTCGGCTGCGCTGCCGGCGACGATCGCCGCGATCACCGCGAACGGCAGCGCGAGCCGGTACGGCAGATCGAGCGCGAGCAGCGCCACGACTGCAGCCACGCTGACCGCGGCCAGCGTGGAGCGCGTCGCGACCGCGGACACCATGATGGGCAACAACGCGAGCGTGCCGGCGAGCGCGAGCCCCCAGTTATCGGGAATCAGGCTCGCGAGCAGGATGCCGACGATCGACGATACCTGCCACGACAGCCAGCTCGCCACCGCCATGCCCCAGAAATACGCCTCCTTGCCAGGCACGTAGCCGGTCGGAAAGTTCTTTTTGACGAACAGCAGATAGATCACGTCGCCGTTGAAGTAGCCGAGCACGATGCGCCGCCACATCGGCAGATACGAGAAGTGGGGCGCGAGGCCGACACTGAAGATCACGAAGCGGGTGTTGACCATCGCCGCGGTCAGCAGCACGGTCCACACCGGCAGTTTCGCGGCGAGCAGCGGCAGCACCGCCAGCTGCGACGAACCGGCGTAGCACAGCAGCGACATCGTGAGCGCCTGTGGCAGCGTCAGCACGGACTTGCTCATCGCGATGCCCGTCACGAGGCCCCAGGAAAAAATCGCCATCAGCGTGGGAGCATAGGCGCGCGCGCCTTCACGGAAAGCGCGGCGATCGGTGTCGGACAGTCGAGCGAGCATCGGGCGAAGGGTGCGGGGGCAAGAAACCCCGTCAAGAAGGCCGGGCCGGCACCAGCTTGCGAGACCACCCGCTGGCGCATCCGGATTTGATTTATGCGTGTGCTGGATTATAGCGTCCGGGGTGCGCCCAAACGCCCGTTGTATGTGCAAAAGACGCTAAAATAGCGCTCCCGGCTATGTCCTGCGCTCATGGCCGCACCTCATAACGCACCTGCTGGAGAACCGTATGTCAATGGCCGACCGCGACGGCAAGATCTGGATGGATGGCAAGCTCATCGAGTGGCGCGATGCCAAAATCCACGTGCTCACCCACACGCTGCACTATGGCATGGGCGTGTTCGAGGGCGTGCGCGCTTACAAGACCGCCGACGGCGCCACCGCGATTTTCCGCCTGCAGGAGCACACCAAGCGCCTGCTGAACTCGGCGAAGATCTTCCAGATGGACGTGCCGTTCGACCATGAAACGCTCGCCGCCGCGCAGCGCGAAGTGGTCCGCGAGAACAAGCTCGACTCCTGCTATCTGCGCCCGATCATCTGGGTCGGCTCGGAAAAGCTCGGCGTGTCGGCCAAGGGCAACACGATTCACGTCGCGATCGCCGCGTGGCCGTGGGGCGCGTACCTCGGCGAAGACGGCATCACCAAGGGTATCCGCGTGAAGACGTCGTCGTTCACGCGCCATCACGTGAACGTGTCGATGGTGCGCGCGAAGGCGTCGGGCTGGTACGTGAACTCGATCCTCGCGAACCAGGAAGCGATCGCCGACGGCTACGACGAAGCGCTGCTGCTCGACGTCGACGGCTACGTGTCGGAAGGCTCGGGCGAGAACTTCTTCCTCGTCAACAACGGCAAGCTGTACACGCCCGACCTATCGTCGTGCCTCGACGGCATCACGCGCGACACCGTGATCACGCTCGCGCGCGACATGGGCATCCAGGTGATCGAAAAGCGCATCACGCGCGACGAAGTCTATACCTGCGACGAAGCGTTCTTCACCGGCACGGCAGCCGAAGTCACGCCGATCCGCGAACTCGACAACCGCAAGATCGGCGCCGGCGTGCGCGGCCCTATTACCGAAAAGCTGCAGTCCGCCTTCTTCGACGTCGTGAACGGCAAGGGCGAGAAGTACGCGCACTGGCTCACGAAGATCTGAGCGACGTTTTGAGATGCGCCGCGCCGCCCATCGGCGGCGCACTGCAAGCACCCCGCATACAACGAGAAAGTGTCATGAGCGAAATCAAGGAAATGCCGCTGGTCGAACTGACGGCAAAAGATCTGCCGGCGTATTGTCCGAACCCGGCCATGCCGCGCTGGAGTGCGCATCCGCGCGTCTTCATCGACGTGTCGCACGGCGAAGCGCGTTGCCCGTATTGCAGCACACGCTACAAGCTGCGCGACGGCGAAGTGATCAAGGGCCATTGATCCAACGCATCGAGCGGTCCTGAGCCGGCTTCAGCGGCACGAGGCGCGGGTTTCGGATCGCGCGCTCGGCCGCGCCGCAGGCTCGATCGCACGACCCGCGAGGCCCACGCGCCGCGCGGCTTTCCGCTTTCCCCTTTACCCATCCGAGTGCCGCGCGCATCGCGCGCGCGGCGCTTGTTATCGACACCGGACACTCACTCTGATGCGTCGCGCGTTGGTTATCGCACCGAATTGGATCGGTGACGCATTGATGGCGCAGCCGCTGTTTGCGCGCCTCGTGAAATTGCATCCGCGCATCGTCATCGACGCGGTCGCGCCCAGCTGGGTCGCGCCCGTGCTCGAACGCATGCCGGAAATCCGCGACGTCTACGCGACCGATCTCGCCCACGGCAAGCTGCAGATGCTGCGCCGCTGGCAGCTGTCGAGCGATCTGCGCGACGTCGGCTACGACGCGGCCTACGTGCTGCCGAACTCGTTCAAGTCGGCGCTGATTCCGTGGCTGGCGGGCATTCCGCTGCGCATCGGCTACACCGGCGAGAGTCGCTACGGCATGCTGAACGTGCGTCACGCGAATCCGCGCAAGGACGCGCGTCCGCCGATGGTCGGCCACTACGCCGCCCTCGCCTACGCGCCCGGTGCCAAGGTCCCCGAAGATCTGCCGATGCCGCGTCTCGATACGGATCTGAACGAGGCGTCGCGCGTGTCGGCGCGCTTCAATCTCGATACCCGCGTGCCGCTGCTGGTGTTCTGCCCGGGCGCCGAGTACGGTCCCGCCAAGCGCTGGCCGCCCGAGCACTTCGCGGCGCTCGCGCAGATGGTCGGCCAGTCGTTCCCGTACACGCAGATCGTCGCGCTCGGTTCGCCGAAAGACGCGCCGCTCGCGCAGGCAATCGCCGAAAAGGCGCCGAACGTGCGCAACCTGTGCGGCCAGACCGCGCTCGGCGAGGCCTGCGCGCTGATCTCGCGGGCCAACGCGGTCGTCACCAACGACTCCGGCCTGATGCACGTCGCCGCCGCGCTGCGCCGCCCGCTCGTGGCCGTTTTCGGTTCGACCGATCCGCGCCACACCCCGCCCTTGTCCGAGCTCGCGAAGGTACAATGGCTTCATCTCGAATGCAGCCCCTGTTTTGAGCGCGAGTGCCCGCTCGGTCATCTGAACTGTCTGAAGCAGCTGAGCGCCGAGCAGGTTTTCGGCGATTTGCGCGGCATGCTGCTCGCGCAGCGCTGAGCCGACTGGTACTTGCACGCAACACCGCACGCCCCCGAGCGCGTCGCGTCACGTTCGCGCCTTGCGGCACGGGCAAGCTGACGCCGGGGGCGATGGTCCGGCGCTCTGGACCGTCCCGCTATCGCTGACCCGCAACCGCGCGCCGCGCACTAGAGACTGACGAGCCATGCCACGTTTTGCCCATATCTTCGAAGCCGCCGCCGATACCCTGAACGCCTACTATCAGGCCGTCGCCGAGGTCAATATCGACAGCTTGATGGGCTTGTGGATCGACGAGGAGTTCGTCAGCTGCATCTGCGCGGACGGCTCGCACCTGCACGGTCTCGAAAACATCCGCAATGGCTTGCAGACTCAGCTCGAAGCGATGCCGGTGTCGATCGAGCCGCTCGACATCCGCGTGTACGACAGCCTCGGCACCGTCGTCTATGCGATTGCCGAAGCGCATCGTCCGGCCGATCCGACCGCCACGCCGGCGATGGTCTTCACCACCTACGTGATGGTCCACGAACGCGGCGAATGGCGCATTGCGCATATTCACGCGAGCCCGATGCCGAACGAGACCGCCAGCCAGTTCGCGACCAAGATGCGGCATGGCCAGGGCCCGCTGCACTGACGCGCGGCAGACCGACAGATTCAGATTCACGCTTTCTCGCTTTTCCGCCGGTATGAGTTCGACGCCACATAAACCCGCTTCCTCCGGTACGGCCCCCGCCAGGGTGGCGGCCGCCGTCGAGGCGACCGTCGAGCTGCTGTACCGCGCGCCGCTGTGGCTGCCCAACCGGCATGTGCAGACGATCGTCCCGTCGCTGTTCGCGCGACGCCCCGCCGTGTCGTTTCGCCGCGAGCGCTGGGACACACCGGACGGCGATTTCATCGATCTCGACTGGGTCGCGCACGATACTCCGCTCACCGAGACCGCCCCGCTCTTCGTGCTGTTCCACGGCCTCGAAGGCAGTTCGTCGTCGCACTACGCGGTGGCGCTGATGGCCGCCGCGCGCGAATACGGCTGGCACGGCGTGGTGCCGCACTTTCGCAGCTGCAGCGGCCCGCTGAACCGGCTACCGCGCTTCTACCATCTGGCCGACAGCAACGAAGTGGACTGGATCCTGCGCCGCCTGCGCGCCGCGCATCGCGGGCCGGTGGTCGCGGCGGGCGTGTCGCTCGGCGGCAACGTGCTGCTGCGCTGGCTCGGCGAGCGGCAACACGATGCGGCGCAGGTGGTAGCCGCCGCCGCCGCGATTTCGACGCCGATCGACGTCCATGCGGGCGGCCGCGCGCTGTCGCAGGGCTTCGGCCTCGTCTACACGCGCAGCTTCCTGAAGACGCTGAAGCACAAGGCCAATCAGAAGCTCGAGCAGTTCCCGGGCCTGTTCGATCGCGACGCGATGCTCGCGAGCCGCACGATGTACGAGTTCGACAACGTCGTGACCGCGCCGCTGCACGGCTTTCGCAATACCGACGACTACTGGAGCACCGCAACCACCCGCCCGCTGCTGCCGCACATTCAGGTGCCCACGCTGGTGCTCAACGCGCGCAACGACCCGTTCCTGCCGGCCGAAGCGCTGCCGTCGCGGCACGAGGTGTCGGCGGCGGTCGAGCTGTATCAGCCTGAGCACGGCGGCCACGCGGGTTTCATGACCGGGCCGTTCCCGGGCCGCATCGACTGGCTGTCGCGGCGCGTGTTCGGCTATATGGAGCGACACGTCGATCATGGATGACATCGTCAAACAGTCGCTCGCCAAATGGCCGAACGTGCCGAGTTGCACCGGCTGGTTGATGCTCGACCGGCGCGGCAACTGGCGCATGCGCGACGAAGCGGCCCAGGCGAGCGGCGCGCACGGCGTGCCGATCCGGCACGAGGCGCTGCTTGGCTTCATCAACCGGAACTACGAGGCCGATGAACGCGGGCAGTGGTTTTTCCAGAACGGACCGCAGCGCGTGTATGTCGAGCTGGATTACACGCCGTGGGTGGTCAGATTGTCCGCGCACGCGGATGGAACGCTCGCGTTGCACGACCAGGGCGGCGGCACGTTCGAGCCGTCGGCGGTGTTCGTCGATGAAGACGGCGGCATTCTGTTCGCCGATCGCTCGCAGCCGGCACGCATCGCGGCGCTGCACGATCACGACCTCGAGATCTTCTCCGATCACGCGACGCTCGCCGACGATGGCTCATTGAGCGGCGCATTCCACTGGAGCGCTCAACTCACACTGCCGCTGCAAAGCGTGCGACGCGATCAGGTGGCCGCGCGCTTCGGCTTCGTCGCGAGCCCGGCGGCGCAGGTCTGACGCACGCGCCGGCGTGCGCCGGCGTCCACCCTAGCCCTTCTCGTCGAGCCGCTCCTCCTTGTAGCGGCTTTCCATCTCATGCAGGCGCGCGTCGACGGTTGCCAGGTCGTAATAGCCGATCGTCTTCAGGTCGCGCGCGTCCTTCAACTGCCGGATCGCCGATGGCCACGCGCCCTCCAGCGCGAATTTCTCCGCCATCGCGCGATGCTGCGTCAGTGCATCGCCACTGCCGGCGCTCGCCTGCGCGAGATACAGCCACCACGCGGGTTGATCGGGGTGCGCGCGGGTTTCCTGCTTCGCGAGCGCCTGTGCGTCGGTGAAACGGTGCAGCGTCAACAGCGTGCGGATATGGATGTCGATCGCGGCGTTCGACTGCGGCCAGCGCTTCTGCGCGAACTCGGCGAGACGCGCGGCTTCGTCGGCGTGACCGGCGCTGCGGGCGATGTCGGTCGCGAGCACGTCGAGGCTCGGCGAATCGCGCTCCGGCTCGCCCTCTGTACGCGCGCCCGAGACGAAGGTCGCGCGCGCGTTCGCTAGCGAGGCGGCCGCGTCGTCGTAGCGCTCGAGCAGCATCTGCCCATACGCGATGCCGTACCAGTTCGCCGCGACGTTCAGCGCGGTGCGGTCCTCGATTTCCGAGCGCAAACGCGAAATCTCGTCCGCGTATTCGCTGCGCGAATGGCCCTGCAACAGACCCGCGCGCGCCCGCACGAAGCCGTACTCGGGGTCTTGATGCGGCTGTCGGTACGGCGCGCGGCGCGCGCGGTCGTCCATGTCGGCGATCCGTTCACCGGTCAGCGGATGTGTGCGCGCGTAGGCCGGAATGCCGTTGTCGTTCAGCGCCGCGCGGTCGAGCCGATGGAAGAACGTCGGCATCGCGTAGGGATCGTAGCCGGCGCCGGCGAGCAGCAGAAAGCCGACGCGGTCCGCCTCCTGCTCGGCCGATCGCGAGAAGCGCAACTGGCTGTCGACCGCATACGCCTGGCTGCCGAGCGCGATCGCGCTGCCGAGGTCGCCGCTATGCGCGAGTACGCCTGCCAGCACGCCGAACAGCACGCCGACGAGCGCCGCGTAGCCGCTGCGCTCGCCGTTCGAGATCATCCGCGAGATGTGCCGCTGCAACACGTGCCCCATCTCGTGGCCCAGCACCGCCGCGAGCTCTGATTCGGTCTGCGTCGCGACGATCAGCCCCGTGTTCACGCCGATGAAACCGCCCGGCAGCGAAAACGCGTTGATCTGCGCGTCGCGCACCCCGAACAGTTCGAAATCCGGACGATAACCGCCGATATACAACGCGCTGGCCGCTGCCGCGAGCTTGGCGGCGACCGAATTCAGGTAGTCGCGCACGAGCCAGTCGTCGAGATAATCGGGGTCGCGGCGTATGTCGCGCATCACGCGCTCGCCGAGCTTGCGTTCGGCCTGCGGAGTCAGCGAGCCGGCGCCGCCGCTGCCGAGATCGGGCAACTGCTGCGCGACGATCGGCGCGCGCCAGTCGTTGCTGCCGGTTTTGCCGCCATTGCTGCCGTTAGCGCCGCCATTGGAAAAACGGCTCTGCGCGCCGCCGTAGGTGCCGAACACGCCGCGCGCGATGTCGGGCGGCAGGATCGGATCGGCATGCGCGTCGCTCGGACCGCTAACGAGCGGCGCCTCGGACGATGAGGTTCCCGGCGCGATGGCCGCCCTGCCGGTCGATTGCGCGAACGCGCCGGGCGGCATCGCGAGCGCGACGGATAGCAATGCAGCGAGGAATCGTTTTGGATGCATCGCGAAGCCGGTCTGACGAAGTCGAAAAACGCCGCCCGTGGCCCGGACTAAGATAACGGGCAAGGTACGACACTGCGCAAGTGTAACCAGTCGCCGCGACGATTCGGGGCCGCGCCGCACTGCTATGATAGGCGCCCTCTGAAGGAGTCAACCATGCCTGAACTCACTCATTTCGATGCGTCTGGTGACGCGCATATGGTGGACGTCGGCGGCAAGCAGGAGACCAGGCGCATCGCGATCGCGCGCGGCTCGATCCGCATGCTGCCCGACACGTTCGCGCTGATCCGCGACGGCAACGCCAAAAAGGGCGACGTGATCGGCGTCGCACGAATCGCGGCGATCCAGGCCTCGAAGCGCACCGCCGATCTGATTCCGCTGTGCCACCCGCTCGCGCTGACACGCGTGAAGGCCGATTTCGAGCTCGACGAGCAGATGCCCGGCGTGCATTGCACGGTCCAGGTCGAGACGTTTGGACGCACGGGCGTCGAAATGGAAGCGCTCACCGCCGTTCAGGTCGGGCTGCTGACCGTGTACGACATGTGCAAGGCCGTCGATCGCGGCATGACTATCACCGATGTGAAGGTGATGGAAAAGCACGGCGGGAAATCGGGGGATTGGGTCGCGCAAGCTTGAAGCGCGGTTAGGCAACTATCCGGGTAGCACCATGACCATCGACGAACTGCTCAAGCAGCTACTTGCGTTTCGCGACGCGCGCGACTGGCGGCAGTTTCATACGCTGCGCAACCTGATCGTCTCCACCGGCATCGAAGCCGGCGAGCTTCTGGAGACGATTCAATGGAAGTCCGACGCGCAGATCGACGCGCTGCTCACCGATCCCGAGCAAATGACGAACCTCCGGCACGAGTGCGCCGACGTGTTCATGTACCTGCTGCTGGTCGCCCATACTGCGGGCTTCGATCTCGTCGACGCGGCAGCGGAAAAACTGAAGCTCAACGAAGCGCGCTACCCCGTCGACAAGGCGAAAGGCACCGCCGCGAAGTATTCAGAGCTTTGAGCTTCGTGGCGCGGAGACCCGTCTTGGCGCGAGCATGGCCAAGCCTCCGCAGTCCGATCAGTCTTCGTCGCTGTCGTCATCCGGTGCCGCGTCCGATGCCGGCGTGCCATAGCGTTTCACCAACTGCTCCCTGAAGCCCGCGAGCGACTTCTGCTCATCGACGAGCTGGTACAGATAGCCGAGCTGCACCGGCCAGTCCTTCAGTTCCTCCGCGAAAATCCGCAAGCGTTCGACCGTATCGAGCGCCGCCGCGGTGTCGCCGGCCAGCGCCTGCAGCACCGCGTAGCGTCGCAGCACCGTTTCGCCCGGCAACAGCGCGATCGCCCGCTTGTGCATCGCGAGCTTGCGTTGCAAGTTCAGTGGATTCATCGGTTGCAGCGTCGCCAGACCATATTCGCCCCACGCGCCGAACATGAACGACGGATCGGCGCCGTACTGCTCGGCTGGACGCTGGCCGTAGTACAGCACCTCGGCACGCGCATAGTCGCGATACACCGGATACAGCGCGGCGAGTCCGCCGAATACCACCACCGCGAACGCGCCGAGCGACAGATTCGCCGGCACCATGCGCAAGGGCCGCGTTTCGAGCAGACCGAACACGAACATCGCGGGCAGCAGGAAGAACATGTACTGCTGCGGATACTCGACGAGCGCATGCATCGTGAGCACGCCGATCAGCGCGATGCCGAACACGCGCGTGGCGCTTTGCGGCGCACGCACGACGCGCACGAGCCAGGCAACGAGACCCACGAGCACGATCGCGAGACCGATCAGGCCGGTTTTCGCGAGCAGATCGACGAAGATGTCGTGCGAGTTGTTGGCGATTTCGACGCCGCCGAGTTGCCTGACGAGCTCGAACTGATAGCTCGGGAATTCGCCCCAGCCGACGCCGAGCAGCGGATGCTGCTTGAACATCGTCCAGCCGTATTTCAATAGCGCGATGCGCGGCGCGATCTGACCGGCATCCTGGAAGCGCTCGGCCGCCGACTGCCCGAGTTCGAGGTGAAAGCGCACGTTGGCCCAGCGGATCACCGCATTGACGACGAAAAACAGCACCCCGAGCGCGATCGGCACCAGCCAGTCACGGTTGCTACGGCGCGATCGCGGTTCGTTGCGAGTCTGCGCGAAGGCCATCCAGAAGCCGGCCACGACGATCACACCCATCTGCAGCCACGGACCACGGGACACGGTCAGCGCGAGGCCGACCGAGAAAATCGTCGACACGAGCAGCCAGATAGGCACCGCGATGCGGCGCGTCTGCACGAGGTACAGCGCACCCGCCATCGCGAACGCAATATACGTCGCGAGGTGGTTCGCCTGCGCCATGTTGCCAAACGGCCGGCGGTCGACGGTGATGTTGTACGCGACGACGAGCGGAGCCACGCGCGCCTCGAGGTGAAACAGCTGGATCACCTGACTGAACACCGCGAACAGACCGCCCACGATCAACGCCCCCGCCGCCCAGCGCAACGCGGTCTCGTCGAGCTTCACGCGCGCGAAGCCATAGCCCACGTGCACGGCCATCCACGCAGCGAGCAGGAAGCCCGCGCCGAGCCAGTTCATCGACGGCTCAGCGACCGGCAGCACGAACGTCTGCACGACCAGCACGAGGCCGAACAGCAAGGGCACGAGCGCGACCGTCGGCGACGCGAAGCTCACGCGCGGCCGCGTGGTCGCGACCATCAGCATGACGGCCGCCCCGGTCAGCAGATACAGCGCAAGTGACGTGAATTCGGAGTAGAAGGTTGGGATCGGATACGTATGGTTGGCAACCGCGTAGGGCAGAATCAACGCAAGAGCCAGCAGTACGAGAGACAGGTAGCGCGCGAAAGGGGTGGGCATCGAATCAACGGTGGGCGTCAGCAACCGGCGCACTATACAAAAATTTCGTTGCACTGTGCGCCGGTTCGGCCGAAATAGGCTGCAAATCAGCCCTTTACGTTGTGGCTTCGAGTCGTCCGGTCAGCGCCGGGTCGTCGTCTCGTTCGCCCATTCATCTGCCCCCTTACGATCGGCATTCAGGCGGTGCCAGGTTCGCTGCGAGCGTGGGTGCTTCGCCCGGCATCGGCCCCGAACCCGGCGCCGGCAACGACGACGCGCTCTTGCCGCTCGCGAAGCATTCCCACGTCAGCGCGCCCGTCTGCACCGTGTCCTTGCTCAACGCGACACGTGCGCTCGGCGCGTCGGCGTTGTCCGGCACCGAGGGCACCAGCGTCATCGTGTTCGCGCCGGCCTGCGCGACGCGCGTCGAGTACGTGATCGTGATCTGGCCGGTGTCGTCGTCGATCTGGATGGACTCGACGTTGCGCGTGGCGGGCGGCGACGCATAGCCGCCGCTGAACGCGTTGCCGCTCGCGGCGTTTTCTGCCACCGCGAGCCGCGCCGACGCCGCCAGCGACAAGCCCTCGCCGACCCGGCTGCGCGCCAGATAGTCCTGATACGCGGGTATCGCGTAGGCTGCGATCACGCCGACGATCGCCAGCACGATCATCAACTCGATCAGCGTGAAACCGACGCCGCAGCGCCGGCAAAGGCGTGCGAACCAATGCTCGCGCCAGCGTGCGCGGCGTGACCTACGCGAAAATTGCGTCGATTGAGAGTAAGGGGAATATGGCAGGGTAACGATCATCGGCAGACTCCTGATACGAGAAACGCCTGGCCCGTGGATCGGGAACAGGCGTTTCAATCGTAGCGAGCGAAGCTCGCGCGTCACAGTCAGCCGGATGGCCAGGCTTGCATTCGGACGTCATCGCGGATTAGGCCGCGGCGCACCGTCAATGCCGTGCTCACACCGCCGCCCGTTTCGCGTTACGGCGCTTCAACAAATAACCGACGATCACGACGAACAGCGCGCCCGCGATGCTCATCCCGTATTCGGCGACGGGCGTGTCGAGGATCGGCCAGCGGTCGCCGGCCGGGTCGTTGACCATCAGACCGCCCGCGATCCAGCCGAGCAGACCCGCACCGAATAGCACGATGCCCGGAAAGCGATCGAGCAGCTTCAGAATCAGCTGGCTGCCCCACACGATCAGCGGAATGCTCACGACGAGGCCAAAGATCACCAGAGCCAGCCTGTGCTCGTGCTCCGCGGCCTCGGCCGCGCCCGCGATCGCGATCACGTTGTCCACGCTCATCACCGCGTCCGCGATGATGATCGTCTTCACCGCCGAGATCAGCTTGTCGGCCGGCTTCACGTTGTCGTGAACGTCGTGCGCGGGCGCGAGCAGGCGCACACCGATCCACAGCAGCAGCAGGCCGCCCGCGAACTTCAGGAACGGCACATCGAGCAGCGCGACCGCGAACGCGATCAGCACGACCCGCAGCAGGATCGCGCCGGCGGTCCCCCAGACGATGCCGCGCATGCGCTGCGACTGCGGCAGGTTGCGACAGGCGAGCGCAATGACGACCGCGTTATCGCCGCCGAGCAGAACGTCGATGACGATGATCTGAAAGACCGCGCCCCAATTGAGCGTCGTGAAGAATTCGAGCATGGAAAAAAGAATAAGAAAAAATCGACCGGGCGGACAGCAAGACGGCGCGAGCACGGACGAAAAAAAGCGGGGGAGTCTGCACTCCCCCGCTTTTCGGGACCGCTCGCTCACGAAAGGACTTCGTAAGCGTATCAAAATCGCGCGCCTACGGCACGCGAATTCGATTTACAGCATCGCCTTCAGAAGACGCGCCATTTCCGACGGGTTCTTCGTGACCTTGATACCGCATGCGTCCATGATTTCCAGCTTCGCTTCAGCGGTGTCAGCACCGCCCGAGATCAGCGCGCCGGCGTGGCCCATGCGCTTGCCCGGAGGCGCCGTGACGCCAGCGATGAAGCCAACCACCGGCTTCTTCATGTTGTCCTTGATCCAGTGCGCGGCGTTCGCCTCGTCCGGACCGCCGATTTCGCCGATCATGATGACGGCATCCGTATCCGGATCGTCGTTGAACATCTTCATCACGTCGATGTGCTTCAGACCGTTGATCGGGTCGCCGCCGATACCGACTGCCGACGACTGGCCGAGGCCGATCGCGGTCAGCTGGCCGACTGCTTCATACGTCAGCGTGCCCGAACGCGACACGACGCCGATGCGGCCCTTGCGGTGGATGTGACCCGGCATGATGCCGATCTTCAGCTCGTCCGGCGTGATCGTGCCCGGGCAGTTCGGTCCGAGCAGCAGCGTCTTGCGGTTTTCGCGACGCATACGGTCCTTGATCTCGATCATGTCGCGGACAGGGATGCCTTCCGTGATACAGATTGCGAGATCCAGGTCGGCTTCGACTGCTTCCCAGATGGCTGCCGCAGCGCCTGCCGGCGGAACGTAAATCACCGACACGGTTGCGCCCGTTTCAGCCTTGGCTTCAGCGACGCTCGCGTAGATGGGGATGCCTTCGAAATCTTCGCCGGCGCGCTTCGGGTTCACGCCCGCGACGTACGCTTCGCGGCCGTTTGCGTATTCACGGCATGCACGCGTGTGGAACTGACCGGTCTTGCCGGTGATGCCCTGCGTGATGACCTTGGTGTCTTTGTTGATCAGAATCGACATGTATTGACCTCTGTTCGTTTGGCGTCGCGCGGTAGCGCCACGCGGCGCGATGCTTCACGCCTGTGTCGCTCGCGCGCCGCCACTCGTCATTTTGGCAAATGAGCTGGTAAATGCGCCGTAGACAGGTGGCTTACGCCTTGCCCGAAGCAGCCGCGACGACCTTCTGAGCCGCTTCTTCCATGCTGTCCGCCGAGATGATCGGCAGGCCGGATTCGGCGAGCATCTTCTTGCCCAGGTCTTCGTTCGTGCCCTTCATGCGGACCACGAGCGGCACCTTCAGCGACACGGCCTTCGACGCCGCGATCACGCCTTCCGCGATCACGTCGCAGCGCATGATGCCACCGAAGATGTTGACCAGAATCGCGGTCAGGTTCGGGTTCTTCAGCATGATCTTGAACGCTTCGGTGACCTTCTCGGTCGTCGCACCACCGCCGACGTCGAGGAAGTTCGCCGGTTCGCCGCCGAACAGCTTGATGGTGTCCATCGTTGCCATTGCGAGGCCAGCGCCGTTCACGAGGCAGCCGATGTTGCCGTCGAGCGAGATGTACGCGAGGTCGAACTTCGACGCTTCGATTTCAGCCGGATCTTCTTCGTCCAGATCGCGGTACGCGACGATTTCCGGGTGACGGAACAGCGCATTCGAGTCGAAGTTGAACTTCGCATCGAGTGCGATGACCTTGCCGTCGCCGGTCAGGATCAGCGGGTTGATTTCGGCGAGCGATGCGTCGGTTTCCCAGAATGCCTTGTACAGGCCTTGCAGGATCGCGCGGGCTTGCGGGATCGAAGCGTCGGGCACGCCGATCTTCTTCGCGAGGTCGTCTGCTTCCGAGTCCTTCAGGCCGGTCGACGGATCGACGGCAACCTTGTGGATCAGCTCAGGCGTCTTTTCCGCAACTTCTTCGACGTCCATGCCGCCTTCGCTCGACGCCATCACGACGATCTTCTGCGAAACGCGATCGATCACGAGACCGACATACAGTTCCTTCTTGATGTCAGCGCCTTCTTCGATCAGAAGGCGATTGACCTTCTGGCCTTCCGGACCGGTCTGGTGCGTGACGAGCTGCATGCCGAGGATCTGGTTCGAGTACTCGCGAACCTGTTCCAGCGACTTGGCGACCTTGACACCGCCGCCCTTGCCACGGCCACCTGCGTGGATCTGAGCCTTGACGACCCACACCGGGCCGCCGAGCTCTTCAGCGGCCTTGACCGCATCATCCACCGAGAAGACCGGCTTGCCGCGCGGTACCGCGACGCCGAATTTCCGCAGGATTTCCTTACCCTGGTACTCGTGAATCTTCATGCGTGATTCCCTTCAGTCTGAGAGTTGGATAGAACTTCGATTCCGTTGCCGCCGTTCAGGCCGACGCGTCGCCGCTTGGTGCGCGGGCCGCCGCGTCGTCCGACGAGGCCGCGCGTTCCGCCGGACGCGGTGCGTGGCCATACCAGCGCGGATAAAACTGTTTCACCGCCTCGCCGTCGAAACGCAGCGCGTGGCAGCGTCCCAACTGGAATGGCGGTTTGTCGTTGGAATGCTCGCCTGTGCCGTTGGACGATTCGTCTCCCGAACCCGCGTTCGCGCCCGGCGTGCCTTCATCGGTGTTCCACACTTCGCCGGCGAACGCCTGGATCGCGGCGGTCGGCAGCATCGCGCACAGCTCGGTGAGATGCGTGCAACCGGCCGTGCCGGCCAGCAAACGGGCAGCATCGCGACGGAAGTTGTGGAACAGATTGAGCCCGATGAGGGCACGGTAGGCGGGATTGCTGGCCTGGCATAACCCTGGATAGGGCACCCAGTCGGACGACGCCTCGGCGTCGACGACATTGAGCTTGCGATCGATGGTGATGCGAAGCCAGAGTTCATGGATCGGCTGACCATTGGGCCGGATTCCCGACGGAAGCGCCACATCGCGAGGCTTTTCGTCGGTCAGGCACGCTTCCACATCCCACAGGCCATCGGCTCGCTCGTAAGCTTCCGCTCTGATTGCGCGACGGTGGCGCAACTGACGGGACACTGGCGGGGAGAGCGACATGCGGGAAGGAAAGGCCGGATTGGAAAACCTCTGGATTTTAGCATAACGGGTATTTGGGACAGCCCCGATTGCGCATGGCCTCGAGCCGGGTTACGGCACGGCAATCGACCGGCCGTCAGGGCTGACGTGCTAGTCGCGGTTCCAGATGTCGTCGACACCCTTCAGGATCTTGCCGATCGTCGCGCCGGAGAAGCCGCGCGACGCCAGGAAGCGCGCCTGCTTCGCGCGCTCCGCCGGCGTTTGTGGCAGCTGGCCGAACTTCTTGCGCCAGACCGCCTGGGCGCGCGCGAGTTCGGTTTCGCGCAATTGCGCACTCGCCTCTTCGACGAGCGCCGGGTTCAGCGCGTGCTGCTTCAGTTCGCCGAGGATGCGGCTCGTGCCGAGCCGCGATGCGCGCCGGTGAACCAGACTTTCCGCGAAGCGCGAGTCCGATAGCCAGTTTTCGGCTTCCAGCGAGTCAAGCACCGCGTCGAGCGAATCGGTTTCCTCGACATACGGTTTCAGCTTGCGCGCGAGTTCGGCGCGGCTATATTCGCGGCGCGACAGATAGCCGAGTGCGCGTGCTTTCAACGAACGGGTTGGGCGTTGGGATTTTCTGCTGTCGTCCTGGTCGGCCTGCCCCGGCTTTGCTTCGCCGGCCTGGCGACGCGAGCGGGTGTAGGTGACTTCGGACGGGGGTGGGGAATCGCTCGCGGAGAAATCCGGGCTGGACGATGCTGCAGGGGATGCAGACCGCGTGCGCTGCGGGCCGCGGCCTGCGGCGCGGTCGTGTGCGTCGAACGATTCGAACGGATCGAATGGATCGCCGGAATCAGGCGATCCATCCGCCGTGTCGCGCGGGCCGTCCGGATAGCGTCCGGAGTCGGAACCGGACAACGGCCGGCCTTTGCGTATCACGTGATGCTTACTCTTCTTCGTCCGCGACTTCAGCGTCCGCGCCGGTCACGGCGTCCGCCATCGCGGTAACGCCCAGCGATTCGCGGATACGGTTTTCGATTTCGCGAGCGATGTCCGGATTTTCGCGCAGGAATTCACGCGCGTTGTCTTTGCCCTGACCAATCCGCTCGCCGTTGTAGCTGTACCATGCGCCGGCTTTATCGACGATCTTCGCCTGCACGCCGAGGTCGATGATTTCGCCCTGACGCGAGATGCCCTCGCCGTACAGGATGTCGAAGATCGCTTCGCGGAACGGCGGCGATACCTTGTTCTTGACGACCTTCACGCGCGTTTCGTTGCCGATCACTTCGTCGTTCTTCTTGATCGAACCGATGCGGCGAATGTCCAGACGCACCGACGCGTAGAACTTCAGCGCGTTACCGCCCGTGGTGGTTTCCGGGTTGCCGAACATCACGCCGATCTTCATGCGGATCTGGTTGATGAAGATCACGAGGCAGTTCGTGCGCTTGATCGTGCCGGTCAGCTTGCGCAGTGCCTGCGACATCAGACGCGCCTGCAGACCCGGCAGCGAGTCGCCCATTTCGCCTTCGATTTCCGCCTTCGGCACCAGCGCCGCGACCGAGTCGATCACGATCATGTCGATCGAGCCCGAGCGCACCAGCGCGTCGGCGATTTCGAGCGCCTGCTCGCCGGTGTCCGGCTGCGAGACCAGCAGGTCGGCGACGTTCACGCCGAGCTTGCCCGCATATTGAATGTCCAGCGCGTGTTCCGCGTCGATGAACGCCGCGGTGCCGCCGAGCTTCTGCATTTCGGCGATGACCTGCAGCGTCAGCGTGGTTTTACCGGACGATTCCGGACCGTAGATTTCGACCACGCGGCCGCGCGGCAAACCGCCGACGCCCAGTGCGATGTCGAGGCCGAGCGATCCGGTGGAGACCACCTGGATGTCTTCGACTGCCTCACCTGCGCCGAGCCGCATGACCGACCCTTTGCCGAACTGCTTTTCGATCTGCGCGAGCGCGGCGGCGAGAGCCTTGCTCTTTTCAGCAGTCAGTCCAGCCGAGCCTTTCTTGCTTTCTTCCATGAATCGTCCTTTGCTATGATGAACGGCGTCTGAGGCAGGTGTACGTCCGGAATTCGGCTCGAATTGAGCGCAGTCTTCAGGACATCACACGAAACGCAGACACTGTATAAAAAAACAGTGGTTTTGGCAAGCGCGATATGATGCGAACGCGCATTTTTACTGTCGCGTCACCCCCACTACCCACAATAATGTTCGGAGACCGCTGCGCGCCGGGGCAAGCCCCACGGTGCCGGCAAAGCCAGGCTGGCGCACCATGCGAATTCTGATTGCCGAAGACGACAGCATACTCGCGGACGGTCTGGTTCGATCACTCCGCCAATCGGCCTATGCGGTCGATCACGTCAAAAGCGGCGTAGAAGCCGATACCGCGTTGTCAATGCAGACGTTCGACCTATTGATCCTCGATCTGGGCCTGCCGCGCATGTCCGGGCTCGAGGTGCTGCGCCGCCTGCGCGCGCGCAATTCGAACCTGCCGGTGCTGATCCTGACCGCCGCAGACAGCGTCGACGAACGCGTCAAAGGCCTCGATCTCGGCGCCGACGATTACATGGCCAAGCCCTTCGCGCTGAACGAACTCGAAGCGCGCGTCCGCGCGCTGACGCGGCGCGGCGCCGGCGGCGGCCCGACCGTCGTGCGGCATGGCTCGCTGTCGTTCGATCAGGTGGGCCGCATCGCCTATGTCAACGACCAGGTGATCGACCTGTCCGCGCGCGAGCTCGGTCTGCTCGAAGTGCTGCTGCAGCGGATCGGCCGGCTGGTCTCGAAAGAGCAGTTGGTCGACCATCTGTGCGAATGGGGCGAGGAAGTCAGCAACAACGCGATCGAAGTCTACGTGCACCGGCTGCGCAAGAAGATCGAGCCGAGCGGCGTGCGCATCATCACCGTGCGCGGGCTCGGCTACTGCCTCGAAAAAGCGGCGCCGCCGGCCAATGCGAACGCGCCCGCCGCCACTGCCGGCTCCGAGTCGCAAACGGCACAAGCGGCACAAGCGGCACCACCGTCCACCGCGCCGTCGTCCGCCGCGATGCCGGCGAGCCATCACTACAAATAGAGGCCAGCGATGTCCGCACGCGCTGATCGCGCCACGGCGCACGCGGCGGACCTCGACGAGGCGCGCGACGCGCGCTACGCCAATCCGTTCGCCCCGCCCGACGAAACCGAGGCCGCAGCCGAAGCGCGTCCGCGCTCGCTGTTCGGCGAGATTCTCGACTGGATGCTCGCCCCGCTGCTGCTGCTGTGGCCGATGAGCCTCGCGGTCACTTATCTGGTCGCGAAGTCGATCGCGAACGGGCCGTTCGACCGCGCGCTCGAAACCGACGCCTATGTGCTCGCGCGCCAGATCCATCCGGTCAACGGCGTCGCGGAGCTGTCGCTGCCCGAGTCGACGCGCGATTTCCTGCGCGCCGACAACGTCGACAGCGTGTTCTTCCAGGTGCTCGGCACGCGCGGCGAACTGGTGGCCGGCGAGCGCGACATGCCGCTGCCGCACGAGGAAGACCGCCCGCCACCGGGCCTCGTCGAATTCCGCGACGACGTACTGCGCGGCAACGACATCCGCGTCGCATATACCACCGTCGAGTTTCCGCAGACGCCGGGCGCGCAGCCCGTGCTGGTGCAGGTCGCCGAAACGCTCGACAAGCGCAGCCAGCTCGCCAACGACATCATCAAGGGCGTGATCCTGCCGCAATTCGTGATCCTGCCGCTCGCGATTCTGCTCGTGTGGTTCGGGCTGTCGCGCGGGCTCGAGCCGCTGCATGCGCTGCAGGCCCATATCCGCGCGCGCCGGCCCGACGATCTGTCGCCGCTCGAAGCGCGCCGCGCGCCGCCGGAAATCGAGCCGCTCGTCACGTCGTTCAACGATCTGCTCACGCGCCTCGAACAGAACATGGAGTTGCAAAAGCGCTTCATCGCCGACGCCGCGCATCAGATGAAAACGCCGCTCGCCGGCCTGCGCACGCAGGCCGAGCTCGCGCTGCGCCAGAACGCGTCGGCCGAAGTGCATCGCTCGCTCGAACAGATCGCGACCAGCTCCGAGCACGCCGCGCGGCTCGTCACACAGCTGCTCGCGCTCGCGCGCGCGGAGAACCGTCGGTCGGGGCAGATCTTCACGCCGGTCGAACTCGGCGAACTCGCGCGCAGCGCGGTGCGCGAATGGGTGCAGGCCGCGCTCGCGAAGCAGATGGACCTCGGCTACGAAGCGCCCGACGAGCCGGTCGAAGTCGCCGGCAATCCGGTGATGCTGCGCGAAATGCTGTCGAATCTGATCGACAACGCGATCCGCTATACGCCGGCGGGCGGCCGCATCACCGTGCGCGTGCGCCACGACGCCCCGGCGCGGCTCGTGCATCTGGAAGTCGAGGACACCGGGCTCGGCATTCCGGCCAGCGAGCGCTCGCGCGTGGTCGAGCGCTTCTACCGGATTCTGGGCCGCGAGGGCGACGGCAGCGGCCTCGGTCTCGCGATCGTGCGCGAGATCGCGGCGATGCACGGCGGCGAGCTCGCCATCGACGACAACGTCTATCAGGAGTCGCCACGGCTCGCCGGCACCCTGGTGCGCGTCAGCTTGCACGTGCTCGAACGGGGGCGGGACTTACCCTAACATGGCCGGATCGCCAGCTTGACCGTCAGCGTGTTTTTGAGATATTTCAGGGCGGATTGCGCAAACATCGCCGCACATTGACCGAAGTTGAGCGTCTCTCTGCCGGTTTACCGGACTACCCCAGGTTGTGGCGTCGAGTCAGAACGCCGTAAGTTTCCACTCCAATAATCGGTTGCACGGGGACGCCTGCGCTGGCGATCCGTGTGTATATCAATATTGGAGACGACATATGGCTACCGTTGGCGGGCAACTCTCGCACGCGCCGATGACGCGCGATGAGAAGCGGGTGATCTTCGCATCGTCGCTGGGTACGGTTTTCGAGTGGTACGACTTTTATCTGGCCGGCTCGCTTGCGGCCTTCATCAGCAAGAGCTTCTTTTCCGGCGTCAATCCGACCGCGGCGTTCATCTTCACGCTGCTCAGCTTCGCCGCGGGCTTCGCGGTGCGGCCGTTCGGCGCGGTCGTATTCGGACGGCTCGGCGACATGGTCGGGCGCAAGTACACGTTCCTGATCACGATCATCATCATGGGCCTGTCGACGTTCCTCGTCGGCTTCCTGCCGGGCTATGCGGCGATCGGCATCGCTTCGCCGGTGATCTTCATCGCGATGCGTCTGCTGCAGGGTCTCGCGCTCGGCGGCGAGTACGGCGGCGCCGCGACCTACGTGGCCGAACACGCGCCGGCGAACCGCCGCGGCTTCTACACCGCGTGGATCCAGACCACCGCGACGCTAGGCCTGTTCCTGTCGCTGCTCGTGATCCTCGGCGTGCGCACTTTCATGGGCGAAGACTCGTTCGGCGCCTGGGGCTGGCGCATTCCGTTCGTCGTGTCGATCCTGCTGCTCGCGGTGTCGGTGTGGATTCGTCTGCAACTGCACGAGTCGCCGGTGTTCGAGCGCATCAAGGCCGAAGGCAAGACCTCGAAGGCGCCGCTCTCCGAAGCGTTCGGCCAGTGGAAGAACCTGAAGGTCGTGATTCTCGCGCTGCTCGGCCTGACGGCCGGCCAGGCTGTCGTGTGGTACACGGGCCAGTTCTACACGCTGTTCTTCCTGACGCAGACGCTGAAGGTCGACGGCACGAGCGCCAACATCATGATCGCGCTCGCGCTGCTGATCGGCACACCGTTCTTCCTGTTCTTCGGCTCGCTGTCGGATCGCATTGGCCGCAAGCCGATCATCATGGCCGGTCTGCTGATCGCCGCGCTGACCTACTTCCCGCTGTTCAAGGCGCTCACGCACTACACGAACCCGGCGCTCGAAGCCGCAACGTTGAAGTCGCCGATCGTCGTGATCGCCGATCCTGGCGAGTGCTCGTTCCAATTCAACCCGGTGGGCACGGCTAAGTTCGTGACCTCGTGCGATATCGCGAAGGGCGCGCTGTCGCGGGCCGGCCTGAACTACGACAACGTCGCGGCACCGGCCGGCACGATTGCGCAGATCCGCGTGGGTGATACGGTCGTCAACACGTTCGACGGCCGCGCCCCCGACGCGAAGGAGCAAGCCAAGACGTTCGAGAAGACGCTCGCCGCGACGCTGAAGGCTGCCGGCTACCCGCCGAAGGCCGATCCGGCGCAGATCAACTGGCCGATGAGCGTCGTGATCCTGACGATCCTCGTGATCTACGTGACGATGGTCTACGGGCCGATCGCGGCGATGCTGGTCGAGATGTTCCCGACGCGCATCCGTTATACGTCGATGTCGCTGCCGTATCACATCGGCAATGGCTGGTTCGGCGGCTTCCTGCCGGCGACCGCGTTCGCGATCGTCGCGGCGAGGGGCAACATCTACTCGGGGCTCTGGTATCCGATCATCATCGCGGTGATCACCTTCGTGATCGGCATGCTGTTCGTGCGCGAGACCAAGGACTCGGATATCTACGCGAAGGATTGAGTGGACCGACAGTTTGGGCTATCTGAAAAAGTTGTGCGCCGGGGGTTGACAGCCTCCGGTTGCCCCAGCATAATCTCGCTTCTTTCGGCGAATTAGCTCAGTCGGTTAGAGCGACGGAATCATAATCCGCAGGTCCGGGGTTCGAGTCCCTGATTCGCCACCAGATGTAGAGCGGCCCACAGCGATGTGGGCCGCTTTTTTTTCGCCTCCACTGTCAACGGAGTGTCAACGGCCGCTGGGCGACCGGCAGGCAAATTTGCGTGAAGCCGTCCTTGCCTCCAATGCTAGAATTGCCCTGACAAGAAAAGATTACAAGATGGAAGGTCGAAGATGACGAATGAGCGCAAACATCTCGCCCGAACGCTTTTTCAGCTCAAAGTGCTTAAGGCTGAGGGCTTTGCGTTCGAACAGCTATTCGGGCAGGTCATGGAGTACTCGCGGCCCGAATTCTTGAAGATCAAGCCATACGGCAATCAGGGCGATCGCGGCAACGACGGCTACGAGAAGGCACTCGGTAGGTATTTTCAGGTATTCGCGCCAGAGAGTCCGACCACAAGCAAGAGCGCGGCTATCGCAAAAGTAGCGGAAGACTTTGAGGACAAGCTGCTCCCGTATTGGGGCACGTTTTGCGTGCCGCGAGAGTACATTTTTGTATTCAATGATAAGTATCACGGAACCAACTTCAATATTGAAGAAACGCTTGCCGGGATCAAAACGAAACACAATCTCGAAGCCTGCGATGTCTTTCTCAGCAAGCATCTGGAGCAAGAGTTTATCTGCTTGCCAGAAGACCAGATCTGCATGATCGTAGGCGGTCTGCCGACGTGGGATTCGATGGAGGGACTGGACTATACCGTGCTGGGAGAAGTCATTCGGCACATTCAAGACTGCCCGCCCGAGAATGCTCCAACCGGCAAAAAAATTGCACCGGATTTCGACGAGAAGATCGAATTCAACGAGCTGGCGGAGTATGGCCCTTGGCTTCGGGTAAAGCAGCGTGAGACCTGGCAAATCGATGATTACCTGAGTCGGAACAGCGACTTCACCAAACAAGCACTTCGTGACTTTTTGGCTGGTTACTATGCAGAAAGCCTGGCTGCAGTGCAAAGCGATCAAAGCGGCGCTGGAGTAACGCTGGGTGATCTGCGATTCGCGTTTGTCTTGAATCGAATTGCGCCCCAATCGAATAATGCCGCAGCCGATCGGCTGCGACGCGACGCGGCCTTGGTGCTCATGGCGAAGTATTTTGAAGCCTGTGACATTTTTGAGGAACCGAACAATGTTACTTCCTGACAAGCACATCTCGTTTGCGGAGTCTTTGCTCGGCCTTGGCGCGTTTGTCATGGAGAACGTCAATCAGCCGATCACTGTCGACAATCTGTGGCGTGTTTTTCAGCGCCAAGCCTCAAGCTACCCAGCGTTCCAGACATTCGACAATATGGTGCTGGCGCTCGACGCGCTGTTTGCGCTTGGCCTTGTGCAGATGAATGACGCAGGTGAGCTGCGTCGCCACCGCCCGGAAGCGGCCCTATGCGCCTAATCGAGCTTACATCGAATAAAACTAGTTTTAAGACCGTCAAGTTCAATCGGACGGGCATTTCGCTCGTCATTGGCTCACGGAAAGATCAGTCGCATGGGGAAGATGACAGTCGCTCCTATAATGGAGTCGGAAAATCCCTGCTGATCGAAATCATCCATTTTTGTCTGGGCTCCAGCGCCAATGCCAGCTTTCGCCAACATCTTCCCGACTGGGAATTTACGTTGCGTTTTGAGGTCGGAAAAAAGCCCTACACTGCGAGCCGGAGTACCGATAAGCAAGGAAACATTACGCTGAACGGGGAGACGTTAAAGCTTAAAGCTTTCAACGAACTGCTGGGAAAGCTTTGCTTTCACTTCCCCGATTGGGGCGGATCGCAGCTTAGCTTTCGCAGCTTGCTGCCTCGCTTTATTCGAAGATCAAAAGCCGACTACAACGATCCGAAGATTACTTCCTCGGACAGGGAGCCGTATACGATTCTGCTGCGGAATCTGTTTCTGCTCGGCATCGATATATCTTTGGTCGAGACTAAATATTTACTTCGCACGCGTCAGTCTGAGCTGGAATTATTCGAGAGAAATTTCAAGAACGATCCGTTCATCCGAGAATACTATACCGGCAACAAGGATGCGTCGCTGCAAGCGAAGCATTTGGAAGAGCAGATCGCGAGATTTGAAGGTGATCTAGCTCAATTCGCGGTCGCTGAGGACTACTATCAAATCGAGAAAGAAGCAAACGATTTGACGGCTCGCCTTCGTCTGCTAAAAAACAAAAAGGCTGTTGTTGAAAATGCTCTTTCGAACGTTCAAAAGAGTCTTGAAACGCGCTCTGACATTCCTCGCGAGAAAATACTTGCCGTCTATGGTGAACTCGAAAGAGCATTTCGCGCTGAAACACTGAAGCATCTTCAGGAGGTTGAGGCATTTCACTCCCAGTTGCTGACAAATCGGATAGCCCGACTCGGTCAGGAAAGGATGAAGCTCGAGACCGAGAGAAAGACTCTCGAATCGGAGATCTATCAGCTTAATCAATCTGTCGATGCCAAGCTTGGATACCTGGCGGACAAACGAGCGTTAGATCAATACGCCGCGGTGAGCGCACAGCTGTCTGACTTGCGAGCCAAGCTCCATAAGCTCCAGGATTATCAACACTTGCTGCATAAGAGTCGCGAAGATGCGGCCTCGATCCGAATTAAGTTGGCGGAAGAAAACATAAAAACGAATGCTTATTTAGATGAAACGTCTAATGAACGTGAATTACGGCTTGAGGCTTTTTCGTCGCTAGCAAAGCGCTTTTATCCCGACGCTCCGGCAGGCATAACGCTTCAAAACAACCTAGGGGACAATAAAACTCGCTATGATTTCGACGTTCGGATTGAGGCGGACGGCTCGGATGGCATCAATGCGGTGAAATTGTTCTGTTACGATCTAGCAGTGTTGACCTCGCAACAAAACCATGAGATCGCATTCGTATTCCACGATAGCAGGCTCTTCAGTGATATAGATCCAAGGCAGCGTGCCGTGTTGTTTCAGACTGCGAACTCGCTCTCATCACATGAGGGGTTGCAGTACATAGCGACGGTCAATCAAGATCAGCTAGATGCGTTGCAGACAGATTTGTCGCCCAAGGAGTTCGACGAGCTACTCGGGAGGACGGTATTGCGACTTCAAGACGACGGACCCGAAAGCAAACTGCTTGGCGTTCAGGTCGACATGCACTATCAATAGTTGGGTTGGGAGTGCGGCTTTTGCCTCGTAGATGTGCCTGCGTCGGCCTGAGCTTGGCATAGTGCATTGCGATTCTCGCATGCGAGAACCCTGGATTCTGTGAGCGTGTTTTTGGGTTCTCGCATGCGAGAATCCGGTGTGGCGGCCCGCCGCACCGAGATAGTCGTCGGTACTGACTGGTGTTGCCTATAGCGGCTCAGTTGGCTCGTCAAAACGGCGAACTGATCCCTTGACCCGCTGCAGGGTTTCGAATTTGTTCGGATCACAAGCCGAAGCCCACCGTTCAAGTGGTACGTCCGTGTTAAGACCGAGCTGCTCCGCGGTTTCGATAGGCAAGCACAAAACAACTTCTGCACCAGACTGCTCGCGGGCGCAAAGCTCGGCGCTCACACCCTTTAGCTCCAAATAGACCACACCTGGTTCGAATACATCTTCGAAGAGGTGCCAAGATGGCTCGCTCCCCTTCGACTCATGGCTCTTGAGTGTCGATTTGGTGCTCACGCTGTCTGCCCCTCGGTGCCGGTTGCTCCTCGCTCGTGGTGCGCTCCTTCAAGCTCGACCTGCCGGAGCGGATTAAGCATCTTAGCCTCTTGCAGGTGCTCTGGCGCCAGATGTGCGTAACGCATTGTCATCGTTAGGCTTTGGTGCCCCAAGATTCGCTGTAGTGTCAAAATGTTACCCCCGTTCATCATGAAGTGGCTGGCGAACGTGTGGCGTAGCGCGTGGGTCATTTGGCCATCTGGTAGCGCGATTCCCGCCCGATCGATCCCTTCCCGAAACGCCGACCACGCGTAGCCGAATATCCGGTCGCCGTTGCCCTTTTCACGGTAGTGCTCTTGCACCGCTTGGGCAAGGTATTCAGATATCGGCACAGCTCGAACCCTACCTGACTTCGTTCTTGCAAACTGGATTAGCCCATCCCTGACCTGCGAGATTCGCATTTCTTCAACCTCGCTCCATCGCGCTCCCGTCGCGAGACAGATTTTTGTGATCAAGCGGACGTGCGGGTTACGGGCGTCCATGAGCGTGGCCAACAACGCTTTGATTTGGCCAGTTGTGAGATAGCTTAGCTCGGATTCCTGTATTTTGAACTGCCGCACTTTTGCCAATGGATTTTCCCGAGTCCACACTCCGAGCCGGGCCAGTTCATTGAACATCGCCCTCATGTAGGCTTGTTCTCGGTTCAGGTTGTTCGCGGTGATGCCCGCAGCGAGTCGCCTGGTGCGGTATTCCGCAAAGACCTCTGCGGTGAAGCGATCTGCGACTGGGTCGCCCATCGCAGTTGCCATTGCCTTCAGTCGGCGTAACGTATCGCCGGCCGAACGGAGTCCCGAGCCGTGATGAGAGAACCACAGCGCAATCAGTTCTGAAAGCTTGCGCGTGTCCCTTCGTTCTGGTGTCCAATCGGACTTCTGGTTAATTTGCGTGATAAGCCAAGCCTCCCACGCTTTTGCCTCTGCTTGCGTTTTGAATGTCTTCCGAAAGCGCTTCGCTCCCCTTCCTCCTGGTTGCAAGTCTGCCAACCACCCCGCATCAGTCTTTTTGATTGCCATTAGTCCTTCCATCTGCCATCGCGTTGTTCACGGAACTCGTGCACTAGGCGGAGTAATGCGGTCTCATCGTAGTTGTAGCGGATCACGTCGAGTATGGCTTCGATCTGCGGCGATTGGCCAACCTCATATCGGCGAGCTCCGCCACGTTCGTGAACTTCCTCCAGGCTGCGTTGTAACTCGCTGACCAGTTCAGGCTCCTGCTTGCCTTTATCCCACGCCCCGAGCGCTGTTCGCGGTACTTTGCCGACCGTCATCGGTTCGTCTGCGTCTGTGGTGGCGCCTTCATTCAAACGTTCGACTATGGCGAGTGCGCAGTCTTTCGCGCGTACTAACGCGCGGAAGTACTCAGCCGAAGCTGGCTTTGCCGCTTTCGCGTTTTCGGGGAATGCAAGAGCAGGCAATGGAGCCACGTGACCAAACTTGGCGTCAGTGGACCCACATGCAAGCCAGAAGGCGTTTTCCGGCCATGCTTTAGATACGGCTTCGATCATCTCCGCATCTGCCTTTTTCCGTCCAAACCAGAAGTTCTTCCAGCGATCGGCCGAGATCCCCGTGGCGTTTTCGAGTTGAACGTAGCGGAGACGGTCGTCCGTCCGCGTGGAGATAAGCATCTTCAATCGGTCGCCAATCTGTTCCATTCGAAATTCTCCCTCATCGGTTCTTGCGCCACAAAACATGTAGTGCTATTCTAGCCCCGTCACAGTGCTATTTCAGCACTGTTATAGTCTAGAAAACGTACGGAGCCAGTGCCGTGTCAACTATAGCCGAACTTCCATCACATGCGAGCGTGCCTTTGATGACCCGCGAGGCTTTCGCTGCAGCCATTGGCCTGCCGGTGTCTGTACTGGTAGCACAGGCTGAACGTGGCTACTGGCCAGAGGTACGCGTTGGGAAACGAGTCTTCATCAACGTCGAACTCGTTCGCAAGCGCGCGCTGGAAAAGGAGTTCGCGCTGTGAGCCGGGTCAAGTCCCTTCTTTTTGGAGCTGAGCCGCAGGCTCGCCACGGCCGCCTGCCCGCCCGCAGCGTGAGCGAGGACGGCCAGCCGGCCGTGGCGCACTCGGCCAAGTTGCGCGGCGGCGCCTCGGCTGGTGCCCCCCCCTTGACTAACAGGGGGGGAACGGAAAGGCCGGCCATCGCGACGGTTCAGGAATTGCAGATGGTGATAACGGACACGGGCGAATTGAAAACCATCCTGGTGCGCCGTCCGGTCAACGAACAGGTTGCGATGATCGACACGCTTCGCTTCACAGTGGGCGAGGAAACGTGGAGTCGGACGGCAGGCATTCAGCTTGTAGCGGATGAGGAGTTCATCTTAGAAGCAAGCAAGCATCTAACGGAAATCTTCGGCTTTGGCATCACGCGCGACCTTAAAAAAATGCGTGACTTCTATGCGAACGCGTGGGAACTCGGGGACAACTATGGCCACGTTGCTTTGGGTGGGGCTAGCCAGCGCCAGACCATGCTTATCAATCTAAACGGTCAAGGTTGCATTGCAGCCAAGGCCGGTTGGGAATCCCGTTTGCATGACTTTCTCGTTGATGCGGCATCTCGACCAACGATCACACGCATTGACCTCGCGCATGACTGTATGCAGGGCGAATACACCGTCGATCAGATTGATGGATGGTACGACGATGGCCTGTTTACTTGCTCGGTAAATGCGCCGCGCCATGAGTACAAGGGCGATTGGAAGAATCCGATCGGCAAGGGGCGCAGCGTGTACATCGGCGTGCGTGGCAACGGAAAGCTTTGTCGAGCCTATGAGAAGGGACGTGAACAAGGTGACGCGGATTCCGAATGGGTGCGAATTGAGGTCGAGTTCCACAACAAGAAGCGTGTTATCCCGCTCGACGTGCTGCTCGATCCGTCGAGCTACTTCGTCGGTGCCTATCCGTGCCTTCGCTTCCTCGATGCCTCGCGCATGCCAGAAAAGATTGAGATCAAGCGCAAAGCGGCAGAGATCAACGTTGATGCGAGCCTGAAGAACATTCGCACGAGCTATGGGAAATACGCATTCGTGCTGCGCAATCTGTTGGGCGACGCCGACTTTCTCGATGCGATCACGAATGATTCGGGCGATTGGCCCGAGCGCCTCAAGGTACCCGATTACGAGACCTGTTCGGTCCCGATCCACGTCTACGGCATGACGAAGCGTTTTAACGATTTAGACCCCTCTGGCGATGGCTGGACAGAGGAAACGGTCTTTGCACCAGCCGCTACGACAGGAAACGAACCATGCGATTCACGAGCAATGTGAAGGTAACGGGGATGAAGGCGAGCAAAGGCCAAATGGAAAACGGAACGAGCTTCGACAGCACGAAGGTCTACACCGAAACGCCGCTTGACGATTCGAAAGGCACAGCCAAAGGCTTCGCGGTTGCGGAGTTCACGCTCGGCACGTCTGCCGAGTTCGACAAGTATAAGCACCTGCCCTTCCCCTTTGAGGCTGCTGCGGATCTGGAGCTCGTGACGAATGGGAAGACGCAGAAGACCGTAATGCACTCGCTGAAGCCGGTGGAAATGTCCCGGCCGGCTAAGGCAGGCTGATCATGGACAGCGGGGTCGTGTACGTGGTGCAGGACCTTGTTTCCGGCTACTTCTTGCGGCCTGATTCCGGGGACGTGGGGCAGACCGAGCGCCTACGTGATGCTGTCGGTTTCGAAGATATCGGCGCGGCATATGAGGCCGGGGTTGACCATTGCGACGGGTCATTTGACGTCGTGCCGCTGATCTTCGCGCGGAAGGGGCATTGATTGTGTCGGTCGGCACTGTTCAGAACGTCCTGCTGTGTATGCCCGTCACGTCCGATCAGTCGTCGGCGCTCGATCAGCAGGTGTGCCCGCCCTCGGGCACTCAGTATTTCCATATTCAAACGCAGCAGGCGTACGTGATCGATCCGGCGAGTCAGCCCTTTCTTGATGGGCTTGCGGTGCCGTTCGATTACACGGCTGCGGGTGGTTTCTTCGCGCTGGCGTTCTCCATGGTTGTCGGAATCTGGATGGTGAGCGCGAGCGCGGGAAGCATTCTCTCGCTTATCAGGCGGGGGTGACGCGTTCCGGGCGCTTCCCGGTGTTCTGTTCTCGAAGGGGTTAGCAATGAAGGCAAAGCTTCAAGCGCTGAAGAAGTTCGCAGTAGGCGCAGCAGTCGCAGGTACAGCAGTGGCAGCGAACGCTGCTGGTACTGCGCCGGACTTCACGACGATCACGTCGGCGGTGGACTTCAGCACGGTCATCACCGCGATCATGGCCGTGGCCGCGATCATGGTCGGCGTGTACGTCGCGTGGCGCGGAGCCAAGTTTGCGCTGCGTGCTGTGAAGGGCCTGTAAGCCTCGCGCGGCTGGTTGTAGAGCTGGGGAGCCGCGTGGCTCCCCTTTTTTGTTTACGGGGGCGGTGTGATGAGTGCAACGGACTGCTGGTACTTGATGATTTTCGGCTGGGGAATCGTCTGCGGATGGGCGTGTGTTTCTGGCCTGAGTAAGGGGTGAGCATGCGTACGAGAAAGATTCTTTGCCTGTTGCTCGCGTTGGGTGTCGCTGTTCGGGCTGAAGCTGGGACGGTGTTGATCTTTGACGGTAAGGGGAATATCACGGGCAGTTATGTGGATCAGACTACGCCGTACTCGTACGGGAAGATCCAGACCGAAACCTCTGGACTCTTGTACAAAAAAACGGCAAGTCTCGGTCATGCGGTTACGGATGTGGAGGTGACGAAGACGATTCAAGCGGTGGAGACGGTCGCGACGGGCGCTGCAACCGGCGCCCGAGCGGGTTTCGGTGGGGGATGGTTGGGGATTGTTGCCGGGGCGGTGATCGGGGCTGTGTTGCAAGCAGCGGTAGCGCTCGGTCTGGACAAGCTTCTTACGTGGCTGTTCGGTTCCGGTAATCAGGTCACTGCTACTGCTGCTGGGGCACCTTCGCAGAGTACCGGGTGGTATTTCTCGGTTGTGCGGGAGTGGCCGGATGCTTGCGGCAATACTGGTTTGGAGAAGGATTTTTGGGTCGATTTGGACGCTGCGAAGGCGTACCTTGCTGCAAACGATTCGCAGACGGGTACACCTGCGAAGTGCTATAACGCCCATCCCGGATTCACGTATGGTCCGCCCACCTGCGATGGCAATGGGGTGTGTACCTATGTTCAGACGCTCACTTCGGATGGTTCGACCAGTACGCAGACGGTGTTGATGTCTCGCTTGTACGGCACGCCTTCCAATATCCAGGACACCCAAGGTTCTGGCGGTAGTGGTACGCCGGTCATCACGGATTACGCGACGGCGACCGCTAATGTGTCGGACGCCGAGAAGGCGCAGCCGATTAATCCTGAGCTGGCCGCAGATACGGTCAATGCTTTGTGGCAGCAGGCGTCGCAGTCGGCGGGCTATCAGGGCGTACCTTATGACCCGAGCAATCCCGTGACGACGCAGGACGCCACGGACTGGCAGAACGCGAATCCTACCTATACGCCGACTGTCGGAGACGCCCTTGGTGTTGGGACCGGTTCTGGTACGCAGGGCGGTGCTAGCACCGGTGGTTCGCTTGGTTCATTGCCTATTTCGAGTACGCCGGGTTCTCAGGATACGACGCCGGGTGTCAATCCAGGCGGTAGCTCGGTTACCTGCTCGTCGGGCTACACGTGGAATGGAGCGTCGTGTATCCCGTCGTCGGGCACTGGCACTGGCACTGGCACGGGGACGGGGACGGGCACGTCAGGCGCGCAATGTGGCGGCCCCGGCGAGCCTGCGTGTGAGGTGGACTGGGGCACGAACCCGAATACGGCACAGCCGTCGTTGGAAAGCACGCCGACGATCGCCATGATCCTCGGGCCGATCATGAACATGCTGCCGGGTTTCAAGGGCTTCCAGATGCCTGCGCATACGGGTGTTTGTCCTACGGGCACGTTCTCGATGTTCGGCAACTCGTACACGATGGATCAGCACTGCACGCTGCTCGAGCAGAACCGGTCGGCCATCAGCGCTGCGTTCGCGCTGGTGTTTCTTCTGTCCTCGGTTTTCATCGTTCTTACTGCGTGAGGTGACCTATGTATGCAGTGCTGATGTCGGCGGTGTGGTCCGCGTTGTCGTGGCTGTTTCGCTCGGTGCTTATCAAGTTCGTTTTCTATTTTGCGCTGTATTTCTTCGTGACTGAGGCGGTCTCGTATTTGCAAGGGCAGGGCATTTTGCCGACGGCGGTTTCACTGTCTCAGGCGTTTGGCGCGGCTGGGTCGGGCGTCTGGTACTTCCTCGATCTATGCTCGGTGAGCTACGGCATGCCGTTGGTGATCGCTGGCTACGGGGCGCGTTTCATTATCCGTCGTATCCCGCTGATCGGGTGAAGCCATGCCGATTAATGCATTTGGCGGTGGTCCGGGGAGCGGCAAGACGTATGGCGTGATGGAGCACGTGATCTTGCCTGCGGTGTCGAAGGGTCGCTTCGTCATAACCAATATCGACGGTTTGGACCACGATGCGATTTATGCGTACGTGGCTGAGAACGCGCCGAAGGGAAAGATTGTTTGTATCGGGCACATCCGCAGCTGCGATCGCAGTGCGCCGGAAGAAGAGGACTTTTTTCCGGGCGAGGAAGCGCTCGACAAGCCACTGCCGGTGCCGGACCCGGAGCATGGGCGCGTGTGGCCGGGTGATCTGGTCGTGGTCGATGAAGCGACGCGTTACTGGTCGCAGGGCGAAAAGGTGAAGCGTGGCCATGCCTATTTCTTCCGTGAGCATCGGCACTTCACGAATGAGATGGGGCATAGCTGTGACCTCGTGGTGATCGACCCGGACTTGACGATGCTGGCTCGTGCGCTCAAAGGCAAGGTCGAGATGTCGTCGGTGACGCACAAGCCGAAGGCGATCGGGCTTAACCGCTACTCGGTGAACCTGTATCGCGGTGTGAAGCTGACCGGCAAGCCGATGTCTACGGGCGGGCCGTTCGCGTTCAAGAAGGAAATCTATTCGCTCTACAAGAGCTACAGCCACGCGCAGGCGAAGGAACAGCCGATCGATCGTCGCCAGAACGTGCTGCTGAACAAAGGGCTGTGGGTCTATGCGGCTGCGGTGTTGTTGCTGTTCGGTGGCGGCATCTACTTTGCGTACCGCTTTTTCACGCACAGGGGCAAACCGGCGGAGGGTCAGGCCGCTGTGTCCGGAAGTGCGCCAGGTGGTGTTGCTGTGTCGGTTGGGGCCTCGGGCGTGCCCTCTCCAGCCGCTGCGGTCAAGCCGCCTGAGGTGTCCGAGACGTGGCGCGTGATGGGTCGCTTTGAGTCGGGCGATTTGCAGTATGTGGTGCTCGCCGATGACTCGGGCCGGATGCGGGTCGATTCGCCCGCTTCCTATAACGGCATGGGTGCTGCGATGGCGGGACGCGTTGATGGTCAGCGCGTCACGATGTGGTCCGGGAAGGCTTCGGCTGGACCAGCTTCTCTTGTTCCCGGAGGTAAGTCGAAATGAACGTCAAGCGTCTGCTCACGCTTGCAGTGATCTGGCCGGCGTTGTCGGTGGCCGCGCAGCCGACTCCGTTGCCGATGGTGCCGCCGTTGCCGACTGTGCCGGCGCTGGTGGCGGCGGATACGTCGTTGCCTTCGTCGGTGCCAGTCACACCCATGCCGCCGATGGTGCAGCACTCGAAGGGCAATTCGTTTGATCTTCGGTTCGCTACGGTGTCATTCGTGGTGGACTTTGTGTACGAGAACGCGGTGAAGACGCCGCATGTGATCGGGCCGGACGTGCTAGCCGATCAGCGGCTGGTGTCTTTCCGCTACAAGGCGGGTGATGGCGAGCTGCGCACGTTCCTCGCGACGTTTCTTGATTCGTTAGGCTATGCGGTGACGGTGCGTGATGGTGTGGACTTCATCGCGAAGAAGCCGGACGCCGACAAGCCTAAGGAGACGCGGGAGCCGTTCGTGTATGTGCCGCGCTATCGCAAGGCCGATTACCTGATGCGGATGGTGCAGCCGCTTGTGGGCGGTCGTTTCACGACGCAGCGTGGAGTGTCTTCGGCTAGCGTTGCGACTACGACGAGCGGGGCCAGCTCGACGGCCGGTGAGGTCAGCAAGAACGTACCGCAGTCGTCGGCCGCGGCTCTGATCGATCAGAACACGGACGTACTGGTGTTCCTCGGCACGTCGACAGAGATCGAGACGTTGCGTCAGGTGCTGCCGCTCATCGATGTAGCGCGCGGTAAGGTGAACCTGAAGGGGACGGTATATGAAGTAAGCGACACAACGCAGAAACAGTCTGGCTTCTCGCTGGCCGTGAACATTTTGGGTCTAGGACTCGGAATCAACAACGGGTTCACGAACTCGGCTCAGTCTTCGGTGACTCTGCATGCTTCGAGCGGTAATAACACGATCGATGCGGCACTTCAGGCACTTGATTCTGACAGCCGGTTCAAAGTGTTGACGCGTCCGAACATGACGGTGCTGTCAGGCGAACGTGCCCGCCTGAACGTCGGGCAGCAGGTACCAACGCAGGGACAGGTGAGCTATCAAGGGACCAGTGGAACGCCTGTGCAGTCCATCGTCTACCAGGATGCCGGTGTGATCTTTGACGTGCAGCCGACAGTGATGAGGAACACGATTGATGTGGTGGTTGATGAAGAAATTTCTGACTTTGTGAACACCACGACCGGAGTGAATTCGTCGCCGACGAAAAACACGCGCACGTTGCAGACCACGACTTCGTTGCAGGACGGAGATCTGGTGGTTATCGGTGGCTTGGTCCAGACGCACGAAACGCGCGCGACTTCCGGGCTTGCCTTCCTACCACACTGGATGAATGGTCGGAACAATGCCGAGGACAATACGGAAATCGTGCTCGTGCTGCAAGTGACCAAAATATAGGATTTGGGGCCGAGCCGGTCGATGTCGGACTCCAGTTCAGCGCAGTCGCGCAGGCGGAACAGGCACGTGAGCTGATCCTCTACCCTTTGGTCGCTTTCTCGCATGCGAGAATGACATAGCGCGGGAGCACCGCCCTAGCCTTTCGTGAATTCTCGCATGCGAGAATCGCGCTTTTTGCATGCCGCATGCATACCAACTGAGCCGATCGATCAATGAGGCAGCATGGACTTGAATAATGCTCTTGCCGGTGCGGCGCCAGAAGATATTGGCGACATCATCGATGTGTGGCTTTGGGGGTTCTCTGAGCCGGCAAATTGGCCACTCCTGTCTGACGTCCGTCAAATGCAGGCTGTGTTGTCCGCTTTGCCTTATGCGGCACACCCCAGCGTACAGCAAGCGATTGAAGCTTGTATGGACTACATTCGCATTTTCGAGAGCGACGAAGAAGCTCCGCTTTGAACTTATCGCCCCCCTGATCTGCTCAAGTCTCCTCAGGCGGAGCCGTTAAGCATTTGCCGAATACCGGCAATAACCTGCATAACGGAGACGTACCCTGATGAGACTATTTAAGATTCTTGCTGGCATTTCGGCCTCTGCGGTAGTGCTACTTCCAACGATTGCGAATGCCCAGCAGGCGGTCGAGCCTGAAACTCCACCTGTGCATGTCAAAGTCGTAGTGTCGTCGAAATACTACGGCTCCTTTGCCAAAGAGCAGGACATAAAGGTGAATCAGACCGCGTCCTTCAACAACCTTTCCGCTCATCATAGCGGAGTGATATATCACGGCAAATGCGACCTTAAGGCTGATGCAAACGGGGCATATCCGGCTGACGTCGACGATGGAGTTGTCGTTAACATCGGCCCTGTCATGATCTCGCCGAACGGCACCGTCTCAGCTTCAAATGAAGTCAAGGCGGCGAAGCTGATTCGGTATAACAAATTCGACTCGGGCATGTGCGGTGAAATCTCATTTGCCCAAAGCTCACAGCATTCGACTCGCTCGGACCTTCTCTTTCGACCAGGTCAAGCGGTGACGGTGGATGAATCACACCAACATTCCGCGACCGACGGGGATAAGGATCTTCGCGTAACCGTCAGCTTTTCACCGGTAGCATCATCGGCGAATTGATGTTGGCGTATCGCAAGGATGTCAACCGGGAGTCAACGCTACTGCTGTGCATTGCGGTTTCATAGCGGCGCAGAGTGCGATAACCCTTTGAATTGCTGAATATTGCGGTAGCATTGCTGGGTGATACGACGGAATCATAATCCGCAGGTCCGGGGTTCGAGTCCCTGATTCGCCACCAGCTTCAAGAAAAAGCCGCTGTCTCACAAGGACAGCGGCTTTTTTGTTTCCAACGTCGGCAATGCGACGTTAGCGCGAGTCGTTATGACGTTCGGCCGGTGTCGGGTGAAAGAGCAGCAGCACGAGGGTCATCAGACCGAAGGCCGCACCCGCATAAAACGTCATGGCTGCGCCCACACGTTCCCACACCTGACCTGCGATAACGCTCGAAACCAGCGTCACGATGCCGCTCAGCAGATTGAAGAAGCCAAACGCAGTACCGCGCAGATGCGCCGGCGCCGTGTGCGCGACCATCGTGGCGAGCAGGCCTTGCGTCATCCCCATGTGCAGCCCCCAAAGCGCTACCCCGACGACGACTATGCTCCAGTGGGTGCCGTGTGCCAGCACGAGGTCGGCGCCGATCAACACGATCAGACCACCTATCAGCAGCCGCGTATGACGCATCGTGTCCGCGAGCTTCCCGAACGGATAAGCGGACAGCGCATAGACGACATTCATTACCACCATGACCAGCGGAACGAGCGCAATCGGTACGCCGCTGCCCATCGCACGAAGCACCAGGAAAGCCTCGCTGAATCGCGCCAACGCGAACACAGCGCCTATCCCCACGACCCACCAGTAGTCCAGGCCAAGGTCCCTGAGACTGTGCCACCGTACAGGGTTGCTTCTTTTGGCGCGAGGCTCGTGCTCAGGCTCCGTGATACCAAACGTCAACAACGCGACCGCGAGCACGCCGGGAATGACGGCAAGCCAGAAGGCAAGCCGAAAATTGTCTGCCCAGATCAGCATGGTGAGAACGGCCAGCAGCGGTCCGAGGAATGCACCGACCGTATCGAGCGACTGACGCAGCCCGAAGGCCGCGCCACGCAGGTGCTGCGGCGTGACATCTGCAATGAGCGCATCGCGAGGCGCACCACGAATGCCCTTGCCGACACGGTCGATCACGCGCGCCGCCACCACGACTCCGACCGACGATGCAACCGCAAAAAGCGGCTTGCTCATTGCGCCGAGCGCATACCCGGCGACGGCGAGCCACTTTCGATTGCCAAGGTAGTCGCTTAGCGTTCCCGAAAACACCTTGACGATTTGGGCCGTGGCCTCTGCGACGCCTTCGATGAGCCCAATCGCGCCGGCCCCGGCGCCAAGGCTCGCCAGCAGAAACATCGGCAGCAGGCTGTGGATGATTTCGGATGAGATGTCCATGAAAAGACTCACGCATCCTAGAACCCACACGCTGCGTGGAATCTGCCGCACGACATTGACTTGCGGTTCGTTTCGCATTCGATAGGGATGGCATCAAATAACACGGTCGAAACGGCACGGACGCATGCGGGCGCTAGTGCAGCTCGCTGCGACGGCTACATCTTATCTGGCATCGCTGAGTCGGATACCCCTGTGGCCCGTCACCGATGGCGGCGCAAAAATTGCTGCCCGAGCGGGTGAAATGCCCAGCGCTGAGTTCGGCTCGTTCATCGCGACCGTGGCTTGCCAGCGAGCGTTGCGCGAGCTTCCGATGGAACGAACGATGAGCAGCGGCGTCGCAGAGTATGGACAGTGAAGTGCCGCGGGTTTTGTTGGCAGGCCTGCTTCCGCAATTCCATCGCATTTTCGAGGAGGTTCCTTGATGACGTTCCGCACCGTCGCGCTTGCCGCAACCACCGCTGCGCTCACGCTCGCCGGCACGACCGCCGCCCTCACCGCACAGGCCCAAACGGCGGGCACATCCGACAGTCAATGGCGCGCCAGCTCGACCATGCTCGCGACGCTGCTGCAGGACGGCTACAAGATCGTCGCCGTCGTCAACAATGGGCCGGCCGACACGATCTTCGTGCAGCGCGATCAGAGCGCGTTCAAATGCATCGATCCGCAACAACCGGAAGCGAAAGCGAAAACGGCAGCAGCGGGCTGTTACGAGCTGGTGCCGCCGAGCGGCGCCGCCCCCGCGTCGGAATCCAAATAACGTGATTTGCAGCGCGAGCCCAACGTCGCTCGGGCTCGCGCGAAAGACTTCGGCGTCGCGCCAAACACCGCGACGCTTCAGCGATCCACCAGCCGGCTCAGATTGCCGCGCACCCGCTGCAGAAGCGCGATCAACTGCGCCGCTTCTTCATCGCTGAAACCATTGAGCGCTTCGAGCGCGACTTCGTCGCCGACCTTGCGCGCCTTGCCGAGCGTGCGCTCGGCCTTCGGCGTCATGCGCACCTGGCGCTCGCGGCGATCCTGCGGATTCGCGGTCCGCTCGATCCAGCCGCCCTCCTCCATCCGGTCGAGCAGCCGGCCCGCCGAGATCGGCGCGACCTCCAGCAGATCCGCGAGCCGGGCCTGATTGATCTCGCCGTAATGGCCGAGATAAGCCAGCACGCGACACTGCGCGCGAGTCAGATCGACCGACGACTTCGCGTGATCGTCGAAACGCTTGCCCGCCAGCCGGCCGACGTCGTAGATCAGAAAGCCGAAGCGCTCTTCGAATTGGGTTTTCATGCGCGGATTATACGGAAGCACTTCGGCTTGCAGCGCGCCTGCGCCTGCGCGTGCGTTCCAGGTTCAGCACAACTCCCGATAGCGCGAATCCGCATTGACGATATACTAAGCATGCTTACGATATCGACCCTCCCCACCCTTTCATGTCTTCCGTCTCCACGTCGGCGAGCGCCACTGAGTTGCTCAACCGGCCGATGATCACGATCTCGATCATGCTCGCGACGCTGATCCAGACGCTCGACAGCACGATCGCCAACGTGGCGCTGCCGCATATGCAAGGCGCGCTGTCCGCTTCGCAGGACGAGATCACGTGGGTGCTGACTTCCTATATCGTCGCCGCCGCGATCGCCACGCCGCTCACCGGCTGGCTGGCGGACCGCCTGAGCGTCAAGCGGCTGCTGCTGATCGCGATCGGCGGCTTCACGGTGTCATCGGCGTTGTGCGGACTCTCTGAAACGCTGCCGCAGATCGTCGTGTCGCGTTTGCTGCAAGGGGTTTTCGGCGCGTCGCTCGTGCCGCTGTCGCAATCGATCCTGCTCGACATCAACCCGCGTGAAAAGCAGGGCCAGGCGATGGCCGTGTGGGGCATGGGCGTCATGGTCGGGCCGATTCTGGGGCCGACGCTCGGCGGCTGGCTCACCGATAGCTACAACTGGCGCTGGGTGTTCTTCATCAACGTGCCGATCGGCGCGTTCGCACTGTTCGGCGTCGCGACCTTCCTGCCGACGCGCGAGCCCAAACACGACGTGAAGTTCGACGCGTTCGGCTTCGTCACCCTCGGCCTCGCGATCGGCGCATTGCAGGCGATGCTCGATCGCGGCGAGCAGCTCGACTGGTTTTCGTCGACCGAGATCGTGATCGAGGCGCTCGTCGCGGCGATCAGCTTCGCGTTTTTCCTCGTACACACGGCGACCGTCGGCGAGCGCTCGTTCTTCAAGTACAAGTTGCTGAAGGACCCGAACTTCGCGACCGGCACGTTCTTCATCTTCGTGATCGGTGCGGTGATGTACGCGACCCGCGCGCTGCTGCCGCCGATGCTGCAAAACCTGATGGGCTATCCGGTCGCGACCACCGGCCTCGTCACCGCGCCGAGCGGCGCCGGCACGATGGTCGCGATGCTGATCGCCGGCCGGCTGCTCAAGCGCGTCGACGCGCGGCTGCTGCTGCTCTGTGGTTTCCTGATTTCGGCGTTCGCACTGTGGCAGATGATGCATTACACGATCGTGCTGTCGGAGTCGAACATCGTGTGGCCCGGCGTGATCCAGGGCTTCGGGCTCGGCCTCGTGTTCGTGCCGCTGTCCGCGCTGACGTTCTCGACGCTGTCGCCGGAGCTGCGGGCGGACGGCACCGCGACCTATAGCCTGATGCGCAATATCGGCAGCAGTATCGGCATTTCGATCGTGCAGACTCTGATGACGCGCAACACGCAGATCTCGCACGCGGACCTCGCCGCGAACGTGACCGCGTTCAATCCGGCGCTGCAGTCGATGCTCGACGGCGGCTCGCGCTACGACATCGCGGCACTGAACGCGTCGATCACGCAGCAGGCGGCGATGGTCGCGTACCTGAACGACTTCAAGCTGATGTTCGTCGCGACGCTGCTGGTCATCCCGCTGTTGCTGCTGATCCGGCCGTCACACAGGGCGCCGGATGCGTCGGCCGCGCATGCGGCGATGGATTGAGCTCGAGCGCGGCGCCGTCCGTCTCAGCCTTCGATCCGCCCGCGCGTCACACCGAGCAATGACGCCATCGCCGCGTACGCCGCGGCGGCATCGCGCGCGCGGATCGCGTCGTACACCGCCGTATGCTCGGCGAGCGACGCGTTGAACACATCGGCGCGTTTCGCATTGAGTCGCAACTGTGCCTCGAGCGTGCGCTCGATCAGCGCGCCGAGCGGAATCAGCAATTCGTTGCTGCATGCGGTGAGCACGCACAGGTGGAACTGCAGATCCGCGCGCACCCATTCGTCGACGTTACGCGCCGCCACCATCGCGGTATGGGCGGCCGCAAGCGCGCCCAACGTGTCGTCGGTGTACGCGGCGGCCGCGAGGCCGGCGGCGTAAGGCTCGATCATCTCGCGCATTTCCTGCAGCTTGAGCGCGAACGCCATCGGCTCGGCGACGCGTGAATACCAATCGAGCAGATCGGCATCGAGCAGATTCCACGCGGACTTGACCCGCACCCGCGTACCCACGCGCGGCCGCGATTCGATCAGCCCTTTCGACGTCAGCGTGCGCAGCGCCTCGCGCAGCACCGTGCGGCTCACACCGAACGTCTCCATTAACTCGGCTTCGCGAGGCAGGATCGACTCCGGCACATAGTCGCCGCGCAGAATCGCGGTTGCGAGCAATTGGGTAACTCGCCCATGCAGATCGTGCGGAATGGTTTTCTCCTCGCGGGTGGTGGTCTCGTCGCGCAACGCGGCGACAAGTATTCCAAATCTCGCCACTATATGGCAAATAATACTATTAATAGTATTTTAGTGCACTTTTGTTGTAGCATGGAGTCCCCAAAATTCTTTGCGTGCCGGCAGATCGTCAGGAGACACACACCATGAAAATCACCAAGCTCGAAACCTTCATCGTCCCGCCGCGCTGGTGCTTCCTCAAGATCGAGACCGACGAGGGCATCGTCGGTTGGGGCGAGCCGGTGGTGGAAGGCCGCGCGCATACGGTTGCCGCGGCCGTCGAGGAACTCTCCGATTATCTGATCGGCAAGGACCCACTGTTGATCGAGGATCACTGGCAGGTGATGTACCGCGCGGGCTTCTATCGCGGCGGCCCGATTACGATGAGCGCGATCGCCGGCGTCGATCAGGCGCTGTGGGACATCAAGGGCAAGCATCATGGCGTGCCGGTGCATGCGCTGCTCGGCGGCCAGGTACGCGACAGGATCAAGGTGTACTCGTGGATCGGCGGCGACCGGCCAAGCGATGTCGCGAACAACGCGCGCGCGGTGGTCGAGCGCGGCTTCAAGGCCGTCAAGATGAACGGCTCGGAAGAGTTGCAGATCATCGACACCTTCGACAAGGTGCAAGGCGTGATCAACAACGTTGCGGCGGTGCGCGAGGCGGTCGGCCCGAACATCGGCATCGGCGTGGACTTCCACGGCCGCGTGCACAAGCCGATGGCGAAGGTGCTCGCCAAGGAACTCGACCCGTACAAACTGCTGTTCATCGAAGAGCCGGTGCTGTCGGAGAACGCCGAGGCGCTGCGCGACATCGTCAACCAGACCAACACGCCGATCGCGCTCGGCGAGCGTCTCTATTCGCGCTGGGACTTCAAGCACATCCTGTCGGGCGGCTACGTCGACATCATCCAGCCGGACGCGTCGCACGCGGGCGGCATCACCGAGTGCCGCAAGATCGCCGCGATGGCCGAAGCCTACGACGTCGCGCTCGCGCTGCATTGCCCGCTCGGCCCGATCGCGCTCGCGACCTGCCTGCAGATCGACGCGGTCAGCTACAACGCGTTCATCCAGGAACAGAGCCTCGGCATCCACTACAACCAGGGCAATGACCTGCTCGACTACATCAAGAACCCGGAAGTCTTCAAGTATGAAGACGGCTTTGTGTCGATTCCCCAGGGCCCGGGACTCGGCATCGAGGTCAACGAGCAGAAGGTGCGCGAGATGGCGAAGGTCGGTCATCGCTGGCGCAATCCGGTGTGGCGTCACGCGGACGGCAGCGTCGCCGAATGGTGATTCGTAGGCCATTGCGCCCGCGCGTTCCGGCCACGTAACGCGCGGGCAGCCGAACCTGCCTCAAAATCCCCGCACCGCCTTATTCCGCCTCGCTCCCGCGACGTTTGTTCGGTATCGGACAGACGCATCGTTTGCTCCTTGCTGAAATGCATGCCAACAACGCATGCAGCGGGGAACACCATGGGCGAATTCCTTCCTGACTATCTGATCCGCGAGCAGGCGGCGGTCGGTGCGCTGGTCGTCTTCGGCGTGCTGCGCATCATCGGCGCGATGGTCGCCTACGAGCGCGGCTGGAGCATCGCGCTGGTCGGGAAGTGCTTTATCGCCGCGGCAGTGCTGTACTGCCTGCCGCAGGTTTTCGATCTGCTCACGCAGATGGTCGGCACGCACGCGGCCGGCGCCGAACTCGAAGGCAAGGCAGCCGGCTGCGCGATCGCATTGTTCTGCGCGCCGATTCTCGGTCATCGCCTCGGCCTCGAGTAAGCGCGCAGCGAGCCGGGCCGCGCGATGCGACTGATGCCTGCATTGCTGGAACGGGCGCGCGACGACGCGCCGTTTGCCTGAAGAGTAGTAGCGGGTGCGCTGGCCACAGCCAGGCGACCGTGTGTATTGCGCCGCACGTGCTTCGCAGTGCGGCGCTTTTTTATGCAGCGCGCCTCGCGTTCAACCGAGCGCAGCGAACGCCGGCAAGGTGTGTGACAACGCTGCCGCGACGACGAACACGCCGATCATCACGAGCGCTTCCAGATACATCACGTTGACGAAAGTATGCGCGTCCATCGTCGACGCGGTGCGACGCAGGCGCGGCAGCGCCGACGTGCGGTTCAGCGCGCCGAGCACCAGCGCGAGGGCGACCAGCACGAGCTTCAACGTCAGCACGTGACCCCACGTGCTCGCCTGAATCGCTTCGAACGAGCCGCCCGAGCCGCGCACCGCATTGAAGACACCCGATAGCAACACCAACGCGACCGCGACGAGCGACACGTTCGACACCTGAGTGGCCGTGCGAATCAGCATGCCGCGCGCGGTCGATGCACCGAGCGCCGGCAGCACCGCGAAGCCCGCGGCCATCGCGACACCGCCCCAGACGCTCGTCGCGAGCACGTGCAGCGTCTGCATGCCGATCGCGGCCGATACGACGCCGGCATCGGCCGCATGACCGAGCGACGCCTTGCCCGCCGAGATCGCGAGCACCGCGAGCCACAGCAGCGTGTTACGCAGCATGCCCGTGCCATGGCTCAGCGCGGTGCCCAGCAGCACCAGCGCGCCGCCGAACGCGACGCTCCAGCCGTAGCCAACATGCGTTTGCGTCAGCACCGTCGGCACCGCGCCGAACGCCGCGGGCAACGCGACGCCGCTCATCGACGCCGCCTGATACAGCAGCCAGCCAAGATCCGCGAGCACCAGCACGATGGTGGCCGCGAGCATCGAGCGATGCGCGCGCATCCAGCCGGGGCGCGCGGGTGACGTGCCTTGCTGCCCGTCCTTCGCGAGCCATGCGCCGAGTAGCGCCGAGCCAACGGCGAAGCCGAACGCGACGTTCATGAGCGCGGCCATTGCGACCTGCCCGATCCACAGTCCGTCGAAGTTCATTTGACGTCGAACGCGAAGTCGCCTTGCGTACGATGGCCATCGGTGGCCACCGCGACCCAGTGCACCGCATAGCGGCCGCTCGTCAGCTGAGGCAGCGCGAGGTGCATCTCGCGGGCGTCCGCGCCATCGACTGTCGATGCGGTCGAAGTCGCGGGCTTGCCGCTCGTATCGGCGAGTGTGATCTCGCTGAACGCCGGCTCGAGCGGCTCGGTGAAATGAATGGTCACGTCGGCGGGCGCGATGGCCTCGGCGTTCGCGGCCGGCACGCTCGAGATCAGATGCGCATGCGCGAACGCGGTGGATGATATGGCCAGCGCCACCGCGCCGGACATCAACGCTCGCAGCGTCGACGAGGAGAAATCGAATAGCTTCATGTAGGGCCGATAGCGGATGAGAACGAACGGAACAGAGCGTGGCCGACGACGTGCATCGTCTGCACGACGGCCGGCGAGCCCGGAAGTGTACGCTTCGATGGCGCGCGCGGGGATCGGTTCAACATGGCTCGATGAGACAAAGGCATTGACCACGACGCACGACGCAACTGAAGTCCGAAACTGGCAAACGCGACACACGCGACACACTGTCGCATGGCGGTCACACCTGGAACCGCATCTAATGCGGCAAATAGTCACCATTACCCTTCGATGATAGAATGCTGCGTCGCCGCAGCGACGGCTGTCCTTCACACCGAGCCGCCCGAAGTTCGGTCAGGTCCCCGATTCTGATGGAGTTACGCGTGTCTTCAAGACGCCTCTTCCGCCCGTTGCTTGCCCTTCTGCTGATCGGCTCCGCGGGTGTCTATAGCGCTGCGAAAGCGCAGACTCAACCGAAGGCCCCCGACACGATGGAAGCGCGCGTGCAAGGCTGCACGGCCTGCCACGGCTCGCATGGGCAAGGCACCGACAACGACTACTTCCCGCGTCTTGCGGGCAAGCCGGCGGGATATCTGTTCAATCAGTTGCAGAACTTCCGTGAAGGGCGCCGCAAGTACCCGCCGATGAACTACCTCGTCACGTATCTCTCCGACGACTACCTGCATCAGATCGCCACCTTCTTCTCCCAGCAACGCCCGCCGTATCCGACGCCGGCCAAGCCGACGGCCTCGGCCACCACGCTCGCGCGCGGTGAGCAGATCGTGCTGCATGGTGATGCGAACAAGCAGGTGCCTGCTTGCGCGGCCTGCCACGGCAAGGCACTGACCGGTATGGAACCGGCGATCCCCGGTCTCGTCGGCCTGCACGCCGACTACATCAGCGCGCAGCTCGGCTCATGGCGTTCGGGCACGCGCCGTGCGATCGCACCGGACTGCATGCACACCATCGCCACGCGCCTTAGCGACGAAGACGTCAACGCCGTCGCGGCCTGGCTTGCCACGCAGCAGGCTCCGCAAAACCCCGTGCCGGCTCCGGCCCGCTCCTTGAAGACTCCGCTTGCCTGCGGCAGCGAACCGCAATAAGGCGCCGGGAGAGACATTCAAATGAAACGCAAGTCTTTGTTCGCCCTCTCGGCAGTCGTCGTGGTCGCGGCCGCCGCACTCGTTCCCGTCCTGTGGTCGGGCGGCGATCATCTGCATAGCAGCGGCGCGGCCGTCGCGGCAACGCCCGCGGACCAGGCCGACCTGATCAAGAAGGGCGAGTACCTCGCCCGCGCCGGCGACTGTATCGCCTGCCACACCGTGCGCGGCGGCCAGCCGTTCGCCGGCGGCCTGCCGATGGCCACGCCGTTCGGCACGATGTTCACGCCGAACATCACGCCTGACGACCAGTACGGCATCGGCAAGTGGACCCAGGACGACTTCTATCGCGCGATGCACACCGGCCGCTCGAAAGATGGCAGCCTGCTCTATCCGGGCTTCCCGTTCACGAGCTACACGAAGGTCACGCGCGCCGACTCCGACGCGATCTACGCGTACCTGCGCTCGGTCGCGCCGGTCAACGTACCGAGCCGTCCGCACGAACTGAAATTCCCGTTCAACCAGCGCAACATGCTGATCGGCTGGCGCACGTTGTTCTTCCGTGAGGGCGAGTTCAAGCCGGACCCGACCAAGTCTGTCGAATGGAACCGTGGTGCGTATCTGGTCGAAGGCCTCGGCCATTGCGGCATGTGCCATACGTCGATCAACGCGATGGGCGGCCCGGTCAGCTCGGCGGCGTTCGCGGGCGGTCTGATTCCGCTGCAGAACTGGTATGCGCCGTCGCTGACGTCGAACAAGGAAGCCGGCCTCGGCGACTGGGACCTGAAGGACATCGCCGATCTGCTGAAGACCGGCGTGTCGAGCCGCGGCGCGGTGTTCGGGCCGATGGCCGAAGTGGTCCACAACAGCCTGCAGTATCTGTCGACCGAAGACATCAACGCGATGGCGACGTACCTGAAGACGATTCCGCAGAGGAGCGAAGCACCGGAACCGCTGCAGCTCGAAACCTCGGAAAAGTTCGGCGGCGAACTGCTTAAGCAAGGTCAGAAGATCTACGCTGACAACTGCGCGAAGTGCCACGAAGACAATGGTCTCGGCCGTCCGCCGGCATTCCCGCCGCTCGCGAACAACCAGTCGATCCAGATGCCGTCGGCGGTCAACCCGATCCGCATGGTGCTGAACGGTGGCTATCCGCCGAGCACGGACGCGAACCCGCATCCGTACGGCATGCCGCCGTTCGCGCAGTCTCTGTCGAACCAGGAAGTTGCAGCGGTCGTGACGTACATCCGTATGTCCTGGGGCAACCACGGTACGGCCGTGTCGCCACAGCAAGTGGCCGAGCTGCGTTCGGCGCCGCTCGACTAAGCAGGGTTTGACGCACCCCGGGCGCGGCCTGCGAGTTTCGCGGCCGCGCCCTTCGTTTTTGCAGGACCGGTATCATGTGGGCCTGTTTGTGTTCGTGGTCGCCTTCGTGGGACCGTGCAGGAGGAAAGAGTCGTGCCTGTCGGTGAGCGTTTGAACAGCATTACCCATCTCGTCGGCGCCGTGCTGTCGGTGGTGGGGCTGGCGGCGCTCGTCACGATGGGCGCGCTCGCCGGCGACGCGTACAAGGTCGTCAGCTTCAGCGTGTATGGGGCGATGCTGTTCGTGCTGTATGCGATCTCGACGCTGTACCACAGCGTCAGCCATCCGCGTCTGAAGGCAATTCTGCAGAAATGCGATCATTCGGCGATCTACCTGCTGATCGCCGGCAGCTACACTCCGTTCACGCTCGTCACGTTGCGTGGACCGTGGGGCTGGTCGCTATTCGGCGTGAGCTGGGGGCTCGCTGCCCTCGGCATCGTGCAGGAACTCACGCTCGGGCGACGCACCCGCAGCGTGTCGATGGTGCTGTATGTGTTGATGGGATGGCTCGCGCTCGTAGCCGTCCGCCCGCTGGTGCAGGCGTTGCCGGCCGCGGGGACCGCGTGGCTCGTGGCCGGCGGCGTCATCTATAGCGCCGGCATCTATTTCTTCATCAACGACGAGCGCATCCGCCACGGACATGGTATCTGGCACCTGTTCGTACTGGCGGGCAGTCTGTGTCAATTCGTCAGTGTCGCGCGATATGTCGCGTGACGTTCCACGGCGACGAATTGCAACTTAAGGCCAGTCGACGTGTCTGCATAGCGCGTTGAAACCATTCGGCACATCTGTGATCGTGCCGCCGATTTCTCCGTGAACGGAACCGGGCTGCGGCCTCGCACACGCCATAGAGGCGTGTCGATGCCGCGCTGGTTTTTCCGCGTTGGGGTCCTATGGGCTCAGCGGGGCCGTTCGCGAAACTGCATTGCAAAGAGCTTTTATGTCTTTTGATTCCCTCGGCTTGTCCGAACCGCTGGTCCGCGCTGTCAACGAACTCGGCTACACCAGCCCGACTCCGATCCAGACTCAGGCGATCCCGGCCGTGCTCAACGGCGGCGATCTGCTCGCCGGTGCGCAAACCGGCACCGGCAAGACTGCCGGCTTCACGCTGCCGATCCTGCAACGCCTGAATTCGATGGCCCCGGCCGCCGGCGGCAAGCGCGTGGTGCGCGCGCTGATCCTCACGCCGACGCGCGAACTCGCCGCGCAGGTCGAAGAAAGCGTGCGTGCGTACGGCAAGTATCTGAAGCTGAAATCCACCGTGATGTTCGGCGGCGTCGGCATCAATCCGCAGATCGATGCGTTGAAGCGCGGCGTCGATATCGTCGTCGCGACGCCGGGCCGTCTGCTCGACCATATGCAGCAGAAGACCATCGACCTGTCGCATCTCGAGATCCTCGTGCTGGACGAAGCGGACCGCATGCTCGACATGGGCTTCATCCACGACATCAAGCGCGTGCTCGCGAAGCTGCCGCCGAAGCGCCAGAACCTGCTGTTCTCGGCGACCTTCTCCGACGAGATCAAGGCGCTCGCCGACAGCCTGCTCGACTCGCCGGCATTGATCGAAGTCGCGCGTCGCAACACGACGGCCGAAACGGTCGCGCAAAAGATTCACCCGGTCGATCGCGACCGCAAGCGCGAGCTGCTCACGCATCTGATCCGGCAGCACAGCTGGTTCCAGGTGCTCGTGTTCACGCGCACCAAGCACGGCGCGAACCGCCTTGCCGAGCAGCTGACGAAGGACGGCATCAGCGCGCTCGCGATCCACGGCAACAAGAGCCAATCGGCCCGCACGCGCGCGCTCGCCGAGTTCAAGGACGGCACGCTGCAGGTGCTGGTCGCGACCGACATCGCGGCACGCGGCATCGATATCGATCAATTGCCGCACGTGGTCAACTTCGATCTGCCGAACGTGCCGGAAGACTACGTGCACCGCATCGGCCGCACGGGTCGCGCGGGCGCGACGGGCGAGGCGGTATCGCTCGTGTGCGTCGATGAACTGCAGTTGCTGAAGGACATCGAGAAGCTGATCAAGCGTCCGGTGCCGCAGGAAGTGATCGCCGGTTTCGAGCCGGACCCCACCGCGAAGCCGGAGCCGATCCAGCGACGCGGCCAGGGCGGCGGCGGGCGTTCACCGCGCCAGGGACAAGGCGCAGGACGTCGTGACGGCGGTGCTGGTGGCGGCGCATCGGCCAAGCCGGCTCAAGGCTCCGGTCAGCGTTCGGGCCAGCGTGCTTCGAACGCTCCGCCCGCGCCCCGGACGCAAGGTGCGAAGCCGGCCGGCAATGGCGGTCAGCCGCGTCGTGAGACGCAGCGGCACGACGATCGGCCGCGCGCCGCCGCGCAGGATGGCGCTCCCGCCCACCATGCGCCGCGCAAGCCGCAAGGCAATCGTTCGGCCAACGGCAATCCGGGCGCGTTGCTCGGCGGCGGCGTAAAGCGCAACGATGCGCCGCGTGGCGCGCAGCCGTCGCGCAACGGCGACCGCGGCCGTTAAGCGTCGCTCTGCCTAAAGGTTGCCGGCATAGCAGCCGTTAGCGCTTCCCTGCTAGAAGACTAACGGCTGCTCGCGGCGGCAGCCCGCTTCAAATGCTCGACCTGCTGTTCCCATCGCTCGAGCACCGCACTCCCCTCTCCTTGCAATTCGAACGTGATGCCGCTCGTCAGGCGCGCATAACGGACGCTTTGCGCTTCCGCTGTGTCGATCGAGCCGAGCAGATAGACGAGGCCGCTGTCGTCGCCCTCGACGCCGGGCAGCGGCACGATACGCAATTGCGCCTGATAGAACGCCGCATCGCAGACGAAACTCAACGCCGCGCGCCCGCTTTGCGCGATCGCGCGCGTCGCGCGCGCCTGCGGCCATAGCGCGATGCACAGCGTGCGCGAATCGGGTGCATAGAGTTCGCCGACGCTCAGCAGCGACGTGCGAACGTGGCCGTTCACATCGACGCTCAGCAGCGACGCGGTGAAGCCCAGCTTGTCCGCAAGCGACGAACCGTCGAACAAAGCGCGCACGTTGGCCGGCCATTCATCGAACGCGCTCTGTTCGAGCGGACGCGCGGACGTCGATGAGGAGGAGGAATCGCTCATGCCATCGATCCAGTCGAAGTAGTCGGTAAAGCTCAATCATGCCTTGAAAGAAGCAAAGCCCGCATCAGCGGGCTTTGCTTTTTGATTCTCTTCGAAGGCTCAGCGAAAGAACACGTGCTGCGTGATCTTCGCGAGCGGGTAATGCACACCCGGCTGAATGCGCGCCGGCAGATCGAGCGGCTTGAGCAGCATCTTCACGCACATGTCGGCGGACAGATTGCGCCGCACCAGCTTATTGATGCGCGCCGCGCGCTCGCGGTTGTACGCACAGTCGTGTACCCGCTCCGGATAGCGAATCGCGAACACGTGCCGCAATGCGATCTCCGAATCTTCGTTCTTGATTTCCATCACGCGACGCATCAACGCGCCGAGCACCGCGAGCCGGCCGTTGCCCTCGATCCGGTTGTACTTCTTGAAGTACTTGAAAAAGTGCTTGTAGTGACGGACTTCATCGGTGCGGATGTTGTCGGTGATCTGCTTGAGCACCGCTTCGTCCGAGCATTCGTTGATCGCTCGATACAGCGTCGCGGTACCTGTTTCGACTACGCAACGCGCGACCATCTCGAGCGCGCGGGTCTTTTCGAAGTCCTCGACCGAGCACGTCAGCGAATACTCGCCCATGAAATTGCGGAACGCGGTATGCCAGTCGAACTCGGGCCATACATACGCGATATAGGTTTGCAGCGCCCGGCCGTGCTGCATTTCCTCGGGCTCCCACTCGTGGTTGAGCCAGGCCGAGACCTCGGGGTCGTCGTTGAAAAAAGTACTCAGATTACTGGTGTAGAGATCAGTGCCGCTTTCGATGAACGAAGCAGCGCATAGCAACAGCAGCAGGTCTTCGTTGGCCGCGGCCTTCTGCCGGTCGATGCGCGTCAGATCGATGTCCTCGATCCGCCAGGGCATGACATGGTTCAGCTCCGTGTGCATTGTGTCTTGCTCCCATGCTGTACCGACCCGTGGAGTTCTTCGCAACCGCCCCCGCGCTCGCCGTGATGTTCTCCGTGCCGGATACAACGCCGTGAATTAGAGTTAGGCCCTTGTACTCTGCATGTTAGCCGGAGATATCCGACCATGCAGTTCACACAGCACAGACCATGCCGCAACGACGCAGTTCCGATTTCAAGATAGTCGAAATCTTGCAGCGTATTAAAACGATGTGCGCAAGGCAAAAAAAAAGCCAGCCCAAAAGGCTGGCTTTTCGGACAGACACCAGGTCCGGCGGGCTTGGGGACACGGGTGGAGCGAAGCGCCCGGGCGGCCCCTCCTCGTCAGGCAGGTTGTATCTCGCCCGACAGCGGACGCACGCGACGCATGCGCAGCGCCACGAGGATCAGGGATACGCCCGACAGCACCGCCGCAAGCAGCACGTAATAACTCGGCGCGAGCTTGTCGCCGGTCAAATGAATGAAGGTTTCGACGATGGTCGGCGCGAAGCCGCCGAAGATCGTCACGCCGATGCTGTAGCCGATTGAAAGGCCAGTCGAGCGCACCTGGGTCGGGAAGATTTCCGACATCAGCGCCGGCATCGGCCCCGAGTACGAGGCCTTGAAAATCCCGGCGACGCCTTGCAGCACGAGCAGCCAGCCAATCGTCGGATGGGTCTGCAACCATGCGAACATCGGATAGATCAGCAGGCCCATCAGGATCGACGTGCTCAGCATGATGCGAATTCGTCCGATGCGATCGGACAGCGCGCCCATGATCGGCGAGAAGATGAACTGCATGCCGCCGTTCAGCACGACCACGCCGAACGACGCGGCCGCCGCCATATGCAGCTGCTTGACCGCGTAGAGCGGCATATAGAGCTGCAGCACGTACACGCCGACCGTCGACTGCGCAACGATGCCGATCGCGAGCAGCAGGTTGACCCACTGATTCGCGAACGACGCGTCCTTCGATCCGTTCACGACCTTGCGCTCGCCGGCGGCCTCGCCAGCCTCGCGTGCTTCACGCAGTGCGAGGAATTCGGGCGTCTCGTCGAGATGCGAGCGGATGTAGTAGCCGACCGGCCCGACCAGCAGACCGAACACGAACGGCACACGCCAGCCCCAGCTGTTCAGGTGCTCGGCCGGCAGCCATGCGGTCAGCAGTGAACCGAAGGCCGCCGCGGTGATCGCCGCGAGGCCCTGGCTCGCGAACTGCCAGCTCGCGTAGTAGCCGCGCCGCGTCGCGCTGTGTTCGACCATGAACGCGGTCGCGCTGCCGAACTCGCCGCCGACCGCGAAGCCCTGCACGAGCCGCGCGAACAGCACCAGCAGCGGCGCCGCGAGACCGATCGTCGAAAACGGCGGCATCACGGCCATCGTGAAAGTACCGACCATCATCAGCGCGATCGCGAGCGTGAGCGCCGCCTTGCGGCCCTTGCGGTCGCCGTACACGCCGAGCACGATCGCGCCGAGCGGGCGCATCAGGAACGAGATGCCGAAGGTGGCGATCGCGAGCAGCGTCGACAGCCACTCGTCCTGCATCGGGAAGAACTGTTTCGCGATGATCGTCGCAAAGTAGCCATAAACCAGGAAGTCGAACCACTCGAGCGCGTTGCCAATCGACGACGAGAAAACGATCCGCCGCACCATCGCTTTCGAAAGCGGCGCGGCGTGAGGGAAAGCGGTCGTCGAATGCGACGCGGGCGTGTTCATGATGGTCTCCTGCTTGTCTGCTGCGTGATAGCTGTCTTGGGCGCGGCTTCGCCTGCATCGGCGAGGCGGCTGGTGGGCGCGCAATAGCGCGGCATCCGGAATGCCGCGCGTTCGTTGCCCGTTGCCTGGGTGCCGGAGCTGAGTTCCGGCGTGGACCTCAGTCCGGGCGTTGCCTCGTCGTGCGCTAGAAGCCGGCGGCGAGACCGTCGCGGCGGCTGTCGCTGGCCGCCACGTAGCCGCGTTCCGGCTCGTTGCGATCGAGCTTCCAGATGAACTGGCCGGAACCGAAGTCCATGTACGGATCGTCGACCGACTTGATCGTGTGGCCGAGCTTCTGCAGGCCCTCGGTGGTCTTCGGATCGAGCGTCGACTCGATATCGACCGTGAAGTCGCGGTTGACCTTCCAGCGCGGCGCATCGCACGCGGCCTGCGGCTGCTGACCGTAGTCGAGCATGCGCACCACGGTCTGCAGATGGCCTTGCGGCTGCATGTCGCCGCCCATCACGCCGAAGCTCATCACCGCTTCCTGCTGGCCGTTCACCTGCTGCGTGAGGAACGCCGGGATGATCGTGTGGAACGGCCGCTTGCCGCCCTCGACGACGTTCGGCGACTTCGGGTCCATCGAGAAGCCGCAGCCGCGGTTCTGCAAGGCGATGCCGGTGTCCGGCACCACCACACCCGAGCCGAAGCCCATGTAGTTCGACTGGATGAAGCTGACCATCATGCCGCTCTCGTCCGCGGCCGACATGTAGATCGTGCCGCCCGCCTTCGGCATGCCGAAGTCGAAGTGCGTTGCGCGCTTCGGGTCGATCAGCTTCGCGCGCGAGCTCAGGTACGCGTCGTCGAGCATCTGCTCCGGCGTGACTTCCATCGACCGCGGATCGGCGACGTAGCGATACAGATCGGCGAACGCGAGCTTCATCGCTTCGATCTGCAGATGCTGCGACTCGACGCTGTCGACCTTCAGCGACTTCACGTCGAACTTTTCGAGGATGCCGAGCGCAACCAGCGCCGCGATGCCCTGGCCGTTCGGCGGAATCTCATGCACCGTGTAGCCGCGATAGTCCTTGCCGATCGGCTCGACCCAGTCCGCACGGTAGTTGCGCAGATCGTCGGCGGTCAGCGCGCCGCCGCCTGCGCGCGCGAACGCGGCGATCCGCTCGGCGATCTCGCCTTCGTAGTACGAGCGCGGACCTTGTTCTGCGAGCAGGCGCAGCGTCTTGGCGTGACCGGGGAAGCGGACCAGCTCGCTGACCTCAGGCGCGCGGCCGCGCGGCATGAAGGTCTGCGCAAAGCCCGGCTGATCCTTCAACTCCGGCACCGCGGCCGCCCACTTGTACGCGACGATGCTCGCCACCGCGTGACCGCGCTCGGCGATCTCGATGGCCGGCTCCATCAGGTCGGCGAACGGCAGCTTGCCGAACTTCTGGTGCAGCGCTTCCCAGCCGGCGATCACGCCCGGCACGGTGACCGCATCCCAGCCGCGCTTCGGCTGCATCGAGAGGCCGTTTTCCTCGCCGTATTTGCGCTTGAAGTAGTCGACGTTCCACGCGGCCGGCGCCACGCCCGACGCGTTCAGACCATGCAGCTTCTTGCCGTCCCACACGAGCGCGAACGCGTCGCCGCCCAGGCCGCACGACACCGGCTCGACCACCGTGATCGCGGCGGCGGCCGCGATGGCCGCGTCGACGGCATTGCCGCCCTTCCACAGCATGCGCAGCCCGGCCTGCGCGGCGAGCGGGTGCGAGGTCGAAACGATATTGCGTGCGAATACGGGCAGACGTTGCGTCGGATAAGGGTTTTGCCAGTTGCTGAAGCCAGTCATGTCGAACACTCTCGAAAGCGCAGGCCGGCACAAAAAGTCGCCGGACATCAGGGGAAAGGTTGTAAAGCAGGTAAATCGCGAAACCCAGGATTGCATCGCGAAGCGCGCCAAAAAACAAATTCATTTATTAAATGAATAAATGCGTAATGCGCCTGAATGGGGGTTCGAGCAGATCCGGCGTGGTCGGGCGAGTTCCAGCGGACTGCGCCAGTTGGCGGACAAGAGGCGCGATGGTCTTACAATAGCCGCAACCGCGTTCGTCCACGGCGGGCTTCCGGCCAGCCGCTCGCTGACGTCGACGGACTGCGCCGACATCACAGCCACGACACAACACACATGACACGAGACCCCCGCCTGACTCTCAACGCCCGGCAACAGGAATTGCTGGAGTGGGTGCAACGCGACGGCTTCGTGACCGTGGACGACCTCGCGAGCCACTTCGACGTCACCCCGCAGACGATCCGCCGCGACGTCAACTGGCTCGCCGATATGAACCTGCTGCGCCGCTATCACGGCGGCGCCAGTCTGCCGACCAGTTCCGAGAACGTCTCCTACACCGCGCGCCAGCGCATGTTTCATGACGAGAAGCGACGCATCGCGGCGCTGGTGGCCACTCACATTCCGGATCAGGCATCGCTGTTCATCAACCTCGGCACGACCACCGAGGAAGTCGCACGCGCGCTGAACCGTCACCGCGGCTTGCGCGTGATCACGAACAATCTGAACGTCGCGAGCATGATGAGCGGCTACCCGGATTGTGAGGTGCTGGTGACGGGGGGCATCGTGCGCCCGTGGGACAAGGGTATCGTCGGTGAACTGGCGATCGATTTCATCCGCCAGTTCAAGGTCGACTTCGCGATCATCGGCACGTCGAGCATCGAAACGGACGGTACGCTGCGCGATTTCGACACGCGCGAAGTGCGTGTCGCCGAGGCGATCATCGAGCATGCACGCACCGTTTTCCTCGCCGCCGATCACTCCAAGTTCGGCCGGCCCGCGCTAGTTCGTCAGGGACATCTGGAGCAGATCGACGCGCTGTTCACCGACGCCGCACCGCCCGCCGACATGGCCGAGGCGCTGAACGCCGCGAATTGTCAAATCTATATTGCCGGATAATTCCAGGCGTTCTCCGCCATGTTGCGGTGCACGCAAAACCTCGCGTGAAATCAAGAATCTGGCTGCACGGCCGGACCGCCTATCGTTCGGCCAATTGTCAAATGGAAAATTTACGGGGACCAGGTTGGCGTTTCATCGGTGCTCGCCTACACTCCAGTTCCCCAGCGTACGTTGCGAGTCTCGCACGGCGTCGGTTGTGTGAATCTGTCGTGTAAGCCGTACCTCCCGCCCTGATCCTTAGCGGACCCCGCCCCGACCTACCGGTCGACACCAAGGCTGTCCGCAATTTGCTGACATGGAGAGAACGATGCTGAGTCCGCATGAATTCGCCACGTTGTTGCTCGTCAAGGACGCCCCCAACCAGGTCGAAATGGACCGAGAAGAACTCGACGCGTTGCTCGAACGCCAACTGGTGCAACTCGAACGCCTCGCATCGGGCAACGAAGAATGGCGCGTGACGGAAACCGGCGACACCGCACTGCGGGCCATAAAACGTTATTCCTGAGTTATCCCCGCAGTTGACAGCGGGCCGCCTTCGCGGCCCTTTGTTGTGCGCAGCTCATTTACACAGTAAATTCGCGCGACGGACTTCCCACCCTCGCGCATGCCCAAGACGCTCTCCGCCGACGACATCCAGCAGTTTCGCGAAGCCATGCGACGCGTCGCGGAAAACGCGTTCGCGACCCGCGGAGCACAAGGCGTGACGATGCGCGAGCTGGCGAAGGAGCTGGGCTGCAGCGCGATGACTCCATATCGCTATTTCCGTGACAAGGAAGAAATTCTGGCGATGGTCCGCGCCGCCGCGTTCAACCGCTTCGCCGCGCGCCTCGAAGCGGCCGCGAAAGCCATCCCCGCGACCGCCCCCGCCATCGATCACAGCGCCGTCAGCCGGGCCTACGTCGACTTCGCGCTCGATGAGCCGCACGCCTACCGTTTGATGTTCGATCAGACGCCGCAACAGCAAGGCGCTTACCCTGAACTGGCCGCAGCGTCGCAACGCGCGTGGCGTCTGCTGGAAGCGCACTTCGAGCGGCTCGTCGAGGCGGGTGTTCTCGAAGGCGATCCACGCCTGATCGGCTACGCGTACTGGACGAGCCTGCACGGTTTCACGATGCTCGCGCTCGCGAACCAGTTGCCGCCGCCGGCGGCGCAACAGGCCGAGTCCGCCGGCGACGATGCACATCAGCCGTCGCGCGAAGCGGTGTTCGCGCAGATTCTGCGCATGCTGTGGCGGGGAGCGTTGGCGCCGCAGAAGTGAACCGGTGGGCCGCGCGGAGGCAGCGCGAAAGTCGGGCGCGCCAGTCAACCCGCTGGCACTTAGCCGCTACGCAAAGTCGAATCGACCGTCGCCCGCCAGCTGATCGCCCTTGCGCGCTGCTCGTTGAAGAACTCGACCCACTGGTTGCGCACCTTCGGATCGCTGCTCGTCCCCTCGCTCGCATGGCGCTGCGCGATCGACGCCTGGAACGCGCAGAACTCGTCGTTCGACAGCCGGCCGCGCCGGTTCGCCACATAGGCATCGAAGAACGTCTCGTAGACGATCTGCGCGTCGTGGCCGTAATCGACGGTTTGCGGCGAACACATCTTCTGCAACGCCTCGAACGACGTCGCGCCCCTCGTTCCTTCCAGACTCGGCGTGCTCACGCATCCTGCCAGAAGCGCGGCAGCGCCGATCATCAAAAATCCTCGCATTCATCACCTCGAAATGGCTGCTGCCAAGAGTATCGTCCGCGGTCGCGCGTTACGCCACTGCGTCGCCATTCGGTCCACGTTCGTTCAAATCAAGCGAACTTTACTTTTTCGGATATGTTCATTAAAGTTCGAAAACGAACATAATTCGTTCAATTGGCTTTCCAACCCAGTTCCGGATTCGATGCAGAGGGCTCGCAGGTGACGCAAGGCACGAAATACGATCTGCTCGTCGTCGGTGGCGGGATCAACGGCGCCGGCATCGCCCGCGACGCGGCCGGCCGTGGTCTGTCGGTGCTGCTGTGCGAACAGGATGATCTGGCCGCGCACACGTCGTCGGCGAGCACCAAGCTGATCCACGGCGGGCTGCGCTACCTCGAGTACCGCGAGTTCGGGCTCGTGCGCAAGGCGCTGCAGGAGCGCGAAACGTTGCTGCGCGCGGCGCCGCACATCATCTGGCCGCTGCGCTTCGTGATGCCGCACATGCCCGAGCTGCGCCCCGCCTGGCTGATCCGCGCGGGTCTTTTCCTGTACGACCATCTGGCCAAACGCGAACTGCTGCCGGGCTCGCGCGGCGTCGTGATGAGCCGGCATCCGGCCGGCGCGCCGCTCGTCGAAACGATCAAGCGCGGTTTCGTTTATTCGGACGGCTGGGTCAACGACGCCCGCCTCGTCGTGCTGAACGCGCTCGACGCGCACGAGCGCGGCGCCACGATCCTCACGCGCACGAAGCTGATCGCCGCTGTGCGCGCCGGCGGCGAGTGGCGCGCGCAACTGCAACGCGCGGACGGCACCACGCTCGACGTGCGCGCCGCCGCGATCGCGAACGCGGCGGGCCCGTGGGTCGGCGAGCTGCTGAAGGGGCCGCTCGGCCGGCCGTCGTCGCATAGCGTGCGGCTCGTCAAGGGCAGCCACATCGTCACGCGGCGCCTGTTCGAACACGACCACGCGTACATCTTCCAGAACCCGGACAAGCGGATCATCTTCGCGATTCCCTATGAGCACGACTACACGCTGATCGGCACGACCGACCTCGAATATCGCGGCGACCCGTCCCGAGTCGCGATCGACGCCAACGAAACGCAGTACCTGTGCGATTCGATCAACCGCTACTTCAGGCGGAAGATCTCGCCCGCCGACGTGCGCTGGAGCTATTCGGGCGTACGCCCGTTGCTGGAGGACGAGAACGCGGACAATCCGTCGGCGGTCACGCGCGACTACTCGCTCGAACTCGACGCGCCCGCGAACGAGGCGCCGCTGCTGTCGGTATTCGGCGGCAAGATCACGACTTTTCGCAAGCTCGCCGAGCAGGCCGTCGATACGCTCACCGACGCGCTGCGCCACGGCGCGCCAGCGTGGACCGCCGACGCGCCGCTGCCGGGCGGCGACATCGCACAGGCGAACTTCAATCGCTTCCTCGGAGAGTTCTCGCGCGAACATGCGTGGCTGCCGGCATCGCTCGCGCATCGGCTTGCGCGCGCGTATGGCACCCGTGCGAATCGCGTGATCGGTGCCGCGCGCTCACGCGCCGAGCTCGGTCGCGAGTTCGCGCCGGGTCTGCACGAAGCCGAGCTGGTTTATCTGCGCGATACCGAATGGGCGCGCACCGCGCAGGACGTGCTGTGGCGGCGCTCGAAGCTCGGCCTGCATGTCGAGCCGGGCACCCTCGAGCAGGTCACGCGCGACATCGACGCGTGGTTTGCGCATGAACCGGCCCGGCAGAGCGCATAGGGGACACGGTAGACCACACCCGCGAGCGGAGCAGGCCGCCACCGCAGCTTCGGCTGGACGACGCCGGCACACGCCCTCACACTATGGCGGCCCGCTCACAACAACACGCCGCCCGCATCGCCGGCCAGGCAATCCGGCGATCCGTACCATGCATGGAGAAGAGACAATGCAGGATCAGTACGTCCTCGCGCTTGACCAAGGCACCACCAGCTCACGCGCGATGCTGTTCGACCGCCGCGGCAACGTCGTGTCGACCGCGCAAAAGGAATTCCAGCAGATCTACCCGCACCCGGGCTGGGTCGAACACGATCCGCAGGAAATCTGGTCGACGCAGGCTGGGGTCGCCGCCGAGGCGGTCACGCGAGCCGTCATGAACGGCACGTCGATCGCCGCGATCGGCATCACGAACCAGCGCGAAACCACGATCGTGTGGGATCGCGAAACCGGCCACCCGATCTACAACGCGATCGTCTGGCAAGACCGCCGCACCGCCGACTTCTGCGACGAACTAAAGGCGCAAGGTCTCGAAGCGAGCGTGCGCGCGAAGACCGGTCTGCCGATCGACTCGTACTTCTCGGCGACCAAGATCCGCTGGATTCTCGACAACGTCGAAGGCGCGCGCGAAAAAGCGCGTCAAGGCCGGCTCGCGTTCGGCACCGTCGACAGCTGGCTCATGTGGAATTTCACGAAAGGCGCGCTGCACGTCACCGACGTGACCAACGCGTCGCGCACGATGCTGTTCAACATCCACACGCTGCAATGGGACGACGAACTGCTCGCCGCACTCGACATTCCGCGCAACATGTTGCCGGAAGTGCGGCCGTCATCGGAGGTGTATGGACCGACTGTGACCACCGTGTTCGCATCGAAGATTCCGCTCGCGGGCATCGCCGGCGATCAGCACGCCGCGTTGTTCGGCCAGATGTGCACCGAGTCCGGCATGGTCAAGAACACCTACGGCACCGGCTGCTTCCTCGTGATGAACACGGGCGCCAAACCGATCGAATCGAAGAACAATCTCGTCACGACGATCGCCTGGCAAATCGGCGATCGTATCGACTACGCGCTCGAAGGCAGCATCTTCATCGCCGGCGCGGTGGTGCAGTGGCTGCGCGACGGCCTCGGCATCATCAGGAACGCGGCCGAAATCGAAACGCTCGCGCGCAGCGTGCCGCATTGCGACGGCGTGTATCTGGTGCCCGCGTTTGCCGGCCTCGGCGCGCCGCACTGGAACGCACGCGCGCGCGGCACGCTGTTCGGCGTCACGCGCGGCACGACCTCCGCGCATATCGCGCGTGCGGCGCTCGATTCGATCGCGTATCAATCGCTCGACGTGCTGAAGGCGATGGAAGCCGACTCGGGCATTCGCATCGGCGAGCTGCGCGTGGATGGCGGCGCCTGCGCGAACAATCTGCTGATGCAGTTCCAGGCCGACATCCTCGGCGTCGACACGGTGCGCCCCCAGGTGTCGGAGACGACCGCGCTCGGCGCCGCCTATCTGGCCGGTCTCGCGGTCGGCTACTGGAAGGATATCGACGAGTTGAAAAGCCAGTGGAAGCTCGAGCATCGCTTCACGCCGGCGCTGCCGCACGCGGAGGTCAGGACCTGCCTCGATGGCTGGCAGCGCGCGATCCGCGCGGCGAAGGCCTGGGCCGATACACCGTAAGGCCGCGGGCGCGCACAGCATCGAAAGGACGTGGTTCGAAAGCACGTATGATGACGCTTTTCATCCCGGCGAGCGGGCCCGCAGCCCGCCGCCCGCGCGTCTTGCGCTTATCGTTCTTCAGGCATGATCGACCACCTCATCTGTGACTGCGACGGCGTGCTCGTCGACAGTGAAGTCATCGCCGATCGCGTAATGTTCGACACGCTGACGGCCACCTTCCCCGGCATCGATTTCGCCCCCGTCGTCAAAACCGCGTTCGGCCAGCAAACCTCGCGCTTTCTCGCCGGCCTCGAAAAGCAGTTCGACATCACGCTGCCCGCGAACTTCCTCGATACGATCGAGCACAACGTCGAGCTCGCGCTCGCCGCGTCCCTCGGTCCGATCCACGGCGTGCGCGATGCGCTGCAACGCGTGACACTGCCTGCCGCGGTCGTGTCGAACAGCCGTATGACGCGCGTCAGCGCATCGGTACGGCGTGCCGGTCTGCAGCAGATTTTCGGCGAGCGCGTGTTCAGTGCCGAGCAGGTCGCGCGGCCGAAGCCCTATCCCGATGTTTATCTATTCGCGGCCACGTCGCTCGGCGTCGAGCCGGCGCGCTGCCTCGTCGTCGAAGACAGCGTCTCGGGTTTGAACGCGGCGCGCGCGGCCGGCATGAAGACGATCGCTTTCGTCGGCGCGAGCCATATTCCGGACGGCTATGCGGATGCGCTGCGCGCGATGGGCATCACGCGGATCATCAAGCACATGGATGAACTGCCCGCGCTGATCGACGCGGGCGTGCGCGGCGAGTTCCGCGACGTGCAGTCGTAGCGGTTTTGCCCAACGCCGATAAAAAAGCCGGTTCTTCTAGCGAAGAACCGGCTTTTCGCTTAATGGCGTCGCGCGCCGCTCGATGGATGCTCCGTCAAGCCTCAGCCATCGCACCCTCGCGCACCTGCGCGAGCGTCTCGCGAAACTCGACCAGCTCGGCGATCGTCAGCATCGGCAGGTCGTGTTGCGCGGCAAAGCGCTCGACGTCCGCGCCGCGCGTCATCGTGCCATCGGCGTTCATCAGTTCGCACAGCACGCCGGCCGGCTTCAGCCCCGCGAGGATCGCGAGATCGACCGTGCCTTCGGTATGGCCGCGGCGCGCCAGCACGCCGCCCGGCATCGCGCGCAGCGGGAACACGTGGCCAGGGCGCACGATGTCGGCGGGCTTGGCCGAATCGGCGATCGCCGCGCGGATCGTGGTCACGCGATCCTGTGCCGACACGCCGGTGCTGACGCCTTCACGCGCTTCGATCGACACCGTGAACGCGGTGCCGTGACGGCTTTCGTTGTTGACGGCCATCGGCGGCAGTTCGAGCGCGCGGATCTTGTCGTCGGGCAGGCACAGACACACAATGCCGCTGCATTCGCGGATCAGCAACGCCATCGTTTCGACCGACAGGCGCTCAGCCGCGACGATCAGATCGGCTTCGTTCTCGCGGTCGTGGTCATCCTGAAGCACCACGGCGCGACCGTCGCGCAGCGCCTGCAAGGCGGCGGCGATACGCGGCGGAACGGCTTCGGTGGCAAGCAGAGGGAGATCGGCGAAGGCATCATCGGCGATCGTCGACGGAGCGGGAAAAGTAGCAAAGGACATGTTGAAACGCTCATCGCAAAAGTTGGGCGAGAAACGTTTCAGGGCATTGCAAACAGACTGACACGCTGCCGCCGAGCACCGCACGAAGCGGACGCTGATCGGCCGCCCACGCTACGGGCGGCGTCGCGGAACGCACATGACTATCTGCACATCTTCTTCCATCCGGACTATGACCGTCGGCTCTGGCTTCTGACCAGATCTGCTGACCCCGCCGCTGTCTCCACTACTGCGAAGACCACTCGATGCGGGCGCTCGCGGGCTTGCCGGCTCAAGCTATCGCGCTGCCGGCCTACCGCCGGTGGGGAATTGCACCCCGCCCTGAAGACGCACTGATTGCCGGCTTGACCGGCCGGCGAAGCATACAACAGTCGCGCAAGCGCTGCAGCGCGACGAATAAAGACCCTACTGACGGCGTTGGCCTTGCGTCATCGAACGCCGTCGATTCTCAACCCGGCGCGCCTTCGCGCGCGGCTTCGTCGCGTGCGGCGCTCGCGGCCCGCACTTCCCAGCGCGGCGGCGTCTCAGCCCGCAGCGTCACGCGAAACGCGCGCGCCTCGGTGTCGCCGGGATTGCGCAGGCTGTGCGGCTGGTCGGCGTCGAACACGATCGCATCACCGGTCGCGAGCAGTTGGCGCTGGTCGTGCACGCTGACTTCGAGCGTGCCGTCGCTGACCACCAGATTCACCGTGGTGCCCGGCGCGCGGCGAATGCCCGCCTCCGTATGCAGCGGCGCGATCCGCAGTTCGTGAAACTCGGCGGCGATCGACTCGTCGTCGGGATACAGCGGACGCACCGAGTAGCGCCCGTTCGCGCTGACCACGCGCGCCGAGCGCTCGGCCGGCAGATGCTCGAAGCCGTTGGTCGCGTGACGCCGCAGAAACGCCGCCACCGACACCTTCAGCGCCGCCGCCACCTTGCACAGCACCTTGATCGACGGCACGCTGCGCGCCGACTCGATCTGCGCGAGCATCGCGCGCGACACGCCGGACGCGCGCGCCAGCGCATCGAGCGAAAGCTGCCGTTCGGCGCGCAGCCGCGCCAGATTTACACCGACCAGTTGTTCGAGCGCATCGAAGGGTTCGGCGGAGCGCGGCCCGGCGTTGGAGTCGGCATCGGCCGAAGGATCGCGGACCAGCGCGAGCGGGGAATGCATATTGGCCTCCAGAGCGCCGCCACGCGGCGCAAGAGCAGTAAGTGGAGGCAAGATAGCATCGGCTTTCGCCGCGCCCAACGAAGTTATCTTCACACTGTTATCAGCATCGCAGAGGCAAGCAACTGACGACTTACGTGCCTTGCGCGAGCGCGCGCGCCGGCGCATCCATGCGCGCCGCGAACCACGTGAGCAGCAGCGCGGCCACGCTGACCGCGGCCGCGACCCAAGGCAAGGTATCCAGCGCATGACCGTGATTGATCACGAGACCGCCGAGCCACGCACCCGCCGCGTTGCCGACGTTGAACGCACCGATGTTCAGCGTCGACGCGAGATTCGGCGCGGCAGCCGCCTTCTGGACCACGCGCATCTGCAGCGGCGGCACTGTCGCAAACGCCGCGATGCCCCATACGAATACCGTGATCGCAGCGGCCACCGGCGAATGGCTGGTGCGCGCGAAGAGCGCCATCACGACCGCGAGCGCGGCGAGAATGCCCATCAGCGACGGCATCAGCGCGCGGTCCGCGAGCTTGCCGCCCACCATGTTGCCGACCGTCAGGCCCACGCCGAACAGCACGAGGATCAGCGTCACGCCGCGCGGCGAGAAGCCGCTCACCTGCTCGAGAATCGGCGCGATATAGGTGAACACGACGAATACGCCGCCGAAGCCGAGCACCGTCATCGCGAGCGCGGTCCACACTTGCGGGTCTTTCAGCACGCGCACTTCGTGACCGAGGCCGGCCGGCCCGGTGTCGTGGCGGTTCGGCACCAGCGCGCTGATGCCCGCGAGCGACAGCACGCCGAAACCGCTGACGATCCAGAACGCCGCGCGCCAGCCGAACTGCTGGCCGATGAAGGTGCCGAACGGCACGCCGAGCACGTTCGCCAGCGTCAGGCCCGTGAACATCAGCGCGATCGCGCTCGCGCGCTTGTCGGCCGGCACTAGCGAGGCGGCGACCACCGCACCGATTCCGAAGAACGAGCCGTGCGCGAACGAGGTCACGACGCGCGCGATCATCAGCACCGCATAGCTAGGCGCCACCGCGCACAGCACATTGCCGACGATGAACACGCCCATCAGCAGTTGCAGCGCGAATTTGCGCGACATCCTGCTCGTGATCACCGCGAGCAGCGGCGCGCCGACCGCGACGCCAAGCGCATAGCCGCTGACGAGCAGGCCCGCGGACGGAATCGACACGGCCAGATCGTGCGCGACCTCGGGCAACAGGCCCATGATGACGAATTCGGTCGTACCGATCGCGAATGCGCTAATCGCGAGCGCGAGTAATGGAATGGGCATTTTTCTGCTCCGGTAATGAGGTGTGGTCAGGATTCGGGTTGGATGGTCTGGCGCGCCGCCGTCACGAATTCGATGACGACGCCCTGCGCGAGCGCGACGAACAACTGCCGCTCCGCCGGTTGCGCGGCGCTCGCCGGCACCTGCGCGGTCTGATAGCCGATGTGGTGCGCGTCGAGCCGCTCGAGCAACGCTTGCCATTCGCCGGCGCTATCGAGCCGAAAGGCGATGTGATCGATGCGCGGCGTGATGCGGCCCACCGCGCCGGAAGCCGGCGCGCCGATCAGATGCAAGACCGGGCGGCCGCTTGCGTACAGCCAGTAGCCGTCGACGGAAAACGGCGGGCGCGCGCCGTCGGTAAGCCCGGCGATATCGACGAAGAAACGTCGGGCCGAATCGAGGTCGGCGGTGACGATGGTCGCGTGATCGAGTTGCATGGCTAAGGACAGCAGCGGAGTTTCGACGGCTGCATTGTCGTGGCGCCGCGTCGATTTGATAATTGGCGTAGCATTTGAAGCATTTTCAAATTCTGCTTGAAAGCCAGCGATGGATAACCTCGGCGACATCCGCCTCTTCGTCGAAGCGGCGCAGCAAGGCAGCCTGTCGGCGGCGGGCCGCAAGATGGGTCTGACGCCCGCCGCGGCGAGCGCGCGGCTCGCGAAGCTCGAAGCGAGGCTCAAAGCGCGCCTGTTCGAGCGCACTACCCGGCAACTACGGCTCACCGACGAAGGCCGCCTCTACCTGAACTGCTGCCGCCAGGCGCTGCAATCGCTCGACGACGCCGAAGCCGCGCTGCAAGCGGGCCAGGGCGTCGTGCGCGGCAAGGTGCGGGTGTCGGCGACTTCGGACTTCGGCCGCAATCTGCTGATGCATTGGCTCGACGAATTCAACGCGCTGTACCCGGACGTGACGTTCGCGTTGACGCTGTCCGATGCGCTGGCCAATCTCGTGCAGGAGGACATCGATCTGGCGATTCGCTTCGGCGTGCCGCAGGACAGCTCGCTGGTCGCGCGCCGGCTCGCGCCGAACCGGCGCGTGCTGTGTGCATCGCCGGAATACATCGGGCGTCGCGGCGAGCCGAAAGACCCGCTCGACCTCGCCAATTTCGACTGCATCGTGCTCGGTACCACATCGGGGCCGGCCAGCGAATGGCGCTTCACGCGCGGCGACGAGGTGCAGCACTACAGCGTGCCGTTCGAAGCGGCGCGCGAAACCAACGACGGCGCGGTCGCGCGCGAATGGGCGTTGCGCGGCTACGGCATTGCGATCAAATCGATGTGGGACGTGGAAGCGGACCTGCGCGCCGGCCGCCTGAAGATCCTGCTGCCGGAGTGGCGCTATCCGGATGCGCCGCTGCACGCGCTGTATCACCGCAACCGCTTCATGGCGCCGCGCGTGCGCGTGCTGCTCGATTTCCTCGCCGAGCGCTTCGCGCAGGTGTCGGATGAACTGGAAAGCCTGTTGTGACTGCCGCCGGACCGGCCAATGAGCGCCCAGTGGCCGACAAAAACCCCCGCAGCTTGAAGGGCTATAATATGCAGTTACGCTGCGAAGACATGCGCAAGCCGGCCATCACGCGCCGCGCTGCCCCGCGCCGCGGCCTCCTTCACCTTTTTACGACGCCCCCAGGTTAACCACTGCGACCGGCGAAATTCGATGACCAAGAAAGTTTATGTAAAGACCTTTGGCTGCCAGATGAACGAGTACGACTCCGACAAAATGGTCGACGTGCTCGGTGCCGCTGAAGGACTCGTCAAGACCGACACGCCGGAAGACGCCGACGTGATCCTGTTCAATACCTGCTCGGTGCGCGAAAAAGCGCAGGAAAAAGTCTTCTCCGACCTCGGCCGCGTGCGCGAGCTGAAGGACGCGAATCCGAATCTGATCATTGGCGTGGGTGGCTGCGTCGCGAGCCAGGAAGGCGCATCGATCGTCGCGCGCGCGCCTTACGTCGATATCGTGTTCGGTCCGCAAACGCTGCACCGCCTGCCGCAGATGATCGACGAGCGCCGTGCGAGCGGCCGCGCGCAGGTCGATATTTCGTTTCCCGAAATCGAGAAGTTCGATCACCTGCCGCCGGCGCGCGTCGAAGGTCCGAGCGCGTTCGTGTCGATCATGGAAGGCTGCAGCAAGTACTGCAGCTATTGCGTCGTGCCGTACACGCGCGGAGAGGAAGTGTCGCGTCCGCTCGACGACGTACTGACCGAAATCGCCGGTCTCGCCGACCAGGGCGTGCGCGAAGTCACGCTGCTCGGCCAGAACGTGAACGCTTATCGTGGAAAATTCGGCGGCGCGCTGACCTTGGGCTCGACCGAGATCGCCGACTTCGCGACGCTGATCGAGTACGTCGCGGACATCCCCGGCATCGAACGGATTCGCTATACGACGTCGCATCCGAAGGAATTCACGCAGCGCCTGATCGACACCTACGCGAAGGTGCCGAAGCTCGTCAGCCACCTGCATCTGCCGGTACAGCACGGCTCCGACCGCATCCTGATGGCGATGAAGCGCGGCTACACCGTGCTCGAGTACAAGTCCGTGATCCGCAAGCTGCGCGCGATCCGCCCGGACCTGTCGCTGTCGACGGACATGATCGTCGGCTTCCCCGGCGAGACCGAGGAAGACTTCGCGAAGATGATGGCGCTCGTCGAAGAGATGAAGTACGACACGAGCTTCTCGTTCATCTACAGCCCGCGCCCAGGCACGCCGGCCGCGAACCTGCACGACGACACGCCGCGCGAGGTGAAGCTGAAACGTCTTCAGCATCTGCAGGCCACGATCGAAGAGAACGTGCAGCGCATCAGCGACGCGATGGTCGGCAAGGTCGAGCGCATTCTGGTCGAGCGCCCGGCGCGCAAGGACCCGAACGAGCTCGCGGGCCGCACCGAGAACAACCGCGTCGTCAATTTCCCGGCGCCGGTGGCGTCGCATGCACGGCTGATCGGTCAGATGGTCGACGTGAAGATCGTGCACGCGTACCCGCACTCGCTGCGCGGCGAACTGGTGATGGTTCACGACGACAGCACCGCCGCGACGCACTGAGCGCACTGACCGACATTCTGAGTATCGCAACCGACAGGATCGACTCACCGCCTTGAAGACCACTCAGCAGCATCTGGAATTCACCGCACCGCGCGAAGACAACGCGCGGCTCGCCAACCTCTGCGGACCGCTCGACGAAAATCTGCGGCAGATCGAGCAGGCCCTCGACGTGACCCTGTCGCGCCGCGGCCACCGCATCACGATTCGCGGGCGCGGCGCGAAACTCGCGCTCACCGCCCTCGAAAACTTCTACAACAGCGCACGCGAGCCCTTGTCGGTCGATGACATCCAGCTCGCGCTCGTCGAAGTGCGTCATCCGGCGCGCCATCGTTCGAATGGCAACGGCAATGGCGACGGCGACGGCGACGCGCGCTTCGCGGGCAACCCCGATCATCCGTTCGACCAGCCCGCCGATGCGAATGCGAGCGAAGACGACTTCGAGGAATACGGCCCGAAGCTGTACACACGGCGCGCGGATCTGCGCGGCCGCACGCCGGCGCAACGCGAATACCTGAAGCAGATCGTGTCGCACGACGTCACGTTCGGCGTCGGCCCGGCCGGTACAGGCAAGACCTACCTCGCGGTGGCCTGCGCGGTCGACGCGCTCGAGCGCGATCAGGTCAAGCGCATCGTGCTGACGCGCCCGGCCGTCGAAGCGGGCGAACGCCTCGGCTTTTTGCCGGGCGATCTCGCACAGAAGGTCGATCCGTATCTGCGTCCGCTGTACGACGCGCTGTACGACCTGCTCGGCTTCGACAAGACCGCCAAGATGTTCGAGCGGCAGATGATCGAAATCGCGCCGCTCGCGTACATGCGCGGCCGCACGCTGAATCACGCGTTCATCATCCTCGACGAGGCGCAGAACACCACGCCCGAGCAGATGAAGATGTTCCTCACGCGGATCGGCTTCGGCTCGAAGGCGGTCGTCACCGGCGACACGACCCAGGTCGACCTGCCGCGCGGCCAGAAGAGCGGGCTGATCGAAGCGCAGCAGGTGCTCGCGAACGTGCGCGGCATCGCGCTCACGCGTTTCACGAGCGCGGACGTGGTGCGCCATCCGCTGGTCGCGCGAATTGTGGAGGCGTACGATGCGCATGCGCAGAAGTCGACGGCTGCGGCCGATCCGCGCTAAAGCGATGCGCTTCGCAGCGCGAGGCCCTGGTGGCCTCGCCACCACGCCGCAAAAAACGACTGAGCCACGAACGCCACGCATAGACACCGCATGAGCCGCACCCCGAAACTAACGCTGAGCCTGCAATTCCCCGCCGCCAAAGCCTGGCCGGAACACAAGGCGTTGCTGCCGCGCGCGACGGTGGCAGGCTGGATCAAGGCGGCGCTCTTCGCGGACGGCGAACTGACGGTTCGCTTCGTCGACGCCGAAGAAGGCCGCACGCTGAACCGCACCTATCGCGGCAAGGATTACGCGACCAATGTGCTGACCTTCGCCTACGCCGAATCGGAAGACGACCCGGTGACGGGCGATCTGATTCTGTGCTGCCCGGTCGTCGAGAAGGAAGCCGCCGAGCAGGGCAAGCCGCTCGCCGCGCATTACGCGCACCTGCTCGTGCACGGCACGCTGCATGCACAAGGCTACGACCACGAGGTCGAAGAAGAAGCCGAGGAAATGGAAGCGATCGAAACCGAAATCCTCGCCAGACTCGGCTTTCCGGACCCTTATCAATAGGCGTCCCCGCCCCCTTCCAACCGAACCTACCGTGAGCACTCCGTCCCCCGAAGCCGAGATCCCCGTGCGCTGTCCGGACTACCCGCCGGTACTCGGCGAATCGCGGCTTCTGACGAACGACGAACTGCACGCGTCGCTCGAATGCACATTGCGCGGCTGGGACCGCCAGAGCGATCTGTGGCTGTTCGGTTATGGCTCGCTGATCTGGAATCCGGGCCTGCCCACCGTCGAAGCGATGCGCTCGAAGGTGCACGGCTATCACCGTGGCCTCTATCTGTGGTCGCGAGTGAATCGCGGCACGCCCGAGCAACCCGGCCTCGTGCTCGCGCTCGACCGCGGCGGCTCGTGCACCGGCATGGCGTTCCGGCTCGCCGCCGATGGCTCGATGCCGCATCTCGAAGCACTGTGGCGCCGCGAAATGCCGATGGGCTCGTACCGTCCCGCGTGGCTGCCATGCGTGCTCGCCGACGGCCGGCGCGTCGACGCGCTCGCCTTCGTGATGCGCCGCGACGTACCGAGCTACACCGGCAAGCTTCGCGACGACATCATCCAGACCGTGCTGGGCTGCGCGAGCGGCCGCTACGGCACGACCTTCGATTACGTCAGCCGCACCGTGCATGCGCTGCGCGAAAGCGGCATGCCGGACCGTGCGCTCGAAGCGCTGCTCGCGCGCTGCAAGCCGGCCGTGTAATTTCGTCATCTCGGCGAAAACCCCACCCGCGACTTTTTTGCCGGCGAGCGCTTTTGCCCGCGTAATCGGTTAGGATGATTCCACGCCACGCCATCGCGGCGCGGCCGTTTCACCCTGGCTTCGCTCATCGCCCGGCCCGGCGGGACACGGTTCCGCCATGTGCCTGGTGTATCCTTAACGCTCTGTAACAGCGCGCCCAGTCTCGCCGGGCGCACTACCATGAACGACACGTATCCCAGTCGACGCCATACCGGACGCCAACTCGACAAACCGCAGGAAAAGCGCTCGCTGCTCGAGCGCCTGACCGACTTCATCTCGCCCGAACCCGACTCGCGGGCCGAACTTCTGGAAATTCTGCAGGACGCGCACGAGCGCAACCTGATCGACGCCGACTCGCTGTCGATGATCGAAGGCGTGTTCCAGGTGTCGGAACTGAGCGCACGCGACATCATGGTGCCGCGCGCGCAAATGGACGCGATCAACATCGCGGACAATCCCGCTGAATTCATCCCCTACGTGCTGGAGAAAGCGCACTCGCGCTATCCGGTCTACGAGGGCAATCGCGACAACATCATCGGCGTGCTGCTCGCGAAAGATCTGCTGCGCTACTACGCAGAAGAAGAATTCGACGTGCGCGGCATGCTGCGCCCGGCCGTGTTCATCCCCGAGTCGAAGCGGCTGAACGTGCTGCTGCACGACTTTCGCGTGAACCGCAACCACCTTGCGGTGGTCGTCGACGAATACGGCGGCGTCGCGGGCCTGATCACGATCGAAGACGTGCTGGAGCAGATCGTCGGCGACATCGAGGACGAATACGATTTCGACGAGGAAAGCGGCAACATCATCGCGTCGCCGGACGGACGATTCCGCGTGCGCGCGCTGACCGAAATCGAGCAGTTCAACGACACCTTCGGCACGCATTATTCAGACGAAGAAGTCGACACGATCGGCGGGCTGGTCACGCATCACTTCGGCCGGGTGCCGCATCGGGGCGAGAAAGTGCGCCTCGACGATCTGATCTTCGAGATCCTGCGCGGTGACGCCCGCCAGATCCACATGCTGCTGGTGCGCCGCGATCCGCTCGCGGGCCAGCGCGAGCGCGAGTCTCAGCACGTGCAGACCTGAGCCAGCGGCTCGGGCCGATGCACGGCCCAAGCGCGCGCGCACTTTTATTGCGGGCGCATGTCGCCTGCTCGTTTGCCTACTGATTTGCCCTTTCAACTTCCGACGCCGACCGAGCAACAATGGCCGACCCGATTACTTCCCGTTCACAGCGCGGCGTGAGCGCCCCCGCTCCCACCGACGACGCCACGCGCAGCCGCGCGCTGCCGCGCTGGCACTACCTCGTCGCACTGGCCGCGGGCGCGGCCAATACGCTGTCGTTCGCGCCGACGCCGCATGGCGGCTGGCTGCAACTCGCAATCTTCGTGTTCTTCTTCGCGTGGCTCACACGCAGCACCGGCTGGAAAAGCGCCGCGCTGACGGGCGGCGCGTTCGGCTTCGGCAACTTCGTGAGCGGGGTCTGGTGGCTGTATGTGAGCATGCACTACTACGGCGGCATGCCGGCGCCGCTCGCCGGCACGGCGCTCGTGCTGTTCTCGCTGTATCTCGCCCTCTATCCGGCGCTCGCCGCGGGGATATGGTCGTTCTGCGCGGGCCATGCGCGCAACGGTGCGGCCGACGACCGCGCGCCATTCTCGCCGACCTGGCACGGCGCGCTGGCTTTTGCCAGCGCGTGGGCGATCGGCGAATGGCTGCGCGGCACGGTGTTCACGGGCTTTCCGTGGCTCGCCACCGGTTATGCGCAAGTCGACGGCCCGTTGGCGGGGTTCGCGCCGGTAGTCGGCGTGTATGGCGTCGGCTGGATGGTCGCGCTGACGGCCGCGTTGATCACGCAGGCGTTGCTGGCGCTGCTGCCGTCGTGGCGCCCCGGGCATGCCAATGAATCGCGCGAGCCGAACGCCAGCGCCGCTGGTGAGGTCGACACCCGCGCCGTGCGAGGCCGCGGCACGCGCGTCGCCCGCATCGCCGTGCCAGCCGGCGTCGCGCTCGCGCTGCTCGTGATCGGCCTGCTGCTGCCGCTCGTGCAGTGGACCACGCCCGCCAACGCGCCGCTGACGGTGCGTCTACTGCAAGGCAACGTGAAGCAGGAGATGAAATTCGAGGAAGCCGGCTTGCGCGCGGCGGTCGACGAGTATCAGAAAATGATCACATCGAAGCCGGCCGATCTGATCGTCACACCCGAAACTGCGATCCCCGTGCTCGCGCAGCAGCTGCCGCCGAACTTCGCGGCGGCGATCCGCCAGTTCACCGATTCGACCGGCAGTGCGCTGCTGTTCGGCGCGATCGGCGGCACGATCACGCCGGACGGCCGGGTGGTCGACTACACCAACAGCCTGTTCGGCGTCACGCCCGGCTCGCACGAGATCTATCGCTACGACAAGCACCATCTGGTGCCGTTCGGCGAATTCGTGCCGTGGGGCTTCCGCTGGTTCGTGAACCTGATGAACATTCCGCTCGGCGACTTCTTCCGCGGCCCGACGGTGCAAAAGCCGTTCATGGTGCATAACCAGCCGGTCGCGGTGAACATCTGCTACGAGGACATCTTCGGCGAGGAAATCGCGCGCACGCTGCGCGAGAACTCGACGCCCGCCGGCGTGCTGATCAACTCGACCAATCTCGCGTGGTTCGGCGACACGATCGCGCTCGACCAGCATCTGCAGATCGCGCGCATGCGCTCGCTTGAAACCGGCCGCCCGATGCTGCGCGCAACCAACACCGGCATGACCGCCGCGATCGACGCGAACGGCCGCGTGATCGGCCGCCTGACGCCGTACACGGTCGGCTCGCTCGACGTCAACGTGCAAGGCACCGCCGGCAACACGCCTTACGTGACGAGCGGCAACAACACGGTGCTCGCGGTGTCGGTGCTGCTGCTCGCGATCGGTTTCGCGTTCGGACCGGGAATCGCGCGGCGACGCAACGGCAAGCGGTAACGCCTACGCTGACGTAACGGGAACACCACCCGCAAAAAAAATGCGCCTGACATGCAGGCGCATTTTTTTATGCTCATTCGAGCTTCATCAATCCTTCGGCGCGGTATCGATGAACGACTGCCGCTGCGACAGCTTCTGGAAATGCTTGTCCAGATTCGGATGCGATTCGCGCCAGTTCAGATCCGGCATACGGAAGTCCAGATACCCGAGCGCGCAGCCCACCGCGATGTCGGCGAGCGTGTAGTGATTGCTCGCGCACCACGGCTTGCTGCCGAGCCCCTGCGACATCGCGATCAGCGCTTCGTCGATCTTGCGCTGCTGCCGCGCGACCCACGCGTCCACGCGCTGCTCGGGCGCGCGCTGTGTGCTTTCGAGACGGATCAGCACGGCCGCGTCGAGCACGCCGTCGGCGAGCGCCTCCCAGCAGCGCACTTCGATGCGCTCGCGCCCCGACGGCGGAATCAGCTTGCCTACCGGCGACAGCGTATCGACGTATTCGCAGATCACGCGTGAATCGAACACGGCTTCGCCGTCTTCCATCACGAGGCACGGCACCTTGCCGAGAGGGTTGAAGGTGTGAATCCGGGTATCCGGCGCCCAGACGTTCTCGGGCACCAGTTCGTAGTCGATCTTCTTGTCGGCGAGCACGATGCGCGCTTTACGCACGTACGGGCTGCCGAACGAACCGATGAGTTTCATCATGACCTTCTGCCTTTTTCTGAATCCGGCGAAAGTATAAGTGGTCTAAGGCTTTCGCGAGATGCTGGCGGCATCTTCGCGAACCGCTCGCCGAGCCGCTGTGGACGGATTGCAACATGACGGCGGCCGCCGCGCCGTCGGAATCCGCACAAAGCGAGGCAATGTCGTGCGCGGAGAATGGGGCCAGCAGACACGCGGCGCTACAATCGCACGATGAACCAGCCGACCGAACCCACCATCGCCATCGACGTCTACCGCACGCGCCGCGAGCGCGTTCTCGCCGCGCTGCGCGCCGCGGGCGGCGGCGTCGCCATCGTCCCGACCGCGCCGGAAGCGCTGCGCAACCGCGACACCGACTATCCGTACCGCCACGACAGCTACTTCTATTATCTGACCGGCTTCACCGAGCCCGAAGCGCTGCTGGTGCTCGATGCGAGCGCCGCGCCCGGCGCGCCCGCGTCAGTGCTGTTCTGCCGCGAGAAAAGCGTCGAGCGCGAGACGTGGGAAGGCTTCCGTTTCGGCCCCGACGGCGCGCGCGAAGCATTCGGGCTCGATGCCGCGTTCCCGATCGGCGAACTCGACACGCAGTTGCCGCGCATCATCGCCGACAAGCCGGGGCTGCACTACGCGTTCGGCACCTCGGCGCATCTGGACGAGCAGGTGCGCGGCTGGCTCGACGCGGTGCGCGCACAAAGCCGCAGCGGCACCGTCGCGCCCACGGCCGCGCGCGACCTGCTGCCGTTGCTCGACGACATGCGGCTCGTCAAGGACGACCACGAACTCGCGATCATGCGCCGCGCCGGACAGATTTCGGCGGCCGCGCATCGTCGCGCGATGGCGGTGTGCCGGCCCGGTATCCGCGAGTACGAACTCGAGGCCGAACTGCTCTATACGTTCCGCAAGTTCGGCGCGCAGGCGCCGGCCTATACGTCGATCGTCGCGGCCGGCGCGAACGCGTGCGTGCTGCACTACCCCGCCGGCAACGCGATCGCGCACGACGGCGACCTGATCCTGATCGACGCGGCCTGCGAACTCGACGGCTATGCGTCGGACATTACGCGCACGTTCCCGGCGAGCGGCCGGTTCACGCCGGCGCAGCGCGAGCTGTACGACATCGTGCTGGCCGCGCAGCAGGCCGCCGTCGACGCAACGCACGCCGGCGCTAGCTTCGACGATCCGCACCAGGCCGCGCTGCGCGTGCTGTCGCAGGGGCTGCTCGACACCGGCATCGTGGCGCGCGCGAAGTTCGCATCGGTCGACGACGTGATCGCCGAGCGCGCCTACGCGCCGTTTTACATGCACCGCACCGGCCACTGGCTCGGCATGGACGTGCACGATTGCGGCGATTACCGTGAGCGTGGCGCGGCTCGCGACGAGACCGGCGCGCTGCCGTGGCGTACGCTGCGCGCGTCGATGACGCTGACGATCGAGCCGGGTCTGTACGTGCGCCCGGCCGAAGGTGTGCCTGAGCGCTACTGGAACATCGGCATCCGTATCGAGGACGACGCGATCGTCACGCCGAGCGGCTGTGAGCTGATCACGCGCGACGTGCCGGTCGCCGCCGACGAGATCGAGGCGCTGATGCAGCAAGCACGAGCGGCCGATCAAGCGTTTCCTCAACAGAGGACCTGATCCGCGATGAACGAAGCATCTCCATCGGCGGTGATCCTGAGGCCCGCCTCCCACCAGCACAGGTTCGATTTCGATGTGACGATCGTCGGCGCCGGTCCGGTCGGACTCGCGCTCGCCGGCTGGCTCGCGCGCCGCAGCGTGACGCGCGAACTGAAGATCGCGCTCGTCGACGCGCGCGAGCCGGAAGACTCGATCGCCGATCCGCGCGCGATCGCAGTCTCGCACGGCAGCAGGATGATCCTCGAGCCGCTGCGCTGGCCGGCCGACGCCACCGCGATCGAGCGCATCCACGTGTCGCAGCGCGGTCATTTCGGCCGCACGCTGATCGATCATCGCGAGCACGGCCTGCCCGCGCTCGGCTACGTGCTGCGCTACGGCTCGATCGTGCACGGCCTCGCCGACGCCGTGCACGCGACGCCGGTCCACTGGTTCCGCTCGACGTCGGCCGGCGCGCCGGTTCAGGAGCTCGACGGCGTCACCCTGCCGATCGAAACCGCGGGCGTCGCGCGCCAGTTGCGCACGCGAATTCTGGTGAACGCCGAGGGCGGCCTGTTCGGCGACCAGAAGCACGCGAAAAAAACGGGCCGCGCCCCGGACGAAGGCCCCGGCGCACACAGCATCGGTAAAAACAACACCGGCTCGCGCGACTACGGCCAGACCGCGCTGGTCGGCACGGTCACCGTGTCCGCGCCGCAGCCGCACGTCGCATGGGAGCGCTTCACGTCGCAAGGCCCGATCGCGCTGCTGCCGATGGGCGGCGTACGTGGCGCCGACTACGCGCTCGTCTGGTGCTGCGCGCCCGACGAAGCCGCGCGCCGCGCCCGGCTTCCCGACGAAGCGTTCCTGCGCGAGCTCGATGCCGCGTTCGGCGACCGCATGGGCCGCTTTACGCACATCAAGGGCCGCGCGTCGTTTCCGCTCGGTCTGAACACGGTCGACACGCTCGTGAACGGGCACATCGTCGCGATCGGCAACGCGGCGCAGACGTTGCATCCGGTGGCGGGCCAAGGCCTCAACCTCGGCCTGCGCGACGCGCACGCGCTCGCCGACGCGCTGTCCGCCGAGGGCCCGACACCGCTCGCGCTCGCCACTTTCGCGCAGCGCCGCGCGCTCGACCGGCGCCTGACGATCGGCTCGACCGACACGCTCGCGCGCCTGTTCACCATCGACTTCGCGCCGCTCGCGGTACTGCGCGGTCTCGCGCTGACCGCACTCGAATTCGTCCCTCCGGTGAAAACCGCGCTCGCGCGTCAGATGATGTTCGGCCAGCGGCGCTAGCGGCGCAAAACGCCGCGCGGCTCTATGAACCGCGCGACTTTCATAGAAGATTTAACGGGTTACGAGACCCGGTTCGCGAGTCCCGGCAACCCGTTAACGCTAAAATGGTGGTTTTCCCTCGCATTTCGCGCTGCGTCGGCCGTCACGATTGTCAAATCCTGACCCGTCGTCGGCGCACGCTCACGTCATGCCCACTCTCGGCCCCCACAATCTGCGCAATAACCTGTTCGTCGCTCCGATGGCCGGCGTGACCGACCGGCCGTTCCGCCAGCTGTGCAAACGGCTCGGCGCGGGCTACGCGGTGTCGGAAATGGTCGCGTCGAACGCGCAGCTGTGGAAAAGCGAAAAGACCATGCGCCGCGCGAATCACGAAGGCGAGGTCGAGCCGATCGCGGTGCAGATCGCCGGCGCTGACCCGGACATGATGGCCGAGGCCGCCCGCTACAACGTCGCTAACGGCGCGCAGATCATCGACATCAACATGGGCTGCCCGGCCAAGAAGGTTTGCAACGTGGCGGCCGGCTCGGCGTTGCTGCAGAACGAGCCGCTCGTGCAGCGCATCGTCGAGGCCGTCGTGAACGCGGTTGGCGTCGGGCCCGACGCGGTGCCCGTCACGCTGAAAATCCGCACCGGCTGGAATCGCGAGAACAAAAACGCGCTGAACGTCGCGCGTCTCGCTCAAGCCGCGGGCATTTCGATGCTGACCGTGCACGGCCGCACGCGCGCCGACCTGTACCACGGCGACGCCGAGTACGAAACCATCGCCGCCGTGAAAGCGGCGGTGGACATTCCGGTCGTCGCGAACGGCGACATCACGTCGCCGCAAAAGGCGCGCGAGGTGCTCGCCGCGACCGGCGCGGACGCGATCATGATCGGGCGGGCCGCGCAGGGCCGTCCGTGGCTGTTCCGCGAGATCGAGCATTTCCTGCAGACGGGCGAGCTTCTGCCGCCGCCGCGCATCGATGAAATCCAGCAGGTGATGAACGAGCATCTCGAAGATCACTATGCTTTTTACGGGGAATTTACCGGTGTTCGCACTGCGCGCAAGCACATCGGCTGGTACACTCGCGGCCTTTCCGGCGCCAACCTGTTCCGGCATCGCATGAATACGCTGGACACCACGCGCGAACAACTCCTCGCCGTCAACGAGTTCTTTGACGCGCAAAAGGCGATCTCAGACCGCCTCGTCTACGTCGACGAAGCGCCCGGCAATCCCGGGCTCGACAGCCAGGGCGAGGACAACACCGACCGACTAGCAGCATGAGCAAGAACAACATCGAACAATCTGTCCGCGACAGCCTGGATGTGTATTTCCAGGATCTCGACGGCTCCAATCCGCACGACGTCTACGACATGGTCATTTCATGCGTGGAAAAACCCTTGCTCGAAGTGGTGCTCGAGCAGGCCAACGGTAACCAGTCGCTGGCCGCCGAGTATCTCGGCATCAACCGCAATACGCTGCGCAAGAAGCTGCAACAACACGGTTTGCTGTAGCGCGTTGTAGTTTCTCGCGCCCTGCCACGTTTCCCCTTCGGCTTTTCGTCTTCATCATGATCAAGCAAGCGCTCATCTCCGTTTCCGACAAGTCCGGCATCGTCGACTTCGCCAAATCGTTGTCGGACCTCGGCATCAAGATCCTGTCGACCGGCGGCACCGCGAAACTGCTCGCGGACGCGGGCCTGTCCGTCACCGAAGTCGCCGATTACACGGGCTTCCCGGAAATGCTCGACGGGCGCGTGAAAACGCTGCATCCGAAGGTGCACGGCGGCATCCTCGCGCGCCGCGATCTGCCCGAACACATGGCCGCGCTCGAGAAGCACGAGATTCCGACCATCGACCTGCTGGTCGTGAACCTGTACCCGTTCGTGCGGACCGTGTCGAAGGAAGAGTGCTCGCTCGAAGACGCGATCGAGAACATCGACATCGGCGGCCCGACGATGCTGCGCTCGGCCGCGAAGAATCATCGTGACGTGACGGTGGTGGTCGATCCGGCCGACTACGCGGTCGTGCTCGACGAAATGCGCGCGAACGGCAACACGGTGTCGTACAAGACGAACTTCCGCCTCGCGACCAAGGTGTACGCGCACACCGCGCAGTACGACGGCGCGATCACGAACTACCTGACGAGCCTGACCGACGAGTTGCAGCACTCGTCGCGCAACGAATACCCGGCCACCTTCAACTTGGCGTTCAACAAGGTGCAGGACCTGCGCTACGGCGAGAACCCGCACCAGAGCGCGGCATTCTTCCGCGACCTGACCGTGCCGGACGGCGCGCTCGCGAACTACAACCAGTTGCAGGGCAAGGAACTGTCGTACAACAACATCGCCGACTCCGACGCGGCGTGGGAATGCGTGAAGACCTTCGACGTGCCCGCCTGCGTGATCGTCAAGCACGCGAATCCGTGCGGCGTCGCGATCGGCGCGAACGCGCACGAAGCGTACTCGAAGGCGTTCCAGACCGACCCGACCTCGGCGTTCGGCGGCATCATCGCGTTCAACCGCGAAGTCGACGAAGCGGCCGCGCAAGCCGTCGCGAAGCAGTTCGTCGAAGTGCTGATCGCGCCGTCGTTCAGCGCCGAAGCACGCCACGTGTTCGCGGCGAAGCAGAACGTGCGTCTGCTCGAAATCGCGCTGGGCGAAGGCCATAACACGTTCGATCTGAAGCGCGTCGGCGGCGGCCTGCTGGTGCAGTCGCTCGATTCGAAGAACGTGCAGCCGCGCGAACTGCGCGTCGTCACGAAGCGTCATCCGACGCCGAAGGAAATGGACGACCTGTTGTTCGCATGGCGTGTCGCGAAGTACGTGAAGTCGAACGCGATCGTGTTCTGCGCGAACGGCATGACGCTCGGCGTCGGCGCGGGTCAGATGAGCCGCGTGGACTCGGCGCGCATCGCGAGCATCAAGGCGCAGAACGCCGGTCTGACGCTGGCCGGTTCGGCGGTCGCATCGGACGCGTTCTTCCCGTTCCGCGACGGTCTCGACGTGGTGGTCGCGGCAGGCGCGACCTGCGTGATCCAGCCGGGCGGCTCGGTGCGCGATGACGAAGTGGTCATGGCCGCCGACGAGCACAACATCGCTATGGTGCTGACGGGCGTGCGTCACTTCCGTCATTGACCGGCTGAAGTTCGCTAGCTGAAAAAAGGCCCGGCGGGTTGTCCCGCCGGGCCTTTTGTCTTGCAGCGACGCGTTCAATCATCCGGATCTTTGCGCGCGTAACCGTCCCGCACTTGCGTATGCTGGCTGATGTACGTGCCCAAACCCTGGCCGCGCCGCGCGAGACGCTTCAGCACCGAGAGATGCTCGGCGCCGACACTTGCCTCTGTGTACCAATACACGACGCCCGGCCGAAAACGCACCTTGATGAAATCGTCGCCGATTTCATAGGCGTCGACGCCCGAGTCGCGGCTGAGATTGCGGTAGCGCTCCATTCCCGATCGCCCTCCTCGTGCAAAGCTTTAGCAGGTTTTATTCCGCCTGGCATGCTGCCAGCAGTCCGCCGCACGCCGCGTTCGTTGTAGTATCGCAGGCACCTGGTTTTTATCGCTTGTGCGGCACTTCATGAGAATTCTCGGCATCGACCCCGGCCTACGCGTGACCGGCTTCGGCGTGATCGAACAACACGGCCACACACTGCGCTACGTCGCGAGCGGCGTGATCCGCACCGCCGACGCCGATCTGCCGTCGCGGCTTGGCACCATCTTCGCAGGCATCTCGACGCTGATCCGCGAGCACGCGCCGGATCAGGCGGCGATCGAAAAAGTCTTCGTCAACGTCAATCCGCAGTCGACGCTGCTGCTCGGCCAGGCACGCGGCGCCGCGATCTGCGGGCTCGTCGCGGGCGGCGTGCCGGTCGCCGAATACACCGCGCTGCAGCTGAAGCAGTCGGTGGTCGGCTATGGCCGCGCGACCAAAGAGCAGATGCAGCAGATGGTCGTGCGGCTCTTGAGCCTGTCGGGCGTACCCGGCACCGACGCCGCCGACGCGCTCGGCATGGCCATCTGCCACGCGCACGGCGGCTCGACGCTGAGCACGCTCGGCGGCATCGCACCGGCGCTCGCGAAGAAGGGGCTGCGGGTGCGGCGCGGGCGTCTGGTCGGCTAGCGCGACGCATGGCCCGGTAACGCCGTTCGCATCGCCGATCCGCTACGCTACACTCGCGCATTCCCATCCGACTCTGAAAACTAATCCGCCATGATCGGTCGCATCGCCGGCGTTCTGCTGGAAAAAAACCCGCCGCATCTGCTCGTCGACTGCAACGGCGTCGGCTATGAAGTGGACGTGCCGATGAGCACGTTCTACAACCTGCCGTCGACCGGTGAGCGCATCGTGTTGCTTACGCAGATGATCGTTCGCGAGGACGCGCATCTGCTGTACGGCTTCGGCACCGCACAGGAACGCGCGACGTTCCGCGAGCTGCTGAAGATTTCCGGCATCGGCGCGCGCATGGCGCTCGCGGTGCTGTCGGGCATGAGCGTCGCGGAGCTCGCACAGACCGTCACGATGCAGGACGCCGCGCGCCTCACGCGGGTGCCGGGCATCGGCAAGAAGACCGCCGAGCGGCTGCTGCTCGAACTGAAGGGCAAGCTTGGCGCCGACCTCGGCGCGATGGCGGGCGCCGCGTCGCCATCCGACCACGCGTCCGACATCCTCAATGCGCTGCTCGCGCTCGGCTACTCGGAAAAAGAAGCGCTTGCGGCGATCAAGAACGTGCCGGCCGGCACGGGCGTGTCCGAGGGCATCAAGCTCGCGCTGAAGGCGCTGTCGAAGGGCTGATGCGCGATCCGTGCGCGGTACAATGAGCAGATGATCGAAACCGACAAACTCGCCGCCGAGCGCATCATCGCGGCCACGCCCGTGTCGCCGAACGAAGAAGCGTTCGAACGCGCGCTGCGCCCGCGTCAGCTCGACGAATATGTCGGGCAGGAGAAAGTTCGCGGCCAGCTCGAAATCTTCATCGAGGCCGCGAAGCGCCGTTCCGAATCGCTCGACCACGTGTTGCTGTTCGGCCCGCCTGGCCTCGGCAAGACCACGCTCGCGCACATCATCGCGCGCGAGATGGGCGTCAATCTGCGGCAAACGTCGGGGCCGGTGCTCGAACGCGCCGGCGACCTCGCCGCGCTGCTCACCAATCTCGAAGCCAACGACGTGCTGTTCATCGACGAAATCCACCGGCTGTCGCCGGTCGTCGAGGAAATCCTCTATCCGGCGCTCGAGGATTATCAGATCGACATCATGATCGGCGAAGGGCCCGCCGCGCGCAGCGTGAAGCTCGATCTGCAGCCGTTCACGCTGGTCGGCGCGACCACGCGCGCGGGTATGCTGACCAATCCGCTGCGCGACCGTTTCGGCATCGTCGCGCGGCTCGAGTTCTACAACGCCGAGGAGCTCGCGCGCATCGTCACGCGGTCGGCCGCGCTGCTCGGCGCGCAGATCCATCCGGACGGCGCGTTCGAAATCGCCCGTCGCGCGCGCGGCACACCGCGTATCGCGAACCGCCTGCTGCGGCGCGTGCGCGACTTCGCCGAGGTGAAAGCCGACGGCAACATCACCGCGCAAGTGGCCGACGCCGCGCTCAGCATGCTCGACGTCGACGCGGTCGGCTTCGACCTGATGGACCGCAAGCTGCTCGAAGCGATCCTGTACAAGTTCGACGGCGGTCCGGTGGGTGTCGACAATCTCGCGGCGGCGATCGGCGAGGAGCGCGATACGATCGAAGACGTGCTCGAGCCGTATCTGATCCAGCAGGGCTTTCTGCAGCGCACGCCGCGCGGCCGCGTCGCGACGCTGCTCACGTATAGGCACTTCGGACTGGCCGCGCCGGATTCGTCGAGCGCGCTGCCGGGTCTGTGGAATTCCACGAACTGAGTCACACGGCGAGGCCGACCAGGATGTCCGATCAGACCCAGCAACCCGGCCCTTCCAACCGTTCACCCGTCAATCCCGCCGGCGACCCGTCCGGCAATTTCGCGGCGCGCCTCACCCACCGCCTGCGCTCGAAACTCGCCGCCGGCGTCACGCATCTGACGACCGGTAGCGGACCGGTGCTCGATTACTCATCGCCGCCGGGCGATCCTGGCCTGTTCGGGCCGAACTCCGTCTGCTGGAAAGTCCACGCCGACTTCACGTCGATGATGACGGGCGGCATCAGCGCGCTGCTGCTGCAAGCGCTGCATCCGCTCGCGCTCGCGGGCGTCTGGGACCACTCGAGTTTTCGCACCGACATCCTGGGCCGGCTGCGCCGCACGGCGACGTTCATCGCCGGCACGACGTACGGCAGCAAGAGCGATGCGCTCGCGTTGATCGAGCGGGTGAAGCGCATCCACCTGGACGTCGCCGGCGTCGCGCCGGACGGCCAGTCGTATCGCGCGAGCGAGCCCGCGCTGCTGACGTGGGTGCACGTCGCGGAAGTGTCGAGCTTCATGACCGCGCATCTGCGCTATGTGAATCCGGTGCTGTCCGTCGCCGCACAGGATCAATACTTCGCGGAAACCGCGCGCATCGCGGAAATGCTCGGCGCCGTCGATATTCCGCGCTCGCGTGCCGAGATCGAGGCGTACCTGCTCGCGATGCGGCCCGCGCTCGTCGCCAGCGAGCGCACGCGCGAAGTCGTCAGGATTCTGATGAACGCGCCGGCACCGAGCTTCGCGATGCGGCCCGCCGGCACGCTGATGCTCAACGCGGGGGTCGATCTGTTGCCCGACTGGGCGCAGACGATGCTCGATTTGAATCGCTACGCGGTGCTGCGTCGAACCTTCGCACGGCCTGGCGTGCGGGTCGTCGCGCCGGTGATCCGCTGGGCGCTGGTCAATGGCGTATCGAAGCGAGCGCGGCGGCGCGCGGCGGCGGCCCGACGGCAGGATTGATTGCGCCGCGCGAGCCTGGCCATTGTCGGCTTCGGCTTACCGCGTCGACTCCGGTCCCTTCCTGAAACCATCGTCGTCGGCGCTGCCGGCTTCGAGATGCGATACGTCCGCCCACGTCACGATCGTCGCGCGATCGCTCCCGTAATCCACGACGTTCAGGCTGGTGTTCAGCAGCGGGTAATTACGGGGTGCGTCGAGCGGCATACTGGTTGCAAAGCGGTGCACGCAGTCGAGCACGCCGCCATGCGTGACACACACGATGCGTCCACCCGGATGCGCGGCGACGAGCGGCTCGATCGCATGCATGATGCGGTGGTAGAACACGCGGTGCGACTCGCCCTCGGGCGGCGCAAAGCCGGGATCGCGGGTTTGCCACTGCGCGTATTCGTCGGGGAAACGTAGCGCGATCTCGTCGCTGTCATGGCCCTGGAACGCGCCGTACGAGCGCTCGCGCAAGTTCTCGCGCGATTGCAGCGGCAGGCCGAGCGCCTCGCCGATCGGCTGCGCGGTCTGCTGCGCGCGCTGCAGGTCGCTCGAATAGATCGCGTCGAGCCGCGCGCCCTGCTTCGCCTCGGCGGCTAGACGCTGCGCGAGACGTTGCGCCTGCGCGATGCCGGTCGTCGCGAGCGGAATGTCGATGTGGCCTTGAATGCGCTTGATGCGGTTCCAGTCGGTCTCGCCGTGTCGGATAAACAGGATCTGCGTCGTCATGAGAGAGGGGGCCGTTCGCGGTTGTGTCCAACGGCTATTGTCGCAAAAAGCGGCGGCGCGGCTCGGGTGCCGCGACCGCGCGCTCGCATTGTTCGCGCTCTTTTACGCGTTGGTCTGCAACCAGAACGTGACCGGCCCGTCGTTGACGAGTGACACCTGCATTTCCGCGCCGAACTCGCCGGTCTCGACGATCGGATGCTTTGCGCGCGCGGCCGCGACGAAGTAGTCGAACAGGCGCTTGCCCTCGTCGGGCGGCGCGGCCGGCGTGAAGCTCGGGCGCAGGCCGCTGTTGGTATCGGCCGCAAGCGTGAACTGCGAGACGAGCAGCAGGCCGCCCGCGCGTCCGGCGCCGTCGAGATTTTGCACCGACAGGTTCATCTTGCCGGCCGCGTCGCTGAACACGCGGTAGCCGAGCACCTTGGCGAGCAGCTTGTCGGCCACGGCCTCGGTATCGCCGCGCTCCGCGCAGACGAGCGCGAGCAGGCCCGCGTCGATCGCGCCGGTTACACGATCGGCGACGCGCACTTCGGCGCGCCGCACGCGTTGGATCAGCGCGATCACGCCGTCAGCGTCACGCGTGCGAAGCGGCGCTTGCCGACCTGCACGACGTATTCGCCCGCTTCGACCTTCAGGCCTTTGTCGGACACCGCGGTGCCATCGATTTTCACGCCGCCTTGCTCGATGTTGCGCAGTGCCTCGCTCGTCGACGGCACGAGGTTCGCCTGCTTCAGCAACTGGCCGATCGCAAGCGGTGCGCCCGCGAGCGTCACAGCCGGAATATCGTCGGGCACACCGCCCTTCGCGCGATGGTTGAAGTCCTCGAGCGCACGCTCGGCATCCGCCTGCGAGTGGAAACGCGCGACGATTTCCTGGCCGAGCATCACCTTGAAGTCGCGCGGATTACGGCCCGCTTCGGCCTCGCGCTTGAAGCCGGCGATTTCGTCCATCGGACGGAACGACAGCAATTCGAAGTAACGCCACATCAGCGTGTCGGAGATGCTCATCAGCTTGCCGAACATGTCGGTCGGCTTTTCGCTGATGCCGATGTAATTGTTCTTCGACTTCGACATCTTCTCGACGCCGTCGAGCCCTTCGAGCAGCGGCATGGTCAGGATGCACTGCTGCTCCTGACCGTACTGCTTCTGCAACTCGCGACCGACCAGCAGGTTGAACTTCTGGTCCGTGCCACCGAGTTCGAGGTCCGCGTTCAGCGCGACCGAGTCGTAGCCCTGCATCAGCGGGTACAGGAATTCGTGAATCGAGATCGGCACGCCGCCCTGGAAGCGCTTCGTGAAGTCCTCGCGCTCGAGAATGCGCGCGACCGTGTAGCGCGACGCGAGCTTGATCATGCCGTCGGCGCCGAGCGGCATCGACCATTCGCTGTTGTAGCGGATCTCGGTCTTGTCGCGATCGAGCACGAGCGCCGCCTGCTCGAAGTACGTCTTCGCGTTCGATTCGATCTGCTCGCGCGTGAGCGGCGGGCGGGTCGCGTTGCGCCCGGACGGGTCGCCGATCAGCGACGTGAAATCGCCGATCAGGAAAATCACCGTGTGGCCGAGGTCCTGCAGCTGGCGCATCTTGTTCAGCACGACCGTGTGGCCGATGTGGATGTCGGGCGCGGTCGGATCGAGCCCGAGCTTGATGCGCAGCGGCTTGGCCGTCGCCGCGCTGCGCGCGAGCTTTTGCGCGAATTCGTCTTCGATCAGCAGTTCGTCGACGCCGCGCTTGGTCACGGCGAGCGCGTGACGGACTTCGTCGGTGATCGGGAAGGCGGAAGCGGGAGTGGGCTGGGTGGACTCGGTGCTCATGCTGGAAACGTGAAGTCGCGAAAAAACAGGATTGTCCCATAGATGCGCGCCGCCGCGCCCACTGACACGCCCTGCGCGGCTCCGCGACGGGCGATTTCGTTGCCGCTCGCGTCAACTTCGGCGTTTGCGCCGATAATCTGCTACAACGAATCGCAATGAACATCGACAGGAGCAGCGACGTGGCGCAAGACCCCGCAGACGGCATCTATTTCGGACTGATGTCGGGAACCAGCATGGACGGCGTGGACGGCGTGGCCGTCCGGTTTGCCACAGGGAAACCGCCCGAAGTGCTGGCCGAGGCGTTCGTCGGGTTTTCGGCCGGCATCCGCGAGGCGCTGTTCGCGCTGCAACAGCCGGGGGACAACGAGATCGAGCGCGAAGCGCTTGCCGCCAATGCGCTCGCGACGCGCTACACGGTGTGCTGCCACGATCTGCTGCGCGACAGCCGCGTATCGGCCGATCAGGTCCGCGCGATCGGCGTGCATGGGCAGACCGTGCGGCATCGGCCGGAAAAGGGCTATACGCGGCAGATCAACAACCCGGCGCTGCTCGCGGAAATGTTGCATATCGACGTGGTCGCCGATTTCCGCAGCCGCGACGTCGCAGCGGGCGGCCAGGGCGCGCCGCTCGTGCCCGCTTTTCACGCGACGATCTTCGGCGCGAAGGACGAAACGCGCGTCGTCTGCAATCTCGGCGGCATCAGCAACATCACGATCCTGAACGCAACCGGCGGGGTGCGCGGCTTTGACTGCGGCCCGGCGAACGCGCTACTCGACGCGTGGGCCGAGCGCCATCTCGGCAAGCCATTCGACGAAAACGGTCATTTCGCGGCGAGCGGCCAGGTCGATCGCAAGCTGCTGAATGCGCTGCTCGACGAACCGTTCTTCGCCGAGCAGCCGCCCAAGAGCACCGGCCGCGATCTGTTCAACACCGCATGGCTAGATGCGAAGCTCGAGCCGTTCACCGCGCTCGCACCAGCCGACGTACAGGCGACGCTCGTCGCGCTGACTGCGGTGACGGTTGCGCGCGAGATCGAACGACATGCATCCGACGCGCGGGCCGTGTACGTGTGCGGCGGCGGCGCGCGCAATCCGGAGATCATGAAGGCGTTGCAGCAGGCGCTCGAAGACAGCGGCGTAAGCGGCGTGCCCGTGATGACGACCGACGCGCTCGGCGTGCCGCCGAGCCAGGTCGAGCCGCTGGCGTTCGCGTGGCTCGCGATGCGCTGCATCGCGCGTCTGCCGGGCAGTCTGCCAAGCGTGACGGGGGCGTCCGCGCAGCGGGTGCTGGGGGCGATTTATCCGCGTTGACGAGAGGCAAAGGCGAAGAAATTGACGCCTATCGTCGTCACGCGCTGCTTCCGCGGTGTGAAAGCAATAAAAAAAACGGGGCCGAGGCCCCGTTTGCGCTGTGGCTGAATGAGCCTTTCCGCTCAGACCGAGAACGACGAACCGCAACCGCAGGTCGTGGTCGCATTCGGGTTCTTGATGACAAACTGCGCGCCGTTGATGTCATCCTTGTAGTCGATCTCTGCGCCTACCAGGTACTGATAGCTCATCGAGTCGATCAGCAGTTGGACGCCGCTCTTGTTCATCACGGTGTCGTCTTCGTTGATCGCTTCGTCAAACGTGAAGCCGTACTGGAAGCCCGAGCAGCCGCCGCCCTGCACAAATACGCGCAGCTTGAGCTCCGGGTTGCCTTCCTCATCGATCAGTTGCTTGACCTTGTCAGCCGCTGCGTCGGTGAAGACGAAGGGGGCCGGCATCTCGGTCACGGGGGTGTCGGTGACTGCGTTCATTCGAACTCTCCAAAAAGCTTTAGCCGATATTGTAGGGCTGTTCCGAAGATCGTGCTGATGCCCACAAAATCAATGGGTTCTTGTTGCAAGGTCGATGCAAGGCAAGCCGTTGCCGCTCGAGCGAACGAGACCGGGCTGCAAACCCCAGTGAATCATAAAAAAAGCCGCCTTCGCGCGTGGCGTTGGCGGCTTTTGCTGCAAACCGGCGTGAAGGCCGGTTCGCGCCCGAAACGATTAACGCTTCGAGAACTGCTTGCGGCGACGTGCCTTGTGGAAGCCGACCTTCTTACGTTCGACTTCACGAGCGTCACGCGTCACGAAGCCAGCGTTCGACAGTTGCGGCTTCAGCGTTGCGTCGTAGTCCATCAGCGCGCGGGTGATGCCGTGGCGAACCGCACCGGCTTGACCCGTTTCACCGCCGCCGGTCACGTTCACCTTGATGTCGAACGTGGTGCCGTGGTTCGTGAGTTCCAGCGGCTGGCGCACGATCATCAGCGACGTTTCGCGCGAGAAGTAGTCGGCGATGGGCTTGCCGTTCACAACGATGTCGCCCTTGCCTGCCTTGATGAACACGCGAGCGACGGCGCTCTTGCGGCGGCCCGTGCCGTAATTCCAGTTACCGATCATGTGGGCTCCCCTTAGATCTCGAGCGCCTTCGGCTGTTGTGCCGAATGCGGATGCGTTGCGTCAGCGTAGACCTTCAGCTTCTTGATCATCGCGTAGCCGAGCGGGCCCTTCGGCAGCATGCCCTTGACCGCCTTCTCGAGCGCGCGGCCCGGGAAGCGTTCCTGCATCTTGCCGAACGTCGTTTCATAGATACCGCCCGGGTAGCCCGAGTGACGGTAGTACTTCTTGTCGGTAACCTTGTTGCCCGTGACCTTCAGCTTGCCTGCGTTGATAACGATGATGAAATCACCGGTGTCGACGTGGGGAGTGAATTCAGGCTTGTGCTTGCCGCGAAGACGGTGTGCCACTTCGCTGGCGACACGCCCGAGAACCTTATCCGTCGCGTCAATCACGTACCATTCGCGCGTCACCTCATGGGCTTTTGCGGAAAACGTCTTCATGATCGATCCAAAAAAATTGCTGCGCCCAATGTGTTCTTTCCTGCTTGTAGTGTGCGCATCGAGGCGCGTGCAGGCTCTCCCTGGTTCTTCTTCCGCGGGCGCGGATGCGGAAAAGCCCTGAATTATAAAGGAATTTGTGCTCGCAAGTCAAAACGTGCGATGTGCACGCCAGAAGCGGTCCGAAATCGGGGCAAAACGCCGGACAAAGGCAGACGAAAAAAAACCCGAACAAGTGGTTCGGGTTTAATCCACCAAAGGAGGAGGTGGAGGAGACAGCGGAGGTTGCAGAGCTGCTGCAACGATGGGTGAATTATAAGAGTCGCCCTTGTGCAACGCAAGAATATTTGCATTGCGAAATGCGCTTTCATAATGTGACACACTCGGTGCACTGCGAACGTTGGGCAAAAAATCCCTTATGGATCAACCGCGAACGGCGAAATAATTCAAACCGCATTCAAACATCCCCTAGAGTAAAACCCCTAAACCGGATGCGGGACAGCGAATCGAGCGTCCATTCCGCACTGCAGCAAGAAAGCAATCAGTGTGCATGGAAACCGGGTGCGGTCAGCCGCAGCTAATTGTCAGACGCCGGGCTACAATGCCGTCTCGACAAAGCGATGCGCGGTGGGAGTGACAGCATGGAATGCAAAGTAAGCTGGATGGGACAAGACGGGATGGCGTTCGCAGCCGAGACGGGCAGCGGTCATCTGGTCGCGATGGACGGCGCACCCGAGGGTGGCGGACGCAACCTCGCGCCGCGTCCGATGGAAATGGTGCTGCTTGGCACCGGCGGCTGTACCGCCTACGACGTCGTGATGATCCTGAAGAAGAGCCGCCAGGAGATCGCCGGCTGCTCGGTGACGCTGAAGGCCGAGCGCGCAAGCGAAGATCCGAAGGTGTTCACGAAGATCCACTTCCACTTCACGGTGACGGGCAAGAATCTGAATCCAGCGACCGTCGAGCGCGCGATCAATCTGTCGCACGACAAATACTGCTCGGCGTCGATCATGATCGCGAAGACCGCCGAACTCACGCATTCGTTCGACATCGTCGCGCTCTGAGCGCGATAGCGATAGCGGCCACGGCCGCCACCCTCGCCTCAAATGAAAAAGCCGGCGTCCCAACGGACGCCGGCTTTTCTTATTCAGCGGCAAAGCAGGCCGATAAGCCGGATTCTGTGCACACGCCGCGTCCGGAGACGCGACGCGCGTGGCAGCCATTCCTCTAGGCGCGCCATTACTGACGCGCTCAAGCTTCCTACCCGCAGACGAGACGGGGGCCCCGTCCTGCATCGCGAAGATGCGCGCCTGCCTACTTGGAATTGCTCCGGGTGGAGGTTACCGTGCCGGTCTGCCTTGCGACAGCCGCGGTGCGCTCTTACCGCACCGTTTCACCCTTACCTGATCCCGGCTTGCGCCGGGCCATCGGCGGTTTGCTTTCTGTTGCCCTGTTCCGCGTGTCGCCACGGATGGCCGTTAGCCATCACCCTGCCCTGTGGAGTCCGGACTTTCCTCGCCCTCGTTGGCCGAAGCCGCCGAGGCCGCGACTGCCTGGCCTGCTTTGCTGGCGCGGATTTTAACACCGAAAGCAAAAGCGCCTAACGCTTGCGCCGCCCAGCTCGAAACACGGTCGCGTCGTCATAGAACGCGGGTGATTCGTTCTCCGGCCACCAGCCCGGAATGCCGAGCACCGGCAGCGGTGCGAACAGGCTGCTCGTCAAAGCCTCGGTACCTAGCAGCGCCGTGCTGACCGCTTCATCTAGCCATGCGTCGCGCGCCAGGGTGTCCCAGTCGAAATACTCGGCCGGCACGTCGACGATCCACGCATGACCGGTGCAGCCCTTGAACGGCGCGATCAGCTTTTCCAGCAGCGCATGGCCGAAGCAGCGCACTTCGCAGCCGCGCCCCCACGCATCGCGCCGCGCGACGAACAGCGTCTGCCAGTCGAAGCCCCGTAGCGCGGCGCTCAGCGCGGGATCGGCGCAAGCGAACAGCAGCGCGTTCTCGTCGAACAGAGTCAGCATGTCGCGCACGCCGCCACGCGTCGGGCCGACGCCGAGCACGTCGAGTTCGGCCGACTGCCGCGCGTTCAACGCCGCCTTGATGCGCGGAAACGCGAACCACATCGAACCGTTGAAGAAGTCGTGCAGATTGTGGCGCGTCGGCACGCAACCGGTCGACGCGATATGCCCCTCGTACGCGGCGCCCGGTGGCAGATCGTCCTGCGCGATAAACGCGAGACGGCGGCCGCGACCGGTGGTCTGTTGCATCAAAGCGGCGTCGGCGTTCATCGCGGCGAGCAAATCTGCATAGCCGGTCAGCGCGGCTTGCTGCCAACGCTGACCGCGTGCGGCGAATTGCGCGAACCACGGCGTCGACCAGTCGATCGCGGCGAAGCCTGGCGGCACAGGCTCGGGTGCCATGCCGCGCGCAGCTTTGGCCGCGGCTTCATGTGCTAGCGCGGAGCTCGAGTTCGCCGCGACATCAACATTGGCAGCGCGCTGGCCCGCGTCACGCTCGGGCATCTAACGCAGCCTCAAACGAGACGCCAGCCAATCGATTCGCCGCCGCGCAGCGGCACGACCGGCGTATCGCCAGCCGGCAGTTCGGCCGGCAGCGTCCATTCCTCGCGACGCAGCGTGACCTTCTCCGTATTGCGCGGCAGACGGTAGAAGTCCGGGCCGTGGAAGCTCGCGAAGCCTTCGAGCTTGTCGAGCGCGCCGGCCTTGTCGAATGCCTCGGTGTAGAGCTCGAGCGCGTGCAGCGCGGTATAGCAGCCCGCGCAGCCGCACGCGTGCTCCTTCAGCCCCTTCGGATGCGGCGCGCTGTCGGTGCCGAGGAAGAAGCGCGGATCGCCCGAGGTCGCCGCCTCGACCAGCGCAACGCGATGCGTCTCGCGCTTGAGCACCGGCAGGCAGTAATAATGCGGACGGATGCCGCCCTGGAAAATCGCGTTGCGGTTGTACAGCAGATGGTGCGCGGTGATCGTCGCGCCAAGCAGTTCCGGCGCGACGCCCGCTTCGCGGACGTAATCGGCCGCGTCCTTTGTCGTGATGTGCTCGAACACGACCTTCAACGCCGGAAACGCGCGGCGCAGCGGCATCATCACGCGATCGATGAAGACCTTCTCGCGGTCGAACAGATCGATGTCCGAATCCGTCACCTCGCCGTGCACGAGCAGCGGCATGCCGACTTCCTGCATCACTTCCAGCGTCTTCGCGCACTTCATCAGATCGGTGACGCCCGCGTCGGAGTTCGTCGTCGCGCCCGCCGGGTACAGCTTCACGCCGTGCACGAAGCCGCTCTCGCGCGCGCGGCGGATTTCGTCGGGCGGCGTGTTGTCGGTCAGGTACAGCGTCATCAGCGGCTCGAATTTCGCGCCCTCGGGAATCGCGGCGATGATGCGCTCGCGATACGCCTTCGCCATCTCGGTCGTCGTGACCGGCGGCTTCAGGTTCGGCATGATGATCGCGCGACCGAACTGGCGTGCAGTGTCAGGCAGCACGGCCGCGAGCATCGCGCCGTCGCGCACATGCAGGTGCCAGTCGTCCGGACGGACCAGCGTGACGGAGTCGGGGGAAACGTTGGAAGCAGTCATGGCAGGAATACGAGACTTCGCGCGCCACGCTGATCGACCGGTCAAACCGCGTTGTAGCGGCCCAAACACGTGTCAATTTTGCTATTTGGCGTCTTCGGCTCGGTGATATGCTTGGAAAATCATCATTGTAACGGCTCGCTCCGTTCACAGGCTCACCTGCAACATGTGCCAACTTCTCGGAATGAATTGCGCCGCGCCGACGGACGTCACGTTCTCCTTTACCGGCTTTGCGGCTCGCGGCGGCGTCACCGATCACCACGCCGACGGCTGGGGCATCGCCTTCTTTGAAGACAAGGCCTGCCGCCTGTTCATCGATCATCAATCGTCGGCCACGTCGCCGATCGCCGAGATGGTCAAGCGCTACCCGATCAAATCGAAAAACACGATCGCGCACATCCGCAAGGCGACCCAAGGGCACATCCTGCTCGAAAACTGCCACCCGTTCATGCGCGAACTGTGGGGGCGTCACTGGATCTTCGCGCATAACGGCGATCTTCAGGCTTACGCGCCGGAGTTGAACGGCGTGTATCAGCCGGTGGGCACGACCGACAGCGAACTGTCGTTCTGCGCGCTGCTGCAAGGATTGCGCAAGGCTTTTCCGGGCACACAGCAGCCGCCGCTTGACGAGCTGTTCGCCGTGCTCGAAGCGCTCACGCGTGAAATCACGCAGTACGGCGTGTTCAACTTCCTGATGTCGAACGGCCAGGCGCTGTTCGCGCATTGCTCGACGCATCTGCATTACCTCGTGCGCCACTGGCCGTTTTCGACCGCGCATCTGGTCGACGCGGACGTATCGATCGATTTCGCCAAATACACGACGCCGGAAGACCGCGTCGCCGTCATCGCGACCAAGCCGCTGACCGACAACGAAGTGTGGACTGCGTTCAAGCCCGGCGATCTGCTGATGTTCCGGCATGGCGAAGTGATCGGCCAGGCCAATATCCCGGTGCCGGACTCGGTGCTCGAAAAACTGCGCAATCCCACGCTCGATGCATCCGCATCGGCCACGACGATCGCGGCATCGAACGGCGCGCACGCAGTGGGCACGCGCGAAACCACACTTTCGCCCGACAGCGAAACCGATCTCGAAGCCGCAGATGATGCGGCGGCGTTCGAGTCATGAGCCGCTGACGTCGCCCTCAGCCAGGCAACAAAAAGCCGCTCCACGGAGCGGCTTTTTTCATCCGCACGCAAGCCTCGGCAACGAGGCCTGCGCGGCGAATCTCAGTGCAGGATCTTCGCGAGAAAGTCCTTCGCGCGATCGGATTTCGGATTCGCGAAGAAGTCTTCCTTGCGGTCGTCTTCGACGATCAAGCCCTTGTCCATGAAGATCACGCGATGCGCGACCTTCTTCGCGAAGCCCATTTCGTGCGTCACGCACATCATCGTCATGCCTTCCTGCGCGAGTTCGACCATCACATCGAGCACTTCGTTGATCATTTCCGGGTCGAGCGCCGAAGTCGGCTCGTCGAACAGCATCGCGATCGGGTCCATGGACAGCGCTCGCGCAATCGCCACGCGCTGCTGCTGACCACCGGACAGCTGCCCAGGATACTTGTCCGCATGCGCGCGCAGACCCACGCGATCGAGCAGCTTCAGGCCCTTCGCGGTCGCCTCGTCGTTCGAACGGCCGAGCACCTTGATCTGCGCGAGCGTCAGATTCTGCACGATCGACAGATGCGGGAACAGCTCGAAGTGCTGGAACACCATGCCGACCTTCGAGCGCAGCTTCGACAAATTGGTTTTCTTGTCGGTCAGCGACTGGCCGTTGATGACGATCTCGCCCTTCTGGAACGGCTCGAGGCCGTTGACGGTCTTGATCAGCGTGGACTTGCCCGAGCCGGACGGCCCGCACACCACGACCACTTCGCCCTTTTTGACTTCCGTCGTGCAGTCGGTCAGCACCTGGAAATGGCCGTACCACTTCGAAACATTCTTGATAGAGATCATCTTGCGACCTTTTTCTGAAGACCTTTGACGAGGCTCGACGCGATCACACAGATCACGAAATAAACCGCACCCGCGAACAGTACCATCTCGACATTCGTGCCGTCACGATCGCCAATATTTGTGGCCGTGCGGAAGAAGTCGGCGAGGCTGATCACGTACACGAGCGATGTATCCTGAAACAGCACGATACCTTGCGTGAGCAGCAGCGGCACCATCGCGCGAAACGCCTGGGGCAGCACGATCAGACGCATTGACTGCCCATAGGTCATGCCGAGCGCGAACGCCGCGTTGACCTGGCCGCGCGGCACCGCCTGAATGCCGGCGCGGATGATCTCCGAATAGTACGCGGCCTCGAACAGCGAGAACGCGACCATCGCCGAGGCGAGCCGGATGTCGATGTCGGCCGACAAACCGAGCACGCTTTGCAGCACCTGCGGCACGATCAGGAAGAACCACAGCAGCACCATCACGAGCGGGATCGAACGGAAGAGCGTCACGTAGCCCTTCGCGAACCATTCGAGCGGCTTGATCGACGACAGTCGAAACATCGCGAGAATGGTGCCCCAGATGATGCCGAACACGATCGCGATCAGCGTGATCTTGAACGTGATGATTGCGCCGGTCCACAGCGTAGGCAGCGCGCCCGGAATACCGCTCCAGTCGAAATGATGCATCACTTGCCTCCGATATAGCCGGGCAACCGGGTCTTCGCTTCGACCCAGCGCATCAGTAGCATTACGACCAGATTGATCAGCATGTACGCGACCGTGACAGCGATGAACGACTCATAAGTTTGCGACGTATAGTCGACCAGCTGGCGCGCCTGCGCGGACAGATCGAGCAGACCGATCGTCGAGGCAACCGCGGAGTTCTTGAAGATGTTCAGAAACTCGGAGGTGAGCGGCGGCACGATGATCCGGTATGCGACCGGCAGCAGCACGTAGCGATACGTCTGCCATTGCGTGAAGCCCACCGCGAGACCGGCCGCGCGCTGGCCGCGCGGCAACGCGTTGATGCCCGAGCGCACCTGCTCGCACACCCGCGCGGCGGTGAAGAGGCCCAGACACACGATCGACGCCGAGAAAAACTGCGCGCTCGGCGGCAATTGCTTGAACCAGGTGCCGATCGACACGGGCAGCAGCTCCGGTATCACCAGATACCAGATGAAGAACTGCACGATCAGCGGAATGTTACGGAAAACCGCGACGTAGACGGTGCCGACGCCCGACGCCCATTTGTTCGGCACCGTGCGCAGCACACCGAACAGCGAGCCGACGATCAGCGCGATCACCCATGCCGACAGCGACACGGTGACCGTCACCCACAGCCCCGAGAGCAGCCAGCCCAGGTAGGTGGTCGGCTCGCCCGTGGAGACGGGACTCAGCAGAATGCCCCAGTTCCAGTGATATGACATGACCAAGACTCCGGCAAAAAGAAACGGAAGAAGCGCGTGGCCCCTTCCGTTCCGTTCAGCGTTTCGAAAGTGTCGAAAAAGCAGCTAGGGTTTAGTCGATTGCCTTGTCGTTCGGGTTCTTGAACAGCGCGCGCATGTCGTCGCTCATCGGGAAGTTCAGGTTCAGGCCCTTCGGCGGGATCGGCGATTCGAACCAGCGCTTGTAGATCGTTTCGCCTTCGCTCGACAATTGGACCTTCGCGATCGCGTCGTCGGCGACCTTCTTGAAGTCGGCGTCGTTCTTGCGCAGCATGCAGCCGTAAGCCTCACGCGATTGCGGCGTGCCGACGATCACGAAATCGTTCGGGTTGCTCGACTTGGCGCGCTCGCCAGCGAGCAGCGCGTCGTCCATCATGAACGCGGCTGCACGGCCCGTCGACAGCGTCAGGAACGACTCGCCGTGATCCTTCGCGCTGATGATGTTCATGCCCATGTTCTTGTCCTGGTTCATTTTGCGAAGCAGGCGCTCGGACGTGGTGCCGGCGGTCGTCACGACCGTCTTGCCCTTCAGATCCGGGAAGTCCTTGATGCCCGAATCTTTCTTGGTCATCAGACGCGTGCCGATCACGAAGATCGTGTTCGTGAACGCAGCCTGTTGCTGGCGCTCGAGGTTATTCGTGGTGGAGCCGCACTCGATGTCGACCGTGCCGTTCTGCACGAGCGGAATACGGTTCTGCGACGTGACCGGCACGAGCTTCACCTTCAGGTTCGGCATGTTCAGCTTCTGCTTGACGGCCTCGACGATCTTCACCGCGTAATCCTGCGAGTAGCCGATCACGTTCTGCTTGTCGTCGTAATACGAGAACGGGATCGACGATTCCCGATGACCCAGCGAAATGACGCCAGTATCCTTGATCTTTTTCAGCGTCCCCGAGTCTTGCGCATGCGCGCCAACCGTAAACAATCCGAGAGTGGCGAGCAACAGCGCAGCTTTTTTAACCTTCATCTTGATCTCCTTGGCAAGAACCGGCGCCAGTGTAACAAAGTAATTTTTCTGAAAGTATGCCTATTAACCATGCTGTTGCGCGCACGCCGCGATGGGCCCGGGGCGCGGTCGCACAGCCGTTTCGCACATACGAGAAGGCGGGCGGCATCGATAGGATGCCGCCCGCCGGTCAAACACGCCGTCTTGTGGACCGCGCTGATGCACAAAATTTCGACGGTTTCGCCTCCCGGCCCGGATACCGGGCCGTGTCACCGCCGCTTCCAACAAGATAGGACAGGGTCCATCAGGGATACAAGCCGCGCATCTCGCGCGCCTGCAAAATCCGCTTGCACGCGACGATGAACGCCGCCGTGCGCACCGACACGCCCTGCTCGCTCGACACCTGCCACACCGCCGCGAACGCTTCGCGCATCACGCGCTCGAGGCGCTCGTTGATCTCGTCCTCGGTCCAGAAGAAGCTCGAAAAGTCCTGCACCCATTCGAAATATGACACTGTCACACCACCCGCATTCGCGACCACGTCCGGGATCACGAGGATGCCGCGATCGTGCAGGATGTCGTCGGCGGCCGTGGTGGTCGGGCCGTTTGCGCCCTCGACGATGATCCTGGTCTTGATCTTGCCTGCGTTCTTTTCGGTGATCTGGTTTTCCAGCGCCGCCGGAATCAGGATGTCCGATTCGACGGTCCAGAACTCATCGGCGGTGATCGCGTCGGCTTCGGGGAATCCGCCGACGCCGCCCTTCTTCGCGACGTAATCGAGCAGCGCGACCGCGTCGATGCCGGTGGACTTGTACACAGAGCCGGTGTGGTCCTGCACCGCGACAACCTTGGCGCCCGCCTCCTGGAACAGACGCGCGGCGATGCCGCCGACGTTGCCGAAGCCCTGCACCGCGATTCGCGCGCCTTCGATGTCGAAGCCGATGCGGCGAGCCGCTTCGCAGCCCACCACGAACACGCCGCGGCCGGTCGCCTCGCGGCGGCCGAGCGAGCCGCCGAGCGTGATCGGCTTGCCGGTCACGACGCCGGTGGCCGTCTGGCCCTGATTCATCGAGTACGTGTCCATCATCCACGCCATGATCTGCTCGTTCGTGTTCACGTCCGGCGCGGGGATGTCAGTATTCGGTCCGATGATGATGCCGATCTCGCTCGTGTAGCGGCGTGTCACGCGCTCGAGCTCGCCCCGCGACAGCGTGCGCGGATCGACGCGGATGCCACCCTTCGCGCCGCCGTACGGCACGTTCACCGCCGCGTTCTTCACCGACATCCACGCGGACAGCGCCATCACTTCGGAGAGCGTAACGTCCTGGTGATAACGCACGCCGCCCTTGCCCGGACCGCGCGACACGTTGTGCTGCACGCGATAGCCCTCGAAGTGCGCAACCGTGCCGTTATCGAGTTCGATGGGCACGTCGACGACGAGAATGCGCTTCGGGCGCTTGAGGGTTTCGAGCCAGCGGGACAGCGAACCGAGATACGGCGCGACGCGGTCGACCTGGCGCAGATAGTTGCCCCAAGGGCCGAGGTCTTCTTTATTGAGGTAGGAGGGAACGGACTGCAACGTTGAGGCGGCTTGTGCCGATTCTGCGGCTTGTTGCTGGGATGACATGAACGCTCCGGCGTTTGATCGAGTACGGGCATTGTGGAAAAACGCCGTATTGAAATCCAATGCCGTTTCCTTATCCAGTTATGTTTTTCTTGCATAACGTTCGGAAAGCCGCAATTTCACGTCGCCGCGACGCAGGTCCGAACTCGACTTTTATGCCGCGTTTCAGGCGGCGCTCTGCCGGAGCTCCTCCGACACCACGTCCCACAACTGCCGCACGAGGATCTGGCGTGAGTCGTCGCTTTTCGCGGCAAGTTTGTCGCGGTACAGGCGAATCTCCATGCTGAGCGTCAGTTGCCCTTCGGGCGTGCCGCGGGTCGCCCGATCGAGGCGGATCAGCCGGCCGTCGGCCACCGCATCTTCGACCGCGCTATGCGGCAGAAACGCGATGCCGTGACCGGCGAGCGCCATCGCCTTGAGCCCCTCGGCCATGTCGGTTTCATAGAGTCGGTCGAGGTACAGGCGCTCCGGCGCGTTCGCGAGAATCACCTCGGTCATGCGCCCGAGGTATGCGTTCGGCGTGTACGACAGATACGGCGCGGGTGCGTCGGCCGAGCCCGGCAGCGTGTGACGCGGACGGCCCGCGCGGGCCGGCGCAGAGAACGGGCTGATCGGCTCGTGACCGAGCGTCAGCATGTCGTAGCGCGCCGGGTCGAGCGCGACTGGATGGCTCGGATGGTGGTAGCCCATCATCAGATCGCAGCCGCCCTCCACCAGCGACAGCGCCGCGTCGTGCACGTTCAGCGCACGCAGCCGCGTGTGAATCGGGCCCATCTGCGCCTCGATGCGCTGCAGCCAGCGCGGGAAGTATGTCAGCGACAGCGTGTGCGGCACTGCGAATTCGATCGTCGCTTGCGGCGTCGCCGTGTGGCCGCGCAACAGCGCGCGCGCCTCGTGGAATTGCGACAGCATCGCGAGCGCCTGCTCGTTGAACACCTGGCCGGCCGCCGTGAGCCGCGTCGGATAAACAGAACGGTCGATCAGTTCCGTGCCGAGCCACGCTTCCAGCGCCTGGATGCGGCGCGAGAAAGCCGGCTGCGTGACATGGCGCAGTTCGGCCGAGCGGCTGAAACTACGCGTTTCCGCGAGCGAAATGAAGTCTTCGAGCCATTTCAGTTCCATGCGAGTGCGTTTGCCGGCGAGAGGAAGAAGTCTGCATTCTAGCGGCGCGACGTGCGGCCGATGCATCCGGACGGGCGCATCGCATCACAGTGGTAAAATCCACGGTTCCCTCCGTTCCAGATCCGCTCGCTGAGCGCTCAGTGCCTTAACCCGCGCCTCAACCTGCGCCTCAACCCGGTCCTCATCATGTCCGACACCCGCCCCGACACCCTGTTCGCGCTGAACGCGCTCTCCCCGCTCGACGGCCGCTATGCCGCCAAAACCGAAGCCCTGCGCGACTGGCTTTCGGAAGCCGCCTTCATGCGCAATCGCGTGACGGTCGAAATCCACTGGCTGATCGCGCTGTCACGCGCCGGCTTTGCCGAAGTGCCGCGCTTCTCCGAGGCGTCCGAGCAGTTCCTGCTGCAACTGGCCGAGCGCTTCACCGCGCACGACGCCGCGCGCATCAAGGAAATCGAGCGCGTGACGAACCACGACGTGAAGGCCGTCGAATACTGGCTGAAGGAGTCGGTGAAGGGTCAGGAAGAACTGGAGCGCGCGAGCGAGTTCATCCACTTCGCGTGCACGTCGGAAGACATCAACAACACGTCGCACGGCCTGATGCTCGCCGGCGCGCGCGAACACGTGATCCTGCCGGCGCTGCGCTCGGTGCATCAACGCCTCGTCGCGCTCGCGCATGCGCAAGCCGCCCAGCCGATGCTGTCGCGCACGCACGGCCAGCCGGCCAGCCCGACCACGCTCGGCAAGGAAATCGCCAACGTCGCCGCGCGTCTCGCACGTGCGATCGAGCGCATCGCGAAGGTCGAGCTGCTCGGCAAGATGAACGGCGCGGTCGGCAACTTCAACGCGCACCTGTCCGCGTATCCGGAGTTCGACTGGGAAGCGTTCTCGAAGGACGTCGTCGAGAATCGCCTGAAGCTCACGTTCAATCCGTACACGATCCAGATCGAGCCGCACGACTACATGGCCGAGCTGTTCGACGCAATCTCGCGCGCAAACACGATCCTGTTGGATCTCGACCGCGACGTGTGGGGCTACATTGCGCTCGGTTACTTCAAGCAGCGCACCAAGGCCGGTGAAATCGGCTCGTCGACGATGCCGCACAAGGTCAACCCGATCGACTTCGAAAACTCCGAAGGCAACCTCGGCCTCGCGAACGCGACGCTGCGCCATCTCGCCGACAAGCTGCCGGTGTCGCGCTGGCAGCGCGACCTGACCGACTCGACGGTGCTGCGCAACATCGGCGTCGCGTTCGGCTACTCGCTGCTCGCGTACGACTCGCTGATCCGCGGCCTCGACAAGCTCGAAGTGAACGCGCAGCGTCTGAACGAAGACCTCGACAACTGCTGGGAAGTGCTGGCCGAGCCGGTGCAGACCGTGATGCGCCGTTACGGCATCGAGAACCCGTACGAACAGCTGAAGGAGCTCACGCGCGGCAAGGGCATCACGCGCGAGGCACTGCAGAGCTTCATCGGCAGCCTGGCGATTCCGCAGGACGCGAAGAACCGTCTGCTCGAAATGACGCCCGGCTCGTACATCGGCAAGGCCGTCGAACTGGCGAAGCGGATCGGCTGATCGGCTGGTCCAGCTTCCGCGCATAAAAAAGCCGCTCCGAGGAGCGGCTTTTTTTCGTCCCGCGTTCGAAGCTGGAACGCGGGGGAATCAAAGACTCAGCGCGCTTCGACCTGCTTGAGCACCTCGTCGACGATCTGCTCCGGCGTCAGATCGATGCTGACCGTGATCGCTTCGTCGTCACCCGGCTCCTCGAGCGTGTCGAGCTGGCTTTGCAGCAGCGACGGATCGAAGAAATGCCCGGTGCGATGACCGAGACGCTCCGCGAGCACCTCGCGCGAACCCTTCAGGTAGACGAAGCACACGTCCTTGTCGCCGGCACGCAGAATGTCGCGATACGAGCGCTTCAGCGACGAACACGTGAATACCGCCGTTTCGCCCGCCTTCTGCTTTTCCTCGATCGCCGCGCGGATCGTCTTCAGCCACGGCCAACGGTCTTCGTCGGTGAGCGGGATGCCGTGGTGCATCTTTTCCTTGTTCGCCGCGCTATGGAACGCGTCGCCGTCGGTGAACGCACAATGCAGGCGCTCGGCCAGCATTTCGCCAATCCTCGTCTTGCCGGCGCCCGACACGCCCATTGCGATCAGAATCATTTGAAACTCCTTACAGGACCGCCGCGAGTGCGAAGGTCAAGGCGAGCCCCATCACCGAAATGATGGTTTCGAGGAGCGACCACGTCTTGAAGGTCTGCACCACCGTCATGCCGAAATATTCCTTGATCAGCCAGAAGCCGCCGTCGTTCACGTGCGAGAAGATCAGCGAGCCCGAGCCGGTCGCGAGCACCATCAGTTCCGGTTTCACCTGCACCGCACCGGCCGCCGCGATCGGCGCGACGATGCCGCAGGCGGTCGTCATCGCGACGGTGGCCGAACCGGTCGCGAGACGGATCATCGCCGCGACGATCCAGCCGAACAGCAGCGGCGACAGATGCACCGCGGTCGCCACGTTGGTGATTTCCTTCGAAATGCCGCTATCCATCAGCACCCGACCAAAACCGCCGCCCGCACCGACGATCAGTGTAATACCCGCGATCGGCGCCAGACACTCGCCGCAGAACTTCTGGATCTGCTCGCGGTTAAAGCCGCGGCTCGCGCCGAAGGTCCAGAAGCTGACCAGCACGGCCGTCAGCAGCGCGACGTCGGTGTTGCCGAAGAAGCGCAGCAGATCGTTCGGCAGCGTCTTCGGTTCGAACACCAGGTCAGCCCAACTGCCGACCAGCATCAGAACCACCGGCAACAGGATCGTGGCCAGCGTGATGCCGAAGCCCGGCAGTTCGCGCTTCGGTGCGTCGGTTTTCACGCCGTTGCCGTTATTCGCGTCGTGACTGAGAAATTGGGCGGCAAGCGGATTTTCCTTCGGCAACTGGATATGGCGGCTCACCAGCAGCGCGAACAGCGGACCAGCGACGATCGCGCAGGGGATGCCGACGATCAGACCATAGGCGATCGTCTTGCCGATATCCGCGTGATACGCCTGCACGGCGAGCAGCGCGGCCGGGTGCGGCGGAATCAGCCCGTGCACGACGGACAGACCCGCGACCATCGGCAGGCCGACCAGCAGCAGCGATTTGTTGGTGCGCTTGGCAACGTTGAACGCAATCGGAATCAGCAGCACGAAACCGACTTCGAAGAACACCGGCAAGCCGACGATGATCGCGACGACCATCATCGCCCAGTGAATGTGTTTCTCACCGAACCAGTTGATCAGCGTGGTCGCGACGCGCTCGGCGCCGCCCGATTCGGCCATCATCTTGCCGAGCATCGTGCCGAGACCGACGACGATGGCTATGTGTCCGAGCGTGTTGCCGTTACCCGTTTCGAACGATTTGACGATGGTCTGCATCGGCATGCCGGCCACGAGGCCCAGCAGCAACGACACGATGATCAGAACGAGAAACGGATAGACCTTCAGGCGCGTGATCATGAAGATCAGCAACGCGATCGCGATTAACGCGTAGACCAGCAGCATGCTTCCGTGGGCAGATTCCATGAAGCCCCTCCTTAGGTTTATTGATTTCAGAGTGCGGATGCGGCCGGCACTTCGTCTCACGGCAATCTGCGCGATGCCTGAAACCCGGCTGACCGCGCGGACGCTGAATTTTACTGTTTGTTTCAAAAACGCGCGCAAATCCAGCACGCATATCAAGCAAAAAAAGAGTCTCGGCGCGACAGCCTGATGCGGCTGTATCGACGAGACTCCTGGGCCCGGTTCAGATAACCGATGCGCTGGTGTGTCGTGGGCCTTAGTGCGCGGGCGCCGCCAACTGGCTCGCGGCGCGCGCGAGGCGCGTCACCTCGTCCCAGTTCTGCGCGGAGAGCGCGGCCTTCGGCGTGAGCCACGAACCGCCGACGCAGACCACGTTCGGCAGCGACAGGAAGTGCGGCGCGCTTTCAGGCGTGATGCCGCCGGTCGGGCAGAACTTCAGTGCCGGGAACGGACCGTGGAATGCCTGCAGCATCGGCACGCCGCCCGCCTGCTGCGCGGGGAAGAACTTGACGATCTCGTAGCCGAGTTCGAGCGCGAGGATGATGTCCGATGGCGTCATCACGCCGGGCAGCAGCGGCAGACCCACGTCCTGCGCGGCCTGGTGCATCTCCTTGGTCAGACCCGGCGACACGCCGAACTGCGCGCCCGCCTTCTTCGCTTGCGCGCAATGCTCGGGCTTCGTGATCGTGCCGACACCGACCACGATGTCGTCGGCGAGCTCACACGCACGCTCGATCGCGCCGAGGCCCGCCGGCGTGCGCAGCGTGATTTCGAGCACCTTCACGCCGCCCGCGTGCAACGCGCGCGACACGTGTTCGCCCTGTTCGACCGTGTCGAACGCGAGCACCGGAATCACCGGGCCGAGGCGCACGATATCGCTTACTGTTTTCGACGTCATAGTCAGACTCCTTGTTTCTGCAGCGCCGCGCCGGCTTGGGCGGTGCTCGCGTGATGGTCGCTGGGTTGATGGGCGTGCTTGTCGGCGTGCTTGTGGTGACTGCCGTGGCCGTGCTGGCCGTCGAGCGCGCCGCCCTCGCCGATCAGCTTGCCGAACACCGACGCGCCCTGCTCCGCCGGCGCCGCCGCGGCGCGGAATACGCCGAACAGCTCGCGGCCGAAGCCGGCTTCGTTGTCCGCCTGATGCAGCGGCTCGGCGTTCGGACGCGCGGCCCATTCGGCTGCGTCGATCTCGATGTCGAGCACGCCCGCTTCGGCGTCGATGACCAGCATGTCGCCCGTGCGAACCTTGCCGAGCGGGCCCTGCAGCAACGCTTCCGGCGACACATGAATGACCGCCGGCACCTTGCCCGACGCGCCCGACATACGGCCGTCGGTCACCAGCGCGACATGGAAACCCTGATCCTGCAACACACCGAGCAGCGGCGTCAAACGATGCAGCTCGGGCATGCCGTTTGCGCGGGCGCCCTGGAAGCGCACCACCGCGATGAAGTCGCGCTTGAGCTCGCCCTTGTCGAACGCTTCCTGCACTGCCTCCTGCGAATCGAACACGATTGCCGGCGCCTTCACCTTGCGATGCTGCGCCGCGACCGCTGAAATCTTGATCACGCCGCGGCCGAGTTTGCCCTGCATCAGACGCAGGCCGCCGTCCGGCTGGAACGGCTCCTGGATGCCGCGCAGCACCGCGGTGTCCGCGCTCGCCTCGGCGCCCGCGACCCATTGCAGCTTGCCGTCGAGCAGCTTGGGCTCCTCGGTGTAGCGCTTCAGGCCCTTGCCCGCGACGGTGTTCACGTCTTCATGCAGTAGACCGCCTTCGAGCAGATTGCGCACGAGGAACGCGACGCCGCCCGCCGCGTGGAAGTGGTTCACGTCGGCCTTGCCGTTCGGATAGATCTTCGCGAGCAGCGGCACCGCCTGCGACAGCGTGTCGAAGTCGTCCCAGTCGATGATGATGCCGGCCGCGCGCGCGATCGCGACGAGGTGCAGCGTGTGATTGGTCGAGCCGCCGGTCGCCAGCAACGCGACGATGCCGTTGACGATCGCCTTCTCGTCGATCACGTGGCCGATCGGCATGTAGTGGCCGCGCTCGACCGTCAGATCGAGTACGCGGCGCGCGGCCTGGGCGGTCAGCGCGTCGCGCAGCGGCGTGTGCGGATGCACGAAGGCCGAGCCCGGCAGATGCAGGCCCATCACTTCCATCAGCATCTGGTTGCTGTTCGCGGTGCCGTAGAAGGTGCAGGTGCCATGGCTGTGATACGCGGCCGCTTCCGCTTCGAGCAGCGCTTCGCGGCCGCACTGGCCGGTCGCGAACTGCTGGCGCGTCTTGGCTTTGTCGTCGTTGGACAGGCCGCTCGTCATCGGGCCGGCCGGCACGAAAATGGTCGGCAGATGGCCGAATTGCAGCGCGCCGATCAACAGGCCCGGCACGATCTTGTCGCAGATGCCGAGGCACAGCGCCGCGTCGAACATGTTGTGGGTGAGCGCGACGGCCGTGCCCATCGCGATCACTTCGCGCGAGAACAGCGACAGCTCCATGCCCGCGTTGCCCTGCGTGATGCCATCGCACATCGCCGGCACGCCGCCCGCGAATTGCGCGACGCCGCCGTTTTCGCGCGCGGCCTGCTTGATGATGTCCGGGTAGTTTTTGTACGGCGCGTGCGCCGACAGCATCTCGTTGTACGACGACACGATGCCGATGTTCGGCTCGCGGATCTGTTTGATCACGAGCTTGTCGTTGCCTTCGAGACCGGCGAAACCGTGGGCCAGGTTCGCGCACGACAGCGCGCCGCGTGCCGGAAAGCGCCCCTGCGCGTGCTGGATGCGGGCCAGATACGCTTCACGCGTGGGCTTGCTGCGCTCGATCACGCGTTGCGTGACCTTCAACAATTGCGAATGCGGGGAAACCATCGGAGCTCCTTCGTCGCTGGCGGCAGGCGCACGCATGACACCAGGCGGTATCGCGGGGTTGTGATATCGAACGACGCCATATTAGTAGAAAAACTACATGCTCGCAATTACGAACGCTGTTGCGGTGCCGCATCGCGAGAATCGAGGAGTCGCCCAACTGGCGGCGTCTCAGCGCTTTGCAGCCGAAACCCAGGGAATACACTTACCCGCCGATATGTAGTTTTTGTACTTAGCTTTTTGTGCGCCAACGACCAATCGGATATAGTCCACACGTTCTTCAGCATAGTGCGAGTTTTCCGATGATGCTGTCCCAAGTGGAAGAGATGCGTGAACAGCTGCGCCCGTCCGAGCGCAAGCTGGCCGATTATGTGATCGAGGCGCCGCGCGAAGTGCTCGATCTGTCGATGACCGAGGTCGCCGCGCGCGCGGGCGTGAGTCAGCCGACGATCGCGCGCTTCTGCCATGCGCTCGGTTTTTCCGGCTTTCGCGAATTCAAGATCCGGCTCGCGCAGGGCATCGCCAGCGAAGTGCCCGCCGTCTATCGCGACGTGCGGCCCGACGAGCCGACACCGGGCGTCGCCGCGAAGGTGCTCGACCGGACGATCGGCGCGCTGATTCAGGTGCGCAACAATCTGTCGGCGGATAGCGTCGCGGCGGCGATCGACATGCTTGCGCAGGCGAAGCGCATCGAGTTCTATGGCGCGGGCGGCTCGGGCATCGCCGCGCTCGACGTGCAGCACAAGTTCTTCCGGCTCGGCATGCCGAGCGTCGCGTATTCGGACCCGCACACGTTTTTGATGTCGGCCGCGCTGCTCGGGCCGGGCGACGTAGTCGTCGCGATTTCCAACACGGGCCGCACGCGCGACATCATCGATGCCGCGAGGGCCGCGCTTAACGCGGGCGCGAAGGTGATCGCGATCACCCACGGCAACTCGCCGCTCGCGCGGCTCGCAACCGTGGGCCTCTTCGCAAACGTCGACGAAGACACCGACATCTTTTCGCCGATGACCTCGCGCGTATCGCATCTGGCGATCGGCGACATTCTGGCGGTCGGCGTCGCGTTGAGCCGCGGGCCCGAACTGGTGGAGAAGCTCGCGCAGACGAAGGAAGTGATTCACCGGCGGCGGGTGGACTCGCAGGGGTAATCCGGTCCGATAAAGAGCGGAACGACGGAGATAACGCAAAAGGGCGGTGTGCCATTCAACCGGCACACCGCCCTTTTGTCTTTTCCAGCGCCCTGCCGAACGCCGTCAGCCGCTCAGAACGGCTTGATCACCACCAGCGCGACCGCCGCGAGCATCCCGAGCACCGGCAGCTCGTTGAACATTCGATACCACTTGTCCGAGCGGCGATTTTCGCCGCGCTCGAATGTGCGCAGCAGCACGCCGCAATACGCGTGGTAGATGACGAGCAGCACGACCACGCCAACCTTCGCGTGAATCCAGCCCTGCCCGCTGCCGATGCCGATCACGAGCCACAACCACAAGCCGCACGCGATCGCTGGCACCGCGATGAAGCTCATGAAGCGGAACAGCTTGCGCGCCATCAGCAAAAGACGCGCCGTCGCCGCGGGTTCCGTTTCCATCGCCAGATTGACGAAGATGCGCGGCAGATAGAACAGGCCGGCAAACCAGGAGGCAATCAACACGATGTGAAACGTCTTTACCCAAAGCATCGGCGGGGTCCTTGTGGTCCTTGTTGTTGTGGTGTTCGTTTTTGCGGTGCTTCGATTCGTGCTTATTGACGACCTTCGCCGTGACCCAGCACGACGTATTTCAGTGACGTCAGCCCTTCGAGGCCGACCGGGCCGCGCGCGTGCAGCTTGTCGTTCGAAATGCCGATCTCGGCGCCGAGGCCGAACTCGAAGCCGTCCGCGAAACGCGTCGACGCATTGACCATCACGCTCGCCGAATCGACTTCGCGCAGGAAGCGCATCGCGCGGTCGTGGTCTTCGGTGACGATCGCATCGGTGTGCTGCGAGCTATACGTGTTGATGTGCTCTATCGCCGCGTCGATGCCGTCGACCACCTTGATCGCGAGCACCGGCGCCAGATATTCGGTGCGCCAGTCTTCCTCGGTCGCGTCGACGAGCGGGCCGACGCCCGCATCGGCCAGCACCGCGCGCGCCTCCGCATCGACGCGCAGCTCGACGTCCTTGCCGCGATACAGCTTGCCTAGCGGCGGCAACACTTCGGCCGCGATACCGCGCGCGACCAGCAGCGTTTCCATCGTGTTGCAGGTGCCGTAGCGGTGCGTCTTCGCGTTGTCGCAGACGTTGAGCGCCTTCGGCAGGTCCGCGCGATCGTCGACATAGACGTGGCAGATGCCGTCGAGGTGCTTGATCATCGGCACGCGCGCTTCGTTCATCAGACGCTCGATCAGGCTCTTGCCGCCGCGCGGCACGATCACGTCGACGTATTCGGTCATCGTGATCAGCTTGCCGACCGCCGCGCGGTCCGACGTCGCGACCACCTGCACCGCGTCCTGCGGCAGACCGGCTGCCTCGAGCCCTTCGCCGATCAGCTTCGCGAGCGCGGTATTGCATTCGAGCGCTTCCGAGCCGCCGCGCAGAATGGTCGCGTTGCCTGACTTCAGGCACAGCGCGGCGGCGTCGATCGTCACGTTCGGGCGGGATTCGTAGATGATGCCGATCACGCCGAGCGGCACACGCATCTGGCCGACCTGGATGCCGCTCGGCCGATACTTCAGATTGCTGATTTCGCCGATCGGATCGGCCAGCGCCGCGACCTGGCGCAGGCCTTCGACCATCGTCTTCAGCGCCTTGTCGGACAGCGTCAGACGGTCGATGAACGCGGCGTCGTGGCCCTTGCCGCGGGCGCGTTCGAGGTCGCGCGCGTTGGCGGCCTTCAGCAAATCGGCATCGCGCTCGATCGCCTCGGCAACCGCTGCAAGCGCCGCATTCTTCGCGGCGGTCGACGCCCGCGCCATCGCGCGCGAAGCCTGGCGAGCGCGTTGGCCGAGGTCGGTCATGTACTGGTCGATATCCATGGTCATTCTCGTGATGCCCGCACGTTGGCGTGCGGTGGTCGGGCAAGATTAGCGAAAGATCAAACGATTGTAAGTCGGGTACCGGGGCTTTGCTCGCGAGGGGCAGCGGGTGCGCTGTGCTGTCGCGGGCTTGCCGATGCGTTGCGTCGAGCGTGTGGCACGCGAAACACGGTGGTCTGCATGCGAAGCGACTGACGATTGCTGTGCGATAGCAATCGCTGCCGAAGCTCGCCCGCGCCCAGCTGCTTAGATTGGCCGCCGCGCTGGCGCCTCAGTCGGTGCCCGAGGTCGCGGCGGCGGCACTGGCGACGCCGCCGACGTTTTTGGCGCGGCCACCGTCATCGCGAGTTCGAACAGGCCGTCCCACGGATCGGGCGGCGGATCGTTGCGATGATTGCCCGGCGTGCCGCCCGACAAGCCCTTGACCTGCCGGTCGAGCCGCGCCGCCAAAGCGAGTGCCTTCTCGAGCGCCGCTTCGCTGACACGCGACAGCGCCGGCCCGATCAGTCGTTCGCGCGGACCCCACACGCGGTTCTCGCGCGTGAGCATCGCGAGCGGCTTGCCAGCTGCGACGCCGCGCTTGATCCGCAACAGCGTGCGCACTTCCTCGACAACGGCCCATAGCACGAGCACCGCCGCCTCGCCTTCACCGCGCAGGCCGTCGAGCATGCGCGCGAGACGGCCGACGTCGCCCGCGAGCATCGCCTCGTTGAGCTTGAACACGTCGTAGCGCGCGACGTTGAGCACTGCGTCCTGCACCTGATCGAAGCTCAGCGAGCCGCTCGGATACAGCAGCCCGAGTTTCTGGATTTCCTGATGCGCGGCGAGCAGATTGCCCTCGACGCGCTCGGCGATGAACGCGAGCGCGCGCCGCCCTTCCTCGCCGGCTGCGACGCGCTGGCCTTGAGCCGCGAGCCGCTGCCCGACCCAGTTCGGCAGCTGCGCGCGCTCGACCGGATCGATCTTCAGCGCGACGCCCGCGTCGGCGAGCGCGGTGAACCATGCCGACTTCTGCGTGGCCGCATCGAGACGCGGCAGCGTGATCATCGTCAGCACGTCGTCGTTGACGGTGGACGCTAGCGCCTTCAGCGCATCGGCGCCTTCCTTGCCCGGCTTGCCCGACGGAATGCGCAACTCGACCAGTTGCCGGTCGCCGAACAGCGACATCGACTGACTCGCGCCGAGCAGCGAACTCCAGTCGAAACCGCGCTCGACCGTGAACACCGAGCGATCGGTGAAACCGGCCGCGCGCGCCGCCGCGCGGATGCGGTCGCACGCTTCCTGGGCGAGCAGGTGCTCGTCGCCGTACACGACGTACAGTCCGGCAAGGCCCTTGGCGAGATGCGCTTCGAGCGCGTCAGGTCGCAGTTGCATGGCTGGCGGTTGACGGGATGGATGAGGTTCGACGCATCGCGGACGGCGCGATGCTCACAGCGGCGGCGGCGGCAGCGGCGCGCGCGGAACGATACCCGGCACGGCCTCGGCAGGCGTCGGATGCAGCGAGCGCACCACGCCGAGACGGCGGATCAGTTGATCGACCGCGTCGTTTTCCATGTCGGCGAACAGGATATCGGATTCGGCGGCCTTCGCCTGCGAGAACTGGTCGCTATAGGTCATCGCGCGGTTCAATGCGATCACGCTGCCCGGAATCAGCACCGTGCCGTCCTTGCCGGTCAGCGTGTAGGTCATCTGCAGATTCAGCTGATACTCGGCGACGACGCCCAGCGAATTCAGCGTCAGCGTGCTGAGGTTGCGGTTCTGCGTGATCTGCAGGATCGCGTCGGCATTGGCGACCGAGTTCACCACGACGGTGTCGCTGCCGCCCTGCACCATGCGCGTGAAGCGCGCGATGGCCGCGGGCGAGCCGCCCGACACATAGAGACGCTTGAATGCGAAGTCCTGCTGGCCGCGCAACTGGAAGCCGCAGGCCGACAACATCATTACGCTGCAAGCGAGCGTCAAAAACGATCTGCGAGTCACATTCGCTCCCGGTTCGCAGTGGATTCGCGGTGCCGAGGAACGCCGCCGGGTGGGCGGCGCTCCATCTGCCGGATGAGGGTTCGGAACGTCAAACGACCACGTTCACGAGACGGCCCGGCACCACGATGATCTTCTTCGGCGCCTTGCCTTCGCTGAATTTGGCGACCATTTCGTGCGCGGCCGCTTGCTGCTCGATCGCTTCGCGCGATGCGTCCTTCGCGACCGTGATCGCGCCGCGCACCTTGCCGTTCACCTGCAGCACGAGTTCGATCTCGGCCTGTTCGAGCGCCTTCTCGTCGACCTTCGGCCACGGTGCGTCGAGCAGCGGGCCAAATTCGTCCGCGTAGCCGAGTTCCTGCCACAACTGGAACGTCAGATGCGGCACGACCGGATACAGCACGCGCAGCATCACGCCGTAGGTCTCACGCAGCACGGCCGTCTGCGCACCCTTTGCGCCGTCGAGCGCGTTGAGCATCTTCATCGCGGCCGATACCACCGTGTTGTACTGCAGACGCTGATAGTCGAAATCGGCCTGCTTCAGCACGCTATAGATCTCGCGACGCAGCGCCTTGTCCGCGTCGTTGAATTGTGCGGCGTCCAACTGGCCACCCGTGCGCAGCGCAGCTTCGTTCGTATAGCCGAAGTTCCACACGCGACGCAGGAAGCGGCTCGCGCCTTCGACACCCGACCCCGACCACTCGAGCTGCTGCTCGGGCGGAGCCGCGAACATCACGAACAGACGCGCGGTGTCCGCGCCGTGCTGATCGATCAGCATCTGCGGATCGACGCCGTTGTTCTTCGACTTCGACATCTTCTCGACGCCGCCGAGCACGACCGGCTGGCCGTCCGCGTTCAGCACCGCGCCGACCGGGCGGCCCTTGTCGTCGAACGACACGGTCACATCCGCCGGGTTGTACCAGGTCTTCTTGCCCGCCTCGTTTTCGCGGTAGTAGGTTTCGTTCAGCACCATGCCCTGCGTGAGCAGGTTCTTCGCCGGCTCGCCGAACTTCACGAGACCGAGATCGCGCATCACCTTCGCCCAGAAGCGCGAGTACAGCAGGTGCAAAATCGCATGCTCGATACCGCCGATGTACTGATCCATCGGCGCCCAGTAGTCGGTGCGCTCGTCGACCATCGTCTTCGCATCCGGCGACGCGTAGCGGTAGAAGTACCACGACGAATCGACGAAAGTGTCCATCGTGTCGGTTTCGCGCTTCGCCGCACCGCCGCAGCTCGGACACGTGCAGTTCAGGAACGCTTCGGACTTCGCGAGCGGATTGCCCGTGCCGTCCGGCACGAGGTCTTCCGGCAGCACGACCGGCAGGTCTTTTTCCGGCACCGGCACGTCGCCGCACTTCGGGCAGTGGATGATCGGAATCGGCGTGCCCCAGTAACGCTGGCGCGACACGCCCCAGTCACGCAGACGCCACGTGATCTGCTTGTCGCCGAGGCCGAGTTCCTTCAGATCGGCGGCGATGCGGTCCACCGCTTCGTCGTACGCGAGACCGTCGTACTTGCCGCTGTTGACCAGCGTGCCGGTCTTTTCGCCGTACCACTCCGCCCAGGCTTCAGTCGAAAACTCCTTGCCCTCGACCGCGACCACCTGCTTCACCGGCAGACCGTACTTCTTCACGAACGCGAAGTCGCGCTCGTCGTGCGCCGGCACGCCCATCACGGCGCCTTCGCCGTAAGTCATCAGCACGTAGTTGCCGATCCACACCTCGACCTGCTCGTGCGTCAGCGGATGCGTGACGTAGAAGCCGGTCGCCATGCCCTTCTTTTCCATCGTCGCGACGTCGGCTTCGGCGACGCCGCCGCGCTTGCATTCGTCGATGAACGCCTGCAGTTCCGGCTTGTCTTGCGCGAGACGCGTGGCGAGCGGATGCTCGGCGGCGATCGCGCAGAACGTGACGCCCATGATCGTGTCGGCGCGCGTCGTGAATACGCGCAGCAGCTTCTGTTCACCGTCGATTTCATACGGGAAGCCGAAGTTCACGCCGAAGCTCTTGCCGATCCAGTTCTGCTGCATGATCTTCACGCGCTCGGGCCAGCCGAGTCCTTCGAGATCGTTCAGCAGTTCATCGGCGTACTGCGTGATGCGCATGTAGTACATCGGGATTTCGCGCTTTTCGACGAGCGCGCCCGAGCGCCAGCCGCGCCCGTCGATCACCTGCTCGTTCGCGAGCACGGTCTGGTCGACCGGGTCCCAGTTCACGGTGCCGGTTTTCTTGTACGCGATGCCCTTTTCGAGCATCTTCAGGAACAGCCACTGGTTCCACTTGTAGTAGTCGGGGCTGCAGGTCGCGACTTCACGCGACCAGTCGATCGCGAGACCCATCGACTGCATCTGCTTCTTCATGTAAGCGATGTTGTCGTAGGTCCACTGCGCGGGCGGCACGTTGTTGGCCATCGCGGCGTTTTCCGCCGGCATGCCGAACGCGTCCCAACCCATCGGCATCAGCACGTTGTAGCCGTTCATCCGCAGATAGCGGTACATCACGTCGTTGATCGTGTAGTTGCGCACGTGCCCCATGTGCAGCTTGCCCGACGGATACGGCAGCATCGAGACGCAGTAGAACTTGGGCTTGTCGGTGGTTTCCGTCGTCTTATAGGCGTCGATGGCGCGCCATTGCCCTTGCGCGGCGGCTTCGACGTCGGAGGGAACGTATTTTTCGTGCATGGTGTGATGGGATCGCTAGGTTCGGTGCTTTCGCACCGGCCCGGTGCTCTGCAGAATGTCGTTGCGTCGTTTCCCCTTTGGCGGGGAAAGGGCTGATTATACCGTTCGCGGACGGGTGCGCCGCTACGCGCGGCGTGGTGCGGGGCGGGGTATGCCGGATTCGTCGACGTGGTGCGCGCCCGGCGGCGCCCGGCGATGCTCAGTGCTGCGCGGCGGGCGGCGGCGGGTCCGTCACGAAGCCGATCCGCTCGAGCCCCGCCTGCTGCGCGGCGCCCATCACCTGCGCGATCACTTCATAGCGGGTCGAGCGCTCCGCGCGCAGTTGGATGTCCGGCTGGTCCGCCTGCTTGCCGGCCTCGGCGAACTGCGCGCGCATCTGCGCGAGCGTGATCGGCTTGCCGTTCCAGTAGAGCTTGCCGGCGCCGTCGATCGACAGCGAGATGGTCTGCGGAGTCTGGCGCGCGGGGGCCGCCGCGACCTTCGGCAGATCGAGCCGGATCGCGTGCGAGAACAGCGGCGCGGTAATGATGAAAATCACCAGCAGCACCAGCATCACGTCGATCAGCGGCGTCATGTTGATCTCGGCCATCGGCGCGGCCGTCTGCTTCTTCTCGAGTCCGCCGAATGCCATGTCGCCTCCTTGCGTCTGAGCTTGGTCCTACGATGGGCGGTGTGTCGTGTGGGGTAGGTCGCGATTTATCGGGCCCGCCGCACGCCAGGCGTCAGCGGTGTGCCTCGTGCGCCGCCTGCTGCGCGCGCGGCGGCGTCGGCGCGTGCTCCGGGGAGCACACGTACGCGTGCAGATCGTGCGCGAAGCCGTCCAGCTCCTCGGTCAATTGCCGCACGAGGCGGCCCAGCACGTTGTACCCGAGCACCGCCGGAATCGCGACCACCAGACCGAACGCGGTCATGATCAGCGCCTCGCCGACCGGTCCTGCGACGTTCTCGATCTGCGCCTGCCCGCTCGCCGCGATGCTGCCCAGCGCGTGATAGATGCCCCACACGGTGCCGAGCAGACCGACGAACGGCGCGGTGCTACCGACCGACGCCAGCAGCACCTGACCGAATTCGAGCCGCCGCTGCGACGCGCTGAGCGCCTGGCGCAGCGCGCGCAGCACCCGTTCGCTGCGCTCGACGCGCGCGAGCAGCGCGCCCGGAATGTCGACCTCGGCCGCATGCAGCGCCGCTTCGGCGAGCGGCGCGAACACGCGCTCGCGGTCGGCGCGGCGCAGGATGGCGACGCCCTCGGCGAGCGTCGGAGCCTGCCAGAAGCGCGCGATCGCTCGCGAGGACTGGCGTTTCGCGCGCGTCAGAATCCAGCTCTTGACGATCAGAAAACACCAGCTCGCAATCGACATGGCCAGCAGCACATAGGCGACGGCATGCGTAATCGCGTCGCTCGTTTGCAGGTAATGGATGATGCCGCTGCTGCCTGTCATCTGACCTCGCCTTGGGAAAGTGACTTCGGGAGGGCGCGCTCGGGATGCGCTGCCCCGCCTATGCGCAACGAACTTCGCTCAACGCAGGCCGAGCACGTCCTGCATGTCGAAGAAGCCGTTGTCGTGACCTTCGAGGAAGCGTACAGCACGAAGTGCGCCTTGTGCATACGACAGGCGGCTCGCCGATTTGTGCGTGATCTCGATGCGCTCGCCGATGCCCGCGAACAGCACCGTATGATCGCCGACGATATCGCCGCCGCGAATCGCCGAGAAGCCGATCGTCGACGGATCGCGCTCGCCGGTCACGCCTTCGCGGCCGTAGACCGCGCAATCGTCGAGATTGCGGCCGAGCGCGCCCGCGATCACTTCGCCCATCGTCAGCGCGGTGCCGGACGGCGCATCGACCTTGTGGCGATGATGCGCCTCGATGATCTCGATGTCGTAGCCGGTCGAGAAGTGCCGCGCCGCGTATTCGAGCAGCTTCAGCGTAACGTTCACGCCGACGCTCATGTTCGACGCGAACACGACGCCAATCTTCTGCGCCGCCGCGCGCAGCTGCGCTTTTTGCGCGTTGTCGAAGCCGGTCGTGCCGATCACCATTTTCACGTCGTGGCGTTGCGCGGCTTCGAGATGCGCGAGCGTCGCATCCGGGCGCGTGAAGTCGATCAGGTAGTCGGATTCGGCAAACACGCGCTCGATATCGTCGGACAGCAGCACGCCGGTCTCTTTGCCGAGGAACGCGCCGGCGTCCTGGCCAAGCTGCGGCGCGCCCGTGCGGCAGAGCGCGCCGGACAGCGTCGCGTCGGCATCGTTGAGGACGGTTTCGATCAGCATGCGGCCCATACGGCCCGATGCGCCTGCAATGGCAATTTTCATGACGATGAGGATTCGAAAAGAGTCAACCGGGATGGAGCCCGGCAAACGCGGCCCGGCGAATGCACCGACCAGTGTGCCGGGGAATGCGCCAGGTCGATATAGGGACAAGCGGCGACAGGCGGCACGATCTTGCGGCAACACCAGTCGGCTCGCTGCGGAAGTCAATGCGCGCGGCCAACCGGGACGGCTCGCCTAGGTGACTGACTGATACGGCACGCTGCGGCGACCCACTGCCGCGACAGACTGCGGCAACGGGTTCATGCGGCCCAAGCGGCGCATTTCCGGCCTCGCCTGACGCCGGACAAACACAGATCTGGCGGGCGCCGGCCATCTGGCGCGCAGCCCGCCTTACAACACCGACCAGTGGATCAGTTGCTCGTTCCGGACGTCGACGGCGAAGCGTTCGGCGTCGAGCTGTCGCCGCTTTGCGAGCCCGTCGGGCCGACCGGGTTGCTCTCGTTTTCCGGCGCCGGCGGCGGCGGACGTTTGAACTGGAACTGCGGCTGACCACCGGCCGTCGGGCCTTGCGTCGGGATCCCGCCAGCGCCCGCTCTCGGCACGGCCGAACGCACCGACGGCGTGCCGCTCGGCGTCGACACCGCGCTGGTCGCGCGATTGGCCGCCTGGGCGGCTTCCGCGTTGGCGTCCATGGACGGCGTGGCGGCCTGCTGGGCGCCTTCTACCGACGGCGAGCGCGTCGTATCCACCGTGGCCGGCGCCGCGGCGGCTGCGGCCGCGCTTGCGGCGGCCGCGTCGCTGGCGGCCACGGCCGCGCTCGCAGCGGCCGGCGGCGTCGCGGTCGAGCGGCGGCCACTGCGGTCGCCGTCGATTTCGGCCAGCAATTCGAGATTGGTCGGCAGATCCTCGCCGCCCGTCCAGTGGGTCACGGTGTCGCCCGAGAAGAACACGACGAAGTCACGCTGCTGAACGATCGCGGTGTTGCCGCGCTTGAAATAGAACGTGTAATCCCACCGATCGGCGTGGAACATGTCGGTCAACAGCGGCGTGCCGAGCACCTGACGCACCTGCGCGCGCGTCATGCCGACCTTCATCTGGCCGGCCATTTCCTGCGACACGAAGTTACCTTGCACGACCGTAATCCGATACGGCGTAATGCTTTGGGCAACGCGCTGGGTCAGGCTGTCGTAAGTGGAACATCCGGCAAGAACCGCGACAGTCGCAACAGCGATCAAGGTACCCCGCATGCGGCTCCCCCGGTAAATCAATTGAGATTTAGAAATCATTTCACTCACCGTGCGGGCCCGCTTGCGGGCCGCGCTCATTCCATCGAAAATGACCAGAACGGCAAAACACATTACTATGAGAGCCCAGCATTGTACTCTAGGGATCCCTTGTCATGACCAATCCAACCGATCTCAAGAATATCGGGCTCAAGGCGACCCTTCCGCGCCTCAAAATCCTTGAGATTTTCCAGCACAGCCCGGTGCGTCACCTGACCGCCGAAGACGTGTACCGCAACCTCCTGCACGAGGAACTCGATATCGGTCTCGCAACCGTGTATCGCGTGCTGACACAGTTCGAGCAGGCCGGCCTGCTTTCGCGCAGCAATTTCGAATCGGGCAAGGCGGTCTTCGAACTCAACGAGGGGTCGCACCACGACCATCTCGTTTGCCTCGATTGCGGTCTCGTGGAAGAGTTTTTCGACCCCGAAATCGAAAGTCGTCAGCAGTCCATCGCCAAGGCACGCGGCTTCAAGCTGCAGGAACACGCGCTGGCACTGTATGGGGCATGCACGAAGGAGAATTGCCCGCATCGTAAGCACTGATGCGCCTCGCGGGCCGCCTGCGAGTGCGCGGCCTGACAAGTCAGAAGAAAGACCCGGCCGATGGGGATCGGTCGGGTTTTTTTCGTTCGGTCGGCGGGAAAAACGGCTATCCGACCAGTTCCACGCTCGGCTCGAAGGCGAGCCGCCACGGCTCGGCCAACTGCAATTCGTCGCAATTCGGCGCGTCGCCGCCACGATCGACGACTATGAAGTCGCTAACCTGATCCAGCGCGAGCAGCGGATGGTGCCAGACTCCTTTCCCGTAGTTGACGCCCTGCCACGCGTCGGTCCAGAACCCGCGCATCTGCGTGGCGTCGAACTCGCCGGCCGGCGCGACCACCACCAGATAGCGGCCCGCGCGCAAGGGAATGAAAGCCTGGCTGCCGAGCGGATGCCGCTCCATCATCGTGATCTCTACCGGCAGCGCGCGCGGTTGCGCGCGAAACAGATTGACGAGCGGCCGGCCGCCTTGCTCCGCCACGTCGACGCGCGCGAGGTCGTGATAGCGCTCGGTGGTGCCGCCATTGATCGAAAAATTACGCGCGCCGTCGAGTTCGATCACATCGCCGAACGGCGCGAACGCCGCGCGCGTCAGGCGTTCCATCTGCAGGATCTTCATGCGTGCCGCTCCATCACGTAGCTTGCGTTAAGCGATCTCGCCCCACAGACGCAGGCGCGACACGCCGCCGTCCGGGAAGATGTTGAAGCGCACGTGCGTGACCGGCCCGAGTGCGGCGAGGTCGTCCGTGAACGTGTGCATGTGATCCATCTGCAACTTCTGCTCGCCGAGCAGCACCGGCCAGAACATCGCCTGCGTGACGAGGGAATCGTCGGTGCCACCGGTCACCGATGCGGCCTGCAGCGAGCAGCGGTCCGGGAAGTTGCCTTTGAAGTGCGCCGTGTCCACTTCGATCCTGCGGATCACGCCAGGCCGCGCGAGCGAAACGATCGCCCAGTCGTTGCCCGGCTCGCGACGCCGCCGGGTTTCCCAGCCGTCGCCCATGTTCACGCCACGCCCCGGCATCAGCATCTGCGAGGCCGGCCCGAAATGCTGGTTGTTCGCGGCGACGAGGTACGCGCCGTTTTCGATCGCGGCGAGATCGAGCAGCGTGCCGCGCTCGACGCGGCTCCAGTCGCGCTGCGGCTGGCCGTACACGCGCAGTCGCGCGAGCCCGCCGTCCGGATACAGATTCACACGCAGATGGGTGACCGGGCGCGCGTCTTTCACCTCGACGTAGTGATGCTGGTTGCCCTGGAGCGTCGTCGCCGGCACGAGCGGCTGCCAGTCGGCGTGCTCGGGCGGCACGTCGGCGTCGCTGTGGCAGGCATCGATCGACGCCGCCGGCGGGAAATTGCCGGTGAAGTGGCTCGTGTCGAGATCGACGCCATGCACGACGCCCGGCCGCGCGAGACGGATCACGCAATGGTCGTGGCCGTTCGTGCGCTTGCGACGCGTCTCCCAGCCGTCCATCCACTTGCCGTGGTCGTCGTATTTGCCCGGGATGAACACCGCCGGCTGCGGCTCCAGCATGCGCTCTTTCGGTGCGAAGAATTCGTCGCTGGCGAACAGCGCTTTCGCGCCGAGGCGCGGATCGGCGAGGTTCATGTAGCGGCGCGTGAAGGCGGGAGCGTTCGGGTCGAGGATCGGGTTGGCCATGATGTCGGTCAGTGTCGAAGAGGTCAGAAACAACCGGCGGCGCCATGGCAGCCGCCGGCTTGCGAAAAAAGGTCGAAAAGCTGTCTAAAACGATGCCGGTTGGTCTGGTCCGACCAGATCGGCGTGCCGCCGTCAAACTGCCGGCGCGTGTTCGCCCGCCCCCGGCTCGGCGAGCGTGTCGTCGACGGCGGGCACGTAGCGCAGCGCCGCATCGCGATTCAGCACGCGGTGCGCACGCGCCTTGTCGATATCGTTTTCCCACACGGCGACCACCACTGTCGCGACGCAGTTGCCGATCAGGTTGGTCAAGGCGCGGGCGATGCCGACGAACCAGTCGACCGGCAGAATCAGCACGAGGCCGAGCACCGGAATCGCGGGAATCGCGGACAGCGTTGCCGCGAGAATCACGATCGCCGAGCCCGGAATGCCGTGCGCGCCCTTCGACGTCACCAGCGACACCAGCACGACGACGATCAGGTCATGAGTCGACAGCGGGGTGTTGGTCGCCTGCGCGATGAACAGCACCGCCAGCGTGAGATAAATCGAGAAGCCGTCGAGGTTGAACGAGTAGCCGGTCGGAATCACGAGACCGACCGTCGAGTCCTTGACGCCCATCCATTCGAGCTTGCGCATGATCTGCGGCAGCACGGCGTCGGACGACGCGGTGCCGAGCACGATCGACAGTTCTTCGCGCAAATAGCGGATCAGCTTGAAGATGCTGAAGCCGGCGAACCGCATCACCGCGCCGAGCACGAGCACGACGAACACTACGCAGCTCGCGTAGAACACCAACACCAGCATGCCGAGCTGCTTCAGCGACTCGACACCGTAGGTGCCGGTCGTGAACGCGATCGCGCCGAGCACGCCGAGCGGCGCGAGCTTGATGATGAAACCCATCACACGGAAAAACACCTGCGAAAGCTCATCGATCAACCCGCTCACGCGTTGCGCGCGCTTGCCGAGCAGCGACAGCGCCGATCCGAACAGCACCGAGAACACGAGGATCTGCAGGATGTCGCCGGTCGCGAACGCGTTGATCGCCGTATCGGGGATGATCTTCAGCAGGAAGCCCGCGGTGTCCTTCAGGCTCTTCGCGTGCTCGGTATAGGTGGTGAGCGACGCCGCGTCGAGCGAACTCAGGTTCACGTTCATGCCGGCGCCCGGACGCGTCGCGTAAGCGAGCACCGCGCCGATCACGAGCGCGATCGTCGTCATCGCCTCGAAATAGATCACCGACTTCAAGCCGACGCGGCCGACCTTGCGCAGATCGCCGGCGTGCGCCATGCCGCTCACCACTACGCAGAACACGATTGGCCCGATCACCATTTTGATCAGCTTCAGGAAGCCGTCGCCAAGCGGCCGCAAGGACTGCGCGAAATGCGGAAACACGGCACCGAGCGCGATGCCGACCACGAGCGCTATCACGACCCGGCCAAATAGCGAATTGAAGAATTTCAACACGGCTTCCTCCTGCGGATGGTTGTCTCGATCAATTCTGTTCAGACTGGTCCGACCAGAACTGTTATGGCGAATAGTAGGAAGCGGATATAGTCCCGTCAAGGATTGATTGAACAGTGTTTACCCGTTGTTTTTTCGGCGATTTCGGGTCGGGGTCGGGTATTCGCAGGTCGTGCGGCGCGCGGTTTTCGAGCGCGTATTAGAATTGCGGTCAGACCACACCACCAAGTGAGTTTTTATGAAAAACGTCCCGCACACCGTCACCGACGCGGCCATCGCGACGATCCGCGAGCGTATCGAGGGGGGCGTCTATCCGGTGGGCAGCCTGCTGCCGGCGCAGCGCCAGCTATCCGATGAACTGTCGATCAGCCGGGCGTCACTACGCGAAGCGCTGTCCACGCTCGAAGCGCTCGGCCTGCTGGTGATCCGCCCCGGCAAGGGCGTGTACGTGGAAAGCGCGCAGGCGAAAACCGCTCAGGCGTGGCGTTTCGCCGAACAGTCGTCGCTGCCCGACACGTATCAGATGCGCTACGCGCTCGAAGGCTTCGTTGCACGCATGGCAGTGCTCGCGGTCACCAACGACGACCTCGCGTGGCTCGAGGAAAACGTCACCGCGATGCAAAGCGCGCTCGCCTGCGAGGAACTCGACGAAGCGGCGCGGCTCGACTACGCGTTCCATATGCGCATCGTCAGCATCGCGGGCAATGCGGCGATCGAGTCGATCCTGCGCAGTAGCGCAGAAATCATGAAGGAAAGCCAGCGCATGCCGTTCTACCGGCGCGAGCGGGTGCTTTCCACCTACACCGAGCATCGCGCGATTCTAGACGCGCTGAAGGCCCGCGATTCGCTCGCCGCCGGCAAGGCGATCGAGACGCACATCGCGAACGCCGCGCAGCGCGCCGGCGTCTATTTCCCGACGCCGTAGCCGCCGCGCCGATACCGCAGACGAAAAAAAAGCCGCTCCGAGGAGCGGCTTTTTCATGCAGCGTGAAACCCGGAACTTACTTCGCGTTCGCGAGCGCCACAGCCGTGTCCAGCATGCGGTTCGAGAAGCCCCACTCGTTGTCGTACCAGCTCGACACCTTCACGAGACGGCCCGACACCTTGGTCAGCGTCGAGTCGAACGTCGACGAAGCCGGGTTGTGGTTGTAGTCGATCGACACGAGCGGCGCGTCGTTGTAACCGAGGACGCCCTTCAGCGAGCCTTCCGATGCTTCCTTCATGATCGCATTGACTTCCTCGACCGTCGTATCGCGCGCGGCGATGAACGACAGGTCGACGACCGACACGTTGATCGTCGGGACGCGGATTGCGTAGCCGTCCAGCTTGCCGTTCAGTTCCGGCAGCACGAGGCCGACCGCCGATGCAGCACCGGTCTTGGTCGGGATCTGGCTATGCGTGGCCGAACGCGCGCGGCGCAGGTCTTCGTGGTACACGTCGGTCAGAACCTGGTCGTTCGTGTACGCGTGGATCGTCGTCATCAGGCCGTTCACGAGACCGATCTTGTCGTTCAGCGGCTTGACCAGCGGCGCGAGGCAGTTGGTCGTGCACGATGCGTTCGAGATGACCGTGTCCGATGCCTTCAACACGTTGTGGTTCACGCCGTAGACGACGGTCGCGTCGACGTCCTTGCCGCCCGGCGCCGAGATGATGACCTTCTTCGCTCCGCCCTTGATGTGCGCGCTGGCCTTTTCCTTGGTCGTGAAAAAGCCCGTGCACTCCATCACGACGTCGACGCCCAGCTCGCCCCACGGCAGTTCGGCCGGGTTGCGGTTCGCCAGCACGCGAATCTTGTCGCCGTTCACGACGAGGTAGTCGCCGTCCACCGACACCTGGCCCGGGAACTTGCCGTGCGCGGTGTCGTACTGCGTCAGGTGGGCGTTGGTCTTCGCATCGCCCAGATCGTTGATGGCGACGATTTCGATATCGTGCTTCTTGCCGTTTTCATAGAAGGCGCGCAGGGTATTGCGGCCGATCCGGCCGTAGCCGTTGATTGCGACGCGAATCGTCATGATTTATCTCCTGATGGCTAAAAAATCCGTTTATGTTCGCCTGGTCGGACATCCGGTTCGGTGCGTTGCCCCGCGCAGCCACGAGGGGCGCGACGGCAACGCGACGCAACCATCAGCCGAGAGCGGCCTTGACCGTCGCCACCACGTGCTCGACGGTGAAACCGAAATGCTTGAAAAGCACACCTGCCGGGGCCGATTCGCCGAACGTGTCGATGCCGACTACGCCGCCTTCCAGACCCACGTACTTGCGCCAGAAATCCGACACACCCGCTTCGATCGCGACGCGGCGCACGCCATGCGGCAGCACGCGTTCGCGGTACTCGGCGTCCTGCTTGTCGAACACGGTCGTCGACGGCATCGACACGACGCGGGCGGCGATGCCTTCGCGCGCGAGCGGCTCGACGGACTTCATTGCCAGTTCGACTTCGGAGCCCGTCGCGATCAGGATGATCTTACGCGCGACGATCTCTTCGTCCCAGTCGCGCAGCACGTAGCCGCCCTTCTCGATGTTGGCGATCTGCGCGTCGGTGCGTTCGTTGAACTGCAGGTTCTGACGGCTGAAGATCAGGCACGACGGACCTTCATGTTCGATCGCATGGGTCCAGGCCACCGCGGTTTCGACGGTGTCGGCCGGGCGCCACGTTTGCAGATTCGGGATCAGGCGCAGGCTCGCGACGTGTTCGATCGACTGGTGGGTCGGGCCGTCTTCGCCGAGACCTATCGAGTCGTGCGTGAACACGAAGATCGATTGCGACTTCATCAGCGCGGCGACGCGCAGCGCATTGCGGCTGTAGTCCGAGAACGTCAGGAACGTGCCGCCGAATGCCTTGTAGCCGCCATGCAGCGCGACGCCGTTGATTGCCGCGCTCATGCCGAACTCGCGCACGCCGTAGTTCACGTAGTTGCCGGCGGCACGGCCTTCGGCGTTCACGCGCACCGGCTTCGCGGCCTTCCAGTTGGTCAGGTTCGAGCCGGTCAGGTCGGCGGAACCGCCGAGCAGTTCGGGCAGCGCGGCCGACAGGCCTTCGATGGCCTGCTGCGACGCCTTACGCGTCGCCACGGTCTCGGCGCGTTCGTTCGCGCCGGCGATGATCGCCTTTGCCTTGTCCTTCCAGTCGGCCGGCAGCTGCTTCGCGCTGCGGCGCTTGAACTCGGCCGCTTCCTGCGGATACTTGGCCGCGTAGGCAGCGAACGCCTTGTCCCACTCGGATTCGAGACGCGCGCCCGCATCCTTCGCATCCCATGCCGCGTAGACTTCCTGCGGAATCACGAACGGCTCCCACTTCCAGCCGATCGCTTCGCGGGTTGCCGCAATTTCCTTGTCGCCGAGCGGCGCGCCGTGCGAGTCGTGCGAGCCCGCCTTGGTCGGCGCGCCTTCACCGATCACGGTCTTGCAGCAGATCAGCGTCGGCTTGTCCGACTGCTTCGCCTGCTTGATCGCCGCGTCGACCGCGTCGACGTCATGGCCGACCACGTTCGGGATCACGTTCCAGCCATACGCTTCGAAGCGCTTCGGCGTGTCGTCGTGGAACCAGTGCACCACTTCGCCGTCGATCGAGATGCCGTTGTCGTCGTAGAAAGCGATCAGCTTGTTCAGCTTGAGCACGCCCGCGAGCGAGCAGGCTTCGTGCGAGATGCCTTCCATCAGGCAGCCGTCGCCGACGAACACGTACGTATGGTGATCGACGATCTTCGCGTCGGCCTTGTTGAATTCGGTGGCGAGCAGCGACTCGGCGAGCGCCATGCCGACCGCGTTCGCGAGACCCTGGCCGAGCGGGCCGGTGGTCGTCTCCACGCCCGGCGTGATGCCGTATTCCGGGTGACCGGGCGTCTTCGAATGGAGCTGGCGGAAGTTCTTCAGCTCTTCCATCGGCAGGTCGTAGCCGGTCAGATGCAGCAGCGAGTACAGCAGCATCGAGCCGTGACCGTTCGACAGCACGAACCGGTCGCGATCGGCCCATTGCGGGTTCTTCGGGTTATGGCGCAGATGACGCGACCACAGGGCTACGCCGATTTCGGCCATGCCCATCGGCATGCCGGGGTGGCCGGAGTTCGCCTTTTGAACGGCGTCCATGGACAACGCGCGGATCGCGTTGGCCATCAGGGAGGTGGGTGCGGGAGACGGGGTCGTCATGTCGAGTCCGGAGACAGAGTCAGAAAGCGGGGCGCGCTTGAGGCCCGGAAGCTCGGCGGCCAGTTCGCTACGGCGCACGATGCGGCGCCAGGAGACGCGAAACGGGCAGAGCAAGCGGACAAGGCTGAAAGCGTCACATTCTAGCAGAAGGTTAACCCCTACCCGGCCGGAAAGCCGCCTGGCCGCGTGGTTCAACGCACTCCGCCCGGCGGCGGAATTTGCAATTCGAGCAGCTGTTTCGCACACGCTGCCGATCGAGCCCGTACGCCGTGAACGCCCCGCTATTGTTCCAGCCTTGTGCCGACGCCGTCTACGGATTTCCTCATGCGCGCCTCGATTCGTTCGATGCCCGGACGCCTGTCGCGCTTCGCGACGGCCCGCCGGATTCGCCCGCGGCCGGTCTGTACGCACCGACGTTCTGCGCACTTCGCGCATCGCCGCGCTGCTCGGCGATAGGCGGGCCGCGTTCGCCCGCTCGCCGAACGCCTCGCCGCACGCGACATCGATTCGCTGCGTCATGACGAACCGGCCCTGCACGCGGGGCTACTCTCGGCAGCACGAACGGCGCGCGATAAACTGAGTCCGACGACGAAGCCATCCAATTGAAGAAGCGCGGCCACCTTGCGCGAATCGGTTCGAGCGATGCCGGCATGCCGCGCCCGACCGAAGCCGCAACCGTGGCCTCGCTGCCCCACGAGATCCGGAGAACCCCATGACCGCCCCCCGCCCCGCCGGTGTGCCCTGGCTGACCCCCTATCTGACGGTGCGCGACGCGCGCGCGTCGACGGCGTTTTTTTCGGCGGCGTTCGGCTTCGACGTGCGCGACAGCGTGCAGGACGACGGCGTCGTCATGCACGTCGAAATGACCTACCAAGGCCAGTTGATCGTGATGTTCGCGCCCGAAGGCGCGTTTGGCTCGACCGCGAAGACGCCGAAAAGCGCGGGCACGATCGCGCCGCAATCGTTTTATGTCTATGTCGAGGACGTCGACGCCGTGTATGCTCGCGCGCTCGCGGCCGGCGCGAAGTCGCTGAGCGAGCCGCAAGACCAGTTCTGGGGCGACCGCTTCGCGCAGGTCGAAGATATCGACGGCTATCGCTGGGCGCTCGCCCGCCACCTTTCCTGAATCCAGGAGTCTTTCGTCGATGCCCCGTTTTTTTGTTGATGCGCTGCTTTACCCCGATGACGTGATTGCATTGCCCGACGACGTGGTGCGCCACGTGGCCGTGCTGCGTTTGCAGCCTGGCGATTCGCTGGTGCTGTTCAACGGCCGGGGTGGCGAATACGGCGCCGAACTCGTCGAGGTCGAGCGCCGTTCGGCTCGCGTGAAAATCGGCGAATTTCGCGCGGTGGAGGTCGAGCCGCCGTATCGGCTGACGCTCGCCCAGGGCATCGCCGGCGGCGACAAGATGGACTGGCTGATCGAGAAGGCGGTCGAGCTCGGCGCCTCGGGCTTCGTGCCGCTCGCGACCGCACGCAGCGTCGTGCGGCTGACCGGCGAGCGCGCGCAGCGGCGGCAGCAGCACTGGCAAGGTGTGGTGCGGGCGTCGTGCGAACAGTGCGGGCGGAATCGGCTGCCGGACGTCACCCCGGTGGGTGAGATTGGTCCGTGGCTGGGTACCCTATCGCGCGAGCCGGCGCCCGACGAACTGCGCCTGCTGCTGTCGCCGCGCGCGAGCATCGGCTTCGCGGCGCTGCCCGACGCGCCGCCGCCTGGCGGCGTGACGCTGCTGATCGGCCCCGAAGGAGGCCTTTCCGCCGACGAGGAAGCCGCCGCCGTTGAGCAGGGCTTTACCGCGGTTGGCCTGGGACCTCGTGTACTGCGCACCGAGACCGCGGGGATCGCGGTGCTGGCGGCACTCGCGGCGCGCTGGGGCGGTTGGTAAGGGCCGCTTGGCGAAGTAGCGCCACAAAAGGCAAAGGCCCGCTAATTAGCGGGCCTTTGCCGTCTATACCGCTTCGTTCACCGCAAGATCCAAGCAAGGACGCCTGAACAGGCGAACATGCTGCGACCCTCAGGCGAACGAGTAAAACACCCGGAACGCAACCTTGCGCTCGGCCCAGAATTCGGCCGCTTCGCGGAACACGTCGAGCAGCGTCTCGCGACCTTCCTTGTCGAATTTCTGCGCGATCGGCAGGTGTTCGAGCACGATCACGAAGCCGGGCTGCGCGCCGGCCTTGTGCACGAGGTCGGTCAGGCAATCGTAGAGCGCGTCGTAGTTTTTGCCGAAATGCTTGGGAAACAGGAAGGACGTCGCGATCGTCTCGAGCACTTCCTGCTTCGAGGCGGCGTTCGCGCAGTATGCATACAGAAAGTGCTGACCAAGGTTGTTGGCCTCGTCGGCGAGATCCTGCACGCGGAACGCGCGGATCGACTGCACGATGTTCGGCCGCACCGTCCTGAAAAGGCTCATGGGCTCTTCGTTCGATGAAACCACCGTGCCAGCCTCGCTTTGGTTGTCGCGACCCTGCTCGTCGGCGCGCATCTTCATGACGCGTTGGAACAAATTGCCGTCGCCGGCCGCGAAAAGATCCGTCGCGACTCCGGAATCGTGCGCGTAGATGTTGTCGCTCATGCCGTTCATCCCAATGTCATTCAACAATACGGTTAAAACTGGTGTAATGGTCGTCCGAGTAATAACAATTGTCGGTTCGCTGTAGCGGACCTCCGCAGACGATGCGGCGCGCCCCGCGATTACGCGCGTGAGGCGTGGGGACGGTGTATTCGTGGTAGTAGCCTCGCCGATGTGCGGGCAGCACCCGTTCGTAGTTGCCGAATACGATGCCGTCCTTCTGATATGGGTAAGGCCCGCCGGTAGCAATGAGGTTCAACGTATCGACAGCCTCGCGCGGCAATTGCGCCAGCGCGATGGTGCCTACCTGCGCTTCCGCCGCAGCTGGCGCCGAGTAATCTCGCGCCAGCGCCTCGGGCGCCGAACTTGACAACGCGCAGAGCGCGGCAGCACCGATCAGCACGCCTTTCATGCGCAACCAGTTGCGTGCCATGTATCAGGTTTCCCCGCTGTCAGACCACGAGTTTGACGACCATGAAAGTCGTAAGGGTATCGCTAATAGCCTTTGGAATCAACGTTCGACGGCCCGGCGACACCCTGCATCGCTGCCTGGAAAAGCCGGCGGTCGGGGCTTTGACGACTTTTGACAGAATGTTTAGCTCGATCGGGCTAAACTGACCTCAACCGTGATCGAACGCAGTGCAGACAGTGCGAGCGGCCGCTGGCCGAGGCGATCGATTGCGGTTTTAGAGCCTGGAACCACTCAGCCGAAAGGCTGTGTCATTGCCATTTTTCGGGGTGGCGATCCCCAGCTTGCCCTGAGGGCGTGCCCATTGCGGGCACGCCATTTTTTTCAGGATGCACCGGTTGGAGAACCGGCGCCGGGCCCATCGCGGCCCGGTCACGATGCGCGGTTAGCGGGTTGCGCTGACGTCCGCAACCAGCAGCGCCGCCATGTTGACGATACGACGCACCGTCGCCGACGGCGTCAGCACGTGCACCGGCTTGGCCGCGCCGAGCAGGATCGGGCCAATCGCGATGTTGTTGCCCGCCGCCGTCTTCAGCAGGTTGTACGCGATGTTGGCCGCATCGATGTTCGGCAGCACCAGCAGGTTGGCATCACCTTCGAGCGTCGAATCGGGCAGCACTTCGCGGCGCAGATTGGAGTCGAGCGCGACATCGCCGTGCATTTCGCCGTCAACCTGCAGCTCTGGCGCCCGTTCACGCAGGATCTCCAGCGTATCGCGCATCTTCTGCGCGCTCGGCGCGTTGCTCGAACCGAAGTTCGAATGCGAGACGAGCGCGACCTTCGGTTCGATACCGAAACGGCGCACTTCCTCGGCCGCCATGATCGTGATCTCGGCCAACTCCTGCGGCGTCGGATCGACGTTCACGTGCGTATCGACAAGGAAAATCTGCCGATTCGGCAACACCAGCCCGTTCATCGCCGCGTACACCTTCGCGCCGGGCTTCTTGCCGATCACCTGGTCGATGAAGTGGATGTGACGGTGCGTCGTGCTGACCGTGCCGCAGATCATGCCGTCCGCCTCGCCCTTCTTGACCATCATCGAGCCGATCAGCGTGGTGCGGCGGCGCATCTCGAGCTTGGCCATCTGCGTGGTGATGCCCTTGCGCGACATCATCTTCGCGTATTCCTGCCAGAACTCGCGGTAACGTTCGTCATGATCGGTGTTGACGACCGTGTAGTCCTGCCCAGCGACGAGCCGCAGACCATAACGCGCGATCCGCTGTTCGATCACCGCCGGCCGGCCAATCAGAATCGGCTTGGCGAGCTTTTCGTCGACGACGATCTGGATTGCGCGAAGTACACGTTCCTCTTCGCCTTCCGCGAACACGATACGCTTCTTCTCCGGCTCGACGCTGCGCGCGAGCTGGAAGATCGGCTTCATCGTCGTGCCGCTGTGGTAGACGAATTGCTGCAGATGCTGCGCGTACGCGTCCATATCCTCGATCGGACGCTCGGCGACGCCGCAGTCCATCGCGGCCTTCGCCACCGCGGGCGCGACCTTGACGATCAGACGCGGATCGAAGGGCTTCGGAATCAGATATTCCGGTCCGAACGACAGATCCTGAATGCCGTACGCAGTCGCGACGATGTCGCTCTGCTCCTGGCGCGCCAGTTCGGCGATCGCGTTGACGGCGGCGATTTCCATTTCGCGCGTGACCGTCGTCGCGCCGGCGTCGAGCGCGCCGCGGAACAGGAACGGGAACACCAGCACGTTGTTGACCTGGTTCGGGTAGTCGGTGCGGCCCGTGCACAGCACCGCGTCCGGACGCACTTCGAGCGCGAGTTCCGGCAGGATTTCCGGCGTCGGGTTCGCGAGCGCGAGGATCAGCGGCTTGGCGGCCATCTTCTTGACCATGTCCTGCTTGAGCACGCCGCCAGCCGACAGGCCAAGGAACACGTCCGCGCCGTCGATCACCTCGGCGAGCGAGCGCGCGCTGGTTTCACGCGCGAAACGCTCCTTGTCCGGGTCCATCAGTTCGGTACGGCCCTTGTAGACGACGCCCGCGAGGTCGGTCACGGTGATGTTTTCGAGCGGCAGGCCGAGGTCGACCAGCAGGTCCAGACAGGCGAGCGCCGCGGCGCCAGCGCCCGAGGAGACCAGCTTGACTTCCTTGATGTCCTTGCCAACGACCTTCAGGCCGTTGGTGACGGCCGCCGCGACGACGATCGCGGTACCGTGCTGGTCGTCGTGGAAGACCGGAATCTTCATGCGCTTGCGGCATTCGCGTTCGACGATGAAGCAGTCCGGCGCCTTGATGTCTTCGAGGTTGATGCCGCCGAAGGTCGGCTCGAGCGCGGCGATCACGTCGACCAGCTTGTGCGGATCGGTCTCGTTGATTTCGATATCGAACACGTCGATGCCGGCGAACTTCTTGAACAGGACGGCCTTGCCTTCCATGACCGGCTTCGACGCGAGCGGGCCGATGTTGCCGAGACCCAGCACCGCGGTACCGTTCGTGACGACGCCGACAAGGTTGCTGCGCGCGGTGAAGCGCGCGGCGTTCAGCGGGCTCTCGACGATTTCCTCGCACGCGAACGCGACGCCAGGCGAATACGCCAGCGCGAGGTCGCGCTGGTTGATCATCTGCTTGGTCGGGGCGATCGCGATTTTGCCGGGAGTCGGGAACTCGTGGTAATCGAGAGCTGCTTCGCGGAGTTTGGTATTGACGGGATTCGACATAAGGCGGGCTTCGGAGGGCAGATTAGAATAGACGTTCGACGGCATTGTAGCCCCAATTGCCTACGCAATTCCTTCAATACGGGTACAACTGCCGCGACTGAAACAGCGTGAAAGCGCGTTGCCCGTTGCACGGGTGGTCCGGCGCTTGCGACGGGGCATTACGCTCGAACCTCCTGATCCACGCTGTTTCTCCAACCGTTCTCCGCTCATCGTCCGCCATCATGCTTTCCGAGTTTTCGCTGATCGACCGCTTCTTCGCCCGCCGCGCCGCCGTCGTGCGGCCCTCCAATGCCGAAGGCGGCACTCTCGGCATCGGCGACGACTGCGCGTTGCTGGCACCGCCTGCCGGCGAAATGCTGGCGATATCGACGGACATGCTGGTCGAAGGCCGTCATTTCTTCGCCGATGTCGATCCCGAAGCACTCGGTCACAAGGCGCTCGCGGTCAACCTGTCGGACCTCGCCGCGATGGGCGCCAAGCCGCGGGCGTTCACGCTCGCCTTCTCGCTGCCGCAAGCCGACGAAGCCTGGCTGTCCGGATTCAGCGAAGGCCTGTTCACGCTGGCCGAGCGCCACGGTTGCGAGTTGATCGGCGGCGATACCACGAGCGGCCCGCTCAATTTGTGCATTACGGTGTTCGGCAGCGTGCCGCCGCAAACGGCATTGCGCCGCGATGCTGCGCAACCCGGCGACGACATCTGGATTTCCGGCACGCTCGGCGACGCGCGCGCCGGCCTCGGCGTGCAGCGCGGCGAATGGTCCGCCGACCCGAACGACGCCGCGACGTTCCGCCAGGCACTCGAACGGCCTGAGCCGCGCATTGCGCTCGGCCTCGCGCTGCGTGGCATCGCGCACGCGGCGCTCGACCTGTCGGACGGACTCGCTGGCGATCTGCTGCACATCCTCGAACGCTCGTCGATGAGCGCGAGCGTCGACGTCGATGCGGTGCCGCGTTCGGCCGCGCTGCGCCGCCTGCCGCCCGACGTCCAGCAGCGCTGCACGCTCGCCGGCGGCGACGACTACGAGCTGTGCTTCACCGCGCCCGCCGCCGCGCGCGCCGCGGTCGAGGCGGCCGCGCAGACGGCCGCTGTGCCGGTCACTCGCATCGGTACAATAAGCGCACTTGAGGCGGCCACCGACCGCCCGGCCATCGCGTGGCGCAACGCCACCGGCGCGCCGCTCACTCTGACGTTGCAAGGTTTCGATCACTTTCATGCAGAATGACCCCCCGCTCGGCCCCGCCGACGACTTCCTCGGCAGCGAGCCGCCCCAGGCGCCAGGACCGCGCGCGCCGAAGCCCGCTCAGCCACGCCGCGCGACCGCGCGCTTCATGCTGTCGCATCCGGTCCACATCCTGTCGCTCGGTTTCGGCAGCGGGCTGTCGCCCGTCGCGCCGGGCACGATTGGCACCCTGTTCGGGTGGGCGTCGTTCGCGGTACTGAGCCGCTATCTGACCGTTATCGAATGGGGCGTGTTGATCGGCGTCGGCTTTCTCGCAGGCATCGCGCTGTGCGGCTTTACCGCGAAGCGGCTTGGCGTCGAGGACCCGTCGGCGGTCGTGTGGGATGAAATCGTCGCGTTCTGGCTCGTGCTGCTGATGGTCACGCCTGCCACGCTCGCCGCTCAGGTGTGGGCGTTCGTGATCTTCCGCTTCTTCGACATGGTGAAGCCGCCGCCGATTGGCTACTTCGACCGCCGGCTGAAAGGTGGCTTTGGCATCATGTTCGACGACCTGATCGCCGCGTTCTTCACGTTGCTCGTGATTGCGCTGTGGCGTATGTCGGTTTGAGCGCTGCCCGAGTGCTACCTGATCATCATTCGACTCTTTTAGTCGCCGCCCGGCCTCGCCGTTCGCCGCGCCTCACGGCCGGCTTCGTTTTCGGGATTGACTGACGCTATGCCTACCGATTCCGTCGTTCACCAGCTTGCGATCCGCGTGAGCAACCGTCTGCGCGACGAGCGCCTGATGCTCGTGACTGCCGAGTCCTGCACAGGCGGCATGGTCGCGACCGCGATCACCGACATCTCCGGCAGCAGCGGCTGGTTCGAACGCGGCTTCGTCACGTATTCGAACCAGGCGAAGAGTGAAATGATCGGCGTGCCGGCCGATCTGATCGAGAAGCACGGCGCGGTCAGCGAACCGGTCGCACGCGCGATGGCCGAAGGCGCGCTGCGTAATAGCCGCGCGCAGGTGTCGCTGTCGATCACCGGTGTCGCCGGGCCCGGTGGCGGCACCGAAACCAAGCCGGTCGGCATGGTGTCGTTCGGCTGGACCAACCGGCTGCATACGTCGGTGGAAACGAAGATTTTCAAGGGCGATCGCGAGCAGATCCGCGTACAGGCCGCGGCGCACGCGCTTCGCGGTCTGCTGGCGCTACTCGACGAACGCGAGCATTGAGCGGCGCCTGACTATCGCTGAGGAGACGGACCTATGCCGGATTCGCGCGCGAACGCAGAACAACTGATCCGCCGCTTCGATCTGAAGCCGCATCCTGAGGGCGGTTTTTTCGCGGAGACCTATCGCTCAGCCGCGCGTGTGCTGCGCGCCGGAGAATCGAGCGAGACTGAGAACACCCGTGCGGCGTCGACCGCGATTTACTACCTGCTGTGCGACGGCGCGCATTCGGCGTGGCATCGGATCCGTTCAGACGAGGTCTGGCATTTCTACGCCGGCGAGCCACTACTGGTTCACGTGCTCGATGAAAGCGATGCCGGCGGTGCGCTCGTCACGCATCGGCTCGGCAATCCCCTCACTCATCCCGATACGGTGTCGCAGGCCGTCGTGCCGGCCGGCATGTGGTTCGCGGCCGAGTGCGCCGATCCGGCGTCGTTCGCGCTGGTCGGCTGCACGGTCGCGCCGGGTTTCGAATTCAGCGAGTTCGAGCTCGCGGAGCTCGACTCGCTGAAGGCGCGGCATCCGCGCCATGCGGAGTTGATCGGGCGGCTCGGACCGGCGCGCTGACGCGTTGCCCGCCGCGGGACCGCCCGCCGCGGGATCGCCCGCCGCGGGATCGCCCGGCGCGGGATCGCCCGCCGCGGGATCGCCCGCCGCGGGATCGCCCGGCGCGGGATCGCCCGCCGAATCAACGAAACGCGTTGATCCGGTCGCGCGTGTCTTTCGCGGCCTGCGCGGCCGCTTGCGCGAAGTCGTCGCCCTTGCCCGCGTAGATGATTGCGCGCGAAGAGTTGATCAGCATGCCGGTGCCGTTCGCGGTGCGTCCCGCGCTCACGGTGGCCTGCACGTCGCCGCCTTGCGCGCCGATGCCCGGAATCAGCAGAGGCATGTCGCCGACGATCCCGCGCACCACTTCGATTTCCTTCGGAAACGTCGCACCGACCACGAGCCCGAGCTGGCCGCTCGCATTCCACTTCTGCGCGGCCAGTTGCGCGACGACCTGGTACAGCGGCCGGCCGCCCGTCTCGAGAAACTGCAGATCCGAGCCGCCCGCGTTCGACGTGCGGCACAGCACGATCACGCCCTTGCCCGCGTGCTCGAGATACGGCTCGATCGAATCGAAACCCATGTACGGATTGACCGTAACCGCGTCCGCCTGGTAGCGCTCGAACGCCTCGCGCGCGTACTGCTCGGCGGTGCTGCCAATATCGCCGCGCTTGGCGTCGAGAATCACCGGCAGGCCCGGATGGTTCGCGTGAATGTGGGCGATCAGTTGCTCGAGCTGGTCCTCCGCGCGATGCGCGGCGAAGTAGGCGATCTGCGGCTTGAACGACGACGCATACGGCGCGGTTGCATCGACGATCGTGCGGCAGAACTCGAAGATCGCATCGGCGCGGCCCGCGAGCGCGCCGGGAAATTTGCTGGGCTCGGGATCGAGCCCAACGCACAGCAGCGAGTGCGTGCGCTGCCAGGCGTCGTTGAGTGTCTGAATGAAGTTGGACATGGTGAGTCTCGCGGCGAGCCGGTAATCGGAAGAGGCGCGTATTTTACCCGTCCCACGATCGCCATCCGTCGATGGCGGTCAACGCGCGGCCCGCACCTCATTGGCGGTAGCAGCGCCAGCCGCCCTTCCGGCGGCCCGGCGGCTATGGCGACAACTACTGCCTGCGCCGCGCGCCACGCCCGCCCGGCATCGAGCGCAGCCCAGTCCGCTCGACGGTGAAGCGGAAAGTGCGCGTCAACCGCTCGCCGCGCTTGAGCAGCGTCATGCCGTTTTCGCTCGCGCCGCCGGCCAAGTTCATCGCATTGATCGGATGGTCGACCGGCTCGAAGCAGAAGAAGTCTTCGCCGGGCGGCGTGTACAGCACGTAGTAGTCGGTATCGGCAGCGATATTCAGCGACAGCCGGCGCTTCGGCCACACCACCGCCGCCTGACCGCTCCAGCCGGTGAACGCGTGATTGACGATCGTCTCCGGCAGCGGATACGCGACGCCGAACTGCCACGCGGGCGGCGCCGGCACATGGCGCACCGGCAGCCAGTCGTCGCCCGACAGCCACAGGCCGCCGGCCGCCGCCGACAACTCGGTGTCCTCATCGCGCACGAAGAACGGATGCACGCCGAGCCCGAACGGCAGCGTCTCGCGGCCAGCGTTTTCGATTTCGAGCGCGACGATGAGCGTCGGGCCGTCGAGCGTATAGGTTTGCGTCGCGCGGAACGCGTACGGCTTGCCGTCGCTGCGGTCGAGCGCGAGGCGCACGTGCTCGCGGCCCGCGTCGAGCACCTGCCACTGCGCGAGCCAGCCGTCGCCGTGAATCGGCAGCGGCTCGTCGGCGCGGTTGCGCGGCACCTCGACGCGCCGCCCGCCCACGCTGAAATGACCGCCGCCGATGCGGTTCGAGTACGGCAACAGCGGATAGCAGGCAAGCTGGTTCGGTTCCGTATCGACGCCGACTTCGCTGCAGCGCCGGAAGATCGGCGTCAGCGCGCCGTCGTCGCGCCAGTCGAAGCGGGTCACGCCACCGCCGAGCGTCGGCGCGACATCGAGACGCAATTGCGAGTTGGCGAGCGTGATGCACGCGACATCGCCGGCGCTGCCTTCGCCGAGCGCGACCGCCGACGTGCTCGGGCCCGCCAGCACCGGATTGGCCGCCGCGGCAAGTCGCGAGCGTCGCGTTTGAGAGGTTGGGGATGAGGCTGAAACGAGATTCGCAACAGTCATATCTGGCTCCATCGAGAGGCGTGGGACGTTGCCGTCAGGGTTGACGGGAGTTGAGGGCGATTTTTTATGACCAATTCGCCTCGAGTCCGAACTGCATGCTGCCGATTCGTTGCCGGCCGGACGCGAGCGTGCCGCTCGCAGACCGAAACTGCTACATCGACTTCTGCTTCACCTTCAGGATCGCGGCCCCGGCGCGCGGCCGGGGCTGCGTCATTCTGCGCTAGATAGGCGCGCCCTGGAACAGCGGTTCCGCAACACCGCGCCGTGCGAGTGTCGCGACGAACAGGTCGCCCGCGAGCGTATCGGCCGCGCGCGCCGTCGCATCGAGCTCGGCGTAGGCGCTCGTGATGTACAGCGTGTCGAGCGCCGTCTCGCCCTGGGCGCTGCCCGCGGCCTTACCGAGCGCGGCACCGCCGATCGCGACGCAGCTCGGCTGCGTGGTCGGCACGTCGATGCGCTCGGTTTCCACGCCGTCGGGTCCGTAGCGCACCACGCGCGCGCCGCCCCACTGCGCGTTCCACAGGCCGCCGTCGCTGTCGACGGTCGAGCCGTCGGGGATGCCGTTCGCATCGGTTAGACGCGTGAACAGGCGATCGTTCGCGATGCTGCCGTCCGCGCGATAGTCACACGCGCGGATTTCACGCGTCGGCGAATCGCAGTAGTACATCGTCGCGCCGTCGGGACTGAATGCGATGCTGTTCGAAATTGCGGGCGCTGGCAACGGTAAACGTTCGAGCGATAGATCGTGATTCAACCGATAAAAGCCGGCGACCGTCTGCCGTTGCCCGCTTTCGTCCTTGGTGCCGAACACGAAGCGCCCTTGCCGATCACAGCGGCCATCGTTCACGCGCGTGTTCATGCCGGGTTCGACGTCGACGATCCGCCGCGTAGTGCCGGTCTGCAGATCGAAAAACGCCAGATGCGATGCGAGCCCGAGCAGCACGTAGCGCGGGTTTTCGCACAGCGCGAAGGTGGCGAGCCGCTCGGACATGTCGAACGAATCGCTGCTGCCGTCGGCCGGATCGTAGCGCCACAGCCGCGCGCCTTCGATGTCGGTCCAGTAGAAACGGCCGCTGCGGGCGCACCAGGTCGCGCCTTCGCCGAGCTCGCACTGCGCGTCGAGCAGCAGCGTGGCCCGTTGCACGCGCGGGTTGCCGCTCACGCCCAGCCTCCGTCGACGACGATGTCCTGCGCGGTGATCATGCGGCTGTCGTCGGCGGCGAGGAACAGCGCCATGCGCGCGAGGTCGGCCGGCATCAGCTCGGCGTCGATGCACTGGCCTTCCTTGATCTGGCGGCGGCCGTTGTCGTCGAGCCACAGGCGCAGCTGCTTCTCGGTCATCACCCAGCCCGGCACCAGCGTGTTGACGCGGATATTGAAGTGGCCGAGGTCGCGCGCGAGCCCGCGAGTCAGCCCCTGCACCGCCGACTTCGACATCACGTACACCGGATAGCCGCCGTTCTTCAGCATCCAGCTGATCGAGCCGAGGTTGATGATAGAGCCGCTACGCGCAGCCTTCATGTCCTCCATCACGGCCTGCGCAGCGAAGAACTGGTGGCGGATGTTGACGGCGATGCCGGCGTCGAACGACTCGCGCGTCACCTCGGCGATCTGGTGGCGCTTGTCGTTCGCCGCGTTGTTGATCAGCACCTGGATCGGACCCAGCGCCGCCTTCACGTCGGCGATCGCTTTTTGCAGCGCGTCGACATCGGTTAGATCGCAGGCCAGAAAGAGTGGCTTGTGCTTCGAATCGCCGAGCTGGTCGGCGAGGGCTTCGCCTGCGTTCGCGTCGATATCGAAGAACGCGACGCGCGCGCCCTGCGCCGCGAAGTGCTCGACGAACGATGCGCCGATGCCGGTCGCGCCGCCCGTGATCAGCACCGTACGGTCGACGAGGCTCGGATAGCGCGCGTACGCGGTGTCAGCGAGACTGGCGTTTGCATTGGCCGGAGACGACATCGTTCGATTCCTTTATGAGCTTGGGATGGGGTGAAAGCGACTCAGTCGCGCGAGCCGCGGTTCTTCAACTGGTCGAGCAACACGGCCGCGAGCAGGATCGCGCCGCGTACCAGGTACTGATAGAACGCGTCGATGTTCAACAGGTTCATCACGTTCTCGACCGTGCCCATGATCAGCACGCCGATCACGACGCCCGAGATGGTTGCACGGCCGCCCAGCAGCGACACGCCGCCGAGCACGCACGCGGAGATCACGTTCAGCTCGAAGCCTTCGGCGGCGTTCGGCTGACCCGACGTGATACGCGATGCGAGAATCACGCCGGCAAGCGCGGTGACGGCGCCCTGGATCAGGAAGATGTAGACGCGCGTGCGCTCCACGTTGATACCGGCGAGCCGCGACGCTTCCGGATTACCGCCGATCGCGAGCGTATTGCGGCCGTACACGGTCTGGTTCAGCATCACGCCGAACACGATGAAGCAGATCAGCGTGACCCAGATCGGCAGCGACACGCCGAAGAACGTCAGGCCGCCGAGCGCGATGAAGGTATCCGACGATACGCCGACCGCCTGACCATGCGACACGATGAAACCGAGGCCGCGGACGATTTCCATCGTCGCGAGCGTCGTGATCAGCGCGTTGATCCGCAGATAAGCGATCACCGCGCCGTTGACGAAACCGATCACCGCGCCCGCCGCGACCGCCGCGATGATCGCGATGACGGTGCTATTGGTCGCGTTGAGCACCATCGCGCACAGCACGCCGGCGAACGCGACGGTCGAGCCGACCGACAGGTCGAAGTCGCGCGACGCGAGGCAGAACATCATCGTGCACGCGACCATGCCGATCTGCGAGATCGACAGCGCGAGGCCGAGCATGTTCTCGATCGAGAAGAAATGATCGACGGTCAGCGACATCGTGACGAACATCACGATGAAGATCACGATCAGGCTGTACTCGGTGATCTGCTGCCACCACCTGGCCTTGTCGCTGGTCTGCGGAATCAGCGCGTCGGCCGCGCTCTTGGCGGCCTGCTGCGCGAGGTTTTCTCTGGCTTGCATGTTCAATACTCCTCCCCGTTCCCCACGGGTTGCGGACTCTCGTCCGGATAAGGTTCAGGCCGCGCGCGAGCCGCTCTGGTTGGCTGCGTTGGCATTCGTGTTCGAGTCACCAGGTAGCGCGGTCGAGCTTTGCGGCAGCGCGAGGCCCAGCACCGACTGCTCGGTCGCATCCTTGCGCGCGAGCTCGCCGGAAATGCGGCCTTGGCGCATCACGACGATCCGGTCGGACACGCCGAGCACTTCGGGCAATTCCGACGAAATCATCACGATCGCGCAGCCGCGCTCGGCGAGCTGATAGATCACGTTATAGATCTCGTGCTTCGCGCCGACGTCGATGCCGCGGGTCGGTTCGTCGAGAATCACGACTTTCAGATCCGGCTCGGCGAGCCAGCGCGACAGAATTGCCTTCTGCTGGTTGCCGCCCGACAGGAAGCGGATCTTCTGCCGGCGATGCGGCGTCTTGATCTTCAGCAGCTTGATAAAGCGGTCGGCTGTCTGCGCCTCTTTCTTGCGATCGAGAAACACACCCGCGCGCAGGTAGTGACGGCGGCAGCTGATGTTGATGTTCTCCGCGACGCTCGCCATCGCGACGATGCCCTCTTCCTTGCGATCTTCGGGGCACAGCACGATGCCGTGCCTGATCGCCTCGCCCGCGCTGCGCACCTTGATCGGCTTGCCGTCGAGCACGAGTTCGCCGCCCTTGCGATGCTCGGCGCCGTACACCAGATGCATTAGCTCGCTGCGGCCCGCGCCGACGAGTCCGAAGAAGCCGACGATCTCACCGCGCCGCACCTCGAAGCTGGCCGGCTGCGCGAGCGGATGACCTTCGATCGCCTTCGCCGCGAAACGCACTTCGCCGAGCGGCCGCGCCGTATAGCTATAGATGTCCGAAATTTCGCGCCCGACCATCTCGCTGACGATCGTGTCGCGCGACACGCCTTCGAGCGTCGGATGCGACGCGACCTTGCGGCCGTCGCGGAAGATCGTGCACGCGTCGCACAGCTCGTAGATCTCGTCCATCCGATGCGAGATGTAGATCATCGCGCGGTTGTCGGCGCGCAGATCGCGCACCAGCTTGAACAGCACCTCGGTCTCGCGATGCGACAGCGAACTGGTCGGCTCGTCGAGCGCGATCACGCGCGCGTTGCGCATCAGCGCCTTGCAGATTTCCACCATCTGCCGCTGCGCGATCGACAGCTTGCGCAGTTTCGCGTTCGGATCGAGCGCGACGCCCATCGCTTCGAGCCGCTCGCGCACGAAACGCTTCGCCTCGCGCTTGTTGACCCAGCCGAGCGCATTGGGCAACTGGCCGAGCAGCAGATTTTCCGCGACCGTGAGGTCCGGCACGTACTGCAGTTCCTGGTGAATCACCGCGATGCCGGCACCGATCGACGCGGCCGCGCTCGGAAAGCGCACCTCTTTGCCGTCGATCATCATGCGGCCCGAGTCGGGCTGATACTCGCCGCCGAGAATTTTCAGCAGCGTCGATTTTCCCGCGCCGTTTTCGCCCATCAGACCGTGCACCTGGCCGACGTTGACGTCGAAGGACACACCGTCGAGCGCACGCACGCCTGGAAAAACCTTGCCGATATTGTCAAAACGTAGCGTCGCTGACACTTCGCCTCCTCATCCCTCATTTGAACCCTACGCGCCGCCCTCCGCGCGATGCGGAAAGGGCGGCGCGCCAGCGGTGTACTTCATGTCACCGCGAGACCCGCGATTACTTCGACGCGAGGCCCATCTTCTCGCGCACTTCGCCGACGTTGTCGCGCGTCGCCAGCATGCCGGTCGTCAGCGTCAGCAGCGGCGGCTCCTTGCCCTGCGTGATCCACGAGTACATCAGTTCCGAGGTTTCCTCGCCGTGGCGCTTCGGGCTGATGATCACGGTGCCGAAGAAGCCTGTCGGCTGCGGCTTCTTGAACTCGTTCAGCGCGGATTCCGAGCCGCCGATGCCGATGCCGATCATGTTGTCGGCCTTGAAGCCACGGCCTTCTGCCGCGCGCACCGCGCCGAGCACGCCTTCGTCGTTCAGCGCGTAAGCGACCCAGTGCTTGAACTGCGGGTTCTTCGTCAGCGCGATGTTGGCCGCGTTGAACGCGTTTTCCGTGTCGGTCTTTGCCTGCGGCGCGGTGATCACGTTCGCTTTCGGGAAGCCCGCGGCGATCAGCGCGTCGGTTGCGCCGGTGGTGCGGTCATGCGCGGTCGGCAGCTGTTCGTAGGTTACGTCGATCGCGCCGACGTCCTTCATGTCCCAGCCGCGCTTCTTGATTTCAGCCGCGATGCCGTCGCCGACCTGCTTGCCGATGTTATACGCCGAGATGCCCATATGCGGCACCGCTTCGATCGGCTTGCCCGCGCCGTCGACGAGGCGGTCGTCGACCGTCATCATCTTCAGGCCGTCGGCCTTCGCCTTGGCGACGATGCCCGGCCCGAGCTTGACGTCGGGCGTGCAGATCACGAATCCCTGCGCCTTCTGCGCGGCGAGGTTATCGATTGCGCTCATCACCTTCTCGCCCGACGGCGCGCCGATCTTCACGAGCGTGAAACCCTTCTCCTTGGCGGCGATCTCGGCGAACTTCCATTCGTCCTGGAACCACGGCTCTTCCGGCTGCTTCACGAGGAAGCCGATCTTGACCGTATCGGCAGCCTGTACGACCGGCGCGTTGAAGAGCACACCCGTCGCCGCCGCTGCCAGCGTGAGGAAAATTCTGCGTTTCATGATGCGTGTCTCCTGACTAATTGATAACGAGAAGGTAATCGGCCGCGTCTTCTAATACCGGTCCTGACACACGCGGCCAGCGCGTCGTCCGGTGTTCTGTGCGTCTTTGGCGATGCGAATTCAGTCGTGATACAGCGCCGAGCGGCCACCATCGACGGTGATGCAGCTCGCGTTGATGAACGGCGCCTCGTCCGATGCGAGGAACACCGCGGTCATCGCCACTTCCTCCGGGCGGCCGATGCGCTTCATCGGTTGCAGATCGAGCGTCGCCTGCCTGGCGGTGGCCGGATCGGGCTGCTCGTTCCACCAGTCGTGCGTCAACTGCGTCTCGATGTAGCCCGGCGCGATCGCGTTCACGCGCACGTTGCGCGGCGCGTACTCGATGCCGAGCGCGCGCGTGAGGCCGATCACGCCATGCTTCGCGACCGGATACGGGAAGCAGCCCGGAATGATCTTGAACGCGTGTGTCGACGCGATGTTGACGATGCTGCCGGCGCCGCGCTCGACCATGCCCGGCAGCACCGCGCGACAGCCGTTCCACACTCCGTCGAGATCGACCGCGAAGCAGCGCCGCCAGTCGGCATCGGTCATCGTCAGCGGATCGCAGAACACGTTGATGCCCGCGTTGTTGACGAGGATGTCGAGCGCGCCGAACGCGCGCTCTCCTTCGCTGACCGCATGCCGTACCGACGCGGGTTGCGTCACGTCGGTCTGCACCGCGAGCACGCGCGCGCCGGCGCCGACTTCCGCCTCGATCCGCGCGGCCGTGCGCTGTGCGGTATCGACGTCGAGTTCCGCCAGCACGACCGCCGCGCCCTCGCGCGCGAATGCGAGCGCGATCGCGGCGCCGATGCCGCGCCCGGCGCCGGTCACGAGAGCAGCTTTGCCGGCGAGCCGGTTCATTTCTTCACGCCCGCGCGGGCGATTCGCAGACCGTTGATGAACGCCTTCGCATGCGACGCGGTCACCGCCGCGCTCTGGCCCGGCTTGTACAGCGCCGAGCCGAGGCCGAAACCGTTGGCGCCGGCGCTCAGAAACGGGCCCATGTTGTCCGGCGTGATGCCGCCGACCGGCACGAGCGGCACCTGCGCGGCGATCACCGCACGCCATGCCTTGACGACCTGGCAGCCGAGCTGCTCGGCGGGGAACATCTTCAGCACGTCCGCGCCGTTCTTCAGCGCGATGAACGCTTCGGTCGGCGTCGCGACGCCGGGCGCGCAAGCGAGGCCGCGCGCCTTCGCCGCGATCACGACTTCCGGATCGCTGTGCGGCATCACGACGAGCTCGCCGCCCGCCGACTTCACATCGTCGACGTACAGCGGATGCAGCACCGTGCCCGCGCCGACGATCGCGTCGGCCGGCAGCACCTTGCGGATCGCGGAGATGCTGTCGAACGGCTGCGGCGAATTGAGCGGTACTTCGACGATGCGAAAACCCGCTTCGTACAGGGCTTGACCGTGATCGGCCGCGTCGGCGGGCGTGACGCCGCGCATGATCGCGATCAGCGGACAGGCTTCGAACGCGGCGATCAGACCCGCGTGCGGCATGTACTGTCCGGGCAGATTGATGTGTGGTTGCATGTCGGTTCCTTGTTTCGTGAGCGTCGTAAAGGGCTCTGCCGCCGGTCAGCCCGCGCGCGCCGCCTGGGCGGACGGCCGGACGAGCCCCGCCTCGACGGCAACGCGCCACAGGCCGCGTTCGGTCGCGTGCCTGACCGGCTCCGCGCGCAGACAGCCGAATTGCGCGAGCGCGAGGCGGTAGCGCTCGCACAGCGCGTCGTTGCCGATCAGCCGCAGACTCTGCTGCGCGAGCGAGCTGCCTTGCTGAGCGAGTACCGCTTCGAGGCCGGCGAGTTCGTGTCCGATCAGCAGGCCCGACAGATAGTCGGGCTGTGCCTCGCTCGACAGCGCGCCGGTCAGGCCGAGCGTGCGCGTGCTGAACACGGTCGCGAGCACGCCAGCCTGACCTTTCTCGCGCGCGATGTTCACACCGCGCAAAAAAGCTTCGGTATCCGGCCGATCGGGTGTGACCATCGTGCGGCCGAGAATCGTGTGCTCGCGCAGCGCGGCGAACACCTCGCCGGTCATGAAAGTATGAAAACGCTCGATGCGCTCCGCCTGCACGAGCGCCCATTTCGCGTGCGTGCCGGGCAGGCCGATCAGTGAGCGGGCGTTGCTGTCGACGGCGCTCGCGTCTTGCGCGCCGTTCGCGTCCGCGCTGAGTGCGCCGACAATCTGCGTCTCCTCGCCGCGCATCACGTTCGGCAGCTCTCCGCGCTGCAGCACGCCCGGCACGATGTGCAGCGTCGCGCCGCGCGCGGTCTGCACGCGGACGATGCCGGCCACCAGCGCATCGGCGTTCGCCGGTGTCTCGACATACGGCGCTTCGAGCCAGCCCTGCGCGCTGCCCACCATTCCCGCCGCGATCACCGGCACGCTGCGCGCGTGGTCGAGCCATGCGCCGCAGGCGTCGTCGAACGCGGCGTCGAAGCCGCCCTCGGCCGCGCTGCGCGGCAGATTCATGATGCCGGCCGTCGATGCGCGCGTCGCCAGCACGCGACCGTGCGCGTCGAACAGATAGGCGCGCAGCGACGTGGTGCCCCAGTCGAGCGCGATCAGTGCGGCGTGCGTGAAATCGACGGCGGCGGCATCCGTGCCGTCGGTCGCATCCGACTTCACGCCCGCGTTGGGCGCGGCGGGCGCCTGGTGGTTCGCCAGCGTGGCAGTGCCCGCTTGTTTCATCGCTTGATCCTGCGCGTGGCCGGTTGCGGTGCGCGCCAACCGAGTTCTTCCGAGATCGCGCGTGCCTCGCGCTGCACGACCGGAATCAGTTCGTCCATCCGTTCGAGCGGCATATAGGGAATCGTGCTCGCCACCGACAACGCCGCGACGATCGCGCCCGACGCATCGCGCACCGGCGCCGCGACGCAACGGATCGACGCTTCGTTCTCTTCCAGATCGAATGTGTAGCCGCCGGCCGCGTAGTTCGTCATGCGCTGCAGGAAGGTCGGTGCGTCGGGGCGGTTGTCGGGCTTGAAGCTGACGCCCGCGAGCGCGCGGCGCGACGCGTCGAACAGCGACTGCCATGCGTCCGGCGCGAGGTCGAGCATCATCGCCTTGCCGATGCCGGTCGACGCGAGCGGCATCCGATGGCCGACGCGCGAGCGCATTTCAAGGCCGCGCGTGCCGGGGATCTTGTCGATGTACAGCACGTCGTCGCCGTCGCGCACGCCGAGGTGGATCGTGTCGAGCGTCTGCTCGGCAAGCGACTGCAGGTGCGGACGTGCGACGGCCGTCAGCGGCATCTGTTCGAGCGCGATCGTGCCGAGCTCGATCAGCTTCGGCCCGAGCAGATAGCCGCCCTGCACCTGGCGCAGATAGCGCGCCTGCACGAGGCTGCTGACGAGACGATGCGTGGTGCTGCGGGTCGTGCCGAGCGCGGCGCCGAAGCTACGCAGGTCGCGCACGCCGGCCGCGGCCGCCTCGAGAATGGCGAGACCGCGCAGCAACGTCTGCGTGCCCGCCTGCTGCGGCGTGATTTCCAGCAGCGTGACCGGCAGCCCGAGGCCGTCGACGGTCGCCGCGCGCTGCACCGGGCGCGACGCTCTCGCGGTAGCGGACGCACTGGCGGCGACATTGGCGGTGGCCTCGCGCGGCGCGGGATTCGCGGCGCTGTCCGGCCCGCCGGTCGACCCCGGCGCCACCTCGGCCCGGCTGGCTCCGTGAGTGTGCATCGCTTTGTTCATGGCGATTCGCTTTCGGATGGTTTCTGCGCTTAGCGCGCGGGGCATGAGAACAGGGCGGGGATGCGTGCGGCGCCGCGCTCGCGCGGCTGCTGTGGTTGGCTGCCAGACATGTTGGCCTCGTCTCCGGTTTCTTCTGTCGCGGCTCGCTGTTTCGGCGCGCTGGAGCGCCTACTTGCGATGCATGTTGGCTTGGATTGTAGGGCGACTTTTGAGAATCACCAATATGTGAATGTTGAGTCCAGATAGTGAGATTTTAGTCGGCGATCAAGTGTTTAGCGCAACGCCATGCCGCTGCGAAAACACGCAAAAAAGCCCGCGCGAGGCGGGCTTCGGAGCGGGATAAGCAGGGAAAGGCGTGCGCTTTCAGTCCGGCAATTCGGCCGCGCCCATCCGCCGCGCGATCACGCGCGCGCGTTGCGTCAAATACGCGGAATTCCGGTGTTCGTCGAAATATTTGGGGCGCGGCAGCATCACCGCGAGCCGCGCCGACTGCGCGGCCGTGAGCTTGCTCGCCGAGGTCTTGAAGTAGTACTGCGCGGCCGCCTCGGCACCGTACACGCCGTTGCCCCATTCGACCGAATTCAGATAGATCTCGAAGATGCGCTGCTTGTCCATCAGCGTTTCGAGCATCCACGTGATGATCAGCTCCTGGCCCTTGCGGATATAGCTTTTCTCGCGCGACAGGAACAGGTTGCGCGCAAGCTGCTGTGAGATCGTCGAGCCGCCGCGCACGATCCGGCCTTGAGCCTTGTTGCGCTCCCATGCCTGCAGCATCGCGTCGGTTTCATAGCCTTTGTTGGTGACGAAGTTCGCGTCTTCGGACGCGATGATCGCGCGCTTCAGGTTGCGCGAAATCTGGTCGTACGGCACCCATGTGCGCTGTACCGACAGATCCGGCCGGTCCTGCGACAGACGCCACGCGTCCGAGCGCATGAACGCGGTCGAGCGCGGATTGACTACGTTCCAGATCGCGATCTGCGCGAAGTAGTACGCCTGCGTCGCGAGCCAGGCGATGGCCACGACCGCGATCAGCCAGGCGAACCAGCGCAGCGGGCCGGCCTGGCCGCGCGAACCGCTGGCGCGCCGCGTCGCTGTCATGGTGCGTGCTATCCGCGCGCTGACGTTATGCGGGCGGCGGCGCAGTCAGCAGCGCGCGCAACTCGGCGAGCACCGGCGCGCCGTCGGGGCGCACACCGCGCCACACGTAGAACGATTCGGCGGCCTGCTCGACCAGCATGCCGAGGCCATCGGCTCCACGCGCTCCGAGCTTTGCCGCGTGCTGCATGAAGACGGTCGGATGCGCGCTGTACATCATGTCGTAAGCCAGCGTGCCGTTGCCGAACGCGCGGTCGTCGCACTCGGGCAGCGACGCATCGAGGCTGCCCGCGGTCGCATTGACGATCACGTCGTACTGCCCCCCTTCGATCGCGCGGGCGCTGCCGCCGCTCAGACGGCAGTGCGCGTCGCCGGCAGCCTGGGCGAACTGGTCGACCAGCGCCTCCGCCTTCTGCGCCGTGCGATTGACGATCGTCAACGTATGCGGCGCGCGGTCCAGCATCGGCAGCACCACACCGCGCGCGGCCCCGCCGGCGCCGAGCAACAGGATGCGCGCACCTTTCAGCGACACGCCGAGGTTCACCTCGATGTCGCGCACGAGGCCGAAGCCATCCGTGTTGTCGCCATAGATGCCGTCGGCGTCGACCCTCAGCGTGTTCACCGCGCCGGCGGCCGCCGCGCGCGGCGACAGCGTGTTCGCGAACGCATGCGCGTCGAGCTTGAACGGCACCGTCACGTTCAGACCGCGCCCGCCCGCGTCGATGAACGCACGCACGTGCGGCACGAACGCGTCGACCGGCGCGAGAAGATGACCGTACTCGACCGGCTCGCCGGTTTGCGCGGCGAAGCGGCCGTGGATGAACGGCGACTTGCTATGTCCGACCGGATTGCCGATGACCGCGTAGCGGTCCCGCGTTGGGTTGCCGCTCATCGTCCCGGCTCCGTGATGTGTTGGTCGTTGTCGGCGGTGTTCGCGGCGTCGTTGTCGTTGCCGTTGCCGCCTGCCGCGGATTCGTCGGCGCCGGGGTCGTCGTTCGGATTGCCGCCGTCGGCTTCGGCTTCCGCCTCCGCTTCGCTTTCGGCGCTGTCGTCCGCGGCGTCGAGCAACTCTTCGTCGCCCTCGTCCTCGCCTTCTTCGGCTTCGGCGCCGCTCGTCACGGTCGGCGCGTCGAGCACGTGCAACAGACGCACCGACGCTTCGATCGTCAGTTCATCGATCGACATCACTTCCAGTTGCAAGCGCGTGCCGCGCGCATGCACGCCGAGACCCGGCACGTGCAGCAGCAGCGGAATTTCCTCGAGCCGCACGAGATCGCCCTTCACGACCGACGCGACGACCTGCTTACGGTTTTCCTGCGTGAGCCAGCGCAGACACCAGAAGTACTCCATGCGGCGCTGGTAGTCGGCATATGCGGTGTAGGTATCGTCGAAGCCCTGCACGACCGCGAACAGATCGGCGTCCTTCGGCTTGAACGGCGCGGCGAGCTTGGCGGTCACGCCATGCTGCACGCATGCGATCAGCTGCCACTGGTTCACGAGGTCGACGTAGCGGCGCAGCGGCGACGTGCTCCACGCGTATTGCGACACGCCGAGCCCTTCGTGCGGTGCGGCGTTGGTCTGCATGCGCGTGCGCTTCGGCCCGCTCGGCGCGCCGAACGCGCGCTGCGTGCGATAGATGCCCGGCACGCCGTGATCGTGCAGGAACGCGCCCCACGACGAGTTCGCGAGAATCGCCAGTTCGGCGACGATCGTGTCGAGCGGCGAACCGCGCCGGCGTGGCGTGATCGTGATGTGCTCGCCGTCGACATAGAAATTGAAGTCGGTATTGCGCTGCACTTCACGGCGCAGGCCGTAGCCGGCGCGCGCGGTCTGGCGCTTTTCGAACAGAGCCTGCGCGAACGGCCACAGCACGGCGATATCGTCCTTGTGCGGATACTCGCCGGTGCCCTCGGCGAGCGCCTCCTCGGTGACGACTTCGTCGAGCGTGTTGTGGCGCAGATTGTTCTTCACGAATACGCGCTCTGCGCGCGTTTCGCTCGCGACGATCTCTTGGGTCTCGCGATTGACGATCACATACAGCGACAGCGCCGGCCGATACCCGCCCTCGGCGAGCGTGAAGGTGTCGACGACGCTGTCGGGCAGCATCGTGATCTTGTCGCCGGGCATGTAGACCGTCGACAATCGCGCGCGCGCAATTGCATCGACGTCGTCGCCGCGCTGAATGCCGAGCGCTGGCGCGGCGATGTGCACGCCGATCCGCACGCGGCCGTCGGCCAGATGCTCGACCGAGAACGCGTCGTCGATTTCGGTGGTGGTGATGTCGTCGATCGAGAACGCTTCGACGTCGGCCTGCGGCAGATCGTCGGGTACGTTCGCGGCCGCGACGGACGGGAAGCCGGTGCCGTGCGGAAAGTACTCGGACAGGAATTTCGCTTCGTGCAGCGCCCGCGGCGACGCGATCGCGCCGCATTCGAGCATCAGCCGCGCCTGCGAGATGCCGCGCGCGGCCGCGGCACCTTCGAGCGCCTTGTACTCGATCGTGTTCTTGTCGGGCTTCGTCAGGAGCGCGAGGCCCTTGCCGCCCGCGAACGCTTCCGGCAGACGGCCTGCCTTCAGTTCTTCCTCGTACTGCGCCTGCACGAGCGCCTGCTGGCGCTTGCGCTCGAGGCCCGCGAGCGCCATCTTCAGCTGCTCTTGCGGCGCGCGCTGGTACATGCCGCGGCCCTTGCGCCGGAAGTACACCGGCGAACCGTGCATGCGCAGCACCAGCGCCGCGCGCTCGATTGCGCCGAAGCTCGCGCCGAAGTACTCGGCGCCCAGCGTCGCGAACGGGAATTCATCGTCCGGCGCGCATTCCCACAGGAAGTCCAGATCGATTTCCTGCGCCAACGCGTCGGCCTGCTGCATCAGTTCGGCCGCGGTGGGCTTCTCGAACTCGATCAGCACATCCTTGGCGCGCACCTTCGCGCGCCGCCCGCCCGGCAACTCGACCTGAAACGCGTCACCCTGACGCGACAGTACGCTGCCGGCCTTGAAACTGCCCGATTCCTCGAAGAAAACGTTCACTCAATACTCTCGTTCTGACTTGCATCTGCCGGCGCGCCCGACGCCCTGTGGCGATCGATCACTGCATGCGCGGCACGGCAACCTGTTCGTGATAGTGAATCCGCGGCGCGCACTGCGCGTGCCAGCGGGTTGAATCTTGCGACCAGCGGTGGCGGCGGTCGGTGTGTCTTTCCGGCTGTTGTCCTTGTGGGGATCGGTGCCGCGGCCCTTGCGCGCCGTCAAGCCGCCGCGCGCGGCGCCGGCGGCTCGACGTGTTCGCCGTCGCAGAACGCCAGCACGTCGTCGAGATACTGCGCGAACTCGCTGATTGCGTGGTCGCTGCCTTCGATCAGCGTGGTGCGCGCGCCCGGATAGTGCGCGAGCATTTCGCGATAGTCGAGCACTTCGTCGCCGGTGGCTGCCATCAAATAATAGCGTTCGGGCCGCGTGATCGACGCCACGCCGAGCGCGCGCAATTCATCCAGATGATGCGGCTCGACGACGATGCTGCCGCCGCCATGCCACAACGGCTGCTCGCCGAGATACGCGCTCAGGTCACGCTGCGGCACGACCGCCGGGTTCAGCAGCACGGCCGGCCAGCCGTGCTTCTCGGCCAGATGCGTGGCGAAGTAGCCGCCGAGCGAACTGCCGATTACGGTCACCTGCCCTGCATCGCCGTTCGCGCGCGCGCCGGCGACCAGCGATTCGGCGAGCGCCACGGTTTCGAGCGGCGACACCGGCAGCATCGGGCAGCACCATTCGTCGGCGCGGCCCAGCTCGGCGAGACGCGTCGCGAGCAGTCGCGCCTTGAACGAATTCGGCGACGAACGGAAACCGTGCAGATACAGAATCACGACGCGCCTCGCGTCGAAAGACCGTCGAGCAGCTTCTGATGCACGCCGCCGAAGCCGCCATTGCTCATCACCAGAATCTGATCGCCGGGACGCGCCGCGTGGACCACCGCCTTCACGAGCGCGTCGAGGTTGTCGAACGCCTGAGCCTTGCCGTCGAGCGGCGCGAGCGCTTCGCCGAGGTTCCAGCCGAGCGCGTCGCGCCCGCTCGGCGCGCCGTAGCCGAACACGAGGTCGGCGTCGGCGAGGCTTGCCGGTAGTTGCGCTTTCATCACGCCGAGCTTCATCGTGTTCGAGCGCGGTTCGAGCACCGCGAGAATTCGCGTGTTGTCGCGGCCGACGCGTGCGCGCAGCCCAGCCACCGTCGTTTCGATCGCGGTGGGGTGATGCGCGAAGTCGTCGTATACGGTCACGCCGTCGACGCTGCCCCGTACTTCCATGCGGCGCTTGACGTTGCGGAAGCTCGACAGCGATTTCGCGGCCTGCGCGGGCGGCACGCCCACATGGCGCGCGGCGGCGATCGCGGCGAGCGCGTTCATGCGGTTATGTTCGCCCTGCACCTGCCAGTCGACCACGCCGACGCGCTCGCCGTTGTGATAGACGGCAAAGCGTTCGTCGACGGGCACGCCTTGCTCCGCCGGCTGGATCTCCCAGCCACCCTGCACCCCGAAGCGCTCGACCTCGCTCCAGCAGCCGCGCGTCAGCACGCGCTCGAGCGCGTCCTCGCGGCCGTTCGTGACGACGCGGCCAATGCGCGGCACTGTACGGATCAGATGGTGGAACTGCGTTTCGATCGCAGCGAGATCGGGGAAGATGTCGGCGTGATCGAATTCGAGATTGTTCAGCACCGCCGTTTTCGGGCGGTAATGGACGAACTTCGAGCGTTTATCGAAGAATGCGGTGTCGTATTCGTCGGCTTCGATCACGAAGAAGCTCGAATCGGTGAGCCGCGCCGACACGCCGAAGTTCAGCGGCACACCACCGATCAGAAAACCCGGATTCAGGCCCGCGTGTTCGAGCAACCAGGTCAGCATCGAGCTCGTGGTGGTCTTGCCGTGCGTGCCGGCCACGGCCAGCACCCATTTGCCGTTCAGCACGTGCTCGCCGAGCCACTGCGGACCGGACACGTACGGCAGGCCGCGGTCCAGAATCGCTTCCATCAGCGGGTTGCCGCGCGTGACCACGTTGCCGATCACGAATAGATCCGCGTTCAGGCCGTTCAGCTGTTCCGCGTCGTAACCCTCGATCAGACGGATGCCTTGCGCCTCGAGCTGCGTGCTCATCGGCGGATAGACGCCGGCGTCGCAGCCGGTCACCGTGTGGCCCGCATTGCGCGCGAGCACCGCGAGTCCGCCCATGAAGGTGCCGCAGATGCCGAGGATGTGGATATGCATAAGCCTGTCGTGCCGCGGGGGCGTTTTTTTGCGAGGGATGGGAGGCCGCAGGACGGCCGGAACGACCGTCTGCAAAGGACGCCTATTGTAACCGACACGGCGCGCGCCGCCCCTGCGGGCCACGCCCGGCGCCGCCCCGTCCGGGCCGCCCAACCGCGTCGCCAGGCCCGATCTAGTATGATGCAGGGATGGTCCGCAAATCACATTTCGATCCGCAACGCGTGCGCGAGGAAATCGCGATCGCGGCTGCGCGCATGATTGCCGAGGACGGTCTGGACTACGCCAGCGCGAAGCGCAAGGCGGCCCGGCAGGTCGTCGGCGAGACCCGTGTTGCCGGCGAATGGCTGCCGGATAACGACCAGATCGAAGAAGAAATCCGCGAATATCAGTCGCTGTTCCAGGGCGACAGCCAGCCGGCGCTCTTGCGGCGGCTGCGTGTGATCGCGGTCGACTGGATGGAGCGGCTCGCGCCGTTCAACCCGTATCTGACGGGCGCAGTGCTCGGCGGCACGGCCGGCGAGCACTCGGACGTGCATCTGCAGGTGTTTTGCGACAACCCGAAGGAAGTCGCGATCTACATGCTGAATGCGAACATCCAGTACGACGTGTCTGAAACGCGGCATTTCGCGGGACGTGGCTATGTGGAGACGCTGAGCTTTCTGTGGCGTCCCGCGGACGATCGCAACGCCGAGCCGGTCGGCATCCATGTCGCGCTGTACGAAACCGACGACCTGCGCGGCGCGGTGCGCGCCGACGCGCGCGGCCGCACGGCGCGGGCGAACTTGCAGGCGGTGCAGGCGCTGCTCGACGGCGACCAGGTGCCATCCTTCACCAATTGACCAGATAGAACGGAGCACGATGAACACAAGACGTATGCTGGCGGGCGCGGCCGTCGCGCTGGTCGCTGCAGGCGGCGGCGTGCTGGCCAATCACTGGCTCAATCGCGGTATCGACGTCGCGTACGCGGCGCAGGGCGGGTCACAGCCCGACACCCATGCGAGCCCCGTCCAGCAGCTGTGGAGCGCGCCCGTCACGAATGTCGACGGCAAGCCGCAGTCGCTGAGCCTGCTCAAGGGCCACCCGATCGTCGTCAACTTTTGGGCGTCGTGGTGCGCTCCGTGCGTCGAGGAAATGCCGGCGCTATCGCAAATCCAACGCGAGTACGCGAAGAAGGGCATCCAGTTCGTCGGTCTCGGCGTCGACTCGGAAAAGAACATCCAGACCTTCCTGCAGAAGGTCAAGGTCGCGTACCCCATCTACATCACCGGCTTCGGCGGCGCGGATCTCGCGCGCGCCTTCGGCAACACCGCCGGCGGTTTGCCGTTTACCGTCGTGATCGACGCAAAAGGCAACATCCGCTCGACAAAATTGGGCCAGATCGACCCCGCGGCCCTGCGCCAGACGCTCGATACGCTGTAAATTTCCCCGATTTCCGACGCTGCGCTTTTTGGCATCCGATTCCGTGCAGAACGAGCAAAAATGCACGGATAATCCCCGAATTTGAGTGAAGTTCGGCTCACGGCTGTGCGGCGGCCCAACCCGGCCGCCGCCGCGTACGCGCGCGAAACTAGACAAGTTTCTCTAATCAGCGCTAAAGTGCGCGCAATTCCACGGAAAAAGAAGCGACCATGACGCGCCTGCTGGTACTGCACGGACCCAACCTCAACCTTCTCGGCACCCGAGAACCCGAGGTCTACGGTCGCGTGACCCTGCCGCAGATCGATCAGGCGCTGGCAGACCGTGCAGCCGATGCAGGCGTCGAACTCGCGTCGTTCCAGAGCAATTACGAAGGCGCGTTGGTCGACCGTATTCAGGCGGCCCGCACCGAACAAACCGATTTCATCCTGATCAATCCCGCCGCGTACACGCACACGAGCGTGGCCATTCGGGACGCACTAGCGGGGGTCGGCATCCCGTTCGTCGAGATTCATCTGTCGAACGTGCATCGCCGGGAACCGTTCAGGCATCACTCGTATTTCTCCGACCAGGCAGAGGGCGTAATTTGCGGCCTCGGCTGGAAGGGGTATCTGTACGCGCTCGAATTCGCGTTCGACCGGCTCGCCGCCGGCACGTCGCGCGGCTGAATCCAAACACGTCCAATTTGAGCCGGCTACTGCACTTGCACACGCCGGCACACTACGCATTGAAAGGGGCACCCTGATGGATCTACGTAAACTCAAAACTCTGATCGACCTCGTCTCGGAGTCCGGTATTTCCGAACTCGAAGTGACCGAGGGCGAAGGCAAAGTCCGCATCGTCAAGAATGCGCCGCCGGTTTACGTCCAACCGTCCGCCTCGTACGCCGCACCGCAATTCCCGCAAGCCGCGCCGGCAGCAGTCGAAGCGCCGGCCGCCGCCAGCGCGCCGGCCACGCCGGCAGCCGCCGCGCCGCAGGGTCACGTCGTCACCTCGCCGATGGTCGGCACGTTCTACCGCGCGCCGTCGCCGGGTGCCGATCCGTTCGTGCAGGTCGGCGACACAGTCAAGGAAGGCCAGACCATCTGCATCATCGAAGCGATGAAGCTGCTCAACGAGATCGAGGCGGACAAGTCGGGCGTGGTCAAGGAAATCCTCGTCGAAAACGGCCAGGCGGTCGAGTACGGCCAACCGCTGTTCGTGGTCGGCTAACGCGGCACGCACCATTCGCCGCCCGCGCGCCGTTCGTCCCGAGGCGCGCGACCGATCCTCTGCGGCAGCCAGCGTCGTGACCGACCCGGCGCCCATTGATGAGTCGAAAACCCGCTATGTTTGAAAAAATCCTCATTGCCAATCGTGGCGAGATCGCGCTTCGTATCCAGCGCGCCTGCCGCGAGCTCGGCGTCAAGACGGTCGTCGTCTATTCGGAAGCCGACAAGGAAGCCAAGTACGTGAAGCTCGCCGACGAGGCGGTCTGCATCGGCCCGGCACCGTCGAATCTGAGCTATCTGAACATGCCCGCGCTGATCAGCGCGGCCGAAGTCACCGACGCCGAAGCGATCCACCCCGGCTACGGCTTCCTGTCGGAGAACGCCGACTTCGCCGAGCGCGTCGAGCAGTCCGGCTTCACCTTTATCGGCCCGCGTCCGGAAACGATCCGCATGATGGGCGACAAGGTCACGGCCAAGCAGACCATGATCAAGACCGGCGTGCCCTGCGTGCCGGGTTCGGAAGGCGCGCTGCCGGACGATCCGAAGGAGATCGTGAAGATTGCCCGCCAGATCGGCTATCCGGTCATCATCAAGGCGGCCGGCGGCGGCGGCGGCCGCGGCATGCGCGTGGTGCACACGGAAGCGGCGCTCGTCAACGCGGTCAACATGACCCGCGAGGAAGCCGGCCGCGCGTTCGGCAACCCGCAGGTCTACATGGAGAAATTTCTCGAGAACCCGCGGCACATCGAAATCCAGGTGCTGGCCGACTCGTTCAAGAACGCCGTGTGGCTCGGCGAGCGCGACTGCTCGATGCAGCGCCGTCACCAGAAGGTGATCGAGGAAGCGCCGGCGCCGGGCATCGCGCGCCGTCTGATCGACCGGATCGGCGATCGTTGCGCGGATGCGTGCAAGAAGATGGGCTATCTCGGCGCGGGCACCTTCGAGTTCCTGTATGAAAACGGCGAGTTCTACTTCATCGAGATGAACACGCGCGTGCAAGTCGAGCATCCGGTGACGGAACTGATCACCGGTGTCGACATCGTGCAGGAACAGATCCGCATCGCGGCCGGCGAGAAGCTCGCGTTCCGTCAGCGCGACATCCAGTTCCGCGGCCATGCGATCGAATGCCGGATCAACGCCGAAGATCCGTTCAAGTTCACGCCGTCGCCGGGACGCCTGACGTCGTGGCATATGCCGGGCGGTCCTGGCATCCGCGTCGATTCGCACGCCTACAATGGTTATTTCGTGCCGCCGAACTATGATTCGATGATCGGCAAGCTGATCGCTTACGGCGCCACGCGCGAACAGGCGATCAGCCGGATGCGCATCGCGTTGTCGGAGATGGTGGTCGAAGGCATTCAGACCAACATCCCGCTGCACCGCGAGCTGATGCTCGACGCGAAGTTCGTCGAAGGCGGCACCAGCATCCACTACCTCGAAAACCGGTTGGCCGCGCGTCAGCAGGTCGCAGAAGAAGCGTAAGTCATGAGTTATCGGGAACTGGTCGCGGAACTGGCGCGCGAGCACGCTGAGGAGTTGTCCGACGCGCTGCTCGAACTGGGCGCGCTGTCGGTGTCGGTCGAAGACGCCGACGCCGACACGCCCGACGAGCAGCCGCTGTTCGGCGAGCCCGGTCTCACGCCGGATCGCACGGCGTGGCAGCATTCGCGCGTGATCGCACTGCTCGCGCCGGAGCATGATCCGGCCGTGCTGCTGACCGCCGCGGCCAACGAAATCGGACTCGAAACCGCGCCGGCCTATACCGTGCGCGAGGTCGAGGAGCAGGACTGGGTGCGGCTCACGCAGTCGCAATTCGATCCGATCCAGATCGGCGAGCGCATCTGGGTCGTGCCGTCGTGGCACGATGCGCCGGACCCCGACGCACTCGTGCTCGAACTCGATCCGGGCCTCGCGTTCGGCACCGGCAGCCACCCCACCACGCGTCTGTGCATGGAGTGGATCGAGCAGTCGATCAAGCCCGGCCAGTCCGTGCTCGACTACGGCTGCGGCTCGGGCATCCTTGCGATTCTCGCGAAGAAGTGCGGCGCCGATCCGGTGATCGGCATCGACATCGATCCGCAGGCGGTCGAATCGGCGCGTCACAATAGCGAGCGCAATCACGCCGAAGTGACCTACGGCCTGCCCGATGCCTGCCCGGCCGGCGAATTCGATGTCGTGGTCGCGAACATCCTGTCGAATCCGCTGAAGCTGATGGCGTCGATGCTGTCGTCGAAGGTGAAGCCGGGCGGCCGCATCGCGCTGTCGGGCATTCTCGCGCGCCAGGCCGACGAAGTCGCGCAGGTCTACGCGCGCTGGATCGATATCAGCGTGTGGCGCGAACATGAAGGTTGGGTGTGCCTCGCCGGAACGCGTCGCGAAAGCAATTAGAATAAGGCGTATTGTCAACCTAACGGCCTCTGGCTCAACGGCTCGATATGCACCTGGCGACGCGTTGCCCCTTCTGCGAAACTGTCTTCCGTCTGCAACCGGCGCAGCTTGCTCAGCGCCGCGGCCTCGTGCGGTGCGGGCATTGTCAGGAAGTCTTCGACGCGTCGAGCAGTCTGTTCGACGTCTCCGAAGGCGGCGATTTTTCCACGGCCAAGCCGGTTGCCGCCGCGGCGGCGATCGAAGCGCTGTCGGGAGTGCGGCAACCAGGCCCGGACTCCAGTGGCGACGCATGGGCCCCGGGAGCACCGGCTCCGGAACAGGACTCCACCAGCATTTCCCGCAGCACGCTCGATAGCCGTTTGCGCGACCACGCGAGCAGCGTGCCGCTCGCGCCGCTGCCGCTTGGCGGCACCGGGCACGCCACCGTCACATCCGGCGCTCCGCGCCAGACCGAACCTGAATTGCCCGCTGGCGCTTTCTCGGCGCCACTACCCGCGGACGATGAGCCGACGCTGGCCGACGCGCCGCTCGAACCGTTCGCCTATCCCGCCGACGACGCGGTCGATGAACCGCCTGTCGTCCCGCCCTCCGCGCCTGCTGCCCCACCGCGAGTCGACGACGAAGCGCCGCGCGTCGAAGACGAAGCGCCGCGCGTCTGGCACAAGGTCGAACGCCCCGAGCCGTCCATGCTCGACGAACGCGCGCGGCGCGGGCCAGCAAGCCTGCATGGCATGCGCGACAACGAACCGCACTTCGGTGCGGCCGGCTTAGGCGCGACGGGCTTAGGTGCGGCTGGCTTCGGCGCGGCCGGTGCGGACGCGGCCGGCTTCGGCGCCGCCGCGGGCGCTTCCGGCGCCGGCGGTCCCGGCGGCCCGCGCCCGCCGGGCGGTCCTTCGTCCGCCCCATCGAGCGGCGAGCCGTTCTCGGTCAATCCCCCAATCAGCGCTGGCGACGATCCGTTCCCGGTGATGCGCGAAACCCGCCCGGTGGACGCCGGACGCGTCGGCTGGATCGTGGCCGGCGTGGTGCTCGCCGCGCTGCTCGTCATTGCGCTGCTCGCGCAACTCGCGTGGTGGCAACGCGAGACCATCATGGTCAACGTGCCGCGCTCGCAGATCCTGTATGCGCAGGCCTGCGCGCATCTCGGCTGTCAACTGACGCCGCCGCACGACATCGAAGGCCTGCTGGTCGAGCCCTCCGATCTGCGGCAGATCGACGGCCCGCACAAGCTCGAGCTGAAGATGCCGCTGCACAATCGCCTGAACATCGCGCTCGCCTATCCCGCGATCGAACTCACGCTGCTCGACGATCAGAACAACGTCGCGGTACGGCGCGTGCTGTGGCCGCAGGATTACGTGCCGCCCGGCACCGTGATCGCGGCCGGCCTGCCCGCGCATGCGACGCAGACGATGATCGTGCACCTCGACACCGGCACCGCGATCGCCTCCAATTTTCGCGTACAGATTTTTTATCCGTAACGCACCCTCGCGCGCCCGCTCCCGAGCGGGCGCATCATTGTCGTCACTGACGCCCTTTTCGGAGCACAACACATGAGTCAAGTCACGCTGGGTGGCAACCCGATCGAAGTAAGCGGTACGTTCCCGTCGGTCGGCCAGCAGGCCGCCGCGTTCTCGCTGGTCGGCAAGGACCTGAAGCCGCTGACGCTCGCCGACTTCGCCGGCAAGCGCAAGGTGCTCAACATCGTCCCGAGTCTCGACACGCCGACCTGCGCGACGTCGACGCGCAAGTTCAACGAAGCCGCCGCGAAGCTCAGCAACACGGCCGTGATCGTCGTGTCGGGCGACCTGCCGTTCGCGGCGTCGCGCTTCTGCACGACCGAGGGCATCGAGAACGTGGTGACTGCGTCGACGTTCCGCGGCCACGAGTTCGCGCAAGCGTACGGCGTCGACGTGACGAGCGGCCCGCTGACCGGCCTGACCGCGCGCGCGGTCGTCGTGCTCGACGAGAACGACAAGGTCCTGCACGCAGAACTGGTCGGCGAGATCAAGAACGAACCGAACTACGACGCAGCGCTCGCCGCGCTGAAGTAAGCCCTCTTGCGCACGAACGACAGCGCCGCGCCTCGCGCGGCGCTGTCGGCGCAGCGCGTCTTTTCCCCACCGCTTTCATACAGGAACGCTCGCCTTGGCTACGCTCATCTGCGGCTCGCTCGCGTACGACAACATCATGACCTTCGAAGGCCGCTTTCGGGAGCACATCCTGCCGGAGCAGGTCCACATCCTGAACGTAAGCTTTCTCGTGCCGACCATGCGTCGCGAGTTCGGCGGCTGCGCGGGCAACATCGCGTATGCGCTGAATCTGCTCGGCGGCGACGCGCGCATCATGGGCGCGATCGGCGCCGTCGACGCGCAGCTTTATCTGGACCGGCTCGCAGAGCTCGGCCTGTCGACGGAAAACGTGCTCGTCGTACCCGACACCTACTCGGCGCAGGCGATGATCACGACCGACCTCGAGAACAACCAGATCACCGCGTTCCATCCGGGCGCGATGATGCAGTCGCATCAGAATCGCGCCGACGAAGTGAAAGGCCTGACGCTCGGCATCGTCGCGCCGGACGGCTATGACGGCATGGTTCAACACTCCGAACAGCTGGCCGCCGCGGGCGTGCCGTTCATCTTCGATCCGGGCCAGGGTTTGCCGCTGTTCGACGGCGAGACGCTGCGGCGCGTCATTGAACTTGCTACCTATGTAGCGGTCAACGATTACGAAGCCGCGCTGGTGAGCAACAAGACCGGCTGGTCGATCGAACAGATCGCCAGCAAGGTCGATGCGCTGATCATCACGCTCGGCGAGAAGGGTGCTCAGATCCATCACGGCGGCGGTATCGAAGAGATCCCGGCGGTCACGGCCAGGCGAGTGCTCGATCCCACCGGTTGCGGCGACGCATTTCGCGGCGGCCTGCTCTACGGTATCGAGAAGGGCCTCGGCTGGGCCACGACCGGCCGTCTTGCCAGCCTGATGGGCGCATTGAAGATCGAGCATCAAGGCCCGCAAAACTACGCGCCCAGCCGGGCGGAAATCAACGAGCGGTTCAAGCAGGCCTTCGGATACGACCTGCACTGATATCGCGTGCTATGGGAGTTTGGGAATGAGAACCTCGAGTCGCCTGATCGTCGCCACCTTGATCGCCGGTTCGCTGGCCATGTCGGGGTGTGCGGTCAACAGCAGCTCTCCCGACGTTTTCACCGCCTCACAGGCGCAGCGTGAACAGACGGTTCGGATGGCCACGGTGGAGAGCGTGCGCGCGGTGCGGATCAGCACGAACGAAGGTCAGCCGATCGGCATCGGCGCACTCGGCGGCGCCGCGCTCGGCGCGCTCGCCGGCACTGCGTTCGGCGGCGGACGTGGCCAGGTCGCGACGGGTATCGTCGGCGGCATCGGCGGTGCGGTCGCCGGCAATGCGATCGAAAACCGCGTCGCGATGCGCGACGGCATCGAAATCACCGTGCGGCTCGACAACGGCGACATGCGCGCCATCACCCAAACTGCCACCGGCGAAATCTTCCGCGCCGGCGATCGCGTGCGGCTGCTGTCGAGCGGCGGCGTCACGCGCGTCACGCACTAGCGCAGTTTCCCTCCCGCGCGGCCGCGCGTAGTTCAGCGCCGCGACGACGACATCACACGCATGCGCCCTCACGGGTCCATGCGTGTTTTTCTTTCTGGGCGACGGGCAAAAAAAACCCGCCACCGGCACACCGGCAACGGGACATTGACCGGGTGGCGCTCGCAACAGCTCGAGCACGACCCGGTCATCCGACACATCGTGCGATGCGTCGACGTACAGCTACTGCTACTGCTACTGCTTACGGACGGCTGCCCGTCGGGAACGGCCATGCCGCTGCCGGGTTCAGCGCGGTCTTCACCGTCGCCGCCGGTGCGCTCGAGACAGCAGGCGCAGCGGGAGCAGGCGCGGCCTTCTTGGCGACAGCCTTCTTCGCAGGCGCAGCCTTCTTCGCAGGTGCGGCGGCCTTCTTCGCGGCAGCCTTCTTGGCAGGTGCAGCTTTCTTGGCTGCAGCCTTTTTCGCAGGCGCGGCCTTCTTGGCAGCGGTCTTCTTCGCCGCGGCCTTCTTCGCCGGTGCTGCCTTCTTCGCTGCGGCCTTCTTCGCCGGTGCTGCCTTCTTCGCTGCGACCTTCTTCGCTGCGACCTTCTTCACCGCGGCTTTCTTCGCCGGTGCTGCCTTCTTCGCCGCGACCTTCTTGGCTGCGACCTTCTTCGCCGCGACCTTCTTCACTGCGGCTTTCTTCGCCGGTGCTGCCTTCTTCGCCGCGACCTTCTTCGCTGCAACCTTCTTCGCTGCGACCTTCTTCACTGCGACCTTCTTCGCGGCGACTTTCTTGGCCGGAGCAGCCTTCTTAGCCGGAGCAGCCTTCTTGGCTGCGGTCTTCTTTGCTGCGGTCTTCTTGGCCGCGGCTTTCTTTGCAGTTGCCATCATTTTCTCCTTCAGGTTTTCAGATGAGGTCAGTTCAAACTACACCCTTCGTCAAAACCCGCTTCCCGCGGACGCTTCTCAGGGCGCGCGCTACGAAGCGGGCTATTCATCGGCGTACGCAGGTGCGGCGCGCTTACGCTAATGAATGCGGTAAGGCGCGCCGTGCCCCAAGGCACCGCGCGCCAAATCTGGTCGGCGTCGCGAGGCGACGCCGGCAATTGCTTGATCGGGCCGCCGGCAACGACGCCAGCGGCTTTTTCCGGGGGGAAGTTTGCCCATCCCACTGAAGGGTCCGCAAAGTGCCTGTCATGTTTGTGGGCCGTCAAGGCACCGGGCACGCTTTGCATCAGGCCGTTCTGCTCCTAACCCGGGGCGCCGCGGCCACAGGCGGCGGCATCCCCATCAATGAAACCATCCGCGACGCGAATCCCGGCTCACTCCCAGGAAAGCGCACCGCCAGTCTGATATTCGATCACTCGCGTCTCGAAGAAATTGCGTTCTTTCTTCAGGTCGATCATCTCGCTCATCCACGGGAACGGGTTTTCCTCGTTCGGGTACAGCGGATCGAGACCGATCTGCTGGCAACGACGGTTGCAGATGAAGCGCAGATAGCTCTTGAACATCGACGCGTTGAGGCCGAGCACGCCGCGCGGCATCGTATCTTCGGCGTAGCGGTATTCGAGCTCGACCGCCTGCTGGAAGATCGCGCGAATTTCGGCGCGAAACTCAGCCGTCCACAGGTGCGGGTTTTCGAGTTTGATCTGGTTGATCAGGTCGATGCCGAAGTTGCAGTGCATCGACTCGTCGCGCAGGATGTACTGGTACTGCTCCGCCGCGCCGGTCATCTTGTTCTGGCGGCCGAGCGCCAGGATTTGCGTAAAGCCGACGTAGAAGAACAGGCCTTCCATCACACAGGCGAACACGATCAGCGAGCGCAGCAGCGTCTGGTCTGCTTCGAGCGTACCGGTCTTGAAGGCCGGGTCGGTCAGCACGTGGATGTACGGAATCAGGAATTCGTCTTTCGCGCGGATCGACGGGACCTCGTGATACGCGTTGAAGATTTCGCCCTCGTCGAGACCGAGCGACTCGACGATGTACTGGTAAGCATGCGTGTGGATCGCCTCTTCGAACGCCTGGCGCAGCAGGAACTGGCGGCATTCGGGCGCCGTGATGTGGCGGTAGGTGCCCAGCACGATGTTGTTGGCGGCGAGCGAGTCGGCCGTCACGAAGAAGCCCAGGTTGCGCTTGACGATGCGGCGCTCGTCTTCGGTCAGCCCGTTCGGGTCTTTCCACAGGGCGATGTCGCGCGACATGTTCACTTCCTGCGGCATCCAATGGTTGGCACAACCCGCCAGATACTTTTCCCAGGCCCACTTGTACTTGAACGGCACCAGCTGATTGACGTCAGTCTGGCCGTTGATGATGCGCTTGTCGGCGACATTGACGCGCGCTTCGGAAGCAGCCGCCGCGTTGCCAGCATGAGCGACGGGAGCGACAGCGATGTCGTTCGCGAAGACTTCTTGAGCGGAGGGAGCATGAGGAGCGGAACGCGTTCCGATTTGCGAACCCACAGCCGACCCCGCAGCGTTGCGCAACACGTTCGGTTGCGTCGCGCTCGAGGGAGTTACGGCAGTGATCTCGTCATCCCAGTTGAGCATAAATGTCACCATCAATTTAGAACGGTTTGTACCATCTTTTCACGAGCGATAAAAGAGCTCACTCGCGAAAATTCCTGTTTTCGATTCGCGTTGCTACGTTCATACAACACTTTGTTCGACACGCTTCGTGCGACTCATGCAGTAACGCATCGAGTGACGCGTGATGAACGCGTGTTGAACATGTGTTGCCGAGGTCCTTCGCGAACTCGAAGAGCAACGTTTCGACACGACGTTTCGTTGCTCTATCTATATGTATTGCGCAGTGCGCTCGCGGCATCCGCCGACTGATCGATGGACCGATCGATGCCGCGCGAATCGCTCATCGCGAGAGTCGGCGGTGAGCCGCGTTGAGCATGTTGCGTCAGCGTTGGCGGGTGAGGTGCGATGCCATGTCGAGCGATCGTCTGGTGTTGCCAACTGCTGTGTTGCTTCTCTGCATCGACGAGCGGTGAGGCTTCGATACCGCTCACCGCTCATCGACCTGCTTCTACTTCATCAACGGGGCGCGTCGCTCGCCGCCTGCGGGTCTCCACCTACGACCCTCGTGTGCAGTTAGCAAGCATCGCTCCCGCTGCTTGCCTCTAGTTACTGGCAAGCCTCGCACTCGTCGAAGCCGGGATCGCCAGGACGCATCATGCAGACCGGACCATCCGCTTCGGGTGCCGCTTCGACTGCCACCGCGGCAGTCGCTGCCTGGAAGCCGCCGTTCACGCCGCCCGCCACACCACCCGTCGAGCCGCCCACACCGAAGCCGCCTGCCGCGCCGCCTGCGCCGCCCGAGCCGTCATGACCCGAGCTCACCGCGTTCAGCGCGCCGTGCGCGACCGTCGATTTCTCGACGTGCGTCGCCGCCATCGTGCGCAGGTAGTAGGTGGTCTTCAAACCGCGCAGCCATGCGAGCTTGTAGATCTCGTCGAGCTTCTTGCCCGATGCGCCCGCCATGTAGATGTTCAGCGACTGCGCCTGGTCGATCCACTTCTGACGACGCGAGGCCGACTCGACGAGCCACACCGGATCGACTTCGAAAGCGGTCGCGTAGATCGCGCGCAGGTCGGCCGGGATGCGGTCGATGCGCGAAAGCGTGCCGTCGAAGTACTTCAGGTCGGCGACCATCACTTCGTCCCACAGGCCGCGCGCCTTCAGGTCGCGCACCAGGTAGTCGTTGACCACCGTGAACTCGCCCGACAGGTTCGACTTCACGTACAGGTTCTGATAGGTCGGCTCGATGCACGCCGACACGCCGATGATGTTCGAGATCGTCGCGGTCGGCGCGATCGCCACGCAGTTCGAGTTGCGCATGCCGTAGGTCGCGATGCGCGAGCGCAGCGCGGGCCAGTCCATCGACTCGCTCGAATCCACCTCGACATAACCGCCGCGCGCTTCGGCGAGCAGCGCCACCGAATCTTGCGGGAGGATGCCGCGATCCCACAGCGAGCCGCGGTAGCTCGAGTAGCGGCCGCGCTCTTCGGCAAGCTCGGTCGACGCGTAGTACGCGTAGTAGCAAACCGCTTCCATCGAGCGATCGGCGAACTCGACCGCTTCGGGCGACGCGTACGGCGTGCGCAGCACGTGCAGGCAGTCCTGGAAGCCCATGATGCCGAGGCCGACCGGACGGTGCTTCAGGTTCGAGTTGCGCGCCTTGGCGACCGCGTAGTAGTTGATGTCGATCACGTTGTCGAGCATGCGCATCGCGACGCTGATCGTGCGCTTGAGCTTGTCGTGGTCGAGCGCCACCGTGCCGTCGGCCTGTTCCTTCAGGTGCGCGACGAGGTTCACCGAGCCGAGGTTACAAACGGCGATTTCGGCGTCGCTCGTATTCAGCGTGATTTCCGTGCACAGGTTCGACGAGTGGACGACGCCGACGTGCTGCTGCGGCGAGCGCACGTTGCACGGGTCCTTGAACGTGATCCACGGATGGCCGGTTTCGAACAGCATGCCGAGCATCTTGCGCCACAGCTGCGCCGCCGGGATCTTCTTGAACAGCTTGATCTCGCCGCGCGCGACCTTGTCTTCGTAAGCTGTGTAAGCCGTTTCGAACTCGGCGCCGAACTTGTCGTGCAGATCCGGGCAGGTGGACGGCGAGAACAGCGTCCAGTCGCCGCCTTCCATCACGCGCTTCATGAACAGGTCGGGAATCCAGTTCGCGGTGTTCATGTCGTGCGTGCGACGACGGTCGTCGCCGGTGTTCTTGCGCAGCTCCAGGAATTCTTCGATGTCGAGGTGCCACGATTCAAGGTACGCGCACACCGCGCCCTTGCGCTTGCCGCCCTGGTTCACCGCGACCGCCGTGTCGTTGACGACCTTCAGGAACGGCACCACGCCCTGCGACTTGCCGTTGGTGCCCTTGATGTGCGAGCCGAGCGCGCGCACACGCGTCCAGTCGTTGCCGAGACCGCCAGCGAACTTCGACAGCAGCGCGTTTTCCTTCAGCGCTTCGTAGATGCCGTCGAGGTCGTCGTCGACCGTGGTCAGGTAGCACGACGACAGCTGCGAGCGGCGCGTGCCCGAGTTGAACAGCGTCGGCGTCGAGCTCATGAAGTCGAAGCTCGACAGCACGTTGTAGAACTCGATCGCGCGCGCTTCGCGGTCGATCTCGTTCAGCGACAGACCCATCGCGACACGCATAAAGAATGCCTGCGGCATTTCGATACGGACGTTGTCGTGATGCAGGAAGTAGCGGTCATACAGCGTCTGCAGACCGAGGTAGCCGAATTGCAGGTCGCGGTTCGCGTCGAGCGCGGCACCGAGACGCTTCAGGTCGAACTGCAGCAGCTTGTCGTCGAGCAGCTCGGCTTGCACGCCGCGCTTGATGAACTGCGGGAAGTACTCGGCGTAGCGCTCGCCCATTTCGGCTTGCGTGACTTCTTCTTCGAGGATCTCGCGGCGGATCGTGTGCAGCAGGATGCGCGCGGTGACCTGGCTGTAGGCCGGGTCCTTTTCGATCATCGTGCGGGCAGCGAGGATGGCCGAGTCATATACCTGGCTCATCGGCACACCGTCGTACAGGTTCTTCACCGTTTCCGCGACGATCGGCTCGGCGCTCACCGCGTCGCCGAGGTTCGCGCACGCGGACTCGATGATGCCGCGCAGCGCGGCCATGTCCAGCGGACGCGTGATGCCGTTGTCGGTCACGTTCAGGCCCGGCGTGCTCGCGGCATCTGCGTGGTCGTCATGCGCGCGCGCCTGGTTGCGCTTCTCGCGATACAGCACGTAAGCACGCGCGACGTTGTGTTCGCCGCCGCGCATCAGCGCGAGTTCGACCTGATCCTGAATGTCTTCGATATGGAACGTGCCGCCGTTCGGACGGCTGCGCAGCAGCGCGCGCACCACGTTCTGCGTGAGTTGCTCGACCAGTTCGCGCACCCGTGCCGACGCCGCGCCCTGACCACCGTTGACGGCGAGGAACGCCTTCGTCACGGCGATCGCGATTTTCGACGGCTCGAACGACACCACGGTGCCGTTGCGGCGGATCACCTTGTAGTCGGCGTAGTTCGCTTGCGGCGCGAGCGACTGTGCGCCTTGAGTCTGGCCGAACGCCTGGCCAGTCGGTGAGCCCTCGTACCGGGTCGTCACGTTGTCGGTGGTTTGCATTTGCAAAGCTCCTGGTCTTGGAAATGGCGGCGGGTGCCGCGGATTAAATCGAACGCCGCGCCGTCGCGTGCGCGAGCGATGAGGTGCAGGAAGGCCGGCTACGCCGGTTGGCGGGATGCAACTGCGAGGAAGCCTGGTTCGATTTGATGACGGTCTTCATCGGGTCGGTCGCGATCACTGGCTGGTCCTTTCCTGAATGCTTCTGGATGCGGCCGGAGATCCCCCAACGGCTGCGCCCCAGGAATTTTTTTCGCTGTCTGGAATGCTTGCGGCGCCGTGCTCGGGGAGCGGGGCGCCGCAGACTTATCCACTCTTATTCACTCGGTTATGCACATGGTTATTCACAGCACAACACAAGATATAGTGCGAAACTCAGTTGTCGGCACCAAGTATAGTGGAGATTCGAGACAGGTCAAACCGTTTTATTTGCGTTCGAAGTCTTGACTTTTGCGTCGCGCGACGCGCATAAGCTCCGCGGAGAAGCAGGCTGCGCCTCGTTCTCTGCGGATCACGCAAGATCGTGCGAAGGGGGATTACCGCGTTTCGGAAAACTTGAGATAGGGGAAATACCGAGCGTCGAGCAACGTGTCGCGTTGCAGCCGCGGCCACTCGAAATGTGGACCGGGATCGGTCTTGCGACCGGGTGCGATGTCGGAGTGTCCGGCAAGCGCGTCGATCGGATAACGCGCCTTCAGTGCGATCACGAGCGCGGCGAGTGTGCGGTATTGCGCCGCTTCGAAGGCGGTGGTGTCGCTGCCTTCCAGTTCGATGCCGATCGAGAAGTCATTGCAGCGCTCGCGGCCGAAAAAATTCGACGGTCCCGCGTGCCATGCGCGCTCATTGCAGGACACGAACTGCTCTAGCGCGCCGTCGCGATGAATCACGAAATGCGGGGACACACGCACGCCGCGCAGATGCGAGTCGTAGTACGGGTGAGCGTCGCAGTCGAGCGTGTTCTGGAACAGCTCGGCAATCGCGGTGCCGCCGAACTCGTTCGGCGGCAGGCTGATGTTGTGAACGACGATCAGCGTCGGCACCGCGCCTTGCGGCCGCGCTTCGAAGTTCGGCGAGGGGAGCTTGCGTGCGGCGGGAACCCAGCCGTCGACATCGACGGTGAAGACGTCGCTCATCGGGCGTCGCGGCCGCTCGGACGCGCGCCGTGGCGCTGCGCGTGCGCGGCGCAGCAGAACGCCTGCCCCGCGACGCTGACCGAGTCGCTCTTCGGTGCGTGCACGCCGCACTCGACGCAGCGAATCATCGGTTCGGCGAGCTGCGGCTGTTGTCCATTCGAAGAACGCGCGCCGCCATTCGCGGCGCCGGCACCGTCGGCGCCGCGGGCGCCGGTGCGTTGCGCGTCGTGGCGGCGCAGCGCCTTAACGAGCCACTGACCGACGATGAACAGCAGAATCAGCAAAACGATTTGTCGCATGGGGACACTCACACTACAGGCCGGTGCAACAGCACCTCTAAAACGAAACGGCTGCCGACGTACGCGAGCAACAACGCGACGAACGAGGCCAGCACCCAGCGCAATGCCGCTCGGCCGCGCCAGCCGGACACCTTGCGCGCGGTCAGTAGCGCGCCGAACATCACCCACGAAAGAATCGCGAACACGGTCTTGTGATCGAGCCGCAACGCGCGGTCGAGCAGCTGCTCGCTGAACAGGATGCCCGACAGCAGCGTCAGCGTGAGCAGCACGAAGCCGGCGCCGATCAGACGAAACAGCAGCTTCTCGAGCGTGAGCAGCGGCGGCAGCGTGTCGAGCCAGCTCGACCACCAGCCGTTGCCGGCCGACGCGTGTCGCTGCGCGAGAGCGCCGCGCATCGAATGCAAACGCCGCTCGACCGCCAGCATCAGCACGGCGTGTAACGCGGCGATCGCGAACAGACCGTACGCGATGTTCGCTATCAGGAAGTGCAGCTTGAACATCGGCGCGGCCGCATACGGCAGCACGCGCACGCCGCCGAACGCGAGCGGCAGCAGCGACGCGGCGCACGCGAGCGGCAACACCAGCAGGCGCAGTCCGTCGAGCGGGAAGAAGAAGCTTTCGATCCAGTAGATGCCGGCACCGAGCCAGAACATCGCCGACAGCGCGAACGCGAAGCCGAACACCATCGCGTTCTGCGGGAAGATCGTGGTATGCAGCAGTACGCCGTGAGCGAGCAGCGCGACGAATAACAGCGCGCGCCCGGGCGCGCTCATGCCGGAGGCCACCAGAGCGCCCGCGTGGGCGGCTTGATCGGGCAGCGGCGGCACGCTCTCGAGCAGCGGACGCACGGCCGCGTGCCGGTGCGAGCGCCAGCCGGCCACGGCGAGGCCGCCGTAGAGAAGCGCGGTGAGGGCATACAGTACAATATCCATATTCGAAGTTTACACTAGGGCCCTTCCCCGCGACGCCTTCCGCTTCGCGCGCTGCGCGGGCCCCACCGTTCATCGCTCCCCATGCTCGACAATCTGACTCAACGGATGGCGCGCGTCGTCAAGACGCTGCGCGGCGAAGCCCGGCTCACCGAGGCGAACACCCAGGAAATGCTGCGCGAGGTGCGTCTCGCACTGCTCGAGGCCGACGTGGCGCTGCCCGTCGTGCGCGAGTTCATCGCGAAGGTCAAGGAGAAGGCGCTTGGCGAGGAAGTGATCTCCAGCCTGTCGCCGGGTCAGGCGCTCGTCGGCGTGGTGCAGCGCGAGCTGACCGCGGTGATCGGCGGTGACTACGAAGGCAAGGCCTCCGAGCTCAATCTCGCCGTCACGCCGCCCGCGATCATCCTGATGGCGGGTCTGCAGGGTGCCGGTAAAACGACCACGGTCGGCAAGCTCGCGAAGCTGCTGCGCGAGAAGTACAAGAAGAAGGTGCTGACGGTTTCGTGCGACGTCTATCGTCCCGCCGCTATCGCGCAGCTGAAAACGGTGACCGAGCAGGTCGGCGCGGACTTCTTCCCGTCGGAGCCGAACCAGAAGCCGGTCGACATCGCGCGCGCCGCGGTCGACTGGGCCAAGCGCCACTATCACGACGTGCTGCTCGTCGACACGGCCGGCCGTCTCGGTATCGACGAAGCGATGATGAACGAAATCGCCGCGCTGCACGCCGAGCTGAAGCCGGCGGAAACGCTGTTCGTCGTCGACGCGATGCTCGGTCAGGACGCGGTCAACACCGCTAAGGCGTTCAGCGACGCGCTGCCGCTCACCGGTGTGGTACTGACCAAGCTCGACGGTGATTCGCGCGGCGGCGCGGCGCTGTCGGTGCGTCATGTGACGGGCAAGCCAGTCAAGTTCGTGGGTGTCGCCGAAAAGCTCGACGGCCTCGAAGTTTTCCACCCCGACCGCATGGCGAGCCGGATTCTCGGCATGGGCGACATTCTCGCGCTCGTCGAGGAAGCGCAGCGCGGCGTCGACGTGCAGGCCGCGCAGAAGCTCGCCGACAAGGTCAAGAAAGGCGGCGACTTCGACCTCAACGATTTCCGCGCGCAGCTCTCGCAAATGAAGGGTATGGGCGGCTTGTCGTCGCTGATGGATAAGCTACCCGCGCAGTTCCAGCAGGCCGCAGCCGGCGCCGACATGAGTCAGGCCGAGAAGCAGATGCGCCGCATGGAAGGCATCATCAACTCGATGACGCCGACCGAGCGCGCCAAACCCGAGTTGATCAAGGCGACCCGCAAGCGTCGCATCGCCGCGGGCGCGGGCGTGCAGGTACAGGAAGTCAACCGCATGCTGAACCAGTACGAACAGATGCGCACGATGATGAAGAAGCTCAAGGGCGGCAACCTGCAGAAGATGATGCGCGGCATGAAGGGCATGATGCCCGGCATGCGCTAAGCTTGATGGGACCGGCGCGCGCTCGCGCCGATGCGCGGCGCGGCTGACTTCGGCATCGTGCGGGTTTATTCTGTAGCGCATCGCGTCGTCCCTCGCGGGAACGTCCCTCGGGATGTTGCCACCCACACTATGTATACAGTTATCGGCCGTCAGACGTCATGAACCGCGAAGAAGCCCTGCAGATTTTTCAACATTCCGAAGAGATCGTTTCGGCCTCGGACGTCACTGCGTCGATCGCCCGCATGGCGGCCGCCATCCGCGACGAGATGAGCGAGGACTTCCCGCTCGTCCTGTCGGTGATGGGCGGCGCCGCGGTGTTCACCGGCATGTTGCTGCCGCACCTCGATTTCCCGCTCGAATTCGACTACATCCACCTGACGCGCTACCGCAATACGACGAAGGGCAGCAACGAGATGCAATGGCGCGTCGCGCCGGCCGAGTCGGTCAAGGATCGGGTGGTGCTCGTGCTCGACGACATCCTCGACGAAGGCGAGACGATGGCGGCGATCCGCGACCGCATCCTCGCGATGGGTGCGAAGCGCTTCCTGTCCGCGGTGCTGTGCGAGAAGATCATTCCAAAGGCGAAGCCGCTGCGTCCCGATTACTGCGGCTTCGAAGTGCCGGACCGGTACGTGTTCGGCTGCGGGATGGATGCGAAGGGTTACTGGCGCAACCTGCCGACCATTCGGGCGTTGACCGAGGGGGCGTGAGCGGCGCATCCGCGTCCCGGCGAAAAAAAAGCAGCCTGCCTGGCTGCTTTTTTTATGGCTGCAACGCTGGCCGCTCGGGCACCGGTTTCCGGTTCAAAGCTTGTGCACGAAAGAGCGAATGCCGCCGAGCATCATCTCGACTGAAATCGCGACGAGCACGAGCCCCATCAGCCGCTCGAACGCCGCCATCACCCGTTCACCGAGCCACGCCTGAATGCGCTCGGCGAGCATCAGTACGATCGCGCAGATGATCATCGTGACGGTCAGCGCGCCGACCCACTCGAACGTCTGGCCCGGCGCCTGCGAAGTCAGCAGCATGACCGTCGCCAATGCCGACGGACCCGCCAGTGCCGGAATCGCGAGCGGCACGATCAGCGGCTCGCCGCCGCGCGCGTCGCCGCCGAATGGACCATCCGGATGCGGAAACACCATGCGCAGCGCGATCAGAAACAGCACGATGCCGCCGCCGATCCGCAGCGACTGGTCACTCAGGCTCATCATGCGCAGAAAGCTCTGCCCGAGCACCATGAACACCAGCAGGATCGCAAACGCGATCGCGACCTCGCGCAGGATCACGACCGTGCGGCGCTCCGGCGACACCCCGCGCAGACAGCTAATGAAGATCGGGATGTTGCCGAGCGGATCGGTGATCAGGATCAGCAGCACCGTCGCGGACAGGAAGGTGTACTCCACTGCCCGCTCCGCTTAGTTCGCGAGCGCGGCGCGCACTTTGTCGATCACGGTCTGCGCGGCGTCCGCGACCGGCAGCAGCGTCGCTTCGGCGTCGCGGCGGCCCTGATACTCGATCTTGCCGTCCTTCAGCCCGCGGTCGCCGATCACCAGCCGATGCGGCACGCCGATCAGCTCCCAGTCGGCGAACATCACGCCCGGACGCTCGCCGCGATCGTCGAGGATCACGTCGATGCCGGCCGCGGCCAGTTCCGCGTACAGCTTGTCGGCCTGCTCACGCACCGCGTCGCTGCGGTCATAGCCCATCGGGCACAGCACGACTTCGAACGGTGCGATCGACTCCGGCCAGATGATGCCCTTGTCGTCGAAATTCTGTTCGATCGCGGCGCCGAGAATACGCGTGACGCCGATGCCGTAACAGCCCATTTCCATCGGCTGCGGCTTGCCGGTTTCGTCGAGGCAGGTCGCGTTCATCGCTTCGGAATACTTGGTGCCGAGCTGGAACACGTGGCCCACTTCGATGCCGCGGCAGATGTCGAGCACGCCCTTGCCGTCCGGCGACGGATCGCCCTTCTTCACGTTGCGGATGTCGGCGACGACCGGCTCCGGCAGGTCGCGGCCCCAGTTCACGCCGGTGGTGTGATAGTCGACCTCGTTCGAGCCGACCACGAAATCGCTCATGTTCGCGACCGTGCTGTCCGCGATTACCTTGACCGGCTTCTTCGTGTTGATCGGGCCGAGATAGCCCGGCGGCGTGCCGAACGTCTCGATGATCTCGGCTTCGGTCGCCATGCGGAAGTCGGCGAGACCGGGCAGCTTGCCGACCTTGATCTCGTTCAGGTCGTGGTCGCCGCGCAGCATCAGCAGCCAGATGGTCGGCTCGGCGCCTTCGTTTTCGGTGGCGAGAATGACCGACTTGATCGTGCGCTCGAGCGGAATGTTCAGCAGTTCGGCGACCGCCTCGCACTTCGCCTTGCCGGGCGTCGCGGTCTTTTTCAATTCCTCGGCGGGCGCGGCGCGTTGCGCGATCAGCGGCAACGCGTCGGCGGCCTCGACGTTCGCGGCGAAATCGGAACTCGGGCAATAGGCAATCGCGTCTTCGCCAGTGTCGGCGATCACGTGGAACTCATGCGAGCCGCTGCCGCCGATCGAACCGTTGTCCGCCGCCACCGCACGGAACTCGAGGCCGAGGCGCGTGAAGATGCGCACGTACGCGTCGTACATCTTGCGATACGACTCGCGCAGACCCTCCGCGTCCTTGTCGAACGAGTACGCGTCTTTCATGATGAACTCGCGGCCGCGCATCACGCCGAAACGCGGACGGATCTCATCGCGGAACTTCGTCTGGATCTGATAGAAGTTGACCGGCAGCTGGCGATAGCTCTTGATCTGGTTGCGCGCGATGTCGGTGACGACTTCCTCGTGCGTCGGACCCAGCACGAAGTCGCCCTGGCGGCGGTCCTTGAAGCGCAGCAGCTCGGGACCGTACTTCTCCCAGCGGCCCGATTCCTGCCACAGTTCGGCCGGCTGCACGGCCGGCATCAACAGCTCGATGGCGCCAGCCCGGTTCATTTCCTCGCGCACGATCGCTTCCACCTTGCGGATCGAACGCAGGCCGACCGGCAGGTAGTTATAGATACCGCCCGCGACGCGGCGGATCATGCCCGCGCGCACCATGAGCTTGTGGCTGATGATTTCGGCGTCGGCGGGCGCTTCTTTGAGGGTGCCGATAAAGAAACGGGAAGCTTTCATTCAAGGTGTCCAAAAGCGGCGGCTTCCGGTGGGACCGCCAGAAAAGGTGAAAACATGGGGAAAATCGACACAGATCAGCGGCGAAGCCAGCGGGGTTCCCCCGACTGGCGGCACCCTGTCCCCGTGCGGCGCCGAAACCGCCGCGCAAAGCCTCTCGCAAGGGATCGGGCACGGAAAACCGACAGGCTACCGCAAACACGGCTGTTGCGGCGAATCGCGGCAATCTCATGCGATTCGGTGCGTAGGGTCCGTTATCTGTTTATAATCAAAGCAATTTTAAAGGATTCGAAGGTGGTTGTATGCTGGATCGTGAAGGCTTTCGCCCGAACGTCGGCATCATCCTCTTGAACGCGCACAACGAGGTGTTTTGGGGCAAACGGCTCCGTGAACATTCCTGGCAGTTTCCGCAAGGGGGCATCAAATATGGCGAGACCCCCGTGCAAGCGATGTATCGGGAGTTACACGAAGAGACCGGACTGCTTCCTGAGCACGTCAAGGTGATCGGTCGCACGCGCGACTGGTTGCGTTATGAGGTGCCTGACAAGTTCATCAAGCGCGAAGTACGCGGTCATTACCGCGGCCAGAAACAAATCTGGTTTTTGCTCCGGATGGTAGGACGCGACTGCGACATCTGTTTGCGCGCCACCGACCACCCTGAGTTCGATGCGTGGCGTTGGAACGAGTATTGGGTACCGCTCGACTGTGTGATCGAGTTCAAGCGGGATGTGTATCAGTTGGCGCTGACGGAGCTGTCCCGTTTCATGCGCCGGCCTGCGCCGCGTGCGGAAAAACCTGGCGGGCATCATGGATCGCGTTATCCGCGGATAGCGTCGTCGATGCAAAGCCCACCAGATTCCACGGTAAGCACGGTGGTCACCACCGTCACAACCGTAAGTTCGGTCAGCGTCGAGACTTCGACGCGCGTGCTGGTCGTGCCGGATTGCGGTCCCGGCTCACCGGATGCGAACATCGCCCCGGAGCATGAGCGCGAAACGGCCGAAGCCGACGAGGCCGTCGCCCCGATAGTCCGACGAGGCGTGCGCGATTGACCATTCAAAGGCGGCGGCTCGCGCCGCCTCTCGCTGGCGCGGCTTTCGAGCCGCGTCCGTCTTTCGAGGGAATCATATTGAAAGTATTTGCACTCGCCGTGGCGTGCGTCGCCACCGGCGCCCTGCTGGCAGGCTGTTCGAGCGCCGGCAAACCGACCAACAAAGACGACAGCGCGTTCGTCTATCTGCTGGATCGCAAAAGCAACTGGGTTGAAAACAAGGTCGACACGTTGCCGCCGCTGCCCACTGACGCGAACCTTCTGCCGTTCGAGGTCTCCGGCAATACGCCGCTCCAGTTCGCGATCGACCCGAAATCGGTCAGCGTCGGCGACGACGGTGTCGTGCGTTACACGGTGGTCGTCACGAGCCCGGGCGGCGCGCGCAACGTCAATTACGAGGGCATCCGCTGCGACACGTATGAATGGCGTCAATACGCGGGCCTGAACGCCGATCACGACGGTTGGGACACGACGGTCGCGAACCAGTTTTCGCGCATCGAAAACGGCGCGCTGAACGCGTATCAGGCCGCGCTGTATCAGGACTATATGTGCGCGAACAAGATTCCGACCGGCAGCGCGCAGCGCATCGTCGAGAACATTCGTTACAAGCGCACGCAGACGTCGCAGATTCATTGAGGCAGGTCACGCGGCGCGCACCCGATTCAGGCGCCGTTGCTTGTGCGTGACGAAAAAAAGCCGTTCCAGCCTGTGCTGGAACGGCTTTTTTGTCGGCTCTTTGCGCGCGCGCAGTCCGAAAGATCAAAGCAGCACGAGATTGTCGCGATGAATCAGCTCGGGCTCGAGCATATAGCCGAGCACCGACTCGATTTCGCCGCTCGGACGCCGCTGGATCAGCCTGGTTTCCGCGCTGCTGTAGTTCGTCAAACCACGTGCGACTTCGCGGCCCGACGCGCTCAGACACGCGATCACCTCGCCGCGCGCGAAAGCGCCCTGCACGCCGACGATGCCGATCGGCAGCAGGCTCTTCCCACCGGCGGTCAGTTTTTCGACCGCTCCATCGTCGATCACGACGTGGCCGCGCACCTGCAGGTGATCCGCCATCCATTGCTTGCGCGCCGCCATGCGCGCGGTGCGCGCAATCAGCTGCGTGCCGATCGCCTCACCGGCCGCCAGTCTCAGCAGCACGTCCGCCTCGCGCCCACTCGCGATCACCGTATTGGCACCGCTATGGGCTGCGCGCTTCGCGGCAAGAATCTTGGTCAGCATGCCGCCGCGGCCGAGGCTCGAGCCCGCGCCGCCCGCCATCGCCTCGAGATCGGGCGCGCCGGCGTCGGCTTGCTGGACGAGCGTCGCGTTCGGGTTCTTGCGCGGATCGGCGGTGAAGAGTCCTTGCTGGTCCGTCAGAATGATCAGTGCATCGCCTTCGATCAGATTGGCGACCAGCGCGCCGAGCGTGTCGTTGTCGCCGAACTTGATCTCGTCAGTGACGACCGTATCGTTCTCGTTGATGATCGGTACAACTCCGAGCCGCAGCAGCGTAAGCAGCGTGGAGCGCGCATTCAGATAGCGCTCGCGGTCGGCGAGGTCGGCGTGAGTAAGCAGGATCTGCGCAGTCTGGATGGAGTGCTCGGCGAAGCGGCTTTCGTACACTTGCGCGAGGCCCATTTGGCCGACTGCCGCGGCCGCCTGCAATTCATCGATTTCACGCGGCCGCTTCGTCCAGCCGAGCCGCTGCATGCCCTCGGCGATTGCGCCCGAACTGACCAGCACCACTTCCTGGCCCTGCGCGCGCAGTGCGGCAATTTGTGCGGCCCAGCGGCCGATCGCCGCATGATCGAGGCCGCGCCCATCGTTCGTGACGAGGCTCGAACCGACTTTGACGACCAATCGCCGTGAAGCTGCGATGACGGAACGCATTGTGCGCTGTCTCCCAAGATGACGCGTGAGGCATGCCGACACCCGCCGCAGGTGCCGGCGCTCGAGTTGTTATTTCTGCGGATCGGTGCCGGCTTCGCCGGTCGCGGACGGCACTTGTGTCCCCTCGCGGAAACGCACGTCGGAGGCCAGATCTTCGGCTTCGGCCGCGCGTTGCGCGTCGGAGTGCTCGGCGAGGTAGTCGAACACCGCATAGCAAAGATTTTCACAGCCCTGGCCAGTCAGCGCCGAAATTTCGAACACCGGACCGTCCCAGCCGAAGCCTTCGAGGAAAGCCGCCACGCGCGCTTCGCGATCGTCCTCGGGCACCATGTCCAGCTTGTTCAGCACGAGCCAGCGCGGTTTCCGATAAAGCTCTTCGTCGTACTTGCGCAGTTCGTTGACGATCGCCTTCGCTTCCGCGATCGGATCGATCGATTCATCGAATGGTGCGATGTCGACGATGTGCAGCAGCAGCCCAGTGCGCTGCAGGTGACGCAAGAATTGATGGCCGAGGCCGGCGCCTTCCGCCGCGCCTTCGATCAGCCCCGGAATGTCCGCAATCACGAAGCTGCGGCTCGGCCCGACGCGCACGACGCCGAGGTTCGGCGCGAGCGTGGTGAACGGGTAATCGGCAATTTTCGGCTTCGCGTTCGACACCGATGAGATAAACGTCGATTTGCCTGCATTCGGCATGCCGAGCAGACCGACGTCGGCCAACACTTTCAGTTCGAGGCGGACCATGCGGCGCTCGCCCGGCTTGCCGTCAGTCTTCTGACGCGGCGCGCGGTTCGTGCTGGACTTGAAATGAAGGTTGCCGAGACCGCCGGCGCCGCCTTGCGCGATTTGCACGCTCTGGTTGTGCTCGGTCAGATCGGCGATCAGCTCGCCGGTTTCCATATCCGTGATGGTCGTGCCGACCGGCATGCGCAGGATGATGTCGTCGCCGCCCTTGCCATAGCAATCGGAGCCGCGGCCGTTTTCGCCGTTACGCGCCAGATGTTTTTTCGCGTAGCGGTAGTCGATCAGCGTGTTGATGTTGCGGTCAGCAACCGCGATCACACTGCCGCCCCTGCCGCCGTCACCCCCATCAGGGCCGCCAAACGGAACGAACTTCTCGCGGCGCATCGACGCGCTGCCATCCCCTCCGTCGCCGGCGATGACTTCAATCCTCGCTTCGTCAATGAACTTCATCCGTTACTCCGTCCCATGGTGTACTGCCCGATTCGATGCAGGGGTTGATACTGATTGGATGCTGCTATTTTGCCGCGCGCGCCGCGCGTTGATCAATCGACCGAACGGCATAGTCGCCGGTGACGAGCGTCAGCTGCGCGGCTTCAGCGCCACGCGAAAGAGGCGCCGTAATAAAAAAGGCCCCGCGAACTTCGCGGGGCCTTTTCCGGTCCTGAAGCCCGTGCCTGATTAAACTCAGGCTGCCGGGACGACGGAAACGGTGTGCTTCTTCGCCGCGCCCTTCGTCGAGAACTGGACGTGGCCGTCCTTCAGCGCGAACAGGGTGTGATCCTTGCCCATGCCGACGTTCTCGCCAGCGTGCATGCGCGTACCGCGCTGACGCACGATGATGCCACCAGCATTGATAGCCTGGCCGCCGTAAACCTTAACGCCGAGGCGCTTCGATTCGGAGTCGCGGCCGTTCCGGGACGATCCGCCTGCCTTTTTGTGTGCCATTTGATTTGCTCCTTAACCGGTGCGCTTACGCGTTGATCGCGTCGATGCGCAGTTCGGTATAGTTCTGGCGGTGGCCGCCATGCTTCTGGTAGTGCTTCCGGCGACGCATCTTGAAGATCGTCACTTTGGCGTGACGCCCTTGCGACACGACGGTAGCCTTGACGGAAGCCCCACTGACCAGCGGCGTACCGAACTTAATCGATTCGCCTTCGCCCACTGCGAGAACCTGGTCGAGCGTGATTTCAGCGTCAATGTCTGCCGGTATCTGTTCTACTTTAAGTTTTTCGCCGACGGCAACCTTGTACTGCTTGCCACCGGTTTTTATGACCGCGTACATTGAGAACCTCACTCTGTATTCATTTTTCCCACGCACCGCGCGCGGAAACTCTCGATTATACATAGAGTTAGCTGCTCGGTCAAAACCTGCTTACCAAACGGCCTACCGTTCGGGTTCGCCCTCTCTCGCAAGCGCTGGCAGACAATAAACCAGCGACGCGCAGCGGCCCGCAGACGGCCTTGGCGAGCGGCCCTCCCGCCATGCGGAAAGCATCCGCGCCGCAGCCGACGACCCGGAAGCGCCCCGATCGCCTTATAATTCGCGGCACTACCCAATTCAGCCATCATGTCGTCGACTGCCACCACCTCCCCCAACGTCGCCAGCCTGCTTGCTCCGATCGCCGAAGACATGCAGCAGGTCAATCGCGTCATCCGGCAACGTCTTGCGTCGGACGTGATGCTGATCAATCAGATTTCCGAGTACATCATCAGCGCCGGCGGCAAGCGGCTGCGGCCCGCGCTGCTGTTGCTGGTGGCGGGCGCGCTGGGCGATACGACGGGGCACCGGCACGAACTGGCCGCGGTCGTCGAATTCATTCACACGGCCACGCTGCTGCATGACGACGTGGTCGACGAATCCGATCTTCGGCGCGGCCGTCAGACCGCCAACGCGCTGTTCGGCAACGCCGCGAGCGTGCTGGTCGGCGATTTCCTGTATTCGCGCTCGTTCCAGATGATGGTCGGCGTGGGCAAGATGCGCGTGATGGAAATTCTGTCGGAGGCGACCAACATCATCTCCGAAGGCGAAGTGCTGCAGTTGTTGAACATGCACGATGCCGACGTCGACGAAGCCCGCTACATGCAGGTGATCCGCTACAAAACCGCAAAGTTGTTCGAGGCGGCCGCCCAACTCGGCGCGGTGCTGGCTGGCGCGGATGCGAAAACCGAAGCCGCCGCCGCCGAATATGGCCGCCGGATCGGCACCGCATTCCAGATCATGGACGACTGGCTCGACTACACGGGCACGGCCGAGTCGATGGGCAAGAACGCCGGCGACGATCTGCGCGAAGGCAAACCGACGCTGCCGCTCATCTACCTGATCGAACGCGGCACGCCCGAGCAATCGGCGCTCGCGCGCGAAGCCATCGAGCAAGGTGGCACCGACCGTTTCGATACGATTTTCGACGCGATCACGCGCTCGGGCGCGCTCGACCACACGCTCGAGTGCGCGAAGCAGGAGGCGCAAGCAGCTGCGGCAGCGATTTCTTCATTTCCCCATTCCATTTTCAAAGAGAGCCTGCTAGAATTATGTTCTTACTCGACGGCAAGACAGTCTTGAACGAGACTGAAACGCCGAGTTAGTCCGAGTCGAGTCAGCAGTACCAAATCGGGGTGTAGCTTAGCCTGGTAGAGCGCTACGTTCGGGACGTAGAGGCCGGAGGTTCGAATCCTCTCACCCCGACCAGATTCCCCTTGTTAGCTCAAGGTTCAAAAACCGCCGCAGCATTGCTCGGCGGTTTTTTGTTTTGCGCGGCAGTTTTTTTGCTGCTCTCGTGCCTTTCGATGCTTTCTTTTCAGCCGGCTCGACAGACACAGCGCGTACGTTGCGACGTTGTCGTTCTAGCGGGGTCGGCTGCCGTCCACGGCGGAGCGCGTGGCCCCCTCTGCTATATTCTGTCCATCCTTTCCCTGATTTTTCACGACGCGTGGACCAACTTCCCTTATGGGCGCAGATCGGCGCCGTCCTTCTGCTGCTTGTCTGCTCCGCCTTCTTTTCCATTTCCGAGACAGCGATGATGGCGCTCAACCGTCATCGACTCAAACATCTCGCCAGCAAAAACACCCTCGGCGCGAAAACTACCCAGGGACTACTCGCAAAAACCGATCAGTTGCTGAGCGTGATCCTGATCGGCAACAACCTGTTCAACACCATCATTCCGGTACTGACCACATCGCTCGCGTTGCATACGTTCGGCCGCAATAGCCTCGTGCTGTCGATCGCGACCGGTATCGTCGCCTTCCTCATCATCGTGTTCGCGGAAATCACGCCGAAGATCGTCGGCGCAACCTTTCCCGAAAAAATCGCGCTGCCCGCGAGCCTGCTGATCGCGCCGCTGATGCGCGTCGCGAAACCGGTGATCTGGTTCGTCAACCTGTTCGCCACCGGCATCCTGCGCGTGCTGCACATCAACACGAAGGGCGCGCGCGATCAGCGACTGTCCACCGAAGAACTGCGCACCATCGTGCTCGAGTCGGGCAGCTTCATGCCGACCAAACACCGCAGCATCCTGCTGAATCTGTTCGACCTCGAAAACATCTCCGTCGATGACGTGATGATCCCGCGCCGCCGCATCGAAGCGCTCGACTTCGATGCACCGTTCGAACAGATCCTGCATCAACTGGAGACCTGCTACCACAACAAGCTGATCGTCTACCAGGGCGACATCGACCGCGTGCTCGGTGTGCTGCACGTGCGCAAAACGCTGTCAGCGCTGCACAACCAGGAGCTCGAACGCGATACCTTGCGCGAGCTGCTCGCCGAGCCGTACTTCGTGCCGAGCGGCACGCCGGTGTTCCAGCAGTTGCAGTACTTTCAGGAGAGCCGGCACCGCATCGCGCTCGTCGTCAACGAATACGGCGAACTGCAAGGCCTCGTCACGCCGGAAGACATCATCGAGGAACTGATCGGCGAATTCACCACGTCGATTCCGCGTGGCGCCAGTTCGCGCGGCGGCTGGAACGAGGCGGGCGAATGCATCGTCGCGGGCAGCATGCCGTTGCGCGAGCTGAACCGCTGGCTGCAACTCGCGCTGCCCACTGATGGCCCCAAAACGCTCAACGGCCTGATTCTCGAAATTCTCGAAGACATTCCCGACGGCGACGTCTGCGTGCGCATCGGCGACACCAAGCTCGAAGTGATGCGCAGCGACGATCAGGCAATCCGCACCGTCAAGCTGTTCAAACCGCCGTCGCGCACGAAGGCCGGAAAAGCAAGATCTGGCTGAAGTCCGCGCCGTCGCTCGCTAATTGATGGTCAGCATTGCACAGGCTCGCGACGCGCGCCATTAGCCGAATGGCCGAATGGCATTCGGACGCCCGCATCCGGAAGATGAAGCCGTCATGTTCTACAGGCGGCTCATCACCGGTCTCTCATGCAAACACCCTTTGCTACCGCTGCGGCATTGCCGCGCCCACTCGCTGCCGACGGCGAATCCAGCGCAACGAACCTGAACGATCCGGACAACGCCCCGGCCGTGCGGCTGTTGACCGACACGCTGCACGAAGCGACGCGGCGCAATGCGTCGGATATCCACATCGAGCCGGCCGAGCATGGCTGGCGTGTACGGCTGCGCATCGACGGCGTACTGCATGAAATCCCGCGGCCGCCCGCGCATCTACGCGACGCGTTCGTCACGCGTGTGAAGGTGCTCGCGCGCATGGACATCGCCGAGCGACGCGTGCCGCAGGACGGCCGGCTACGCCTTGCGACGTCGCCCGGGCGGCTCGAGGATTACCGCGTCAATTCGCTACCGACGCTGTTCGGCGAAAAGCTCGTGCTACGACGGCTCGACGCGCTGCCCGCCGATCTTTCGCTCGATTCGCTCGGCCTCGATCCGCGGCAGCGCGAAGCCGTGGACGCCGCGATCCGCGCGCCTCACGGTCTGATGCTCGTCACCGGACCAACGGGCAGTGGCAAGACGCTGTCGCTGTACTGCTTCCTGAATCTGCTGAACGGCGAGGCGCGCAACCTGTGCTCGGTGGAAGACCCGGCCGAGATCCAACTGGCCGGCATCAACCAGGTCAGCGTGCGCGAAAAAGCCGGCCTGACGTTCGCGGTCGCACTGCGCGCGTTCCTGCGTCAGGACCCGGACGTGATCATGGTCGGCGAAATCCGCGACAACGAAACCGCCGACGTCGCCGTGAAGGCCGCCCAAACCGGCCACCTCGTGCTGTCCACGCTGCATACGAACGACGCGCCCGCGGCCATCGCGCGGCTCATCGATATCGGTGTCGAGCCGTACAACCTTGCCGCCGCGCTGCGGATGGTGACCGCGCAGCGGCTGGTGAGGCGACTGTGCGTCGCGTGCCGCGCACCCGCGCCGCATTCGGCGACGGCGCTTCACGCCGCGGGCTTCGGCGAACATGAGCTCGACGGCTGGCAACCGTATGCGGCGACCGGCTGCGCGGCTTGCCATGGCATCGGCTATCGGGGGCGCGTCGGCATCCATCAGGTGATGCCCGTTTCCGACGCGATGCGCGAGCTGATCGTCGCAAGCGCGGGCGCGCACGAGCTGGCCCGCCTCGCGCAGACCGAACAGGTCGCGACACTACGCGACGCGGCGTTAGCGCGCGTACGCGACGGCACCACCAGTCTCGCCGAAGCGCTCGCCGCCACGGAGGTCGCATGAGTACCGCCGCGCAGTCACCGACACGGCCCGTCTCAGCCGACCTGCGTTTCAGATGGCGCGGCGTCGACGCGGACGGCACGCGCCAGAGCGGCACACTGATCGCACCCGACGCGAGCGCCGCGCGCACGCTGCTCAAACGCGACAACCTCTTTATCGTCGAGCTCGCAACGCAAGGGCCGGCGCCGCGCCCGAAGACCAGCGCGGCCGATGTCACGCTGTTCACGCGGCAACTTTCGAGTCTGCTGCGGGCCGGCTTGCCGCTCGCGCCCGCGCTCGAACTGCTCGCGCAGACGCCGACATCTGGTCAGCGGCAAGGCATGCCGCGAATCGTCGGCACTGTCGCGCGCGACATCACCGCCGGCCTGCGGTTTTCGGCGGCCTTGCAGCGGCATCCGGCGCAGTTCAATGCGCTGTATTGCCAACTCGTCGAGGTGGGTGAAGCGGCGGGCGCGCTGGTCACCGTGCTCTCGCGCCTCGCCGACGATCGCGAACGCGCCGCCGCGCAGCGTGCCAAGGTGCGCGCGGCTCTCACCTATCCAGTCGCGATCCTGCTGCTCGCGATCGCGATAACCGCCGCTTTGCTGGTGTGGGTCGTGCCGACGTTCAAGCAGATCTTCGATGGCTTCGGCGCGAAGCTACCCGCGCCGACGCAGTTCGTGCTGGCGCTCTCGGCGGGTGCCGCGCGCTGGAGTGTGCCGCTGTTCGTGCTGATGGTCGCAGCGAGCTCGACCATCACGTTCGTGTTGCGTCGATCGACAAACGCGCGCATCCGCTTCGCTCGCCTGTCGCTCAACCTGCCGGTGGCCGGCCCGCTACTGCGCACGCTGTGCGCGGCGCGCTGGAGTCGCGCGCTCGGCACCCTGCTGTCCGCGGGCACACCGCTCGCCGACGCGTTCGATTCGCTCACTCAAGCGACCGGCAATGCCTTCTTCGATCGCGCGACGGCAAGCATCGCCATCAGACTGCGGCGCGGCGAACGGCTCGCCGCGGCGATGCGCGCGGCTCGCTGCTTTCCTGCCGAGGTCGTGCAACCCGTCGCGGTCGCCGAGGAATCCGGCGCGCTCGACAGCATGCTGCTCGATGTCGCGTCGCTTGCGGATCGCCAGGTCGACGACAGGATCGGCACGCTATCGAGCCTGTGCGAACCGCTCGTGATCGTCGTGCTCGGCACGCTGGTCGGCGGCCTCGTAATCGCGATGTATCTTCCCATTATTCAACTCGGCAACGTGGTGTAGCATCGCAGCCGAACCCACACCATCACCATGCAGGCTCCTCTTCCGCTCGTGTCACAAACTTCCTCCAGCCTGCTTGCGGGCTTAGTGCCAGGCCGCTTTGCCAGCGATACCGGCCTCGTGCTCGCGAGCCTGCCAGCCGGCGTGCAGATCGCGTTCGCGATCGTGCTCGGCCTCGTCATTGGCAGCTTCCTGAACGTGGTCGTGCATCGACTGCCGATCATGCTCGAGCGTGCGTGGCGCGCCGAAATCAGCGAGGCCACCGACGCGCCGCAACCCGACGACGGACTGCCCGAGCGCTATAACCTGTGGGTGCCGCGTAGCGCGTGCCCGCATTGCGGCCACGTACTGAGCGCGTGGGAAAACTTGCCGTTGTTGAGCTACCTGCTGTTACGCGGCCGCTGTTCCGCATGCGGCACGCGCATCAGTGCACGCTATCCGCTGCTCGAAATCGCGAGCGCCGCTTTCGCGGCAGGCGCACTGATGGCCTTCGGCCCGACGCTGATGGCACTTGCAGCGTTCGGCCTGTGCGCAACGTTGCTTGCGATGAGCGCGATCGATATCGACACGCATCTGCTGCCCGATTCGTTGACCTTGCCGCTGTTGTGGGCCGGCCTGATCGTCAATTTCAACGGCATGTTCGCGAACCTGCATGATGCGGTGCTCGGGGCTATCTTCGGATATCTGGTGTTATGGGCCGTGCATTGGGCGTTCAGGCTCGTGCGCGGTATCGAAGGCATGGGCTATGGCGACTTCAAACTGCTCGCGGCGCTCGGCGCGTGGCTCGGCTGGCCAGCGCTGCCGCAGATCGTGCTGGTCGCCGCGGTGGCCGGTGCCGTGATCGGCCTCGCGGCGACGTGGGGCGGCCGTATGCGCTTCGAGGAGCCGCTGCCGTTCGGACCATTTCTCGCGGCGGGCGGTGCGCTCACGCTGTTTGCCGGCACGCCGCTTTACCTGGCTTTGGGAGGCTGAAGCATGTTCGTTGTGGGACTCACCGGCGGCATCGGTAGCGGCAAGTCGACGGTTGCCAATCTGTTCGCCGCGCGCGGCGTGCCGCTCGTCGATACCGACGTGATCGCGCATCGCATCACCGCGCCGCATGGCCTCGCGATGCCGCACATTGCCGCCGAATTCGGTACAGAGTTCGTCGCCGCCGACGGCTCGCTCGATCGCGCGCGCATGCGCACGCTGGTGTTCAGCGACGACACCGCGCGCAAACGTCTCGAAGGCATCACGCATCCGCTGATTCGCGCGGAAACCGAGCGCGAAGAGCGCGAAGCGCAAGGCCCGTATGTGATCGTCGTGGTGCCGTTGCTGGTCGAGTCCGGGACCTGGAAGAACCGCGTGAATCGCGTGCTCACCGTCGATTGCAGCGTCGACACGCAAGTCGCACGAGTGATGAGCCGCAACGGCTTCAGCCGTGAGCAGGTGCTCGCGATCATCGCGCGCCAGGCTACGCGCGAAGCGCGCCTCGCCGCCGCCGACGACGTGATCGTCAATGACAATGCGCCGCGCCTGGAACTCGAGGCGCAGGTGGACGCTCACCATCAAGCGTATCTGTCGCTCGCGAAGGGTGAGGCAGAGTCGTAGTGCGCGAAGGTCTCAGGTCGGCCTCGCCGCAAGCATCAAACGCACGATGCCCTGTGCAGGCAGATTCGCATCCTCGACACGCGTCGTCACCGACACAATTGAACTTTTGCGCGCATGCGGGAGCCGAAGCGCTCATACACGGGGAACTGACAAAAAAGTTGCGAAAGCACGCGGAAAGCGTGCGTGATTGCCTGGGTAGTCCCACGGCATTAGAATGTTTTGCATTCCTGTCACCGACCACGCCCGAGGCGAGCCCGCTTGATCCTTTACGAGTACCCCTTCAATGAGCGAATCCGGACGCTGTTGCGGCTCGAAGATCTGTTCGAGCGCTTCACGTTCTTTCTGACTCAGGAAGACGCGCGGGAACATCACGTCGCACTGACAACGCTGTTCGAAATCTCCGAAGTAGCGGGCCGCGCGGATCTGAAGTCGGATCTGATGAAAGAGCTCGAGCGCCAGCGGCAAACGCTCGCGCCGTTTCGCGGCAATCCGGGCATCGAGCAGAACGCGCTCGAAGCGGTGCTCGGCGAAATCGAGCAGACCCTTGCGGGGCTCACGCAGATGCAAGGCAAGACCGGCCAGCATCTTGCAGACAACGAATGGCTCGCGAGCATTCGCAGCCGCGCAATCATCCCCGGCGGCACCTGCAAATTCGACCTGCCCTCGTACTACGCGTGGCAACAGTTGCATCCCGATCAGCGTCGCCAGGACATCGCCAAGTGGGTCACGCCGCTGTTGCCGTTGCGCGACGCGGCCACGATCGTGCTGCGGCTCGCGCGCGAGTCGGGCCAGGCGTCGAAGGTGATGGCGATGCAAGGCAGCTATCAGCAAATGCTGTCGGGCCGCTCGTATCAATTGATGCAGGTTCGCGTCGCTCCCGAATTGCGCGTGATTCCCGAAGCGAGCGCCAACAAGTACATGCTGTGGGTGCGCTTCACGGTGCAGGACGGCGATCTGCGGCCGCGTGCGGTCGACGTCGACGTGCCATTCCAGCTCACGCTCTGCAGCCTGTAACCGCCTGTCAAGCACCGCCGCATTGAGCGGCGCACACCGGATTTGACCGAACGTGCCTTTGAAGCGGCGCGAAATAGCCCTATATTCGTTACTTGTTCCGTTTGCGATTGACCGTCCGACCGTATGCCTACCGTCGTCAAATGTCCTACCTGCGGTAAAGATGTCCGCTGGACCCCCGAGAGTCGCTTCCGTCCTTTCTGCTCCGAGCGCTGCAAGCAGATCGATCTCGGCGCATGGGCCGCCGAAAAATACCGGATTGGCGGCAATGAACAGGAAGGGTCTTCGTCCGAAGAGGAAACGCCGCGCGGCGACTACAACCCGCACTGAGCGAGCCAGTAAAAAAGCCACGCGTACCGACGCTGCCGAGACAGCGCCCGCTATCGCGTGGCCTTTTCAGTCACTCTGTTTCAATCAATCACTTGTGCTCGGCCGCGAGCCACTCCAGCACCGGAATTGTGGCCGGCAGCAACGGCGAGACATCCGCAGGCAAGCTCTGCCACACGAAGGCCTGGCCCTCACGCCCGTGCGGCTCGCCGGACCACTGCGTCACCTTGCAGAAGAAAAGGCGCACATACGCGTGCGGATAATCGTGTTCGAGCGTATGCCACAGATGGCTCGCCTCGACCTCGATTCCGAGCTCCTCGTGCAGCTCGCGCGCGAGCGCGGCCTCGACCGATTCGCCCGCTTCGAGCTTGCCGCCCGGAAACTCCCAATAGCCCTCGTACGGCTTGCCCGCCGGACGCTGGGCGAGCAGATAGCGGCCATCCGGCTGCACCAGCACGCCGACCGCGACTTCGGTGACGGGACGGCCAGCGCCGTTGGCGGCGGCGCGATTGCCCGCGCTTTTGCTAGCGTCGCTCATGCCGGCGTCTTACGGCCGGACCAGTCGCGCGCGAACTGCCACGCGACCCGCCCGGAGCGTGAGCCGCGTTCGAGCGCCCACACGAGCGCATCGCCGCGCGCCGCTTCGATCTCGGCGTCGTCGCAACCGAAATGGCGCAGCCAGTGCGCGATGATCGTCAGATAGTCGTCCTGCTTGAACGGATAGAAGCTGACCCACAGCCCGAAACGCTCCGACAGCGAAATCTTCTCTTCGACCAGTTCACCCGGATGAATCTCGCCGTCCGACGTGTGCTTGTACGTCTCGTTGTCGCTCATGTACTCGGGCAGCAGATGGCGGCGGTTCGACGTCGCGTAGATCAGCACGTTGTCGGACTGCGCGGCGACCGAGCCGTCGAGCGCGACCTTCAGCGCCTTGTAGCCCGACTCGCCTTCTTCGAACGACAGGTCGTCGCAGAACACGATGAAGCGCTCCGGGCGCTTCGCGATCAGATCGACGATGTCGCCGAGGTCGTGCAGATCGTCCTTGTCCACTTCGATCAGACGCAGGCCGTCTTTCGCGTACGCGTTCAGACACGCCTTGATCAGCGACGACTTGCCGGTACCCCGCGCGCCCGTCAGCAGCACGTTGTTGGCCGGCTGGCTGCGCACGAACTGGCGCGTGTTCTGTTCGATCAGCCCTTTCTGGCGATCGATGTTCTGCAGGTCGTCGAGCGTGATCGACGAAATCGCGGGCACCGGCTGCAGGTAGCCGCGCCCCTGGCGCTTGCGCCAGCGAAAAGCGACCGCGGCCGCCCAGTCGATGTCCGGCTCGGCGGGCGGAAGCATCGCTTCCAGGCGGCCGAGCACGGCTTCGGCCCGGGTCAGAAACTGTTCGAGTTTGTCCATGATAAGTGGGCGGCCAGCGGCCGCGCTTTGAACCTGATTACGAGCGGTAGTCGGCGTTGATGCTCACGTAGTCGTGCGACAAATCGCAGGTCCAGATCGTGGCTTGCGCATTGCCGCGGCCGAGCACCACGCGAATGCCGATCTCGCTCTTTTTCATCACGCGCTGGCCGTCTTCTTCGCGGTAGGCCGGGTTGCGGCCGCCGGCAGTCGCGACCAGCACGTCGTCGAGATACAGATCGATCTTGCCGACGTCGAGATCGTCCACGCCGGCATAGCCGATCGCCGCGAGAATGCGGCCGAGGTTCGGGTCCGATGCATAGAAGGCCGTCTTGACGAGCGGCGAGTGGCCGATCGCGTAGGCGATCTGGCGGCATTCGCCGACACTCGAGCCGCCTTCGACATGCACGGTCATGAACTTGGTCGCGCCTTCACCATCGCGCACGATCAGTTGCGCGAGGCTCTGTGCGACCTCGGTCACCGCGTCGCGCAGCGCTGCATAAGCGGGCGAATCGGTGGACGTGATCGCGGGCAGGCTCGATTTGCCCGACGCGATCAGAATGAACGAATCGTTGGTCGACGTATCGCCATCGATCGTAATGCAGTTGAACGAGCGGTCCGCGACGTGCCTCACGAGCTCGTCGAGCACCGGCTGCGCGACGGCTGCGTCGAACGCGAGGAAGCCGAGCATGGTCGCCATGTTCGGCTTGATCATGCCGGCGCCCTTGCTGATGCCGGTCAGCGTGACCGTGTGGCCGCCGATCGTGACTTGACGCGAGACCGCCTTCGGCAGCGTGTCGGTCGTCATGATCGACTGGGCCGCGTCGTACCAGTTCGCTTCCTTGCGGTTCGCGAGCGCGGCCGGCAAACCGGCCTTCAGACGATCGACCGGCAGAGGTTCGAGAATCACACCCGTCGAGAACGGCAGCACCTGCTCAGGCGCGATGTCGGCGAGGCGCGCGAGTTCCGCGCAGGTTTCGCGCGTCGCCGCGAGGCCCGGCTCGCCGGTGCCCGCGTTCGCGTTGCCGGTATTGATCACCAGCGCGCGAATCGGCTTGCCGCCCGCGCGCACGCGCTGCAGGTTCTCGCGGCAGACCGTGACGGGCGCCGCGCAGAAACGGTTCTGCGTGAACACGCCACCTACCGTCGCGCCTTCGTCGACGGAAATGACGAGCACGTCCTTGCGGTTCGGCTTGCGGATATTCGCTTCCGCCCAGCCTAGCGTGACGCCGGCGACGGGGTGGAGTTGAGCGGGATCGATCGAGGGAAAGTTGACAGCCATGGTCGCGACCTGTCGAAGAAAATGCCGGCGGACGCCGGCATCGGGGAAACGGAACTGATGACCCGGGCGTGTTGCCAGGTCACCCGCGAAATCAAAACGGCCAAGCGGCGCTTAAAACGATACGGCGCGCCCTGAAGCGCGCCGCGCCGGCGTCAGGCGATCTTGCCGTGGCACTGCTTGTACTTCTTGCCGCTGCCGCACGGGCACGGGTCGTTGCGGCCGACCTTCGGCACGTTGTCGGTATTCATGTGCACGGCCGCCTGCGGCGCTGCGCCGTGGCCGTGGCCATGGCTCATCGCGTCGCCGATCATTGCGGCGGTGGCCGCTTCGGCAGCAACCGGCGCGGCGGCGCCGGCTTCCGCGAACTCGGCATGACGGAACTCGACGTTCTCCAGATGACCGCCCTGCTCTTCCATCTGCTCCGCGGCCGCTTCGAGCTGCTCCGGCGACTGGATCTGCACGTTCATCACGATGCGCGTGACTTCTAGCTTCACCGCGTCGAGCATCGCGGCGAACAGTTCGAACGCCTCGCGCTTGTATTCCTGCTTCGGGTTCTTCTGCGCGTAGCCGCGCAGATGGATGCCCTGACGCAGATGGTCGAGCGCGGCCAGATGCTCGCGCCATGCGCGGTCGAGCGTCTGCAGCATGATCGAGCGCTCGAACGCGCTGAACGATTCGCGGCCGACCAGCTGGACCTTCGCTTCGTACCCTTCGTCCGCGGCGGCCTCGACAGCCTCGAGAATCTCTTCCGCGCTGATCGAGTTCGACTCGTTGATCATTTCCTGGATCGCGAGGTCGAGCTGCCATTCGTTGCGCAGCACTTCCTCGAGCTCGGGCACGTCCCACTGCTCTTCGATGCTGCCCACCGGCACGAACTGATGCACGATGTCGCCGACCACGCCGTGACGCATCGCGGTGATGGTCTCGGTGATGTCGTTCGCTTCGAGCAGTTCGTTGCGCTGCTGGTAGATCACCTTGCGCTGGTCGTTCGACACGTCGTCGTATTCGAGCAATTGCTTACGAATATCGAAGTTGCGCGCCTCGACCTTGCGTTGCGCCGATTCGATCGAGCGCGACACGATGCCTGCTTCGATCGCTTCGCCTTCCGGCATCTTCAGACGGTCCATGATCGCGCGCACGCGGTCGCCCGCGAAAATGCGCAGCAGCGGATCTTCCAGCGACAGATAGAAGCGCGACGAACCCGGGTCGCCCTGACGGCCAGCACGGCCGCGCAGCTGGTTGTCGATCCGGCGCGACTCGTGACGCTCGGTGCCGATGATGTGCAGACCACCCGCGGCCTTCACCTGATCGTGCAGCGTCTGCCATTCGTCGTGCAGCTTCTGGATGCGGCGCTGCTTTTCTTCGTCGGAGAGCGTTTCGTCCTGCTCGATGAACGACGCCTGCTTCTCCGCGTTGCCGCCGAGCACGATGTCCGTACCACGGCCGGCCATGTTGGTCGCGATCGTGATGCGTTGCGGACGGCCCGCTTCGGCCACGATCGCCGCTTCGCGCGCGTGCTGCTTCGCGTTCAGCACTTCGTGCGGCAAGCCGGCCTGCTTCAGCAAATGCGACAGCAGCTCCGAGTTCTCGATCGACGTCGTGCCGACCAGCACCGGCTGACCGCGCTCGTAGCACTCGCGGATGTCACGGATCACCGCGTCGTAGCGTTCCTTCGCGGTCTTGTAGATCTGATCCTGCTTGTCGATCCGCTTCGGCGGACGGTTGGTCGGGATCACGACCGTTTCGAGACCGTAGATCTCGTTGAATTCGTACGCTTCGGTGTCGGCCGTGCCGGTCATGCCGGCCAGCTTCGCGTACATGCGGAAATAGTTCTGGAACGTGATCGACGCGAGCGTCTGGTTCTCGCTCTGGATCTTCACGTGCTCCTTCGCCTCGACGGCCTGGTGCAGACCGTCCGACCAGCGGCGGCCGGCCATCAGACGGCCGGTGAATTCGTCGACGATGATCACTTCGCCGTTCTGCACGACGTAGTGCTGATCCTTGAAGAACAGCGTGTGCGCGCGCAGCGCCGCGTACACGTGGTGCATCAGCGTGATGTTCTGCGGCGCGTACAGGCTTTCGCCCTCACCGATCAGGCCCCACTCGGAGAGCAGGCGCTCGGCCTTTTCGTGGCCAGACTCGGTCAGGAACACCTGACGGCCTTTTTCGTCCAGCGTGTAGTCGCCCGGCTTCTCGACGCCGGTGCCGTCCGCCTTTTCTTCGCCGATCTGGCGCTCGAGCAGCGGCGGCAGCGCGTTCATGCGCACGTAGAGTTCGGTGTGATCTTCGGCCTGGCCGGAGATGATCAGCGGCGTACGCGCTTCGTCGATCAGGATCGAGTCCACCTCGTCGACGACCGCGAAGTTCAGGCTACGCTGCACGCGCGCGTCGGTCTCGTAGACCATGTTGTCGCGCAGGTAGTCGAAGCCGAATTCGTTGTTGGTGCCGTAGGTGATGTCGGCGGCGTAGGCTTGCTGCTTCGCCGTGTGCTCCATCTGCGACAGGTTGATACCGACCGACAGACCGAGGAAGTTATAGAGACGCGCCATCCATTCGGCGTCGCGCTGCGCGAGGTAGTCGTTGACCGTGACCACGTGGACGCCGCGGCCCGACAGCGCGTTCAGATAGACCGGCAGCGTCGCGACGAGCGTCTTGCCCTCGCCGGTGCGCATTTCGCTGATCTTGCCGTAGTGCAGGGCCATACCGCCGATCAGCTGTACGTCGAAGTGGCGCATCTTCAGCACCCGCTTGCTGGCCTCGCGGCAAACCGCGAACGCCTCGGGCAGGATCTTGTCGAGCGATTCGCCGCTCGCGACGCGCTGGCGGAATTCACCCGTTTTGGCGCGCAGTTGGTCATCCGTCAATTGCTCGATCTGCGGCTCGAGCGCATTGATCGCCGCGACGGTCTTTTGATATTGCTTGACAAGCCGCTGATTACGGCTGCCAAAAATCTTCTGTAGAAAACCGGTGGTCATCGGATCGGTGTCTGCGTCGCGGCTTCGGCTGGCTCGCGGTGTGCGCTACGCGCATACCGCGCCTGGGTCGGAAAGTCCTCGGCGGCTTAGTCCAAGAGTGAATTCGAATCGGGCATTTTAGCACGCGCCTCCGGCTGCGCTCGTGTCGGAGCCGTGACGGCGCCGGCTCCGGCCAGCCCCGCCGGGCAACCTTCGGCGCCGTGCGGACCGGCTTCGCAAGCTGCCCGCGAGGTACAATCGCGGCGTGGGCGCGCATGGGGCGAGCTCACATGTCAATCCCAAACATGAGCCGTTTTTCGTCCTTTTCAAGGCCGCCGAAGCAGTTCGATCTGCGCCGCCCGCAACCGCTCGCCGAGGTTCTCGGCCGTACGGACGCATTCGCGGCGTTGCGCGCGGGCGTCGAGCAGATCGCCGCGCTCGAGAAGGATCTGCGCGAGCTTTTGCCCGATTACCTGGCGACTAGCGTCGAGCCCGGCTTCATCAAGGAGGGCGTGCTAGCCCTATTCGCTGCGCACAATGCGCTCGCGGCGCGTCTGCGGCATCTGGAGCCGCGGCTGCTGGCGGACTTGCAGCAGCGCGGCTGGCCCGTGCAGGCACTGAAGATTCGCGTGCGGCCGCAGCCTCTGAAGGAACCGCCGCCCGTCAAGCAGGCGCGCATGACGCCGGCCGGCGCCGCCGCGCTGCAGGCGTTGAGCGAGTCGCTCGAGCCGTCGCCGTTGCAGGAAGCGCTCGCGCGCATGGCTGCGCGGCATCGGCGCAATCGCTGAACGCTGAACGAAAAAACGGCCCCGAGGGGCCGTTTTTCATTTGCCTGCCTGTCACGCTAGCTTTATGCGAACGCCGTCTGCGTCTCGTACGCGAAGCCGCGCGGGGCCTTCTGCGTGTCGTCGAAAGTGACGATTTCGTACGAGTCTTCGTGCGCGAGCAGCTCACGCAGCAGCGCGTTGTTCAGGCCGTGGCCCGACTTGTACGCGGTGTACGACGCGAGCAGCGGGTGACCGATCACGTACAGGTCGCCGATCGCGTCGAGCATCTTGTGCTTGACGAACTCGTCGTCGTAACGCAGGCCGTCGTTGTTCAGGATGCGGTACTCGTCGAGCACGATCGCATTGTCCATGCTGCCGCCGCGCGCGAGGCCGAGCTCACGCATCATTTCCACTTCATGCGCGAAGCCGAACGTGCGGGCGCGCGCGATTTCGCGCACATACGACGTGTTGGCGAAATCCACTTCCAGCGCCTGGCCGGTTTTGTCCACGGCCGGGTGACGGAAGTCGATCGTGAACTTGAGCTTGAAGCCGAAGTACGGATCGAGGCGCGCGAACTTGTCGCCGTCGCGGATTTCGATCGGCTTCGTGACCTTGATGAATTTCTTCGGCGCGTTCTGCTCTTCGATGCCCGCCGACTGGATCAGGAACACGAACGAACCCGCACTGCCGTCCATGATCGGGATTTCTTCGGCGGTGACGTCGACGTAAAGATTGTCGATGCCAAGACCGGCGCAGGCGGACATCAGATGCTCGATGGTCGACACGCGCGCGCCGTCTTTCTGCAACACGGAAGCCAGACGCGTATCGCCAATCGCCATCGCCGACGCAGGAATGTCCACCGGCGTGGGCAAATCCACGCGCGAAAACACGATGCCAGTGTCCGGCCCCGCCGGACGGAGCGTCAGATTGACTTTACGGCCGGAGTGCAACCCGATGCCGACAGTCTTGACGATCGATTTGATTGTGCGCTGCTTCAACATGGTGGTCTTCTGTTCGATTGAAAATCCTAATCAGGACTTTTTATTCCATAGCGCGAATTATACTCCAATCCCCAGACCAGCGTCTTTGCGGGGAACGTGACAATCTGTTTCGCTGCATTACCCATTGGACTTAGCGACGGAAAGCGTGACGGGCCGATGCCCCGGAACGGAGGCGTTTCCGGTCATCGGCCCGCGTAACGGCCTGTCACAAAAGCGTCGCAATCACCGTTGCCGTCACGCCACGCGGCATAAGCACGCGGGTCGCGGCGACGGTGCGACGTCAGCAACTAGCTCAACGTGGCGAGAATACTCGCTGCATCGCTGACTTCAAATTTGCCGGCAGCCTCGACGTTCAGCGTCTTGACCACGCCGTCGTCGACCACCATCGCGTAGCGCAAGGAACGAATCCCCATGCCGCGCGCCGACAGATCCTGCTCCAGACCAAGCGCCCGTGTAAAAGCCGCACTACCGTCCGCCATCATGCGCACCTTGCCCGAGGTGTGCTGATCGCGTCCCCACGCGCCCATCACGAACGCGTCGTTGACGGACACGCACCAGATTTCGTCGATGCCGGCAGCGCGCAACTGCTCGGCATGCTCGACATAGCCCGGTACATGTTTGGCCGAACAGGTCGGCGTGAACGCGCCGGGCAATCCGAAGATCACCACGCGTTTGCCCGCCGTCTGCTCGCGCACGTCGAAACTGTTCGGTCCGATCGTGCAGCCCGCCCGGTCGTCTTCGACATACTCGAAGAGCGTCGCGTCGGGCAGCTTTTCACCTTCCTTGATCATGCTCAGTCCTTTGCATCGATGCGAAGCACGCTCGCACGTCCTCGTGTCGCAGTGAATATCGGTTCGGCCGTATCAACTATAAGCCACACCGTGCGGCGGCAGTCACTCCGTCCGCTTCGCGAATCCGCAGAGGGCAGTTGCCCCTGCCGCGAACCAGACGATACGCGACCTGCTTGCCGTTCACCCGCCACGCTCGTGCGTTCGTCCGCCAGCGCTGCACTTGCGACCCCAGTCGCAGCGCGGCAACGAAGCCTGCCCGTGCGCTCAGTCCGCCTGCTTGCGCAGGAATGCCGGAATGTCGTACGTATCGACGCCCTTTTCCTGCAGCGCCTGCACGTGCGAGGCCGCCGTGTCGCGCGACGTGCGCCACACCGCCGGCGTGTCGAGCGCGCCGTAGTCGGCCGTGCTGGCATGGCCCGCCGCCGGTGCGTACGCTGCGTGCGCCATCGCGCCGACCGGCTGGTTGTCGGTGCCGGTGCGCAGCAGCGTCATCGGTGCCGATTGCTGCTTCTTCGCAGCGCGGCCGAGACCCGTTGCCACGACCGTCACGCGCAGCGCGTCGCCCATTGCATCGTCGTACACGGCGCCGAAGATCACCGTGGCATCTTCCGCGGCATAGCTCTTGATCGTGTTCATCACTTCGCGCGTTTCCGACAGACGCAGCGAACGGCTCGACGTGATGTTGACCAGCACGCCACGCGCGCCAGACAGATCGACGCCCTCCAGCAGCGGGCTCGCGACGGCCTGTTCGGCCGCGAGACGCGCGCGATCGACACCGGCAACCGTCGCCGTGCCCATCATCGCCTTGCCCTGCTCGCCCATCACGGTCTTCACGTCTTCGAAGTCGACGTTGACGAGACCGTCGACGTTGATGATTTCCGCAATGCCCGCAACCGCGTTGTTCAGAACGTCGTCAGCGCACTGGAAGCACTTGTCCATCTCGGCGTCGTCGCCCATCACCTCGAACAGCTTGTCGTTCAACACGACGATCAGCGAGTCGACGTGATCCTCCAGTTGCTGCGAACCGGCTTCCGCCACGCGCATGCGCTTGCCGCCTTCGAATTCGAACGGCTTGCTGACGACGCCGACGGTCAAAATACCCATTTCCTTCGCGATCTGCGCGACGACCGGTGCCGCGCCAGTGCCGGTGCCGCCACCCATGCCGGCGGTGATGAACACCATGTGCGCGCCGCGCAGTGCGTCGGCGATACGCTCGCGTGCTTCTTCAGCGGCTGCGCGGCCCATTTCCGGCTTCGCGCCAGCGCCCAGACCCGTGTTGCCGAGCTGGATCACCGCGGTGGCGCGCGAACGCGACAGTGCCTGCGCGTCCGTGTTCATCACGATGAAGTCGACGCCTTGCACGCCTTTGTTGATCATGTGCTGAACGGCATTGCCGCCAGCGCCACCGACTCCGACGACCTTGATGATCGTGCCGCTCGTTTCGGTTTCCAGCATCTGGAATTCCATGTTGCCTCCGTCAAGATAAAAAGTTACTGCCACTCGGCGTTATCCGGCAGGAGATCGGGCAACCTCCTGTCGCGCACCGGCCGCCGGCACCAGCGCGAATTTCTCGAAACCCTTAGTCAGAAGTTGCCGAGGAACCAGTCCTTCATGCGCGAGAACACCTGTCCCATCGACCCCGACTGCACTGCAACCTTGCGCCCGCGCATGCGCTGCGAGCGTCCTTCGACGAGCAAGCCCATCGCCGTCGAATAGCGCGGATTGCGCACGACGTCGGCGAGACCGCCCGCGTATTCCGGCACGCCAATGCGTACCGGCTTCAGGAAAATGTCCTCACCGAGCTCGACCATGCCGATCATCATCGACGCGCCGCCCGTCAGCACGACGCCCGAGCTCAGCAGCTCCTCGTAACCCGACTCGCGCACCACCTGCTGCACGAGCGAAAACAGTTCTTCGACGCGCGGCTCGATCACGGCCGCCAGCGCCTGGCGCGACAGCGTGCGCGGACCGCGCTCGCCGAGACCCGGCACTTCGATCATCTCGTCCGGATCGGCGAGCGCCTGCTTGGCGATGCCGTAGTCGACCTTGATGTCTTCGGCATCCGGCGTCGGCGTGCGCAGCGCCATTGCGATGTCGCTGGTGATCTGGTCGCCGGCGATCGGAATCACGGCGGTGTGGCGGATCGCGCCTTCGCTGAAGATCGCGATGTCCGTCGTGCCGCCGCCGATGTCGACCAGCACCACACCCAGTTCCTTTTCGTCTTCCGTCAGCACCGCCAGCGACGACGCGAGCGGCTGCAGGATCAGGTCGTTCACTTCGAGGCCGCAGCGGCGCACGCACTTGACGATGTTCTGCGCCGCGCTGACCGCGCCGGTGACGATATGCACCTTCACTTCGAGGCGGATGCCGCTCATGCCGATCGGCTCGCGCACATCTTCCTGACCGTCGATGATGAATTCCTGCGTGAGGATATGCAGCACCTGCTGATCGGTCGGGATGTTGATCGCCTTGGCCGTTTCGATCACGCGCGCAACGTCCGCCTGCGTGACTTCCTTCTCCTTGATCGCGACCATGCCGCTCGAATTGAAGCTGCGGATATGGCTGCCGGCGATCCCGGTGAACACGTTCGTGATCTTGCAGTCGGCCATCAGCTCGGCTTCCTCGAGCGCGCGCTGAATCGACTGCACGGTGGCTTCGATGTTCACCACCACGCCCTTCTTGAGCCCCTTCGATTCGCTCTGGCCGAGACCGATCACCTCGTAGTGACCCTCGCCCTTCAACTCGGCGACGATGGCCACTACCTTCGACGTCCCGATGTCGAGGGCGACCAGCAGATCCTTATAGTCTTTACTCATAGCGTGCTCAGTGCGTGTGATGTCCGTTTACTTCTTGCCCTTGTCGGGTTCGCTGATGAAGCGCATGCCAGCGGCACGAATCGCGAAACCGTTCGGATAGCGCAAGTCCGCATTCTCGATATCCTTTCCCCAACGTTGCGTCACCGCGCCCCATGCCGCGGTCAGGCGCTTGCTGCGATCGGCCAGCGTGTCCTGATTGCGTTCGCGGCCCAACTCCACCTGCGTGCCGTTCGACAGCTTCACCGTCCACGCGTAGCGCGGCGACAGCGTCACTTCCTCGGGCGTCGCGTTGATCGCCGCGAACCACTTCTGGAAGTCGTGATAACGCGCGACGACTTCCTTCGCCGTACCGTCCGGGCCGTCGAACGCGGGCAGCTCTTCGTCGAGTTCGCCCTGGTTCGCGGTGAACAGCTCGCCGTCGACGCTTACCAGCTGATCGCTGCCCCACGTCCCTAGCGGCTTGTACTCCTCGAGCGTGACAGCCAGCGCATTCGGCCACACGCGCCGCACGCTCGCGTGACGCACCCACGGCATCTGCTCGAACGCCTGACGCGCGGCGTCGAGATCGACCGTGAAGTAGTTGCCCTTCAGGCGCCCCACGACGCCGGCGCGCACCGTCGGCGAATTGATGTGCTCGGTATCTCCGTCGATCTGGATCTCGCGCAGCGCGAAGTTCGGGCGCTGGATCAGCCAGTAACCGCCCGCCGCCAGCAGCACGAGCACCAGCAACGCGTGCAGCGCGTTGGTGGCGAGATTGAGCTGGCGAACGTTGTTCCACATGGTGTTGCTTGCGCTTACCTTTGGTTAATCCTGCAGCGTCAGCGCCAACACGCCGACCACGAGTTCCTGATAGCTGATGCCGACCGCGCGCGCCGCTTTCGGCGGCAGCGAGTGATCGGTCATGCCAGGCGCCGTGTTCACCTCGAGGAAGTACGGCTTGCCTTCGCCATCGAGCATGAAGTCAGCGCGGCCCCAGTCGGTGCAGCCGAGCACGTCGAACGCGCGGCGCGCGAGCACTTTCAGGCGCGCTTCTTCTTCGGAGCCGAGACCGCACGGAATCAGATACTGCGTGTCGTTGGCGATGTACTTCGCGTGATAGTCGTAAAACTCGCCGGCCGGCACGATGCGGATCACCGGCAGGTCCAGATTGCCGGCGATGCAAGCGGTGTACTCGCCGCCGCCTTCGATGCTCTTCTCAACCACGACGATACGGTCGTACTTCACGGCCTCGATCAACGCGGCCGGCAGCGCGTCCGCGCTCTTCACCTTGATCACGGCGACGCTCGAACCTTCGCTCGCCGGCTTCACGAACAGCGGCAGACCGAGCTTCGCGACGATCTCTTTCGCGCGCGCTTCGTAGTCGTCACCGCGCAGCACCGCTTCGAACGGCGGCGTCGGAATGCCGAGCTGCTGCCACACGAGCTTGGTGCGGAACTTGTCGAGACCGAGCGCCGAGCCGAGCACGCCGCTACCCGTGTAGCGGATGCCGTAAAAATCGAGCGCGCCCTGGATCTGGCCGTTTTCGCCGTAGCCGCCATGCAGCGCGTTGAATGCGCGCACGAAGCCTTCGTCCTTCAACGCCGACAGCGGACGCTCGGCCGGATCGAACGGATGCGCGTCGACGCCGGCGTCGCGCAGACCTTGCAACACGAGGCGCCCGGAATTGAGCGACACTTCGCGCTCGGCGGAATTACCACCGAGCAGCACGGCCACCTTGCCGAATTGTTTGGGATCGATACTGCTCATCTCACACCTTCAGTTCCTGAGCGAGGCGACCCGGCACACCGCCGATCGAACCCGCGCCCATCGTAATCACCACATCACCGTCGCGCACCACCGTAGAAAGCGCGTCCGGCACTTCATCGACCGTATCGACGAACACCGGCTCGACCTTGCCGGCGACACGCAGCGCGCGCGCCAACGCGCGGCCGTCCGCGGCGACGATCGGCGCTTCGCCAGCCGCATAGACTTCGGTCAGCACGAGCGCGTCGACGGTCGACAGCACCTTCACGAAATCCTCGAAGCAATCACGCGTGCGCGTGAAGCGGTGCGGCTGGAACGCCAGCACCAGGCGCCGGCCCGGAAATGCGCCGCGCGCCGCCGCCACCGTGGCAGCCATTTCGACCGGGTGGTGACCGTAGTCGTCCACCAGCGTGTAGGAGCCCGCGGCCTGGCCGTCGCTGACGACCGGTACTTCGCCGTAACGCTGGAAGCGTCGGCCGACGCCGTTGAAATCCGCGAGCGCTCGCTGGATATCGGCATCTTTCACTTCAAGTTCAGTCGCAATTGCAATTGCGGCCAATGCGTTCTGCACGTTGTGCTCGCCCGGCAGGTTCAACGTGACGTCGAGCGGCGCCGCATCTTCGCGCATCACGGTGAAATGCATGCGCCCTTCGCGCGCTTCGACGTTGACCGCGCGCACCTGCGCCTCGGCCGCGAAACCGTAGCGAATGATCGGCTTCGACACGAACGGCAGGATCTCCTTCACGTTCGGATCGTCGACGCACAGCACCGCGATGCCATAGAACGGCAGACGGTGCGTGAATTCGATGAACGCCTGCTTCAGACGCGCGAAGTCGTGACCATAGGTATCCATATGATCGGCGTCGATGTTCGTGATGACTTCGATCACCGGGAACAGGTTCAGGAACGATGCGTCCGATTCGTCCGCCTCGGCGACGATGAAGTCGCCGGTGCCCAGACGCGCATTCGCGCCCGCGCTGATCAGCCGGCCGCCGATCACGAAGGTCGGATCGAGCCCGCCCGCGGCGAGCACGCTCGCGACCAGCGACGTGGTCGTGGTCTTGCCGTGCGTGCCGGCGATCGCGATACCCTGCTTCAGTCGCATGAGTTCCGCGAGCATCACCGCGCGCGGCACGATCGGAATGCGGCGATGACGCGCGGCCAGCACTTCCGGGTTGTCGCTGCGCACCGCGGTCGACACCACCACCGCGTTCGCGCCTTCGATGTTCTCCGCTGCGTGCCCGATCGAAATGCGCGCGCCGAGCCCGGCGAGACGCTCGGTGACCGCATTGCCCGACAGGTCCGAGCCGCTCACCTGATAGCCGAGATTGACGAGCACTTCGGCGATGCCGCTCATGCCGACGCCGCCGATGCCGACGAAATGAATATGTTTGACGATGTGTTTCATTGCTTTCCTTCTGGGCTCACGCCCGCCATCGAACCCGCACCCGCCACCGTCGCGCAGATCTGCGCGACCTGTTCGGTGGCATCCGGTTTCGCGAGCGAGCGCGAACGCTCCGCCATTTCCGCGAGACTTTCCCGCGTCTGGCTGCGCAACCAGTCGGCGAGCTTTTCCGCCGACAGATCGCGTTGTTGCACGACCAGCGCCGCGCCGTTGTCGGCGAGGAACGCTGCATTACTGGTCTGGTGATCGTCGACCGCGTATGGGAACGGCACGAACAGCGCCGCGACGCCGACCGCCGATATCTCCGACACCGTCATCGCGCCCGAGCGGCAGATCACCAGATCGGCCTGCGCATAGGCGCTCGTCATGTCGTCGATGAACGGCACCAGCGACACGTCCGCGCCTGCCTGCAGGCCCGCGGCCGCGTAGTTCTCGCGCAGTGCGTCGATATGCTTCGCGCCCGCCTGATGCACGATGCGCGGCCTCTCGTTGGAGCCAAGCAGCGCGACCGCGCGCGGCACGACTTCGTTCAACGCGGCGGCGCCGAGACTGCCACCCACCACGAGCACGTTCAGCGGACCGTTACGCTGCGCGTAGCGTGCTTTGGGTGCAATCGCGCGCGCAAGTTCCGCACGAATCGGATTGCCGGTCCATTCGCCGTGCGGCAGCGCATTCGGAAACGCCACCAGCACGCGTTTCGCGAGCTTCGCGAGCACCTTGTTCGCGAGACCCGCGATCGAATTCTGTTCGTGCAGCACGAGCGGACAGCCGCTCAGCGCGGTCATCAGCCCGGCCGGGAACGTGATGTAGCCGCCCATGCCGAGCACGACGTCGGGCTTCACGCGGCGCAGCACGCTCAAGCTCTGCGCGCACGCGCGCAGCAGGTTCACCGGCAGCATTAGCTTGGTCTTCAGACCTTTGCCGCGCACGCCGCCGAAGCGCACGTACTCCATCGGGATGCCGTGCTTCGGTACCAGCGTCGCTTCCATGCCCGCGGGGTTGCCGAGCCATACGACTTTCCAGCCCCATGCCTGCATCAGATGCGCGACCGCGAGCCCCGGGAACACGTGTCCCCCGGTGCCGCCGGCCATCACCATCAGCGTGCGTTGTGGCAGAGCCGTCATACTTTGCCCCCGCGCATCAACACACGATTTTCGTAATCCACCCGCATCAGCACGGCGATCGCCACGCAGTTCAGCAAAATGCCCGATCCGCCGTAGCTGACGAGCGGCAACGTCAGGCCCTTGGTCGGCAGAAGACCGAGGTTCACGCCCATGTTGATGAAGGTCTGCGCGCCGAACCAGATGCCGACGCCCTTCGCGACCAGACCTGCGAACGTGCGATCGAGCGCGAGCGCCTGACGGCCGATCTCGAAGGAGCGGCGCACGATCCAGTAAAACATCAGGATCACGACGAGCACGCCGACGAAACCGAGCTCCTCGCCGATCACCGCGAGAATGAAGTCGGTATGCGCTTCGGGCAGATAGTTGAGCTTCTCGACGCTGCCGCCGAGACCAACGCCGAACCATTCGCCGCGCCCGAACGCGATCAGCGAGTGCGTCAGCTGATACGCCTTGCCCTGCGCGTAGCGATCGTCCCACGGATCGAGGTACGCGAAGATCCGCTCACGACGCCAAGGCGACGCCCACACCAGCAATGTGAACGTGCCCACCGCGGTCGCGACGAGGCCGCCGAACAGCTTACCGTTCACGCCGCCGAGGAACAGCACGCCCATCGCGGTCGCCGCGATCACCATGAACGCGCCCATGTCCGGTTCGAGCAGCAGCAGCGCGCCGACCAGACCGACCGCGACCGCCATCGGCAGAAAGCCCTTGGCGAAGCTGTGCATGTATTCCTGCTTGCGTACCGTGTAGTTCGCCGCGTAGATCGTCACCGCGAGCTTCATGATTTCCGACGGCTGCATGTTCGTGATGCCGAGCGGAATCCAGCGGCGCGCGCCGTTCACGCCCTTGCCGACGTGCGGAATCAACACGATCACGAGCGCGACGAGCGAGATCAGGAAGAGCTTCGGCGCGTACTTGTCCCACGTCGAAATCGGAATGCGGAACGATACGATGCCGACCGCCGAGCCCATCAGCACGAAGACGATCTGCCGCACGAGGAACGCCCAGTCGCGATACGACGCATACTTCGGTGAATCGGGCATCGCGATCGACGCCGAGTACACCATCACGATGCCGAGTCCGAGCAGCGCGACGACGACCCACAGCAGCGAGTGGTCGTAGTCGAGCATGCGCGAGCGCAGCGGCCGCGCGCCGTTGACCGCGCTCGCGAGACCGCTGCCGCCCGTGCGGGTCGACGTGCGGGAAGACGTATCTGCGGCGGCGCCGTTGCCGCCGGCGGCTTCGCGCGAGCCGAAACGTTCCGACCAGCTCATATCATCGTCCCCCGTTCGGCCGCGATGTCTTCGACCGTGCTGCGGAATACCGCCGCACGGTGTGCGTATCCCTTGAACATGTCGAAGCTCGCGCACGCGGGCGACAGCAGCACCGCGTCGCCGGGCTGCGCGATTGCAGTGGCCGCGCGCGTCGCTTCTTCGAGCGTCGCGTGATCGGTCATCGCGACGCCGCAATGTTCGAGCGCCGCGCGAATCTGCGGCGCGTCGCGGCCGATCAGCATCACCGCGCGGCACCAGCGCATCACCGGTGCGGCGAGCGGCTCGAATTCCTGGCCCTTGCCATCGCCGCCCGCGATCAGCACCACACGCTGGGCGAGACCGTCGAGCGCGGCGACCGTCGCGCCGACGTTGGTGCCCTTGCTGTCGTCCACATAGTCGATGCCGTCGATCGACGCGATCAGCTCCACACGATGCGGTTCACCGCGGTATTCGCGCAAGCCGTGCAGCAGCGGCGCACCGGGCAGGCCGATCGCGCGTGCGAGCGCGTATGCGGCCAACGCGTTCGCGGCGTTGTGCAGGCCGCGGATGCGCAGCGCGTCGGCGGGCATCAGACGCTTCAGCGCGATGTCGGGCGTTGCGGTTGCTTCGTTCTTGCGACGGCGCTTCGGCGTGGGCGCCCCGAAAGAAGTCCCCTTGGGGGATTCATCGGTCGCATCACGATCTTGTGCTTCGACGAGCCACACCATGCCGTTGTCGCGAAACAGGCCGTAGTCGCCGTCGTTCTTCGGCTCGGTCACGCCAAACGTGACGACCGCCGCCTCGCCGCTGGCGGGCGCGAGCGACATCACACGGGCGTCGTCGCGATTCAGCACGCGCACCGTTCGTGTACCGAAGATGCGGCCCTTCGCGGCCGCGTACGCATCGAGTCCGCCGTGCCAGTCCAGGTGATCCTGCGTGATGTTCAGCACGGCGGCCGCGTCCGGCGTAAACGTATGCGAGGTCTCCAGCTGGAAGCTCGACAGTTCGAGCACCCACACGTCGGGCAGCGCGGTCTGGTCGATCGCTTCGGACAGCTTGTCTAGCAGCGACGGGCTGATGTTGCCCGCTACCGCGACCTTCTTGCCCGCACGCTCGCACAGCAGGCCGGTCAGGCTCGTCGTCGTGGTCTTGCCGTTCGTGCCGGTGATCGCGATCACCTTCGGCGCGTAGCCGGACTCGCCGAGCGTGCGCAGCGCTTGCGAGAACAGCTCGAGTTCGCCCCACACCGGAATGCCCCGCTCGCGTGCCGCCGTGATCAGCGGCAGCAGATCGGCGGCCAGCGGCGACAGCCCCGGGCTGATCGCGACCAGCTCGACGCCTTCGAGCAGTACCGGCGAAAACGGACCGCCGACGAAATCGGCATCGACACCATGCGCTTCGAGCGCGGACAAGTTCGGCGGCACTTCGCGCGTATCCGCCACGCGCAGCCGACAGCCGTGCCTGGCGCACCAGCGCGCCATCGCGAGACCGGATTCACCCAGTCCCAGCACGAGCACCATCGGCTTTTGCCGATCCCGAAACTTCTCGCCGAACATCGCCTGCTTCCTTAAATACTGCTGCTTAACGCAATTTGAGAGTGGACAAACCGAATAGGCACAACATCAACGTGATGATCCAGAAACGCACGACCACCTGGGTTTCCTTCCAGCCCGACAATTCGAAATGGTGATGCAGCGGCGCCATCTTGAAGAAGCGCCGCCCTTCGCCATAACGGCGCTTCGTGTATTTGAACCACGTGACCTGCAGCATCACCGACAGCGTTTCCGCAACGAAAATGCCACCCATGATGAACAGCACGATTTCCTGACGCACGATCACCGCGACCGCGCCGAGCGCGCCGCCGAGTGCGAGCGCGCCGACGTCGCCCATGAACATCTGTGCCGGGTGCGTGTTGAACCACAGGAACGCAAGACCCGCGCCGCCCATCGCCGAACAGAAGATCAGCAATTCGCCCGCGCCGGGAATGTGCGGAAACAGCAGGTATTTCGAGTAGACCGAGCTGCCCATCACGTACGCGAACACGCCGAGCGACCCGCCGACCAGCACGACCGGCATGATCACGAGACCGTCGAGGCCGTCGGTCAGATTCACCGCGTTGCTCGCGCCGACGATCACCAGATACGTCAACACGATGAAGCCCCACACGCCGAGCGGATAAGTGATCGACTTGAAGAACGGCAGCAACAGGTCGGCGCGCGCGGGGAGGCCCATCGACAGGCCACTGCGCACCCACGCCATGAACAAGTCGAACACGCGCACGTTGCTCGCCTCGGACACGCTGAACGCGAGATAAACCGCCGCGAACAGCCCGATCACCGATTGCCAGAAATACTTCTCGCGCGATGACATGCCGCGCGGGTCCTTGTAGACGACCTTGCGGTAATCGTCGACCCAGCCGATCACGCCGAAGCCGAACGTGACGAGCATCACGATCCAGATGAAACGGTTGGTCAGATCCGCCCACAGCAACGTGGCCACGCCGATGCCGAGCAGGATCAGCACGCCGCCCATCGTCGGCGTGCCCGATTTGACGAGGTGAGTTTGCGGGCCGTCCTTGCGAACGGCCTGGCCGACCTTCATCGCGGTCAGCTTGCGAATGACCGCCGGGCCGCAGACGAGCCCGATCAACAACGCGGTGATGGTCGCCATCACCGCGCGAAACGTCAGATAACTGAACACGCGCAAGAAGCTTGCGTCATTCTGCAGCCATTGCGCCAGCGCCAGTAGCATGCCTGGATCCTTCTTTTAATGTGCGGCGGGCGTCGAGCCCGCGGCGTTGGGTTGTGGACTCGTAACGGCGTCCACCACGCGCTCCATTTGCATGAAGCGCGAGCCTTTCACGAGAAGCGTTGCGGCAGCGCCGAAACCGGCCTGCTGCAGTTGCGCGACCAGCGCGCCGACATCGGCGACGTGGTGCGCGCCCGCGCCGTACGCGGTGCAGGCGTCGCGCGAGGCATCGCCCATCGCATACAGCGCGTCGATACCGCGCTCTTTTGCATACGCGCCGATTTCGCGGTGAAACGCCGGGCCGTTGTCGCCGACTTCGCCCATGTCGCCCATCACGAGCACACGCGGCGATTCACGCGACGCGAGCACGTCGATCGCGGCGCGCATCGAATCGGGATTCGCGTTGTAGGTGTCGTCGATCACGGTTGCGCCCGCGAGCGAGCCGAGCGCGGCCTGCTTGACTTGCAGACGGCCCTTCACCGCGCCGAACGATTCGAGACCGCGCTGGATCGCGTCGAGCGACACGCCCGCGGCCAACGCGGCCGAAGTCGCCGCAAGCGCGTTGTGCGCGTTGTGATTGCCGAGCACCTGCAGCGTCACGTCGAGATGGCCTTGCGGCGTGTCGATGCTCAAGCGCTTGCCGTCGAACGTGCCCTGCACCGCGGCTTCGGTGGTGCGCTCCGCATTGTTCAATGCGAAATCGATGATGCGATTGCCGGTGGCGGCGACGCGCCAGATGCTCGCGTACGCGTCGTCGGCGGGGAACACTGCCGTGCCTTCCGGCGACAGCGCGTGAATCACGCTCGCGTGTTCGAGCGCGACCGCTTCGACGGTCGCCATGAATTCCTGGTGCTCGCGCTGCGCGTTGTTGACGACCGCGACCGTCGGCTCGGCGAGCTTCGCGAGCTGTTCGGTTTCGCCCGGATGGTTCATGCCGAGCTCGACCACCGCGAGCCGATGCGCGGCATGCAGACGGAACAGCGTGAGCGGCAGGCCGATGTCGTTATTGAAATTGCCGGCGGTGGCGAGACGCGCATCCGCGCCGACCGCGGCCGCGAAGATCGACGCGATCATCTCCTTGACGGTGGTCTTGCCGTTGCTGCCGGTGACCGCGACGAGCGGCAGGTCGAACTGACGACGCCAGCCGCGCGCGAGCGCGCCGAGCGCTTCGCGCGTATCGCCGACGCGGATCGCCGGCACGCTCCAGTTCTCCGGCGTGCGCGCGACCAGCACGGCCGCGACGTTGCGCTCGGCGACTTGCGGCAAGAAGTCGTGCGCGTCGAATCGATCGCCCTTGATCGCGATGAACAGATCGCCGGGGCCGGCGCTGCGGCTGTCGGTCGACACGCGCTCGAAGCGCACGCTGTCGTCGCCGGTGACGCTCGCGCCGGGGATCTGCGCGGCGGCTGCACGTAGCGAGAACATCGTCATTCGCCACCTCCGCGAGTTTGTGTGGCCCGCGCGGCGAGCGCGAGGCGGGCGTGGTCCTGATCGGAGAAAGCGCGTTTCTTGCCCATGATTTCCTGTGTGGCTTCGTGCCCCTTGCCGGCCAGCACGATCACGTCTTCGCGCGCGGCGCCGCGGATCGCCTGCAGGATCGCGCTCGCGCGGTCCTCGACGCGGCGCGCCTTCGACGCATCCTGCATGCCCGCGGCAATTTGCTCGATGATCGAGAGCGGATCTTCGCTGCGCGGGTTGTCGCTCGTCACGACGACGTTGTCCGCCAGCCGCTCGGCGATCGCGCCCATCAGCGGACGCTTGGTCGCATCGCGGTCGCCGCCGCAGCCGAACATGCAGACGAGTTCGCCGCCGCGCGCGGTGGCGATCGGGCGCAGTGCCTCGAGCGTTTTTTCGAGCGCGTCGGGTGTGTGCGCGTAATCGATCACGACGAGCGGCTCGTCGTTTTGTAGTCGGCCGCCCAGACGCTGCATGCGGCCGTTCACCGGCTCCAGCTTTGCGAGCTCGGCGAGCGCCGCGCCGAACGGCACGTCGGCGGCGAGCAGCACTCCTAGCACCGCGAGCAGATTGCTGACGTTGAACAGGCCGAGCGTCTGCACTTCGACTTCGGCGTTGCCCCAGTCCGAAGTGCTCAGATGGAACGCGGTGCCGGTCGCGGTGGCACGCACGTTTGATGCGGCGAGCCACGCGTCGGCTTGGTGTGCGCCCTTGGCGTCGGCGTCGCCATGCTCGCCCTCGATGCCATAGGCGATCGTGCGCGCGTGACCACGCGTGCTCGCGAGCAAACGCCGGCCGGCGGCATCGTCGCGATTGATGACGGCCGCCCGCAGCTCGGGCCATGCGAACAGCCGCGCCTTGGCGGTTTCATAGGCCTCGAACGTGCCGTGATAGTCGAGATGGTCCTGCGTCAGATTCGTGAACACGGCGATGTCGAAAGCGGTGCCGTTCACGCGCCCCTGATGCAGCGCATGCGACGACACTTCCATCGCCACCGCCTGCGCGCCCGCGTCACGCAATTGCGCGAGGCTGCGCTGCAATTGCGGCGCGTCGGGCGTCGTGAAGCCGGTGTGCACGAGCTGGCCAACGAAGCCGGTGCCGAGCGTGCCGACGATCGCACAGCGCGTGCCGCGCGCGGACAGCGCCGCGGCAACCCACTGGCTGCACGACGTCTTGCCGTTCGTACCGGTGATGCCAACCGCGAGCATCGCGTCGCTCGGATCGCGATACCACGCGCTCGCGATCGTGCCGGCGAGTTCGTTCAATGCCGGCACCGCATGCGCGACGGACGCGTCGAGCTTGCCGGTGAAGCCTTCGGGTTGCACGAGCACGGCGGCCGCGCCGCGCTCGATCGCCGCATCGATGAATGCGCGATTGTCCGCGCCATCGACCGCGTACGCGAAAAACGCGTCGCCGGCTGCTAGCGAGCGCGTGTCGGCGTGCAGATGCGCGTCTGGCTGCACGTGCGCGTGCAGCCAGCTGAGGGCGTCGGCGATCTGCCGGTGCGCTGGATGTTGCTCGCGCAGCGCGCTCATCGCTCGACTCCTGGATGGGTTTTCTGGTTGGCGGAAATGGTCATTTTCTTCACGCCGGGGTTCGTCGGCAGCTTCTTCGCCCCGGACGGCGCGGACGGAGCGCCGGGCGCGGGCGGCGCCGAATCGTCGGACACGACCATCTGCTTGACGGGCATGTCGGGCGGCACGTTCAGCGCGCGCAGCGTATCGCCGACGATGCCCGAGAACACCGGCCCCGACACCTGGCCGCCGAAGTGGCTACCCGCCGTCGGCTCGTCGACCGACACGGCGACGACGATGCGCGGATTCGGCATCGGCGCCATGCCGACGAAGGACGCGCGATATTTCGAGTGGTCATAGCCGTGCGGCCCGTGCTTGTACGCGGTACCGCTCTTGCCGCCGACGCGATAGCCGGGCACCGCCGCATCCGGCGACGTGCCTTGCGCCGACACGACGGTTTCGAGCATCGCGCGCACCGCACGCGCGGTGGTCGGCGAAAAGATCTGCGGACCGGTGGCCGGCTGGTCACCCGGCGCATGGAAAATCGTCACCGGCATGATCTGGCCGTCGTGCGCGATCGCGGTGTACGCGCGGCCGAGCTGGAACAGCGACGCTGACAGGCCGTAGCCGTACGACATCGTCGCCTGCTCGATGCGGCGCCAGCTCTTCCACGGACGCAGACGGCCCGCCGCCGCGCCCGGAAAACCGACCTTCGGCGCCTGGCCGAGACCGATGCTGGTATACATGTTCCACATTTCTTCGGGCCGCAGCTGCATCGCGATCTTGGTCGCGCCGATGTTGCTCGACTTCTGGATCACGCCGCCGACCGTCAGCACGCCGAAGCCGCTGTCGTCGGTGATCGGCGCGCCGTCGAGTACGAAGTGACCGTTGCCCGTATCTACCAGTGTAGTCGGCGTCACCCGGTGCAGATCGAGTGCGAGCGACACCGTGAACGGCTTCATGATCGAGCCCGGCTCGAACGTGTCGGTCAGGATGCGGTTGCGTAGCTGCTCGCCGGTCAGGTGCGAGCGGTCGTTAGGGTTGTAGGTCGGGTAGTTGACGAGCGCGAGCACTTCGCCGGTGCGCACGTCGATCACCACCGCCGCGCCGGCCTTCGCCTTGAATTTCTCGACGGCCGCCTTCAGGTTCGTATAGGCGATGTACTGGATCTTGCTGTCGATCGACAGATCGACGTCCTTGCCGTTGTGCGGCACGACCTGCTCGTCGACGTCCTCGATGATGTGGCCGATCCGGTCCTTGATCACGCGACGGCTGCCCGATGTGCCCGCGAGCAGCTTCTGGTCGCCGAGCTCGACGCCTTCCTGGCCCTCGTCCTCGACGTTGGTGAAGCCGATCAGGTGAGCGGTGATCTCGCCTTCCGGATAGAAGCGCTTGTACTCGGCGCGCGAGTAAATGCCGGGGATGTCCAGCGTCGCGACTTTTTCGGCGACGTCGACCGGCACCTGGCGTTTCACGTAGACGAAGGTTTTGTCTTCCGACAGCTTCGAGCGCAATTCCTTCGTGGTCATGCCGAGCAGTTTGCCGAGCGCGTCGAGCTTGTCGGCGCCGAGGTCGTCCGGCACCGATTCGGGAATCGCCCAGATGGCGCGCACCGGCAGACTCGTGGCAAGCACGAGGCCGTTGCGGTCGAGAATCTTGCCGCGCGTGGCCGGCATGTCGATGCGGCGCTGATAGCGGATTTCGCCCTGCTTCAGATAGAACGCATTACCCGGCCCCTGAATCCAGAACGCGCGCGCGGCGAGCGCGACGAACGCCATGAACAGCAGGAACACGACGAGCTTCGAGCGCCACATCGGCAGGCGCACCGACAGAATCGGGTTGGCCGAAAACGCAACGCTCTTGCGGGCCGACGATTTTTTCATCGCGTGGCTCCGCGACGGGTCGCGACCGGCGCCGAGGCAGGCGCGGAAGTCGGAATGGGAGCGTCGGTCGCCGTCGCGGCACCCGGGGCGAGCGTCAGGTACTGCGTGCGGCCCGTGGTGGCCGATTGCATCTTCAGCGAGGCCGTGGCGAGTTGCTCGATGCGCGACGTTTTGGACAGCGCGCTCTGCTGATATTGAAGCTGCGAATAGTCCTGCTGCAGCTGACGCTCCTGCGACTGCGCGCGCTGCAGCTGGATAAAGATCTGACGCTGCTGATTGGTCGCGTTGACGACCGACAAGGCACAGCCCATCACGATGATCAGCAGGAAGATATTGAGGCGGTTCATGGCGCGATCCGCTCCGCCACGCGCATCACGGCAGAACGGGCGCGCGGGTTGTCGGCGACTTCAGCGTCGCTCGCAAAGACGCGGCCGATGATCTTGAGCGGAGGGCTCGGCAGGTCGACCGCGCGGATCGGCAGGCGGCGATCAACCGCCGGCGCACTTGCGTGCGCCTGCATGAATCGCTTGACGATACGGTCCTCGAGCGAATGAAAGCTGATGACCACCAGCCGCCCCCCTTGCTCCAACAACGACAACGCTGCTTCTAGAACGACTTGCAGCTCCGCAAGCTCTTGATTGACGTGAATCCGTATAGCCTGAAAGGTGCGGGTTGCCGGGTCCTTGCCCTTCTCACGGGTTTTGACGACGTTAGCCACGATTTGGGCAAGCTCGCCCGTGCTGACGAGAGGCCCAAGACGGTCGGACTCTGCCCGGCGAGCAACAAGCGCCTTTGCAATCTGAAAAGCAAACCGTTCTTCCCCATAATCTCGTATCACCTCCGTCAGTTCCTGCACCGTAGCCCGCGCGAGCCAGTCAGCCGCGGATTCGCCGCGCGTCGGGTCCATCCGCATGTCGAGCGGGCCGTCGGCGCGGAAGCTGAAGCCCCGCTCCGGATCGTCGACTTGCGGCGACGACACGCCCAGATCCAGCAACACTCCCGACACACGCCCTACCCCGCGCTCCGCCATCGCGGCGCGCAGTGAAGCAAAACTCTCGTGGACGATGGCAAAGCGCGGGTCGGCGATCTTCTGCGCCGTCGCGATCGCGAGCGGATCTTTATCGAACGCGATCAGCCGCCCCGCTTCACCGAGCCGCTCAAGTACGAGGCGGCTATGGCCGCCACGGCCGAACGTGCCGTCCACATACGTGCCGTCGGCGCGCGTGACCAGCGCATCGACCGCTTCGTTCAACAGCACCGTGCGATGCTGCAATTCGTTTCTCATCGCAGAAGCCATATAAATAAGCCGCGATCAGAACGTGAAGTCTTTCAACGCGTCGGGCATGCCCTCGGCGATCGCCGCCTGTTCCTTCGCGGCGTAAATCTGTGCATCCCACAGCTCGAAGTGACGGCCCATGCCGAGCAGCGTCACCTCTTTCTCCAGCGAGCCAGCCGCGCGCAACTCCGGCGACACGAGCACACGGCCTGCGCCGTCCATATCCACATCCATTGCATTGCCGAGAAAAATGCGTTTCCACCAGGCCGCGTTCATAGGCAGCTTGTCGACCTTGTCACGGAAGATTTCCCATTCGGGGCGCGGAAAGAGCAACAGGCAGCCGTCCGGGTGCTTGGTGATCGTCACCCGGCCCTCTGCCTGTGTTTGCAGCGCATCCCGATAACGAGAGGGAATCGACATCCGCCCTTTCGCATCGAGCGTCAGCGCCGACGCCCCTTGGAACACTTCGCTCTCCCCTATTGCGGTGCTGTTTGCGCCGCCCGCCCCGTCCGTGAAAATCTACCTGAAAGTGGTGTCGAGAGCACACAAAAATACACTTTCTCACACTGTCTCCCACTTTAGAGTAACGCTAAACACGGGTCAAGGGAGCGGCCCGCTTTTCCGGCGGATTTTGTTTGTTAGAACAAGGACTTAGCGCGACTCCTTCACGTCCCGTATAAAACGGAAAACCGTTATAAATGAATGGGCTAGTGCAACTTGTGAAGGTGATACTTGAAAAGTGCGAGGAAACAGCGCGGATTGAAAGAGATCGTTAAGGGATTTTGAAAGGGAGAAGGCGCCGCCGCGGGGACGGTTGATGAACGGCGCATGCGGCGTCGTCCCACTTACGAATAGTGCGTTCAGCGATGGTCGAAGCGATACGTGCGGCGCTCCGGTCGGCGAAGCAAAGCCGGCGAAACGCTCATATGTAATAGGCGGTGCGCGTCATCACCTTCGACATCGCGCGCATCAGCGCGCGCGCCGGAAACGGCAATTCGATGCCTCCCGCGTCCATCGCGGCCTTGCCGTGCTGGGCTTCATCGACGCGCATCTGCTCGACGATCGCGCGCGATTCATGGTCCGTGGCGGGAAGTCGATCGAGATGACTGTCGAGATGCTGTTCTACCTGGCGCTCCGTTTCGGCCATGAAGCCAAGACTCACGCGATCGCCGAGACGTCCCGCGGCGAGACCGATCGCGAGTGCGCCGGTGTACCACACAGGATTGAGCAGACTCGGGCGCGAGTCGAGCGCCTCGAGGCGTTTGGCGGTCCACGCCAGATGATCTTCTTCTTCCGACGCAGCGTGATCGAACATGGCTCGCAATGAAGGGGAGTCGGTGGCGAGTTTCTGCGCCTGGTAAAGCGCCTGCGCGCACACTTCGCCGACGTGGTTCACCCGCATCAAGCCAGCCGCATGCGCGCGCTCCGCGGGCGAGAGTTCGGGCGCCCCGGCCGTCGCCGCGGACGCCTGCGGCAGCGGCAGCGGACGGGTCATCCGCGAGACCCCCGTCAGTGAGCGTAAACCCCGATCAAACTCGCCAATCAACTCGTCCAGCAACATAAAGCGCTCCCTGATTCGACAACCGCCGCATCTTTCCGGAAGGTCCGTGCGACAAGGCCTTGCGACGCGAAACCCGCGGTCCGACAGGCATCAATCCGCATGAAATGAGCGGTTAATTTCGGATTTTAGACCATGTTGCGTAAACGAAACAGCGGCCGTCCGGAGCGCCTCCTTTTTCTTTGTCCCATGTATGCCTTTTGTTACATTACGTGGCAACTTCTCGCGAAGTTGGACAAGCAAGGCTCAGTACTAACTAAATATCTCGCCTTGAACAAAAGATTCGTAATCCTTGGAGATCATTCGATGAAAAAGTCGCTTCTCGCTCTCGCAGCACTGGGCGCATTCGCAGGCGTCGCTCATGCGCAGAGCAGCGTGACCCTGTACGGCATCGTTGACGTTGGTATCAACATGAATACCAACGCAGGTGGCTTTCACAAGTACGACATGTCCAGCGGCGTCCTGCAAGGCTCGCGTTTCGGCCTGCGTGGCACGGAAGATCTGGGCGGCGGTCTGAAGGCGCTGTTCGTTTTGGAAAACGGCTTTGACTTGACCAACGGCAAGCTCGGCCAAGGCGGTCTGATGTTCGGTCGTCAGGCATATGTCGGTCTGTCGAGCAACTTCGGCACGGTCACGCTGGGTCGTCAGTACGATTCCGTCGTCGACTACGTGGGTCCGTTCGAATCGGGTGATCAGTGGGGCGGCTACATCGCCGCTCACCCGGGCGATATCGACAACTTCAACAACGCGTATCGCACGAACAACACGATCAAGTACACGAGCGCGAACTACAGCGGCCTGACGTTCGGCGGCACGTATAGCTTCGGCGGCACCGCTGGTGACTTCTCGCACAACCAGATCTGGTCGTTGGGCGCTGGCTATAACAATGGTCCGCTGGCATTGGGCGTTGGTTACCTGAACGCCCGTACGCCGGCAGCTTCGGGTGGCCTGTTCAACAACGGCGGCACGATCGCAACGAACACCCCCGCCACCGGTACTACTGCGGCTAGCTTCGCAGTCACGACCCCGATCTACGCTGGCTTCGCATCGGCCAACACGTACCAGGTCATCGGCGCGGGCGGTGCATACACGTTCGGCGCGGCAACCATCGGCCTGACGTACTCGAACATCCAGTTCGGCAACCTCGGCAAGACGTTCGCGTCGCCGTTCGCCGGCCAGAAGGCAACGTTCAACAACGGCGAAATCAACTTCAAGTATCAGTTGACCCCGGCACTGCTGGTCGGCGCAGCGTACGACTACACGCGCGGCGAGCAGATCGAAGGCAACTCGCGTGCTCAGTACCATCAGGGTGCTCTGGGCGTGGACTACTTCCTGTCGAAGCGTACCGACGTGTACCTGGTCGGCGTGTACCAGCACGCTCTGGGCGACACGGTCAACACGGCGGGCCAGGTGGTCGCAGCAACGGCCGCCATCAACGGCCTGACCGGTTCGACGACCAACAACCAGTTCACGGCTCGCGTTGGTATCCGCCACAAGTTCTAATAAGTCGTAAAAAAGCAGTTTGTCTCAAAGGCGCCTTCGGGCGCCTTTTTTTGTGCGCGGGTTTTGTTGGCACAAAAAAGCCCGGCGCACTTTCGTGCGCCGGGCTTCTGTTCTTCGCTCGCTTAGGCCCTGCCGTCGCGCAATTCACGGCGCAGGATCTTGCCGACGTTGCTCTTGGGCAGCTCGGTGCGGAATTCGACGACCTTCGGTCGCTTGTAGCCGGTCAGTTGCGTTTTGCAGTACGCGAAGATCTGTTCGTCGGTCAGCGACGGATCCTTCTTGACGACGAACAGCTTCACGGCCTCGCCCGAATGCTGATCGGGCACGCCGACCGCCGCGACTTCGAACACGCCCGGCAGCTTTGCGACGACGTCCTCGACTTCATTCGGATACACGTTGAAGCCGGACACCAGAATCATGTCCTTCTTGCGATCGACGATCTTCACGAAGCCGTCCGCGCTCATGATGCCGACGTCGCCCGATTTGAAGAAGCCGTCCGCCGTCATCACCTTTGCGGTTTCGTCGGGCCGGTTCCAGTAGCCCGCCATCAACTGCGGGCCGCGGATGCAGATCTCGCCTGCCTGGCCGGGCGGCACTTCGTTGCCTGCGTCGTCGCGGATCGAGATCTCGGTCGACGGCAGCGGCAGGCCGATCGTGCCGCTGTATTCAGTGACGGTGACGGGGTTGCAGGTCACGCACGGCGACGTTTCCGACAACCCATAGCCTTCGACGATCGGCGTGCGCGTCCGCTCGAACCAGCGCTTCGCGACCGCCTCCTGCACCGCCATACCGCCGGCGTTCGCTGTCAGCAGCTTCGAGAAGTCGAGCTTGTGGAAGTCGGGGCTGTTCAACATCGCGTTGTACAACGTATTGACGGCGGGAATCGTCGTGATCGCATAACCCTCGAGCGACTTGATCATGCCGGGGATATCGCGCGGATTCGGAATCAGCACGCCGAGACCGCCGGTGCGGATCGTCAGCAGCCCGCACACGGTCAGCGCGAACACGTGATACAGCGGCAGCGCGACGACCGTGATGAATTGGTCGATATCGGTGCGGTTTGCGCGCACCGGATTGAGCCAGACCTCCGACTGCAGCACGTTCGCGATCAGGTTCCGGTGCAGCAGCGTCGCGCCCTTGGCCACGCCGGTGGTGCCGCCCGTGTATTGCAGAAATGCGATATCGTCAGGCCCCTGCTTGACCGGCTTGAAAGTCTGGCGCGCGCCCTCCGAGACCGCGTCGTTGAACTTGACGTGTCCGGGCAGGCTCCACGCCGGCACCATCTTCTTGACCTTGCGCACGACGAAGTTCACGAGCGGGCCTTTAATGCCCATCAGGTCGCCCATCGCCGCGACGAGAACATGCTTGACCGGCGTATTGCGCACGATTGCCTGCAAGGTCCCCGCGAAATTCTCGAGCAGGATGATCGCTTCAGCGCCGCTATCCTTCAATTGGTGTTCGAGTTCGCGCGGCGTATACAGTGGATTCACATTCACAACCACATAGCCCGCGCGCAGAATCGCGGCAATTGCGACCGGATACTGCAGCACGTTCGGCATCATGATCGCGATACGCGCGCCGCGCGCGAGCCCCTTCGACTGCAGCCACGTCGCAAGATTGCGCGAAAGCTCGTCGAGTTCACCGTAGCTGATCTGCTTGCCCATGCACACGAACGCCGGCTTCGCGCGGTGTTCGCGAAAGGCTTCCTCGAGCAACTCGGCCACCGACGAATAGCGTGTCGGGTCGATCTCTGCGGGAACGCCGGGCGGATAAGATTTCAGCCAGATTTTCTCCATGCAGCGTCTCCTGAATTATTTTCGAATGATCGTGCTAAAAACGCATCGTAGCATGGGCATATTGCGGCCAATGGCCAAAGCGATGGGGTTAGACGGCAACCTCGAACTTGCGAGGCTTGCCGTTGGTTTCAAAGTGCGGTGCGACTTTCAGGCCGGCTCGACTTCGACGAGACAGTCGTAAAACGTCGCGGAACCGCCGAGATCGGTGAGTGCCTGGCTCGTCAACTGGTTGGCGTTGCGGCCGTCCGGCGCGAGCTTCTTCCACCAGATCGATAACCCGACGACCAGGCCTTCGCGCGCCCGGTCCGTCACGCGCGCGCGCGCCTGCATCGAGCCGCGGTCGTTGAAGATGCGCACCTGATCGCCGTCGCCGATGCCGCGCGCGCGCGCGTCGGCAGGGTGGATGTCCAGATGCGGTTCGCCTTCCGTCGCGCGCAGACTCTCGATGTTCACGAAGGTGCTGTTCAGGAAGTTGCGCGCGGGAGGTGAAATCATCGCGAGCGGATAGCGGGCCGCCAGTTCGGGCGCACCGTCTGCGGATTCGTAGGGTGGCAGATAGTCCGGCAGCGGGTCGAGGCCCTGTTGCGCAAGCCGCTCGCTGTAGAACTCGCACTTGCCGGACGGCGTGCGAAAACCGCCGTCGGCAAATGGAGCGTCGGGCAGATTGAGACGAGCCCAGCCCACTTGCTTCAGCATCGTCCAGTCGACACCGTCGAGCGTCTTGTCTTCCCAGCGAAATGCGGCTTGCGCGACAGCTTCGTCGCTGTCGAAGAGTGACGGTTCCGTCAGGCCCATGCGGCGCGCGAGGCCGCGGAAGATCTCGGTATTCGGGCGTGCGTCGCCAAACGGCGCGATGGCGGGCAGGTTGACCATCACGTGCGTGTGGCCGTATGACTTGTGCACGTCGAGATGCTCGAGCTGGGTCGTGGCGGGCAGCAGCAGGTCGGCGTAATCCGCGGTGTCGGTCTGGAAATGCTCGAGTACGATTGTGAACAGATCCTCGCGCGCAAAGCCGGCCGCGACGCGTTCGGAGTCCGGCGCGACCGCGACCGGATTCGAGTTGTAGACGACGATCGCTTCGACTTTGGGGCCGAACGTCGCGTCGCCCGGATGCAGCAGCGCGTCGCCGATCGCATTCATATTGATCACGCGGCTTGGCTTCGACGGCCAGCCCGGCATCAGGTCGGGACGCTGCAACGCGTGCGAGTCGACCGGCGCCCAACCGCTCGACGACAACAGCGCCCCGCCCGCGCGCTCACGCCATGCGCCGGTCAGCGACGGCAGACACGCGATCGCGCGCACCGCATTGCCGCCGCCGCGCACCCGCTGCAGACCGTAGTTCAAGCGGATCGCGGCTTTCTTCGTGCTGGCGTAAAGTCGCGCAAGATCAGCGATTTCCTGTTCTTCAACGCCACAAATTTCACTAACGCGCGACAGTGGATAGCTGAGCGCCCGCTCCTTCAGGTCAGCGAAGCCCAGCGTGTGCGCCGCGATGTATTCGTGGTCGAGCAGGTCCTCGGTGATCAGCACGTTCATGACGCCTAGCGCGAGAGCTCCGTCGGTTCCGGGCTTTAGTGCGATGTGCTGGTGGCATTTCTCCGCGGTCAGCGAGCGATACGGGTCGATTGCGATCAGCCGGGCGCCGCGACGCTTGGCTTCCTGCGCACGCGTCCAGAAATGCAGATTCGATGCGATCGGGTTGGCTCCCCAGATCAGGATCACCTCGCTCTCGGCGAAAAACTCGGTGTGCATACCGACGCCGGCGCCATACGTGTATTTCAGGCCAGCTGCGCCGGCAGCCGCACAAATCGTTCGATCCAACTGCGATGCGCCGAGCTTGTGGAAGAAGCGTTGCGCGATGCTATCGCCTTGCACCAAGCCCATCGTGCCCGCGTAGCTGTAAGGCAGAATCGCTTCCGGCGCGCGATGGGCAACTTCGCCGAGGCGGCTTGCGGCGAGGTCGAAAGCTTCGTCCCAACTGATTGGCGCGAAGCGGCCCTCGCCCTTGCGGCCCACACGCTTCATCGGCGTCGTCAGTCGGTTCGAATGATATACACGCTCCGCGTAGCGGCTGACCTTCGTGCACAGCACGCCTTGAGTCGGCGGATGGTCGGGATCGCCGGCGACCTTGATCGCCCGTCCGTTGTCGACGGTCACGCGCATCGCGCAGGTGTCTGGGCAATCGTGCGGGCATACGGCGCGCGCGAATTCGGTCGGGGCGTTCATCGGCGAGGTGTCCTGGCGAGCAGTAAGCGGTCGGGCAATATGGAATTTTATTACGTCAATGGGCCGCGGACCCGGGTGGTGCCGCCAAAAATGCCTTCGGCGTAGAATGAATTATCCGCAGTGCCCGGGCCGACGCGGTCCGCGGCTATCTCATGCTCGTCGAGCACAAACGCATAATCACTCCATCATGAAACTCATCCCCGAAATTCAGGCCGCTCGCGGCGAAATCCAGACCCTTCGACGAACCATCCATGCCCACCCGGAACTGCGCTACGAAGAGACGGCGACCGCTGATCTCGTCGCGCGTTCGCTCGAGGCTTGGGGCATCGAGACTCACCGTGGTTTGGGCAAGACGGGCGTGGTCGGCGTATTGAAGCGCGGGAACGGCTCGCGCGCGATTGGTTTGCGCGCCGACATGGATGCGCTCCCGATCCAGGAGCTCAACAGCTTCGATCATCGTTCGACGAACGACGGCAAGATGCACGCGTGCGGGCATGATGGACATACGGCGATGCTGCTCGGTGCCGCGCACTACCTGGCCAAACACGGTGATTTCGACGGCACGATCGTGTTCATTTTCCAACCGGCCGAAGAAGGCGGGGCCGGCGCGAAGGCGATGATCGACGACGGCCTGTTCACCAAATTTCCGGTGGACGCCGTGTTCGGCATTCACAATTGGCCGGGCATGCCAGCGGGCCACTTCGGCGTGACCGAAGGCCCGATCATGGCATCGAGCAATGAATTTCGCATCGAAATCAAAGGCGTCGGCTCGCATGCGGCGCTACCCCACAATGGCCGCGACCCGGTCTTTACGGCGGTGCAAATTGCCAGCGGGCTGCAAAGCATCATCACGCGAAACAAAAAGCCGCTGGATACCGCGGTGTTATCGATTACGCAAATACATGCCGGCGATGCCGTCAATGTCGTGCCGAACGACGCCTGGATCGCGGGAACCGTGCGGACCTTCACTACAGAAACGCTCGACCTGATCGAGACACGCATGCGCAAGATCGCGCAGAGTACCGCTGATGCATACGATTGCTCCGTTCAGATCCAGTTCCACCGGAATTATCCGCCGACGATCAACAGCAGCGAGGAAGCGCGTTTTGCGGCGTCGGTCATGAAGGAGGTCGTTGGCGCGGAAAATGTCGATGATGCAGTTGAACCGACCATGGGCGCCGAGGATTTTTCGTTCATGCTGCTGGCGAAACCGGGTTGCTATGCGTTTTTGGGCAACGGCGATGGCGGCCACCGCGAAGCCGGCCACGGCGCGGGCCCTTGCATGCTGCACAACGCGAGTTACGACTTTAACGACGAGCTATTGCCGGTGGGGTCGACGTATTGGGTTCGACTGGCGCAGAAGTTTCTGGCGCAGGGGAAGTAGGAGGATGAGAAGCATTGAGGCGGGTCGAGGTTTCGCTTGCTTCAATGCTGTTTGTTAATTTCGCCGCGTAAACGCAAAAACCCCACCGCTGGGGGTGGGGTTTCTGGCTTTGGGGGAGCCTGACGATTACCTACTTTCACACGGGCAATCCGCACTATCATCGGCGTGGAGTCGTTTCACGGTCCTGTTCGGGATGGGAAGGGGTGGGACCGACTCGCTATGGTCATCAGGCATGACGGGTTGCTGCGTCGCTCTCAGGTTGGGGTCAACCGGGCGCCACAGCCAATCGGGAAGAAGCGTAAAGGATTCGTGTGTGGGGCTGTGTTGTTTCTGGCACAACACCGATCTCAACCGG
>NZ_WHNQ01000081.1 GCF_009362785.1 Paraburkholderia atlantica
GAAGGCGGGCGTGAGGAATCGCCGGAGTATTTCTAATGGCAACTGCATACTAGATGCCCTCCGGGTAGCGCGACGACAGGAGCCCGAGCGTGATCGCCTCGTCGCACGTACGCATGTTCAGCGACCGGAAGCCGAGGAAGCGGCAGTCCTCGCCCAGCACTACCTCGTCCCAAATGCCATGTGCATCGGAATAGATCATCCGGTCGCCATAGTCGAGCCAGCTGGCCCGGATCAGGTCGTCGATCACGCCTTCGATGTTGTTCGTGACACTCCGGCCGAGATTGAGATCCGTCACGCACACGAAGCGCACGGGTACACTGCCCGAGCGCACCATCCTCCACTTGACTTTGTAAACAGAGCGCATGGTATCGTTCTCTCCCTCGTTAACGGAATACAAAGGCTTGTCCGGCGAAAGGCAACAGTGTAACCGCGCCGCACTCTGACGCGCTGATGCGGGTCGCATCAACCCTTACCACCGCCCGCCCTCGAGTCTGCCATCGGGAAAATTCCCGGGATTCCGCACGTTCGCGCACTATTTATTTTGCGTTCGCCACGTAGCCCCCTAACGATCTGCTGCTCGGACGAGCGCGTAAGCTTCTCCTGGGCTTCAGCGAGCGCCTTGTCGACCCCCGCGCAAATATCGAGGTACGCCTCGCGCCTGCCTTCGAGTTCTCCGCGCTCGCGCACGATCTGCATGATGCGCAGCAGCGTTTCGGAATTCAGGGCGATTGCTTCGAGCCCGTTTTTCCCGAATTCGTCGTTCATGCGACCTCCTCGGTGTGCTATCCGTTGATGAGGAAATCTGCGCGGTCCTGTCCGTCCATCCAGCGCGGAACGCGCCCGCGTCCACTCCACGTTGCGCCGGTTTTCGGGTCGCGGTATATAGGGGGAATCGCAGCGCGAGGAGCCTTTGCGCGGAACGTACGCGTACCACGATTCGCAGGCACGGTCTGCGTTTTCACGAATCCGAGGTCGGATGCGGTCAGTTCGTACAGGTCGATTAGCGCGCGACAATCCGCAATGGCCTGCTCGACTTCGGCGGCGCGCGCGGTTTCGATCTCCGCGTTCAGCTCAGCGAGTTGCGCCTTCAGTTCGTTCAGCAGCTTCATATACGTTGTCCTCGTGTTACTTGCCGTTTTGCGTGCCGATGGTGCGAGCGCAGGCGAGCGCGTGGCCGCCGCCTTTTTCGCAGCAGTCTTTTTTGCTTTCATCGGTTGCCCCTTATTTCAGGTTTTGCCGTGCGGAAAGAAGTCGCGGAGATCGCCTACGGCAGGCGGGGAATACTCGATAGCCGTCCCGATCCTGGCGGCGTGCGGATCGGGCATCCTTACGGCTTTCATGGTCGCGCGCTTACTGCTCGCTGCTACCGCGCCGTTTGCGAGGCACGCGGTTTTCGCGCAGCGGAAAAGTGCTCATGAAAGCGCAGACGCCTTCAATCATGACCGATTCGGGTGTTACGCCGTGCTCGTGCGCGTACTTCAGCAGGCGCGCGTTCAGTCCGGCGTCGATGTGAACGCTCAGTTCGACGTCGGGTGGTGTGGCCTTAGCCATGGCGTACCCCCGTGCCTGGCGGCAGGGACGCCTCGCGATGCGTCGCGCATCGCGTAACGCTCAGTGATTCTTTAGCGGATGCTCGTCCATAAACCAGTCCGTCGCGAGCGCGAGCAACGCGGACCGGTTGAGGCCACCGCGCCGTTTGCGGTACGCGTCGAGACGTTCCAGAAAGTCCGCTGGGACCGTGATGCTGATCTTCACGCGTGGACCTTCCTCCTCTTCGAAGTGCGGATTGCCATTTTCCCGCGACTTCGAATCGTCGGCAGCTTTCTTGGTGGTCATCTAAACCTCGATCTGTTGACGACTCGGAACTATACCAATGTCCCGGGTCGCTTTGAATCATAAGCGTCATGGAATACTCCATTGTGGGGATGTCGTACGCATTTCAGGCGCTATAGAGCAATAAAATCCGCCTTTACGGTACTTGTTTTTTAGTTGAAAAACGGGATCAGAGGCGAGAGAGTTCCCTCTGCATTCTTGCGAGCCGGTCGACCTTGCTCCGGCCATGCTGCCGGGCTTCGCGGGCTTGCGGATCGATCGTTTGTGCATGCTCGAACGCCGCGGCAATGACCGATTGCGGCTGAGCGACGGGAGCGGCTCGCCGCGTCGACGAGGCGCCAGATGGTGCCGCCGGCACGACTGCCGGCGCAGTAGAAGCTACGGATGCGGTACTGGATGCGCCGGCGCTCTCGCGACGGGCCTCCAGGTCGACTGGCAGCAGCAGTTGTTCGGGCTTGCAGTGAAAGACCTTGCACAGCTTCTCGATCGTCGCGGAGCGCAGGGAGCTTTTTTCTTCCATCGCCTTCAGGTTGCCCGGTCGACCGCCGTACTGCTCGGCAAGCTGATTGAGCGAGAGCCGGCGATACAGACGCCACGCCAGAAGCGGTGATTTGCCCGCCAGCAGGCTGTCGAGTACGCCATCGGGGTAAGTCGTGTCCGCAGGAGCCAGCGGCGCAGCGATCGCGTGCTTCTTCGGCGCGGGGTCCGCAGGCGGATCATCAGACTTCGCCCGGGTGCGCGCAGGAGTCGCGGCCGTGCGTTTCTGCGTGGCCTCGAATGGCGAATCGTCGGTGCCGGGCTTCGGGGTGATCTGGAGAATGGGCACGTCGTAAGCCTGAGCGAACTTTTCCAGCGTCCTGATCTTCGGCGCGCCGCGTCCGTTCTCGTGCCAGATGATGGTTGTCAGGTCGACGCCGCAGAGTTCGGCGGCATCCGCGAGAGTCAGCCCGCGATAGATGCGCCATGCGCGAATGAAGTACGTGCCCTTGTTGATGAGTGCCATGACCTCAGCGGGCGGCTTCGCCATGAACTCGCGATAGAACACGCGTCCGACTTTCTGCTTTTTGGATGGCCCGACGACTGGCTGCTGCGGTGCGGGCGCGTCTGCCGGTTCAGGTATCGGCGCGGCCACTGCTTCCGGTGTGGATGGCGCAGCGGGCTCGACGTCGACAGGCAGACGCGCGACAAGGTTCTGCCAGTGCTGGTCATGCGGGAAGTGGCGGCTTGTAGCAGATTTGGTTTCGGCCGTCTCCGCAGGCTGTTCGTCGGGCAACTGCGCCGCCTGCAATGATCCCTTGTACTGACCGGGGCGCGCTCCCGCCTCGATCTTCGCAGTCTGTGCGCGTCGCGCTGCGATCCAGAACTCAGTGAGAGCCGAAAAGATCGTGTAGGGGATGGTCGCCTTCAGACGGTTGCCGTCGTGGTCTGTCTCGTACCGCACGTCGGTGTAATCAAGTCCATAGGGCATCTGTGTTGCTCCATTACGTTCATAAGACCCCCCGGTCCTTCAACCTTGTCGCGTTCCGTGCTCTTTTTGGTGCTTTCTATCTACCGTACAGAGCATCTGATCTTCTTTTGTGTCGCGCGAAAGGTAAGGTAAGTTTTGCGGAGCCATAACGCAAGGATCATCGCGCGCCGGAATGTACTTTGTCGGTATTAAGTGAGTCTTAAAAAGCCTATTCATCAGGGGTTTACAGAGATTCATAGGTGTTTACACCAAGCCCGGCAAACGTTTAACACCAAATTCGTAGTGCATAGAAATCAGCGGCTGGTTTCCCACAATATGAAGGCAAAATGACTGCGCGCGGTCACGCTTCTAACACAACAAGGAGTGTATAACGATCTGTATGGAGTATATAATGCGCTACCAGGAGCGTGGCGTGCTCACTGGACATCGGTCGTGCGCGCCTATCGGCGACCCCAGCCAAGGGCCGCAGGACGTCCGGAATCGGGATTCTTGATCTTCAGCCAGTCAGGGGCGCGACGTCCCCTATAGGGTGAGTCGAGGCGCGTGGCCACCATTCCCTTCGAACCCGTGCAGCAGAACCTGCTCCCAGACAAACTCCCCCGCGCCAACGATCGCGCTGGCGCAGACGAGTACGGCGGTGTCGTCGAACGACTCGCGCAAATGCTCTTTGCGGGCGCGTAGAGGGAGCGCGCGCATGTCTCGCGCCTCGGTCGCGAGCAGATCGAACACGTAAAGGCGAGCGGGATTCTCGCGCGCCGCGGTCCGCACTCGCATCGCGACGCGGGTGCGCGCTCGCTGTTGCAACCGCTCGAAGTCGGGACGGCCGGCCTGATCGTAGACGGTCAGCTCGGCATCCCATGCGAAGTTACCGGGCACATTCCACATCGCTCGGCAACCGCCAAGAACGAGTCATTCAGCGACTTACCGCTGCGGCTGACGAGTGCGACCGTCTCGCCACTCTTTTTCATCAAGCCGTCATACTAAGCAGGCACCTTTTGCAGTGGGCCTGCGGTGCGCTGCTCCAACCACGAACTGCTGAAATCGGCCGAAGCCGTGTGAAAAGCTGAAATCGGCCGAAGCCGTGTGAAAACGCAAAAGCATTTGACTTTCGCGTGTCGCTTTACCCTTCCCAACTCGTCACCACGCCGATACGCGGCGATCTGAAGGGTCGGCTTTTGAGAAGGCTTCATACGGAGCGCGTTTTCACACTGCATCGGCCAAGTCCGGTCATTCGACGTCACAGGCTAGATCCTCGACGATCTTTGCCGAGAGTGCATAACGAATCGGCTCAGGTTGTCGCGCCGGAAGAGTGTTGCAGCGTGCGCGATTTACCCACTCGGCAGTCAAAATAGATCTTCTCGGGGATAGTGAATGAAGCTAACGCTGCCGCCGGTACTCGGTATAGACGTTAAATTTGCGAAAGGAACGGTCAAGCAGTTGACGGAGGCTTCCAGGACATTGGAAGCTCAGATGACGCGATTTACGCTCCCATCTGCGGCCGGCTGGATGTTTGAGACCGCTGTAGGCGAAATCATCTACCTGTTTCAGCGCGTGCCCGTGGAAGCGGAGATACCCTCCGATGGGGCCGTGATGGTTGGACATATTCCGGAAGCGGCCGAGGAAATTGACCTCCAAAATGCCAAGTGGATACCTAGAAACAGGGCAATAGTAGGTAATCCAGTTGCTGAAGCACTTGATAGTTGGCGAAACGCGTTTAAGTATATTGGCGAGGACGAAGCTGGTCTCGGAAAGATTGGTCTGCGCAAACCGCAAATCGGAGCGCTCCACGCAATACATGCGCATTGGTCGACGACTTCAAACGTTGCTACGGTGGTCATGCCGACGGGGACTGGGAAAACTGAGACCATGTTGGCAACCTTGGTTACGGCGCGTTGTCCACGTCTGCTTGTTCTAGTTCCAACCGATGCGCTCCGGCGACAAATTGCCGAAAAGTTCTACAGTCTAGGAATTCTTAAATATCCAGATTGCATAGTCCTAGATCAAGCGGCCGCTAGGCCAGTGGTCGGTACGTTAACGAAGCTCCCGGCCACTCCGGATGAGGTCGATGAATTTTTCAGCCAATGCAACGTCGTCGTAACCACCAGTGCATTGGCGGGACTTTGCTCTCCCGACGTTCAAGATCGCATGGCGGAGCAATGCTCCCACCTATTCATTGACGAGGCGCATCACGCAGAGGCCCCTACGTGGAAACAGTTCAAATCGTTTTTCAAAACACGTGAAAGGCCCATTTTGCAGTTCACGGCGACTCCGTTCCGGGAGGATGGCCTCCCACTCGACGGGAAGATAGTCTATGTGTACCCCCTCCGAATGGCCCAGAGCGAGGGATACTTTCGTTCTATTCGTTTCAGGAATGTCTTCGAATTTAGCACGCCGCGAGCCGATGTGGAAATCGCCAAAGCGGTCGTGAATGAATTGCAAAAAGACGCAACAGGACTTCACGTGGCCATGGCGCGTGTTGCTACCAAAGCTCGTGCCGCTGAGGTGCTTGAGATCTACCGCAGTATTGGACAATACAACCCTGTCATGCTCCACAGCGCCATGTCTGCGAAGGAAGCGAATGCATCTCGGCGCTTACTCGACTGCGGCCAATCAAGGATTGTAGTCTGTGTGGACATGCTCGGTGAAGGCTTTGACATGCCCGAACTGAAGATCGCCGCATTCCACGACCTAAAGAAGAGCTTGGCGATCACTCTGCAGTTGGCTGGCCGCTTCACGCGACTGCGAAAGGATCTAGGTGACCCAGTATTCATCGCAAATACCGCAGATGTGAATCTTCGGGAAGAGTTACGGACACTATATTCCCAGGATCCTGACTGGAATCTTCTCCTGCCAGGTCTGAGCGAAGGCGCGATCGACCAAGAAGTGGAGGCGCAGGAATTTCTCGCTGGGTTTGTCGGGCAGCTCGACGATATCCCGTTGCATGAAATTCATCCGTCAGCAAGCATGGTCGTATATCGCACCCGATGTGCGACGTGGAAACCGGAGAATTACCGAAAGGCATTTCGAGGAGGATCGAAGGACGAGCGGATTTATCCGATTCTTAACGCGTCCGAACACACCTTGGTGGTTTTGGCGCCGCGACGCCAAGGTGTGCCCTGGACCGATATCGCATCGGTTGAGAGTATCGTCTGGGAACTCTGTATTGCTGTATGGGATCAACCTCGCGCTCTCCTTTATATTCACGGTTCGACGAACACAGGAACTTACACCGACTTTGCGAAAGCGCTGTGCGGGGACGATGCTTCCTTGGTAGTTGCGCCCGATGTGTTCAGGGTGATGGCTGGAATCAATCGGCTAATGCTCACGAATGTCGGCCTCAACGAGCAAATTGGCCGCCAGATTCGATACACCGGCCGCATGGGGCCAGACGTAGGAGCACGTCTATCTGAAGCAACTCTGGGTACTTCGACGACAGCTGTTTTAGCAGGGGTCGGATTTTCACGTGGGGAGCAAACTTCCATCGGCGCAGGGAGGCGGGGACGTGTGTGGTCGAATATGCGCTTGCGTGTAAGCCATTTTTCCGAGTGGTGTAAGCAAGCCGGCAAGAAGATCGCGAACGTCGAGATCGATCCAGAAGAGGTTCTGAAAGGCACCTTGATTCCGCGCATGGTCATGGCGCGCCCATCTTCCGTTGCAGTTGGGGTCGACTGGCCGGTCGAACTCATCGACTTCAACGAGTCCGGCACCGCATTCTATTTTGACTACGTCACGGAAGTTTTCATGACTCACGTCGGCATCGAACTTGTCGAATGCTCGGCAACCGCGCCACTGATCCTCCGTATATTCACCGAGGGGCGGGAGGTCAAAGTCCGTTTGAAGTTCTTGGGATCGGGTGCCACAGCTGACTTCGCCTTTCTCTATGAAGGCTCGGATCGTGCTCAGATCCGGCGGGGGAAAACAGTCGACCTTTGTGCTTTTCTTACTGAGTTCCCACCGACAATTTGGTTTGCGGATGGTTCAAGGTTGGACGGCAACATGCATACGGAGCTGCGTACTGGCTCTACGCTGTTTCCGCGGGACAGGCTTGAGGTTCTCGACTGGACAGACATCGATATAAAAAAGGAGTCACAGCGTGAGGAGCGCAGGAAGGATTCGGTGCAGTACAGAACCATCGACGTTCTAAAGGATCGGTACGCATATGACGTGTTGTTTGATGATGACGGAGCGGGTGAAGCAGCGGATATTGTGGGAATAGCTCTTGATGATCCGAGCGCGCCGAAGCTGATTACGGTCGATTTGGTCCATTGCAAATACTCTGGCGGGAGTACGGCGGGTGCGCGAATTGACGATATGTACGTCGTGTGCGGGCAGGCACAGCGGAGCGTTATGTGGCTGCACAACCAGGACAGACGGACCGATCTCTTCGTTCACCTTCTAAAGCGCGAAGCTTCACGCATCGATGAAGGGAGGCCGTCCCGTATCGAGGTCGGTAGTCGTGACCGGCTGGCATTGATCAGGGACATCAGTCGGACATGTGCCGTAACCCTCAGAGTTTTCATCGTCCAACCAGGGCTTTCGAGGACGGATGCAGCGGAGCATCAGCTTGCACTGCTAGGGGTCACAGAAAAATTTTTGAGCGAGACTTACCAACTTCCATTGCATGTCTTTTGCGGCGACATGGCGAGGAACGAATAGGTGACGGCCACTTGAAACCACCTTTGCGAGGCAATCCTTTGAAAATGGCAACGGGGGCGGAGTGCCTACTTGGACTTCAGCTCGAACAGCCATGCCGAATCGTAAAAAGGCTTCGGGTACAGCCGGGCAAGCATCAGGTCCGTCGCCTCGACCTGTAGCGTCACTAACACGATTGGGTTGTCGTGGCGTCGATATAGGCGAGCTTGGCCCAAGCGAACGCGAGCGGGCCGATCAGTTCCTCTGAGCAGCCAGTACAGGCGCAGAAGTGGTCGAAGTCGTCCAGCGCGGTATGGTCTCGCTCGTTCGCTTTGAGCGGTTCGGCGTCGAGCAGGTTTTCGACCAGTTCAACGGGTTTCTGATAGCACATGGCGTCCTCCCACCAGGGTTCGCACAGTGGTCGAGCACGTCGGGTTCCCGACGAGATCGGGCTGTGCACTGTTGAGAGTGTAGGCGCGCGACGGCGCGCAGCGGTGATTGGGTTGTAAGCTTGGAAGGTCGACGGTGAGCGACCGAAAGAGCGCGTTTTGACGTCTCTAGCTGCCGGATCGACTAGAATCGCGTCGCGCCAGATCGCGCAAAGCCTTGTGGGAAGGGGCTTTGGCTGACTTCAGCCAAAATTGCACAATGAAACCGCTTGCTTGCTGGCTCGGTACAGGCTTCATGACGACAGCCTGCTTGATCTAACGGTTGTTCACGGCGATGGCACCACGACGGCCGCCAAGAAAGGCGGTGACAACCTCGGCTACAGCCACAAACATCTGAAGGGTGACAAGGTGGTGCCATTCTGCGATCGCCACTGCAACGTCATCGCGCCCTTCGTCAGTGCCCCAGGTAACCGCAACGAATCGCCCCTGCTGCGCGAGGCGCTGCCGAAACTCACTGCAATGGCCCGCGCCATCGGCGCAGACCTGCAAGGCGCAATCGTCAGTCTGGATGGCGTCTACGACTGTCGTGCCAACCGACGCGCGATCTTCAATCGTGGCATGGCGCCCAACATGGTTCTGTTGCAGTAACGGTGTCGGGACGAGAAATGTCGATATGATAAGTATTGCTTATGACACAAGGAAGTAAAACTGCTGGGAAGCAGACGACGGGTATTTGCCGGCACGTTTCATCTGTCCTTTCCTGATCATGTGCATTACCTCGATGCCGCCGAGAATGACCCTCGCACGGTGGAAGTTCTTGAATCCCAGCATCGGCCGGGTCCGGCGTTTGATAGCCCGATGGTCCTGTTCGACAATGTTGTTCAGGTACTTGATCTGACGGACCTTGATCGGCGTCTCGCAATCGGCATTCACCGCATCCAGTGCGGCCAGATTGGAGCCGCTTTTGTCGATGGTCACGGTCTCTGGCGTACCATTATGGGCGATCGCCTTTTCAAAGAACCGCCGGGCAGCGACCTTGTCCCGCCTGGCCCTGAGCAGGAAGTCGACCGTGTCGCCCGCCTTGTCCACTGCCCTGTAAAAGATTTTTCCACTCGCCTTTGATCTTGATATAGCTCTCGTCCATTCGCCAGCTTTTCCCAACCGGACGCTTGTGCTTGCGGAAGCGCCTTTCGAAGAGCGGCAGCAGCTTGATGACCCAGCGGTACACCGTCGAATGATCCACCGCGATACCACGTTCGTCCATCATTTCCGCAAGATTGCGCAAACTCAGCGAATAGGCCACGTACCATCGCACGCACAGCAAAATCACTTCGAGCGGGTAGTGAAGGCGCTTCAGGACCTTGGCCAGGCCCGGCGCGAGGGTGGTTCGCGGTGTCTTCGTCTTCTTCATCGCACAGCTCAAAAATTCGCTACCCAATTTTAGCGTGGGCCTTACTGCAACAGAACCTGTCGGCCCCGGTCGTACCGGTCTTGCCCAGCAGTTCGATCTCGCCCGCGTCGATCGCGTAGGCGACCGTGATCGAGTCCTTGTGAAAATCCAGTCCAACGTACACCGTGCTATCGTTTCGCATGCTGGCCTCCGTGCTGGAAATCGCCGGGTGTGGCACCGTCCACACCGTGCGGCTCTGGCAGCGATGCTAACCCGCGTTCAGTTTCCCCACGGCGGGCCAGCCCCTGCCTCACGCAAAGTCATACTGCCTTCCGGTTTAGCCTGAGCCTGCGCGACATCGAGGAGTTGTTGCTTGAGCGTGGCGTTGTGGTCGCATATGAAACGATCCGTTGCTGGTGCGACAAGTTCGGCGCTGGATTCGCTCAGCGTCCCAAACCGGTGCGGCCCAAGCCCGGCAGCACCTGGCATTTAGACGAGGTATTCGTGACGCTGCGCGGTGAGCCGTATCTCCTGTGGCGCGCGGTCGACGAGCATGGCGCCGAACTCGACGTGCTGGTGCAAAAGCGTCGCGACAAGGCCGCGGCAAAGCGCTTCTTCCGGCGGGTGCTACGTTCAAACCCGGTGCCACGCAAGATCGTTACCGACCAGCTGCGCAGTTATCCGGCGGCGAAGGCTGATATCCCTGAGCTTGCTCAGGTAAAGCACGTTTTCGTCAAAGCGGCCGCACGCGTGAACAACCGCGCCGAGAACAGCCACCAGCCCACCCGTAGGCGGGAACGCCAGATGTGCGGGTTTCGCGAGGCGCATCGCACGCAGGCTTGTCTTTCGTGCTTCGGCCCGATCCGTCAGCACTTCGCGCTATCAAGACATCAGATGAACGCCGCTCGTCATCGCGCTATCCTGAAAGAACGTCTCGCAACATGGCATGGCTGGACCGTCTCAGACCCGGTTGAGACGGTTGACTGATAAGGATAACTATGCATGTGCCGAGACATTGGCCTACAGTACCCATGACAACGCCGCCCGGATTTCTTCCGCCGTCGCATTGGCAGCGTCCAGATTGAGGTCTGCGATGGCGACCAGCGCGCCTTCGCGTGCATAGGTAATGGCGATTTCCTTGCCGATGCCACTTGCCGCGCCCGTGATAATGACGGACTTGCCTTGCAGTTTCATGATGGTTCTCCTCACTCGGCAAGATAGTCGTGAACCACCGTGCCAAGGCCAAGAGTCAGATCGGAAAGGATGTGCACGCCCGAGATCACTTCCAGTACCGGCAGCGACGCGACAGGCGCGAGCGCATGATGGAACAGTTCTAGCGCTGCTGGACCTTCCCACGCACCCTTGACGGCGATGTCCTCGCAGAAGTAGCGCACGAGTTCGCAGATTCGCGCCGTGCCATCGACATGCGGAATGATCTTGAGTAGATAGTTCGGCGCCGAAAGCGACGCGAGAATCTTGTCGTGCGGCAGCGCGCGATGCTTGTAACCCATCGTCGCGACTGCTACCGGAACCGGGCCGTACCTCAGGACACCGCCAATCGTGTCCTTTTCGATCCGCAATTGCGGAGATGCAAGCTTCTTGGGAAATCCCCAGATTTCGCGTCCACCGGCAATTGGCGGCTCATCGTCGAGAAACATGGCGTGCACATAGTCGCCCACCTGGCCCTGGAACCGGACCGGGATGACCTGGCCGCTTTCCGTGTAATCCCCGAAGCCGGTCGAATCAGGCATCCGGATGAATTCAAATTTTACGAGTGGATCGGTCATCTCCAGCGGCGCGGGTATCACTTCGGCAAGTACGTCCGGATCAGTCCGATAGGTAATGATGAGGAACTCGCGATCGACGAAGCGATACGGGCCCGGCGGAAACGCAGGGCTCGTGAGCGGCATCGCGAAGGCGCGCTCTTTTACCTCGGTTTCGGTCATGATGTGTGCTCCTGTTGCGGAGGTTTTTCTATGGTCACCCCCGTTTTTGCAATGCTGAATTTTTTGGCGCGTTGGGTTTGCGTAAATCTATCCGGCGTCAGAGCGGGATGAGCCGTCGCGCCTCGATGAGAATCGCGCCTGATGGTCCTGATAACAGGGGCAGCTTCAGAAGCTGGTTAACCTCTCAGGGTTTCCGTCAGGCCGGTTTGCCGTTCACGTCATCAGTATTCAGCAATCGCAAAACCAGATGGATCGACTTCGGTAAAGCAGTTCGGCGGGAGGTGGCTCATCGAGGGGCGCTTCGCGTGCATGGGTCGAATACAGCGTCGCGACTCGCAATGGCCCAGGCTATTCGCGCGAACTTGTTGGTTCGACCGGCCTCCCGTACTGTACTGGCGGGGGACCAGTCCGACGGCAGCGGCAAAGTCGCGGCCGCATCGATACTGCTTTCCATCGCCGAGTTGTGAGGCAAGTAAGCTTGCGGTAATCGGTCCAACTCCCGGAATGGTAAGCAGTCGCTGGGCTATAGCGTCATCCGCAAGCTGCCGGTTGAGCTCCTTCTCGATCTCGCCAATCTGCTCCGAAAGATATTTGAAATGCGCATGCAGGCGCTCAAGAATCGCGACGAGACGTGGCGGGAGGGAGTGCTCGGCCAGCAACGCGGGCAGGCGCCTGACAACGGCATTGCCGACAGGTAGCGTGACGCCGAATTCAAGCAGGAATCCATGCATCTGATTGGTCGTGCAAACCTTGTCCCGAACGAGTGAGTCGCGTACCCGGTGCAGGGCAGACAGTGTCTGTTGCGATACAGTCTTCGGCGTTACGAAGCGCATTGACGGTCGGGAAGCTGCTTCGCAGATTGCCTCGGCATCGACGAAATCGTTCTTGTTGCTCTTCACGAACGGGCGTACGAACTGCGGCGAGATCAGCTTTGCCTCGTGCCCGAGTTCGGCGATCTTGCGTGCCATGCAGTGCGCACCAGCACACGCCTCCATGACTATCGTGCATGGATGGAGCGTGGCGAAGAACTCAATCAGTTGCTTGCGCGATAACTTTCTGCGAAACACCGCTTTACCCGCCGCATCCTGACCATGAAGGT
>NZ_WHNQ01000082.1 GCF_009362785.1 Paraburkholderia atlantica
CGTGCGCACTTCGAGGTAGCAGTCATGCTGGAAAAAGTTCAGGTGCCGGTAACGCTTGACGATAGTGTCATGCACGGGATGCGCGCCGGCCACCTCAGGATGCGCGAAGCGGCTTCCGGCAGTGAAGTCGATCTGGATCGTCAGCAGCTTGGTGGCCGCGTCGAAATCGACGCCGCTCACGAACCACGGATCACTTACACCCAATGCGGCTTCGAACAGCTTGCTGTGCATGACCTGCCTTCGTCTTGATTATGCAGAAACCGGGACGATACCACCCACTGGAAATTCAACAGAGGCCCTTTTCTTCTATATTGCTTCAAATGTCGCGTGCTCAATGACGTCGACTCGCCTGCGAGACCGTGAAAGATCGCTTGCGCACATCGGCGGGCTCTCGTCCGCTATACAGCCGCCACCCGGTTGCGACCCTGACGCTTGGCGTGGTAGAGCCGCTGGTCGGCTGCCCGAAGCAGTGCGTCAATCGTACTGCCATCCGTACCGAACTGCGATATACCGATACTGACTGTTATCGACACCTTGCGTCCGACCTCACCGGCGAACGTCGTGCTTGCAATTGCCGCGCGAATGCGCTCGCCAACTGCAAGTGCGGCATCCAGCGACGTACGGGTCAACAGCACCATGAACTCTTCACCACCCACGCGTGCTACGCCGTCGTACGGCCGGATCGCGTCGAGGCATGCTTGCACGAATCCCTGCAGGACTGTGTCGCCGACCTGATGCCCGTAAGCGTCGTTCACCCACTTAAAATTGTCGAGGTCGAGCGCCAGGAGTGAGAACGGGGCACCGTCACTCTTTGCGCGAGCGACCTCTGCTTCTAAACGCTCAATGAAATGACGCCGGTTGGCGGCCCCTGTTAGCGGGTCGGTCGCCGCCAGATGCTCAAGTTTCCGGTTGGTACGCTGCAGCTCCTGCAGAGCGCTTTCGGTGCGGGCCATCGCATGGGCGAGCCGTGCGTTCAGTTCCTCGCGACTATAGATCGTCGCAAATGAGCGTGTTGTCAAAAAGGCATACGCCACGCCATAGCTGAGAAGAAAGAAGCCGCTGGCGAAAATGACATGAGCAAGCCACCACATGTGATTCCATGGGCGACCAAGGAGGAAAGCGACCGACGACAGCGCGAACGACGTGATGGAGATACCGTACACCAACATCAACGGCGACCGAGGCCGACTCAGCATCAAGATGGCGACGTTCAGCGTTGACAGAATGAGTGCCGTAGCCTCCGTGAACCGAAGCAGGACTATCCCAGCAACCGTAGAATGCGCCAGAAGCGCGACCAAAACGTCCACGACGAGGAAGATTGCGGCCCAGCTTAGCCAGTACCGGGCTCCGGCGCGGCGGTCGGCTGGGTCAGGCGGCCGGTGATACGACAGAAGCCCGACTAGCAGCAGGATTGACATCGTCAGGCGCGACGCCGGTCCGTACAACAGGAATAGCCAAATGTTGTCATGTGCGAGCCCGGTGAATGCTCCATGCAAGGCGTAGATCAGTACAAATCCCAGGAAAGCCAGTGTCATCCATCGCAGCAGCGGCTCTCCGGAGGACCGATAACACTGCCATGCCACGTATGTGACAAAAAGGGCCTCAAGCGTCGCTGCTGCAATTGCAAATTCGTGGAACGGATGGTTCTCGAACTTGAGTGTCGGGTTCTGAAATAAATGCAGATAGGCGATCAGATAGGACGGAACAAGAGCGAAGGCGGCCAGCACTAACTGTGCGTAGACTCGCGTGATAAACCGAACAAGCGGAAGTGGCTGGTCAGTCTGCACCGCAGTGGTCGCGCTCATGGATTTGGTTCTCTCGGTCTGTCGTTGGCATACCTCGATGTACTCGCCCGAGTGTTTGCGTGATTGCCGCAAACGACGAGAACGCTGCCAACTCCCATCCTCAGTAGTCGGTCCTGAACAATTCATTTTCGGCTTCTTCGTCAGGGTTGAACGATGTCGCTGTCAGGCAGCATCGTGACGCCGCACGCTTTGCCGGGTGGCATCGCTTCACTGGGCTCACCCAGGATCCGTCCAATTTCTGAGCAAATGTACGTCCCGTGCGCTCTTGCGTCTCGTATATCTTAACGTGACAACGCCCCGGCCACGCACAACACCCCTACCACTTTGGAGCCAGCCCGACGAACGCAAAACGTTCTCAGAAAATTCCCCCGCCGCAACGCGCGGACGGGATCGTGTTCCTCGTCGCACGACGATCGATGGGCCGAGACGATCGGCGCCGCGTCGCGCCGTTCCTCGCGATGAGCCCCGCGCAGACGCATGCGTTACGAGCCGCGCGCGCTGTCACGCGTGCGCGAGCACCAGCGCGGCGCCTTTCTCGCCGATCATCAGCGCTGGCCCCTGCGTGTGCCCGGACGTAATGCGCGGCATGATTGACACGTCGATGACCCGCAGCCCCTCGACCCCGTGAACGCGCAACTGCGGATCGACCACCGCATCGTTGCCGGTGCCCATCCGGCACGTGCCGACGGGGTGGCTGAGCGAGCCCGCATTGCTCAAGATCCAGTTGCGGATCTCGGCGGGCGTGCGTACCGACGGGCCGGGTGTCTGCTCTTCGCCGCGCCAGGCCGACAGCCCCGGCGCGTTGCCGAGCGCGCGCATCAGCTCGAAGCCCTGCACGCATTGCTCGAAGTCGCCCGGCGCCGACAGGAAGTTCATGTCGATCAGCGGCGCGGTGGTCGCATCGGCCGAGCGGAGCGCGACGCGGCCCCGGCTTTGTAGCCGCATCATGTCGCCCGTCACCGAATAAAAACTGCGCAGTTCTTGCTCGGACTGGCCGCACGTATAGCGTCCGCGCATCATCTCGGCCGCATTGGCCGGCTGGCCGTCGGCATTCGCGTTGGCCCAGACGATCGCGTAGCCCTCGTTGACGGGCTGGTCGAGAATCGGCTGCCGCGACGTCCAGACGCCCTGGAAGATCAGCGCGTCCATCAGGTTTGCGCCCACGCCCGGCAGGTCCATCTGCACGGGGATGCCGAGCTGCCGCAACTGCGTGGCGTCGCCGACGCCCGAGCGCATCAGGATCTGCGGTGAGTTGATCGCGCCCGCGCACAGCAGGATTTCCCGGTCGGCGGCCGCACGCACGCGCGCGCCGCCACGGATGTAGTGCACCGCGGCGGCGCGCCGCGTGCCGTTGAACTCGATCCGTTCAACGAGCGATTCGGCGGCCAACGTCAGGTTCGACTGCCGCGCGAGCAGCGGCTCGACGTAGCGCTGGTAGCTAGTCACGCGCTGGAAGCGCGTGTCGATCGTCGAGCGCAACGGCGACACGCCGGCCATCGGGCGCCCGTCGTTGTAGTTCGGGTTGTAGCGGTGGCCGAGCTGCTCGCTCGCGCTCACGAACGCCTGGCCGAAAGCGTTGCGTGTCGTGGTGGTCGGTTGCAGCATGCTTTCGACCTGCTCGAAGTGCGGCGCTACGTCGTGGTAGCGCCAGCCCGCGCAGCCGTACTGGCGCGCCCACTGGTCGAAGTCGGCGGGCGCGCCGCGCACGTAAACCATGTCGTTGTGCGCGGTGCAGCCGCCCGTTACCTTCGCCCGCCAGACGTCCATCACGCGGTCGTTCATGCGCGTCTGAGGCACGCTTTTGTAGCCCCAGTGAATCGCGTCGATGCGATACAGGCAGTTGATCTGGTTCGGGTCGCGGATCGGCGGGTAATGCGACGCGAGCGGCCCGGCCTCGAGCAGGAGCACCTTGATCGACGGGTTGGCGGCGAGCCGCGCGGCGACGATGCTACCCGCCGAGCCGGAGCCGATAACGATGTAGTCGCAGTGTGCGTCCAAGGGGCTCTCCTTCTGCGTGCGAGCTGGCGCGGCGCCGTCAGCCGCGCGGGTTGAGCAGCCGGCCGTACGGGCCGTGCAGCGCGAGCGTGGGCTGCGCGCCGTAAAAGCCGGCGATGCCGCTCCAGGCGCGGTGGTTGAGTTCGAGCAGGAACAGGATGCGGCGCATCGCGATTGCTTGGCGCGCGGGATCGATCGCGGCGATCTGCTCGAACGTGTCGCGCGAGATGCTGTTGTGGTTCAGCGATTCGTTCAGTTCCTCGTGGTCGCCGGACACGCTGTGGAACGCCTCGTTGTCCTTGACCGCGGCCATCAGGCGCAGCGACATCTTCGGCGGCTCGCCGAAGATGCCCTCGACGACCATGATCGCGGCGAATGATGACACCGGATCGACATCGGCGAGCAGCGTGAGCGCGTCGACGAACGCGAAGTGCAGCGGCAGCGGCACGATCTTCGCGAGCATGCGGGGCGCGACGCCGAGCGCCTCGCAGGTCGTGCTTTCGAGCGCCTCGTGGCCGTATTCCTCGCCGTAGTAGCGGAACATCATCGAGCGCAGCGGGATGCTGAGCCGCATGCTCAGCAGCGGCGCGATGATCTCGACGAAGCGCCGCGTCACGTGGTACTGCTCGATAAACGGGCCGGCGACGAGCGGCGAATAGCCGCCGTTCAGCGCGTCGACCGCGCTCACGTATGGATTCTCTCCCCAGCGGTTCAGCGTTTCGCGCGTGATCAGTTCGGTCTGGCGCATGAACTCGAGCCCGCTCGACAGCGACACGGCCGGCAGGTCCGCGCACGGCAGCCGCTGCGCCTCGTCGCCGCTCGCGGCGACGAGGCTCGACGCGACGAGCCACAGATGCGACATCAGGTCGTGCTCATCGTACAGGCCGGCCGTGTCGAACCGCGCATCGTGCGCGGCGCTTGCGCGGGGCGCGCCGGAAAACGCGTCGAGCATCAAGTCGACGGCTGCCAGCGTGAGCGGTGCCGCGCGGCGGAAGTATTCGAACTCGATGCGCAGCAACGCGAGATGGAAGTTGGGTTCGACCTGCGCGTCGAACGGATCGTCGTGCGCGTCGAACAGCGTGCGCGCGGAGGCGGGCCGGTCGAGGTGCAGCCGCAGCATCGCAGCGTCGCGCGCGATCGCGTCGCGCCGCGCGGAGTCGAGCGTGGCCAGGCTGGCGACGACCGTTTGCGCGATGCACGAGTCGATCCGCGCGGCCTGCGCGGCGAGCGCATCGGCGGCCGTGTCGTCGGCCTCGCCAATCAGCGAATGCGTGTCGAGAAACGTGCCGAGCGCGTGCCAGCCGGAGTCGGGTTCGCTTTCGCGCAGCGTCCACCACAGCGGCGACGCCGTGTCGGTCAGGCTGTGGAGCTCCGCGGCGATCTGGTCCGCGGCGTCGCTGGCGTCGAACGCCAGCCGGTATTCGTGCGCGCCCGCGCGCATGCTGACGAGCGCCGAGCCGGGCTCGTGGTGAATCGCGTCGATGACGAGGCGCGGCGACTGATAACGCTGAAATGTCCAGAGATCCATGGCGACCCTCAGTGGAAGATGCGCGGCAGCGGCGCGCTGTCGTCTGCGTAGTAGGCGAGGATGGTGTGTTCCTGGCGCACCAGCGTCTCGACCATCAGCGAGACGTTGCGTTTCGTGACCGTGCAGGCTTCGGGGTCGATCGCGGTGTCGAGCGCCATCAACTGCCGCGAGATGTCCTCGTGCCGGTAGGTGTCGTTCAGGTCCGCGTGTGCGCGCAGCGGCCGGTAGAACGCTTCGGGCATGCCGAGGGCGACGCAGCGCGCGTCGAACGTGTCGATGAATGCAGGTTGCGCGCGCTCGAACAGAAACAGGTTCGCCTTGAACGACAGCGGATGCTGGCGCGCGTGCACGCCGAGCGCGGCCGCGAGCGAGAAAGTCGCGGGCAGCGGCTGGTGCTGCTCGATCTCGGCATCGCCGAGCCCTGCGGCCTTCAGCGACCCCTCGAGAAACCGGTCGTGGCCGAGCTCCGATTTCAGGAAGTCCTGCAGCAGCGTGCGCTCCGCGGGACTGGCGGCCCAGCCGAGCGCGGGGCCGATCAGCCCCGGCGCCGCGCGCACGATCCAGTAATACTCGAGCGCATAGCCGATCAACTGACGGCGCGTCGCGCGCTGTTCGACCAGCGCGCGCAGGAATGCCGAGCGCGCGCTGCGCGCGGCGGTGCGGTCTGCGATCCGGCGGATGTCGCGGTAGAGCTGCGCGCCGCTCGTCGCCACCGCGGCGCGGCGCGGATCGGATTCGATCAGCAGGCGCAGTACGTTGAAATCGGCGAGCAGCGGTGGAATCTTGTCGGCGATGCGGGGCGAGCGCGTGGCCAGTTCCTCGGGCGTCAGGCCGCCCACGTGCAGGTCGCCGATCAGGCGCGCGACGTCGGTCGCCTCGTCCGGCGCGAAGCGGAACGCGCATTGCCGGCCGCCGGCGCTCAGCACGGCGTCGCTATCCGTGAGCTGCGAGGTGACGATGCCGCGGAATTTCGGCATCGCGGGAGCTGCTAGCGAGCTGTCCATGGTGGTCGCCTCACAGGTCGGACACACGCCGCAGCAGTGGCGCGTCGGAAGTGTAGTAGTGCCAGACGGCCGTGTAGAAGTCGTCGTAGAGCTCGACGAACAGCCGTAGCTGGGCCTTCACGCGCCCGACGGTGACGGCATCGAGCACAGGGACGTCCTGGAAAATCGCGCGTGTCAGGCTACCGTGCGCGGCGTTGAGGTTGATGTTCGCGTGCGTCTTGAGCGGGCCGACGAGCCCGTCGGGCAGTTGCGCGCGCTCGCACGCTTGGATGAAGCTGTCGTGCTGCATGCCCTGGCCTTCGAGCAAGCCAAGCGTCGTGAAGAAGAACAGTGGATCGCTGTGCGACCAGTACGCGAGCGCGTTACACAGCCCCATCGTCTCTGGCAGTGGGATCGCATCGAGCATGTCGGCGCGGCTCAGCCCTGCGAAATTCAGCGCGCGCAGCAGGATTTCGTCGTGTCCGTACTCTTCGGAGAAGAAACGGTTGAGCGTCAGTCGCACCGGCGTGCTCGGCACGTAGGACAGCACGGGTGCATCGAAATAGCTTTCGCGGAACAGGAAGTGCCAGTTCTCGATCACCATGCCGATCGCGAGTCGCTCGGGCAGGTCGCCCGGCGAGCGTGTGTCGAGGCACGCGCGCCAGAACGGATTGCGGTAGAGCGTCTCTTCGCAGTACTGCTCGACGAGATCCTCGATCTCGAGAATCACTTCCGAGCCCGCGCGGCTCGCGACCGGCGCGTCGTCGTCGATCAGGCCGGCCTCGTCGAGCGTGCCGACCAGCTCGTCGAGCAGCGCGCGCGGCAACGCGGGCTCATCGCGCGCGATCTCGTCGAGATCGTGGCGGCCGTCGAACTGGTCGAGCGTGCGGGCCAGCGCGACGGCGGCGTACGGGCTGTCGGGCGGCGCGTCGACCTGCCGCAGCGTCACGGGCGCCACCAGCCGCGGGCGGGCTGCGGGCGATTCGATCTGTTCCATGATGAGGCTCCCGAAGTGGGCGCACGGGGCGGGCGCGCGGCTCGCCCCGCAACTGGCGGAACCTGTGCCGCGGCGATTACAGGTGGATCGCGATCAGCGTCGGCGTGCCGTCGGGCTTGTTGACGGTGACAAGGTAGTGCTTGCCGCCGAGCGTGCCCGTATTAATGTAGAGATCCACCTTGTGGCCGTCGAACACGTTCTTGGCCGGTTCGGCGTTTTTCACTTCATGAACCGTTGGCTGATGTGAATTTGCCATATCGATCACCGTTTAAAAAATGAAAGGGCATCCGATCTGATTCGAACAATCGGGCTGGATGATTTACAGTGAAATCCGGAATGAAATGAGAACGTGGGTTTATTTCCTTTCATCCGTTGTGCGGATGATTCATTGGTAGATATTCGTCCGCACTTGATAATTTAGTACAACGTTTGCGCGGTTCAAGATCTATTTAATGGCATGTGCAATTATTTTCCCTGAATCGGCGCATGCGTTGTCAAGGCCATTTTTAAATGTCGGGACGGCACTGTCACGTTAATTTGCTCGCGACGTAATAGTGGGGGGCAACGCGCTTGCTCAGAAAACCGGCGGAACTTGGGTGATCTCTGTGAAGCGATGCCAGGCGGCGATGCGTGTGGCAAGCTGTTTGCGATAGAGCGAGGCGCGTAGCAGGTGTCGCTTCAGCGCGAAGTGCTGCCCGATCGGACCGAAGCTCGATAGGAAAGCCTGCGTGCGCTCTGGATCGCGAAAGCCACGCATGCGTCGCTCGCGTTCGCGGGTCGGCTGATGACTGTTTTCAGCCCGGTTATTGACCCGCGCGCTGGCTTTGACAAAGACGTGCTTGACGCAAGCCAGTGCGGGAATCTCGGCTTTCGCCGCCCGATAGCTGCGCAGCTGGTCAGTAACGATCTTGCGCGGTGCCTCAGAGCACGCGGCAAGCACGCGCTCGAAAAACCGCTTCGCTGCTGCCTTGTCGCGGTGCTTCTGTAGCAGGATATCGAGTTCGGCACCGTGTTGTTCGACGGCGCGCCACAACAGGTAAGGCTCACCGCGCAACGTCACAAATACTTCGTCAAGGTGCCATGTGGTGCCGGGCTTGCGACGCGACGCTTTCACACGGTGTGCGAAGCACGCGCCGAACTTATCGCACCAGCGTCGTACCGTTTCGTAGCTGACGATAACCCCGCGCTCGAACAGCAGCTCTTCGATATCGCGCAGGCTGAGCTGGAACCTGAAATACCAACGCACCGCGCAACTGATGACCGATGCGGGAAAGCGATGACCGTGGTACAGCGATTTTGCATTTTTCATCATGCGATCTTACCCGACCATCTCGATAACGTGACAATGCCGTAGACGGGTGTGGGCAAGCCGCGAAACTGCCCGCCGAGGTTTGCCCACTCCGAGGTGGGACTGACGGACAACCTCGCAAACTCGGCTTCCTTGAATTCGACTGCAGACAGGGGGGTGGACATGGGATCTCCTTGGTATCGTGCGGCGTTCTTCAGCCCTCGTCTCGCCACACAACGCGGGGTGGTGGGCAATGCAACCGCTGCCCGTAAGGCGGCCGACGCCAACGTGTAAGCAAAATCTTGTTGTAACTTTCCTGTTCGGAATGAAAGACCGGTTACGCTTAGCAGGCACACGGTCTTGTCAATCGACGCCCGATCACCGGTCGTCGGAGCGAGAGTGCATCGACCAAACGAACAATCTGTTATCCGAACGAATTGAGCTTACTGCATGGTTCCCGTGCTGGCCCCTGTCCAGGTTGATAGGGTGCGCAAATTGCCAACTGGTTGCTAGTCTTTCCGGGCAGCCCGATTTGTCTGGGGCCGCGCCAATGCTGGATTTCATGCAACTGGTTGCTAGTTTTTCAATGCCATCGAATTTGCGTGCGAGCCGCTGAGGACTGGATTTCCGATCAGGTCGCGAGATCAGCTATAACGTCCAGATTTCTGGACGCAGCGCATGACCGGAAACCCACGCTGGCAGGTAATTCCCGTGAAATTGAGCCAGGCGCAGTTCGAAGAATTTGTCTTGCCGCATCTGAGCACGGGTCGGCGCGGACCACGGCCTCACTGACCCTTGCACAAGACCTTCAACTACATCTTGCAGGTGCTGTACATGGGCTGTCAATGGAAGATGTTGCCTATCGAGAGGAATGCAAAAGGTCTCCCCGAAATTCACTATACGCGTATCTATCGATCGTTTCGTCGCTGGCAGGCCGAGGGTTGCATCGATGCCATCTTTGCTGGCTCGGTAAGCAGGCTTCGTGACGACAGCCTGCTTGATCTAACGGTTGTTCACGGCGATGGCACCACGACGGCCGCCAAGAAAGGCGGTGACAACCTCGGCTACAGCGGCCACAAACATCTGAAGGGTGACAAGGTGGTGCCATTCTGCGATCGCCACTGCAACGTCATCGCGCCCTTCGTCAGTGCCCCAGGTAACCGCAACGAATCGCCCCTGCTGCGCGAGGCGCTGCCGAAACTCACTGCAATGGCCCGCGCCATCGGCGCAGACCTGCAAGGCGCAATCGTCAGTCTGGATGGCGTCTACGACTGTCGTGCCAACCGACGCGCGATCTTCAATCGTGGCATGGCGCCCAACATTCCCGAGAACCCGCGTGGGCGCAAAACGCCTAAACGCGGTCGCAAGCGGCGCTTTGATCCGGCCATCTCCGAGGAGCGCTTCAGAACCATCGAGCGCGTCTTCGCCTGGAAGACAAGTTTCGCCGTCTGTTGCTGCGCTTCGAACGCATCAGCGAGGTGCACTACGCGTTCAAGACGCTCGCTTATACGATGATCAACCTTCGACACTATTGCTGAAAATCATCGCAGGACCTACGGCTCCATGGTCGGTTCACCGTGCCATGCAATGCAACGTCCATTACGTTCGCATTCCTAATGATAATACGTCGTCGTATGATTTTATAGCCATCATTTTTCGCAACGGTCCCGCCCATTTCGCCCGCTCATGAATGTCGCGAAAAATCCGTGAGTTGCAAGAGGCCGAAACCCGCAATCTGTTGCGAGCCAGAAAGCACTGATCCGCGGCAAGGCCCCCAAGGCACGCGACTTCACCAATCAGCGTACGCGCCGTGCGGGCGAAGTTGACGAGGTAGCGCGCGGCAAGAATCGCAACAAGTCGAAGATCCGCGCTCGGGTTGAGCACGTGTTTGCTGTTGTCAAGCGCCTGTGGGGCTTCACGAAGGTGCGCTATCGCGGTCTGGCGAAGAACGCCAATCGCGCCTTCGTCGCGCTCGCGTTGACCAACGTCTATCTCTCGCGCAGGCGATTGATGGCACAGGTACGCCCGCAATGGGCGAAAAGCGGGCCGCAGGCCCGTGCGCAACGCCCTGGTGGGCAGGAAATGCAGCCGGAAAGCTTCACTCACGATGAATCTGCCTCCGTTTGCGCCCGAATCGATGAATACAACGGCTTGTTCAGCGTTGCCTTAGTCGCCCCGCAGCGGCTTGCCTTGACGACTTTTCTCGGCTGTTGGGGTTGGCAACCGGTCAACGGCAGTTATCAGGTGCACTATTTCACGGACGTTATTCCGACCGCAATGTTGAGGGGGATCATGCTGCCCGAAAACCGAAGGCGGACGAAGCCCGTGAACGCTCCTATCGGCACCACTTCAAAACGAAAAGTAGTCTACCTTTAACCGTGGAATGTAGTTTGAAACGTCCGAGTAATATTGAACAATTTGGTCATGATATTGATCGAAAGAGTGCTTAATATCGTGCATATTGTTTACCGCCGCGTGTGCACTCGCGGCGGTAATATTCTGATCTCTTGGAGCCAAGTCTCCAAGAGATCAGAATGGCCTGAATTGACGTCTGTCTGCATATGCTGCAGCAATCCAGAAAATGTATCAGGCGGCAAATTGGCTTTGCGAGCAATGTCGACCCATGCGTCCTCCGCTTCGGCAAGGTCTTCCGACCGCATTTCGATGAGGTTCAGACAGCAAAGATAGCCGAGGGTGGAACTACGCGCGACATCTGAAAACATGCTCACGAGCGACGCCGTACCAATGAGTGGATGCGCAGTCACGATATGCTCTTCCGCAAGGCCGAGTTTCCGTAAACATGTCGCTATGAGCGAATAGTGAGAATATTCCTCAGTGAGATAACGACTTAGGAGTCCAGCGGCAAAATCATCCTCGGCAGAGTTGATGGCGGCCCCAATGTGTCGTGTGCTCAACCGCACGAAGTGATACGTCTCCAGAAGAATCCCGATAATCAGGTCTCGAGTCGGTGCAGATTTTAGCAGACCAATGTGTTGCCTGATCAGTGAAACGTCGGCGAACTGGCCATGCAGCAATGCTTGTGCTTGCGGCCACTACCGCACGGGCACGGCTCGTTGCGCCCGACTTTCGGTTCTTCCCGGCGCATGGGCAGACGCGCCGGGATGTGCGCCAGTGCCCGCCGATGTGGCTCGAAGTAACGGTAGATGTAGGTCAGCCCGGCGATCATCGTCTCCAGCAGTCCCTCGCGCTTCTCCGCAGGGATCGATGGTGGCCGCATCTGCGGGTCGGGATTGTGTTCATGATGCAGCATCATGATCGGGATCATCTTTGCTGCAATTCCGTGCTGATCGTGTTCCAGTGACGCATGAGCAGCTCGATGATTTCGGTGGCCTGCCCGTCGCTTTCAAACGAAAAATCTTCCCCCCAGATCTGGGGCAGATACTCGCTGGGCAACACGATGTCGGGTCCGCAAATCAACGCGACGAAATATCCGTCGAGCGTTTCGATGTTCATCGCCGCATCGCCGATGGAGTCGAGAAACCCGGCGAGACGGGCGAAATCGTCATCGGCAAGCGGCTGTTGAGACGTCAAGTTATTCACAGGGGAGGTTCTCTTCGCGAGGTCAATGCTGTATGCGATGATTATACGATGTCGAGCTCGCCGGGTATGGCGGCAAGGTCGGTTGAGCCTTCGGCAGTTTGTGAGGGACGCCGAATCCGCGGCTCCGCCCCCGGCATCGGCCGCAGTGGCCTGAACCTGCCGGCCTGAAGCTTGCGGTCCTTATGCCAGACGTAGTCGCCGGTCAGGTTGATGTGCTCCCAGCCAAGCGGCGACAGATACGGCAGCAGCGTAGCGTCGGCCGGTACACCACGGGCGTGCATGGTCTGGACGGCCCGCTCGAGGTAGACGGTGTTCCACAGCACGATCGCTGCGGTGACCAGATTCAGACCGCTGGCGCGATAACGCTGCGCCTCAAAGCTACGATCGCGGATTTCCCCGAGGCGGTAGAAGAACACCGAGCGCGCAAGCGCATTGCGGGCCTCGCCCTTGTTCAAGCCGGCATGAACGCGTCGGCGCAGCTCGACGTTCTGAAGCCAGTCGAGAATAAAGAGCGTGCGCTCGATGCTCAATCTCGTTGGCAAAGGCGGCAAGGCAGGCAAGGTAGCCTTGCCGTCACTCGCCCTGAATATTCGGTACATCATCGTAATTTCATGCAGAACAAGAAAGCCACGCCAGATGACGGTAGGCCCTGGAGGATGATCACGCTTTCGGGCAAGATAGCCGCCGAGTCTGGCGATCCACAAAATCACCTGCGCGAGTGAGGGCGGTTCATCGGGCATTTCTGTACTACCGTGCGTACGGCAGTAGAGGGCCTGCCACTCGATTGGCTGCAGCAATACTTCGCACGACAGGTTTCCATCAAGCCGTGCAAGCAGCATCCCGTACAGGATTCTCCAGCTTACTACGGCGAACAACGCGGTGGCGCGTACGAATCGTTCGACATTGCCAAATTGGCGGGTTTCAATGCGACAGCCGCTTTTAAGCACACGATGCCACGATTCAATTGTCCATCGACGTGCATACCATGCCAGACGCTCGAGGGCCTGTGCTTGCGTATACGTAGGCACTGAGGTCAGCAATAGCCATTCCAATGGCTCGGCTCCTTCGTCTACGTTCGTTTCCAACGCATGAATCGCAAATACATCAATTTCGGGAAGCTTCTCGCGACGACGATTTTG
>NZ_WHNQ01000083.1 GCF_009362785.1 Paraburkholderia atlantica
TGTCGTGCTTTGCATCGCAGCCGTTTGCATAGGCGATCAACTTCGATCTGTGTCGTACCGATCTTGCCCAGCAACTCTACGTCGCCCATATCGACCGAGTAGGCAACCATGATTGAATCCTTGTGAACGTCGAGCCCTACGTACAACGTGCTATCGTCGTGCATGCTAGCCTCCGTGCCGGAAACAGACCGTTGAGCGGCGGATCCGTCCCCACTCAATGCGGCTCTGGCAGCCATGCTAACCCGCGCTTACATCCGCACGGCGGCTAGCCTCGCCTCACAGGGAGTCATACTGACTTACTGATGCCCAGTAGCCGGATGCGTCCGCCTGTACCGCTTTGCCGGGGCACCAGTCCCAGGAACGCGGCAAACTCACGGCCCGAGCGGAACGTATGGGCATCGCCGATCGTCGCGATCGCCGCTGTGACGCTCAGCGGCCCGACACCGGGGATCGCCATCAGCCGCCTGGCCGCCTCGTCCTCGCGTCGCCATGCGGCGAGCCGATGCTCGATCTCCGCAATGTCGTGCGAGAGCGCCTCGATGCGCCCCAGCTGCTCGCGCAGCGTATCGATGACCATGGCTGGCAATGCTTCGGCCAGTTCGCTCAATACGCGCGCGGCATTGTCCATGCTGTGGGCTCCGCCCTGTAGCGCCGCACCAAATTCGAACAGCAGCCCATGCATCTGGTTGATCTGCATCCGGCGCATCCTGACCAGTTGCTCACGCACGCGGTGCAGTCAGTACCGCCTGTTGCGCTTCGCTCTTGACGGCGACAAACCGCATCCCGGGCCGTTGCACGGCTTCCCAGATCGCCTGGGCATCGGCCGCGTCCGTCTTGTTGCTCTTCACAAACGGTTGGACAAATGACGGCGCAACCAGCCATCACCTGATGGCCCAGGTTCGTGAAACGGCGCGCCCAGTAATGGGCGCGGCCGCATACTTCCATGCCAATCACGGCTGGCGCCTGCTTTGCGAAGAACCTCGCCAGTGATTCCCGTTTCAGCTGTCGCTGCTCGATTTCACCCGTCTCCATGTCCACCGAATGCACCTGAAAAACCCGTTTTGCCAGGTCCAGTCCAAATGTTCTAGTCTTCATTTCGAGCCCTCCTTACCCTCAGTGGTCGTTGCGACACTTCCACTTTGGCACTCCGATGCCGTCGGGTATAGCGAGGGCTCCGCCGTTTCTGCGGCCTCTCCAACTCGACTCGGGAGGGAGGCGTCCATACCATCTCCTATAGTTCACTAGAAATCGTCGCACTGCAACAAGGAATCTGCTGGCGCAGGCGCGACACGTAGAGCAGTCTGAAACGGTCGGCCGCATTAAAATACTTGAACGACAGGATCGAGAACGCCATCGCAGCATGAAGTCGCGAACTGGAACGGTGCCCGGCCGCGCCTCTGGGGTGTGCAAGTAGTCGACAAGGTCTCTCTGGTTGTTTTCCGGGAACGTGCGTAAGCGGATAGTAGCGTTATAAGAGGTGCTCGCGCAGCAACGCTAGAAGAACGGCAGGGATCCACGCAACCGATTTGGCAATGCCCAAAAATCCGCTCATCGTGCCTCACGAAGCGCCATGCATGTGTCCTCCTGAGACACGATGCCCTGCAGCCGGCAGAAAGGCTCGACGAAGGCTCTTTTCTCTGCGAGGGGCAGTGACGAGAGACATGTGCAGCAGCGCACGAGGATCGCCGCTTTTGGTGACGCTGGGTGCCGCCCTTTGAGAAGGCGCTTCGTCAGCACAAGCAACCGGTGGGCAGGAGTTGAAGGATGGACGAACCTCCCTCAAGGTCAAAGGACAATGGAAATATCTGTATCGCGCCGTCGACAAGCAAAACAACACGGTTGATTTTCTTCTGCGCGCTCGTCGTGACAAAGCTGCGGCGCGCCGTTACTTTCAGAAGCCCATTGACCGGAACGGCGAGCCCCGAGACGTTCACCGTAGATAAGAGCGGCGCGAAGCTGGCCGCACTTGAAGCCATCAACGCAGAACGGGAAACCCCGATCAGAAGCCGGAAGAACAAACACCGGAATAACGTCGTGGAGCAGAACCATCGACCGATCGAACGTATCATCAAATCGATGATGTGCTTCAAGGATTTTCGGTGTGCACGCGTAATTCTCTCTGGTATCGAGGTAATGCATACGATTCACAAGGGAAAAATGAAAAACGACGGCGATGACCGAACGGCAGCCACTCCTTCTATTCGCTGATGCTATAAGCAATCCAATATTTCTTGGAACATGCTCGGCTGTCTTCCTTATCGCGACAGAATCCCGCAAGGCCTTGGCACTCGATTCGCCCCAGCGTCGAATTGTCTCGTGACTAACGACAACGCCGCGTTCGAACAACCGCTCGTCGATGTCGCGCAGCCTCAACTGAAACTGATAGCATTAGCGCACGGCACAACTGATGACGATCACGGGAAAGCGATGGCCGTGATAAAAGCGATCCGGAAGTTTGCATCGCGGGATGCCCTCAGGCCCCGTCAGCAACGTGACATTGCTGAAGCTAGTGTCGGAAAGCCGATTTGGCAAAACCATCATTGCGCATATTTCTCGCATGCATCCGTTACGTGGATCAGTGTTATCCAAACAATCGATTTTGTAGTCGACACGGAAATGCCGCATAGTGCGTCCCGCAATGCACAGTACAGCCACCCACTATCCATTCCATGAACGCAAATTTGCATGAACCGCCTGAACGCAACTGGCGTTGTCCGCTCAAATATCGCTTTCGGATTACCCCTTTTACTATCGGAGCCGTGATCCCCTTGATGACAATGGGCGCGCTAACCCCCATCATCCAACCTGAAAGACGGTTTACACCGCCCACCCACCCAGATCGATCGTTGTCAGCAGTTCCTGATGCATTTCTTTGAGATTTTCTGCGAAATTTCCTGAGATCAACGCTTGGCAATCGCGTGCAGAGAGTGACAATTGGTAGCACCATCTGTTTTTTTGCTGTGGTTCCGGCGGCCCGATTTTTCTTCCGAGACTATTCGAAAACATTTTCAGGTACAACATTTTATTTTTTTATTTTTCGCGAATTATTGCGGACCGAAAATTAGTTAGCTTACCTACCGACTCAGATCTATCTTGCCGTCGAGCGGAGCATGGGTCATACGCCGGTGGCCGTTCGTCATTCGCAGCTGTCGACGTGTGAGTGGTTCTTAAACGGCGATCAAGGTCCGTGTGACATTGACAAGCACTTTGTTGGCGTCTACGAGAATGCGCTCCTTCAAACGCGGTCTCGCCTGAGTTCCATTCCGTGCGGTGGGTGGATGTTTTCATCCCGTCTTGGGGGATTACACCGAAGCGCCTTGAGCGCTGAGAGAGGTTTGGCACACGAAAAGTTGGGCGCTAAGTTCGTTGTTTAGACGCGCAGGCCTTGCGCAGTATCGGGCTCTATCAAAGCCTGAGATTCGTTGCGATCGTGCGTGCATCTTCTCGGTTTCCGTCTTTCGGAAAGCCGAGTTAATACCGCACTCCGAAATTAAACATCCCAGACATGGGTTTTTTGAACTGGCCTCTTATGCAAGCTGTCGTCTTCGGTGACTGTGCTGGGTGGCTGCATCCCGCACCAGGACAGCACGGTGTCGTGTTGTGCAATGCTTTCGGCTACGACGAACTATGCACGCATCGTGCATGGTTGCAATTGGCCGAACGACTGGCTGTGCAGCAAATGCCCACGCTGCGTTTCGATTATCCTGGAACCGGCAATTCGCTACATGTTGAGGAGGATCCGGACCGCGTCGACGCATGGATCGGCAGCATCGCCGATGCGCTAGCATACCTGCGCACTGTATCCGGCGTACAACGCGTCTCGCTATGCGGGTTCAGGCTCGGTGCGATGCTCGCCGCGCTTGCCGCTGAGCGGTTGTCGGGCATTGATGGACTCGTGCTGCTCGCCCCGGTGCTGTCCGGGAAAAAATATCTGCGTGAACTGCATGCGCATCATCACCGCTGGCTCAGCGCGCGCGCCCATATGAGCATGTGCAAGGCGCCAGAGAGCATGCGCACGGTCGGCGCGTTCGGCTTCGGGCTTCATGGCGACGACATCGACAGGATCGGGGGGATCGATCTGCGCAACGACACGACAGCACCCGCGCGACGCGTGCTCTTGCTCGAGGCGAACGACCGCAACAGCGGGAACGCATTGGGCGCGCGATATGAAGCATATGGTGCCGCCGTCGAGCGTGCGCCGTTCGATGAACTTGATCACTTTCTCGTCGAGGCACGCTTCAGCAAGCTTCCGGCTCGTGCGTTCGCGACAGTATCGGCATGGCTCGCAGGCGACGCCGACGGAAATGGCAATATCGACGCTTCGCCCGCTTCTCTGCGCACACTGAATCAGTCCGCATCACGCGCCATACCGGTCGCTCCCAAATTGGCCGGACCCAATTTCATGGAGCAGCCGGTTTCTGTCGGCGCATGCTTCGGCGTGTACTGCCGCCCGCGCGACGCACTCGAGAATGCCCCTACGGTGCTGTTCCCAAACACGGCCGCAAACCACAACATCGGCGACGGCCGCTGCTTCGTGCTATTCGCCCGCCGTCTCGCCGCGATAGGCATCGCGTCGCTGCGAATGGATCTGGCCGGTCTCGGCGACAGCGCCCCCGAAGAATGCACTATTACAGCCGAGTCGCTCCATTCGCAAGAGGCATGCGCCGATGTGATCGCCGGCGCGAACTGGCTGCTCGAACAGGGCTACACGGCAGTCGTTACATTCGGTATCTGTAGCGGTGCTTTCGTTGGTCTGCATGCGTGCGCGGCACACCCGCAAATCGTCGGCGCGTTCGGCGTGAATCTTCAGCAGTTCGTGTGGCAAGACGAGGAGCGGGTGCGAAACAGCAGCGCTATCGCGTCGAACCGGACGCTGCGGCGAGCCGCGCTTAGCACAGACAAATGGAAGCGCGTATGGAGCGACAAGGCGTCGCTCGCTGGCATGGTACGTGGACTCGTGGCGCGGGCGACACGCCGTTTCGAGCGTCGCGTCGCCGATTTGATGGACGCCACCATCGGTTGGTCGTTCTCTCCGAACAAGGCTCGCCGACTCCTCGAACTTCTCCACGAAAAACATGCCGAAGTGCGGTTGTTATACGGTGAGTTCGATCACGGTATCGACGAATTAAAGCTGCAGTTCGGCGCGAATCTACGTGGCCTGAGGCGATTTCCGCACGTACGGGTCGCGATGTTGCCAATAGTCGATCACTCGCTGTTTATGCGCGCCGCGCGCGAGGCGGCCATGAGCGATGCGCAGCGGTGGATGCTGGAACGGTTCTGCAGCCTGCCAGATACCTCATCGGACACGCCCTACCCGCCGCACGTGAAGACGCCACCCACGCCGACTGTCGAGCCGTAGCCCGTTCCATGCGTTTCGCCCGCCTCTTTTCTTCGCATAATAAGGTATCCAAATGAAAGAAATTCTGCGTCGCATTATTTGCGAATCGGTTCACCTGCGCGGATCACCTGACACGCTTAACGATGAAACCGACTTGTACGCCGCCGGACTCGAATCCATAGCGACCGTCCATCTGATGCTGGCTATCGAGGAAACCTTTGAAGTCGCGATTCCGGATGAGATGCTCGGCCGACAGTTGTTCTCGAGTATCAATTCGATGGCCGACGCGATCTCACGACTCCAAAAACAAAAGGTGACGTCATGAACGCACAGCTTGCGCACGAGGCGGCACTGCGGGTCGCTCGGGTAGCCGCCAAGCATGCGTACTCAGTCGATCGCGATGCGCGCTTCCCGGCCGAAGCTATCGACGCACTGCGAACAGAGCATCTCCTGCCCGCATTGGTTCCGGCCAGTTTCGGCGGCGCCGGTCTAACGCTGACCGACGTCGCGTCGTTCTGCGAAGTCATCGCGCAAGGCTGCGCGTCCACTGCGATGATCTACGCAATGCATTTGACCCAGGCGGCGTGCGTGATCTCCCATTGCTGCGGCCGGCCTTGGCAGCTCGCTTTCGTCGAGCGGATGGCCCGTGAGCAGTTGCTGCTCGGATCTGCGACCTCCGAGGCAACTACCAGCGGAAGTCTGCGCGCCAGCATGTGCGCAGTACAGCATGACGGCCAGCGGTTCCGCATCGAGAAAGACGCGCCCACTATCTCGTATGGCGCTTACGCTGACGCCATTCTCATTACTGCGCGCCGTGCGGATGACGCGCCGCCCTCCGATCAGGTGCTAATTGTGGCGTTGCGCACCCAGATCGCACTAGAACCGCAAGGCAACTGGGACGCGCTTGGTATGCGAGGTACCTGTAGCTCGGGATTTCGTCTCGTCGCGAACGTGGATGATGCGCAGATTCTGATCCCACCGTTCAGCGACATCGCCAACCGTACAATGCAGCCGGTGTCGCATGCGCTGTGGGCAGCCGTATGGACCGGCATCGCGGCGGATGCGCTGCGGCGCGCAAACGCGTACTGTCGCGCTCAATCGCGCGGGTTGCCGGATGGCATGTTGCTTGCCAGAGGGCGGCTTGTTCGTGCGACCGAGCAGTTGCAGATGATGAAAGCACGCTTGAGTACGGCACTTGCCGCAGCGCAGACTGTGCATGCGGCCGAGTACGGCAAATGCGCAACAGAATTGCCGCTGACCGTTCAACTCCGCTTCATGGCGGATATGAATAGCCTGAAAACCAGCATCTCGTCGGCCGCACTGAAGGTCGCGCACGAGGCGATGATGATCTGCGGGATCAGCGGGTACCGGAATGGCGGCCGCTATAGCATCGGCCGGCATCTGCGCGACCTTTACTCTGCCCCCCTAATGATTAACAACGACCGGATTGACCAGAACACGGCCAGTCTGCTACTTGCGCAGCGCCCGTCACTATTAATAGAAGAGGCATGAAATGAGCGTACGTGTCACATCTTCCCTCCCTAACTATGCACACGGTGATGCCCCCATATCCGATGCGCAGCGGCCGTTGCGCGACCGGTTGATCGCAGCCGGCCTGCTCGTCGACACCGGCGAAAACGGCCTGTATGGGCACAACCATATCTACGAAGGCATCGTTGAACGCCTGACCTGGCTGATCTCGTGCATGGCTGCGGACCAGCATCCGGAAGTTCTGCGCTTCCCCCCGGCGGTGCCACGCAAGGACTTCGAGGACAGCGAATACCTGAACAACTTTCCGCACCTCGCCGGCACGATTCACGCGTTCTGCGGCGACGAGCGCGACCACCGGCGCCTGCTGCGGGCGCTCGACGACGTGGTATCCGATCCCGGCGACGAGCGAAGCGACGCGTGGCTGGCCCAGCAAAAGCCAACGCGCGCTGTGCTCACACCCGCTGCGTGCTATCCGGTCTACCCGGTCATCGCGCGACGCGGCCCGCTACCAGAAAATGGGCTCACAATTGACGTGCTGTCGTACTGCTTCCGTCACGAGCCTTCCCTGGATCCGACGCGCATGCAAATGTTCAGAATGCGCGAGTACGTGCGGATTGGCTCGCCAGAAGATGTTCAGGCTTTTCGTGCGACATGGATCGAACGCGGCCATGCACTTACAGAAATGTTACGCCTGCCCGCTGAACTCGACGTCGCGAACGACCCATTTTTCGGCCGCGGCGGCAAGATCGTCGCGGACAGTCAGCGCGCGCAGCAGTTGAAATTCGAACTGCTGATCCCGGTAACGGATCGGCACCGCAAAACCGCCTGCCTATCGTTCAACTATCACATGGACCACTTCGGTCGGATATGGAAACTGCGTTGCGCGAATGGCGCCGTCGCGCACTCGGCCTGCATCGCATTCGGAATGGAGCGGCTCGCGCTTGCGCTGCTGCATCATCACGGGTGCCACGTCGAAGCATGGCCCGACGACGTGCGTGAACTACTTTGGGGCAATAGTCGCGAGCGCATTGCCGCTGAACTAGAATGCTGGCGACAGCCTGCTGACGCACCCGAAAATGATGTCAATAACGACGAAAAACAATAAATTTATTGATGGTGCAGAGGCACTCATCCGTAAGCGTTGCTCGAGCACTGTCTAGTGATGGCCTGGCATGAAGCTGCCGCGCCAGAGGTCGACACCGGCCTGCACGCCAATCTGTTGCCCCTTCGCGCGCGCATCGGTGTAGGTCTCGTAGCGGTTGTCGATCTGCTGCCCGAACACCCGCGCCCACGCAGAACGGGCCAGGCCTTCGCTGCCGGCATGGCCCGGGTCCTGTGTGAGCGTGTCGCCGATACGCTCGTGCATCGTGCCGAGCATGGTCAGGCCCAGCTGTCTTGCGAGCGGCTGCATCACCGAGTAAGTGGCAAGTTCGGGGCCTATGATCGGGTACTCGCCCGGGGGCAGCACGGGCGGCGGCGGTTCTTCGGGCAGCTCGTCACCGGGCGGGATGCCCGGCTCCTCCGCCCCTGGTCCGACGACGAAATCCGAACGCAGGAACCAGTCGTGCGGAAATGCGCCGCCGACGGCGCCCTGATACAGACGGTAGTCGAAGGCGCCACCGCGCACTTCGGTGCCGAGCGCGAAATCGCCGGCGTCGGTAGTGCCACCGTTAGTCGTAACCACGAGCGAGATGCTGCTGGCCGTCGTCAGCGCACCGGGGCCGCCGGCGTTGGTGATCGCGAGCGCCGAGGTGCCCGTGGCCGACCCGCCGTCGATGGCAAGCCGGTCCGAAGGCGAATTGTCGCCACCGAGGTAGGTGTTCAGGGCGATCGTGCCGTTGTGACCGACATAGTGGGTCGTGGTCAGCACAGTCCCCGGATCGCTAGCGATGCGCACGAGACCCGCATTGACGACGCCGGCAGTGCGCTGGTCGAAGCCGCGTAAATCCAATGTGCCAGCAGGCTGGACCGCATAGTCCAAATTCGGGCTGAAGACATTGTTTTCGCCAGCAGCGATGGTGCCCCCATGCACCGTGGTCGGACCGACATACGTGCTGGCCCCCGTCATGACGGTTTTACCGCTATAAACATTGACGGCGCCCGAGCCAACCATGGCCGCAGGGAACAGGTAATTGCCACTGGCGTCCGTGTGGGTGAACACGATATCGCCCGTACCGCCACCGAACGCCACTCTGCCGGTGTTGAGTACGCCTGGCGCGACGGCCGCTGCGCCGGCGGCGGCGCCGATGATGTTCAGCATTCCGGTGGAATTCGCAGTCTGCGCTAGCACGACGGACACCGCGGAGACGCGGCCGCTATTGGCGATGGTCAGCGTCCCGTTGCCATCGCCACCGATCATCAGGTTGCCACCCACGGTCCAGTTCGAGCCCGGATCAGTGACGGTGACCCTACCCGTACTGCCCGGCGTGCCGCCAATAAACGTGTTGTTGACGAATCCTTGGACCGTATGCGGCCCAACCCCGGAGCTAACGGCTCCGCCGTTGGCACTGGTCAGTGAACCATCGCCCATGAAGAGCACCGTGGCATCAAGACCAAGGCTCTCAAGGTAGAAGGGGATCAGCGCGGGGTTCGTACCGCCCACGATGAGCGGGTTGCTGCTGCTCAACGATGAACCGGAGCCAATGACGGTAACTTCGCCGACAGCGCCTGTTGCTGAGCCGATGGAGTCGGTCGGCGCAACTACCCCCGATATGAGCGGCGGAAATCCGGTTCCGGAACTCATCGCGCCACCATTGGAAATGGTCAACCTTCCCCCGCCGACGTCACCGACGAAAAAGCTGTGCCTACCCGCAGTACCGAGTTCTGCCCCACCACGTTGACGATCCCGGTGCTGCCCGCCCCCCTGCGACATCAAGGCTCACGCCGGCCTCGACCAGCGCACCGTTCTGAACGTTCATCGTCCCCTGGTTTGCATCGAACAGCGCAACGTACATGTAACCCGCTGCGGACAACCGCGATCCCGCTCCGGTCACTGTCAGCGCCGCAATGGATGGATTCGGCGTGCCATAGCCGACCGCGACATAGCCACCGCCGCTGTTGGTCAACACATCGAGTGTGCCGCCGTTCTGGATGTTCAGTGAACCATTGCTCCCGCTGCTGGCGCCGTCGCCGATACGGACGATCCGCGACGGCGCGGCGAGCCCGTCAATGACCGTTCGATTGCTCGTGAGCGTGTTGATAAAGGTAGTGTTGGTGCGAAAATCGGGCACCAGATGGTTGCCGCCGTTGTCGATCCAGTTACTCGCATTGAACCAGTCGGAAGACGAGGTACCGTTCCAGTAGTTATTCACCGCCGTGACTTGCGCCTGCGCGGAACCGGCTGCCATGCTCGTCACACTGGCAAGCACCGCGACCGCCAATGCCGGGTGTGCGGACAGAACGGACAAGCCCTCATCAGACATCTCCAGATCGAATTTGCATCGGCAGAACGGATACCAATGTTGGCTGGCTCTCACTCGAATCGCTAAAGCGCTGCCGCTCCAGCAAAATACTTCAGCCAAGCATTTCAATTTCTTAACCAACTGCACTTCATCAGGGCAAATTCAAAAAACAATCTGCCTTCCAATTCATTAAGATTCAAATTTTCAAAAAAACATGGACAGCATCGAGAGAATTCAAAATGCATATGGGTTTATGCGATCAGCGAAAAGAATATCCTGCGACTCTTGGAAGTGTTATAGCAGGAAAATCTTGACCTTCAATAGTGGAGCTCACATAAACACGGTATCGAGCTTATCAACATCGGACCGAGAAAGGGCAGAGCAAATATCAAGAGTCGATACCGATGAACGAGAATGCGGACAACATTTGCATCAGAGATGTATCAAAGGGGTAGTTCATGGTCCGTCGTGCATCGGGTTTCTCCCATCCGACGAAAGAAGCGACTTACCTAGCTTAGCGTACGTAAAAGCCGTTTATTGAGGACATCCCTAAACACGCACGCGGCCATTGCTGCGGAACTGGCAAAGGTCGCGCACGACCAGATCGTTTGTTGAGGGAACCTATCCGAGACTGGAATTGGACCCCCAGACGGGTTCGTGACACGTCTCAGCGCGATTACGAAATAATCAAATCAGCATCCGAAAGCCTGTTTTTTCGTGCCGGCTGTTCTTCCCGCAAAAAACGCGAAATTTGCTAACGACGGGCGGCTAGATATCTCGTCACCCGTCCGCCATGCCGCCTTGAACGCGCGCCGGCTGACGGGACGTCGAAGAAGCTCCAATTTTTCGCAAACATGCGCCACTTGCCATTGCTATCAAGATAACACTGGTTCCGCCAATTGCACTTGACGGACAATCATTTAATCATCTGCCGAAACGACCAAGGTATGCACTGTAAGCTGCATGATCTTTGTTACCCCGCCATCCACTGTGAGGGGCACGAGTGACGGAACGTGGATTCGTCGCTGACGAGGAAAACGCAGCGCTGGCGATATCCGATGCATCGCCGGTGATGCCTAGCTGAGCGTCGTCGAATTGAAAACGACATCATTCAAGCCTGCGTATGCAGGCCAGCTGAACTTCTACTGTCTGCGGTCGACGCACAGGCCAAGGTGGCGGAAGATCAGCCGACCATTGGCCTGCTGTTGTGCAAGGAGAAAAACCGGCTTGTGGCGGAATACTGACCTTCCCTCTGTTTTTCGCCTTCCAGAGGCCCGGGGTTATGCAGCTACATCCGTTGCCTGCTGAGCCACGAGCCAGTCTCGCATGAACTGGGCCGGCGACACAAAGCCGAGCGACGAATGACGACGACTGCGGTTGTAAAACACTTCGATGTATTCGAACAAGTCCGCTGCGGCTTCGCGATGCGTGCGATAGCGCGCTGCATGAACCCGTTCATTTTTCAGGCTGTTGAAGAAGCTCTCCGTCGGCGCGTTGTCCCAGCAATTTCCTTTGCGGCTCATAGAGCAACGCATGCC
>NZ_WHNQ01000084.1 GCF_009362785.1 Paraburkholderia atlantica
TAAGGGCATGTCCGCCTGCCGATGCAGCCGAACCCATTTATGCAGCTGGTTGGCGTTCACCCCGGCCTTCAGCGCCAGCCCAGACAAAGATGCACCCGGCTGCAGGCAGGCCTCCACCAGCCGTCGCTTGTCCATGGAATCGAAGCTGCGCTTGCCGCCCACTCCAACGCGGGTCACCCGCAACGGCAAAAATGCAAGGTCATCCTGGGTCATAAATTGCGTCCGCAAGTTGTGGTTGCGGACGCAATCGTGGATCTTGCCAGACGCAAAAGCTAGGTGGGGGAAATCGAGCGCTTACCATGATTTGTATTCCTCAATCTGCTTCGAAATCTCGGGTGCGGTGCGAGTTGAGAAAGACTGTTGGCCGTCGTTTCAGAGTAAGCGTCAATCTGAGGCCGTCTTGACGATCAGAACTTGACCTCTGAGAGCCGCTGATTCGTGAGCACGAGATCGAAGGCGGCGGGATCGAAGTTGCCGCCACACCACTCGAGGAAGTGGTCGTGCTCCTCGTGCGTCGGATCGGTGATCGCTTCGAGGAAGTCGGCATATCCTGGCACTCCACCGACATCTTCCGGTGGACACGCATTCTGCCCGTCCAGGCACAGCGGCCGGCGCATGTCTGGATCAGGCATCAGCGCCTTCTCGACCTTGATCCGATGCTGCCAGTTGTCACCGTAGTCGTAGATGTAGGTGAATGACTTCAGCCCGCCCAGCGCCTTCGCCAGCGTGACCCGTGCTTCATTGAGCATCGGTGGATCGCTCTGGAATCCGAAGTCATCAGGTTCACCATAGTTGGTTTCGCCGAAGACGAACTCGTGCAGGTGCCCGCCCTCCCAGCCCATGGCTAGTTGCAGCACGACATGCAGCTTGCCCAGCCGGATCGAGCCGGGAACGATGATTCGTCGCCAGATCGCCGGCTTGATGTACTTCAGCTCAACGCGCAGTACGTAGTCGGGCACTGGCGCCTTGACCAGGCGCACGGCAGGTTTGCGGGGTTGGACCATCGGATTGATTGTCAGGCGGCTTGCTGCTCGATGTATGCAGCCGGCTTCAGGCGCCACGGCAGCAACTCGTCGATGCGGTTGATGGGATGATCGGCGATGCGCTCAAACACCGTGCGCAGGTAGGCAAACGGCTCGATGCCGTTCAGGCGTGCCGTACCGATCAGGCTATAGCCTGTCTGCGCGTCAGCTGCGCTCGGCCCAACAGGCAGCTCACCGAGCGCGAGCTGCAGCTGGTCCATCAGTTCTGTCATGCGCTCAGATGAGCGGCCATACTGCCATCGCTTCAGTCGCGAGATCTCGGCCAGCAACTGCGCGATGGTCTCGTCGCGCGAGGCAACGATGCGCTTCAGAGCGGCGATGTCATCGGGCAGATGGCTGGCTGGCATGCATGACAGTGTAAATGAAGGCCACGCGCTTGTGGGCTCCCGCACCCTGCCTTATGCCGCGTGCGTCGGCTGCCACGTCCGCTCGGGATGCCGCCAGTCAATCCCTTCGAGCAGCATCGACAGTTGGGCGGCTGACAGATGGACTGTTCCCGAGTCCGCCTGCGGCCACACGAAGCGTCCACGCTCGAGTCGTTTCGCGTACAGGTTCATGCCGTCGCCGCTCCACCATAAAATCTTGATGAGGTCACCACGACGCCCGCGAAACAGGAAGATGTGCCCCGAGAACGGATCACGACCGAGTGCTGACTGCACCAGCGCGGCAAGTCCATCCATGCCACGGCGCATATCGGTAACGCCCGCTGCCAGCCATACGCGGGTACCGCCTGGCGGCGCAATCATGCTGGCATCAGGCAGCGCAGCACGAGGCGCAACTGCACGGGGTCGACCATGCTGTGGCTCGACAGGCTCTAGAGCGAGCGACGCCGGTTCTGCGGTCTCGCCGGTCGGTGCATCAGGTAACGCTACGGGCAGCAACACCGCTGTGCTGGGTGCCACCCCTTCAAACAGGCCCGCCCGCAGTTGCCGGCGCCACTTGAACACCATATTCGGATTCAGTCCGTGCGCCTGCGCGAGCTTGGCCACCGAAATACCCGGCTCGCACGCCGCGACGGCAACTTGCCGTCGGTACTCTGGTGTGTAATTCGGTCGGCCCTTGCGGTTCGATGATCGCGCATTCCGTGTGTCCAAAGTAGTCCCCATCACTTGAAGTAACGGATATCACTTTGGACACCGGCTTCAGCTCTGTCCATGCGGCCACGGAATGACGCTTACGTTTCAGATGCAAGGTGGCGGCGCAGACGTGACCTTTATTGCGGCATCCGGCCGCCGTCGATCTTTCCGAATCCCTGACGCAGAAGCGCCTCCTGTTCAGCAAATCTGTCCGCGCTCTTTTTCTTGAGCTTTTCGAGGTTTTGTAGTTTCCAGCGAATCGCAGGCAACTCGCTTAGGTAACCGTATGGCATCAGTGACCAGTCTGGCTCCAGACTAACCAGTGAGAAGAGAAACTCGCGATGTTCTGGAGTAAGCGCCGCAGGCAACTCACGGTGTAGCTTATCCTGAGTGGCCTCAAGCGTTGTCAGGTCGACGGCTTCGATAGTCAACCCGACAAATTCCTTTTCGTAGGCACCCGCCATGGAGTGCTTAGGGGCGAACAGGACCTCGTGAATCGGTCTGTTATGCCCTGCGAGGTAGCAGACGAACGCGTCGACGATATCGCGGCGCAGCCCGAGCGTTGGCGTGGAATACATGTGCAACACGTCGAACAGGTCGCGCGGGTGCTGACGGTCGAGTGCCGCGACCATCTTGCTACCGTAAAGCTCCGCTTCATGCAGAGTCGGTACCGTAATGCTCGTGTTGAACATCTCTTCTGCCGCTTGCACAAGGGGGGCGATCCACCGGGTCGAGCAAGGTTCCCCGGAACACATAGTTCACCTCTACCTTGACCGAGGTTTGGCCCGAGATAACAGTCAGCTTCACTTCGTCGCCCTTGGCCTTGCCTGACGTGGTCGCTGTCGAAAACTTGACGGCATGGCCCTCCGGTTCGATCTGCGCGCGGGCGCGGTCGAGTTCACCGCTGATCGCTGCGATGGCGTCGTCGCAGCCCAGATCCCTGCGAACCATGACCACATCGATGTCGACCGAGAGCCGAGGCATCGCCTGCAAGAACAGGTTCAACGCCGTTCCGCCTTTCATGGCGAACAGAGGGGTATCAAAGATGATGGGTGTTATGCCGAGCATCAGCCGCACCGTGTCTACGTAAATGTCGTTAATTGTGGTTTGAGAGTGAGTCGCTCACCGTTTTTGGTTTTATGCGTCCATCGTTTGCCCTGACTCAGGCGATCGATGTGCCTTTGAAGATCCCTGGCCCAGGAAAACCCTGCATCGGCACCGAAATCGCGAACAAGGACGGCGACCTTCACGCGAGTACAGTGGTTCAGGAAGTTGTCGAGCACATGGGGCCGGATATTACGCAGGCCGACCATAAGGTTGGTCGCTTCCTCCATGGTCTGACCTTTTCCGACATCACTCGCGAGTTCAAGTAGGGCTCTCTCCGGGATCGACACCAGCACGGCGGGGTCGCCTGCCGGCAGGGGTTTAAGGCCCTCCTCGTAGCGAAACTCCTCGTCAAATAGCGTGGTTGTCTGGTACGAGTAAAGCAGGTGTTCGCCTATCCAGTCAGGAAAGGCATAGGGCTTCTGTCCCCACAGAACAACGCGCTCGCGGAACGCAATGTTGTGGCGGACGCCCTGCCAGGAGAGAGCGGTCTTTCCGGCGACGTGCATCCCGGGGACGCGACGACTCAGAAACGCGATCGTGCCGTCTCGCGTAGGGACATCACCGGTCACGAGGTATGCGCCTCTTGAAAGGCGTTGAAGCCAGCCCGCTTTGACGAGGTCGTGCGCAAGCGCCGCGCTGACACTCATGTCTCGCAGCATTTCGGAATCCAGTGGGTGGCCACGTTGGGTCTCCTGTAGCAAGCGCTGGACGCTGGTTCGGTTACTCATTGTTAGCGCATAATTTGTTCGGAGAAAATCGGGAATTACTTGATTATTATCTAATATTCCATGCGAGTGCAAGCAGCTACAGCGTGATACGTCCCCAAATGTGGCAAGCGCACCAGCGCATAGCTTTTTTGCTTTAAATCAAGTCAGATAACCACTTGCGCCGATGAAACTATGCGGCCGGTGTGGCCTTCGCATTTGGCCCTCCCTCAGAGGGGCGGAAAGTGGGACACCTCTCGTGCCGTAACGCCCGCTGGCCAGCCTGACACAATGCGGCCTGGCGCGCCGGTTTCAGGCAAGCTCCAACTGCTGTCGGTCTCCATCCGCGCGCACCTGATAGCCCATCGCGCGGTACCCCCGCTGGCGCTTCTCCCACATACGGAGCAGTGCCGGGTGACCTCCGTCGACATAGTCAATCACCCGTACACCGGTTTTACCCGAATGCGCGCGATGTAGCCGGCCAGCGTACTGCTGCAGCGTGCCTTTCCATGCCACGGGCATGGCGAGCACCAGCGTATCGAGCGCCGGATGGTCAAATCCCTCGCCAACGAGTCTGCCAGTGGCCAGGACGACGCGAGGGACCTCATCGGCCAGCGCGTCAAGGGCGGCAAGCTGCGCCGCACGCGCTTTTTTCGTGAGACGCCCGTGCAGCACGAAAAGCGGCCCGATTGCTTCACCCAAAGTCTTCTGCAGGCTTTCGAGATGATCCGTCCGTTCGGTGAGAACCAGCACCTTGCGTCCTTGTCCGAATTGCTCGCGAATCGCCGCAGCAATCATGTCCGTCCGAGGTGAATCCTGTGCAAGATGCGCGAACACCGTCTGGATAGGCTCGTCGAGCGCAACGTTCACGGATGAGGTGAGCCTTTGCGGGAACACCTCGAGCGAATGCGGCGCATTGGGTGGCAGACGCGCCGCATGCCGCACCGGCCCGCACAGCATGAACATCACCGGTTGCTGGCTGTCGCGCCGCACGGGTGTCGCAGTCAGTCCCAGCACGTAGCGCGCATTGACGGCCTTGAGCACTGCCTCGAAGGAATCCGCCGATACGTGGTGACATTCGTCGACAATGACGTGGCCGTAATGCCGCAAAAGCGCTCCGTGGGGGCCATCCGGTGCCACTGACTGCAGCATGGCGACGTCAATCCGGCCCGTCGACTTCGACTTGCCACCACCGATTGTGCCGATGTCATGGGGATCCAGCGCAAGAAACGACTGCAGGCGCTCGCGCCACTGATCCAGCAGCTCCCTGCGATGCACAAGCACGAGCGTAGTGACGCCGCGCCGGGCGATCATTGCGGCCGCCGTCACGGTCTTGCCGAACGCCGTTGGCGCATGCAGTATCCCCGTGTCGTACCGCAGCATGTCATCAACCGCCGCCTGCTGGTCGCCCCTCAGTGTGCCGGCAAACGCGACTGCAAGAGGGCCGCCAGCGCAACGCTCGTCGCGGATGTCACCGGCAATTCCGTTGTCGGTCAGCAGCGTCATGACCTCGTCGAGGCAACCTCGCGGTAAAGCGATGTGTCGCGGGCAATTCTCGGCGCGGCCGATTATCCGCGGCTTGTCCCATACGCTGAAGCCGCGCGCCTGGGCACGGTAGAACGCCGGATTCTGGAATGCCGCGATCCGCATGAGGCGATTGAGCAGGGATTGCGGAAGCTGGGCTTTTTCAAAATAGAGCTGGTTTGCAAGCGTCAATGTCAGTGACGCCGGCATGTCTCCGGCCAGCCGCTTCGGCAGCGCCGGTGGCGGGTTCCATGGCTCGGCCTGGGCCTCTTCAGCGATGAAGGCGACGTCGAGCGGGTGGGCACCGCCGGTGGCGCGGAAAATTACCCCTTCGATATGTCGCCCGTCCATCGATCTGACCGACGCCAGGAAAGTCCACTGATCGGCAACAGGCTGGAGGGTTTCATCGACAAACACGCTGTGCCCGTGCTCGCGAGGCTGCTTCTGCAGCGGCAGGGCGATCAGGTTGCCGAAGCCGCCTTTGGGCAGCACGTCCTGATTGGGAAAGAGTCGGTCGTATGACGACAGCTCAAGCTGGCGCGTTCGGGCGCACGTGTGGCTGATGATGGCCGAACCCAGCCGGCGCGCGTCACGCGCGGTGACGGCCGACGAGAAGAAGATCCATGCGTGCGCACCGTTACCCGAACGTGAGATCTCCAGCGACACGGGAACATCCAGTTCATCGCATGACTGCCGGAAGGCCATCGCATCGTCCCGCCAGCTTTCCTCATCGAAGTCGACTGCGAGCAGGTCGCAGGTGCCGTCCGGCATCAGCGGATACAGGCCCAACGTGTGATCGCCGGCGAGATGTGCATAGATAACCTGATCGTCCAGCGGCAGCAGCATGCGATGCACACAATCCGCACAGCGGATGCAGGGCTTTTCGCAGATGCCCGCACGCCATTCGTTCGCGCACGCTGGTGCATAACCCGATTTCCCGGAATTGCGGCTTTCCCAGCGAAGGGGATAAACGTCGGTACGGCCCCGGAAAAGGCTCCGGAAGAGGTGTACCTTCTGCTGGGGAGAAAGCGTGGAAGTCCCCGTGCTTCGCGCCATCAGCGATGGATAGCCCGACGGGGCAACCTCGCGCCTGCCATGCTTAGGAACGGCCTCGCGCAGCAAGGCGGCGAGCCGGGCATTCTCGTCCTGCAGACGCGTGAGTTCTGCGAGCAGTTCTTCGCGTCTGCAATCCTCCCAACCTGAGCGCGACAACTTGACGTCATTCATCGACTGGTCCGGTGAATTGGGGGGCGGGATGCGCGCGGATTGCTACCGGTGGTGGGCCTCCGCACAGCTCGGTCTATTCATCGAGATCCGGCTGAAAACTGGCCGGGTCATCCTGCCCACCATAGTAGACGCCGAGCACCGCGACCGTCTCGCCCGTAACGCGGTACGCGATCACAATCCGGCCTCGATAGTGGTCGCGTGCAACGCAGGCAGCAGGTCATCGCGCGGCACGCCACGAAACGGGAAGCTTTCGAGCTGTTCGCAGAATGCTAATTACCGATAATTATGTATCTTATTAATTCATAATGCCAAGCTTAACTAGGCCTATTACCTTGCCCGACTGCACGCCAAGGGCAGCTTGCAGTCGGACCATTAATGGTTTAAATTCGGTCTTACTTCTATATCTCCCGGAGCCTTGGATGCATCTCGCCGATCATGTCAAGCCAATCAGTTACCTCAAAAGTGAAGCGGCGCAAATCGTCAAAGACCTGACTGAGTCGGGGGAGCCGCTCATCATCACGCAGAACGGCGAAGCGAAGCTCGTCGTTCAGGACGTGCGAACCTATGAATCGACGCAGCAGACCCTTGCGCTCCTGAAAATCCTGGCTGTCGGCCAGAAACAGATCGAACGCGGGGATCACGTCGATGGCGATGAGTTCTTTGCGGAACTCAATGAGCTCGATCGTCAGGAAAAGCTCCGCTGATGGTGGCACCGCTGCTGAAATACCGCATCCTCCCGACCGCGCGGATCGGCATGGACGAACTCAGAAGCTATGTCGTCCGCACCTTCGGGTGGGAAACATGGCGTCAGACATCGGCGCAACTGCAGGAAACGATCACGCAGGTTCGGCAGTTTCCCGCTAGCGGCCATACGCCTACCGAACTCGAGGGCTTTTTCGAGGACGGTTTCCGGCAGGCCCTTTCTGGCAAGAATCGGATCATTTATCAGGTCCGCGACGATACTATTTTCATTCATCTCGTGGTGGACGTGCGACGCGACCTGCCCTCCCTTCTTCAGAGAATCGCGCTTCGCCTGATGTAATGGGCACCGACCGCATCTTTGCGTTCATGCCGCAGCGCCGCGTTGATACTCCGGCGCACACTGCTTCAACTTACGATCTCTGAGCGAGGCCGCTTATGCGGCGCTGCAGAGCATTCCCGCAAGAAAACGCCTCGGTATTTAATGCTATCCGCTCGTTTCCCGACTGCATAAGGCACGGCTGCGTGTCCCAACACTAAGGCGTTGCATCGCGAGCGTCTGCGGTCGAGCGAAAAGCACATAGCGAATCTGGTGCGACACCGGGCGCGTCTTGTCGAAACGCTCAACGAAGGTCGTGCGTCTTCCATGGATTAGTGGGCGGTTTTCAACTTCCGCTGCGTGCACGACCGTGTGCATACATTCACCCGACCGCTTCCCTACGAAGCGATCCGCGGTGGCAAGCGCCGAAATCGGGGTGTTCGTCCTTTTCGTGCTTGTATGGACGGTTTGTTTTGATTTTCCTTTTAAAAACAACCGCGTGGAAATCGTCGATTCTGCGGGAGCGCATCCTTTTGATGCATGTATGGACCCGACGCCTTTTGCAAGCTTCTTGTTCGTGATGCCGAAACGGTCTGCATGCATGTATCCGGCTTGCCAGATGGGCGGTTGCCGAAGCACGCCCGCAGCCTCGATGAGATCCGCGCACCCCGTCCTTAGCAAAATCGCGGCTTGCTACAAGTGGCAGCCGGCACGAAAAACAGGCTTCAGGATGCTGGTTCAACCTATTTCGTCATCGCTTTGAGAAGCTTCGCAAACCTGTGTTGGGGGTAGCGTCTCCTTACAAGCAGTTTTCGGAGGTTATGTTGCCGCGCTTCTCGTCATATAAGTCGCTTCGCTGCTGAGCAGTGCCTGGATGATCCGCGCGTTCCTGTTGGCCAGTGCGACCGCTGCGCAGTTATGCCCGCGTCGAGCCATCAGCTCTTGAAGCCAGATGCTCTGAGGATCCGTTTTTTTCGGTGCATAGCGCAGAACAGCCCGAGCACCATGAATGAGCAAGGTCCGCAGGTATGTGTCGCCGCGTCGGCTGATGCCGTGCAGGCGAGGCTTGCCGCCAGACGAATACTGTCGAGGCACGAGGCCGAGCCAGGCGGACAGATGCCGGCCGTTGCGAAACTGCCTGGCATCGCCGACCGCGGCGACAACGGCCGTGGCGGTAATCGGGCCAATACCAGGGATCTCGGCGATCTTCCTGCAGAGCGCGGATTTCTTCATGAACGTCTGGATGGATGCCTCGATGAGATGAACACGTTCCTCTATGGCGCGCATGTGCTGCAGAAGTTCGGTGAGCAGAGTCTGGCAAAAGGAGGTCAGTTCATCTGCGCTCGTGCGCAGCAATTCCGGTATCGCGCGCCTGAAGGCTTCCGGTGAGCGCGCAATAGCCAGCCCCCGTTCGCCGAGCAGGCCACGTATCTGGTTGATCAGCGCGGTACGATGACGCAGCAGAATTGCGCGCATGCGATGTGCTGCCTGGATATCCTGCTGCTCGACAGATTTGATCGTCACGAAGCGCATCGTGGGCCGGCTGGCAGCCTCGACGATCGCCTCCGCATCATTGCGGTCGTTCTTGTTTGTCTTGACGAACGGCGCAACATATTGCGGGCTGATCGGCCGGACTTCGATACCGACCGACTGGAAACGCCTCCTCCAGTGGTGGGCAGTGCTGCATGCTTCCATGACAACCAACTTCGGGTTCAAGGCGCGTACGGCTTCGAAGAACGAACTCCGCGAGACCTTCGACCGATGCACAACACGACCGCGACGATCAGCGCCGTGGAGCTGGAAGATCTGTTTCGCTAGATCAATGCCGAGAACGTCGATTTCCATGATGAACCTCCGCACGTCTGGGTGAGTGCGTTAGTGTCCCCCGGTGGGAGGCGCCGGGTCCATCTCAGTAAAATCTGGCGCATTTATCCGCCCCCGCGCTTGGCCGGCGAGCGCATGATTGAGGGCGGCCAGCAGAACCGCACCACGCGCTGTAGTCCTGCGCGTCTGTGTGCATGCAGAACCGGTTCACGATCCAGCTATGCGCCGCCTTAGCGGCACATCGAGAAGCATCTCGCGATAGAGATCGATCGGAAAGCTCGGCGTTCCACGAAAATTCACATGCGTAAAATGCGCTGGGCCCGCAATGACCAGGTTTGTCAGCAGCGTCAAGGAGCCAGAAATCGCGATTATTTCGTCGCGGCGTCGCCCGCGCTCCGGCGCGATCTTGCCGGTGTGGATTGCATGCTGCAACTGATAGACCGATTCACCGCGGTTGAGCAGCGTATGCATTTCACGCCGGAATTCAATGTTGCTGAAGTAGTCGCACAGGAAAAGCGTGCGCAGTAACCTACCGAGGTGGTCGGCTGGCCGGTACACCGGGTCGCCCTGCGCCACGCTTCCGAACCGCTGCACGGCGACCATTGCGCTCACGCGCCCCGCATGAATTGATGCAACGAGGCGCAGCAGTTCCTTCCAGCCGTCACGAATCGCCTTGATGGAGATCTCATGGGCGACGACCGCTGTCAGCCCCTCGGGCGCTGCCATGGCTCTCGGCAGATACAGTTTGCGTTCCGAGAGGTTGCGCAAACGCGGGCAGAGATCAAAACCGAGCAGCTTCGACACCGCCATCCCTACGTTCGTGTATCCGTGCGTGTCTACTGAAAGACGCAGCAGTCCACCGTCGTCACGGTTCTCGTTGTGACGGATCACGCCCTGGATCGCCACGCCAGCCTGGCGTTCGTTCAGCACGATGGGCTGGTTATAGACATTGCCGTGCTGATCCAGCACGTGCGTGTACATGCCTACCGCGTGGGGGCGACGTCGCGGATCGACCCGCGCATAAAACAGGTGCGGTGACGTGTCCAGACTCATGGAGTTGCTCGATGCCAGCCTTCCGTTACCCCAGAGTTCAGTAATCGGATGCGTGCGCTGGAATTCAACCACGCGGTCGTTTGCACGCGGCAGCCGACCGGGCATTTCAAGGAAGCGCATTGCCGTTGAAATGTAAGCGTTGCTTCACGACCGTCTGTTCATAGGTGCGCCCAATCGGCAACCTAGTTCCGACCAGATCAAGTGGGAATCAGAACGATGGAAACGAAGGTGGTGCTGTGGTGGAGCGGCGATGGCATGTGCCTGCTGATGAAACGGCTCGAGAAGGGGCGCTTCATATGGCCTCAAGCCGACGGTGGGGTTATCTGCCTGAGCCCGGCGCAATTATCAATGCTGCTGGAAGGCATCGACTGGAGGCAACCGACGAGAACGGCACAACCGACGTCAGCGTTGTAAACGTCGATGCTGGCGCGTAAACTCCCTGCATGACGCGCGCGAACCCACTTCCCGACGATGTCGAAACACTGAAGGCCATGCTGCTCAGCCAGGAAGCGGCACTGCGTGAGCGCGACGCGCAAGTACTCAAACTGCAGGAAACGGTCGATTCGCAACAAGCCGCGTTGGCTGCGCGCGCGGCGGAAATCGAACACCTGAAGTTGCTCATTGCCAAGCTGCGCCGTATGCAGTTCGGTCGCAAGTCGGAGAAGCTGGATCGTCAGATCGAGCAACTCGAACTGCGTCTCGAAGAACTTGAGACCGACGAAGGCGCGGCACCCGTCGAAATCCCGAAGACGCCGCGCGCGGCCGTGGAACAGGCACCGCGCAAGCCACTGCCAGAACATCTGCCGCGCGAGCTCCGAACACACCTGCCCGAATCTGCCGGGAAGTGCTCCGAGTGCGGTGGCGAGATGAAGCCGCTGGGCGAAGATATTGCCGAACAACTTGAGTACGTACCGGCCAGCTTCCGGATCATCCGTCAGGTGCGCCCGAAGTTTGCCTGCGT
>NZ_WHNQ01000085.1 GCF_009362785.1 Paraburkholderia atlantica
CGGAGACCGCGAGCACGGGCGGCGTGTCGATCAGCACGATATCGTAGTCGCTCGTCTTCGCGAGGAACTGCTGCATGCGCTCGCTCACCAGCAGCTCGGCCGGGTTCTCCGGGATCGCGCCGCGCGCAACGAAGTCCAGGCCCGGGCGCACGTCACGCTTGATCACCGAGTCGGACGGCACCTCCGACGACAGATAGTCGGCCAGGCCCGGTGTCGAGTCGAGGCCGAAGTACTGCTCCAGATGGCCTTTGCGCAGGTCCGCATCGATCAGCAACACCCGCTTGCCGGCCGCCGCGACAACCGCCGCCAGATTCGCGGAAAGGAACGACTTGCCCACCTGTTCCGTCGGCCCGGTCAGCAGCACGCGGTTGTCGCCCGACTCGGATTCGAGCATGGCAAAATGCAGCGCGGTTCTGAGCCGGCGCAGGCTTTCAATCGACGGGTCGCGCGGAAACTCGCTCGCCAGCAGGAACTTCTCGTCAGTGGACAGCTTCGGCGCCTTGCCGATTCGCGCGACTTTCGCCTGCGATAGCGGCACGGTCGCATACACGTTCAGGCCCGTCTGCTCCTCGATCTCCTGCGCGTCGGTCACGCCCCGATAGAGCGCCGTACGCGCGAACGCCGCACCCACACCCAGAATCAGGCCGCCCAGCGCCGCGTAGATAATCACCAGCAGCTTGTTCGGCTTGATCGGGTCTTTCGGCACCACCGGGTTGTCGATCAGCCGCGCCGTTCCCACCTTGCCCGCGCGCACCAGCTTGAGCTGTTGCATGTTGTTCAACATGCCGACATAAAGCTCGTTGTTCACGTTCATGTCACGGGTCAGGCGTACCGCGTTCTGCTCCAGGTCCGGCAACCCCTGTTCCTGCTGCGACAGGCTGCCGATCCTGCTGCCCAGCATGCCGATCTGCTGATCGAGCGCCTGGATCGTCGGGTGACCCGGCGCGTAGATCGCGCCCATTTCCGCCCGCTTCTGCTTCAGTTCGAGCAGGCTGCGCTGCGCGGCCACGCTCTGATCCAGATAGGCCTTGCCCTGCTCGCTCAGGTTGAACACGCCCATGCGGTTGCGCATGTCGTTATAGCGTCCCTCGGCGCGCTCCAGGTCGCTCTTCAGTTGCGGCAGCTGGGCGCTCAGGAACTCGAGCGACTTCTCGGCTTCTGCCGCCTTGCGCTTCAGGTTCTGGTCAACATACGCATTGCCGATTTCGGCGAGCGTGCTGGCCGTCAGCATCCGCTCGGAGCCCGTCAGCGACGCACCGATGATGCCGCTGTCCTTACCCTTCTGCGACACGGTCAGCCTGTTTTGCAGGTTTTCCACCGTCTTTTCGCGCGACTGCCTCTCCAGAATGAATTGCGTGCCGGGCCTGGCATTCAGCGCATCGATGCGCAGCGTGATCGCGCCATCAGGCAGTGTCGTGTCGAGCGTTGCGCCCACGCGGCCCTCGACCGGCTGGCTCAGATCCGACTGCTCCAGCCGGTAGCGCCCGTCATCCAGAACGGTCAGCACGAACTTCTCGCCTTCGAATGCTTCCGGAACGTTGAAGCTGGACACCTTGACCGATTCATTGCCCCACGCATATCCGCCAAATCCAAAGAGCCCAGGCTCAGAAACACTTCTGGCTTGCCGTCCCAGCCAGTCGCCGATCAATGGAAAGCGCCTGGGCTTTGCGCTGATATCGAGGTGCAGATCGTCGACGGCTTTGCCGACCACCATTCTCGACTGAATGATTTCCATCTCAGCCGTCGCCTCTGTCTTGACGTCGAACATGCTCGAGACGTCGCCCAGCGGGCTCTTCGAATTGTTGGTCGGGATGCTGTCCTCCACCTGCACGAGAATATCGGCCTGGTACACCGACGGCGCAATGAACGCGTATGCCACGCCCAGCGCGAGCACGCTGCCGGCGATTCCACCGACCAGCCAGCGGTTGGCCATCAGAACGTCGAAATAACGTGAAAGACTGACATCGTTATTCCGGAGCACAGCGGTATTCGTAAGGAGAGAGTTCTGGTTCATCGAAACCCCAGGGCGGGTGTACGAAAAGGATGGAAGCCGGATTTGAACTGCGGGCGATGCGGCGCTGCCAAATCACGCTTTCTGTCACGGGACGGCAACATTTTTGATGCTGACGCTGCGTGCGTCAGTTCGGTGTGCAACGCAATTTTGCGATGTTCCCTCTGCTTTGCGCGCCACCAACTTCAGAATAATCGTCTTACCGTATAAACATAAAGACTGCCTGATTCTCCACTGAATCCCTGTTTCCCCGCAGTAGATCCAGCTCTGGAAAATAGCGCGTATGTCACACTATCGAGTATCCCAGACTATCTGAAGGCTGTCATTATCTCTGTACGCTAACGCACATCGCTTTTGTGGCAGCAACTGCACAATCCCATTCAATGCCGTTAGCCTGGGATGCATATGAAACAATTGATGCGTGAGATACTCACACGCGCGCTGATTTTCAGTGGAACCCCCGCCGCGATTCGAGCGTTGCTTTGGCGCAATCGCACCGCGATTCTGCTCTATCACGATCCATCGCCCGCCACGCTCGAGGCTCATTTCGAGTACCTGAAAGACAAGGTCGAGTTTGTGCCCTTGTCGCAGGCAAATTCGCGTGGTAGTGGTCGCCCGCGCGTGGCCGTCACGTTTGATGACGGCCATATTGGCAATGCAAAGCTTCTGCCGGTATTCATCAAGTACGGCGTGTACCCGACCATTTACATCTGCAGCAGCATCGTGGCGCACGATCGTACTCATTGGTTCCTCCATCCTGTCGCGAAGGATGCAGGCGTGAAGCGGCTGATCCGCATGAAAAATCAGCAGCGCCTGGCTGAACTCGACGCGCGAGGCTTTCATCAGGACTCGCTAGACGCATCGGCGACGATTAGCGGCCTCAGCGCCGCCCATATCGAAGAGATGCGTCCCTATGTCGATTTCCAGTCGCACACGCGCTATCACCCGACACTGACCTTCTGTGAAGATGACGAATGCTTTGAAGAACTCGCGCTATCAAAGTTGGAGGTAGAACGGATCGTCGGTAAGCCGTGCGAGCATTTCGCGTATCCCTATGGCATTTATGGTCCGCGCGAGGTCGAACTGTTGAAGGCGGCCGGCTACAAGACCGCACGCACGACCGACGTGGGCTGGAACGATGAACGAAGCGACCCGTTCCGACTCAAGGCGTTCGACATTGACGATCACTCTTCCGTGGCGTGGTTCGCCGCGCAGCTCACAGGCCTGACGTTGGCGCCGCGCTATCTACGACTGGGACGGGTCCGGCGCTTTGCTCAGCGCATCGTCAGGCCGCGTGTATTGAACCAGGCGTAGAAAGCACAGCGCCGCCACCACCGCGCACTGACCGAATCTGGTCGACGCCACGCAATGTCGCCCGAGCGAAGACGCGACAGCTCGCAATACGGCGTAGGACACAATTGTGCACCGCGCGGCCTTCATCCCAGGCAGCGAATCACCACGATAAGGTGTTTGCTGACGAAAATATTATCGCTGGCGATTTCGGCTACGAGCAAGACAAGTCGTCAATGTTCGAGCACCTGTTAAATAAAGGCGGAGTTAGGCCGACACGGCACTGTTCGTAACGGCCTTATTGTTCCTTATCTCCATGGTTAAAAAAGGAATGCAGCATGCGTAAAATTTTCATCACGTCTCCCGGCAACGCCAATTATCCGGAAATCACTGCCTATCAAAACTATTTTAAAGCTCGAGGCGTGGATGTGATGGTTGGGACAATAAGCAAGTATCGTGCGCTAGAAGACAAACGAAATTTCGTGTTGTGGGAAATCATGGGGTTTTATCCGAATCGGTTCGAATCCGACTTCGTGATCCACGACTACCGTTCTCTCTCCGTTGGCGGCTGGCCGGCGATGAAAGACGTCGCGAAGCGGTACTTCAATTGCCAGCCGAATCTGCGAATCTTTCAAAACAAGCAGCAACAGGAGATCATGGGTTTCGGCCACGGCGTACCAAGTGTCATCTTGCCTATGGGCGTGCCGAACTGGATCTTCGAAGTGCAGGGTAGCGGCAAGACCGAAAAGAAGGCTGATTTCTGTTATATCGGCGAAATGAGCGTCGAGCGAGGCTTCGATCGCGTGCTGGAAGCATTTATAAACAAGTTTCAGAAGCGCGACGTCTCTCTCCTCCTGGTGGGAAAACCGGACCCGCGTATCTACGAGAGATTTTCGAACGCAAAAAATATCATTTTCACCGGGCCGTTGCCGCAGCGTGAGGCGCTGAAGCACGTCGCCGAATCCGAAGTTGCGGTGTGCTACTTCCCCTATCACCGGCCGCATTGCTATCAAACCCCGACCAAGCTTCTCGAGTACGCCGCGCTCGGCAAGAAAATCGTCTGCAACGACTCGCCGTCGAATATCAGATGCTGTGAAGAGATGGGCATCCACAGCGTGATCACGACGGCGAACATCTTTGACGGCATCGATGAAGACGCCGCCCGCAGTGCCACGGCAAATCGCCGGAGCGACTTTAGAGACCTCATTTGGGACCGAGTGATAGAGCAATCCAACGTCGCGGCGTTTCTGCCAAAGGACATCAAGCTAGCGCACGCTTGACCAATTCATTGGCGTGCGACATTTCAACGAACGCGACCCGAACTGCCCCAGGGTAGTGCAGAGTCAGCCGCAGAGAGACAACACTTGAACGGTGGCAATGACATGCAGATATTCATTCTTCACCCCGGCAAGGCGAACTATCCGGAAATAGACGCCTACACGAAGTACTTTGAAGGAAATGGCTGCAAGGTAACGTCAGGAACGCTGGATGATTACAAAAAAGTCAAGAACCCGGAGGAATACGTTCTCTGGTGCATCATGGGCTTTTACCCGAGGACGCCTAATGCGAAATACGTCATCCACGACTATCGCTCGCTGTCGGTTGGGCGTAACAGCGCGCTAAAAGACACCATAAAGAAAACCTTGCAACCGCGGCCCAATCTTCGAATCTTTCAGAACGATTCGATGAGCGCAGTGATGGGTTTCCGGGACGGAGTAGATACCGTTTTCCTGCCAATGGGTGTGCCAGACTGGATTTTCACTACGGAGGCTGAGCGCAACCAGACGCTCCCGGCGGGCACGTATTGCTATCTGGGCGAGATAACGCGGGAACGTGGCTTTGACGGCTTCATCAGGGACTTTCTGGCCGCCAAGCGCGACTCGGATACCCTCGTTCTGATTGGGCCGGTTGAAAAGGAAATCTCCGACGCATATCTTCAATCGCCCGGCATCCTGTTCACGGGCCGTCTTCCGCAACGCGATGCCCTCGCGGTGGTTCGCAATTGCGAGATCGCTATTTCAACTATCCCCTACAAGCGTCCGTACGACGTGCAGACGCCGACGAAGCTTCTGGAATATGCTGCACTCGGCAAAAGAATCATCTGCAATGACTCGCCGTCGAATCTGAACGCCGCCGCCAAGTTTGGAATTCAATGCACAGTAACAGGCCCAGACGTATTCTCTAGCATCTGCAATTTCCATGGCGATATGGTGCCGAAGAACGATCCGTCTACACTGCTGCATTTGCGATGGACGAATATAATCTCCGCCTCGGGGGTGGAGCGTTATCTCGCGAGGGTCTAAAAGTTAAAATGGTTTGCGCGAAAATCCGCGCAAACCATTTTTAGAGGGACGATTTCGAAATCGTTTGTTTAGTTAATTCGCTTCGTTAATACGAAGAATCGGACACTGTTTTTCGATTCGACGTCCCGAAGCTTTGCGCAATCACTCGCTCAGCACCGGACGACCTTCGCGAAGGCTTTTCAATTGGGTCGAATAAAGCAACGCGATGTTATTGAAGAAGCGATCTTCACTGAATCGATTGCGCGCTTCCTCCTGCGCGCGGCGCGACAAACCTTCACGAAATTTCTCGTCGGTCAGCATCTTCTGGATCAACGATGTCGCTTGTGCAACCGTCCGATAAAGGACGCCGGTCGAATTATGGCGAATGGTATCGATGTTGCCGGGACAATCTGACGCCACAACGGGCGTCCCGAGCGTCATTGCCTCGATCAGGGAGATCGGCATCCCCTCCCAGGAAGCTGTCGACAAATAGATATCCGCTTGCGCGACAGCTTCGATAACGTCCGCACGCGTCAGCCAGCCGGTCACACGCACGCCGGCGTCCTCGAGCGTCTTCCTCAGATCCGCGTCGCCGTCGCCGATCCATACGAACTCGACGCTGTCCCGATCAAACGATCGTGCAATCTCCGCGAACAGTTGCGGATTCTTTTGCACACGAATGCCACCGACAGTCGCAATTACTCGCCTTTTTGTCGATCCGACGTTTTCAGCGCCTTCCAGGTGAGTGTCGCCGTGGACCCCCACAGCCCGATCGATCGCATTCTCGACCAGCACTGCATCGCGCCACAGGTAGCGGCGGATCGCCGCGCATTCGCTCTCAGAGCAGCCAACATATGTGCATCTCTTCAAGCATGCAAGCCACTCCAACGCCGCGAAACAGGATCGCTTCACCCTGCCAATGTCTCGCCGTACGAAGGAGATGCAATGGGGGCTATATAAAAGCGCCGTTGACGGCAACGCAAACAAGGTCGACATTCGTCCTAGGAAACCCGCGAACGACGAGTGCATATGGACGATATCCGGGTTTAGTCCGATGAGTTGCCGGCGCAAGACAGACATGATGTGCGCCAATGATGGTCCTTTCATTTGCAGGTGCTGCAGGACGACATCAGCGTGGAACATCGCGCGCAAGTTCTTCGGCGTTTCCTCCCGCTCGGAATAGATCACATAAACCTCGTGACCTTCCTTGGCGAGGCGCGTCGCAAGCGTGCTCACAACTGCAAGCGTTCCTGTAGCAGTCGATTCAATTACGTGGACCACTCTCATAACTTTTTCTCGTGAATTTCTCAGCAATAGCGGATCACTTCACCGGCCGGTCACGGCGATCGGGACGACATGCAATCTACGACAGCGGAAAGAACCTCAGCCGGTCTCAGTAGGCACCGTCTTTCGCGAACACCACTTTGACGGTTTTCAGAAGAATCGAGATATCGAATGTCAGCGAGCGGTTCATTGCGTACTTGACGTCGAGCGAAACCCGCGTCGGATAGTCCACGTCGTTGCGGCCGCTCACCTGCCATAAGCCTGTCATTCCCGGCTTCAGCGCGAGGTAGTAGCGAACATCACGGCCATATCGCACCAGCTCCTTTTGCACGATAGGACGAGGGCCCACCAGACTCATGTCGCCGCGCAGCACGTTCCAGAGTTGCGGCAACTCGTCGAGGCTCGTCTTGCGCAGAATGCGGCCAACCGGCGTCACACGAATGTCGTTTTTAAGCTTGAAATCCCGGTCCCATTCCGCACGAGCCTGCGGATCAGTGGCGAGCAGCATCGCGAGAACTTCATCCGAGTTCTTGACCATAGAGCGGAACTTCAGGCACTTGAAAGTACGTCCTCCGCGGCCAATTCTCGGATGCCCATATACGGCGTTTCCGTGATCGCTCATGACGACCAGGGCAATGATCAGTAGAACCGGAGAGAGCAGGATGAGCAGAACTGACGCTCCGCAAACGTCCATTGCTCTCTTCACTGCGTCATCCCACCTCGCACCCATCAGGTTCTCGCTTGGCTGATTCGAGTCATCCAAGGCGACCTTTTTAGAATTCGCCTCAAGGCACGCCTCTTCCAATTTCGGATCCGCGGCGGCGTTCGATTCGAACATGCTATCTCCTTAGTTCGGGAACTCGTGGGGACGGGGCCGGCGTAGGCACCCTGCGCTTGCAAAACAGATTTTGGTGTGGAAGCGAATCGTTTAGTGAAGCTAATTTCACTGATTCACTGATGACTTCACGACCAGCGTAACATCTCACTCTGCGACTGAATGTTGGTAATAGCGCATAAAGGCGCCATCGTACAGTTCGATCGCGACACGTGACTTTCATCGAGCGCGTCTACTGTTCTTTTAACAATCAGATACGCAAAATTCGAATTGATGACTCTCTTCTTGATTGCTCTTACCACTGCATATCGCTTGTAAATATCATGACAAAAACGATCACATCAGACACATACTTTTATCAGACGTTAATCCGCACTTTCTAAAGCCTTCGATTCCAATTTGTCTAAAGAGACGACAGCTATCGTCTCTACATAGGCACTTATTGGTCCGTTCAATGAAGGCTCAAAAAAGAAACTTTGATGAAAAGCCGCTCGTTTTTCGCGCTATCGCGCCAATTCTATGCGGTCACTCACTCGTCGCTGCCCATCCAAGTCGAAAAGTATCCGGGCTCGGCACTGCAACCGATGTGCGTTCCCGCACATGGTCAACCGATTCGAATATTGTCGAGCTCGCCGCGAAGACTTCGTTGATGCTGGTTTGCGACGTCGACGCAGTGTTTGATATGCGTGTTTGACGTATCAGTGCAACCGATGCGTTCTCTTCAACAATTGATGTTCACTTGCGCACCTAACATTGACGTTTTCGCATCCATTTGGGGGCGTCAGCATTTATAGTCGAGAAATGAAACCCACCATTTTCTTCTTATCTTTCGCCTTAACACTCTTGTGTGAGCAGCCAATGTCGGCCTTCGCGAAGAACGGTCGCGCCCAGACAACGCCCACGGCTACCGTCACACAACGCGCAGCGCTGCAGCCGCCGCCCACCGGAAACGGGAACGACCGTTTTGCAATGGACGTGAACTGCAATCTGTGGAGTGCCGATCAGAAGGCACTGAGTGAATGCTCGAAGGACCTGGATCTGATTGCCGGATTAGGCGTCGGTACCGTCCGCCTCGGCGTTTCGTGGGACTTCATGACGCTGGACGACGGCAGCACGCTGGACCCCAAAAAGGTGGCCTTTCTGAAGGCGCTTTTGAACGCCGCACGCACGCGCGGTATGAAGATTCTTTTCCTGGTGGGCATGTACGCGCCGTCTAGCGCATACCAATGCTCGGCCACCAAGAATCCGCCGAGCGCATCGTCAGCGCGACTCGACTTCTGCGACGGTGCGTTCACGAAGTATTTCGACTCGCTGATGGACGTCGTTCTGCCCTTTACGGCTGACATCGAACTGTTCAATGAGACCAACTGGTCGTTCTCCGCTTCGGACCCATCTTACGGCGATCCGCACGGTATCTATGGCTACATTCTGAATCGCAGCAAGACGCTCTATTCGGAAGCCAAACACGTCCTGAACACGAAGAGGCAGTCGGGCTACAAAACGGTTCTGCACACTCAGGGCATCTCGTACTTCTACAACTCGGCGTATCCGAATAACGGCTGGCAGCCGCCAGCAGGCAATGAGCTGATCCAGGCCACCGACTACATCAAGGCAATGGGCAACAACGCGAAGAGCGCAGCCAGCCCGTTGAACACCACGATCGATGTCGTCGACGTTCACCCGTACTTCAGCAGCGCCGACTACCACATGCTGATGCAGTCGTTCAACACAACCGTTTCGGATCTGGTTGCCAGTGGTTCCAAGCCGATCTGGATTACGGAAACCAACGACGGTAAGAGCCGCACGGACGCCGGACAACTCGCGGCATTCAACCAGTTGAAGGTTCTGATGGACAACGGTTCGGTGGCGAAGGCGTTCTGGTATGTCGTGCGTAACGGCGACCCGAGCAACGGGGAAGGCGACGGTTACTCAATCTACGATTACAACCGTAAGCTGATTTGTCCGCAGCTTGCCGCCGCTATTCGGGCATACACCGCGACGATCCCGCGAGCGCAGCGATTCCTATCGGGCCCTTACCTGAAGCCGGTCAAGTGAGGCCGACGCGTGATGGTTTTGCAAAGTGGATGCAGCGGACATCCCAATGACAGACGAATCATAAGAGGGTGATGCGACTAATCATCCTCCTTTGAGCCTCTCGCACGCGCAACGCAAAGCGCACACGCAAAGACCCCAATCGCCACGCCGATCAACAGACAGGCGGCATGCGTCAAGAAAGTTACCATCTTCCGCTCCCTTTACGACCACATCGAAATAATGAGAATTTGAACAGCACGATGTCATCGGTGACGAAGCTATGGGCTGGGATATTCCCTAGCTGCACCGGACAGTATGATGAAGGCGACCTAAAGTCCGGCAGAGAATTACAAGAGCAAAGATGCCTATTTGCGAATGAATACCGGTCTAATAACGAAACTCACTATACCACGGGTTTAACCCCGCTCTCGGCGCCAATATCCAGAATGGCAACGGGCTCGCGGCTGACGTGCAGGTTCAGGCAAGCGTGAATGACGAAATAGCCGATGCTGTAGACGAATGCGAGGATGCCGGCATCGCGATAAGCGGAGAACGTCAGCATCGAAATGGCAGACACTTGGACCGCAAAGGAATTTGGCGTTGTGGTGGTTAAGGCCAATTTCCCGTGCGGGGTCCGAAGCCCGGACATCTTCAAAGGCTGCCTGAATCGATTTTCTGGCCGAGTCGGACAATGACGGCCGGCACGACCCTAGAGGTCAGAAGGATGCAGCCATAGATGAGGACGCCGGTGCCAGTGCGCTCAGCTTTCGAAGGCGTCATGGGGCAGATCAAGTGGGCCAACCCGGTGAGCGGTACGAAACCGACCGTGGCTCTCGCGTCACGAAGGTTGATCTTTTTTTGCCTCTCCACGGGCCGGCAGTGCATCGAGATAGGAAGCATTGCGATAGAGGCCGGCGCGCCCGCCCAGACTATAGCGATAGACATCCGTGTCGATCGCATTGAAGATCACACCCTTCACCCGGGCATTCGCCTGCTTGAGTTGCGCGGTCGCTTCCTGCACCTGCGCAATGGAAGTCGTCTCGAAGCGCGTCACCAGCAACACGGTGCCGCAGCTATCCGCAAGCGCGGTCGCGTCGGAGACCGCGAGCACGGGCGGCGTGTCGATAAGCACGATATCGTAGTCGCTCGTCTTCGCGAGGAACTGCTGCATGCGCTCGCTCACCAGCAGCTCGGCCGGGTTCTCCGGGATCGCGCCGCGCGCAACGAAGTCCAGGCCCGGGCGCACGTCACGCTTGATCACCGAGTCGGACGGCACCTCCGAGGACAGATAGTCGGCCAGGCCCGGTGTCGAGTCGAGGCCGAAGTACTGCTCCAGATGGCCTTTGCGCAGGTCCGCATCGATCAGCAACACCCGCTTGCCGGCCGCCGCGACAACCGCCGCCAGATTCGCGGAAAGGAACGACTTGCCCACCTGTTCCGTCGGCCCGGTCAGCAGCACGCGGTTGTCGCCCGACTCGGATTCGAGCATGGCAAAATGCAGCGCGGTTCTGAGCCGGCGCAGGCTTTCAATCGACGGGTCGCGCGGAAACTCGCTCGCCAGCAGGAACTTCTCGTCA
>NZ_WHNQ01000086.1 GCF_009362785.1 Paraburkholderia atlantica
TGCAACTCGGCGACGGCACCACGAACGGCTCGATCACGGGCAACGTCACGGACAACGCCACTCTCGCCTTCGACCCCGCCTCCGGCACGACGATGACCGAGCCCGGCGTGATCTCCGGCACTGGCCAGCTCCAGCAGATCGGCACCGGCACAACAGTATTGACGGGCACGAACTCCTACACCGGCGGCACCACGATCACCACCGGCACACTGCAACTCGGCAACGGCACCACCAACGGCTCGATCATCGGCAACATCACCGACAACGCCACCCTCGCCTTCGACCCCGCCTCCGGCACCGCGATGACCAACACCGCCGTGATCTCCGGCGCCGGCCAGCTCCAGCAGATCGGCCCCGGCATCACGAACCTGACAGGCAACAGCAACACGTTCTCCGGTGCAACGAACGTCACAAGCGGCTCGCTGCTTGTCAGCGGCACCCTCGGCGACGCGAGCAGCACGGTCGCCGTCGCATCAGGCGGCACGCTCGGTGGCGCTGGCACCCTCGGCGGCAACGTCAGCGTCGGCGCTGGCATCCTGGCTCCGGGTAGCACCGGCGTCGGCGGAGGACCCGGCACGCTGAGCGTCAACGGCAACCTCGCGCTGTCGAGTTCATCGACGCTCGCCTACCACTTCGGCCAGGCCAACGTAGTCGGCGGCGCGTTCAACGATCTGACCTCAGTCGGCGGAAATCTGACGCTGGCTGGCACGTTGAACGTCACCTCATCGAGCGGCAGCTTCGGCCCGGGGCTTTACCGGATCATCAGCTATGGCGGAGCGCTGACCAACGACGGCCTCGCGATCGGCACGCTGCCCAATGGCGATTCGGGCACCATCCAGACGTCGATCGCCGGAGCGGTCAACCTGATCAACACGACGGGCGTGACCACCAACTTCTGGGACGGCGGCAACAGCAGCGCCAGGAACAACGATGCAGTCGATGGCGGCACCGGCATCTGGCAGGCCGCCGGCGGCAACGACAACTGGACGTCGGTCGACGGCTCGATCAATGCGCGTTATACGAACGGTGCGTTTGCGATCTTCACCGCGGCTCCTGGCACGGTGAGCGTCGACAACAGCGTCGGCAACGTCGTCTCCGGCGGCATGCAGTTCGCCAGCAGCGGCTATGTGATCGCGGGCGGCCCCATCACGATGGCCGCCGGCAGCAACCTGATCCGGATCGGAGACGGTACCTCGGCCGGGGCCGGCTATGTGGCCACGATCGCAGCGGCGCTGACCGGCAGCGGCGGCATCGACAAGGCCGACCTCGGCACGCTGGTTCTGAGCGTCGCGAACACCTACACCGGCGGCACCACGATCAGCGCGGGCACCCTGCAACTCGGCGACGGCACCACCAACGGTTCGATCACCGGCAACGTGACCGACAACGCCACCCTCGTGTTCGACCCCGCCGCCGGCACAACGATGACGGAGGCCGGGGTGATTTCCGGCACTGGCCAGGTCCAGCAAAACGGCACGGGCACAACGGTGCTCACAGCCACGAACACCTACACCGGTGGCACGACGATCAGCGCGGGCACCCTGCAACTCGGCGACGGCAGCACCAACGGCTCGATCACCGGCAACGTCACTGACAACGCGATCCTTTCCTTCGTCCCCGCCTCCGGCACGACAATGAACGAGGCCGGCGTGATCTCGGGAACGGGTCAGGTTCAGCAGGCCGGCATCGGTACAACGGTACTCACTGGCGCTAACACCTACACCGGTGGCACGACGATCAACGCCGGCACGCTACAGGTATCGGCCGACAGCAATCTCGGCGCTGCGACCGCCGCACTCACGCTCGACGGCGGCACGCTGAACACGACGGCAAGTTTCGCTTCACCGCGCAGTATGACGATCGGCGCCGCTGGCGGCACCTTCGACATCAACCCCGGCACCACGCTGACGATGAACGGCGTGCTGTCCGGCGCCGGCGCCCTCACGAAGACCGACACCGGCACCATGGTGCTGGCAGGCGCCAACACCTACACCGGCCGCACGACGATCAGCGCAGGCACCCTGCAACTCGGCGACGGCACCACCAACGGCTCGATCACCGGCAACATCACCGACAACGCCACTCTCGCGTTAGACCCCGCCTCCGGCACGACGATCACCGAATCCGGCCTGATCTCCGGCGCCGGAAACGTGCAGCAAACCGGCGCCGGCATCACGCACCTGACCGGCGACAGCAGCGCCTTCTCCGGTGCGGCCAGCGTCACGAGCGGCTCGCTGCTGGTCAGCGGAACACTCGGCAACGCGGGCAGCACGCTCGCCGTCGCGACCGGGGGAACGCTCGGCGGCGGGGGCACGCTCGGCGGCAACGTCAACATCGCGGACGGCGTGCTCGCTCCGGGCAATACCCGCCTCGGCGGCGGCCCCGGCACCTTGACCATCAACGGCAACCTTGCGCTGTCCGCGTCGTCGACGCTCGATTACCACTTTGGCCAAACCAACGTGGTCGGCGGCCCGTTCAACGACCTGACGGCGGTCGGCCGAAATCTGACGCTGGCCGGCACGCTGAACGTCGCGTCGTCGGGAGGTAGTTTCGATCCGGGCATCTATCGGATCATCAGCTATGGCGGCGCGCTGACCAATGACGGCCTTCAGCCCGGCTCGCTGCCGGCCGGCGTCACGGCCTCGGTCCAGACGTCGATCGCGGCAGAGGTCAACCTGGTGAACTCGACCGGCGTGACGACCAACTTCTGGGACGGCGGCAACGGCGGCGGCAAGGACAACGACTCGGTCGATGGCGGCACCGGTGTCTGGCAAGCCGCCGCCGGCAACGACAACTGGGCCGGCGTGAACGGCGCCTTCAACGTGCCGTACACCAACGGCGCGTTTGCGATCTTCGCCGCGGCTCCCGGCACGGTGAACGTCGACGACACGCTCGGCAACGTCGTCTCCGGGGGGATGCAGTTCGCGACCAGCGGTTACCTGATCCAGGGCGCGCCGATCACGCTGGCGCCTGGCAGCAACCTGATTCGAGTCGGCGACGGTACCTCGGCCGGAGCCGGCTATGCGGACACGATCGCGGCGCCGCTAACCGGCAGCGGCGGAATCGACAAGGCCGACCTCGGCACCCTGGTCCTGAGCGGCACGAATACCTACACCGGCGGCACGACGATCAGCGCCGGCACGCTGCGGCTCAGCGACGCTGGAACGCTCGGCGCGAATGCGGGCGCGACTACGGTGTCGAGCGGCACGCTGGACCTCGGTGGCACGAAGCAGACGCAGGACGCCGGCCTGACGCTGGTTAGCGGCGAAGTGAACAACGGCACCCTGTCGTCATCGACCGGCTTCGCGCTGCAATCGGGTAGCGTAAGCGCATCCCTCGCGGGAAGCGGCGCGCTCAGCAAGACCGGTGCAGGCGTGGTGACGCTGACCGGCAACAACGCATACACCGGCGCGACGACCATCAGCGGCGGCACGCTGGCGCTCGGCAGCGGCGGCTCCGTGGCGACGAGCAACGGAGTGAAGCTCTCCGGCGCGGGCGCGGTGTTCGACCTCACGGCCGCAGGCAATCAGACGATCAAGGATTTGTCGAGCGTGGCCGGCTCGAAGGTCGACGTCGGCGCGAATACGCTGAGCTTCGGCACCAGCAATTCGACGAGTTTCGCCGGCTCGTTTGCCGGCACCGGAAAGCTGCTCTGGCAGGGCGCTGGCACCTTCTCACTGACCGGCGACAGCAGCGGCTTCGCAGGCACGACGACGATCGCAGCGGGCACCGTCGCGATCGGCACCGACGCGGCGCCCAACGCGAGCCTCGGCGGGAACGTCGACGTGTCCGGCGGCACCCTCAAAGGTTTTGGCACGATCGGCGGGAGTCTCGTCAATACGGGCGGCACGGTGGCCCCCGGCGGCTCTATCGGCACGTTGAGGGTCGGCGGCAACTTCGTGCAAGGCGCCGGCGGCACGCTCGGCATCCAGGTGAGCCCGAGCGCCGCGTCGCTGTTGAAAGTCGGCGGCACGGCGACGCTCGACGGCAAGCTCGCGCTGCTGTTCGCGCCGGGCACCTACAACCCGACCACCTACAAGCTGCTGAGCGCGCAGAGCGTCGGCGGCGCGTTCTCGCAAGTGAGCGGCACGAACCCGAGCGGCCTGTCCCAGTCGATCGACTACAACCCCGCCGACGTGACGCTGCGCCTCAGCAATCCGGCGTCGCCACAGTCAGTGGCCGTCGTCGCGCCGACCAACGACACGATCTACACGACGCTGACCAGCATGGCGCTGCTGAACGCGCAACAGATCAACGGCATCATTCTCGACCGGATAGGGCAGCGCCGTGCCGGCATCGCGGACGGCCCGGTCGCGACCCGCGGCGATCCGCCGATGCAAGCACAATACGCCGACGCGACGGGCCAGACGCCACCTGTGCTGTCATTGCCTCAGCCCTCCCGTGGCGCATGGATTCGCGGCATCGGCAACTTCACGTCGCTGAGCGGTAGTGGCGGCACGCCGGGATTTACCGGCTCGACCGGCGGCTTCCTGCTCGGCTATGACCAGCCGCTCGAAAACAACCTCTATGTGGGCGCGGCGCTCGGCTACCTGAACAGCAGCATCGACGAGCACTCGACTTCGAGCGGCTCGTTCGAGAGCGCACGGGTCGCGCTTTATGGAGGGATTGCGCTCGGCCCGAGTCTGATCACCGCGACTGCCGGTTATGCACATGACTGGATGCGCACCACGCGCGGTATCGCCGGGATCGGCACCGCGAGCGAGAGCCACGGCGGCGACGAGGCGACGTTCGCCGCGCAATGGAGCATGCCCATGACGATACCCGGCCTCGCGGGCGGCAGCGCGACGCTGACACCGAAGGCTGGCATTCAGTACGTTCATCTGTCGGAAGGCGCATTCACCGACACCGGCGCGAGCGGCTTCAACCTGGGCGCGGACAATCACAGCGCCGACAGCTTCCAGCCATATTTTGGGTTCGCGGTGTCGCAGCGCTTCACTACGCGTGGCAGCACCGAAATCACGCCGGAGCTTCGCCTCGGCTACGCGTATGAAACGCTGTCCAACGCACGCGGCTTGAACCTCATCGCAACAGACGGCACCGCGTTTCCGGTGACCGGCATTGCACCGTCACGCAACCAGTTGATCGCCGGCCTCGGTGTGACGATTACCGCCGGACCGAACCTGTCCTTCTACGCCAGTTACGATGCGATCCTGCCTGTTGGAAATACCCGAAGCCAGACGTTCCAGGCCGGCCTGCGATGGAAGTTCTAGAAGCGGCGCGAGGGTGAGTCAGCCAGCGATGCCGCCCTTTTGCACCGCTTTGCTTTTCGACCGCTTCTCCGCCGGCCTGACAGAGTCCTTCGCCGGCTTAGCCTCGCGCTTGCGGGCCGCCGCCGGGGTCTCCTCCCGAAACGACGCGGCACGCGCTTCGCCTAGCGCAATCAGCGCATCGGTAAGCTGCGCCATATGCGTTTCCATCGATCTGTTGTCGCCCGATTGAAAAGAGACGAAGGCGCCGTCGAAGCCGAGCATGCCGAAATACGCCAGCTCGTCGGCGACTGCTGAGGCCACGGCATCGCCTTCGGCGCGAAACGTGCTGCGGATCATCTCGCGCATATAGTCGCGGCCTTCGTTGCGTACTTCGATCACCGTCTGGATCGCCTCCGGCTCCGCTGCTTCGTTGCTCATGACCATGACGACCAACAGGCGCAGGAAGTTCTCGCGGTGCTGGAACACCTCCCCCGTCTTCTTCAGATACCAGCCCAGACGCTCGCGCGACGTGCCGCCTTCGGGCGGATTCTGGTGAGCTTCGCGCATCGCGGCGAAGAAGCCCCGCGCCCCTTGGGCCATCACCTCCGCCAACAGCCCGGCCTTGGAGCCGAAATGATGATAAATCGCGCTCTTCGGGATTCCGGTTGCTTCGACCAGCGCCGACATCGAGGTGCCGGTGTAGCCATAGGCGGACATCACGCGGGCGGCCGCGTCGAGGATTTCCTGGCGCGATCGCTGGCCGCGTCGATTGCCAATTTGCTGTGTGTTTTCCATCCCAAAAGTATACCGCTTCGCCCCCTTTTCTCCAGTATTGGACCGATCGGTTCATTACTGGTTTGCCCTGGCTGTTCGCGATTGGACCGATCGGTACACTAATTCCAACTGCGGGAATGAGCCAGACCATCACCCGGATCGGGTGTCGTTCGTCATCGGCCGATCGGGACACGAGCACGCACCGCAGAGTGCTTCGCAACAATTCCGGGCCAATGGCCCGTCATCAGAACTTGAACATAAGGAGAGCTATGCACAGCGTGTCGACACTGGGATATATGGTCCTTGGCGTAAGCGACCTGGCAGCATGGGAGGGGTTCGCCGTCAACGTACTGGGATTGCAGGTGGCCAGGCGAGTCGCCGGCGAATCGCTGGGCCTGCGTATGGACGATTACGAGCAGCGCTTCCTGTTGGTCAAGAATGAGCTCGACGACTTCCTCGCCGCCGGCTGGGAATTCGAAACGGATGCGCAGCTCGACGCGTTCGTCGATCAGGCGCGTGCCCACGGAGCCGAGATCGTCGAGGCGGATCGTGCAATCGCCGAACAGCGCCGCGTAGCGCGCCTCTTCGTATGCGACGATCCCGATGGCATCAGCCACGAGTTCTATAGCTGCGCGTACCGTGCCCACACGCGCGACGCATTCCGCTCCTCGGTACTGCGCGGAGCATTCAGCACAGGACGTCTGGGCGCTGGCCACTTCGTCACCGTACCGAAACAGAGTGCACGCGCCAAGGCGTTTTGCCAGGACGTGCTCGGCCTGAAGCTCAGCGACTCCATCACTGGCGAAGCTGCACCGGGCGTGAACCTCGACGTGACGTTCTTTCATGCTCGCAGCGGACGTCATCACTCGATGGCCGTCGCGGAAGTGCCGTTCCCGGTCCCGAAACGTATCCACCACATCATGGTCGAGTGCACCGACGCGAACGACGTCGGCCTCGCCTACGACCGCTGCAAGCAGGCCGGCGTGCCGATCCTGATGGAACTGGGTCATCACCCCAACGACCAGATGTTTTCCTTCTACATGATCTCGCCGTCCGGATTCGCGATCGAATTCGGCGCGGGCGGCATCGTGGTAGACGACGACACATGGGAAATCAAACGCTACTCCGAACTCAGCGACTGGGGACACAAACTGAATCCGCCGCCTGGCGCACCCGCCCCCAACGCGCATTGAATCCCGACTCATCACATAGCTTGACTGCAACGATATCCCTGGAGCCACAGTATGACCTTGACCGAAGCCAGCACCAGCAAGTTCGTGACGATCAACGAACCTGGTCTCGAAAACTTCACCATCCATTTCAACGACGCCGGCCACGGCCCGGCCGTCGCCATGCTGCACGGCGGTGGGCCCGGCGCCAGCGGCTGGAGCAACTACTACCGCAATGTCGACGCGCTGGTGAACGCGGGATTTCGTGTGCTGCTCATCGACAGCCCCGGCTTCAATAAATCAGGCGAGATCGTCAGCGACGTGCCGCGCAACCTGCTGAACGCGCGCGCGACCAAAGGGGTGCTCGACGCGCTCGATATCGCCAACGTGCATCTGGTCGGCAACTCGATGGGCGGAGCCTCGGCATTGAGCTTCGCGCTGGAATATCCGGAACGCCTCGATCGCATGGTGTTGATGGGACCTGGCGCTCAGGGTCCGAGCATCCTGCAGCCTCAGCCGGGTGAAGGCATCAAACGCATGTTCAAGCTTTATGCAGAACCCACCTATGAGAACTTCGAAGCCATGCTCGAAGTGTTCGTGTACTGGCCTGGCGCGATCACCGAAGAGTTGCGCCGCGGACGCTGGAACAACATCGAGTCGAACCTGAACCACCTGAAGAACTTCATCGCGAGTTCGAAGCTTTGCCCCGTCACCACATGGGACCTGTCCGCACGCTTTCCGCAAATCGCACACAAGACGCTGATCACGTGGGGCCGCGATGACCGTTTCGTGCCTCTCGATCACGGCCTGCGCATGATCAATACCTTGCAGGATGCGCGACTCCATATCCTGCCGCAGTGCGGCCACTGGGCTCAGTGGGAACACGCCGACGAGTTCAATCGCCTCGTCATCGACTTCCTGAATAACTAAAAAAAGCGGGCGACGGCGGCGGTCGGCCGTCATCGCGCTGCTCTTGTGCTGCGAACACGCGCATCCCGCCGCCACGTTGAACATCCAAAATATCTAGTGGAGACAAGATATGACCAATGAGTACGACGCCGAGGTTGCCATCGTCGGTTATGGACCGACCGGCGTAATCGCAGCGCTGACCCTCGCGAAACATGGCATTTCCACCATCGCGTTCGAGCAACACAAAGACATTTACCAGCGTGCGCGGGCGGTCACCGTCAACGACTGGACGATGCGCATCTTCCAGAACCTCGGCGTCGACGAACCGGTGCTGAAGCAGATCGATCCGCAACGCGCGCTACGCTGGATGCGCTATGACGGTACCGAGATCTTGCGCATCGAGCATCCGCCTTCGACGCTCGGGATCAAGCCGCGCTTTTTCAACATCTATCAGCCGACGATGGAGTCGACGCTGCGCGAATGCGCGGCGAAGCACGCCGAATACATCGACGTGCACTATGGCTTCGAGGTCGTGTCGCTGGAGCAGGATGAAACCGGCGTCACGGTAACCGCAAAGGACCTCTCGACGGGCGAAACGAAACAGACCCGCGTGCGCTACGTGATCGGCTGCGATGGTGGCAGCAGTGCCACGCGCGGCAAGCTCGGCGTGAAGCTGCTGGGCGATACGCTCGACGTGCAGTGGATCGTGATCGACTGCCGCGTCAAGCGCTGGTGGCCGGACCGCAACCTGCTGACGTTCTGGTCCGACAAGGAACGGCCGGTGGTGGACATCGCGCTCTCTGGCGGCAACCACCGCTGGGAACTGCCGCTGAAGCCTACCGAGTCGGAAGCCGACTTCGCGACGAACGAGGACGTTTGGCCGCTGCTGAAAGCCCTCGGCGTCACCGAGGACGATGTCGATATTCACCAGTATGCGTTCTATCGCCACCATACGCGGATGGCCGACAAGTGGCGCGTCGGGCGCGTGTTTCTCGCGGGCGACGCCGCGCATCTGATGCCGCCCTGGGCTGGCGCGGGCATGCAAACCGGCATGCGCGACGCGTTCGACCTGGGCTGGAAGCTCGCGGGTGTGCTCAAGGGCACGCTGCCCGAGCAGTTCCTCGATACCTATGAAACGGAACGCCGGCCCAATGCCGCGTTCTACACCGGCCTTGCCGTGCAACTCGGCCGCATCATCAAGCAGGAACTCTCCGAAGCAGAACAGGCCGCGCTCAATGCACCGCCTCCGCCCGACGCGCCGGAGCAGCCGCTCATCGCGCCGCCGGTGCTGGAAGCCGGCTGGCTGCGCGGTCCGCTCGCTAACGACAGCATCGTGGGACGCATGGTGCCGCAACCCGTCGTCGGCGACAACCGCGGGGTGATGGCACGGCTGGACGACCTGCTCGGCGACGGCTTCGTGCTGCTCGGCGACGACGTCGATCCCGCCACGCTGCTCTCGCCCGATGAAAAAGCCGCGTGGGACCAGCTCGGCGCTCGCTACATTGCCTTGCGCCAACAGGATCAGCACACCAAGGGCTGCGACGAATTCGTCGATCTCGACGGCGTGCTGCGCCCATGGTTGCGCAAGTACGGCGCGCGCGCAGTCGCGCTGCGCCCCGATCGCTTCGTCGCCTCCGCCGACGTCAGCGGTCTTGCGGTACCTGCCTGACACGCTGCACTACGTGACATCGCTCGACGAACGGGTAGGCGGCCAGGTCCGCCTCCCCGTATCACGTCACGCCTCAAACCAGGGAGAAACTCGAAAATGCATGATGCCAACGTCATCGATGCGCTGGCCGCGCGTCTGCGCAACGCCGAAGCGTCGCGCCAGACCATCTCGCCCGTACGCGGAGATATCCCCCTCGACGACATCGCTACCGCCTACGCAGTGCAGCAGGCGAACGTCGATCTGCGCATCGCGAACGGCGAGCG
>NZ_WHNQ01000087.1 GCF_009362785.1 Paraburkholderia atlantica
TGGAGCTGGCCAGTGCCGGAGATCACGCCGGGCTCGGTCATCGTCGTGCCGGAGGCGGGGTCGAAGGCGAGAGTGGCGTTGTCCGTGACGTTGCCCGTGATCGAGCCGTTCGTGGTGCCGTCGCCGAGTTGCAGCGTGCCGGTGCTGATCGTCGTGCCACCGGTATAGGTGTCCGTGCCGGTCAACACGAGCGTGCCGGTATCGGTCTTTGTCAACGCACCGGCGCCGGAGATCACGCCGCTCATCGTCAGCGCGGTGCCGGTATTGACACCGAATGTGCCACCTGAGGCACCCAGCGCGGTCGAACGCGATGATGCGAAGCTTGCCGTCGTGTTCAGTGTCCCGCCATTGAGCGTGAGCGCGCCGCTTGCAGCGCCGAGATTGCTGTCGGCTGAAACCTGTAGCGTGCCCGCGTTGATCGTCGTGCCACCGGTATAGGTATTGGTCCCAGAAAGCACTGTTATGCCGGGGCCAATTTGCTGAACCTGACCGGAGCCGGAGATCACGCCGGACTCGGTCATCGTCGTGCCGGAGGCCGGATCGAACGCGAAGATCGAATTGTCGGTGACGTTGCCGGTGATCGAACCGTTGGTGGTGCCATTGCCTAACTGCAGCGTGCCGGCCGTGATCGTGGTGCCACCGGTGTAGGTGTTCGCGCCTGTGAGTACGGTTGTGCCCGTGCCGTTTTGCTGGACCTGGCCAACACCGGAAATCGCACCGGACTCGTTCATCGTCGTGCCGGAGGCAGGATCGAACACGAGCGTGGCGTTGTCGGTCACATTGCCGGTGATCGAGCCATTAGTGGTGCCGTTGCCGAGTTGCAGCGTGCCTGCACTGATCGTGGTGCCGCCGGTGTAGGTGTTCGTGCCCGTCAATACCGTTGTACCGGTGCCAACCTGCTGGACCTGGCCGGTGCCGGAGATCACGCCGGGCTCGGTCATCGTCGTGCCGGAGGCGGGGTCGAAGGCGAGGGTGGCGTTGTCGGTGACATTGCCCGTGATCGAGCCGTTCGTGGTGCCGTCTCCGAGTTGCAGCGCGCCGCCAGTGATCGTCGTGCCACCGCTGTAGGTGTCCGTGCCGGTTAGCACGAGTGTGCCGGTATCGGCCTTCGTCAACGCGCCGGTGCCGGAGATCACGCCGCTCATCGTCAGCGTGGTGCCGGTACTGACATCGAATGTGCCACCTGAGGCACCCAGCGCGGTCGATCGCGATGACCCGAAGCTTGCCGTCGTGTTCAGTGTCCCGTCATTGAGCGTGAGCGCGCCGCTTGCAGCGCCGAGATTGCTGTCGGCTGAAACCTGTAGCGTGCCCGCGTTGATCGTCGTGCCACCGGTATAGGTGTTAGTGCCAGACAGCGCTGTTATGCCTGTGCCAATTTGCTGAACCTGGCCAGTGCCCGAGATCACACCGGACTCTGTCATCGTCGTGCCGGAGGCCGGATCGAACGCGAAGATCGAATTGTCGGTGACGTTGCCTGTGATCGAGCCGTTGGTCACGCCGTTGCCTAACTGCAGCGTGCCTGCCGAAATAGTCCATGGTGTCGCCGTCGATGTGCTGCCGATCAGCGCCCACGTGCCGGTGCCAGTTTTCTGGAAGCTGGAGAAGCCCTGGAATACGGTGCCTATCTGTGACAACTGGAACACCGTCGACACCGACGTCCCCGCGGCATTGCTAGTCAGATCGGTCGTGTTGCCGCCGAGGATCAGCGCATTCGTGGTGCCGCTCGCACCGACGACGCTCCCGACGAAGTTCCACCCCTGCTGCAGTTGCAGACTGTTGGTGCCGCTAGTGAAGGTAATCGCATTCGCGCGCGTGCTGCCGTCGCCGCTGACGCCACCGGCAATCGTGCCGCCGTTGATGATCTGAAGGCTGGAGCCCTGAACGCCGACGCCCCCCGCCGCGGCCGCGTCGCTGGAGGACGCGCCGTTGCCGCCACCGTTGCCGCCCTGAATGGTGCCTGTGTTGGTCAACGAGAACGAGGTACCGAGGACACCCCCGCCGCCAGCCGCCCCCAATCCGCCTTTGCTGGCTCCGTTGCCACCGCCGCCACCGTTGCCACCGGTAATCGAAAAGGCGTTGGTCAGGTTGACGCCGGTATCGACGAGGCCCGAGCCGCCGCCGCCGGCATTGCCGGCGCCGCCGGGACTGATGCCCGCTCCGCCGTTCCCTCCGGCACCGCCAGTGATGTTGGTGGAAGTGCTCGTGCTGCCGCTGCCCGAAATGACCGCGCCGGCACCGCCGCCACCGCCGCCACCGCCATCGGCACCGAAGGCTGACGCGCTCGTCGCGTTGCCGCCATTGCCGCCGCTGCCGCCGGTGATGGCACCGGTCGCGCCGGTCAACGTCGCACCGACAAAGCCGTCGGCGCCGCCACCGCCGCCACCGCCACCGAGGCCGCCGAAGCAGACGCCGCACGACGCGTCCGCACCGGTGCCGCCACTACCTCCTGTCGGACTGGCGGCGGTGCCCGCCGTACCGCCAGCGCCTCCGCCGCCCGGGCTGCCGCCGAGGTTTGCGCCGCCGGAGCTTCCCGCGCCGCCGTTGCCGTTTGAGCTACCGTTGCCGCCAGCAGAAGTGTTAGCGCCTGCCGCGCCGCCGACGCCGTTCACGCCGCCGCCGCCGCCCGCACCGTTGTAGCCGGCACTCGCGGCTCCCCCAGCGCCGTCCGCATAAACGGGGCCGGCAGCAAACGCAAGGGGAAAGGCGGCGGTCGTTGCAAGCAATATCCGGCAGGGGGAGAACGGGCGGCTATTGATGCATGCCTTGCGGCGCAACGGATATGGGCAGTCGAAGGGATCGGTTTGGGCGGATCGGGTTTCGCTCGAATCAGACCGGGACAAGGGCGAGCCGCCAGTTCGACAGGCCAACCAACGAGAACCCCGATCGGTAAGCGACATGTTTCACCGCCCCATCGAATCTTCCCCGTCCGATTGGCCCCGCAAAAGCGATGGGCCGTAGGTGAATGAGCCAGGGCGTGTGCTGCCAGATCAAGTTGGGGCTGGGTTTTGCACCGCTCTGTGGAGGAAGCTGCAGAAAGAGCGCTGAATACCTTTATGCACATCCGCTGGGATCAGATACAGCGACATTTGCTAACTAACCACGCTAACGCGATCACGCATATCGCGTCTCTTGTCGCGCACAAAGAGGTATAGCACGCGTATCACGCGAGAGCAAAAGCATCGCGGCTAATGCGAAATGCTTGTCGCACATTTTCTATTTCTGCTGTACGCCGGCTATACATCAGCCCTCGAAGAGCGGGCGTTGCGCGAGTCCCGGCGCGCAGCGCCCATGACCGATGCTTACAGCTTCGCGCCCCGCAGATCGACGACGCGTTTCGCTTTGCCGGTACCGGTCATTGGAATATGTCCGGCAAGCGCGACCGAGACCGTCGTCGACACGCCGACCATCGTCTTGATGCGATGCTGCAGTTCGCGCGCAAGCGCTGTCCGATCGTGGTCGCTCAACGACTCGCCGACCTCCGGCCGCGCCTCGACGCATACCGCCAGAGAATCCAGATGCCCATCGCGTTTGACCGTCAATTGATACTGCGCGCTCAGCTTGGGCATCGCGAGAATCAGTTCTTCGATCTGACTCGGAAACACGTTGACGCCTCGAATGATCAGCATGTCGTCCGAGCGTCCGGTGATCTTCGCGAGCCGGCGCATCGCGCGGGAAGTAGGCGGCAACAGCGAGGTCAGATCGCGCGTGCGATAGCGGATGACCGGCATGGCTTCCTTCGTCAGCGAAGTAAAGACCAGTTCGCCTTCGCTTCCATCCGGCAGCACTTCATCCGTAACGGGATCGATGATTTCCGGGTAGAAGTGGTCTTCCCAGATCACTGGACCGTCCTTGCTTTCGATGCACTCCGCCGCAACGCCTGGACCCATTACTTCGGAGAGGCCGTAAATGTCCACCGCGTCGATACCCGCCCGCGTTTCGATTTCGCTACGCATGGCCTGGGTCCAGGGCTCGCCGCCGAAGACACCGACCTTCAGCGACGATTCGGCCGGATTCATCCCTTGCCGCGTCATCTCGTCGATCAGGTTAAGCATGTACGACGGCGTGACCAGAATGATCGACGGTTCGAAGTCACGGATCAGCTGAACCTGCTTTTCCGTTTGGCCGCCGGACATCGGCACCACCATGCAGCCGAGCCGCTCCGCGCCGTAGTGAATGCCCAGCCCGCCGGTGAACAGGCCGTAGCCGAACGCGTTGTGCAGCGTGTCGCCGCGACGGCCGCCGGCAGCGCGGATCGAACGCGCGACGATGTCGGCCCAGGTATCGATGTCGCGCGCCGTATAGCCCACGACCGTCGGTTTGCCCGTGGTCCCGCTCGATGCGTGCACACGCACCACCTGGTCGCGCGGCACGGCGAACAGGCCGAACGGATAGTTATCGCGCAGGTCCTTCTTCGTCATGGTCGGAAACTTGGCCAGATCGGAGAGTTCCTTCAGATCGTCCGGATGCACGCCAGCGGCATCGAACGCCTGGCGGTAATGCGCCACGTTGTCGTAGGCATGGCGGACCGACCACTTGAGGCGTGTCAGTTGCAGGGCCTGCAGCTCGTCGCGGCTGGCGCGTTCGATCGGTTCGAGTTCGTCGGATTGGGGGGTGCGTCGGACCATGGGAGTCTCCGGAATACTGGAATTGGGTTGATTCGAGTCAGGCAGCACTGTCGAGGGCAGCGCGTGCGTGCCATGACGCTCGCGACCACGAAAGTGCGGCTAGTAGCGGTGAAACGCGGTACCGGTCTTCACCGTAGTGGGTGCAGAGATTGCTCAGCACCGTAGAGAACAGGGTGACGCCCGCCTGATCCGCCCACTGCAGTGGGCCCAACGGATAGTTGACGCCTTTTTCCATCGCCAGGTCGAGATCCGCGGCCGTGCACACGCCCTGGTTGACCGCATCGGCCGCTTCATTCACCAGCATCGCGACGCTCCGCATCACGATCATGCCGGCCACATCGGCCATCGGCACGACCGCGTAGCCCGCCGCCTGCATCGCGCCGACGACAGCCGCATAGGCCGAATCACTGCATTGCCGCGCACGGGCGAGCGCGACCGTGCTGCAGCCGGCGTAGTCGAGCGCGAGGTCGACGAGCACCACGTTGTCGTGATCCGTGTCGTGAGCGCATTGAGTTGCCGTGCGCCCGTCGGTCAGTCGCAGCAGCGCATCGTCGATCTGCGCGACCACACCGTCGATGCGTTCCGTTTCGGGCATCGTCGCCGTAACGAGCCCGGCATCCAGCAGCCTTTGTTGAAGCCGCGCGATCACGCCGGACTGCGGAAACAGTTTGACGACTCGCGGAGAATCCGTGGGTGGCGCAAGCCGCGGGCTCGCGCGGGTGGCGTTCGGACCATATTCGTAAAAGCCACGTCCCGATTTGCGGCCCAGAAAACCCGCGTTCACCAGTTCCTGCTGGATCAATGACGGCGTGAAGCGCGGATCGTTGAAATACGCGCGAAAGACCGACTCAGTGACCGCGAAATTGACGTCGTGTCCGATCAGGTCCATCAGTTCGAACGGTCCCATCCGGAAGCCGCCTGCCTCGCGAATCACCTCATCGATCGACTCGGCAGTCGCCGCCTGCTCGTTCAGAAGCCGCAGACCTTCGGCGTAAAACGGACGGGCCACGCGGTTCACGATGAAGCCGGGCGTCGAGCGCGCATAGACGGGCGTCTTGCCCCACGCGGCGGCCGTCTCATACACGCAGGTGGCGACGTCCGCCGATGTGGCGAGGCCACTGACCACTTCGACCAGCGCCATCACGGGCGCGGGGTTGAAGAAGTGCATGCCCACGAGGCGCGCCGGAATCTTCAGCGTCGCACCGATCGCCGTGACGGAAATCGACGAAGTGTTGGTCGCGAGAATGCAGGCGTCGGCCACGTGCTCTTCGAGTTCGGCGAAAATCTTGCGCTTCACTTCGAGCCGTTCGGCGACGGCCTCGATGACGAGCCCCGCGTCGCGCATCCCGGTTAGCTGGTCGACCGCAATCAGCCTTTCGTTCGCTTGAGCGGCAGCCGTCGCGTCGAGGCGCCCCTTGTCGACGAGCCTCGCGAGGTTCGCGGCGATGCCCTTAATGGCCTTTGCGACCGTAGCGGCATCGAGATCGAACAGGGCGACCCGATGTCCGGCGAGCGCGGCCACCTGGGCGATGCCCGCACCCATCGCGCCCGCGCCGACGATACCGACGATCGTGGAAGTCTTCAATGCGTTCGACATGCTAGTGGCTCCGCTCAAACGCGCTCGATCGCGATCGCAATGCCCTGGCCAACGCCGATGCACATCGTGCACAGCGCGAAGCGTGCATTGCGGCGTTCGAGTTCGTAGGTCGCCGTGGTGACCAGTCGGGCACCCGAAGCGCCGAGCGGATGGCCCAAGGCGATCGCACCGCCGTTCGGATTGACGCGGGGATCGTCTTCCCCGACGCCGAGCCGGCGCAGCACCGCGATACCCTGCGAGGCGAAGGCTTCGTTCAGTTCGATCACGTCGAACTGGTCGAGCTTCATGCCGAGGCGGGCAAGCAGCTTCTCGGTTGCCGGTGCGGGTCCGATCCCCATGATGCGCGGCTCGACGCCCGCCGTAGCCATGCCGAGGATGCGGGCACGCGGCGTCATATGGTTGCGCTTCGCTGCCTCTTCGCCTGCGATCAACAGCGCGCAAGCGCCGTCGTTGACGCCCGAAGCATTACCCGCCGTCACCGTTCCGTTGGGGCGCACGACACCTTTGAGTTTTGCCAGCGCTTCGAGCGATGTCTCGCGCGGATGTTCGTCGCGATCGACCACCAGCGGCTCGCCCTTCTTTTGGGGAATGCGCACCGCGGTGATTTCCTGGGCCAGCGTGCCGTCCGCCTGAGCGCGTGCAGCGCGTTGCTGGCTGCGCAGCGCAAAGCGGTCTTGCGAGTCGCGGTCCACGCCGAAGTCGTCGGCCACGTTCTCCGCCGTTTCGGGCATCGAGTCGACGCCATACTGGCTGCGCATCAGCGAATTGACGAAGCGCCAGCCGATCGTCGTGTCGTGGATTTCGGCCGAGCGCGAGAACGCCGTCGCCGACTTGCCGACCACGAAAGGTGCGCGCGTCATGCTTTCGACGCCGCCTGCAATGTAAAGGTCGCCATCGCCTGCGCGGATCGCGCGTGCCGCGCTGCCCACCGCGTCCATCCCCGAGCCGCACAAGCGGTTGATCGTGGAGCCGGGGACGTCGATCGGCAAGCCCGCGAGCAAAGCGGACATGCGTGCGACGTTGCGATTGTCCTCGCCGGCCTGGTTCGCGCATCCGTAGAGGACGTCCGCGACCTGCTGCCAGTCCACCGATGGATTGCGCTGCATCAGCGCGTGAATCGGCACGGCGCCGAGGTCGTCTGCGCGGACGTCCTTCAGTACGCCCGCATAACGTCCAAACGGAGTGCGAATGGCATCACAGATAAAGGCTTCGGTCATGGTGTTTTCCGGTAAAGAAATTGAGCGATTCAGGCTTTGCATCCGCAACAGGGTTGCGTGGTGCGATCAGACATGGGCGGCTTCGCGCGGCGGCACGTGACGGCGTACCTGGACCACGCGGAACCGGTTGGCGACGAAAGCCGCGTCGGTGAGCGATGCGTTGGCAGCCGGATTGCCGCCGGTGCCATGAAAATCGGAGAAGGCCGCGGACTGGTTCACGAACACGCCGCCCGTCAGATTCACGGAAAGCGCAACGCCACCGGACAGCGCTGCCTCGTAGGCGGCGTCGACCACTTCTTCACTGGTGCTGTAGACCGACAACGTCAGTGCGCCGCGGGTCCTGGCAATCCGGCCGGCGAGTTCGACCGACTGAGCGGTCGAGTCCGTCGCGACGACGAACGCGATCGGGCCGAACCATTCCGCCGCGAACGTTGCTTCGTCTTTGCGGGCGTCCAGGCGCGCAAGCAGCGGCGTGCGCACTTCGGCATCGGGCCACGCGGGGTGGGCGAGGGCGCGGCTGTCGAGCAGCAACGTGCCGACTTTGCGCGCGCGCTCGACGCGCGCCAGCACACCGGCGTTCTGGATCGCTCCGGTCACTTCGACTGCCTTGGCGGCATCCGCTGTCAGCTTGTTGACCGACTCGACGAGCGCCGCGGCAACGGCCTCGAACGGCATGACGCCGTGCGCCGTCTTGATGCCGTCGCGCGGCACATAGATATTCTGGGGCGCGGTGCACATCTGCCCCGAGTACAGCGCGAGCGAGAACGCGATGTTGCGAACGGCCGGCCCGATGTCGTCCACCGAATCGATGATGATCTGGTTGACCCCCGCCTTTTCCGTATAGACGGAGGCTTGCCTCGCATGATGTTCGAGCCAATAGCCGTTGGCCGAACTGCCGGTAAAGTCGATCAGACGAACTTCCGGACGGGTGGCCAGCGCCTGAACGATCAGGCCATCGTCGGGGTCGGTGGCGAACAGCGTGACGACGTTCGGGTCGAAGCCGGCTTCGGCGAGCACTTCGCGGGCAATCCGGACCGTGATCGCCAGCGGCAGGATCGCAGCGGGATGAGGCTTGACGACCACGGCGTTGCCGGTGGCGAGACTGGCGAACATCCCCGGGTAGCTGTTCCACGTCGGGAAGGTGCAGCAGCCGATCACGAGGCCGATGCCGCGCGGCACGACCGTATAGTGCTTTGCCATCATCAGCGGCGGGTTCTTGCCTTGCGGCTTCTCCCAATACGCTTCATCGGGAATCCGGCGCAATTCGTTCCACGCGTAGGCGATCGCTTCCAGCGCGCGGTCCTGCGCATGCGGCCCACCCGCCTGAAAGGCCATCATGAACGCCTGCCCGGTGGTATGCATCACGCTGTGCGCGATCTCGAAGCTTGCCTTGTGGAGTCGCGCGAGGATCTCGAGGCTGACCCCGACCCATGCCTTCGGTTCCGCCTTTCGCCATTCGGCTTGCGCGGTTTCAACGGCGGCGAACAGCGTGTCGGCGTCGGGCTTCGGATACCGCACGTTCAACTGCAAGCCAAAGGGCGATTTTTCCTTGCCGGCCGTGCCGTTGTTGCTCGGCTGGTCGAGTTCGAAGTGCTGACCGAGATGACGTCTGAAGGCGGCTTCTCCGTCGGCCGCCGCGGTGTCGCCGTATGCCCTGGGGCTCGGCATTTCGCTGAACGGACTCCAGTAGCCGCGAGTGTGGATCGCGGCCACTGCTTCGTTGAGAGTCTTCTGGTGCTTGCTGAACAGTGAATGAGACATGAGATGGAACTTTGATCGAAAACAGGGGTGTGACGTGCTTGCACTCAACGTTCGTCGTAACTGACGACGACCTTGTCGCTCACCGGATGACACTGACACGTCAGCACGAACCCGTCGCGGACCTCGTGCTCTTCGAGCGTGTAGTTCTTTTCCATCTTCACTTCGCCCTCGAGCACCTTCGCGCGACACGTGCAGCACACCCCGCCCTTGCACGCGTACGGCAGCGCGAGACCGGCGCGCAGCCCGACGTCGAGCACGCTCACACCCTGATAGGGCAGACGCAGCTTGCGCCGCTTGCCGTCGAGCACGATCTCGAGGTCGGCCGCGGGCGTGTCCGCGGTGATCTCGACGGGCGGCACGCCCGCCTGCGGCAGCGGCGTGCCAAAGCGCTCGACGTGCACTTTCGCGGGCGGCACGCCGGCGGCCTTCAGCGCCGCCTCGGCCGCGTCCATCATCGGCGCGGGGCCGCAGATGAACGCCTCGTCGATCGCGTCGGCCGGCAGCAGCTGTTCGAGGAACGCCGCGCACTTCTGCTGGTCGAGCACGCCGTTAAAGAGTTCGACGTCCTGCAGATCGTCCGACAGCACGTGATACAGCACGAAGCGGTTCATGAAGCGGTTCTTCAGAT
>NZ_WHNQ01000088.1 GCF_009362785.1 Paraburkholderia atlantica
CCAATCGCGAGTTCCAGGAAATAACCGATCTCCATTGGTGCGCCGAGCAGCCTCGCCAGCGGCTCGCCGCCAGGGTCCTCGAGTGCCAGCACGGTCTGGCTGCCTTCGCGCACCAGTCTCAGCGGGCGCACGGCCCAGGCACCGTCAAGCTCGTCCTTCAGCGCGAACTCGTGGGCAAGACGATCGAGACTGGCGGGCATCGGCTGTTCAGCGGCAAGCCGCGCCAGCAGCACTTTCTGGCCGGCCACCACCGGGAACTGTTCTCGCGAGAAAACGCGCTCGCCGTCGTCCCATAGAATTTTTCTTTTCTGATCCATCGGAGTCGCAACGAGATAGGTCAAATCCTGCGGATACAGGCACTTCGCAAGAATACACGTTCCTTATGGCGGCGTCGTTGGTAATGCGGATCATTGTCAATGCGGGTGCAAGTAGCAGCATCATGCGTGAACCTTTGACAGCGCCATCAGGTTCTTTTTGATCTCACTTTCAGGTGCGAACGTGTTGCAGTGACAGCGACGGACCCGGCAGGCGAGGCCTTCCATCCAACCAGTTGTGCCGTGACGAAATCCATGAATACCCTTGCGCGCATTGGAATGTTCCGTCCAAAGGCATGAAGCGCGTGCACGGGCACGGACGCCATCGCGTGGCCCTGCAGCACGGTGCATAACCGTCCGGCAGCGAGGTCATCTCGCACGGCGATCGCCAGGATCTGTGCAATACCCAGTCCATTCAACGCTGCCACCCGCATTGCGTCGCCACTGTCCGCGTCAAACACGCCATCGACAGCGACCGTCGTTCCATCCGCGAAGATCACGGGATACGCGCGCCCGCTAAGCCGATAGCGCACGTGTCGATGCGCGGCGAGATCAGCGATTCTCCGCGGTGTTCCGTGTTCACGCAGATAATCCGGCGCAGCCACCAGCACCAGCGGCAACTCTGCAATGGTGTGCGCATGCAGACCGCTATCTCCTAGCCATCCTGCTCTGATCGCGATATCGAAGCCATCGCGGATCAGATCGACATGGCGATCGCTGACGCTCACATCGAGCGCGAGTTCCGGATGTTTCGTCATCAGGTGCCGCGTGACGGGGTCCAGCAAAAGGCGCCCCAGCTCGCCTGGCAGGCTCACACGCAATCTTCCCGAGACAGTTGCGGGCGAACGCAGAACCTCGTCTGCACGCTCCAGGCCGCGCACGAGCGGGGCGACTTGCTCGTAGTACGCTTGCCCTTCCACGCTCAGGAGGAAGGCGCGCGTCGACCGTTGAAACAGCCTGACGCCCAGACGCTTTTCGAGCCTCGCGATGCTTTTGGACACCGCGGAAGGGGTGGTGCCCAACGAATGGGCTGCACTCGTGAACGAGCCAGTCTCGACGGCGCGGACGAATGCGGCAAGACCATTGAAATTTTCGGCAGACATGATGACAGATCGGAACAAGTGAAATGGCCATCGTGTGACTTTAGCGCCTTCGCGGCCGTTGCTACATTCCGGCAGTACGCCAGATCGGCGAAATACGACGAGGAAAGAAAATGAATCGGCTCGCAAATAAGGTCGCTGTCGTCACAGGCGCGAATAGCGGAATCGGGTTGGCGACGGCCCGGCTGTTGGTCGAGGAGGGTGCGAATGTGATCGTGGTCGGCCGCCGGGCAGATGCGGTCAATGCGACCGTATCCGAACTTGGAGATAGGGCGATCGGGTTGACGGGCGACCTCGCGAACCCTCAAACGCACGACGAGGTCGCCTCGCTGGTTTCTCGCCGCTTTGGCGGGCTCGATATCTACTTCGCCAATGCGGGAATCAATACCATTGCGCCCTCGAGCGAAGTGAGCCACGAATCGTACGACCTGCACTTCACGACCAACACTAGAGCCATCTTTTTTGGCGTCCAGAAAATCGCGCCGTTGATGCGCGAACACGGCGCCATTCTGTTGACCAGTTCGATTGCGAGTTCGAAGGTGTTCGAGGGGCACGCCGTCTATGCCGGCAGCAAGGCCGCAATCGAGGCATTTGCGCGGAGTTGGGCGCTCGAATTCCAGGCACGTGGCATTCGCGTGAACGTCATCAGTCCCGGACCGGTCGATACCCCTATCCTCGGCAAGCTCGGCATCGGGAGCGCCGAACGGCCCGCATTCGAGGCAGCCGTTGCAGGCCGCATTCCACTGGGTCGCCTCGGTCGGCCCGAAGAACTGGCGCGCGCCGCGCTCTTCCTTGTCAGCGACGAAAGCAGCTTCATCAGCGGCATCAATCTGAACGTCGATGGCGGTATGTCGTTGATATGAGTTCTCGCTGCGCTTGGCCATAGGGGAAAGATTGCGCGAACTACCGATCCCGGTGGTCGACGATTGACTGCTACGGGAGGTGCTTGCCGCAACGACTCCGTTGCCTGCGGGCGCATCTTCGTGAAGCGAGACGCGCGCGGGCGATGCCCTGTCTCGCCGTCTTCGCGTAAGGACAGATGCGATCCGCGGCGGGCACCAGTTACGCCGTGATGGCGCGTTCGACACCGGGCAATTGAACACGGATATCGGCGGTTAACATATGCACGCCGTCCACGGGATCGCGTCCAGCCGTCCCGGCGGAATCCACCGTGATCTCGCCGTGCGCGAAGCCGTTATTGATGGCGATCAGTTTGAGCGCGCCTTTAAAGCAGGCGGCGTAGCTGGCTGGGAACAACTGCACTGGATTCGTGCCGCCGCCAGGACCACGCGCTGCTGGCAACCGCATTGAACCCGGCATCGCCGTCGTCGGAGCGAATGACGCGGAATGCACTGCCGAGGTGTCAAGGGCGGTGTGGTCCGGCCAGAACATCTCGTATCGTCTTTGCGGCGTCAGTGTCCGTTCGCACGGTTCGCCGGCCGCGGACGCTGGCCGCTGCGACCCATGAATCTATTAACGGCTCGTGAAATGAACGGCAAACAGCACATGCTCGTCTCGACCGGCGTGACGAATTCTCTCCGGGCTTCGAGCGACGACTCGCTCGCATCCAGTTTCGCCACCAGCTATGTGGGCGTGATCTCCTTTCTCGCGGTAGTGAGCGAAGGCAGCTTCGCCAAGGCTGCCAGTCGGCTCGGCATCGGCCGCTCGGCTGTGAGCCGCAATGTCCAGAAACTCGAAGCGCAGATCGATGCGCGGCTCCTGCTGAGGACCACGCGCAGCACGGCATTGACACGCGAAGGCGAACTTTTCTATCAGAACTGCAACCCTGGTGTCGAGCGCATCGTCCGGGCGCTCGCGGATATGCGCGAACTTCGCCAGGGTCCGCCGCGCGGCCAGTTGCGCATCTGCTCGACGACGGGCTTCGGCCGCAGGATCGTCGCGCCGCTGCTCAGCGGCTTCTATACGGCGTACCCCGACATTGCGCTCGATTTCATGCTCAAGGACGGCCCGATCGAATTCACAACGGACCGTATCGACGTCGCGTTTCGTGACGGCAAGCTGGACGACAGCCAGGTCATCGCAAAACAACTGATCCCGATGCAGATGATCGTGTGTGCCTCGCCGGAATACGCGCGCGCTCACGGCTTGCCGCGCTCCGTCGAGGACCTCGGGATGCATCGCTGCATCAATCTCCGTCTTGCTTCGGGCCGTATCGCCGAATGGGAATTCAAGGTGGGCGGCGCGAGCCGCAAAGTCGCGCCGAAGGCCGTGCACGTTCTCAACGATGCGGATCTCGTGTTGCAGGCAGTGCTTGCGGGCCACGGCATTGCCCAGCTCGCAGCCTACCAGGTGAGCGAACTGCTGCGCGCAAACCGTCTGTACGCGTGCCTTGTACAGTATGCGCCCGACGACCGCGGTCATTACGCGTGTTATCTGAGTCGCAAGCACTTGCCATCGCGCATTCGGGTATTTATCGATTACATGACCGAGCAGATCCGCGCGCTCGATCTGCAATGTCCAACCGAAGTCGATCCTCCGTCCGGTTGCCATTGATTGTTGATGCGATGACAACACGGTGAGGCCGTGCTCGGGGCTACTGCCGCCCGCGTATGCCGCCTAGGATTTCACCTGACGGTGGCCCCGCAGGGGGAGGAGAAGATCGTAAAGAACACGCAACAATGGAAGAGGAGCCCGAATATGGAGGCGCAGTCGAATATTCTCGATCCGTGGCTGATGACCATCGGCATCCTTGGACAACTGTCGGGCGAGAAGAGCTCGAATAGCAGCGTTGCGCCAGATTGGGCGCAAGGGTTTGAAAGCTCGCCACGAAAGCGTGCAGACGGACCCACGATACGCTTTTTGGAGCGTGCCACGACAACGAGCGTTACGCTCGCCTGGCTGGACCCGTTGCGATGTGTATACGGAAACCAGGAATGGCATCTGGTTCGTGCTCGTCATTCAGGAGTATGTGCAGTCAGTGGTCGCCAGATCCAGTGCGACGAGTACGTTTACAGGCCCCAACGCAGGCGTCCTCAGGCCGTGAACGCAGATGCGATGATCCTCAGAGATGAATTGGAGAAGCGCTTGTGAACGGCCCTGATCGCCGCATGGTCCCTGACGTGCCAGCGCCAAGGAATTAATTCTCCACGGTCGTCGGAACGCAGGCTACGACGTCGATTGTGACGCTCGTGATTAGCGGGGGGCGTGGGATCTTTGTGCTTCCCCCTCCAGCAATCTGGAAGGCGATAAGGAAACGACTCGACGTCGAGAGCCGGTATGCAGAAACGTCGAATTGCAGTGCACGGGGCATTCGTTGCCCGAAATATCTCAGGTCCAGGCTGCCAACGGGGTGGTCCAGTCCATCAAAGACATACCCAGTTGCCTGTACCGGGTATGGAGCGTCATTTTGGATCGTCACGTTAAAGGTAAGCGTTGAGATGATCTCCTCATCTTCAATTTGATACGGGGAAAAGTAAGCGGCTGCAAAGTCGACGTTCCAGTCGTCAGGACAGACGCAACACTCCTGGAAGCCGGACCATCCCTTGGAGGTAGCGGCTAGCGTGGAGGGCTTGAGTCGGGTGGCCTTGACTATCGGAATCTCCGTCAGCGAATCTCCAGCTTCCCCCGTCACACAAAACGGCGTGAAGACGGAGGGAGCAGATACGACCAGGGTACTGTCCATATGTTTTTGGGGGCTGTGGTGACAGCTAGCAGCGCAGCTAGCGCCACACGAAGTACTGGAGAGATCAGGTGAGGGCGAAGGCAGGACGTCACCTGCCTTGTCCTGGCTATATATTGATAAGCGATTGGTCGACGGCTTGTTGGGTCTTGATCGTTTGAGCGTTGGCTTGATAGTTTCGTTGCGCCGTAATGAGCGCTACAAGCTGGTCAGTCAGATCGACGTTCGAACTTTCTTCCATAAATCCTTGTAGCACGCCATGGTTGAAAGTGCCCGGCGTGCCGATTTGCGCAGTCCCTGACGCCTGGGTTGCGTAGAACAGGTTGCCGCTTTGACTTTCAAGCCCATTCGGATTGGCGAAAGTCGCCGTCGCCACTTGCCCAATGACGAGGGTCTCCCCGTTCGTGTAACCGGCAGTGATGGTGCCGTCGTCAGCCACGGAAAGTGTGCCGTTGTAGGCGGCCGCGGCATATCCGTCGGGGTGATACCGGGTCACGCTGTCTGTCGTCGCAGCATACTGCGTGGTGTTGCCGAGATCGATGGCAATCGTTTGCGGGCTGGCGCTGCCGTTTGACATGCTCATGTCGAACGAGAGCGAACTTGAACTGGTCAGCCTGCCGGAGGAATCGAAAGTCAGTGTTCCGATTTGTGTGTACGAGGAAGGCGCCCCGGTTCCATTGTCAACGGTGACATCCGAACCCTGGGGCGCTATATAGGCACTCCATTGATTGGGGGTGGCCGGATCTTTCACAAGATAAATGCTGATCTGATGCTGGTTACCTTCTGAATCGTACGCAGTAGCAGTGGTTGCGAAGCTGTAGCTCTGGTTGTTGGTAGGGTCGAACGGCGTGACCTTCGGGATGTCATCTCCCGCGTTCAGATTGAAAGACCACGCGATCGCGCTGGTCGGCTTCGGGGGCAGATTTGCCACGGTTGCGGTCGTTAATTGAACCAGGCGTGAAGTGTCGACGACGCCATTCGGACCTACTGCGTATCCCATTAATGGAAGGCCATTGCCGCTGTTAATAATATTTCCGTCACTGTCTTGTTGAAATTGACCGTTTCTCGAGTAGACCAGAGTGCCGTTCTGAGATAGCAGAAAAAAGCCATTTCCTCTAATGTCGAGATCGAGAGGATTACCGGTTTGGGTAGGCGTTCCTTCTGAGAAGTCCCGGACGATCGCAGAAGTTGCAACGCCGATGCCGATCTGGTTATTCGTCGCGCCGAGCATTGCGTTAGCGTACATGTCGGAAAAAACCGCCGTGCCTTGCTTGAATCCCACTGTGTGGGCGTTTGCAATGTTATTGCCGATGACATCGAGATCGTTTGAGGCGGCATGCAAGCCGCTTAGCCCCGTTTGATAACTCATGTGGTCTTCCTTGGTCGAACATCAGAGTGTGTTGCGATGTAATACCGCCGGAGGCAGGCGGTTTCGCCCGAGGAATTCTAAGTGATATGTTTTCCCCTGATTTATGAAGCCGCGTCCGAATATTTGTTCCATATATTCATAAAATCGGGCGGCTATTTGGAATTGATGTTCTCTGCCTGCGGCGAAATATATGACATCGACCGACCCGCTTTTTGCTGCATTCTCATGTGAACGCAGGCGCTTCGACACACTGCAGGCGGTTGCTGCGGATTTCATCAGGCAGGTACATTCCGCGTGCCATTCGAAGCGTATGCGCGCGTTGTACGGGGAGCGTCGCACGTCCTTGCAAGGGCGGAAAGAGCGCTTTGTTGGCGCCGGTCAAGCCGGACTGTAGCGACTGGACGAGTTATCAGACGCACGCGAGTGGCAACCCACATGCAAAAGAGGGCAAGGACGAAAGTACTTGCCCTTGTGATCAGTGAAGTTTTCCGCCGCGCTTAGCTTTGGATGAATGCGAGTAGATCCGCGTTGAATTTGTCTTTATGCGTGTCGGTCAAGCCATGAGGCGCGCCCGGGTAGACAATCAGCTTTGAGTTCTTGATCAGCTTTGCCGATGCACGGCCAGCTGCGTCGATAGGCACGATCTGATCGTCTTCTCCATGAATGATCAGCGTCGGGACGTCGATTTTCTTCAGGTCTTCGGTAAAGTCGGTTTCGGAGAATGCCTTGATCGAATCGTACGTGTTTTTGTGGCCACCCTGCATGCCCTGCGCCCACCACGAATCGATCAAACCCTGCGACGGCTTGGCGCCCGGGCGGTTGAAGCCATAGAACGGTCCGGATGGCACGTCTTTGTAGAATTGCGAGCGGTTCGCCAGTTGAGCGGCACGCAGACCGTCAAATACCTCGATCGGCAATCCACCGACGTTAGTGGAAGTTTTCAGCATCAGCGGCGGAACGGCTGAAACGAGCACAACTTTGGACACACGTCGCGTGCCGTGACGGCCCAGATAGCGTGCAACCTCGCCGCCGCCGGTCGAAAAGCCAACAAGTACGGCATCTTTGAGACCGAGCGTTTCGAATACCGTCGCCAGATCGTCAGCATAGGTATCCATTTCATTGCCGTTCCACGGTTGGCTCGAACGTCCGTGGCCACGGCGGTCGTGCGCCACGGCGCGAAAGCCGTGCGACGCCACTAGCATCATCTGCGATTCCCAACTATCGGAACTAAGGGGCCAGCCGTGACAGAACACCACGGGGCGTCCTGTACCCCAATCCTTGTAGTACAGCTGAGTGCCGTCTTTCGACGATATGTAACTCGAGAAGTGTCGGTGGTCCGCTTTCGATGCCTGCGGTGAAGCGACGGCTGTGCTTGCCTGAACCGTACCCGGGAGCATGGCGGCCGCCAGGCCACCTGCGGCCGCGGCACCGCCGATCAATAATTTTCGACGTGTGGGTTGCTCATTCACCTTACTGCGTTTCATATTCATCCTCGTTGTTGAGCCTCTGCTCTGAGCGGGTGTGGTTTCGATTCGTTGCACGCCACTAGCATCACATGGCTCGCTCGCCATTCGATATGGATATTGCACAAAACGCTGACCATGGCGATCGCACGGAGTCATGCTTCAGCAGCGCAAGAGGAATGTTAGGAGGGCATCAGGATGAAAAGAAGGCGGAAAGCAGGCAACGTGGTGTTGCATCGAGAAACATCAATCGACACGACGTTAGTCGGTTCTTGTGATGACGGGCCACCGAATTCGGCTTGAAATTAGTCGGTTTTCGTCAGGTAGTCGTCCGTCGACGACACGCGGAGACACGCGTGGTCGGAAAATCGGCCCGGCCTGGAAATTCTGCGTCAGTCTAATGAGGAAGGGTCGATAGTCGCTAATAAAAGCATATCGATCTACAAGCGTGGCGGAAGTATCTGACTTCGCAACGCTAACCGGATCGCATGCTCGTCGCAGCCTCGATGGCACCTGCCAGGTCGCTGGCACCCAAAGGCTTAATCAGAAGGGCACAGGCGCCGTTCGCAAAAGCTTGACGATGCAGTTCGGGCGTCGGATATGCGGTGATAAATATCGTTGGTATGCGCCACCCGTTTTCGATCAGGCGCAGAGACAGTTCAATGCCCGACATTCCTGGCATCTGAACATCTGAAACGATGCAGTCGGGCTGCGTCTCGCCGATGTGTGCCATCACCTCGGCTGCCGATTCGAAGGTCACGACATCGTAGTCAAACGATCTGAGCAAGGTTGATAGACCCGATCGAACCGAGGGATCGTCATCAACGACCCAAATTACCTGTGACGCGCGCAATTGACTTTCTCCCTGTCCGCGCCGATTGCGCGGAGTGGCCATCGCGTCCAGCGGATGATTACGATCATACTCGACGTGGGGCCGACTTAAAATCATACGCAAGTATATATAGAGGTAGCGCTGTTTATCGGTAGAATGTTAGCAGCCAGAAAGCTATGCGCTTTCGTCGACGCTGTGTGTGATACCGGCTCCGACGGCATCATTAGCTTACAATTGCATCACATTCCGACAGAGCGACTATTCCCAGTGACGGACCCATGCGTTGCATACACTTGTACGGGGAAGGGAATGCGAATGGAGAAAAACATTTTTCCAGCCGTGGCTAGCACGGACGGTGCAATCGTCTATGTAATCGACGACGACGCGTCAATGCTCTCGGCACTATCTAGCTTGTTGCGCTCGTGCGGATATTCGGTCCGAACCTTTGAGCGAATCCGGGATTTCATTTCGGCTGAAAAGCCAGGTGTTCCAAGCTGCCTGCTGCTGGACGTTCGCCTGCAGGGGGAGAGTGGTTTGACGTTCCAGTTGAGTGCGAGAAGGCATCAGGTCGACATGCCAATTATCGTCATGACTGCCCATGGTGATATTGAAATGTCGGTGCAGGCCATGAAAGCTGGCGCCATTGATTTCCTGACCAAACCTGTTCGAGAGCAACGTGTTATCGACGCTGTTTCATCAGCGATCGGTCGTCATGCCGAGCAACTGGAGAAATCTCTGACCAGGGTTTCGCTTATGGCGCGTTACGACACGCTGACGGTGCGGGAGCGCGAAGTGATCTGGT
>NZ_WHNQ01000089.1 GCF_009362785.1 Paraburkholderia atlantica
GGCGCCTGTGCCCGGTGTGCCGCGAAGAGCGCACCGAAGAGGACGGCAGCAAGCGCTGGCATCCGGTCGGCTGCGACCGTTGTGGCCAGTCGGGTTACGCGGGACGCCGCGGCGTCTACGAGCTGTTGCTGATCGACGAATCGATCCGCTCGCTGATCCACCGCAACGCGGCCGATGCCGAAATTCTCGAAGCGGGCCGCTCCCAAGGCATGCGCACGCTGCGCGAGGATTCGGAGCGCTGGCTCGCGTCGGGACTGACGTCGCTCGAAGAAGTGATTCGCGTGACGGGCGGAGCATAGGCGCATGCGGCATTCCGTGGAGAATGACATGAGATTCTCTTTTTCTGATGCGCGCCGTGCGGCTTCTGCGTTGCCTGCGGGACGAGGCTCCCGCCGGAAAGTGCAGCTACGGCAGCGCGGCGCCGCCATCATCAGCGCGTTGCTGGTGATGACGCTATCGGCAATTCTCGTCTCCAGCATTTTGTGGCGCCAGCAGGTGCAGGTTCGACGGATCGAAAGCCAGCGTCTGCTCGCGCAGGCGCAATGGGTCGCGCGCGGCGCGCTGGACTGGACCCGGCTGATCCTGCGTTCCGAAGGCGATACGTCGGCGGGCATCACCTATCTGGGTGGCGTGTGGGGCGAGCCGATCGCGAAAACGCGGCTGTCTGATTTTCTCGGCCAGATCGGCGAGGTGCGCGCTGAGCAAGGCGCGGCCACGTACCTGTCGGGCTCGATCGAGGACGCTCAGTCCAGATTCAATCTGCGCAATCTGGTCGCGAGTCCGGCACCCGGCGTGACGCAGATCAGCGCCGAGCAGATGGCCGCGTATCAGCGCCTGCTGGTCTCGCTCGGCCTGAGCGGGCAGATGGCCAAAGTGACCGCGCTGCACGTGCGCGCGGGGCTTTCACAATCGGCGACGCGCTTTCAGACCGGCACGTCGATCAGCAGCTCGCCGCAGGTCGGCGGCGGCGGTATGACGGGTGGCAACTTCACGAACCAGCCCGGCATCGAGGACGGCGAGGACAACGTGGCGGTCGCGCCGCTGCTAATGACGGGCGTCGATTCGCTGCTCGACATTCCGGGCTACACGCCGGAGATCGTCGCAAAGCTGCGGCCGTTCGTCACCGTGCTGCCGACCGTCACCGCGATCAACATGAACACCGCGTCGGCCGAAGTGATCGCGGCGGTGGTGCCGGGCATGACCGTGTCGCAGGCGAAGGCCTTGGTCGCGCGGCGCCAGACCGTGTTTTTCCGCAACGCCGGCGACGTGCAGCTCGCGCTGACCGCCGCCGGCGTGCGATCGGCGTCGATCGATCCGAATCAGTTCGACGTCAATTCGAGCTACTTTTTAGTCCACGGCAGTGTGCAGCACGAGCGCGCCGAAGTGGATCGCACGACGCTCGTCTATCGCGATCCGCTGACTCACACTACGCGTATCGTGCGGGTACAAGACCAACTATGAATAACGCAATCCACAGAGAGAGTGGCCTTTGAGCACGCTGATCGTCCTATTGCCGCCGCGTGATCCGGCGGTGCCCTCGCAGGAGTGGCAACTGCCCGAGCTGCCGTTCGTGCTGCTCGACAAGGCCGGGCGCACGCAGCGCGCCGGGCGCTCGGCGCTCGCGCTGCTGCCGCGCGCGAACACGACGGTGCTGACTCGGTGGTCGTCCGCAAACTGACCTCAATGAAGGTCGGACGCCACCAAAGTCAACGACTCTACAACTAACTTTGGCAAATCTGCCACGTTTGGGCTGAAAATTGTCATCACCGTCGAGCGCAATCGGCACGGCGGGAGAATCAGGTCGCGAACGGCCGGCGAACGACACCCAATGGTCCGACGCATGAATTGAACAGAATCAACTCGAACGCCGCCCCACCATCAGCATTGCCGCTGTGCCCCCGACCGCCCGTCCGCTCGGGTCCAGATGCGCGCGCAACCCGAACGCAGGTGTGTGCGAAGAGAATCGTGAAGCCCAGCAACGCTCCCGACGCGGAATAGACCGAGAAGTCCACCGTATCCGTGATGTCAATTTCGAATACCGCCAGCAATAGAGGCATGACGGATATGACGGTGGTCGCGCTAACCTTCCATTCGAGCAGCGCCGCGATCGGCGACGGAAACAGCGTGACGATACCGTACAGCACCAGAACACACGTCCAGCTTTGGCCGTGACGGAGGCCGCGCGCCACACAGATACGCTGATAGAAGCTGAAGGTATCTCCCTTTGTCATGGCCTCACCGCGATCGGTTTGAATGACGGTTGGAAGAAGTTGATATACAGCCGCGACACTTGATAAAGTGAGGCAAGTGTTTTCTGTGGCTTCGAGACCTTGTAGCCTGCCGTCCCCCACCAGATGACGTACAGACGGCGCCATTCTTTTGCGCGACCCGCGCCTGATCGTTTTTCTTGCAGGCACGCCAACGCACCATCTCGATACCCGTTGCCTTGAAATCAAAGACGGCCGGGTTCATGAACGCGCAATCGTTATCGCAGTCCAGACCAAGGCCATCCAGATCGCGCGAGCGTCAGCGGGATCGTTCTTGTTGCCGATATCGCATGGCTGGACGAGCTTCGCCGGCATTCGCTTGACCTGATCTCCCATTTCAATCAATCGGCCCTAAAGGAAGATCATTGAGATCCTCACACTCAAACCGGAGGGGGACCAAACGAACTATACGACGGTCGGATGGCGCCGCGAAACGCTTCCGACTTGTCGCCGTTTGATCCGCTCGTCAGCAACGGCAGCACACAACGTCGTCAAATCTCGCGAGCTAACCCGAATCCCTGCTGATCACACAACCGACGGTAAGTACTATCATCGAGCTGAACGAGCCGGTCGTGGCTTCCTTCCTCGACGAGGCGGCCGTGATCAAACACCAGCAGCCGATCGAGCGCACGAACCGTGGACAGGCGGTGTGCAGCCACGAGTGTCGTACGCCCAACCATCAACCGCTCCATCGCCTGCTGAATCAGCACTTCACTTTCACCGTCAAGGTTCGAGGTCGCTTCATCGAGAATAATGATTGGCGCGTCTGCCAAGAAAGCACGAGCGATAGCCACTCGCTGACGTTCACCGCCCGAAAGCTTCACGCCGCGATCGCCCACCAGCGTGGCATATCCGTTCGGTAACGCGGCAATGAACTCGTGCGCGTTCGCTAGCGCGGAAGCTTGCTCGATCTCGGCCTGCGTCGCGTCCGGCTTACCATATGCGATGTTCTCCGCGAGCGAACGGTGAAACAACAACGGCTCTTGTTGCACGATAGCGATCTGCCGTCGCAGCGAAGTCTGCTCAACTTGGGAAATGTCTTGCCCGTCAATCCTTATGCGACCATCGCTGAGATCGTAGAGCCGCTGAATTAGTTTTATGAACGTAGTCTTTCCCGCCCCTGAACGGCCCACCAGCCCAACGCGCTCACCGGGCGCAATGGTTACTGAGAAATCCTTGTACAAAGGCTCCCGGACTTTGTCGTATTGGAAAGTCACCCGGTCGAAGCAAATCTCCCCTCGTCGAATCTCGATAGGACGCGCACCTGGCCGGTCCTCGATGCCAGATCTCTCTCGCTCAAGCAGAACTAGTTGCTGCATATCATTCACAGAGCGTTGCAGGTTGCGTACGTGCATCCCAACTTCGCGTAGATAACCTTGCAAGACATAGAACATTGTTAGCGCAAACGCGATGTCACCGACGCTTGCTTCATCGCGCACGCGGAACCATAGTGCGGCACTGAGCATCGCGGTTTGCATCAGCACGAGCATGCCGCTCTGGACTCCACCATTGGTCGTGCTGCGCGCCCACATGCGAGCCGTATGCTTACGCCACTTGCTGACTATGCGGGCAAACCTAGCTTCTTCTCGGCTCTCGGCGCCAAACGCTTTCACGAGCGAGTTACAGGCTATCGCGTCGGCAAGCCTACCTCCCATGCGGGTGTCCCACAGATTGCTGATGTGCGCGGCGGGCGCTACATAGCCGAGCGATAGCGACACTGCGACCGTAATGTACAGCAGCGAGCCTGCGCCAACCAAGACACCCATCAGCGGCCAGCGGACACCAAGCAGTATCGTCGCGCCGCCCAGCATCAGCAGCGAAGGCAGCAACGCGAGAAGCAGCGTGTCGTTCATCAGTTCTAGTGCCCACATACCGCGCGTGATCCTATGTACTGTCGAACCGGCGAAACTATTCGCATGCCAATCGGTGGAGAGACGTTGCACTCGGCAAAATGCGTTCGACGCGACATCGCTTATCATGTTCAACGTCAGCACCATGATGTTGTGAAGCGTGAAATGTCTCGCCAAGGTCGTGCCAACTCCCAATGCAATCAGCAAACCAAAAGTACTTGCTGCATGGTGCCACGCAGCGGACTTCAAGCCCATATCACCGCCACCAGCTGTCAGCGCATCCACCAGTCGCCCAGAAAAGAATGGCGTCACCACCTCGGCAAGGGTGGCCAGTAATGCGAGCGTCGCGATCGCGGAAATTCTCACAGGCTGTTTGCGCCAGTATCGTACAGTAAAGACTAGTACGCACTTAAACGCCCGCATGTCAAACCAAGGTTTCTTTTTCGCCATCATTTATATATCGACGTATCTCACTTCGTGGAATGAAAGAATTAAGCTTCATCAATCATAGGTCGTATTGAAACCAAACATTTGGCTCGACATAAACGATGCAATTTTGCTCCATTGAAACGAGCACCGGCACCAATGCCCATCGACCTCAGCACTTCCGGAATGTTCGAATATTTGCCCTGTCCATCGTGACCATTCCGAAATCGTTCCAACGATGGTCATGGAATAAGGGGCAATTTTCATGAGCCTTCCTCCAGCACCGAGGTGGGTTCGCAAAAGAATCCATCGGCAAACCGTCGGGGCGTTGTAGTCGCGTATACTCGAGCATCGGCATCCCGGGCACATGGTGTTTCTGGCTTGGCCGAACGGGGACCGAAAGTTTTGAGAATCCCGCCATTTTGGCACATTGCTTCAACGCATTCAGCAGTGCCAGCGCATTACCGAGACCTCTCGCCTTTGGCAGTAGGGTAATTTCGAGTGCGCTTATGGTCGTTGGTTCACGGCCTAGCAGACTGTCTTCGTGAGCCCAGCGGATAACCTCATCCCAACCGCCGTCCGGCAATTCCACGCGGCCCTCGATGTTTGAGGCAAATGGAGCGCCGAAAGCGCGCCCAACGACCTCCTCGTCGACAAGCCCAGCATACGCGAAGTCTAGGTATCTTGAGAAGACTCCCGCGCCAAAATAGAGCTTTGCGGTTCGATCATGGCGCATAAAGTCCGGCCGCATGCTATCTAACTCGCTCGAAAAAACAAGAGGAATAAGTTCCGGCCTCTCTCGCAAAGAAAATATTTTCAAATTCATCTCCGAACTCCGACGGGAATCATTAAATTGCATCGCTCATATTCTTTCTTACAGCCCCCCGAATGGATAGGATCATCAATGATCTTGAGAACGTTAGGCACTTTCTGCCGGGCTTTGTATCCTGACGGGACAAAGAACACAGGCCATAGCCAACCGATATATCGGATGAAGATTGATACTTCGCCACTGCGTATCTGACGTTGATGAACAAAGACACGCCGCGTCGCTGCAATGAATTGCGCGAGATATTCAATGCACTGCGCTGGATCGTGCGCGCGGCTATGCCGTGGCGTTTGTTGCCCAATGACTTTCCGCCGTGCGGCAGTAATGTCGATATGGCGGTCGATATCTTCGAGCGGTTGCTTGCCGCGCATGTGATGCCGGCCAACGAACAGGAGCATGCTCTGGTCGGAGAATTGGCGCGCCAGATTCAGCACGTCAAAGGCCAGACGGTCAAGGTAGCGTTCGCCGATCAGGGATATACCTGCGAAGAGCCTGCACAGGCCGCACTCGACGAAGAGATCGAGCTTCAGATAATCAAGCGGATTGAGGCGAAAAACGGCTTCGTGCCGTTGCCGCGCCGCTGGGCGGTCGATCGCGGCTTCGGCTGGCTCAACCGCTTCCACCGACTGGCAGGAGACCAAGGGCAATTCCCCGAGATCATGGCCGGCCTTTCTGCCGTACCCCCCGTGTTTATGCCTATCCACTTTGCATTCCTTAACAAAATTGCCTTCTAACACCACAAGCGCGTCCCCGTTGAGCACAAGCTCAATCCAAGTTCCCTGTTGATATATGCAATGCACGCGCGGCGTGAGATAGTGGAGAACTGTGGCTCGACAACCGGTCATGTTGGATCAAATTCCCTCATTGATGAAAGACGCGTCCACAGGTCTCATTCTCTGACCGGGAATGGATATCCACGCCGTACTATTGAGTTGCGCTCGCCGCGGGTCGACCCGCTTCACGTGACCGCTAGCACTGCAAAGCGATCGTTTCCATTTGCTCGTGATGTCAGTGCCATTTTCTCGTTGCAGGTTGGCTGACAGCCTTGAATCGGAGTCGTTGTGCCACTGGTTCGAGTTTGAAAATCATTACCATATTCGAGCAACGCCAATGCAAATCTCGCGCTCTCTCGACTATTGCGATCGCCGCCCGCCAGTAGGCCCGGCGCTCGACCAAGATTGCTTTAAGTCAGGATACAAGCACCCTGTTCTTAGCGAGAAGAGATACCTTTTCCAACACAGAAATGGCACGTTCTACTAGATATTCAGCGCTGTTATCTTTCTCGCAAACGGCCTCCACAATTAAGCGCGCGCTAAGACTCATCCGCAGCGCAGAAACAGGAACCCCATCGATCTCGCCACATAAAACGGGTTGGCCCAATTCGCAACGCGCGGACAATATTTTTCGTCTTACTCCTCGCGCGTTCCCACCAAGGTCTGCTTTCATTCGATTGAAGATTTTGGTGGTCTCCTCCGCGCGCAGCGGCCTTCTTCGGTTATTAAACTCGAACAAGATGAAAGGAAAAATCGTTGGTATCTGATCCCACGTCGACTGATTTTCCGTTGGACGGCGCTGCAAGGCGGGTTGTTCCAGGAGACTAAGCTGTTGCGAGTTACTCATCCATGACGTAATAGCGTTATAGAAGTTCTCCACGACCTTTCTGACACCTTCCGCGGGGATGCTGTGAAAATCCCGCAGTTCAGTGAGGGCAGCCTCCCACCGCAAAAGCAATCCAAAGTTGCTTGCATTGTGAAGCGACATGATGCCATTCCAATGTGGCGGCCACTCTGCGCGCGCGCTATTGACGCGAAGTGCCGGATCGACCGGCCGCTTCATCAATCTGCATGCTGCGCCTGCCGGAACCAGCAACATTGCGGAAAATGGAGGGCCGCTAAAAAACTTTGATCCAGTAATGATGACAATACTATCCGCACGGAGGTAACTAACTAACGTGCTCGATGCCAGCCTGAATTGAGAGGCATCGACGACAGTCTCGATGATGTTTGGCCAGCGCCGCTTGAGTTCGAGGACACGATCCGGACTGGGGCCCAACACACCGGTCTTGGAGACGTCGGTTAATACGATCAAAATGCGCTCATACTGCTTTACAGCACTCAATACCGTTGCTTCAAGTTCGTCATCAACCTCAGCAATGGATCGGAGACTGCCGTCCTCTGAGCGAATTGCTATCGACTCGACGTGATTGACATCGCCGAAATCTCCCACATTCTCATCGTTCATCGCGGGGGGGTAGCGATGATATAAGGCGCCCGCCAAAGCACGCGCGACACCGCTCCCCGTCTCTTCCGGTTGAACCATGATCGCCAACGTTGTGCGAGAGCTGGTCCCGGCCACCAGTCTTGCGACAAGCATGTGAGCATCTGTGCCGGAAGCGGATACAATAGCCTCCAACCCAGATAGTTCTCCTAAGCCACACAGGTCGATAAATTCACTACGCAGCCTCGACATCTCCTCCAAATAAACATCCGCCGGATTTCTCTCCCGTAAGCTACTCAAGAGATGGGAGCGTAGTTGCTGCGCAGCATAGTGGCCAGATAGGGAGATAGTAGATGCCGTGGCGGAGCCAAATGCTAACAGTCCTGTATCTGGTATCGGTCGCCCCCCATATTTGTTGATCATTGCGGCGGTGTCGAGTTCGATCCGCGGGTCCCCTCCTTGCGTTAGGGCTTCGAAAGTCGACGGGAGGTAACTGTCGAGATTGTGCGAGCGCGTTGTCATAGCGTCAGGGCCCTATTGTTCGCGGGTGTGGTGTGCTGCTTAAGCATAAGGAAAGCGCGCGTGCAAGAATCCGACGGTTTTCCGGCACGGCCATCATTGTCACGTGATCGCCGGGAATCGGTATGGCGTGAATGGCCTCGGGATTTAGAACTCGGTCCCAGCCATGCATGGGTGCAATCTTCTTAGCCTCCGTTGCATCCGGAGTGCGCCCAGCCCGGAAATTCTCGGGAAGCTCAGATGCATAGAACTGGTGAATTTCGACTTGCAGGGATGGAACCTGATAGTTCAGTAACGCGTGCTGAAAATGGATATACGTTTCGACGGTTTCGTAGAAATCCGCTTCTACAACTATCGCCCCAATTTCCTGTGCCTTTTGGAGTAGTTGCGGAACAGAACTGTTCCTAGCGCAGCGCTGTAGCAGTTCGAATCGTTCATCGTCCAAAGACTCCAGAGGTTCAAATACCATTTCGAGTATTATTTCGGCATCAGATTTTTTCGGAGAATTTGCTGGCAGCGGGGCATCGATAAGACCCAGAAAAGATACCGTTTCATCGAAGCGCAGCAACTGCTGAGTAATCGCGTAAGCGAGGATCGCACCGGACGAATATCCGGCAATCCGGTAGGGAGCTCGTGGCTGAATCTTCTTCATCGTCAACAGTGTATGTGTTGCGATCTCCTCAAGAGTCGGTGAACGATCTTTGAAGGAGGGCCATGGTAGAGCGTAGATGGGACTATCCACTTCCATTTCTTTTGCTAAAGTGGAGACATACGAAAAATCTCCATAGCCTGTCGGAACAAAGAAAACGGGAGGCTGAGTTCCCGCCAAACGGACCGGCAACACTCCAGACACACGAGGATCCATGTCCATCTCGACCCTGGAGGCAAGATCCTTCAGGACGGGGGCTTCGAATAGATCGATAGCGCTTAATTTCATTCCCCCATCCAGTGCGCGGCTGAGCAGCCGCACGGCCAGCAGTGAATGACCGCCCAGCTCGAAGAAGTGGTCATGCCGACCGACCCGCTCCAGACCCAGCAGCTCCGCCCACAGCTGCGCCAGCACCGTCTCGAGCTCCCCGCGTGGCGCCTCGTAGCCCCGCCGCGCATACGCATCGTCAGCCGGCGCGGGCAGTGCCTTGCGGTCGAGCTTGCCGTTCACCGTCAGCGGCAACTCCGCCAGCGGCACGAACGCCGCCGGCACCATGTAGTCCGGCAGCTGCCCCACCAGATGCGCGCGCAGCGTCGCCGCAAGCTGCGCTTCCTGCGCCTCCTCTGCGGCCACCACATACGCCACCAGCTGCGGCTCGCTGGCCCGCTCCTCGCGCGCCACCACCACCGCCTCGCGTACCCATGCATGTCCGCACAGGTGCGCGGCCACCTCGCCCGGCTCGATGCGA
>NZ_WHNQ01000090.1 GCF_009362785.1 Paraburkholderia atlantica
ATCTGTATGTCCTCACATCAGCGATGTAGTCAGAAGGGCTTGTACCATTCCTTGCATGTCGAGAATCCGTCATTCCAGCCCTGCGCGTACATCGAGTCTTGCGCGAAGCGGGTCGGGTCTTTGGTCGCCTGGACGTACGGGTTGCCTGCTGCGCTCAGTCCACTACGGCATCCATCAGCGTGCCCGTCGATGTAGGCGGGCGGCTCGCCTTCCCTCTGGAACTGCGCGGTGTAGCTGTCCGGCATCGTCTGGCACGCTGTCACGAGCAGCGACGACAGCACGAGTGCAATGCGGCATCGGGCTTTCATTTTTCGCAAACCTCCGCAACTCATCAATAAGCCCACGCGATATGTCCTCGCACATAATCGAGCGGCATCGTGGGACTGGCGTCGTCGCCGTCCACTGTCTTTCCGACCCACAGCGCACGACCCGCGACCGTTTGATTCGGCCACAGTCGACAGTGAAAGAACGCCTGCGGGTCCTTCTGGTAGCCGTCCTCGTCCAGATACATGACGTCCGGGCCCGCATCATGCAGACGCACAGCCTGGATATAGTCGCAGTGCATGAAGGAACGGATTTCCCGCAGGACAGTGGGGGCGTCGACTGCGGTGCGCTCTACCGCTTCCACGGTGCGCGTCCAGGGATCGATCAGGTAGGCGGTCCTGGTCATGGCTGGACGTACTCGCGCGATGCGTCGCCATCAGGTCGAGGGCGACCCGGACTGCGGATGCCGGAGCCAGCCCTGCGGCTCGCTCGAGCCGTCCCACGCATCGAGCGCGGTGCGCGCCGCCTCTAATGAGTGAAAGTAGAACGTGTCGGTGCGCCCGCACGGACGAACGCCCGTCACGAGTGCCCACTCCCACGTGTTGATCTCCATCAGCGCGACCACGCGGCCATCGGGCAGATAGCGTAAGGGCCGCGAGTAGCCCATGCGCGCGAGCGCGGCATCATCGGGCTCGCCCTTGAAGGCGGGCGTGAGGAATCGCCGGAGTATTTCTAATGGCAACTGCATACTAGATGCCCTCCGGGTAGCGCGACGACAGGAGCCCGAGCGTGATCGCCTCGTCGCACGTACGCATGTTCAGCGACCGGAAGCCGAGGAAGCGGCAGTCCTCGCCCAGCACTACCTCGTCCCAAATGCCATGTGCATCGGAATAGATCATCCGGTCGCCATAGTCGAGCCAGCCGGCCCGGATCAGGTCGTCGATCACGCCTTCGATGTTGTTCGTGACACTCCGGCCGAGATTGAGATCCGTCACGCACACGAAGCGCACGGGCACACTGCCCGAGCGCACCATCCTCCACTTGACTTTGTAAACAGAGCGCATGGTATCGTTCTCTCCCTCGTTAACGGAATACAAAGGCTTGTCCGGCGAAAGGCAACAGTGTAACCGCGCCGCACTCTGACGCGCAGATGCGGGTCGCATCAACCCTTACCACCGCCCGCCCTCGAGTCTGCCATCGGGAAAATTCCCGGGATTCCGCACGTTCGCGCACTATTTATTTTGCGTTTGCCACGTAGCCCCCTAACGATCTGCTGCTCGGACGGGCGCGTAAGCTTCTCTTGGGCTTCAGCGAGCGCCTTGTCGATCTCCGCGCAAATATCGAGGTACGCCTCGTGCCGGTTCTGTCGCAGTAAGAGCGAGAGGTCGGGCAAGACCGATTGGTATGGATTCCTTATCCAGCCAGCGAATAGAACTGCTGTGCGGGAGTTTGGCCAACGCCGCCATCGTTCAATTGGCCCTTGACGATCATGTGCATGACTTCGATGCCCCCCAGGAGAATGCGGGCGCAACGAAATTTCTTGAACCCGAGCATCTGGGGGGGCCGGCGCTTGATCGCGCGGTGATCCTGTTCGATGATGTTATTCAGATACTTCGACTGACGGATCCTGATCGGCGTCTCGCGCCCGGCGTTGATAGCCCCAAGCGCAGCGAGATTCGCCCCACTCCTGTCGATCGTCACCACCTCGGGTTCGCCGTTCCACTCAATCGACTTTTCAAAGTAGCGCTTTGCGGCAGCCTTGTCACGGTGGGCGCACAGCAGGAAATCGATCGTGTCTCCCGCTTTGTCCACGGCCCGGTACAAGTACTTCCACTGTCCCTTGACCTTGATATACGTCTCGTCCACGCGCCAGCTCCTGCCGACTGCGCGCTTGCGACGTCGAAATGCCTTTTCCAGAGCGGGCAGCAACTTGATCGCCCACCGGTGCACGGTTGAATGGTCGACATCGATGCCGCGTTCAGCCATCATCTCTATATGAACGCGTCCCTTTGCGCCAGTTCTCGCTTGTTGTGACAGACAGGATGGGCTGCTGCTCTATGTCCGGGCTTGTTGCAGCCCAATAGGCTACGACCCCCTATGAAATCCGCTGGCCCGCGCCTCATTCTTCAAACGAGCCCGAAGCTCTAGAGATGATTCAGGCTTGGCGGGCCCCGGTCCTACCTGGCTTGTCATCACACTCGACTACTGCGCAACCTTTCGACATTCACCCTGTGTCAAACGTTGATCTTCTACATCGCGTGAGCCATTCAGGCCGGCTTCACGCTGATATAGTCCTTCCGGTATGGCTGGTCATGGGCCAGTACGGCCCAGATCGTTCGCGCCATCTTGTTGGCCAGTGCGACGACCACGACATTCTTTGGCCGCCGCTTCTTCATCTGCCCGATCCACTCACCCGGCTCCTTTGTGTGCTCGAGGACGCTACGCGCACCGTGGATCAGCAACGTGCGCAGATACGTGTCGCCCTTCTTGCTGATCGCGTGCAGATTCACCTTGCCGCCCGAACCCGTCTGCCTCGGTACAATCCCAACCCATGCGGCGAATTCCCGCCCTGAACTGAACGCTTTCGGATCGCCCATCATCGCGACTGCCGCCGTTGCCGTCAGCAGTCCGACGCCGGGAATTTCGCCGATCGCCTTTACCGATTTGTCTTCCTTCTTCCACTCGCGCATGCGGCGCTCAATCTGCGCTACCTGCTCGTCCAGCTTCGCCAGTCCGCTCCACTGCTCGCGGAACGTGTCAATGATCACAGCAGGCAGACGTTCAGCGAGCCGTTCGAGTACCACTGGTATCTCCTTGTCCAGTTTGCTTCGGCCCTTGCTCATTACCTCGCCGTATTCCGTCAGCAATCCTCGAAGGCTATTGATCTGCATCGTTCGGAACTTGAGCAGTTGCTGCCTCATCCGGTGCAGCCCAAGCATCGCTTGCTGCATCTCGGTTTTTACCGCTACCGGCTTGCCTGGCTGCTGTACTGCTAGCCAGATCGCCCGGGCGTCCGCCGCATCGTTCTTATTGCGGATGTTGAACGCCTTCACAAACTCCCCCGGCATCAGCTTCACCTCGTGGCCCATCTTCGTTAGTTGCCGGGCCCAGTGGTGCGCACCACCGCACGCTTCCATCCCGATCAGGCACGGCGCACGGTTCGCGAAGTGTTCGAGGAACTTTGCCCGCTTGATCGGCTTGTTCACGATCTCGCCGGTGTCCTGATCGATGTAATCCAACTGGAACACGTTTTTCGCGATGTCCACACCAACTGCTGTACGATTCATCACTGGATCCTCCGGTCGCCTCGGAAAACTTCCTATTTTCCACGTGGGCACGTCGATGCCGTTGGCCCCGTGAGGATCCACCTTGCTTTGCTCACTCGGTCACGGGGTGGGACGCGTTCATTTCATTCTTCCAGATTTCGCAGGCTCAGCCCATAGGCCACATACCAGCGCACGCACATCAGCATGACATCGAGCGGATAGTGCAGTCGCTTCAGAACCTTCGCAATTCCTGGGGTAAGGGTCGTTCGTGGTGTCGGTGCCTTCTTCATCATCGGGTCAGTACAGGTTCGTCAGACACGCATTCTAGCGTCCCCGCACTAATGCGACAGAACCAGAAAAAGGGCGAAGGCAATGCACGCAACGGTAACCGTTACCTTGCCTGGGCATTCGTCGAAGCCGCAGCTGGAGCGCTGCGCTGCTGTCCACAGGCCAGACGTTTCTATGATCGCAAAAAGTCAAAGCGCCTGCCCGTCGTGGCCATGAAGGCGCTCGCACACAAGCTCGCGCGTGCCGCTTATTACATGATGCGGGAGGGCAAACCCTTTGACCTCAACCGATGTTTCGGCTGACCTTGGCGGGGGGTGACGAGCCCGCCGGCTTTGTTGGCATCAAACCAGCAAGTTGATTGGGACACCCCCCGGCCATCCCCGATGCAGCGTAACGACTGAGACGCCCAGACCATGAGCCCGAGCAAGCCTGGTACCCAAACGGGTAACCACATTGTTGTCTCAACTCCTGGACATTGGCCTGGTACCGATGGTTTTCTGGGGCTCCACGCGTGAGCCAAGGGCGAGGCCAGAAGACCGGCACTCGCCTTGAACCCGATGGGTGACTGGTGCGGATCAGTTCCGCAACCAGGTGAACGAAATACCGGATGCGTCGCGGTGCTTCGCTTCACGCGGGGTTGGCGAAGGTTTCGCAACAACGCAAGGCCGCGCCTTGTGCGTAGTGCTGTACCGCTTTCCAACGGCCTTTCAATGGGTGACAATGCCGCGGATCGGTATCCGAGCCTCGCCGACCTAATTCGCAGGTAGTCTAGTTGACGCAAGACAGTCCGTGCCGGATCGCGTACCGGATCACGTCGGTGTTGTTCGTGATGCCGAGTTTCTGCATCAGCCGCATCTTGTGGGTGCTGATCGTTTTTGCACTGAGCGCGCACACATCCGCGATTTCGTTAAGGCTCTTTCCCGCAGAGAGCATTTGCAAGACCTGAAACTCGCGGTCTGACAGCACTTCATGCGGTGGCACGTCGCCGCGGTGCCTGTCGAAGACCATTGCGTCGACGAGCCTCGGATCGATGAAACGCCCGCCGCCCGCGATCTTGCGGATGGCTTCGAGCAACACGGCGGGGTCGCTGTCCTTTGTCAGGTAGCCCGTCGCGCCTGCACGCAGCGCTCGCGACGCCACCTGCGCGTCGTCGTGGATGGTAAGTACCAGCACTGGCAGCGCAGGCTGCTCGACGCGCACGCGCCGGACGAGGTCGATTCCGCTGATGCCCGGCATGGTCATGTCGAGCAGCAGCACGTCGACGGCGCAGCTGCGCAGCTTGTCGATCAGTTCCGAACCCTGTGCAGCTTCCGCGGCGACGATCATGTCGACCGTTGTCGCGATGATCTGCCTGATCCCGCTGCGCAAGATCGCGTGATCGTCCGCAATGAGTATTCTGATCATGTTCAGGCACTATTCCACGAGCGCACGCTTCTGATCGGCGCTGGCCGCTCGATCAGCTCATCAATCAGATCGGCCAGTTCACATAGTGCCTGAAACTCTGATTCGTCGAGTTGGTCGACGTGATAGAGCCGCAGATCGCGCATGGTTTCGCCAAGACGCTTAAGCATCTTCGGCGTGCTGTCGAGCAACGGCCAGCAGTGCATCAGATACGCAAGCAAGGTCACACGACGCGTCTCGCACCACTCATCGAACAGTCGTAGACAGACCGAATTAATTTCCTCGACGGCGTTCTCCCGCTCCGACAGATAGGCGATCATGATGCACCGGTTTTCCAATTGCGCTTCGACGACTCATAGTCAGCGACCAGAATCCCTGTCACATTCAGCGGAAGCTGGAAAAACGAGGCGCGGCATCCTGATTTTCGCATCAGGAAATCCTTACCCGGTACCCCGGCTTCTTGCGCTTGCGCGCTTCACCCGTCTTTAGTCTGGCTTTATATGGCATTATTCAATGCTGGCTTCATGATGTTGTTGCGCTTTTACACAACCCGCAGCATCTTTGCAATACCCCCATCCGGACAAAGCCCAATCGACGTAACACGGCGGCGGAGCCGGGGAAGCGACGCCACCGTTTTGATTCGGCGGCCGGTCTCTATACGCTGGTGTGAGCGGTGGAGGATATAAGGGCCGGTTCATGGTCCGCGTGCGCTCGTTCGCACGCCACGTCGGGTGTCCAGCGACATGTCGCTCCCCGCGACGGCAGGCCGCGGGCCGGTTCTGAGCAGTTCTCCTTGTGAGTGTGTCAACTACAGTGTAAACTGACAACTGAAATGTCAACCTCACGTTTTCGCGCCCGCTGATCATGAATGGACGAATGGCCAATGCGCCGGTCTACTATGCCTTGCTGCAGGCGCAGTTCAACCCGATCCCGGCGATGGAAAAATACGCTGGGGAAGTGCAGGATCTGCTGCGCCGCGACGGGTATACGCTCTTCGAAGAGCAGGCGATGCCGCAACTGGAGTTCGTCTTCGAAGCTAATGACGCACCGCCTGTCCCCAAAGTCGGGACCCTGAAGGTCTGGCGGATGACTACGGCAGACCGTACGTCCAGTTTCGTGCTCAGCCCGACGTTCATCGCCTTTCATACTACCCGCTACGACACGCGCCGACAGTTTTTGCCAACCGGATTGCGCGGGCTTGAACACGTTCACAAGGTTGTGGGTCTTGATCATGTGAGTCGCCTAGGTCTGCGGTACCTAGATGCTGTGCAGCCGCGCGAGGCAGAGACGGTCGATCAGTATCTTGCTGGCGGCCTGCGCGGCGTCCAGTTTGGTGCGGTCGAGCAATCGGCATCGAGCGAGCAGGTATTCGAGACGCAGCCGGGGGTTTTGGCTGACCGGGGCATCCTTGTGGCGAGGGTGCATCGCGCCGTGGCTCCGCTTGGATTTCCGCCGGACGTAGCACCGCACGGACTCGTGATTAAAGACCGGTTCGCGAAGCAGGAGCCGCAGCGTCATGCGGTCATCGACACGGATCATTTCGTTCAGGGGCGATTTCCGCTTGACTTCGCGTCGCTCGCGAGCCAGCTCGAGGCATTACACCGAGATATCCGCCGGGCGTTTGAGGCGATCGTTACGCCTCATGCCCTAAAGGCTTGGTCGTAAAAAACTAATCAGGAGACGGACATATGCAATCATCATTGCCTGCGTTTGGCGCTGCGAAGCATTACCCGGTGATGTTCCGGCCGTTCATTGGGACGGGGTCTGCATATCCGCTTGAGAACGTAGACCGTTGGAGCGGGTACCTTTCACCTCGATCAGGACTCTTTGTCAGCGATGACACGGCGGCGCGGTCGCCGCGCAGGCGCCCGCGCGCGGATATCCGGACGGCGAAGGAACATCTGGAAAATGTCCGCGCAGTGCTGAATCCCGCTATTGGCGATCTTGCGGTTCTCTTCGACGTGTCGCGCCAGGCGATCTACAAGTGGCTGTCCGAAGAGTCGATGCCGGACGCGGACAGGCTCGCGCGCATCAGGACGTTGAGTCAGATCGCTGACGCGTTCAAGGCGGCAGGAGTCGCGCGCGCGTCGAGTCTCCTGAAAATGAAAGCGTTTGAAGATCGCTCCCTGTTCGACATCCTGGAGGCCGGGGAGGACAGTTCGGCGGCCGTGCAGACTTTGATTGAAGAGGCTCGGGCAATGGAGCGATCCTATGCACTCGCAGGTCTTTCGAATACCGCGGCTCCAGCCACAGCAGACTGGCAATCGGATGTTTCGATTCCAGGTGCTGCCGAGGATCGCTGAGGGGGCGGGATGCCGGGACGTGACAGTGCTTGGCGGCAAGGCAGTCTCATCGTTGACGCTCATGCGTCGAACCTCGGACTCGTCTTTGATGACGGCGGTCAACATCGCGTCGTTGTCATCTCGCACGACTGCGATCTCGCCAACGACAGGGAGCCCTTTGTCGAGTGCATCGTCGCGGACATCGTTGCGACGGCGGAGCCAACGTTCACTCGTGCCCGAAACGTACGCCGGCTTCATCTCTCCTACACCACGGGGGAAGGGCAGACGCTCGCGCTTGAACTGCGTCACGATGCCCGAAGCGTGGTCGGTACGGCGATGTTCGATGCGATCGCTGCCAATCCGGATGCGTCAGTCACACTGAATGCCGATGAGAAGAGGGCACTCAAGCAATGGCTGGCCGCGCGGTATGGTCGTCCGGCTTTCCCGAATGCGTTCGAGAATCGCCTTCGCCGAAAACATAAGGGCAAGACGGTTGAGCAACTGACCGGCAAGCTCCTCGAGCCATACAACGCCCATCTGGTGGGCGTTTTCTTCGACCTCGACACAGTGCGCTTTCAGGACCTCGAAGACGGTGAGCCTTACTTCCTACGCATCACCGTTGCGTATGACGCTACAGAAGGGGGGCCGGTTGCGCGTGCTGCAGCCGAGAAAGCGGCCAGCGAGATTTCCGAACTATTCACGAGCGTCTATGGCAAGCCAGAGAAAGCTAAGGAAATTGCTCTTGAGAGTAGTGTCGCCGTCGCGGATACACATCTCTCGCTGGCAGATCTTCGACGGGTTGATCAGTGGCGCCTCGAATACATGAGTCTTCGAGCGGATCCGCCTGAAGATTTTCTGGCTGTCGGCGAGACACCTGCATAGGGTACGCGACGTGGACCAACATCGTCCGATGACCATGTACGGATATCGTATGGAAGACCCACGCATCGGGAAGCGACAGGCAAACTGAAAAGATCGTTTTTTCATTAGTATGCGAGGGGCGGTCCCTCCGCCCCTCTCGATGCCGCAGTCTACGAAACCTTTGAAAGTCCGTCGTAGTTCATCAACTTCCTGAACGGAATGCGGCCTAACGAGGAGTTGAAACGATACCCTTCCAACATCCCGCAATCCTCGGCGGTCTTGAAAAGCACCAGCAGTTCCTCGATCGAGGAAACGCCCAAGAGAATACAAAGAGCCGGCTGATACTTTTTCGACTCTGCCTTCGCAAAACGGTTGTGGTGCAAATAGCGCTCAAGGATCGACCAGACGAACGTCAGCCACCAGCAAACATCCGCAAAGTTCCAGATTTACTTCCCTTCGTCAACAAGGTCCACGTTTAGTTTGCTTTTCTGGAAAGTAAAGTTGAACTCACGGCACGTTGGGTTACCGCCCCACGGGACTTTCTTTGGGGATGAAACAACATCACTTCGCGGGACGGCCCGCCAGGCGAACTCGTGCGGATCACCGCCGATGTCGCCTTCCATCGCGATGTCCTGCGCGTCGCCGTGCCCGGTCCGGTCCGGCGACGGCTTGTGCTGTCCGGGGCAGGCCGCGGCAACGCTGCGCGACGCCCAGCTTGCGCTCGATTTCCTGGGCGGCATGGACGAAGCTAGCATGCTAGAGTGGGGGCGTGTCCGCTACCGGGGAGCGTAATTTGGTTCAGTCCGTTCAGCAGCGGATGCCCGCTGCCACCGATATTTGCCGCCT
>NZ_WHNQ01000010.1 GCF_009362785.1 Paraburkholderia atlantica
ATCTGAAGAACCGCTTCATGAACCGCTTCGTGCTGTATCACGTGCTGTCGGACGATCTGCAGGACGTCGAACTCTTTAACGGCGTGCTCGACCAGCAGAAGTGCGCGGCGTTCCTCGAACAGCTGCTGCCGGCCGACGCGATCGACGAGGCGTTCATCTGCGGCCCCGCGCCGATGATGGACGCGGCCGAGGCGGCGCTGAAGGCCGCCGGCGTGCCGCCCGCGAAAGTGCACGTCGAGCGCTTTGGCACGCCGCTGCCGCAGGCGGGCGTGCCGCCCGTCGAGATCACCGCGGACACCCCGGCGGCCGACCTCGAGATCGTGCTCGACGGCAAGCGGCGCAAGCTGCGCCTGCCGTACCAGGGCGTGAGCGTGCTCGACGTCGGGCTGCGCGCCGGTCTCGCGCTGCCGTACGCGTGCAAGGGCGGGGTGTGCTGCACGTGTCGCGCGAAGGTGCTCGAAGGCGAAGTGAAGATGGAAAAGAACTACACGCTCGAAGAGCACGAGGTCCGCGACGGGTTCGTGCTGACGTGTCAGTGTCATCCGGTGAGCGACAAGGTCGTCGTCAGTTACGACGAACGTTGACTCTGGAGTTTTCGTGGCCTGGGCGTGGACTCGCTTCGTGTAACGGCCGCCGCCGCTTTCGGCCGTTTCGCGATCCGCTTACACTAGGGGCCGCTCGTCGCTCGGGACATCGGTTTCCAGTCGGCGAGCGGCCTCTTTTTGTTACAGCAGCAAGCGTCATAGCAAGCCCTTGCCCATGAGCACGATTCACCTCACCAACGGCGACGTCGCCGCCGAGTCGCTGCGTACCGCGCTGGCCCAGGCGGGCCGCGACGATCGCGTGCAGCCGTTGCGGGACGATCTGGCGGTCGGCCCGTTACGCGGCGTCGACGACGCTCTGCACGTGCGCGCCGCCTTTTGGGAACGCGTCAGCGCCGACACGAAACGCGACTTCGTGCGTGAATTCCGTGAACAGGCCGCAGTGCTCGACGGCCTCGCGAGCGATGCCGCGAATCTCGTCGTGTGGCATGGCGAAAGCGCGTCCGATCAGCTGATGCTGCGCCGTGTCTGCTACCTGGTACGCAACAGCCCGCAGCGTTTGAACGAAGTGCGGCTGTCGATCGCCGACCTCACCGATCCGCAAGCGTGGGCGCATACCCGCAAGGATCGCGCGACATCGGTCGGCATGTTTGCGCCGGACGTATTGCAGGCCCATCTGCCGGACGCTGCGCCGATTTCCGTGCTGCGCATCAGCCGGCTCGCGCTCGAATGGCAGGAGGTCAAGCAGGCGAACGGCGAGACGCGGCGTTGGCGTGACAACACCTTCACGAGCGGCAGCTTTGCCGAAATCGACGCGCTGATCCTCGAACGTGCAGCCGACGACTGGCAGCCCGCCGCGCGCGCCGCCGCCTACGTCATGGCAGCCGAACTGTGGTTTCTCGCCAGCGACAGCATCGTGCTGTGGCGCATGCGCGAACTCGCGACGCAACGACGGATCCACCTGCGTGGCGACGCGAACGAATGGCGCTCGCTCGAACTGCGCGCGGCATCCGCCCCCTGCTCCCCCCAATAAGATAAAAATAGACAACTATGGCCCGCACCCGAGCCCCCGACCACGAAACCCAACGCGAGCAGATTCTCGAACTGGCCGCCGCGAAGTTTGCGCAGACCAGCTATCCAAGCACGTCGATGGCCGATCTTGCCGCGGCGAGCGGCACCTCGAAGGCGCGCCTCTATCACTACTACGAGAGCAAGGAAGCGATCCTGTTCGACCTGCTCGATCGCTACACGAAGCGGCTGATGCTGATCATCGCCGAGGTGGAGGGGTCGAGCCAGCGGCGCGAACTGAGCGAGCGGGAAACCTTCGCGGAGCTAATCCGCGCGTTCCTGTCCGAGTACGAGACGTCGCACAGCCGCCACGTCGCGCTGCTGAATGACGTCAAGTACCTGGTCGATTCGCAGCGCGAGATCATCCTGAACCGCCAGCGCGACGTGGTCGCCGCGTTCGCGCGACAGCTCGCGCGCGCCTACCCTGAACGCGCGACACGCGACAACCAGACCGCGCTGACGATGATGGTGTTCGGGATGATCAACTGGACCTTCACGTGGCTCAAGCCGGACGGCCGCATGGGCTACCGCGAATTCGCAGAGCAGGTGGTCGGCATGGTCGAGCATGGTCTCGGCACCGCGCCGGCCAAGTGAGACGACTGTCCGAACCGATCGCTATCCGCGCCCCGGATGATGCAAAGCAACAACATTCAGACGGAATAAGTCAGCGCGGGAATGCGTGCGGCATTGTGTCACGAACGTGCGTTCATTTTAAATTTTCGTTTAAATTCAAGCAACTAAATTTAGGGCTTCAGCGCTCCAGGTAATCACCTCAGTTTTTGGTACGGGTTTTCCCTAGTGAATGGCTCGGGTTTCCGCTAAAATCGGTTTTGCGGTGCACAACACCGCCTGATTAAAAGGAGAACCCAACCATGAACACGCTGACCCATCGCACCACCGAGCCGATCGCGTCGAACGATCCCGCGACGCTGCCTGCTGGACGCGCGCACGTTCTGGTTCGTGAACTCACCGCCGTCGATCGCGAACGCCTGCTCACGCACTTTCTCGCGCTCGACGAAGAAGACCGCCTGCTGCGCTTCGGCCAGGTCGTGCCGAACCGCGTGATCGAGAACTACGTGCGCACGATTGACTTCACGCGCGACACCGTGTTCGGCGTGTTCAACAGCAAGCTGGAACTGAGCGGCGTCGGCCATCTGGCCTACCTGCCGGCCGAAGGCAACAAGCGCACCGCCGAGTTCGGCGTCTCGGTGCTCGAAAGCGCGCGCGGCATCGGTATCGGTTCGAAGCTGTTCGAGCGCGCCGCGATCCGCAGCCGCAACACGCATGTGACGACGCTGTACATCCACTGCCTGGCCCGCAACTCGACCATGATGCACATCGCCAAAAAGGCCGGCATGAAGATCGAGTACGCGTACGGCGAAGCCGACGCCTATCTGACGCTGTCGCCGGCAGACCAGTCGAGCATCCTCGCGGAAATGCTGCAGGAGCAGGCCGCCGTGTTCGACTACGCACTGAAGCGCCACGCGCGCCAGGCATCGCGACTGTTCGAGTCGTTCATGCCGGTGCCTGTCGCCGCCTGAATAATCGCTACGGGGAAATGAGACTGGGGCGGCCGCAAGGTCGCCTTTTTTTCTATCTGCCTTGCGCAGGCCGTTACGCGTGCAGCCTACAAAATGGGCAGCGCTGTCGTTTCCTTGAGCTTTTCGAGCGAGAAGCTCGATTTCACATCGATCACCGACGGATGCCGCAGCAACTGGTCCTGTACGAAGCGCGAAAAGTGCGCCATGTCCTCCACCTGGACGCGCAGCAGGTAATCCATCTCACCCGTCATCGCGTGGCACGCGACCACTTCGGGCCACGTCTGCACGGCCGCGCCGAACAGATCGGCGTGCGTGGCCTCGCCATGGGGACTGAACGCGCGACCGCCACCCTTCTCCAGCCGCACGTTGACATACGCAAGCAGGTCGAGTCCGAGGCGCTGCGCGTCAAGTAGCGCGACATAACCGCGAATCACGCCGCTTTCCTCGAGCCGGCGAATCCGCCGCAGGCACGGACTTGGCGACAGATTGATCCGCTCCGCTATCTCCTGATTCGACAGCCGGCCATTCTCCTGAAGGATCGCCAGAATGCGTCGATCGATCGCATCTATCTCGTTATTAGCCATGTTCTGCCACGTCTGTTTCGAATCGAGCCATAAAGTAGCTCAAGCGTAGCCACGCGCGATTAAGTTCGCAAGTTCTTGCCTCCATCACCGTTCTACACTTGCCCTATCCGGTCGTGCTCAGCCGACCGTCCCGCGCGCTCACCGGCAGCGCGCCTCGGCAACCCCTTGCATGGGATTGGAGACAGACAATGCAGATTTCTACTTGGGAAAATCCGGTCGGCACCGACGGCTTCGAATTCATCGAATACACGGCGCCGGACCCGAAAGCGCTCGGCAAGCTGTTCGAACGGATGGGCTTCACGGCCGTCGCGCGGCATCGTCACAAGGACGTGACGCTGTATCGTCAGGGCGACATCAACTTCATCGTCAACGCGGAGAAGCATTCGTTCGCGCAGCGCTTCGCGCGCTTGCATGGCCCATCGATCTGCGCGATCGCGTTCCGCGTGCAGGACGCCGCGAAGGCCTACGCCCAAGCGCTCGAAAAAGGGGCGTGGGGATTCGACAACAAGACCGGCCCGATGGAGCTGAACATCCCGGCGATCAAGGGCATCGGCGATTCGCTGATCTATTTCGTCGACCGCTGGCGCGGCAAGAACGGCGCGGCGCCGAACAGCATCGGTGACATCGACATTTACGACGTCGACTTCGAGCCGATTCCCGGCGCGAACCCCAATCCGGTCGGCCACGGTCTGACCTATATCGATCATCTGACGCACAACGTGCATCGCGGCCGCATGCAGGAATGGGCGGAGTTCTACGAGCGCCTGTTCAACTTCCGCGAGGTGCGCTACTTCGACATCGAGGGGAAGGTGACGGGCGTGAAGTCGAAGGCGATGACCTCGCCGTGCGGCAAGATCCGCATTCCGATCAACGAGGAAGGCTCGGACACCGCCGGCCAGATCCAGGAATATCTGGACGCGTACCACGGCGAAGGCATCCAGCACATCGCGCTCGGCACCAGCGACATCTACCGCACCGTCGACGGCCTGCGTGCGTCGAACATTTCGCTGCTCGACACGATCGACACCTACTACGAACTCGTCGACCGGCGCGTGCCGAATCATGGCGAGCCGCTCGAGGAACTGCGCAAGCGCAAAATCCTGATCGACGGCGCACCCGAAGATCTGCTGCTGCAGATCTTCACCGAAAACCAGATCGGCCCGATCTTCTTCGAGATCATTCAGCGCAAGGGCAACCAGGGTTTCGGCGAAGGCAACTTCAAGGCGCTGTTCGAATCGATCGAGCTCGACCAGATTCGCCGCGGCGTCGTGCAGGACAAGACCTGATCGCGGTGACTCGCGCCTGATCGGCGCGCACAAGAAAAAAGGGCGAGGATCGCAGGATCCTCGCCCTTTCAGTTTGCAACGCCGCCGCTCTCTTCGGAACGGCGGCCGGTTGTCATAAGACGCGCGCGATGCGGCGCGTCACGAATTCTGCCGGTACCCGTTGTTGCCGATCGCACCGTCGGCCCGCCCCATTCCCACAGGCGCCGGCGCTACCTGCGCCGTGCGAACGATCGCGTTCGACAGCGCCCCCGTGCTGCCCGGATTCGAGTGCATCGGCGCGCTCATCGCGAAGAATGCGGCGGAAACCATCAGGAACGTCTGGATGTTTCTTGTGTGCATGCGTACTCCTTTTCTCGCTACCCTGCTGTCCAGAAGCTGCGCAGAATGCGCAGCGATCGGCATCGCTCGCAGGTCGGGGATTAGACAGTGCTTTTCACTGCGGTTCCGCAGATTTGTAGGTTTTACAGCTTGTTACATGCGCAGGCGAAACCCAGCTCGATTCCACTGAAAACCCGCGTCAACTGCTGACAAGACGTAGCCAACTTGCCGCGAAACCGTCTGAAATCGGACCTCGCGCGGGCGATTTTTGATCCGCTGCGGCGGGTTTCCACCAGTGCTACCATCGCTTGAAACCCGTCAATATGACGACCCCGGCCCCAGCATTCACAAGATGCCGGGAGCCAGAAAAGTTTTGGTGATCCCAAGCTGAAGTGGAGGAGTACACATAATGAATGCCCCGCTAGACGCAGGTCAGCGAGCCTCGCTCGAAGCCGCGTTGTCTTCCGTCACGCTCGACGACAAATACACCCTCGATCGCGGCCGCGCATACATGAGCGGCATCCAGGCGCTGGTGCGTCTGCCGATGCTGCAGCAGGAACGCGACCGCGCCGCCGGCCTCAACACGGCCGGCTTCATCTCCGGCTACCGTGGTTCCCCGCTCGGCGGACTCGACCAGTCACTGTGGAAAGCCAAAAAGCACCTGTCCGCGCATCAGGTCGTGTTCCAGCCCGGCGTCAACGAAGACCTCGCGGCCACCGCCGTGTGGGGTTCGCAGCAGGTCAATCTGTACCCGAGCGCCAAATACGACGGCGTGTTTTCGATGTGGTACGGCAAGGGCCCCGGCGTCGACCGTTCCGCTGACGTCTTCAAGCACGCCAACTCGGCCGGCTCGTCGCGGCACGGCGGCGTTCTGGTGCTCGCCGGCGACGATCACGCGGCCAAATCCTCGACGCTCGCGCACCAGTCCGAACACGTCTTCAAGGCATGCGGGCTGCCCGTGCTGTTTCCGTCGAACGTGCAGGAATATCTGGACTTCGGGCTGCACGGCTGGGCGATGAGCCGCTATTCGGGCCTCTGGGTCGCGATGAAGTGCGTGACCGACGTCGTCGAATCGTCCGCATCGGTCGACATCGATCCGCACCGCACCAGCATCATCCTGCCGGAAGACTTCGTGATGCCCGACGGCGGGCTGAACATCCGTTGGCCCGATCCACCGCTCGTGCAGGAAGCGCGTCTGCTCGACTACAAGTGGTACGCGGGCCTCGCCTATGTGCGGGCGAACAAACTCGATCGCGTCGAAATCGATTCGCCGCATGCACGCTTCGGCATCATGACCGGCGGCAAGGCTTATCTCGACGTGCGTCAGGCGCTGACCGACCTCGGTCTCGACGACGAAACCTGCTCGCGCATCGGCATCCGGCTGTACAAGGTCGGCTGCGTGTGGCCGCTCGAGGCGCAAGGCGCGCAGGCCTTCGCGCGCGGTCTCGATGAAATTCTCGTGGTCGAGGAAAAGCGCCAGATCCTCGAATACGCGATCAAGGAAGAGCTGTACAACTGGCCCGACGCGCAACGCCCGCGCGTGTTCGGCAAGTTCGACGAAAAAGACGGCGCCGGCGGCGAATGGTCGGTGCCGATGGGCAACTGGCTGCTGCCGGCGCACTACGAGCTGTCGCCCGCGATCATCGCGAAGGCAATCGCCACGCGGCTCGACAAGTTCGATCTGCCGTCCGACGTGCGCGCCCGCATCGCCGCGCGCATCGCGGTGATCGAAGCGAAGGAAAAGGCGCTCGCGCGGCCGCGCGTCGAAGTCGAGCGCAAGCCGTGGTTCTGCTCGGGCTGCCCGCACAACACGTCGACCAACGTGCCGGAAGGCTCTCGCGCGATGGCCGGCATCGGCTGTCATTACATGACGGTCTGGATGGACCGCAGCACCAGCACGTTCAGCCAGATGGGCGGCGAAGGCGTCGCGTGGATCGGCCAGGCGCCGTTCACCAACGACAAGCACGTGTTCGCCAATCTCGGCGACGGCACCTACTTCCACTCGGGGCTGCTTGCGATTCGCGCGGCGATCGCGTCGAAGGCGAACATCACCTACAAGCTGCTGTACAACGACGCGGTCGCGATGACGGGCGGCCAGCCGGTCGACGGCGTGCTGACCGTGCCGCAGATCACGCATCAGCTCGCCGCCGAAGGCGCGACGAAGATCGTCATCGTCACCGACGACCCGCAGAAGTACGCGGCGAACGTCGGCCTCGCGCCCGGCGTCGACATTCATCACCGCGACCAGCTCGACGACGTGCAGCGCCAGCTGCGCGAGGTCCCGGGCACCACGATCCTGATCTACGACCAGACCTGCGCGACCGAAAAACGCCGACGCAGGAAGCGCGGCGCGTATCCCGATCCGGCACGGCGCGTCGTGATCAACGAGGCGGTGTGCGAAGGCTGCGGCGACTGCTCGGTCAAGTCGAACTGCCTGTCGGTCGAACCGCTCGACACCGAGTACGGCACGAAGCGCCAGATCAACCAGTCGACCTGCAACAAGGACTTCTCGTGCGTGAACGGCTTCTGCCCGAGCTTCGTCTCCGTTGAAGGCGGCCAGTTGCGCAAGCCGAAGGCGGCGTCGGGCGCCGGCGCCGAAATGCCGCCGGTGCCGGACCCCGAGCTGCCGTCCATCGAGCGTCCGTACGGCGTGCTGGTGACGGGCGTCGGCGGCACCGGCGTCGTCACGATCGGCGCGCTGCTCGGCATGGCCGCGCATCTCGAGAACAAGGGTGTCACCGTGCTCGACGTCACCGGCCTCGCGCAGAAAGGCGGCGCCGTGATGAGCCACGTGCAGATCGCCAATCAGCCGGCCGACATCCACGCGACCCGCATCGCGATGGGCGAAGCGAGCCTCGTGATCGGCTGCGACGCGATCGTGACCGCCAGCGACGAGTGCGTGTCGCGCATGCAGGCGAACCGCACACGCGTCGTGCTGAACAGCGCGCACACGCCGACGGCCGAGCTGATCAAGAACCCGAACTGGCGCTTCCCCGGCAGCAGCACCGAAGCCGACGTGCGTGCCGCGGCCGGCGACGACAACGTCTCGGCCGTCGACGCAAATCACTTCGCCGTCGCGCTGCTCGGCGACGCGATCTATACGAACCCGTTCGTGCTCGGCTACGCGTGGCAGCGCGGCTGGGTGCCGCTCACGCACGAGTCGCTGATTCGCGCGATCGAGCTGAACAACGTGCAGGTGGAGAAAAACCGCGCCGCGTTCGAATGGGGCCGGCGTGCCGCGCACGATCTGGCCGCGGTACGCAAGCTCGCGCAAACGCAGGGACGCGGCGAGTCGGCCGACAGCGCAAGCGGCAAGATCATCGCACTACATACGCCGAAGGCGCTCGACACGCTGATCGACAAGCGCGCCGACTATCTAACCGCCTGGCAGAACAGTGCGTACGCAGAGCGCTATCGCGCGCTGGTGTCGCAGGTGCGGACCGCCGAAGAAGCGCTCGATTCCGCCGACGGCCAAATGCCGCTGACCGAGGCGGTCGCGAAGAACCTGCACAAGCTGATGGCGTACAAGGACGAATACGAAGTCGCGCGTCTGTACAGCGACCCGGCGTTCATCGAAAAGCTGAACGCGACGTTCGAAGGCGACTGGAAGCTGCATCTGCATCTCGCACCGCCGACGCTATCGAAGAAGGACGCGCACGGCCATCTGGTGAAGAAGAAGTACGGTCCGTGGATGTTCCGCGCGATGCACGTGCTCGCGAAGCTCAAGTTCCTGCGCGGCACCGCGCTCGACGTGTTCGGCAACACCGAGGAGCGCCGCACCGAGCGCGCGCTGATCGGCGAATACGAGGCATTGGTGCGTGAATTGATCGGCGGACTGACTGCGCAGAAGCGCGATCTCGCGGTCGAGCTGGCGAACCTACCCGACGGCATCCGTGGATATGGGCACGTGAAGGAGAACAACCTGAAAGGCGTGCGCATCAAGTGGAACGAGCTGCTCACGCGTTGGCGTTCGCACGATGCAGGCAAGACGACGCAGCACGCGGCTTGATCGACTCTGGCAGTTGGACTGAAAAGCGGCGGTCTTCACGGACCGCCGCTTTTTTTTCGGGCGCAAAAAAACGCTACGAAACCGGAGTTTCGTAGCGCTTTTACCGAGGCCGTTGCGCGCGCGTTACTGCCGCGCCCGCTTCAACCTCACGCGATGCACGTTACTTCGCGTTCACCGACCTGCGCGCGTTCGCCGAAGCGACCGCCGTCATGTTGATGATCCGGCGCACGGTCGCGGCCGGCGTCAGGATGTGCACCGGCTTTTCCGCGCCGAGCAGGAACGGTCCGACCGTCACGCCCTCGCCGCCCACGACCTTCAGCAGGTTGTATGCGATGTTCGCCGCTTCGACGTTCGGCATGATCAGCAGGTTCGCTTCGCCGGCGAGCGTCGTGCCTGGGAACGCGGCCTTGCGGATCGCCTCCGACAGCGCCGCGTCACCGTGCATTTCACCGTCGATTTCGAGCGACGGCGCGCGTTGCGTGATCAGCTTGCGCGCCGCGGCCATGCGCTGCGACGACGACGACGGCGCGCTGCCAAAGTTCGAGTTCGACAGCAGCGCGACCTTCGGCGTGATACCGAACTTCTCGATTTCGCGCGCGGCGAGCATCGTCATGTCGGCGAGTTGCTCGGCGGTCGGCACTTCGTTCACGTACGTGTCGCAGATGAACAGGTTGCGGCCCGGCAGCATCAGCAGGTTCATCGCGGCGAAGTTATCGACGTTGTCGGCCTTGCCGAGCACCTGCTCGATGAAGTTCAGGTGCGTGTGGTACTGGCCGATCATGCCGCAGATCATGCCGTCCGCATCCCCAAGATGCACGAGGATCGCGCCGATCAGCGTGTTGAACTTGCGCATCGCGGCCTTCGCGACGTCGGGCGTCACGCCTTCGCGCGCGCCGATTTCGTGATAAGCCTGCCAGCTCTTGTGATAGCGCGGATCGTCTTCCGGATCGACGATTTCGACGTCTTCGCCGCACTTGAGCTTCGAGCCCATCTTCTTCAGACGCATCTCGATCACCGACGGACGGCCGACCAGGATCGGCTTCGCGATCTTTTCGAGCAGCACGAACTGCGCGGCGCGCAGCACGCGCTCGTCTTCGCCTTCCGCGAACACGATGCGCGCCGGTGCCGACTTCGCCGCCGCGAAGACCGGCCGCATCACCATGCCCGAACGGTAGACGGTCGCGCCGAGCTGCTCGCGGTACGCGTCCATGTCCTGGATCGGACGGGTCGCGACGCCCGAATCCATCGCGGCCTGCGCGACGGCCGGCGCGATCTTGATGATCAGGCGCGGATCGAACGGCTTCGGAATCAGGTATTCGGGACCGAATTCGAGCGAGTGGCCTTCGTAGGCCTTCGCGACTTCATCGCCCTGGTCGGTTTCCTCGGCCAGCTCGGCGATCGCGCGCACGCACGCGAGCTTCATTTCCTCGGTGATCGTCGTCGCGCCGACGTCTAGCGCGCCGCGGAAGATGAACGGGAAGCACAGCACGTTGTTGACCTGGTTCGGATAGTCCGAACGGCCGGTCGCGATGATGCAGTCCGGGCGCACCTTGCGCGCTTCTTCCGGACGGATTTCCGGCTCGGGGTTCGCCAGCGCGAGAATCAGCGGCTGCGAGCCCATTTCGGCGACCATCTCCGGCTTCAGCACGCCGGCGCTCGAGCAGCCGAGGAACACGTCGGCGCCACGGATCGCATCGGCGAGCGAGCGCGCTTCGGTGTGCGCCGCATAGCGTTCCTTCGACGGATCGAGGTTGCCGCGCCCTTCGTAGATCACGCCCTTCGAGTCGGCGACGATAATGTTCTTCTTCGACAGACCGAGATTGACGAGCAGATCCAGACACGCAATCGCCGCCGCGCCCGCGCCCGAACAGACCAGCTTCACTTCGTCGAGTTTCTTGCCGACCACTTTGAGGCCGTTCAGGATCGCCGCCGACGCGATGATCGCGGTGCCGTGCTGATCGTCGTGGAAGACCGGAATCTTCATACGTTCGCGCAGCTTCTTCTCGATGTAGAAGCACTCGGGCGCCTTGATGTCCTCGAGGTTGATGCCCCCCAGCGTGGGCTCGAGCATCGCGATCGCCTCGACGAGCTTGTCCGGATCGGATTCGGAGAGCTCGATGTCAAACACGTCGATCCCCGCGAACTTCTTGAACAGACACCCCTTGCCTTCCATCACCGGCTTCGCGGCGAGCGGGCCGATATTGCCGAGGCCGAGCACGGCGGTACCGTTCGTGATCACACCGACCAGGTTGCCGCGCGACGTGTACTTCTGCGCGTCGAGCGGTTCCTCGTGAATCGCCATACAGGCTGCGGCCACGCCCGGCGAATACGCGAGCGACAAATCCAGCTGGTTCGACAGCGGCTTGGTGGGCGTCACCGAAATCTTGCCAGGTTTCGGATTCTGGTGATATGCGAGAGCGCTTTGCTTGAGTTGTTCGTCCATTTCTAGGCCTGCGAGACGTAAGTGATTGGGCCCGGCGCCCCACACCGTTGCGGCGTTTTCATCTGTCGAATGGATAGCCGACCGAGGTGGTTTTCGCACGCGCCCGGCAAGGCACGATGGCTTACCTCGACGAAGACGGGACGATGTGGAATGCTTCGCGGGTCGATCAGTGTACACCCCGGAAGTGTCGATGCACTGAGTGGTTAACAGAACTCGCAATTGGCGAAATAGCCGCTATAAATGCAGAGTCGCTGCATCTGGCAGTGTTCTTCCGCCATGTGGCGGCGACACGCTTAGTCGAGCTCGGCGCCGCGTCGTTCAGGGATCAGAAATAGTGTCGCGAAGATGTCGAGCAGGTAAATCGACGCGAGCAGCGCGAGCGCCGCGCCGAACGAGTAGCGCGCCGCCAACGCGCCCACCACCACCGGCCCAAAGCCGCCCACGGCCCGGCCGGCGTTGAACAGCACGTTTTGCGCGGTAGCGCGCGCATCGGTTGGATAGAGCTCCGAAATCAGCGCGCCATAGCCGCCGATCATGCCGTTGACGAACACCCCCATCGCCGCGCCGCCGAACAGCAAGGCCATCGGCGTCGTCAGTTGCGCATACACGAACACCATCACGACGGCGCCCGCCTGGTAGAACAGGAACGTCGGCTTGCGGCCGAAGCGGTCGGCGGCGATGCCGAATAGCCAGATGCCGGCCGCCATGCCGAGAATCGTCGCGGCGGTCCATAGCCCCGATCTGGTCAGCGAATAGCCGAAGGTCTTCGACAGATAACTCGGCAGCCAGATCATCAGCCCGTAATAGCCGAAGTTCTGCACCGAGCACAGGATCGTTACGCCGAGGCTCGCGCGCGTCGTGCGCGCATCGACGAACAGCAGTTTCAGCGGCAGCCTGCGCATACCGCGCGCGACGCGCTGGTTGAAAAGCGCCGGCTCCTCGACGCGGCGCCGCACGAAAAACGACATGACCGCCGGCAGCAGCCCGAGCGCGAACATGCCGCGCCAGCCGATCACCGGCAACAACAGTGGCGTCAGCAACGCGGCCGCCAGCACGCCGAGCTGCCAGCCAAGCCCGACATACGACGACACCCGCGCCCGCTGCGACGCCGGCCACGCTTCGGCGACCAGCGTCATGCCGATGCCGAATTCGCCGCCCAGCCCGATGCCGGCGATGGTCCGGTAGATCAGCAGGTCCGTGTAGCCCTGCGCGAGCGCGCACAGGCCGGTGAACACCGCGAAGATCAGGATCGTCCACGTCAGCATGCGCACGCGGCCGAAATAATCGCTGAGCACGCCGAACAGCACGCCGCCCGCGACTGCGCCGATCAGCGTCCATGTGACCAGCGCGCCGGCCTGCGACGAACTCAGATGCAGGTCGGCGGCGATCACCGGCAGCATGAAGCCGAGGATCAGCAGATCGAAGCCGTCCATCGCATAGCCCAGCACCGACGCAAGCAGCGCGCGGCCCGCATGGCCCGGCTTGACGGCGGGGCGGGTATCGGGGGCGACGGCAGAGGCGGGTGGAGCGGCGTTCATTGAAAGCATTCCGTAGGTCTGAAGGCGTCTGCGTGGGCAGCGGCCCGGGGAAAGTCGCGTGAGTGTAAAGGCGGCCCCAGCCAGTCACAAGACGATGCGCGCGCCGAAGCGCCCGCCGGCGGCGGCGCCGCGCACGACGGCCTCCTCGGTGCGACCCATTTCAGGTAAAATAACCGCCCACGCGCGCAGCAAAAGCCGGTCTGTGCTCGTCCCCCGGCCGCGTATCCCGCCCAGCATGGCGCGGCATACCCCGCTTGCTGCGCCACCGGGCCCAGCGCCCGCTTCTCCCCCGCTCACTCCGAAGGATCCGCCCATGACAGGCTTCGATCGCCAGACGATCTCCGACACCACCGCCAAAATGCTGCTCGAAGTGCAAGCAGTGCATTTCAACGCGGAGAAACCGTATATTTTCACGTCCGGCTGGGCGAGCCCGGTGTATATCGACTGCCGCAAGCTGATCTCGTATCCGCGCGTGCGCCGCGGCCTGATGGAAATGGCCGAAGCGACGATCCTGCGCGACGTCGGCTATGAGCAGATCGACGCGGTCGCCGGCGGCGAAACCGCGGGCATCCCGTTCGCGGCATGGCTGTCCGACCGCCTGATGGTGCCGATGCAATACGTGCGCAAGAAGCCGAAGGGTTTCGGCCGCAACGCGCAGATCGAAGGTCTGCTGACCGAAGGCCAGCGCGTGCTGCTCGTCGAAGACCTGACGACCGACAGCCGCAGCAAGATCAACTTCATCAACGCACTGCGCACCGCCGGTGCGACGGTGAACCATTGCTTCGTGCTGTTCCACTACAACATCTTCAAAGAAAGCGTGTCGGTGCTGAAAGACATCGACGTCGATCTGCACGCGCTCGCCACGTGGTGGGACGTGCTGCGCGTCGCGAAGCAAAACAACTACTTCGACACGAAGACGATCGACGAAGTGGAGAAATTTCTGCACGCGCCGGCCGAGTGGTCCGCCGCGCACGGCGGTGCGACGTCTGCGCCGCAATAAAGCCATCTCGGTAAAACAGTGACAATAAAAATGTAGCCGCTTTATGCGCATTGAATAAAAAAGCCGCCTGTTGCGAAACAGGCGGCTTTTTTCTTATCGCCGATTGTTAATTGCCGCTTGCTTTTCGGTCATTACCCGGCGGGCGAAACGAGGCGCGATATCAGGACTCGTTCGCGATGCTCCTGGTCGAATTCGACGACAGATTCAGCAAACCATTGCTCTGCGCATACTGGAATAGTTGGGAGTCTCGATCGATTCCGAGCTTGCGCATGGCCGCATTCTTCTGCGTGCTGATCGTCTTGATGCTGCGATTCAAACGCTCCGAAATTTCCTTGATCGTCATACCCGACACGAACAGGCGCACGACTTCGAGTTCGCGCCTCGACAGCTTCGAGTCGTCGCGCATGCCGGCTGAATTGACCCGCAATCCATCGAGCACCGCCTTCACCGACGGGCTCATATACGTCATGCGACGGCCGACGTGCTGTACCGCAAGCGCAATATGGCTTAGATCGTCCGACTTGTTCACGACGGACGTCACGCCAAGCTCCTTGAGCCGTTTGAGCAAGGCGGCATTCTCGAGCATGGTGAGTACGACAATCGGCAGGTTCGGGAAATTGCGGCGCAAATAGTCGATCAGTTGCAGGCCATCGCCGTACTGACCGCCGGGCATGGCCAGGTCGGTGACGAGCACGTCGCATCCGGTGGATTGCAACAACTTGATGAGTTCAGTCGACTGTCTTGCGCGCCCAACGACTTGCATACCGGGAAATTTATGCAGCGCATTTTCAGCACCAAACAGAATGACCGGATGATCGTCTGCCACCACGACCCTGAGTGAAACTTGCATCGTCCTCCTCTGGACGGATAAACCGGTCTCCACAACTTCTAACACTTCTTTCGACGCTCGCTATTTCAACGAGACAAATACAGCCAGGATCGCACGATATTCCTCTTACTATAGCTGATTTCCTATCTGCTAATTCCGCGGGACGCGAACATATTGCGTCGCAGAGCTAATCAGCGCTGATGTTAGACTTTATTCGACCTTGGGGCACAATTCAGGACAACGACCATCGCGAGGACCCGCGCCTCGCGCCCTGACAGGAGAACCGGCATATGCGCATGCGTTGCCTGGTTGTTTCGTTGGCTTCATCTTGGCGGCATCGATCGCTCCGCGTCGGCGCGATGCTCGCGCTTTTGGCGGCGCAGAGTGCCGGTGCGCGGGCCGACGAGCCGTTCACGCTGACTAGCGCGAGCGTGCGCGCGGGCGGTGCCGTGCAGAATGCGCAGGTGTTCGACCAGAACGACTGCAAGGGCGGCAACCGTTCACCACAGCTCTCATGGCGCGCCGCGCCGGCCGGTACGCGCGGCTTCGCGATCACGATGTTCGACGAGGATGCGCCGGGCCGCGGCTGGTGGCACTGGGCGGTCGCGGGCATCCCCGCCACGGTAGACAGCCTGCCCGAGAATGCGAGTTCGTCCGGTTTCCTGCGCAAGCTCGGCGCAGTCGAAGCGCGCAACGACTTCGATACCGACGGCTATGGCGGCCCGTGCCCGCCGCCCGGCAAACCGCATCGCTATATCATCACCGTGTACGCGCTGAACTCGGCCGATCTGCGTCTCGCGCAAGGACGTCCCGCGTTGATGTTCGAACACGAGATCGGCACGGCCGTGATCGGCAGCGCGAAGCTGGTGGTCAACTACGGGCGCTAGCGGCGGCCATCGCGGTCGTCGTGGCGCACCGCCGCGCCGCGTCGCGTTTCATTTCCCGTTCACCTTGCTGACCGCCTTGCTGGAGCAGTCCATGTCGAAGATCGTCATCGTTTATCACAGCGGCTACGGCCACACGAAGAAGGTCGCCGAAGCCGTGCTCGCGGGCGCGCTCGAAGCCGGTGCGCAGGCGAAGTTGATGCCGGTCGGCGAGCTCGACGACGCGTCGTGGGACGAACTCGCCGCCGCCGACGCGCTGATCTTCGGCGCGCCGACCTACATGGGCGGCCCGTCGGCCGACTTCAAGAAGTTCGCCGATGCGAGCTCGAAACCGTGGTTCGCGCAGGCGTGGAAAGACAAGATCGCGGCCGGCTTCACGAATTCGGCGACGATGAACGGCGACAAGTTCTCGACGATCCAGTACTTCGTCACGCTGGCGATGCAGCACAGCATGATCTGGGCGGGCACCGGCATGATGCCGTCGAACACGAAGGCCGCGACGCGCAACGACTTGAACTTCGTCGGGGGCTTTACCGGACTGCTCACGCAATCGGCGGCCGATGCGTCGCCCGACGAAGCGCCGCCGCCGGGCGATCTCGAAACCGCGCGCCTGTTCGGCGCGCGCATTGCGGGCGTCACCGCGCGCTGGATCGCGGCGCGCGGGTGATGGCAGAACCGGCTGAACGGCGCCGAAACGACGTCGCGCCGCATCTTTGGTCCATCTTCGGTCATCAGCCCGCATTCGCCGCGCAACGGGTCACGCCGATGTCACGTTGCGCGCGCATCGTCGTTTTTTCGCGCTGTGCCGCACGGTCGCGGCGATGACGTCTTAAAATAACGTTCCGGCGCGGCGTCGCGCCCCGTTTTCAGCGAGTGAGATTGAGATGAGCACGAAAGTTTTTGTCGACGGACAGGAAGGCACGACCGGCCTGAAGATTTTTGAATACCTGTCGCAGCGCGCCGACGTCGAAATCCTGCGTATCGAAGAAGCGAAGCGCAAGGACCTCGACGAGCGCCGTCGTCTCATCAACGCATCGGACGTCACGTTCCTGTGTCTGCCTGACGTCGCCTCGCGCGAATCGGCTTCGCTCGTCGAGAACGACCGCACGGTGCTGATCGACGCGAGCACCGCGTTCCGCACCTCGCCCGACTGGGCGTACGGCCTGCCTGAGCTGGCCCGTTCGCAGCGCGAGCGGCTGCGCACCGCCAAACGCATCGCCGTGCCGGGCTGCCACGCCTCGGCGTTCGTGCTCGCGATGCGTCCGCTCGTCGAAGGCGGCGTCGTCGCGCCCGAGTTCGCCGCGCATGCCTACTCGATCACCGGTTACAGCGGCGGCGGCAAGAAGATGATTGCCGACTACGAAGCCGGCGGCAACGACAGGCTGAAGAGCCCGCGCCCGTACGCGCTCGGCCTCACGCACAAGCATCTGCCCGAAATGGCCGCGCATACGGGCCTGAAGTCGGCGCCGATCTTCACGCCCATCGTCGGCGACTTCTACAAGGGCCTCGCGGTCACCACGTACTTCTCGCCGGGCCAGCTCGCGAAGGAGACGACGCCGCAGGACGTGCAGGCTCTGTTTGCCGAATACTACGCAGGCGAAGCGTTCGTGCACGTCGCACCGTTCGACGCCGACGCGAACCTCGACAACGGCTTCTTCGACGTGCAGGCGAATAACGACACCAATCGCGTCGACCTGTTCGTCTTCGGCAACGAGGAGCGCTTCGTGACCGTCGCGCGTCTGGACAATCTCGGCAAAGGTGCGTCGGGTGCGGCGATCCAATGTATGAATCTCGCGATCGGCGCGGCCGAAGACAGCGGTCTGAAACGCTAAGCGAGTCGACCCGCGGACGTCGCCGCGACCCTACGAAAAAAGCCGGTCTTTGCAGACCGGCTTTTTTCGTTTTAATACCGCGAACCCGATCGTTTGCGCACCCGCGGGGGAATTCCGGGCAAAAAAAAGCCCGCCTAGGTTGGCGGGCTGAATCCATATCAGAGGAGACATGGAGGAGACAAGACGTACTATAGCAAACCGCTTGGTGCGTTGCAACATGCAAATTAGGGTTGACCCTCGATGTTGCAAACATACAACGGTCACATAAATACGCTTCAGTTTCCCCTTGTCTGCCAGCAGGCGCGGCGCTTAGTGCCGCACCAGCGCCATCATCGCGCCGAAACCGACGAACACGCCTCCGGTCAGCCGGTTGAACATCCGCGCGACGCTGCGGCTCTTCAGCTTCGCGCCGATGCGTGTGCCAAATCCCGCGTACACCAGATACCAGCTGACCTCGATCAATGCGAACGTCGCGAGCAGCACGCCGAACTGCGGCAACTTCGGTTCGGTAGCATCGATGAATTGCGGCAGCAGCGCGGCCGCGAACAGGATCGCCTTCGGATTGCTGCTCGCGACCAGAAAGCCGTTGCGAAACAGCGCGAAGCGCGAGCGCGCGGACCTCGCCGTCAGGTCGTCGACGCTTTCCGCGGCGGCTTCGTCGGCCGGCGCGCGCCACGCCTTGATGCCCAGATAGACGAGATAGGCCGCGCCGATCATGCGCAGTGCGTTGAACATGGTCGGCCATGCCGCCAGAAACACGCCGAGTCCCGCCGCCGATACCGCCAGCATCAGCACCAGCGCCGACAGACAGCCGGCCATCGTTGCGGTCGCGCGGCGCAGGCCGTGCTGGGCGCCGTGCGTCATCACGAGCAGCATGTTGGGACCGGGAATCGCGGAAACGACGAAAACGGTGGCGACGAACAGCCACCAGGTATGCAGAGTCATCGAAATCGGGTTGAGGGAATCGGGCGGCCATTATGCCTTGCCGCCCAGCGTGACTCCATGCGGTCACATTGCGTCGATCGCTCGCGTGCGGCGATCGACGGCCTTCGTCAACGGCCGGCGCGCCGCGCGGCCACCTGGCCCAGCACCGCGAAATCCTTCTCGCCGTCGCCGTGCGCGATCGCCTCGATCAGGCTGTCGCGCACCACGCTCGCGACCGGCATCGGCGTCGTCACCACATCGGCGGCGGCGAGCGCGAGGCGCACGTCCTTCAGTCCCAGACGCGCTTTGAACAGCGCCGGTTCAAAGCGCTGCTCGGCGATCAGCTTGCCGTAGCCCGAATACACGGGTCCCGGGAACAGGCCGCTCGTGATCACGTCGAGGAAGTCCTGCATTCCGACGCCGTGGCCCGTCACGAGCGCGGCCGCTTCGCCGAGCGACTCGATCGCCGCGCCGAGCATGAAGTTCGCGGCCAGCTTCATCACGTTCGCCTGCTGCGGCAGCGAGCCGATGCGCCAGGTCTTCTGGCCGAGCACGTCGAAAATCGGCTGGATCTGGTCGATCGATTCGGCCGGGCCGCCCGCGACGATGGTCAGCTTGCCCGCGGCCGCGACGTCGGGCCGACCGAGCACCGGCGCGGCCACATAGTGCACGCCGCGCGACGCGTGCGCGGTCGCCAGTTCCTCGGCGAGCGCCACGGAAATCGTCGCCATGTTCGCGTGGATCAGCCCGCGCGGTGCATGTTCGAGCAGCGATGCGGTGATGACTTCGCGCAGCGCGGCATCGTCGGCGAGCATCGAGAACACGGCGTCGCCCGCAAACGCTTCAGCCGGCGTCGCGACCACTTGCGCGCCCAGCGCGGCCAGCGGCTGCGCCTTTTCCGGCGAGCGGTTCCACACCCGCACCTGGTGCCCGGCTTTCAGAATGTTTGCAACCATCGCGGCGCCCATCTCGCCGAGACCGATAAAACCGATGTCCATCTATCGCTCCGTCTTCTAAAGAACCCGAAGTAAAGCACACTCATGCGACACGCGCAGGACAACACGCAGCCCGGGCGGTGCGATACTGCTGGCATGGTCACCGCGACATTCCGCTTCTACGAGGAGCTGAACGACTTCATCGCCCGGCCGCTGCGCCGGCGCGCGTTCACCTGCGTGTGCGCGCGCGACGCGACGACCAAGCACATGATCGAAGTGCTCGGTGTGCCGCATACCGAGGTCGAGCTGATTCTCGTGAACGGCGACTCGGTCGGTTTCGATCATCCGCTCGCCGACGGCGACCGCGTCGCCGTCTATCCAAAGTTCGAGGCGCTCGACATCCAGCCGCTGCTACGTGTGCGCGAGCGTCCGTTGCGCGTGATGCGCTTCATCGCCGACGCGCATCTCGGCGGCCTCGCGCCGCTTTTGCGACTCGCGGGCTTCGATACGCTGTACGACAACCACTTTCCCGACGCCGATATCGAGGCGCTCGCCGCCGCGCAGCAGCGCATCGTGCTGACGCGCGACCGCGAGTTGCTCAAACGCCGCAACATCACGCATGGCTGCTACGTGCGCGCGCTGCGGCCGCGCGAGCAGTTGCGCGAGGTGTTCGAGCGGCTCGATCTCGCGCGCAGCGCGCAACCGTTCCGACTATGCCTGGTATGCAACGCGCCGCTGCGGCGCATCGGACGCGAGGAAGCCGGCCCGCGCGTGCCGCACGGCGTGCTGCTGCGGCATAGCCGCTTCGTCACCTGCGATGTATGCGGACGCGTGTTCTGGGAAGGCACACATTGGCAGAGGATGCGCGCGTTGATGGACAGCGTCTCCACTGGCGCGCCGGAGCGGGTCGGCTGACGTCGCGCGCTTGCGTACAATGCGGGTTGATCTATTTAGCAGAGGCCTTTCCAATGGCAATGAAAAAAACCGACCTTGAAAAGAACAAGGCGCTGAAACTGGGCAACGCAATGAAGCAGGCGGCCGTGAACCGCGGCGGCAAGAACGTGGCGACCGAGCCGAAAGTCGACCGGCGCGAGCAGCGCAAGCTCGATCAGGCGCAAGGCCTCGTCCCGTTTGCGTGCAAGCTCAATAGCGGGCTGGTGGAAGAATTGAAAACACGCGCCGCCGCGCATCCGGACGGCCTGAACGGGCTACTCGATGAAGTGATCCGGCGCGGGCTCGCGAACTGATCTTCCCGCGCGCAAAATTCGCCGCAAAAGCAAAAAGGCCAGAGCTCGCGCTCTGGCCTTTTTGCTTGCAACGCATCTGCCTTCACCGGCTGCATCGACCGGCAAGCGGCCCGATGCAGCGGTATGGCACGCCCGACGAGCGGGCGTCGGCTTAGTTCTGCGTGCCCTTGTCGTTCGTGCCGGCGGCCGAAGCTGCAGCGGAAACGTGTGCCTTCTTGCCGTGGGTCTTCAGTTGCTTGATGTGGTGCTTCTTCGGTGCGCTTGCTGCTTCCGTAGCGGCGGCATCCGATGCCTGTGCGAAAGCCTGAACGGAAACGAGTGCGATCGAAGCGGCTGCGAGCGAGACGATAACTTTTTTCATGTGTTGATCCCCAAACCAGACGACTTAGTCAATGTGAATGAATACAACAGCTGCACGGTAGAGCGGGCTGGACCTCGAGGCGCCTTGTGCTCCCCGCGGGAGAGTATTACCCAAGCGTAGGCGGTTTGTCATGCGCAAAACTCGATATGTATTTTTCGGGAGACAGCCTGCTTTCAGCGTGCTTTCACCGACCTGCAAGCCGTACCAGGGACACTACCAAGTTCTTCCGACTCCCTCTGCCGCGCGCCTCGCCGACCGCTTCGCGACGCTCAGACGAGGTTCCGCAGCAGACTCGCGGTTTCCTGCAGCGCCGGCAGAACGCGGTGCAGCGCGGCGTTCGCCGACTCCTCGCCGATCGGCATGCTGACGCTGATCGCCGCGACCACCGTACCGTGCCGGTCACGCAACGGCACCGCGACGCCGCGCACCCCGATCTCGAGCTGCTGGTCGGTGACCACGTAGCCGTTGCGGCGGATTTCGCCGAGCACTTCCCTGAGCCGCTCCACGGTCGAATAGGTGTACGGCGTGAAAACCTTGATCGGATAAGACGCGAGCCACGGGTCGATGCTGTCGGGCGGCTGAAACGCGAGCAGCACGAGCCCCGCCGACGATAGCGGCGCCGGCGCGCGCGAGCCTGTCACGAAGCCGACTGCCATCGCCCGATTCACGCCGTTGCGCGCGACGTAGACGACATCGTGTTCGTCGAGGATCGCGACCAGCGCGGTTTCCTGCACGGTCGCAGTGATTCGCTGCAGGAATGGCTGCACCGTGCGCGGCAGCCGCGCCGAGTCGAGGTAGGACTGGCCGAGCCGCAGCACGCGCGGCGCGAGCCAGAACAGCTTGCCGTCGGTGTCGACGTAGCCGAGCTCGCGCAGCGTCAGCAGATAGCGGCGTGCGGCCGTCCGTGACAGGCCCGCGCGCGCGGCGACCATCGTGGGCGTCATGCGCGCGTGCTCTTCGTCGAATGCTTCAATGATCGCGAGCGCCTTCGCGGCGCCCGCGATCCAGTCCTTGTCGTCCATTTCGTTTGCTCGTGGAAAGCGCCAGGGATCACGGTCCGGTTTGCAAGTCGCCTGATCACAGCGGTCCGCACGCCGGCGACCGCGCGCCCGTTGCGCGATTATCGCGCGGCGCGCGGCCTTTGCCTGCCCGCTGCTCGACGCCCGCGTATCATGTGAGCGATTCCTTACCGGCTGCGCCCCGCGTGGCGAGCCCTTGCGGCGTCCCAGCCCGATCCACACGACAAATCAGAACAAACCTTGAATCCCGATACCCGCCAACACCTGCGCGCGAACGTGCTGATGCTGATCGCCGCGATGATCTGGGGCTCCGCGTTCGTCGCGCAGCGATTGAGCCTCGATTCAATCGGCCCGTTCCTGTTTACCGGCTTGCGCTTTCTGCTCGGCGCGGTGGTGGTGCTGACGATGATCGTCTGCGTGCGCCGCCCGGCGCTCGCCGAACTGACGAAGCGCGCGCCGGGCGGCGCCCGCGAACTGCTTGGCGCGGGCGGGCTGCTCGGTGTCGTGCTGGCCGTGTCGATCTCACTGCAGCAGATCGGCCTGCAGTACACGAAGATCGCGAACGCGGGCTTCATCAGTTCGCTGTACGTGGTGATCGTGCCGGTGCTTGGCGTGCTGTTTCGCCACCGGACCGGCCTCGGTACGTGGCTTGGCGCGGTGCTCGCGGCCGTTGGCATGTACTTCCTGAGCGTCGACGAGCACTTCTCGATGCTGTATGGCGACTGGTATCAGCTCGCCGGGGCGCTGGTGATTTCCGCGCAGATGATGCTGGTCGGCCGCTTCGCGGCGCGCCACGACACGCTGATGCTCGCACTCGTGCAGTTCGTGACTTGCGGGCTCGTGTGTCTGTCGATCGGCCTCGTCGTCGAGCCGGTCAGCGCCGCGGTACTTGCGCGAGCCGCGCCGACGATCGCGTACGGCGGGGCGTTATCGGTGGGCGTCGCGTATACGATCCAGGTGGTCGCGCAGCGCTATGCGGCGCCTTCGCATGCGGCGGTGATTTTCAGCATGGAAGGCGTGTTCGCGGCGTTCGGGGGCTGGCTCGTGCTCGGCGAAACGCTGACGGCTCGCGCATTGTTCGGCTGTGCGCTGATGCTCGCGGGATTGATCGTGTGTCAGATAGTGCCGGGCTGGAAACGCGCCCGGCAGCGTGCTCCGCAGGGGTTGTGATTGACAGCGGTTAAAACGATTCGACGCCGACGCTCAGTGCGCGACGCGCACCGGCAGGCGTCTTGCCGATTCGTCCAACTATGCCGCGCGCGGATGAGCGAATAGGCTCGGCGTATCGGCGGTCGGCGGAAACACGCACCAGCAGCCGTCGTCGTGGCGAAAGAAGAACAAACCGCGCCCGCCCTGTTCCGACGAAGTTTCCACCCGCACATAACGCCGCCCGCCCGCGCGCGTACGGCTGAACTCCGTCACGTGAACCGGCTCGGCCGGCGATGGCGAAAGCCACTTGTCGACCAGAAACCGCAACGACTGTTCGCTCGCGGTTCTCATGATCGGCTCCGGAACAGCTTGTCGCGCTGCGCATCGCGCGTGGACTCGGGACTGTCGTCGTCGCGAGTGGTGTCGCCGTTCTCGGCAGCCTCGGCGGCTGCCAGCGCCATCATCCGATTGGTCGCGGCTGCGCGCAACGATCTGCAATGGGCCGCATGTCGAAGGTCCGAGAGAAGACGGACTAGCTGTCGTGCTGATCTGCGTTTCATACATCCCCCGCACTGCACCAGAAACCTCACAAAGCACTTTAACTCTATGCCGGATTGTTCGCCGGGCAAATGGTTTTGACGAAATAGCAACAGTTGCGCTTGCAATAAGAACGCGCGCAATCTTCGTACCGCGTTATCAATGTGCGCGTTCGGTAGGCGAAACTCTGTGCGTTGGCGAGCGCTTCGCATCGCGCGAAGCGTTGGGACGGGCGACAGGAAGTGTCGTTTGGAGGCAGTAGTTATCCACAGCGACCTCTGAATAACTTCGGGATAGCGCAACGAACAGCCTGTGCGCGAAATCTTGATAAAGGCGGGGTCGGTTAACGCGTGTTCGAACTTATCCCAGTTATGTAGTTTTTCTACCGATGTGTTCCGCAGGGTTATCGGTTTCGCAGGATGTTGAAGCGCCGCGACATTTGCGACTTATCCACAGAATCGGTTAACCCTTGTTAACTACTACTACGTATGTATACGTATCAAGTAAACACCATAAGGTGAATCTCGCTGCGCGCCTCATTCAGAGGCTGATCGGATCTTGATCAGCCTCGATGCGAAAGCCGCTGCGCCGCTGTCACGGCACCGGCGCCGTGCCGCTCGCGGGTGCGATCGCTGCGGCCTGGCCGATCGGGTCTATCGGTTGCACCGGGGAGGACGGCGACGGCGTCGTTAACGGAACCGGCGCGGGCGCGGTTAACTGCACTGGCGCCGGCGTCGACTGAACGGCAGCTGGAGCGGCCGCAGGTACCGGTTCGGGGACCGGGTCAGGAATCGTCAGCTGCAGCGGCGTGGCTACCTGCATCGGCAGCGTGCGCGTTTCGATCGAGCTGCTCGTCACCGGTTGCGTACGCACGACCGTCTGCAAGTAATGATCGACGAGGCCGAAAAAGCGGTCGTAGAACTTGCCAGACGGGATCGTTTCGCTCGAGATCTTCACCATCGCGTCGCTATTCGAGCGAATCGGCAGCGACAGCGAACCGAGGACACTGAGCCCGACGCTCGCCGACGTATCGCTCTTCTTCAATGCGAAGCCGTTCTGCACCGCGTTCACATAAACGATGCTGGTATCGGCCGCCTCTTCGCCGGACGTGCAGACGACGTGAAACTCGACGACTACGTGTGAATCGCCGGTCGGCTGAAAATTCTTCGTGCCGTCGACGGTATCGGGGCGCGACATCGTCGTCAGATAGCCTTGGCTCAGCAGTGCGCGGCGCGCGGCTTCGCAGCTATCGCCGGTACTCGAATTGAAATTGCGCGCGTACGGGCTTGCGCCGGTTTCGAACAGTTCCTGAGTGAATTTGGGTTGCGGCGTGCTACTGCTGCATGCCGTGAGCGCGAACAGGCCGAACAGGGCCGCGGCGGTGGTGCGGGAGAAGGGGATCTGCATGATCAGGTGCAAGAAGCGCCTCATGAGCGCGAATGGGAATGCATTGTAGAGCGGGCAGCGCCACGTGCGTAAAAAGCGTGCAAGCAGGAGCCGGAACCCCATTACAACGGGTAACGCAGCACCTCAACTTGATGCACGCCGCTCGGCCTTCGCAGCGCATACGGGGCGAAACCGGGCCGCGCGAGCGCGCCTAGTTCGATGTCGAGCGCGTCGAACCCGCTGTTGCGGCCGAAGTCGACCCCGAGGCCGCGACCGACGATGCCGCGGCCGCGCCGCTCGCCGCAGGTGTATTGAGCGCCGCCGGCACGCTGAACGCGTCGGCCCACGGGTTCACGCCGGCGCAACGGTCGGCTTCGCACGACGGGGCCCGTCCAGCGGCTCCTGAAGCGCCGTCCGCGGGCGTCGCAACCGCCGCGAAATCTTCGACGCGCAGATTCACCTTCTGCGCGTAGGCCTTCGAGCCGCCATAGCTCTTTAGCGCGATATTCAGATCGCCGTTCGCCGAGCGCATGTAACCGTAAAGGATCGCCGAGCCGGCTTCGATGTTCGCACCCGGTTCGGTCAGGTCCTTCACATTGCGCAGCAGCCCGCGGTGCGCCTGTGGCACGACCTGCATCAGGCCCGTCGCGCCATTGGCGCCGCGGGCCTTTTCCTTGAAGCGGGATTCGATCGAGATGATGGCGAGCAGCAGCGCCGGAGGAAGGGAGTATTTGTTGGCGGCGGATTGCACCGCGTCGGAGATCTTTTGAGCTTTTTCTTTGCCAACACCGAACTTCCGCGTCAGGTACGCCGATATTCGGTCGGTGTTTTCGTCGGCCGACGCGGTTTGCGCGAGGCCGAGCGAAAGCACGATCAGGCAAAGTAACCGGCTCATAGCGGACGTTTGAGGAAGCAAAGATCCGCGCATTATAGCGCCGCTGTGCCGGGCGGCGCCTATCGTCGACAGTTTTTGTCTTTTAAATCAAGGGTGACCAGAACTCTTCGGGTTTTTCGATCCGCGTATTTGCCCGCCTTGGCCTTCAGGTCATAACCGTCGGTCAGCGTCACGAGGACCGCGGCGGCGACGTCGATATCAGGCTCGGGCCAGACCAGACGCTCGTCCGTTTTGCGCGTCAGCGGCGCGTCGGTCATGTCGACGTTCACGCGCAGAGCGACCGGCGCGGGCTGGTCAAACAGCGTTTTGCCGTGCAACCCATGTTCAGTTAGTTGCACTTTTGCGTCGAGGAGGTAGCAATCGGACCTGCTCGCGGGCGGATGAAGGCTCGGGTCTTCAGGCTCGAAGCGCTCGATCGCGCGGCGACGGGTCACCTGCTCGCATCATGGTTCGCGCGGATTTGAGACAATGCGCGTCGGCCGTGCGTCTCGTTGCGCACCGCCTCGATGAACAACCGATGTTTTCAGCTATGAGCAAGACCGCGTTTATTCCCAGCGTCCCCGGCACATCGGAGGACGACTTCGAGATTTCGGCGAGCGCGAAGATGGCCGGCTATCGACGCTTCTTCGGCGTGTTGAAGGTCGTGCGCACGACCGACGGCCGCGTACTGTTTCCGTTCGACGGGGCGCCCGAACTGGGCCCACATCCAACCCGCGTCGAAGCGCTCGCGGCCGCTCAGGTGTATGGCGAACATATCGTCGCGAGCGATCTGGCGCGGCCGGAGTTGTAGGCCGATACGGCCTCGAACCGGGCCCATCCCAACGAACCGGAGATCTCCGTCAACGCGCCCGCACCCGGCGCGCAGCCCCGGCCCCCGAACGCGCCGCGAGCACACCACCGATCACGCCGCCGATATGGCTCTGCCACGACACATCGGGATAGATCGGCAGCACACCGAACAGCAAACTCAAGCCGTAGCTGCCGACCACGACTAGAGCCACGAGGATCGACACCAGATTGCGCGTGTAGTAGCCGCGTGCGACCAGGTAACCCGCATAGCCGAACACCAGTCCACTTGCGCCGATGTGCACCGAATACGGCGCACCGAAGAGCCACGCGCAAAGACCGGCGCCGAGCATCGCGCCGATGGTCGCGCGCCAGAAGCCGCCGATGTCCGGCCAAGTACACAGCCAGCCAAGCACGACGAGCCCGCTCGTGTTGGCCGCGATGTGCCCTACGCTCGCATGCAGCCACGGCGCGAACAGAATTCCCTGCAAGCCATCGAGTGAACGCGGCACGACGCCGTGTTCGTCCAGATGCAGGAACGGCAGCGCAACCGACAGAAAGAACACGGCCCACATCGAACCGACGAACAGCGCGATCAGTCCGACTCGCAACTTGAGCCTCTCGGTGAGCGTGTTGGGAGATGAGGTCTTCATAGTAACGAGGCCACGGGGATGTCGACAGAGGGTAGTCGATGTGGCGTCGTCACGACGAGGCATCGTGGGACCACAGATGCCGATTGGAGCGGTGGATGTTTGGTCAGCCGCACCGCATGGTGGTGCGGCTGATTTGGCGCGATCCTGTGCGGCCTGGTTCGTTCGCGCCGTTACGTCTTCGGCTTCGTCACTCCACCGTCACCGACTTCGCCAGGTTGCGTGGCTTATCCACATCCGTGCCACGCGCACAAGCGGTGTGATACGCGAGCAACTGCAGCGGCACCACGTGCAGGATCGGCGACAGCAAGCCATAGTGCTCCGGCATCCGGATCACATGCAGTCCTTCGTCGTTGACGATCTTCGTATCCGCATCGGCGAACACATACAGCTCGCCGCCGCGCGCGCGCACTTCCTGGATGTTCGACTTTAGCTTTTCGAGCAGCGCGTCGTTCGGCGCGACCGTCACCACCGGCATCGCTTCGGTCACGAGCGCCAGTGGCCCGTGCTTCAGCTCGCCGGCCGGATACGCCTCGGCGTGGATATACGAAATCTCCTTGAGCTTCAGCGCGCCTTCGAGCGCGATCGGATAGTGCATGCCGCGTCCGAGGAACAACGCATGTTCCTTGCGCGAGAACTCCTCCGACCACGCGATGATCTGCGGCTCGAGCGCGAGCACGCTGTTGAGCGCAGCCGGCAGGTGGCGCAACTGCTTCAGATAACTCGCTTCCTGCTCGTCGTTCAGGCGGCCGCGCAGCTTCGCGAGCGTGGCCGCCAGCGTGAACAGCGCGACCAGCTGGGTCGTGAATGCCTTGGTCGATGCAACGCCGATCTCGCGGCCCGCATGCGTGAGGAACGACAACTCGGTTTGCCGCACCATCGCGCTCGTGCCGACGTTGCAGATCGCGAGCGTGTGCTTGTGGCCGAGTTCCTGCGCGTGCTTGAGCGCCGCGAGCGTGTCGGCGGTTTCGCCCGACTGCGAGATCACCACCACCAGCGACTTCGGATTCGGCACCGACTCGCGATAGCGATACTCGCTCGCGATCTCGACCTGAGTCGGAATCTTCGCGACCGATTCGAGCCAGTACTTGGCCGTGAGTCCCGAGTAGTAGCTGGTGCCGCACGCGAGAATCAGCAGACTATCGATGTCCGCGAACACCTGGCGTGCGCCTTCGCCAAAGATCGACGCATCGAACGCGTCGGCTTGCGGAATCGTGTCGGTGATCGCGCGCGGTTGTTCGAAGATTTCCTTCTGCATGAAGTGGCGATACGGGCCGAGTTCGACCGCGCCGCCATAGGCCGCGACCTGACGCACCTCGCGTTGCGCGATCTCGCCTTGGCGATCGGCGATGCGCACGCCATCGAGCGACAGTTCGCAGACGTCGCCTTCCTCGAGGAAGATGAAGCGCTCGGTGCTGCCCGCGAGCGCGAGCGCGTCCGAGGCCAGGAAGTTTTCACCGTCGCCGAGTCCGACTACGAGCGGCGAGCCCTGGCGGGCGCCGACCACCGTATGCGGCTGGTCCTTATGCAGCACCGCGATCGCATACGCGCCGTGCAGCTGCGCGATCGCCTCGCGCACCGCGGCGAACAGGTCGCCGCGATACAGGCTATGGATCAGGTGAGCAATAACCTCGGTGTCGGTTTGCGACACGAACTCATAACCCTTGCCACGAAGCATTTCGCGCAAGGTCTCGTAGTTCTCGATGATGCCGTTGTGTACCAACGCCAGCGCGTCGCGCGAGAAGATCGGGTGCGCGTTATCGGTGACCGGTGCGCCATGCGTGGCCCAGCGTGTATGCGCGATGCCCGTCACGCCTTCGAGGTGACCTTCGCGCACCTGAGCGTCGAGGTCGGCGACGCGCGCGACGCTGCGTGCGCGGCTCGGCCCACGAGCGCCAAGCACGGCGACGCCGCACGAATCGTAGCCGCGATATTCGAGGCGCCGCAGTCCTTCGATCAGGACGGGAACGATGTTACGTTGCGCAACCGCGCCGACAATGCCGCACATGGTGTATTCCTTTTCAGTGCCGGATTCAGTGAGCGCGCCTCGTGGACACGCCGTATCGATCAGCTTTTCTTTTTGACAGGGCGCACGTAGCCCGTCTTGCTCGTCTGGGTTTTATCGTTCAACACCAGCGCGTTGGCGGCGACGTCTTTCCACACCGTAGTGCCGGCCGCGATCGTCGCGCCGCGCTGCACGCGCACCGGTGCGACCAGTTGCGTGTCCGAGCCGACGAACACGTCGTCCTCGATCACGGTGCGGAATTTGTTGGCGCCGTCGTAGTTGCAGGTGATCGTGCCCGCGCCGATGTTCACGCGCGCGCCGACATCCGCATCGCCGATGTAGGTGAGGTGGTTGGCTTTCGAGCCATGACCGAGCACCGCGTTCTTGATCTCGACGAAGTTCCCTACATGAGACTCGTCTTGAAGCGCCGCGCCTGTGCGCAAGCGCGCATACGGACCGACAACGGCATTCGCGCCGACTTCCGCGCCTTCGATGTGCGTGAACGCATCGACGCGCGTACCCGCGCCGATACGCGCGTTGCGAATCACGCAATTCGGCCCGATGCTGACGTTGTCGGCGAGCGACACGCGGCCTTCGAACATGCAGTTGACGTCGATCGATACGTCGCGGCCGCATTCGAGCGTGCCGCGCACGTCGACGCGCGCGGGGTCGGCGAGCGTCACGCCCGCGACCAGCAGCGCGTCGGCGACATTGCGCTGATGAATCCGCTCGAGTTCGGCGAGCTGCTGCTTGCTGTTGACGCCGAGCGTTTCCCACTGGTCGTCGGGCTGCGTGGTGACGACTTCGAGGCCGGCTTCGATCGCCATCTCGACCGCATCGGTCAGATAGAACTCGCCTTGCGCGTTATCGTTCTTGAGCGCCGCGAGCCAGCCGGCGAGGCGCGCGGTGGGCGCGACGATGATGCCGGTGTTGATTTCAGCGATGTTCAGCTGCTCGGGATTCGCGTCCTTCTGCTCGACGATGCGCTGCACGTTGCCGTGCTGATCGCGCACGATGCGGCCGTAGCCGGTCGGGTCGTCGAGCGTGACGGTGAGCACGCCGTAGCCGTCCTGGCCGGCCCGCTCTGTCAGTGCACGCAGCGTTTGCGCGCGCGTGAGCGGCACGTCGCCATAGAGCACCAGCGTGGACGACGAAGGATCGAGCAGCGGCAGCGCCTGCTGCACCGCGTGGCCGGTGCCGAGCTGTTGCTCCTGCACCGCGAACTGGATATCGGGCGCGGCGACAGCTTCTCGCACAGCTTCGGCGCCGTGGCCGATCACGACGATCAGGCGCGCGGGCTTAAGCGCGCGGGCGGTGTCGATGACATGAGCGAGGAGCGGCCGGCCGGCCAGAGGATGGAGCACCTTGGGAAGCGCGGACCGCATGCGCTTGCCGGTACCTGCCGCCAAAATGACGATGTTCATGGCGTCGGCAAATAGACGAGTTTGGAGCGGACGATTCTATCATGCTGCACCTGCAAAAAAGGCCGCAGACGCGGCCTCCGCAGGGCGCGCAAGCCAGCGAAAAACCGCCGGAATGCCGCCAAAACAAGCAATTTTCACTCGTTACAGCTCGTCGAACTGGACCAGCGGAATGGTCTTCGCGCCGCTGAGCGGCGCGCCTTCGTCGCCGGTCGAGCACGGTTCTTCGTCGAACGCGATGTCGCCTTGCGGGTCGGCCTCGCCGGTCGCGCGCAGCCCCGCGAACGGAAACAGCTGGTGATCCATCAGATGCGACGGCACGACGTTCGACAACGCATTGAACATGTTCTCGATGCGGCCCGGGAAACGTTTCTCCCAGTCGCGCACCAGCGCCTTCATTTCCGCGCGCTTCAGGTTTGGTTGGCTACCGCACAGATTGCACGGAATGATCGGGAATTCGCGCAGCTCCGCGTACTTCTCCAGATCGGTTTCCTTCACGTAGGCGAGCGGCCGGATCACGATGTTTTTGCCGTCGTCCGATTGCAGTTTGGGCGGCATGCCCTTCAGCTTGCCGCCGTAGAACAGGTTCAAGAGCAGCGTCTGCAGGATGTCGTCGCGATGGTGGCCGAGCGCAATCTTGGTCGCGCCGAGCTCGCCGGCAACGCGGTACAGGATGCCGCGCCGCAGCCGCGAGCACAGCGAGCAGGTGGTCTTGCCCTCCGGCACGAGCCGCTTGACGATGCTGTAGGTGTCCTGGTTCTCGATGTGAAACGGGATGTCGAGCTGGGTCAGATACTCGGGCAGCACGTGTTCGGGGAAGCCCGGCTGCTTCTGGTCGAGGTTGACCGCGACGATGTCGAAATTGATCGGGGCGCGCTCGCGCAGCCGCATCAGGATGTCGAGCATCGCGTAGCTATCTTTGCCGCCCGACAGGCACACCATCACCTTGTCGCCGTCCTCGATCATGTTGTAGTCGCCGATCGCCTGGCCGACCTGGCGCGCGAGGCGCTTGAACAGCTTGTTGTTCTCGTACGCTTCCTTCTGTTCGCGGCGCGTGAGCGGCGATTTCGGGGCGCGCGCCGCGTTCGGCGCCGCGCTGGTCTCGGCGGCCTGGTTGCCTGCGTTCAGCATTTCCGGTGCATTCATCGCTCAGTCCTCCTTGATGCGGAAGACTTCGACACCGACCGCATCGCAGTCCGGATACACGTCCGGCTTCTCGGTCGACACGCGCGCGCCGCGCACCTGCGGATGTTCGAGCATCACGCGCACGAGGTCGTCGCACAGCGTTTCCTGCAGATGGATGTGGCCTTGCGACACGCGCCTGGCGATCGTCGAGCGCATGAAGTCGTAGTCGACGACTTCGGTGAGCTTGTCGTGCACCGGCGTGGACATCGCGAGCGGCACGAACAGTTCGACGTTGATCACGACGCGCTGCTCGCCGCGCTTTTCGAAGTCGTGCACGCCAATATTGATGTGCACTTCGTAATTGCGCAGAAACAGCCGGCGGCAATCGGCGAGCCGGGGGTGCGAAAGAGCGGCAAACATGTTCGTTCCAATCAAAAAAGCGTGCGGGCACGCAAAGGGACGCTGCGCTACACGCGACGGCGGCCTCGAAGGCCGGCCGCGCGCGTGTATCAGGCGCCCGTCAAAAACATTACGTCGCGCGGCAGCGGCACGAGATGCTGCCCGCCGTCGACCACCAGCGTCGTTCCGGTGACGCCGGCTGCATCCGCGAGATACAGCGCGGCGGCGACGATATCCTCGGGCCGCGACGCACGGCCCAGAGGCGTCATACGGTGAGCGGCCTCGAACCCGTGCTGGGTCTGGTCGCCCGATTGCATCGTCAGGCCGGGCGCGAGCCCGACCACCCGGACCTTCGGCGCGAGCGCCTGAGCGAGCGCGACCGTCGCGGTCTGCAGCGCCGCCTTCGACAGCGTGTACGACAGATAGTCCGGGTTCATGTTGTATAGCTTCTGGTCCAGCACATTGATCACCACGCTGCGCTGGCTTTCGTCGCGCAACGCGGCATCGGGCGTCGCTTCGTAAAGCATGCGCGCGAGCACCAGCGGCGCGCCGACGTTCATCGCGGTCAGCTTCAGCAGCAGGTCATAGCCGACGTCGCGCGCCGTGTCTTCCTCGAAGCGCGACGCGTTGTTGACGATGCACGACGGCCGTCCGAGCGCCGCGGCACAGTCCGGCAGCAGCCGCGCGACCTGCGCTTCGTCGCCGAGCTCGGCGTGCAGTGCGACTGCGCGGCGGCCCAGCTTGACGATCTGTGCGACCACTTCGTCGGCGTCCTCGCGGGAGGCGCCGTAGTGCACGGCCACGTCCCAGCCGCGTGCGGCGAAGCCGAGAGCGAGCGCGCGCCCGATGCGGCGCGCGGCGCCGGTAATCAGCACGACGCGGGGCGGTTCAGTCGGCGCTTCGGCGGCGCGGGCAGCGATGTCCGGAGAAACGGTCATTTACAATGCGGGGATGAATCCGAAAGCTCACCAACCCGATAGTTTACCTGCTCCCGGCCCGAGCGCGCTCGCGCAGTCCGACGCGCTCGTCGCCGAAATCCGCGCACAGCTCGACGCGGCCGGCGGCTGGCTGCCGTTCGACCGCTACATGGAGCGCGCGTTGTACGCGCCGGGGCTCGGCTACTACAGCGGCGGTGCGCGCAAATTCGGCCTGCGCGCCGACGACGGCAGCGACTTCGTCACCGCGCCGGAATTGTCGCCGCTATTCGCCGCGACGCTCGCGCGCCCGGTCGCCGAAGCGTTGGAGGCGAGCGGCACGCGCGACGTGATGGAGTTCGGCGCCGGCACCGGCAAGCTCGCCGCGGGACTGCTCAATGCGCTCGACACGCTCGGCGCCGAATTCGCCAGCTATTCGATCGTCGATCTATCGGGTGAACTGCGCGAGCGGCAGCGCGAAACGATCGCGGCGGCCGCGCCCGCGCTGCTCGCCAAAGTGCGCTGGCTCGACGCGCTGCCGGAGCGCTTCGAAGGCGTGGTGATCGGCAACGAGGTGCTCGATGCGATGCCGGTGCGGCTCTTCGCGCATAACGGCGCTGTCTGGCACGAGCGCGGCGTGGTGTGGCGCGACGGCGCATTCGGGTTCGACGACCGACCCGTCGCGGCCGCCGCGGATCAAGCGCTGCTGACCGAAATCGATACTGATCGCGAGAACGCCGGCGACGGCTATGTGACCGAAACGCACGAAGCCGCGCGCGCCTTCACGCGCACGATCTGCACGATGCTCGCGCGCGGCGCGATCTTGCTGATCGACTACGGCTTTCCGCGCCACGAGTACTACCACGATCAGCGCGCGCAGGGCACGCTGATGTGCCACTACCGGCATCGCGCGCACGGCGACCCGTTCCTGTACCCCGGTCTGCAGGACATCACAGCGCACGTCGAATTCACCGGCATCGCCGAGGCGGGCGTCGAGACCGGCGCAGATCTGCTCGGCTTCACGTCGCAAGCGCGCTTCCTGCTGAACGCGGGCGTCACCGAGGTGCTCGGCGAAATCGATCCCGCCGACACCAGGCGTTTTCTGCCAGCGGCCAACGCGGTACAGAAGCTGCTGTCCGAGGCGGAGATGGGCGAGCTCTTCAAGGTGATCGCGTTTTCGCGCGGACTCGACGATACGCTGCGCGCCTTTTCGAGCGGCGACCGCTCGCATACGCTGTGATTGTGAAGCCGCTCAGGTTCGAGGACTCGCGATGATTCGCTGGCTTTTGACTACCTTCGTCGCCGTCGCGGTGCTGTCGTCGTGCTGGCCCTGGCTGAGGAAGCTCGGCATCGGCCGGATGCCCGGCGACGTGACCTTGCGGCTGTTCGGCCGCGAGTATCCGTTTCCGTTCATGTCGACGCTGGTGCTGTCGATACTGTTGTCGCTGTTGGCGCGGGTGCTGTAGGCACCGCGCGCCGCTTCAGGCAAGCGCCGCTTCCACCGCGCGCACCCGCTCCTCATGCACGGCGTCCTTGATGCCCGCCGGCGCATCGGCGAGCCGCTTGGCCACCGCTCCCGCATCCACGCCTCGCGCGGCCACTAACGCCACCCTCAGCCGCTCGGCCTGCGGGTACTCGCTCATCTCGAGGCCGAGCCGCCCGCGCGCATCGGACTCGCAGGCTTGCAGCGCCTCGGCGAAGCGCGCCGGCTTCCTGATCGCGTCGCTGCGCTCGAGCAGGCGCACCAGCGCCGCCGCCCCCATCTCCATCACGCGATGAATATTGCCGTGCTCGCGCGCGACCAGCACCGCGAGATCGCGACACTCGTTCGGTACGCGCAGCCGCTCGCACAATGGCTTCAGCAGATCGACGCTGCGGCCCTCGTGGCCGATGTGCCGCGGCAGTTGCTCCTCGGGCGTGGTCGCCTTGCCGAGGTCGTGTGTCAGCGCGGCGAAGCGCACCGGCAGCGTGTAGCCCTGCTGCGCGGCATGGTCCAGCACCATCATCACGTGGACACCGGTATCGACCTCGGGATGATAGTCGGCGCGCTGCGGCACGCCGAACAGCGCGTCGATCTCCGGCAGAATCCGCGCGAGCGCGCCGCAGTCGCGCAGCACGTCGAACATCCGCGACGGCTTCTTCTCCATCAGCCCGCGCGATACTTCCTGCCACACACGTTCGGCCACCAGTGCATCGGCTTCGCCGTCGGCGACCATCTCGCGCATCAGCGCCAGCGTTTCCAGCGCGACCGTGAAGTCGACGAAGCGCGCCGCAAAACGCGCGATGCGCAGAATCCGCACAGGATCTTCCAGGAACGCATCGCTGACATGGCGAAACAGCCGCGCCTGCAAGTCAGCCTGGCCGTTGAATGGATCGATCACCGGGCCGGTCAGCTCACCGTCCGGGCGCACCTCGCGCGCCATCGCGTTGATCGTCAGATCGCGGCGCGCGAGGTCTTCTTCGAGCGTCACGTCGGGCGCATAGAAAAACTGGAAGCCGTGATAGCCGGCCGCCGTCTTGCGCTCGGTGCGCGCGAGCGCGTACTCCTCGTGCGTCTGTGGATGCAGGAATACCGGAAAGTCCTTGCCCACCGGCCGATAGCCCTGCGCGACCATCTGCTCGGGCGTCGCACCCACCACCACATAGTCGCGGTCCTGCACCGGTACGCCGAGCAGTTCGTCGCGGACCGCGCCACCTACTGCATAGATATTCATGGGCATTCGTCTTGATAGGCGATCGCGTGCGTTTCGCGGCGCGAGGCGTCGATCCATGCATTGACCGCGGGCAGCTCGGTAAGCCGCTCGACATAAGCGACTGAGGCCGCCGACAACGCCGGCTTCCACGTGTTGAAGCGCATCGCGACCGGCGCGTACATCGCGTCGGCAATGCCGAATTCGCCGAACAGGAACGGACCGCCGTAGGTGTCGAGGCAGTCGCGCCAGATCGTCTCGATCCGCGCGATGTCGGCGAGCGCGCCGGGCGTCGCGTTCTTGCCCGGGAACGACGCGCGGATGTTCATCCACATGTTCGAGCGCAAATCGCCGAAGCCCGAATGCATCTCGGCGCTGACGCTGCGCGCATGCGCGCGCGCCGCCGCGTCGCGCGGCCACAGCGCGTGTTGGGGAAAGCGCTCGGCAAGCGTTTCGGCGATCGCGAGCGAATCCCACACGGCCTGCCCGGCGTCGTCGATCAGGCACGGCACCTTGCCCGGTCCGCGCGGTGCCTGAGCGCGGATCTTCGCATTCGTGTCCGCTTCGTTTAGCAGGATCAGTTCCTCGTCGAACGGAATGCCGAAGTGCGTGAGCAGCAGCCACGGACGCATCGACCACGACGAATAGTTCTTGTCACCAATCAGCAGTTTCATGCTTGTTATCAGGGAGTGGGAAATAGGTTTCAGCGCCCCGCGCTGGCGCGGAACGTGTCGAGTCGCGAACCCGAGGCCGCCCCGGTCAGATACGTCGGCACGATCGCTTCGATGCTGACCGGTTCGAGTCCGAGCTCCGGCGCGAGCGGCCCGCTCAGAATATTGGCGACCTTCATCGAATCGAGATTGTCGCGCGAAATCACCGGTTCGCCCGGCGCCAATTCGAAGCTCAGCGCCTGCAGCCGCGCGAGCGGCTCGGGCAGACGGATGATGCGCGCATGCTTGCCGATCACGTCGCCGCAATACGACACCAGGTCTTCGAGCGTATAGACGGTGGGGCCGCCGAGTTCGTAGGTGCGGCCGCTCGCGCCATCCATATCGAGCACGTTGACGATCGCCTTCGCGACGTCGCCGACATAGACCGGCTGGAATTGCGCGTCCGGCATCGCGAGCGGGATGGCCGGAAACACGCGCTGCAAAAACGCGAACTTGTTCAGAAACGCGTCCTCGGGACCGAACACGACGGACGGCCGGAAAATCGTCCACGCGACGTTCGCCGCATGCACGGCTTTCTCGCCGTCGCCCTTCGAGCGCGCATACATGCTCGGGCCGCTCGGATTGGCGCCGAGCGCGCTCAGATGAATCAGCCGATGCACGCCCTTGCCTTCGCAGGCGGCGACGATGCGCGTCGGCAGCTCGACGTGCGCATGCGCGAACTCCCGTCCATAAGGCTTGCCGCGTTTGCCGTTCAGGATACCGACGAGGTTGATCACGCAATCCGCGCCTTCGACGAAGCGCGCGAGCTGCACTGGATCGAACACGTCGGTTTCGAGCACGTCGATTGGCAGCATGGTCAGATGGCGCGCGTTGTAGCGTCGCCGTGTGGCGACGCGCACGTCCTTGCCCATTTCGACGAGCGAGTTGACGAGGTAGCTGCCGATGAATCCGGAGCCGCCGATGACCGCGATAGCTTGATGTCGCATTTTTCGACTCCCTGATGGAAGCCGCGGCAACGGCTGGCGAAGCGCGCCGCAATCTCGAAACGAGATTGCGGCGGCAAGGCGCTTACGGTGCGATGTAACCCAGGCGCGCCTTCAGCGATTGCGGACGGCCTTCGAACAATGCCGCGTAGTAGACCGTGTTGGACAGCACATTCTTGACGTAGTCGCGAGTTTCCTGGAACGGAATCGCCTCGGCGAACACCGCGCCTTCGACCGGGCGCTGCAGCGACTGCCGCCAGTTGCGCGGACGGCCCGGACCTGCGTTGTAGCCAGCGGTGGCCAGCACGGCGGACCCGTCGAACTGATTGTAGATCATCGCCAGGTAGTTCGTGCCGAGCAGGATGTTGGTGTTGATGTCGTTCATCTGCTCGCGCGAGAGCGGGCCCAGACCGATTTTCTTCGCGACCAGTTGCGCGGTGGCGGGCATCAGCTGCATCAGTCCGCCCGCGCCGACGTCCGAGCGCGCGTTGATGATGAAGCGCGACTCCTGGCGAATCAGCCCGTACGCCCACTCGACGTCGAGCCCGCTCGACTGCGCGTCCTGCTCGACGACGTTGCGGAACGGCGATAGATAGCGCAGTGAAAAATCGTGCTCGCTCTTCGTGCGGTCCGCGGTGTTGACGGTGCGGTCGTACAGCTCGATGCGGCGCGCGTACTCGGCGGCCGCCAGCAGTTGCCGGTCGGTCATGCCGCGCAGCGGCCAGTTCCACTCGCGATTGCCTTCGAGCCGCAGATTCAGCGCATAGAAGCGCTGCGCCAGATCGAAGCCCGGCGTGGTGCCGGCCTGCTGCACTTCGGCGTCGGTGACCGTGGTTTTCGGCGGCACGGTGATCTTCTGGCCGAGTTCTTCGAGCGCAAGCTGGCCGTAGAAGTTGAAGTTCGACGCGATCGACTGGAATTCCTGGTTGGCCGTGGCCGTGTCGCCGGCCTGCTTCAGCGCGCGCCCGTGCCAATACACCCACGACGGCTGCTTGCGCAGCGACTCGGGCATCTGCTCGATCGACCAGCGCACCATGTTCCAGTCGCCGGCGAGCAATGCACTGCGCGTGCGCCATTCATACGCGGGATTCGACAGCGGCGCGTTCGCCGACAGCCGGAACCAGTCGACCGCGCCAGGCATCTGCTTGAGCGCGCCCTGATAGCCGATCGTGCCCCAGCCGATCGCGCGCTCCGGCGAATTCAGCGACGGCGCGACCGACGCGAACGTAGCCGCGGCCATGGCCGGATCGTTGCGCGCCATGCGCGTGATCGCGAGCAGCGCTAGCTGATGCGATTGCGCATCCGGTCCGACGCCGCGCGCGAGCAGTAGCGGCGGCGTATTGGCGGCCTGGCTGAACAGCACTGGGTCGGGCGGCTGGTCGCCGAGTGCGTCCACGAGCTTGCTGCCGGTGTTCGTGTAGTTCTGTTCGTACGCGAGACGGATCTGCGCCCAGATGTCGTCGGCGCTGAACTGGCGGTTCACGCCGAGCACCGTGATGAGATCGACGCAGCCGTCGCCGTACCACTTCGGATCGACGAGCAGCGCGCGCGCCGCGTCCGCGACGTTCTCACCGCGCGACGCGCGCGATTCGAGCGCGTAGCACTTGACCTGAGTGTCGTCGTCGAGTACGAACTTCGCGTACTGCTGGTCGAAGTTGCGCCAGTCATGGCGCGTGCCGAGCACGGTCAGATAGTCGTTGCGCATGCGATCGGCGATCGCCTGGCCGTCGTACTTCTGCAGGAACGCGAGCACCGGCGCGTCCGGCGCGTCGATGCGCGCATGGCCGGTCGAATCGAACAGCTGCGGCTTGATCTGGAAGTACTCCAGATACGAGGGCGCCGGATAATTCGGGATCATGCTCGCTAGCTGGGCTGCACGCGCTGCGTCGTTAGTGCGCGCGGCTTCGCGAAGCTGGACGAAAATCTGGTCGTCGTTCGTGAGTTGGGCGATCGGAAGAGGCTTGACGGCCGAGGCAGTGCTGCAGGCCACGAGTCCCGCTGCGGCCAGCGCGATACCGGCCGCGCGATATACTCGAAAAAGGCGTTTTGACATCGTTGTTTCTGGAGCGCGAATTGGACCCAAGCATAGCATGCAACCCTGTCCCCGCAACGAAAAAGGCGCTGCGCCGGATGTTGCTGGAAAGCCGTCTGCAAGCGGCTTCCGAGCCGTCGAAGAACGCCGCGCTCGGGCGTCGAATGCTCGATGCTTTGAAGCACTACGCGGTACGCAGCGCCGGATTCTACTGGCCGCTCGCCGGCGAGTTCGACGCGCGCGGCGCGATCGGGGTCTGGCTCGCCACCGACCCGCATCACGAAGCCAGTCTGCCAATCATTAAAGAACGTGGCATGGCACTCGAATTCCATGCGTGGACGCCCGCGACGCCGATGAAAATCGGTCATCACAAGATTGCCGAGCCCACCTCGGGGCGCGTCGTGCTGCCCGAGCTGCTGTTCGTGCCCTGCGTGGGTTTCGACTCGGACGGCTACCGCCTCGGCTATGGCGGCGGCTATTACGACCGCACGCTGGCCGGCTGGCCGGCAGCTCACAAGCCGATCACGGTAGGCATCGCGTACGAAGCGTGCCGCACCGACACGCTGGAACGCGAGGCCCACGACATTCCGCTCGATCTGATCGTGACCGAAGCGGGGTTTCATCCGGCGCTGCCGGACTGAACGCGCGATGCACGGCGTGTGATGCGCAGCGTTTGCGCGGTATTTCGTCGTTACAGCGAAGCGGCCGCGCGCGCCGCCGTGTCGTACAGACCCGACGCATTGCGCATCAACTGCGCGGCCTCGCCGATCTGCTGGTTGGTCAGGCCGCTTTCCTTGAGCGTCGAGATGAGGCAGTTTTCGCGCACCTCCCGATACTTCAGGCATAGCTCGCGGCCCGCCTCGGTTGCGGAAAAGAACACTTCCTTGCCGGTCTTTTCGCTTTTTACGTACCCTCTAGCTACGAGCTTCTTCAACGCGTAAGTCGCGACGTGCGTGTCCTCGATGTTCAGCACGAAGCAGATGTCCGCGAGCTTCTTGCGGCGCTCGCGATGGCTCACGTGGTGCAGCAGCGACACCTCGATTGCGGTCATGTCCTTGTCGCCGGCCGCCGACATGCAGCGCACCATCCAGCGGTTGAACGCATTGCCCGCCATGATCAGCGCGTACTCGAGCTCGGACAGTTCCGCGCTGCTCTCGGAGACGAGGTGTTCCGACGAAACGATCTTGGTGGGATGACGCGTCATACGAGGTTCCCGTGACGAAAATGGGCTGGAAAAGTGTCGCAAGTGTACGACGATGCCTCATCGCCGACGAGCCTGGCAAAAACGCTTATTGGTAAATCGTCGATATTTTATTGATAATGTATTCTCCAATCGTCGCCGACTCCATGCCGGACCTGCGCCCACGCGTCGCGCCGTCCGCCTCATTTTCAGACTCGATCCGGGCCGCCCACACATGAGCCAACCACGAATCTTTCCACTCGGCGATGCCGCGCTCGTCTGCGAAGCGCCCCCGCCCGCCACGCTGGAGTGCCAGCAGCGCGTATGGGCTGCCGCTGAAGCCGCGCGCGAGTGGCCGCAGGTGCTGGAAGTCGTGCCCGGCATGAACAATCTGACGCTCGTGTTCGACCCGCTCGCAACCGACGCCGATGCGCTCGGCGAGCAGTTGCTGACGGCGTGGAACGCAGCGGCCAAAGTCGCCGCGCCGGGACGCGACGTCGAAATACCGGTGCAGTACGGCGGCGCATTCGGCCCCGATCTGCAGGCGGTCGCCGAACATACGGGCTTGAGCGCGAGCGAGGTTGTCGAGCGTCATGCGGGCGGCGCTTACGTCGTGTTCTTTCTCGGCTTCCAGCCCGGCTTCGCCTATATGGGTGGGCTCGACGCCGCGCTGCACACGCCGCGCCGCGCGTCGCCACGGCTGGAGGTGCCGGCGGGCTCGGTCGGCATCGGCGGCGAGCAGACCGGCATCTATCCGGCGGTGTCGCCGGGCGGCTGGCAGCTGATCGGCCGCACCGAGGTGCCGCTGTTCGACCCGGCGCGCCGCCCGCCCACCCTGCTGCAGCCCGGCGACCGGGTGCGCTTCACGATCGCGGGGATGCACACATGATCGACGTGATCCGCGCGGGTCTCCAGACCACGATCCAGGACCTCGGCCGCCACGGCTACCGGCATCTCGGTGTCGCGATGAGTGGTGCGCTCGACCGGCTGTCGCTCGAAGTCGGCAACCGGCTGGTCGGCAATCGCCCCGACGCGGCCGGGCTCGAAATCACCTTCGGCCCGACCGTGCTGCGCTTTCTGCGCGCAACGCGCGTCGCGATCGCCGGTCCCGACTTCGGCTCGACGCTCGACGGCAAGCCGGTCTATTCATGGTGGAGCCTGCCCGTGCAGGCCGGCCAGGAGCTCGTGCTGAACGCGGCCAAGCGCGGCATGCGCGGTTATGTCTGCGTGGCGGGCGGCATCGACGTGCTGCCGATGCTCGGCTCGCGCAGCACCGACCTCGCCGGCCGCTTCGGTGGACTCGGCGGCCGCGCGCTCAATGACGGCGACCGTCTGCCGGTCGGCGCGCCGCCGCAGCGCGGCCACCTCGGCTTCGCGCCCGAGGCGCCCGCGTTCGGCGTGAAGGCGCCCACATGGTGCAAATTCGTGCTGGTCCCCGAGCCGCTGCGGCGCGGCCGGCATCCGTCGGGCGTGCCGTGGGCGATTCCGATCCGCGTGCTGCGCGGCCCCGAATACGACAGCTTCACCCCGGATGCGCAGCAGTCGTTCTGGTCCGACGAGTGGCTCGTCACGCCGAACAGCAACCGCATGGGCTACCGCCTCGCCGGCACGGAGCTCAAACGCACGCACAAGACCGATCTGCTGTCGCACGCGGTGCTGCCCGGCACGATCCAGGTGCCGCCGAACGGTCAGCCGATCGTGCTGATGAGCGACGCGCAGACCACCGGCGGCTATCCGAAGATCGGCGCGGTGATCCAAGCCGATCTGTGGAAGCTCGCGCAGGTGCGGCTGAACGCGGCGGTCCGTTTCATCCCGACGACGCCCTACGAGGCGCGCCAGGCTTTGCTGGAAGAACGCACGTATCTGCGGCAGATCGATGCCGCGATCGCGATGCATGAAGAGCGTTGCACGCGCCAGGCGGCGCTCGCGGCGCTGTAACGGTGAATAGAGGAATCCCCATGGAAATCGATCTGAACGCCGATCTCGGCGAAGGTTGCGGCTCCGATGAGGCGCTGCTCGACCTCGTGAGCTCGGCCAACATCGCGTGCGGCTGGCATGCGGGCGGTCCCAACGCGATGCGTGACTGCGTGCGCTGGGCTGTGCAGAAAGGCGTGTCGATCGGCGCGCATCCGAGCTTCAACGATCCCGAGAATTTCGGCCGCAAGGAAATGGATCTGCCGGCGGGCGAGATCTATGCGGGCGTGCTGTATCAACTCGGCGCGCTGTCGGCGATCGCGCAGGCCGAGGGCGGGCGCATCGCGCACGTGAAGCCGCACGGCGCGCTGTACAACCAGGCCGCGCGCGACGCGAAAATCGCCGACGCGATCGTCTCCGCGGTGCACGACTTCGATCCGTCGGTGGCGGTGTTCGCGCTCGCCAACAGCGGGCTCGTCAGCGCCGCGCGCAACGCGGGCCTGACCGCGATCGAGGAGGTGTTCGCCGATCGCGGCTATCGCGCCGACGGCTCGCTGGTGCCGCGCAAGGAGCCTGGCGCGCTGCTCGACGACGAGGACGAAGTGCTCGCGCGCACGCTCACGATGATCCGCGAGCAACGCGTGAAGGCCGTCGACGGACAGTGGGTGCCGCTGAAGGCGCAAACCATCTGCCTGCACGGCGACGGACCGCACGCGCTCGCGTTCGCGCGACGCATTCGGGCCGCGCTCGCCGACGCCGGCATCGAAGTGCACCCGGCGGGCGCCGCGCGCGTCTGAGCGTTCGCATCACCGCCGTGCACACCGCGCGCGCGGTGATGCCCGCTGCAAACCCGCCGATGCCGATGCACACGCATCCGCGGGGCAGGTAAAGAGAGTTCGACGCGGCCGCAGAGCCGCGGCAGCACGCCGGCGCATGGGGCCGCATGCACCGGTTCACGTCAGCCGCCACCCGCGGCGAAGTTGAATCACCTCTTTGGAGACCCTGATGCAGACAACCGTCAGTCTATGGCCGCTCATCGGAGTGGCCGTCATCATCGTTGGCTTTCTGTTGCGCTTCAATCCGATGCTGATCGTGGCCGTGGCCGCAATCATCACCGGTTTCGCCGCGCATTTCCCGCCGGAAAAAATTCTCGCGCTGATCGGCACCGGCTTCATCAAGACGCGCAACATCCCGCTGATCATCCTGCTGCCGCTCGCGGTGATCGGCCTGCTCGAACGGCACGGCCTGCGCGAACGCGCGCAGGCGTGGATCAGCGGCATCAAGGCGGCGACCGCCGGGCGGCTATTGATCGTCTATCTGGCCGTGCGCGAGCTGACCGCCGCGGTCGGCCTGACCGGGCTCGGCGGCCATCCGCAGATGGTGCGTCCGCTGATCGCGCCGATGGCCGAGGGCGCGACCGAGAACCGCTTCGGCAAGATCAGCGACGCGGTGCGCTTCCGGCTGCGCGCGTTCTCTGCCGCAACTGACAACGTCGGCCTGTTTTTCGGTGAGGACATCTTCGTCGCGTTCGGCGCGATCGTGCTGATGACGACCTTCCTGAAGGAAGCGGGCATCGTCGTCGAGCCGATTCACGTGGCGGTGTGGGGCATTCCGACCGCGATCAGCGCGTTCATCGTGCATGGCTTCCGGCTCTGGCTGCTCGACCGGTGGCTCGAGCGTGAATTGCGCGGCAAGGTGTCGGGCGGTACTTCGAGCGCAAAAGCGACTGCCACATCGAAACCGTCGTCGGCCCCGCGTGCTACCGGAGACGAAGCATGACCTTCACGATCACCTATCTGTTCTGGTTGCTCGGCATCGTGCTGCTGATCGTCGGCGGCATGATCGTTACGGACCGCCAGCATCCGCGCCGCTTCACGGCGGGCGGCTTCTGGATTCTTTACGCGCTGATCTTCCTGGTCGGCGACCGGCTGCCGCCGGCCGTGGTCGGAGTCGCGGTGATCGCAATGGCGCTGATCGCGGGCTTCGGCGGCGTCACGGCGGGCAAGCCGAAGACGCTGTCGCTCGAAACACGCCAGGCGAGCGCCGCGCGTCTGCGCAACAAGCTGTTCGTCCCCGCGCTGACGATTCCGGTCGTCACCGTGATCATCACGTTGGCCGCAAGCCACCTGGTGTTCGGTGGCGTGCCGTTGATCGAGAAGGCCAACGTCACGCTGATCGGCTTTGGTCTTGGATGTGTGATCGCGCTCGCGATCGCCTGCGTGATCACGCGCGACACGGTCGGTCAGTCGATGAAGGAGGCGCGCCGCCTCGTCGATGCGCTGTCGTGGGCCGCGGTGCTGCCGCAGATGCTCGGCATGCTCGGCCTCGTGTTCTCGGACGCGGGCGTCGGCAAGGCGGTCGCGCACCTGACCACGTCGTATATCAGCCTCGACTACCGCTTCGTTGCGGTGGCCGTGTACTGCATCGGCATGGCGCTGTTCACGATGGTGATGGGCAACGGCTTCGCGGCGTTTCCGGTGATGACGGGCGGCGTCGGCGTGCCGATCCTCGTCGGCGTATTCCACGGCAACCCGGCCGTGATGGCCGCGATCGGCATGTTCTCCGGCTACTGCGGCACGCTGATGACGCCAATGGCCGCTAACTTCAACATGGTGCCGGTCGCGCTGCTCGAATTACCCGACAAGAATGCGGTGATCAAGGCGCAGATTCCGACGGCGTTGACGCTGCTGGTGATCAATATTTTTCTGCTCAATTTCTTGATGTTTCTCTAGTGCTGCTGACAAGCGCGTCGTTCAGACAAGCGGCGCGTGAAAAGACGCGAACGGTCTTGCGTCGCTCACCCCGCCTCCACCACGAAGCCGTGCTGCCGCAACAGCTGCAGCACGCCCTTCGGCCCACCCAGATGCAGCGCGCCGATCGCGACGAACAGCGGCTTGTTCGGCGCGGCGAGCTGCAGCATCTTCGCGACGAAGCGGCGATTGCGCTCGTAGACGATCCGGTTGTCAATCGAATCGGAGATGCGGAGATCGCGCGCGAGCTTCTCAGATTTGGCGGCCTGCCACGCGGCGATCGCATCGGCATCGCCGACCTGCCACAGACGATGCAGCGTGCGCACGTCCTGAACGTTCTGCGCCGGCGTCTGCACCAGATCCTGGGCGAGCATCTCTCGCTGCTGCGCGGCCGACAGTCCGGTGAACGAACGCATCTGCTGCGCGAGCGTTTCGAGTCCGACGATCTTGCCGCGCGTCTTCAGATACACGTTCTGCAATTGCGCTTCGGTGCCGTACTCCGTCTGCAGACCCGCTGACAGCGAGTCGTAGGTCTCGACCACCAGCGACGCAAGCCACGGCCGCATCTTCTTGATCGCATCGAGCGCGGCCGGGTTGCCGCGCAGCCGCAGCGCGAGCTTGTGCCATAACGGTTCGGGCAGCAGGCCCGGCAGGCAGTCGTGCTTGCACACGCCGTACCTGGAGACGTCGTCCTGCGACACCAGCAGTTCGTCCGGCGACAGTTCGAGCGCGAGCGTTGGCGACGCGGCGAGCGCCGCGAGGATCGGCGCGCGGAACGGCTGTCCCGCCGGATAGTCGGCCGGATCGCCGACGTGCAGCGTGCCGAGCACATAGATGGTGATATTGCCGCGTGTCGCGACATAGAACGGCATGCGCGCCGGTTGCTGACGCACCGGTCCGCTCGCGGTGGTGCCGGGCACCGGGGGCGGCGCAATCGACGGCGGTGGCGTGGCTGGCACAGTGACCGCCGGCCGGGCCGCCTGGGCCGCCTGGGCACTTTGGACTGGCGTATTGGCCGCCGCGCCGGCCGCGTCAGCGATGCCGGGCACGGCCACGCCGACCGACAGCGCGCAGCCTAGCCGCAAAAAAGCGGACAGCGACGCGGGGAAAAATACGGAAAACAAGGCGCGCGCGAGCGCATCGACAAACGCACAGAAAAACGCGGGAAAAAACTCGCTGACGAAGCTTCCAGCAAATGCGCCGCAGGGCGCGGCGCCTCCCGGCGCCCGCGCCCCGCGGCGCCGCGCGAAGGCGGCTATCCCGCCGCCCTCACACAAGCGGCGCGCAAGACGACGCGCCGCCACCCCATCAGGCATCCATGTCCCCCACCTCTTCGGCGCGGTGACACGAGACGAGGCGCCCGTCCACTTCACGCAGCTTCGGCACCTCGCTGCGGCAACGATCGATCACGTACGGGCAGCGCTGATGGAACGTGCAGCCCGACGGCGGATTCAGCGGCGACGGCATTTCGCCTTGCAGCTTGATCTTGATCGTGCGGTCCGCCTCGAAGATCGACGGGGTCGCCGACATCAGCGCGCGCGTGTACGGATGGCGCGGCTTCGAGAAGATGCGCTTCTTGTCGCCCAGCTCGGCGACGCCGCCGAAGTACATGACCATCACGTCGTCGGCGATATGCTCGACCACCGACAGGTTGTGCGAGATGAACACGTAGCTGGTCTTGAACTCGTCCTGCAGGTCCATGAACAGGTTCAGGATCTGCGCCTGGATCGACACGTCGAGCGCGGACACCGGTTCGTCGGCGACGACGATCTGCGGATCGAGGATCATCGCGCGCGCGATTGCGACCCGCTGACGCTGGCCGCCGGAGAACATGTGCGGATAGCGCTTCGCGTGCTCGGGCCGCAGGCCGACCGTGCGCATCATCTGCGCGATGCGCTCGGCGCGCTCGGTCGCGCTCATCTGCGTGTTGATCGCGAGCGGTTCGCCGAGCGTTTGCTCGACGGTCTTGCGCGGATTGAGCGATGCAAACGGGTTCTGGAACACCATCTGCACGCGCCGCCTGAGCGCCGCGATCTTCTCGTGATTCGCGCCGGCCACGTCCTCGCCATCGATCAGCAGGCGGCCCGCGCTCGGCGTTTCGATCATCGTCAGCTGACGCGCGAGCGTCGACTTGCCGCAGCCGGATTCGCCGACTACCGCCAGCGTCTTGCCGCGTTCGAGCGCGAACGACACACCGTTCAGCGCCTTCACCGTGCCGTGCGCGAACATGCCGCGCTTGACGGTGTAGTAGCGCGCGAGCTGGTCGGCGACGAGCACCTGGTCGCCAGTACGATCCGACTGGCGACGGGGTTCGAGTGCTGCGCTCATCGGGCGCCTCCTTGCGTGTGAACGTTGGCGTCCTTCTCGAGGTTCAGCGGCTTGATGCAGCGCACGCGCGTGAACTCCGCGTGAGCGGGCAGTGGAGCGAGCGCGGGGCGCGCCTTCATGCAGTCGTCGACCACGTACTTGCAGCGCGGCGCGAACAGGCAGCCCTTGGGCCGGTCGTCGCGGCCCGGCACCATGCCCGGCAGCGCCGCGAGCCGCACCGCGCCGACGTTGTGCTCGGGAATCGCGGCCAGCAGCGCTTCTGTGTACGGATGATGAGGCGCGGCGAAGATGTCGGGCACCTTGTTCGTCTCGATCACCTCGCCCGCGTACATCACGGCGACGCGCTGCGCGACCTCGGACACCACGGCCAGGTCGTGCGAAATCAGCACGAGCGCCATGCCGCGTTCCTTCTGCAGGCGCATCAGCAGTTCCATGATCTGCGCCTGGATCGTCACGTCGAGCGCGGTGGTCGGCTCGTCGGCGATCAGCAGCTTCGGGTTGCAGGCGATCGCCATCGCGATCATCACGCGCTGGTTCATGCCGCCCGACATCTGATGCGGAAACGCGCCGACGCGGTTCTTCGCATCGGGAATGCCGACCTGATCCAGCAGTTCGAGCGCGCGTTTGTCGAGCGCGCTGCCGCGCAAGCCTTCGTGCAGTTTCAGCACTTCCTTGATCTGATAGCCGACCGTGTAGCTCGGGTTCAGGCTCGTCAGCGCGTCCTGGAACACCATCGCGATGTCCTTGCCGATGATCTTGCGGCGTTCCTTCGCGGAGGCGTTCAGCAGGTTCTTGCCGTCGAACGTGATTTCGTCGGCGGTGACCTTGCCGGGCGCGTCGATCAGGCCCATCAGCGCCATCATCGTCACGCTCTTGCCCGAGCCCGATTCGCCGACCACGCCGAGCACTTCGCCCGGCGCGACGTCCAGATTGATGCGGTCGACCGCGGGCAAGCCGCTGAAGTTGACCGCGAGATTGCGGATGGTCAGTAGATTGCTCATGGTCAGGCCATCCGTTTCAGTTTGGGGTCGAGCGCGTCGCGCAGCCCGTCGCCGAGCAGGTTGATCGCCAGCACCGAGATCAGGATGGACAGACCGGGCATCGTGACGATCCACCATGCGCTGTCGATGTAATCGCGCGCCGACGCGAGCATCGCGCCCCACTCCGCCGACGGCGGCTGCACGCCGAGGCCGAGGAAGCCGAGCGCGGCGGCATCGAGAATCGCCGACGAAAAGCCGAGAGTGGCCTGCACGATCAGCGGCGCGGTGCAGTTCGGCAGCACCTGCGAGAACATCAGCCGCAACGTGCTCGCACCCGCGACGCGCGAAGCGGTCACATACTCCTTCTGCAACTCGCCCTGCGCGGACGCGCGCGTCAGACGCACATAGCCCGGCAGCGCGACGATCGCGATCGCGAGCATCGTGTTGACGAGACCCGGACCGATGATCGCGACCACCGCGACCGCGAGCAGCAGCGACGGCAGCGCGAGCAGCACGTCCATGATGCGCATGATCGGCGTGTCGGCCCATTTCTCGAAGAACGCGGCGATGAGGCCGAGCACGACGCCCGGAATCAGCGCCAGCACGACCGACACGAAGCCGATCCAGAACGACAGCCGCGCGCCGTACATCAGACGCGAGAGGATGTCGCGGCCCGCTTCGTCGGTGCCGAGAATGAACTTCCAGTTGCCGCCGTCGAGCCACGCGGGCGGAATCTTCACGGAGTCGCGATACTGCTCGATCGGGCTGTGCGGCGCGATCAGCGGTGCGAAGATCGCGATGAAGATCAGCACCAGCACGATGATGCCCGCGCCGACCGCGCCGCGGTTGCGCGAGAAGTTCGCCCAGAATTCGCGTGCCGCGATGGCGCGGCCGCTCGGTGGGGTGACCGCTTGGGGGACGGTGTTTTGGATATCAGCCATTGTCATTTACCTCGTATGGCGGATGCGGGGATTCAACACGCCGTACAACAGATCGACGACGAGGTTCACGACGATCACCAGCGTCGCGATGAGCAGGATACCGCCCTGCACGACCGGATAATCGCGCCGGCCGATCGCGTCGATCAGCCATTTGCCGATGCCCGGCCACGAGAATAGCGTTTCGGTCAGCACGGCGCCCGCAAGCAGTGTGCCGACCTGCAGGCCGATCACGGTGACGACCGGAATCAGCGCATTGCGCAGCGCATGCACGACGATCACGCGTCCCGGCGACAAGCCCTTCGCTCGCGCGGTGCGGATGTAGTCCTCGCGCAGCACTTCGAGCATCGACGAGCGCGTCATGCGCGCGACGACCGCGAGCGGAATCGTGCCGAGCACGATCGCGGGCAGGATCAGGTGACTGAGCGCGGACTTGAACGCACCTTCGTCGGTGGACATCAGCGAGTCGATCAGCATGAAGCCGGTCAAGTGCGGAATGTCGTATTCGACCGCGATGCGGCCCGACACCGGCGTCAAGCCGAGCTTGACCGAGAACACCATGATGAGGATCAAGCCCCACCAGAAGATCGGCATCGAGTAGCCGGTCAGCGCGGTGCCCATCACGCCGTGATCGACCACCGTGCCGCGCCTCAGCGCCGCGAACACGCCCGCCGGCAGACCGACGATCAGCGCGAACAGCATCGCGCAGATCGACAGTTCGACGGTGGCGGGAAAGCGCGCGAGGAATTCGCCCATCACGCTGGTGTTGGTGATGATCGAGGTACCGAGGTTGCCGTGCAAGGCTCGGACGATGTAGTGGAAGTACTGGATCGGCAAGGGCTCGTCGAGCCCGAGGCGGTGCATCGCGGCCGCATGCATGGCGGGATCGACGCCGCGCTCGCCCATCATCACTTCGATGGGGTCGCCCGGGATCAGGTGAATCAGCGCGAACGCGAGGATCGTGATGCCGATGAACGTCGGTATCACCATGCCGATGCGGCGCAAAACGAAGCGGAACATAGTTCGCTCCTATAGTACTGGTGATGAAAAAACGCAACCGGCGACGAGGGCTCGTGACCCCGGTCGCCGGACCATTTCGACCAGTTTTCTAACCGTGCGAAAGCGTACTCTACTGCGGCGTACTGTGCGAACTTTACGAATTACTTGATGCTGACGCCGTCGAAGCGCGCGTAGCCGAGCGGTTCGATGCGCATGTCGACCACCTTCTTGCTGACCGGCTGATAGACGGTCGAGTGTGCGATCGGCGAGAACGGCAGTTGCTGCGCGAAGATATGTTGCGCGTCGCCGTAGATCTTCGTGCGGGTCGGCACGTCCGAAGTCGTGCGGCCCTTCTGGATCAGATCGTCGAACGGCTTGTAGCACCACTTCGAGAAGTTGTTGCCGTTGATCGCCTCGCAGCCGAGCAGCGTGCCGAGCCAGTTGTCCGGATCGCCGTTGTCGCCGGTCCAGCCGATCAGCATCGAGTCGTGTTCGCCCGCGTGCGCGCGCTTGATGTACTCACCCCATTCGTACGTGACGATCTTCGCCTTCACGCCGATCTTCGCCCAGTCCGCCTGGATCATTTCCGCCATCAGACGCGCGTTCGGGTTGTACGCGCGCTGCACCGGCATCGCCCACAGCGTGAGGTCGAAGCCGTTCGGGTAGCCCGCCTTCGCCAGCAGATCCTTCGCCTTGGCCGGATCGTACGAGGCGGCCGGCAGGTTCTTGACGAACGACCATTGCGTCGGCGGCATCGGGTTCGTCGCGAGCTGGCCCGCGCCCTGGTAGACCGAGTCGATGATCGCCTTCTTGTTGATCGCCATGTCGAGCGCCTGACGCACTTCGAGCTTGTCGACCGGCTTGTGTGTCACGTTGTACGCGAGGTAGCCGAGGTTGAAGCCCGGCTGCGACGGCATGTCGATGTTCGGCTCGGCCTTCAGCGGCGCGATATCGGCCGGGCGCGGATAGCTCATCACCTGGCATTCGTCGCGCTTGATCTTCTGCACGCGCACGCCGGCGTCCGGCGTGATCGAGAAGATCAGCTTCGAGATCTGCACCGCGTTCGGCTTCCAGTATTCCGGATTGCCGTCGAAGCGGATCGTCGCGTCCTTCGTGTAGCTGCGGAAGATGAACGGACCGGTACCGACCGGGAACTGGTTGATGTCGGCGGCCTTGCCTGCCTTCAGCAGCTGATCCGCATATTCGGCCGACAAGATCGACGCATATTCCATCGCCAGATTCTGGATGAACGGCGCGTTGACTTCCTTCAGCGTGAACTTGACCGTGTACGGGTCGACTTTCTCGACGCTCGTGATCAGCTTGTCGAGGCCCATGTCGGTGAAGTACGGGAACTGCACCGGATACGCCTTGCGGAACGGCTGGTTCGGGTCGAGCATGCGCTGGAACGAGAACACCACGTCGTCCGCGTTGAATTCGCGCGTCGGCTTGAAGAACGAGGTGGTCTGGAACTTCACGCCGTGACGCAGATGGAACGTGTAGGTCTTGCCATCGGGCGACACATCCCACTTCTCGGCGAGGCCGGGCTCGACCTTGGTGCCGCCGCGCTCGAATTCGACGAGGCGGTTATAGACGGTGAACGTGTTGGCCGTGAAGTCGACGCCCGTGGTGTATTGGGCCGGATCGAAACCCGCGGGACTGCCTTCCGAGCAGTAAACGAGGGTTTTGTTCGGAATCCCAGCGGCCTGCGCGCTCGTGACGCCAAGCAGGGATGCCGCTGCGGCTGCGACGAGCGTAGACACACGCGCGACGCGCAACAGATTGTTTTGCTTCATGTTTCCTCCAGGTTCAGGGCCGGCTTGCGCCGGCGTAGCGGGATATTACTTGAGCTTGGGCCGGCCACCAAGCGGAGCAAAATCCCTCTGTTGACGATAGGAAACACTTCGTGCAAACGTTTTTGCCACGGTACTGACACGGTCCGGACGGCCCGTTCGAGCCGCCCGGCGACGAAAGCGGCGCGAAAAGCGCGCCGCGTCCGCTTACTTCACCCCGACCTCCAGGAATTGCGTCGGTCCGAACGGATCGATCTTGAAGCCCGTCACGTTCTTGCTGATCGGCTGATACACGGTCGAATGCGCGATCGGCGTGAACGGCACCTGGTCCTTGAAGATTTCCTGAGCCTGCGTATAGGCCTTCAGCCGATCGGGCATCTTGGTGGTGCTGCGGCCCTGCTTGATCAGATCGTCGTAAGGCTTGTAGCACCACTTCGAGAAGTTGCTGCCGTTGACCGCGTCGCAGCCGAGCAACACGCCGAGCCAGTTGTCCGGGTCGCCGTAGTCGCCGGTCCAGCCGATCAGCATCGCCTGATGCTCGCCGGCGTGCCCGCGGCGGATGTACTCGCCCCACTCGTACGTGGCGATATTCACCTTGACGCCGATCTTCGCCCAGTCCGACTGCAGCATTTCGGCCATCAGGCGCGCGTTCGGGTTATACGGGCGCTGCACCGGCATCGCCCACAGCGTCAGCTCGAAGCCGTCGGGGTAGCCGGCCTCCTTCAGCAGCGCTTTCGCCTTATCGACGTCGTACGGCGCGTCCTTCAGGCTCTTGTCGTAGCCCCATTGCGTCGGCGGCATCGGGTTGGTCGCGAGCTGGCCCGCACCCTGGTAGACCGCTTCGATGATCGCCTTCTTGTTGACCGACATGTCGAGCGCGCGGCGCACCAGCACGTTGTCGAGCGGCTTTTTGGTGGTGTTGTACGCGATATAGCCGAGGTTGAAGCCCACTTCGCTCGGCATCGCGAGCGACGCCTCGGCCTTCACGGTCGGGATGTCGGCCGGACGCGGATACGACATCACCTGGCATTCGCCGCGCTTCAGCTTTTGCAGGCGCACGGCCGGATCGACGGTGATCGCGAAGATCAGCTTGCCGACCTTCGCGACGCCCGGCTTCCAGTAGTCGGGGTTGCCGTCGAAGCGGATCGTGTCGTCCTTCGTATAGCTGCGGAAGATGAACGGACCCGTGCCGACCGGGTACTGGTTGATATCCGACGCCTTGCCCGCCTTCAGCAGCTGATCCGTGTATTCAGCCGACAGGATCGATGCGAAGGGCATCGCGATCTGCTGCAGGAACGGCGCGTCGACTTCCTTCAGCGTGAAGCGCACCGTGTACGGATCGAGCTTCTCGATCTTGGCGATGTTCTTCGCGAGACCGAGATCGTTGAAGTACGGGAAATTGACCGGATACGCCTTGCGGAACGGATTCTCGGGATCGCGCATGCGCTCGTAAGTGAACACGACGTCGTCCGCGTTGAATTCGCGGGTCGGCTTGAAATACGACGTGGTCTGGAATTTGACGCCGCGACGCAGATGGAAGGTATAGGTGAGGCCGTCGGGCGACACGTCCCACTTTTCGGCGAGTCCCGGCTCGATGTCCGTGCTGCCATGCGCAAATTCGACGAGCCGGTTATAGACCGTGTACGAGCCGGCGCTGAACTCGACGCTGGTCGTGTACTGCGCGGTATCAAAGCCCGCCGGGCTGCCTTCGGAGCAGAAAATCAGCGTCTTGTCGGGCAGCGTGGCCGCCTGCGACGCGGCGGGCGCGAGGCCGCTCGTGGCGACCGCGAGCGCGGCGAGAGCCGGCAGGCAGAACTGGTGAAGCGCGAACAGTCGGTGTGCCGCAGTCATTCTTGTCACTGTCATATCGTCCTCCGCACAGCAGCCGGGGTAGCTGCTTTTCGATGATAGACAGCCCAAAAATGAGCTTCAACAGGGACTTACCACGCTATTTGGGACAAATTCAAGACCCACGCCCGACTGGCGGGGACCGCGCGGCCGTTGTGGCCGCGCGGGCATGGCCGTTACACGGCGAGCCGTTCGCAGATCGCCTTGGTCGACGTGGCGGCGTTCAGCGTATAGAAGTGCAGACCCGGCACGTTCGCGTCGACGAGCCGTTGACACAGATCCGTCACCACGTCGAGCCCGAACGCGCGGATCGACTCGCGGTCGTCGCCGAAGCTCTCGAGCCGGCGCGCGATCCAGCGCGGCACTTCGGCGCCGCACATTTCGGAGAAGCGCATCAGCTGCGAGAAGTTCGTGATCGGCATGATGCCGGGCACGATCGGCACGTCGACGCCGAGCTGTCGCGCATCGTCGACGAAGCGGAAGTACGCGTCCGCGTTGAAGAAGTACTGCGTGATCGCCGAGTTCGCGCCGGCCTTCACCTTGCGCGCGAAATTCTCCAGATCGTGACGCGGCGAGCGCGACTGCGGATGGTATTCCGGATAGCCGGCCACCTCGATCCAGAACCAGTCGCCGAACTCGGCCCGGATGAAGCTGACGAGCTCCGACGCATAGCGCAGCTCGCCGACCGCGCCCATGCCCGAGGGCAGATCGCCGCGCAGCGCGACGATATGGCGGATGCCGTGCGCGCGGTACTCGTTAAGAATCGCGCGCAGGCTTTCCTTCGACGAGCCGATGCACGACAGGTGCGGCGCCGCCTCGAGCCCTTCTTTCGCCATGTCGATGACGGTATCGAGCGTGCCTTGCTGGGTCGAGCCACCGGCGCCGAACGTGACGGACACGAACTTCGGTTTGAGCGACACGAGTTCCGCGCGCGTCGCGCGCAGTTTGTCGATGCCTTCCTGCGTCTTCGGCGGGAAGAATTCGAATGAGAGTTCGATCGGATTCATAGTCAATGAGGTCAACCTAGACTGCGGTTGCCGAAAATGAGCGCGGACAGCAGCCACGACACGATGCTGTACAGGATCGAGCCGAAGAACGCCGACCAGAAGCCCGACACCTCGAAGCCCTTCAACAGCGACGAGGCCAGCCAGAAGCACAGCGCATTGACGACCAGAATGAAGAGTCCGAGCGTGAGGATCGTGACGGGCAGCGTCAGCAGGATCAGTACCGGCCGAATCACCGCATTGATGAGACCGAGCACGATCGCGACGATCAGCGCGGTGCCGAAGCTGCGGATGTGGATCGACGGAACGATGTAGGTGATGATCAGCAGCGCGAGCGCGTTGATGAGCCAGGTCAGCAGCACGGTCATGTGAGAACTCCTTGTAAGCACCTGTGCGGGGAAGATGTCCAGCAAATGAAAAGCGGCGCTGTCGAACAAAGCGGCGCATTGTGCGCCGCCCCGAGATCAGACCGTCAAACTTTTCACCGCCGTCCGCTTGGCCGGGCGCGCGAAGCGCGCCTCGAACCCGCGGGCGGCCGCCTACTTAGTAGCGATAGTGGTTCGGCTTGAACGGACCGTTCTTGTCGACGCCGATGTAGCCGGCCTGCGCGTCGGACAACACGGTCAGGTTCGCGCCGATGCGCGCCAGATGCAGACGCGCGACCTTCTCGTCCAGATGCTTCGGCAGCACGTACACCTTGTTCTCGTACTTCGCGCCCTGCGTGAACAGTTCGATCTGCGCGAGGGTCTGGTTCGTGAACGAGTTCGACATCACGAACGACGGGTGGCCCGTCGCGCAGCCGAGGTTCACGAGACGGCCTTCGGCCAGCAGGATCACGCGCTTGCCGTCCGGGAAAATGATGTGATCGACTTGCGGCTTGATGTTTTCCCACTGGTACTGGCGGGTCGACGCGACGTCGATTTCCGAGTCGAAGTGGCCGATATTGCAGACGATCGCGTTATGACGCATCGCCTTCATGTGATCGTGGTTGATCACGTGATAGTTGCCGGTCGCCGTCACGAAGATGTCGGCTTTATCCGCCGCGTATTCCATCGTCACGACGCGGTAGCCTTCCATCGCCGCTTGCAGCGCGCAGATCGGATCGATTTCGGTGACCCACACGGTCGCGCCCAGACCGCGCAGCGATTGCGCGCAGCCCTTGCCCACGTCGCCGTAACCGGCCACGACCGCGATCTTGCCGGCGATCATCACGTCGGTCGCGCGCTTGATGCCGTCGACGAGCGACTCGCGGCAGCCGTACAGGTTGTCGAACTTCGACTTCGTGACCGAGTCGTTGACGTTGATGGCCGGGAACGGCAGACGGCCTTCCTTTTCCATCTGGTACAGACGATGCACGCCAGTGGTGGTTTCTTCCGTGACGCCCTTGATTGCCGCGAGGCGCTTCGAGTACCACGTCGGGTCGATCTCGAGGTGCGCGGCAATCGACTTGTACAGCGCGGTTTCTTCCTCGTTGGTCGGCTTGGCGATCACCGAGCGGTCTTTCTCGGCCTTCGAGCCGAGGATCAGCAGCAGCGTTGCGTCGCCGCCGTCGTCGAGGATCATGTTGGCGAACTCGCCGTTCGGCCATTCGAAGATGCGGTGCGAGAACTCCCAGTATTCGTCGAGCGATTCGCCCTTGAACGCGAACACCGGCGTGCCGGCCTGCGCGATCGCGGCGGCGGCATGGTCCTGGGTCGAGAAGATGTTGCACGAGGCCCAGCGCACGTCCGCGCCGAGCGCGGTCAGCGTCTCGATCAGCACGCCGGTCTGGATCGTCATGTGCAGCGAGCCGGCGACGCGCGCGCCCTTCAGCGGCTGCTGCGCCTTGTACTCTTCACGCGTCTGCATGAGGCCGGGCATTTCGGTCTCGGCGATCGTCAGTTCCTTGCGGCCCCACGCGGCGAGCGACATATCGGCAACAACGTAATCCTGCTTGGGGGAATCGATAACTGCGGCGTTCATCACGCCCTCCTTTCTAAGAAATTGACTAGAAATGTGACGTGAGCGCGGTTTGAGGCAACGCACGGATTCGCGTGATGCGCATTCCATGCTGCCGATTGAAGCCTTCGAGCCTGGCGGGCGGCCGGCGAATGCGGATTCGCGGTACCCGTCGCAACGCTCCTCGAAGACGAACGGCGATTGTAGCAAATCGAGGTGACTTCGGCGCGCGCGGGATGGTGCGGCGCGCGCTGGTTCAGATCGGCAGCAGTCCCAGCATCGGCGCGAGCAGCACCATCGCGACGCCGGCAATCATCATCGTCAGGCTGGACACCACGCCCTCCTCGCTGCCGAGTTCGCGTGCCTTCGCGGTGCCGACGCCGTGCGCGGCCGCGCCGAACAGCGCGCCGCGCGCGAGCCGCGTGCGCAGCGGCACGAACGCGAGCACGAGTTCGCCGAACAGCATGCCGCAGACGCCCGTCGCGATCACGAACAGCGCGCTCAGATCTTTCGGCGCGTGAATCCTGTCGGACACGGCGAGCGCGAACGGCGTCGACACCGAGCGCGTCATCAGGCTGCGCTGCAATTCCGGCGACAGATGCAGCAGCTTCGCGAGCATCAACGAGCCGCCGACGCCGACCAGAATCCCCACCGTCACGCCGACGGACAGTGAAATCCAGTGGCGCTTCAGCAGTGCGCGGTACTCGTAGATCGGCACGGCGAACGCGACCGTCGCGGGACCGAGCAGCCACATCAGCCAGCGCGTGTCCTCGAAGTACAGCGAATACGGAATGTGGGCGAGCACGACAATCGCGACGAGCGCGGCCGGCACGGTCAGCATCGGCGTGAGCCAAGGCGAGCGCACGCGCGCATACAGCGCCTTCGACGCGAAATACAGCGTGATCGTCAGCACGAGGCAACCGGCCGCGATCAGGCGCGAGGCGTCGTCGGCCAACAGCGAAGTCAAAAAGAGCGGGTTCATCGGTGCTCGCGCGCCAGACTGCTGGTCTTACGCGCAACCCGCACGCGGCGCAGCGCGAAATGCCGTTCGACGCGGGCGGCCTGATCGACGGCGAACGCCACCGCGACCATCACCATCAGCGTGCCGGCGATCACGACCAGCGCGAGCCGCCAGCCGTCCGCGCGGAACAGGCCGCCGTATTGCACGGCGGCGACCGCGGCCGGAATGAAGAACAGCAGCATGTCGGACAGCAGCCAGTCCGCGCCGGCCTTGACCCAGCGAGGCGCGACGCCGCCGCAGAACAGCAGCGCGAGCAGCACGACGAGGCCGAGCACGCCGCCCGGCACCGGCAAATGCAGCCGGCGCACGATGAAATCGGCGCCGATCCACAGCGCGGCAATCGCGGCACTTTGCACGGCGATGCGTGCGACCCGGCCGAAGCCACCCGCGCCGCCGCTCGAACCGCCATCGGCGGGAGGCGCGGAACGGACGAAAACTGGCGCGGACATGGCATTCCCTGGCTGACTCGGAAGGGGCTCAGTATGAGGCTCGTCGCACCATAAACAAAATGACTTACAATCATCGAAACCATTCCAATCTGGAATTCTGGAGGCCACGGTCATGGAACTCCGCGCGCTGCGCTATTTCGTCGAAGTGGTCCGTCAACAGAGCTTTACGGTCGCCGCCGAGCAGATGTTCGTCACGCAGCCGACCATCAGCAAGATGGTCAAGTCGCTGGAGGATGAGATCGGTTCGCCGCTGCTGCTGCGCGACGGCCGTCAGATGGTGCTCACCGACGTCGGCCGGATCGTCTATCAGCGCGGTCAGGACGTGCTCGCCGCGCACGCGCAACTACAGGCCGAGCTGAACGATCTCGACACGCTCGGGCGCGGTGAACTCGCCATCGGCATCCCGCCAATGGGCGGTGAACTCTTCACGCCCGCGATCGCCGAGTTCCGCAAGCGCCATCCGAAGATCGAACTGAAGCTGTTCGAGCAGGGCTCACGCGCGATCGAAGCCGCGCTGATCAACGGCGAGCTGGAACTCGGCGGGGTGCTGCAGCCGGTCGATCCCGACAACATCGACGTGCTGCCGATGTCGCGCCAGTTGCTGTGGCTCGTCGCGCGCAGCGGCTCGCGCTGGGACGCGTTGAACGAGGTGCCGCTCGCGCAGCTCGCGAACGAGCCGTTCGTGTTTTACGGCGAGAGCCTCGCGCTGAACGACGTCGTGCTGAACGCCTGCCGCGCGGCGGGGTTTGCGCCCGCGATCGTTGGGCGCAGCGGGCATTGGGACTTCATGGCGGCGCTGGTGCTGGCCGGCGTCGGCATCGCGCTGCTGCCCGCGCCTTATTGCCGGCGGCTCGATCCCGCGCAGTTCACCTGCCGCCCGGTCGTCGAACCGGAGATCCCGTGGGAAATGGCGATCGGCTGGCGCCGCAACGGCTATCTGTCGCACGCGGCGCGCGCATGGCTCGACGTCGCGCGCGAAACGCTGCCGACGCACGTCAGCGACGATTTCATGCTCGGACCGGGAATCGGCTTCAACGGAATCGCAACGCCGGACGAAGCTTAGCTACCCGCGCACGAGTGAAGCGCGGCGGGCGGTTGCATCGCGCCGCCTGCGTTTGTCGAACTCGTCGTCGACGGCGATCAAGCCGCCTGCGCCGATATCCCCGCTCCCTGTCGCCGGCTCGCCGCGATCAACTCCGCCGCCCGTTCGCCGATCATCACCGTCGGCGAGTTGGTGTTGCCGCCGATCAGGGTCGGCATCACCGACGCATCCACGATCCTCAACCCCGTCACGCCACGCACGCGCAATTGCGGATCGACGACCGAGCGCGCGTCGCCGCCCATCCGGCAAGTCGCGACCGGGTGATAGATCGTGTCCGCGCGCTCGGCGATCGTCTGGCGCAGTTCGGCATCCGTTTGCCCCGGCCGCGTGTACAACTCCTCACCGCCATGCAGCGCGAGCGACGGCGCGTCGAGAATGCGCCGCGCGATCTTCGCGCCCTCGACGAGCAGATCGAGGTCGCGCGCATCGCTCAGAAAGCGCGGATCGATCAGCGGCGCCACACGCGCATCGGCGCTCGCGAGCGTCACGGTGCCGCGGCTATGCGGACGCAGCACGCAGACGTGCAGCGAATAGCCGTGGCCCCAGTGCATATGGCGGTTGTGATCGTCGACGATCGCCGCGCAGAAATGCAATTGCAGATCGGGCCGCTCGAGCGTCGGCAGGGTCTTCAGAAAACCGCCCGCCTCGGCGACGTTGCTCGACAGCATGCCGCGCCCATGCCGCATGAAGGTGACGAACTGCGGCAGCAGCCGCGCGATGCCGCGCACCGAGAACCCGACCGGCTCGATCGACCTCACCCGCTTGTTGATCGTGAAATCGATGTGATCGATCAGGTTCTGACCGACTTCGGGCGCATCGTGCAGCACGTCGATGCCGAGCGAGCGCAAATGCGCGGCCGGCCCGATGCCCGAGCACATCAGCAATTGCGGTGAGTTGAACGCACCCGCGGCAAGCACGACCTCGGCGCGCGCGGCGAGCGCTTCGATCCGGCCGCCGCGCACGATCTCGACGCCGCTCGCGCGCTTGCCGTCGAACACGACGCGCAGCACGGTTGCGTCGGCGATCGTGTGCAGGTTCGCGCGCGGCCGGTCGTAGATATAGGCACGAGCAACGCTGCAGCGTCGCCCGTCGCGTTGCGTGACCTGATAAAAGCCGACGCCTTCCTGGTCCGCGCCGTTGAAATCGTCGTTCGCCTTGTAGCCCGCTTCGAGCGCGGCCTGCACGAAGCGCTTTGAAAACGGATTCTTGAAGCGCAGATCGGATACCGTCAGCGGACCGGCCTCGCCATGCCACGCATCGGCGCCGCGCTGGTTGTCTTCGGCGCGGCGGAAATACGGCAGCACCTCGGCCCACGACCAGCCATCGCAGCCGAGCCGGGCCCACTCGTCGTAGTCGAGCGGATGGCCGCGCGTGTAGATCATCGCGTTGATCGCGCTCGATCCGCCGAAACCGCGGCCGCGCGGCTGATAGCCCTGGCGACCGGCGAGCCCCGGCTGCGGCGTGGTCAGGTAGCCGTAGTTGGTCTTCAGCCGGTTCGGCACCACGGCCGCGACGCCGACCGGCATGTTCACCAGCAGATTGCGCTCGGTATGCGGACCGGCTTCGATCAACGCGATGGTCGCGTCGGGACAGCTATCCGCGAGACGGCTCGCGAGCGTGCAGCCACCCGAGCCCGCACCGACGATGATGTAGTCGTATTGCATGCGCTCCTCCTGATGGGCCGCGTTGCTCGCGGACCCTGTCTCGTGCACACTTGTCTACGTGTGTTTTCTGCGCATTGTAGGGAGCGTTTTGGGGCTGCGGCGGCTTACTGACAGAACGATTCCTCTAAACGCCGGCGGCATCGCGCCCCTATGATGAAAGGCGCGCACGGGCCGCGCGCGGCATGCAAACACGGCGCGGCGCGCGCCTTTCTCCCCCCATCCGGCATCACGCGCGGCGCTCGAACAGATGCGTCGAAACACATCGCGGATGCCGTCGGCAAAGCGGCGCACAATAGCGAAAGCACGGAGACAGCAGATGGAACGGCACGGCTTCGGCCAGACTCACGAGGTGACGAATCAGGCGCCTGCGCTCGCGGACTACAACCTGTTCGCGAGCGACACCGCCTTGAGCGCGGCCGTCGATCGCGACGGCGCGAGCTGGCATCGCGAGGCGCTGCTGCGACACGGCGCGGCGCTGACGACGCCCGACACGCTCGCGCTCGCCGAGCTCGCCAACCGCCATACGCCGGAGCTGGTCACGCATAGTCCTCGCGGCGAGCGCATCGACGCGCTCGAGTTTCATCCCGCGTGGCACGAACTGCTCGTGCTGCTGCGCCGCGAAGGACTGCACGCGCTGCCGTTTTCCGATCCGCGAAGCGGCGCGATGGCGGCGCGCTGCGCGGGCTACTTCATGCATGCGCAGATCGAATCCGGCTCGCTGTGTCCGCTGACGATGACCTTCGCGAGCATTCCGGTGTTGCAGCGCGAGTCCGCGTTGTTCGACACACTGCGCGAGCAGTTGTACACGCGCGAGCACGATCCGCGCGACGTGCCGCTCACGCAGAAGCGCTCGATGATGATCGGCATGGGCATGACCGAGAAACAGGGCGGCTCCGACGTGCGCAGCAACCAGACGCGAGCGCATGCGCTCGACGGTGCCGGCGGGCGCGGCGGCGCCTACGGGCTCATCGGTCATAAGTGGTTTTTCTCGGCGCCGCAATGCGACGCGCATCTGGTGCTCGCGCGCACCGACACGCACGAGGGACTGTCGTGCTTCTTCGTGCCGCGGTTCGCGCCGGACGGCAGCAAGAACGCGGTGCAGATCCAGCGCCTGAAGGACAAGCTCGGCAACCGCTCCAACGCAAGCAGCGAAGTCGAATTTCTCGACGCATACGGCGTGATGATCGGCGACGAAGGACGCGGCGTGCCGACCATCATCGAAATGGCGAACTACACGCGGCTCGATTGCGTGATCGGCAGCGCCGCGCTGATGCGCGCCGCGCTCGTGCAGGCGATCCATCATGCGCGGCATCGCAGCGCGTTCGGGCGGCACCTCGCCGAGCAACCGCTGATGCGCAACGTGCTCGCCGATCTCGCGCTCGAATCGGAAGCGGCGACGGTGCTGTTCATGCGTCTCGCGCGCGCGTTCGAGGAATCCGCCGACGCGTCATCGGCTTCATCGGCCGAACGCGCGTGGCGGCGCATCGTTACGCCGGCCGCGAAGTATTGGGTCTGCAAGCGCGCACTCGAATTCACCGGCGAGGCGATGGAAGTGTGGGGCGGCAACGGCTACGTCGAAACCGGGCCGATGGCGCGCTTCTATCGCGAGGCGCCGGTCAACTCGATCTGGGAAGGCTCGGGCAACGTGATGTGCCTCGACGTGCTGCGCGCGATCGAGCGCGAGCCGCAAGCCGCGCAAGCGCTGTTCGCCGCCTGGCAGGACGTCGCACGCGCGCATCCGGCATTGGGCGCGGCGCTCGCGCGGCTCGCCGCGACGCTGAACGGGCCAGCCGAACAGCGCGAGGCGTCGGCACGACGTATCGCGCAGCAGATCGTGCTGATCGCGCAGGCGACGCTGCTCGCGCAGCACGCGCCCGCGGCGGTCGCCGACGCGTTCATCGCGACGCGGGTCGCCGACGGCTGCGGCGAAAGCGGCCGCGTGTACGGCACGCTGCCGGCCACGTTCGATCACGCGGCGATCATCGAGCGCGCCTTTCCCGCGTAAGCGCGGCGGGCACGCTAACTCCGGGCGCTCCGCTCGCAACACCGACGCAAGCTCAAACCAATAAGCGCGCTCGACGCGCATCGTCATCCATCAGGGAGTGGACTCACATGAAGAATGATCTGTCGGGGGTCGCCGCGCTCGAAGCGCTGCTGCGCGATCAACGTCACGCGTATCTGCGCGCGCCGTATCCGTCTTGGGACACGCGCGCGACGCATCTGCGCGCGCTGCGCAAGCTGATGCTCGACAATCGTGACGCGCTCGCCGATGCGATGCACGCGGACTTCGGCAATCGCGCGAAGGAAGAAGTGCTGCTCGCCGAATTCCTGCTCGTGAAGGAGGAGATCGACGCCGCGCTGCGTCACGGCAAGCGCTGGATGAAAGCGCAGCGCCGCCGCACCAACAAGTGGCTGTTGCCGGCGCGCGCAAAGGTGGTGCCGCAGCCGCTCGGCGTGGTCGGCATCATCGTGCCGTGGAATTATCCGGTGCTGCTCGCGGTCGGTCCGTTGATCAGCGCGCTGACGGCCGGCAATCGCGCGATCATCAAGATGTCCGAGCTGACGCCACGCACCTCGGCGCTATTCGAGTTGCTGATCGGCCAGACCTTCGCTCGCAATCACGTCGCGGTCGTCAACGGCGACGCGGCGCTCGCGGCCGCGTTCAGCGCGCAGCCGTTCGATCATCTGCTGTTCACCGGCTCGACCAAGGTCGGTCACGAAGTGATGCGCGCGGCGGCCGAGCATCTGACGCCGGTCACGCTCGAACTCGGCGGCAAGTCGCCGGCACTGATCGGCGCGCATGCGCGTTTCGACAACGCGGTCGACAACCTGATCGCCGGCAAGACGCTGAACGCGGGGCAGACCTGTATCGCGCCCGACTACGTGCTGGTGCCGCGCGGCAAGGAGCAGGCGTTCATCGAACGGGCGCGCGTGAGAATGGCGAGGATGTATCCGGACTTTGCGCAGAACCCGGACTACACGTCGATCATTTCGGCGCGGCACTTCGAGCGGCTCGAACGTCTCGCCGACGAAGCGCGGGCTGCGGGTGCGCAGTTGCATCCGCTGACCGACGCGACGCCCGATGCCGCGAGTCGGCGCTTTCCGTTGATCGCCGTGACTGGCGCGCCGAATGAATGCGCGCTGATGCAGGAGGAGATTTTTGGGCCGCTGTTGCCGCTCGTGCCATATGACACGCTCGATGATGCGATCGCGTGGATCAATGTGCGGCCGCGGCCGCTGGCGCTTTATCTGTATGCCGACGATGCGCGGACTGTTGAGCGTGTCACGCTCGAGACTATTGCCGGTGGCATGGCGGTCAATGAGACGCTGATGCATCTTGCTTGCGAGAGTTTGCCGTTCGGCGGGGTCGGGGCGAGTGGGATGGGGGCGTACCACGGGTATGAGGGGTTCGTTACTTTTTCGAAGATGAAGCCCGTGCTCATGCAGGCGCGCCTCAACGCGCGTGGGTTGATCTCGCCGCCGTATGGGAGACGCGTGAACGCGTTGTTGAAGTTGATGATGAGGTTTTGATTTTTACTTTGGGCGTGGTGAGGCCTTTTTTGTCGTTGTTCTTTGCGGGGTTGGCCTTTCCTTGCTTTGTTATCGGTCTATTAGCGTTGCCCCTGTGCGGGGCGGCACCTACTTTCTTTGCTGCTGCAAAGAAAGTAGGCAAAGAAGACAGCTTTAAACCGCAAACTCTTAAGCGGGTCCCTCGGTCGGCGTGAGGTAGTGGTGCATCTGGAATCCGTGCTCCCGCACATTTCACCCTGGTGACAAGGCAGTCATTCTTCCGGCGGCGCTACGCGCGCCGAAACCCTGTTCCAGAGCCACTGGTTGTTTCGGCGCGTCGCTGGGGCGCAGCCATTTGCTCGCAAATATTCAGCACACTCTTATAGCCATTCAGATTTCAACCGAGTAAAAAATGATACCCGCATTTTGTATCTCTCAGCGGCGACATTTTCATAGCTGCGCGGCGGTCATAAACCTTCTCGAGGAACAACATACGTGGCTTACGAAGGAAAATTTCTTGTGAATAACGCACCGTTGTCGCCACTGACGATTTTCGGCGTCGGCACATTCAACGCCTTTTCAGGTCACCATCAATATCGCAATCGCGGCGGATGCACAGCAGTGCCCAACGACGGCCCTATCCCGGCGGGTAAATACTGGATCGTTGATCGCCCCAAGGGCGGCATCCGCTCTCAGGCTTACGCGTGGGCTCAAGATACCTTCAACTCAGCATTCGGCACGCCTTCGAATCATAATGAATGGTTCGCGCTTTATCGGGATGACGGCAGCATTGATGACATAACCTGGGTTAATGGTGTGAGGCGCGGGCAGTTCCGGTTACACCCGGCAGGAGGCCAAGGTATTTCACTTGGTTGTATTGCCGTGCCGAGCCATAGCGATTTCATGAGAATTCGCAACGCGCTGATCCACACCGCTACTATTCCTGTCCGCAGTTCGGGGCTTCGCGCGTACGGAACAATCGAGGTCATCACGTATGGAAGCACTTGCCCGTAGGCTATCCAAGGTCGCGCTGTTTGTCGGTCTGTTCTGTCTCGCTGTGCCCTATGTCCACACGTATCCCTGGCCAATGCCTGAAAGCCAGTCGGTGATTTGGTGGCGTGCTTCGCGCTGGCTTGGAATCCGCGATCCCGAGGATTTGTATTTCGTCGTGTGGGTGACTATTGATCTGCTTGTGGCGGCGTTAGCATACTCGGCGATCATCAGGCTATGGCGGTACTGGCGGGCCGGAATAGACACATGGGATCGTAACGGCTTGTAGGGCGCCGCATAGCGTGATGGCTTCGATAGGGATAGTTGTCTTGTCGGTGTGCTTTACGGGTTGGCCTTTCCTTGCTTTGTTATCGGTCTATTAGCGTTGCCCCTGTGCGGGGCGGCACCTACTTTCTTTGCTGCTGCAAAGAAAGTAGGCAAAGAAGACAGCTTTAAACCGCAAACTCTTAAGCGGGTCCCTCGGTCGGCGTGAGGTAGTGGTGCATCTGGAATCCGTGCTCCCGCACATTTCACCCTGGTGACAAGGCAGTCATTCTTCCGGCGGCGCTACGCGCGCCGAATCCCTGTTCCAAAGCCACTGGTTGTTTCGGCGCGTCGCTCAGAGCCCTCTCGACGCCTACGGGACGTGTTGAGAAACGGCATTCGGCCGCGACCTCAATGCGCTGCGACTTTTTTGTTCGCCTCTGCGTCGCTGTCGTTCAATGTCTCCAGAAAGGCGATCACGTCGCGGATATCGCTGTCTGACCAGACCGGCTTGCCGCCCTTGTGATTCGTCATCGGTGCGGTGCGATGGTCGACGTTGCTCTGGTATTGCACCGGCAGGTCGTCGAATTGCTGCTTGCCACCGGGATGCGGATACCACTTGCCCGGGTTCGTGTCGCGTTGCACGTAAAAGCGCAAAGCATCTTCGAGCGTGTGGAAGCGGCCGTTATGGAAAAACACCTGGCGGGTTGCGGTGTTGCGCAGCGTGGGCGTTCTGAACATGCCGCAGTACCACTTGTTGTCGGTCTTGTCGGTCCGCATTGGGCCGCACAAACCCAGGTCGTAGTACTTCGGATCGGCGTTGGCCGGAATCTCCGGGTTGCGTGGCACGCCCAGTGTCTGGAAGTTGTAGTCGGAAAGCGTCGGATGCGCACCGGCCGCGCCCTTGTCGACAAGGTGACACGACGCGCAGTTGCCTCGCTCGGGATCGACGAACAGGCTGAAGCCCCGCGCCTCCTGCGCGGTGAACTGCGCCTTGCCGTCCAGCACGCGATCGAACTTGCTGTCGAACGGCTGGAAGCTCGGATCGTCGAACTGGAAGCGCTCCAACGACTTGCCGAGCGCCGCGAGCGCGTCGGCCGGCCGCGAGAAGATGTCCTGACCGAATACGGCACGGAAACGCGCCGCGTAAGCGCTCCTGCTCAATCTGCTCGCGACTGCCGCAGCGTCCGCGTTGGCCATTTCGTCCGGATTCAGGAGCGGGAACGCGGCCTGGTCTGCCGGGCGGTCGAAACGCCCATCCCAGGTGTAGCCGCCGGAAGGCATGTTGTCGCCATCCTCCATGCGTTCCTTGGCGCTGCTCGCATACGTGTGCGTCCAGATCGGCACGCGCCGCAGATAGCGCAGCGAAGGCACGGCACGCGTGCCGTAGTGCTTCATATCGGCGCCGCCCAGTTGCACGGCGAGGCCATTGGGCGGCCCATAGGCATGATCAGGGCTGTGACAGCTCGCACACGACTGCCGGCCCGACGCCGACAGCGACTGATCGAAAAAGGCCAGCTTGCCGATCTCGGCCATGTCCTTGTTGGAAGGCGCTGCGGAAGTTGCCGCGGGGGGTGTCGCGGCGGCAGCAGTGCTGATCGCCTCTTCCTTGGGGCCGCAGGCCGCGAGGAAGAAGCTCGCAAAGAGAAAAAGGGCCGCCCCCCGGGCGGTCCCTTTCGTAAAGTGCAAAGCCATCAATCTTTACTGGGTGAAGATGTCGGAGCCGAAGGCCGTCAGATTCGCATCGTTTGCATAGCCCAGATACTGCGGAATACCGAACACGTTTTCCAGGCTCTTGAGCAGCGAATAGTGGTTGTAGCCCGTAGCGGTGGTCGTACCCGCCTTGATGAACGGCGACAACAGCACGGCCCCCGTGCGGTCGCCGCCCACGCCGTTGTAGTGCATGCCGAGGCTGAACGTGGTCGCCGTCGGGAATGCTGCCGTCAGCGCCGAAGCACTTGCCGAACCAAGCAATCCCGCAGCGGCGGAAATCGGATAGTTCGCCATCAGGAACTCGTCCTCGGGACGCGTCACATTAGGACCGCTCTGCTGGTTGGCGGTCGACGCGCCAGTCAGGTTGATCATCAGTTGCAGCGTCGTGCCGTTGAGGGACGGGCTATAACCGCCGCTGGACGCATTCGACTCATCGAAGTTGATCACGATCAAACCATCGCGCTGGTAAGCCGGCGAAGCCTGGATAATCGGAACCCACTTCTTCAGGAACGCGTCGATCGAAGTCAGACCGCCGGGCGCGCCGCTCTTGCAGCCCTTGCCTGATGCGCCCGTGCCGTCGCCGTCATGGCCGTCATCGCACAGGTTCGGCGTGATGAACACGAGGTTCGGCGTGGTGTCGATCGACTTCAGATCGTTTTCCAGGTTTGCGTCCAGATTCACGACGTGCTGGTCGCAATATTCGATGTCGTCGATGATCGAGTGGAAGTACACGAACGGATTGTGACGCGTTGCGTAGGCATCCGCGATGACGTCGCCGGACGCGGAACCCGCCGAAGCCGATTGCGTACCGTCGACCGCCTTGGCCGGGTCCGTGCCCGCCAGCTTCGCGGTACGGGTCGGGAAGCTGCACGTCTTCGTGCCGTCGCGGTTCAGGTCGTTACCCATGTCGCCCATGTAGCCCTTCCAGGCGAACTTGGCGTTATCGAGCTGGTTGGCAAGCGTCTTGACGCGCGCCGGATACACGCAGCCGCCACCGGCGTGACCGTTCGCGTCCGTGCCAGCCTTGAGCAGCTTGGCACCGTTGACCGGATCGGTGTAGTCGCCGGCATCGACGATGTCGGACCAGAGGGCGAAGCAGTCGGTCTCGGTATCCACCGTCGAAGGCTGACCGCTCATCATCGAGATGTAGTTATCGAGGCTGACGTGACCCGTACCGTAGTAGTTGGTCAGCATCGCGCCTTGCTTCGCCAGCGACTTCAGGTATGGGTCCTGGCCACTGGTGGCCGCAGTCGTGCCAAACGACTCCTCATAGTCCTTGTTTTCCATCGTGATCACGAACACGTGGCGCACCGCTTTGGCGCCGACAACCGTTTTGATGTAGTTGTCGCTCGCGGTCTTCAGGCTGGCAAGGCTGCTGTCGCTGTTGAAGTCGCCGAGCAGCTTGTCGGCCGGCACGCTGCCGTACTTCGCTGCGAGCGTGCTCTTTGCGTTGTCCAGCGTGGCGCCGCCCGCCACCAGTTGTGCCAGTTGCGTGGTGATGGCGCTGACGGTGCCCGTCGCGCCCTTCGGCGCGCGGAAGAACGTGCCGGAACCGAACTGTGTGCCCATGTTTTTGCCATTGGCATCGTTTTCCTGCGCGTTGGTCAAATCCGCGACCACATTCTTCCAGCCGCCGTTGCTCGCGTCGCCAATGGAAAATTTGCCCTTGGCATCGGTCGCCGCATACGGCTCGCCGCTATCGCACTTGCCGTTGTCATTGAGGTCGAGACAGACCTTCGCATTCTGGATGTAGCTGCCGAGTACCTGGCCCGACACCTGGGGAACCGTGCTAACGTCGCCGCCGCATGCGCTCAAGCCGGCCGCCACGCCGATGCTGGCCAGCAGGGCACGAGCGCTCACGCGCAACATCCGACTCTTCTTCTTCGAAAGATTCATTCGTTCTCAACCCTATTCGCACTGGACGGATGACGTCTTCGCGAAACCGCGCCCAATATTTGAAATTATTTGCTTCGGGCCGCAGTGTAAGAACGTTGCGTGACAATTCCATTGCATGGTTGAAAGCAATGCACGTTGACACGCCACCGCGTCGACCCTTACGCGCCCGCTGGCTCGAAAGGCTGTTTATGGTCGGCTGCCGCATTTGAGTTGGACGCGATGAAGTCAATGGTTTCGCCCGCGCAGCGGGAGCCTTCGGCCTCAAGCGCCGAAGGCGATGCACCACTACTCCTGTTAGTCATCCCGCGTGAGCGGAAATATGTAATAGAAATAGAGATACCCGACACCATAGTAAATAGTTGTCAAAACGGCTTTATCTCAATTTAAAGCCGTTGACCGTGTCGCGTTTTAGATGATTAATTTGTCGGGTGTGTTCTGGAAAAACAGCAGAGGTCAGATGGAAAAACAGAAGCAGGATGAAACCCGGGGCATGGAAGAATGCCAGCTTTGCCGCATCACCTATTCCATCTACTCAAACTTTCCGTCAATGCCGTCGGCAATGGCGCTGAACGCCGAAACCGGCGAATGGTTTCCGTTCGATAGTCTGAAGTCGTATCCAACCGGTTATGAGATGGCCGAAGCCCTGGGTTATGCATGGGCATGCAATTGCCGTGGACGCTCCCCGGATACCCCACGGAAAAAAGGCCCGTCATCGGTCTACGGCGCAACGCCCCGGTCGGTGCTTCCGCAGTCGTCTATCTGTCTCGATTGCATGATCCGCGCTGCCGGGCAAGGTGCGATGACCCTGGAGCGCTGATGATTCCCGTCTCTGTCAATGAACAGCTTCGCCAGTACGGGGAACGGCACTACGGCGGCCACGTGCTGGCGCTAGTGGACGGTATCCACTACCAGCAGCATACCGGCCAGCAACTCACGCCGGAAACCGATAGGACGGTTTCGCTGTTCGCGGGAACGAACGACATGGCACTCGCACACGCGGGGCCGTGGCTGGTTGATCCGAACACGGCGCGCGATTTTCTTGCGGACCTGCGCGAACTCGAACAGGTCCGCCCTGGCGTGATCTGGCTGACCACCTCAGAGAGCCTTGAGCGGCAGGCCGCAAAGCTGCGCGCGCACCTGAATACCCGAATACCAAATGGACGATCGGCCCTGCTGCGCTTCTGGGACCCCAGGGTGTTGCATGCGCTCAATGCCGTATGCCACGGCAGGAGCGAACGTGAGCTTTTCAGGGCTGCCGACGCGTGGCACTACCTCAACGAAGGACAACGGTTCACCATCAACGACAATGGAATTTACCGAAGGACAATGGGCGCTTCTGAAAGACTATGAGGACCGCAACTATGTGGACTTTATTCGTGGTCATATAGTGCGCGACTATCCCGCGCTGGCCAATGATCCGACCTTGCGCGACCGGCTTAATGCGGCCTTTGCGCAAACAAAGATGCTCCGCTTTACACATGACGGGCCGATAGTCGATTTCCTGTATGTGGAAGCAACCACGCCGGGGTTTTACTGGATTCCGGAGGTCATAGCATGGCTGCACAAACCCGGTGTTCCAGCTGAACAGCGATTCGAAATGTTGATGCAGGCCACGCGAAAAAGACAACAGGAAATGAAGGAGAAACGTTGATGGCTATTCCATTCCCGGCAACGCTCGCACGCGCGGTAAACGCAATGGCGCAGGTAGCGCCAATGCCGGTTCCGGTCCCCACCGCCGCACCGTCTGCTGGTCCTGCGGGCAGCAGCGGCACGGGAGCAGGCACTGATGGCGGTTGGGGCGAACTGTCGCGTGATCGCTCCCGCGAACGTGAGAGGCCATGCAAGTGCCTGCCTGAGAAAAGCGGCGAAAAGGTGCGAAGGAATCACGGAATGAATCCTGAGCCGCGACGCTACCAGGCCCGCATCACAGGGTTTGAGTACGGAATAGTGACGGACGGGAAAGGCAGGGAAACCAGCCAGGGCTGGAATATGGAGTGGGCGTGGCTTGGCACAGACTTCGACGGATTTCAGCCTTCCCAATGCCTCTTGCAGGAAGCCAAGGGGAATTACGACCAATTTATCAGTGGAAATGGAAAACCCCTCGAGTTTTTCAAGGGCTTTACAAACATGGCTGAGCAAATCAAGAAGCAAGGCACGATTGTACGCGGCAATCCACCCGCCAACCTGATCTGGTATTTTCAGACATCTAAAACGAGACAGTTTATGTTGCCAAAACTTCAGAGATTTGGAATCCCTTCCGTTTTCCAGCAGTGAGAAAATAATGAACCTGTCAGAGCAACATCGTGATCGGACTGACTTACCCAATGCAGATTGGCAATATCACTTGAGTCGCCTACGGCCTGTCATCGACCTATTGAAACGCAAAGATAGCGAGTTGAGCGAATGGTACCTACAAGGCGAGAGCGAGCAAGAGGCACTTCAGCATCGCGCCTATGACGACAAAATTCCATCAACGACTGCAATCGATGCTCTTTCGAAAGAGTACGCGGGGAGAAGCAAGGGTGATCCGAAATCAATCGGAATATGGAATGGGGTGAGATCGGATCAGGTTGGCGCATCAATAACAGTCGAGATTGATGGCGGAGAGATTTTTTCAAAATCGCTTGACATATCTCTTAACGAGAAGACAGAAAAACGGGATTCCCGCCTGGGTGACTATAAATCTGTAACAGAAGTTCTTGCTAAAATTGTCCAAATCTATGGGTCGTTCTACATCACATTTGGCCCGTACTTCTATTTCAAGGAAAAGGTGTTTGAAGATCGTCCTGGCGTAAGCTGGATGCTCTACCTGCCGCACGTTCTCACACCGGCCCAAGTGCCCGAAGCGCGCGACCTTATCCCTGTCATGCGCGATGGCAAGCAGCAAGGCACGATCGTCGTTAGCGTGACGGATGAAGTCTTTGATGTGCACAACCGGGAGCACGTCAAGGCGGCTAACGATATCGAAATCCGCCTCGCCGATCAGGACCTGTTGCCGCGTTTCGTTGATCTCTGAGTTCGGCTCGCTATTCCCGCTTTGGCGGGGTTTTTCCTGCGAAAAGGCCCGCGCCGCAGCGGGGCCTCTTCTACGTCACGCGACGATCCACCGATTGCGATGGGACAGGGTCAACGCCAATAGACCGACAAGCAAGCAAGGAAAAGCCAATACCGCAAGAACAAGAACAAAAAGAGCTCCGCCCTGCAAAATGGCAAACGCGCACCGTCAATGATCCGCAGCCCCCGTGCCGCCAGGCACATCAGTAGCAACAACATCCACCACATCTTGCGCGCCGGCGCTCCCTCCCTCATGCGCCGGCTCAACATCGGCCCCACTCTCAAGCCGATGCAACCAGGCCAACAACTCGGCAACAGCCTGATACAGCTCCGGAGGAATCCGCGCATCCAGATCGACTTGCATCAACAGCGACACCATCTCGGGCGCCTCATGCACATACAGCCCTGCTTCCTTCGCGCGCTGCACGATCATGTCGGCAAGCAGCCCATACCCCTTCGCGACCACACGCGGCGCGGGCTCCCCGCCATGAGCGTCATAAACGAGCGCAGCCGCGCTGCGACGATGGGTGCGGCTCATCAGATATCCCAATCGAAGTCGTCGCGCGATGCGGCGCTCGCCGCCGCCGACTCGGTCACTGCCGCCGACGCCGACCGTGCATACACGCCCGCCGCCTGCGCCCCCGCCGCCGAGGCGCCAGCCGCAGTAGTCCCTGGTGCGCCGCCGCCAATCTCCCGGATCGTCAATCCCTGCAGTTCGATCCCCGCCGCCGCGAGCCGCTGACGGAAACCGTCTCCCTGCATCGCGAGCCGCGCGGCGCCCCGCGGGCTCGCCTGCACGCGCGCGGTCAGCCGCGTGCCGACCAGCGTCAGTTCGGCATCGACGGTGCCGAGGGTCGGTAGCGACAGCGTCAGGCGCGTACGCCACGGCTGGTCGTCCTCGCTCGCGAGGCCGCCGCCGCTGCGGTCCCATTCGTCGCCATCCTGTTCGATGGTCCAGTCCAGACGCGCGCCGGGCCACGCCTCGCCGGTCCAGCGAAACTGTCCGGTCGCAAGCAGATCGAGCTGCTGGCGCACGAGCGGCACGGTCGCCGGATGCACCGCCGCCGCCATCGCCTGCGCGCTCTGCGATGGACCGGCATCGGCAGCCTGGGACGCGGCGCTGTGCGGCCCCGCATGCGTGGACTGTCCGTTCAGGTCGGACACCGAACTGGCCAGCAGTTCGCCCGCGACAAGGCGCGCGGCCTGCGCGGTCAGGATCGACGGCATCGCGTGCGAGGCAGGGTGGTTATCGGCAGCGTTCGGCGTGCCGGCCGGTGCGCCGTTCGGCGCGCCGCGTGGCGTTGCCTCGGGGGCTCCGTTCGCCGAAGCGGACCGTGCGCTCGCGTCGCCAGCGTCGGCGCTCCAGCCGGGGGGCAATTGAGAATCTGCGACGAGCTGATTCTGTGCCTCGTTCGCCAGTTGAGCCGGCGAACGCTGGCCGACCAGCCACGCCGCGAGATGCGCCTCGTAGAACAGGCCGCTGTCGGCCACTGTTTTTTGCAGCGCGGCAGCGAGCGCCGCGACCGGCACTTCGGTCGCCGCCACGCTCGCGGTGGTAGCCGCGGTTGCGTTGGCTGCAGCGTTGGGATTGGGATTGATATTCGTGGAAGCGGCGGAAGCGGCGGAATCGCCGGCAGCAGATCCCGCATTGGTCAGCGGCAAGCTCTCGATGGCGACGTCGAGCGCCGGCGCGGCCGCCCAGATGGGCGCGCGGCCGAGCACCGCCGGTGTCGCCTCGCCGCCCGAGTGCGCGATCGCGTTCAGCGTCAGCGCGACGGCCGACAGCGCGGTTTGCGCGGACGACTGCGGCGCGGGCGTCGCGTTCGCAGGCGCCGCGGCAACCTTCGTATCGACGCCGGCGGCGCCGGTCTGCGAGGTGGTCGCGGTTCCCGGCGCGATGCTGAGCAGGCTGTCGATCCGGCTCGACAGCACCGAAGCGAGGGCCGAATCGATTCCGTTCATGCCGGTTCCTTGGTCGCATCGGCGGCAATGCGCGCGATGCTCTGATTGCTCCGATCCTTCAGACGCGTACGGCGTGGCGTCAGCTCATCCGCGTGCCCGCCCGCACTCAGCGCGCCCCGTACAACTCCTTGAGCACACGCGTCGGCCGGCCGGCGAACAGCGCCGACAGATGCGCCATGGTCGGATTCGCGAGGTCGCGGATCGCGGCGTCGTCGGCGAGGATCTGGCGGATCAGCGCGTACTTGCGCAGGCGCTCGGCTTCGTCGAGCTTGACGCCCACGTCGGCTTCGCGCAGCGCTTCGACCAGATGCCGATACTCTTCCTGCAGGTGCACCAGGTCGTTCCACAGTGCACGGCGGGCCGCGATCAGCATGCGGCAGGACAGCGCGGCGACCGCTTCATAGCGGGCAAAATATTCTGCGTTCGATGTCATCTCAGGCTTTCCGCGGCTGGCTGTGCCGCCATCCGCGCGATCTCCGGGGCAATCCCGATCCATGCCTCTTCGAGCGTCGCGAGCAGTCGGTCGACTTCCACGAGCATCGCCTCGCTCTGATTGATATTGGCCTGCAACAGCCGACGCGCCATATAGTCGTACAACGCATTGAGCCGTTCGGCGATTTCGCCGCCCACCTCGAGATTGAGCGACGCCTGCAGCCCGCTTTCGATGATCCGGATCGCCTTGCTGATCGCCATGCCACGCTCGGCCACGTTGCCCTGCTGCAAATGCAGGCGGCTTTGCGCGATCGCCTGACGTGCACCCTGGTACAGCAACACGATCAGACGATGCGGACTCGCGCCCATCACGGATGTCTCGATGCCGACACGCGCATACGCGTTGGCTCCAGCGTGTCCTTGGGAAAACATCGGCGCTCCTCCTCTGATACTGGCTGCGGTTAAGTCGTGGCGTGGCCGCGTGGCGCGTCGCCGCGCCAATCGCTGACATGTAATTTGGTTATCGGATGCGCGACGACAAAGCTTTAGTCCGGTGCAAGGAGGATCGAAAGCGCCGCTGGGCGGGCATGGAAACGGGTCGCGAAGCCACCGACGCAAGCGCCGGCAGCGGCTTGCCGGATCGTCGGACGGGACTCAGATGGACCTTCGGGCAATCCTTCATGCAGTCCCGCGCGATCCCGCTCAGATCGACATCTGCGCGATGTCGTTGTACGCGGCGACCAGCTTGTTACGCACCTGCAGGCCGAACTGGAAGCCGATGTTGGCCTTCTGCATGTCGACCATCACGTCGTTCAGCGACACGTTCGACGCGCCGAGTTCGAACGCCTGTGATTCGCCGATCGCCTTCTGCTGGTCGCTGCTGATCTTGTCCAGCGAGGCCTTCAGCGCCGCCGCGAAGTTGGTCGGCGTCGCCGCGCCGGATTGCTCCGCCACTGGGGTCGCGCCGCCGGCCGCCTGCGTCGCCATCGCCTGCATCTGTTGCAGCGCCGACGATAGCGCGTTCACGGGCATGGTCATCTTTTTCTCCGTTGGATAGGCGATCGGACCACTGGAAGGTGTACCGATCTGGACGAAAGCATAGCAGCGGCCCCTCGCCGAAAGTCCCGAAACTAGGGGGGAAACCCGGCTCTATTCAAGCAATCGGGTTGAGCGGCGCTGCGGATAATTTCAAGGTGAAAGTCTCTGTCCGTCCGCCGAGCCCCGGCGCGGCATCACGGCAGAACGCCAAGGCATCCCCCGGAGAAACCCGACGCATGGATTCGTCAGCCAACTCTTTGATCAACCCCGACGCCCGCATGGGGCTCGCCGGCGCGCAGCCCGCGGCCGCTCAGGCCGCAGGCGGCCAGGCCGGCGGCACGGCCGACCTCGGTGGCCTCGGCGGCCTCGGAGGTCTCGGCGGCAATTTCGGCCAGCGTCTGTCCGGACTCGCGCAGATGCGCGGCAACCCGCGCGCGCCGCTGGTGTTCGCGGTCGCGCTGCTGGTGGCGGTCGTCGCCGGTCTGTTCCTGTGGTCGCGCGCGCCTAGCTACAAGGTGCTCTATAGCAATCTGTCCGACCGCGACGGCGGCTCGATCATCACCGCGCTGCAGCAGGCCAATATCCCGTACAAGCTGTCCGAAAGCGGCACCGCGGTGCTCGTGCCCGCCGAGCAGGTCCACGAGACCCGCCTGCGCCTCGCATCGCAGGGACTGCCGAAGAGCGGCTCGGTCGGTTTCGAGCTGATGGACAACCAGAAATTCGGCATCAGCCAGTTCGACGAACAGGTCAACTATCAGCGCGCGCTCGAAGGCGAACTCGAACGCACGATCGGATCGATCTCGAGCGTCAAATCGGCGCGCGTGCACCTCGCGATTCCGAAGCCGAGCGTATTCGTGCGCGACAAGGAACCGCCGTCGGCGTCGGTGCTCGTGAACCTGTACCCGGGCCGCGTGCTCGACGAAGGGCAAGTGGTCGCGATTACGCACATGGTGGCGTCGGCGGTGCCGCAAATGCCGGTGCGCGGCGTGACGATCCTCGACCAGGACGGCAACCTGCTCACGCAGCCAACCAACGGCAGCGGCCTCGATGCGACCCAGCTGAAGTTCCGCCAGCAGATCGAACGCAACACGCAGCAGCGCATCGACACGATCCTCGCGCCGCTGTTCGGCGCGGGCAACGCGCGCTCGCAGGTCAGCGCCGACATCGACTTCTCGCACAGCGAGCAGACTTCGGAGAAGTACGGCCCGAACGCCAATCCGCAGGACGCCGCGATCCGCAGCCAGCAGACGAGCAGCGCCACCGAAATGTCGCAGGGCGGCGCCTCGGGCGTGCCGGGCGCGCTGTCGAATCAGCCGCCGCAGCCGGCCTCCGCGCCGATCGTGGCCGGCAACGGCGCGAGCTCGGTGAGCACGACGCCGATCAGCGATCACAAGGATTCGACCACCAACTACGAGCTCGACAAGACCGTGCGTCACATCGACCAGCCGATGGGCGGCATCCGCAGGCTGACGGTCGCGGTCGTCGTCAACTATATGCGGGTCGTCGATCCGAAGGGTCACGTGACGATGCAGCCGGTCAGCGCCGACAAGCTCGCGCAGATCACGCAGCTGGTGAAGGACGCGATGGGCTACGACGCGTCGCGCGGCGACTCGGTCAACGTGGTCAACAGCGCGTTCACCACCGACCTCGACCCGAACGCCGACCTGCCGTGGTGGCGCACGCCGGACATGCTCGCGCTGTACAAGCAGATCGCGACGTACCTCGGCATCGGCGCGGTGGCCCTGTTCCTCTACTTCGTGATGGTGAAGCCGGCGCTGCGCCGCGCGTTCCCGCCGCCGCCCGAGCCGGTGCCCGCGCTGATGTCGCCCGACGAACCGGTGCTGCTCGACGGCATCCCGGCCGACGAGCGCGACGGCGCGGTGGTCGAAATCGAAGCGGATAGCGAGAAGCTCGCGCTCGAAAACGCGAAGCACAAGTACGAGCGGAACCTGGAGTTCGCGCGCAACATCGCGCGTCAGGATCCGAAGATCGTAGCAACCGTCGTCAAGAACTGGGTGTCCGATGAGCGCTGAAGGCGTAGTGAAGAGCGCGCTGCTGCTGATGTCGATCGGCGAGGAAGAGGCGGCGCAGGTGTTCAAGTTTCTGGGCCCGCGTGAGGTTCAGAAAATCGGCGTCGCGATGGCCGCGCTGAAAAACGTCACCCGCGAGCAGATCGACGAGGTGCTGCAAGAGTTCGTGCGCGAGGCCGAGCAGCACACCGGCATGTCGCTCGATTCGAGCGATTACATCCGCTCGGTGCTGACCAAGGCGCTCGGCGACGACAAGGCCGGCGCGATCATCGACCGCATCCTGCAGGGCAGCGACACGAGCGGCATCGAAGGTCTGAAGTGGATGGACTCGTCGGCGGTCGCGGAACTGATCAAGAACGAGCATCCGCAGATCATCGCGACGATCCTCGTGCATCTGGACCGCGATCAGGCCTCGGAGATCGTCTCGTGCTTCCCGGAGCGCCTGCGCAACGACGTGCTGCTGCGGATCGCGACGCTCGACGGCATCCAGCCGGCCGCGCTGCGCGAGCTCGACGACGTGCTGACCGGCCTGCTGTCGGGCAGCGACAACCTGAAGCGCAGCCCGATGGGCGGCATCCGCACAGCCGCCGAGATTCTGAACTTCATGTCGAGCAACCACGAGGAAGGCGTCATCGAAAACGTGCGCCAGTACGACGCGGAGCTCGCGCAAAAGATCATCGACCAGATGTTCGTGTTCGAGAACCTGCTCGACCTCGAAGACCGCGCGATCCAGCTGCTGCTGAAGGAAGTCGAATCCGAGGCGCTGATCATCTCGCTGAAGGGCGCGCCGCCCGCGCTGCGTCAGAAGTTCCTGTCGAACATGTCGCAGCGCGCGGCCGAGTTGCTCGCCGAAGACCTCGACGCACGCGGCCCGGTGCGCGTGTCCGAAGTCGAGACGCAGCAGCGCCGCATCCTGCAGATCGTGCGCAACCTGGCCGAGAGCGGCCAGATCGTGATCGGCGGCAAGGCGGAAGACGCATATGTCTGATCCGAACGCCCCGGCAAAGGACGGCCTCTCGGCTTACCAACGCTGGGAGATGGCGTCGTTCGACCCGGCTCCGCCGCCGCCCCCGCCGGCCGAGCCCGAGTTCGACGAGCGCGCGTTCGAAGCCGAACTCGAGCGCCGCCGCGAAGCCGCGCATGCGCAGGGCGTCGCGTCCGGTCATGTGGCCGGCCAGGCGCTCGGCTATCAGGCGGGCTACGACCAGGGGCACGCGCAGGGTTTCGCGCAGGGCCAGACCGAGGCGCGCGAGGAAGCGATGCGGCTCGCCGCGCTCGCCGAAACCTTCAAGACTGCGCTCGACGGCGCGCAGCACGCGATCTCCGAAACGCTGATCGCGCTCGCGCTCGACATCGCGCAGCAGGTCGTGCGCCAGCATGTGCAGCACGACCCGACCGCGCTGATCGCGGCCGCGCGCGAGGTGCTCGCGGCCGAGCCCGCGCTCTCCGGCGCGCCGGCGCTGATCGTGAGTCCCGCGGATCTGCCGGTGGTCGAGGCGTATCTGCTCGAAGAATTGCAAACGCGCGGCTGGACCGTGCGCACCGATGCATCGGTGGAGCGTGGCGGTTGCCGCGCGCAGGCCGGCACCGGTGAGGTCGACGCGGGGATCGATACGCGCTGGCAGCGCGTCGCCGCCGCGCTCGGCAAGGTGAGCACGTGGTGAAGCCGACACTCGACGAGATCCGCGCGAGCGACCTGACGCCGCTCGAACGCGAACTCGCGTTGGCGTCGTTCGGCGCCGAGGCGCTGGCCGATGTCGAGTCGGCCGGTTTTCCGGAACCACCGGATGCGGCATGGCACGCTCCCGCGACTGCGCAGCCGGCGACAGGCGCGGCGGTGAGCCGCGAGTCCGCCGCGACGGAGCACGCCCCGCACGCACCGCACGCACCGCACGCACCGTCCTACGATCCCGCGCTCGACATCAATCCGCACATGCAGGCATGGCGCGGCCAGCTCGACGCGCTGCGCGCGCGCAACGCGATCGCGAAGCCGCTGCGCGCGTGCGGGCGTCTGACGCGCGCGGCCGGTCTGGTGCTCGAAGCGGTCGGGCTGCGCCTGTCGGTCGGCGCCGAAGTGATGATCGAGCTGCCGCCCGGCAGTTCGCTGCCGATGGCCGAAGCCGAAGTGGTCGGCTTCTCCGGCGACAAGCTGTTCCTGATGCCGACCACCGAAGTGATCGGCCTGTTGCCCGGCGCGCGCGTCTTTCCGCTCGAAAGCGCGCCGATCGCCGACCCGCTCGCCGGTGCGAAGCGTCTGCCGGTCGGCTGGGAATTGCTCGGCCGCGTGCTCGACGCATCGGGCCGTCCGCTCGACGGGCTCGGCCCGCTCGGCACGCAAACCGATGCGCCGCTGTCCGCGCCGGTCATCAATCCGCTCAATCGCGAGCCGATTCACAAGGTGCTCGACGTCGGCGTGCGCGCGATCAACTCGCTGTTGACCGTCGGCCGTGGTCAGCGCATGGGGCTGTTCGCGGGTTCGGGCGTCGGTAAATCGGTGCTGCTCGGCACGATGGCGCGCTACACCAGCGCCGAGGTGATCGTGATTGGCCTGATCGGCGAACGCGGCCGCGAAGTGAAGGAGTTCATCGAACAGATCCTCGGCGAGGAAGGTTTGGCGCGCTCGGTCGTGATCGCCGCGCCGGCCGACGTGTCGCCGCTATTGCGGATGCAGGCCGCCGCGTACTCGACCTCGCTCGCCGAATACTTCCGCGACCAGGGCAAGCACGTGCTGCTGCTGATGGATTCGCTGACCCGTTACGCGATGGCGCAGCGCGAGATCGCGCTGGCGATCGGCGAGCCGCCCGCGACCAAGGGCTATCCGCCGTCGGTGTTCGCGAAGCTGCCGGCGCTGGTCGAGCGCACCGGCAACGGACCGGCGGGCGGCGGCTCGATCACCGCGTTCTACACGGTGCTCACCGAAGGCGACGACCAGCAGGACCCGATCGCCGACTCGGCGCGCGCGATTCTCGACGGCCACATCGTGCTGTCGCGCTCGCTCGCCGAAGCCGGCCACTACCCCGCGATCGATATCGAAGCGTCGATTAGCCGGGCAATGACCGCGCTGATCGACGATAACCATCTGAATAAAACGCGTATGTTCAAGCAGATGCTGTCGCGCTATCAGCGCAACCGCGATCTGATCAACGTCGGCGCTTATTCCGCCGGGCGCGACGCGCTGCTCGATCGCGCGATCGCGCTGTACCCGCGGATGGAAGCGTTCCTGCAGCAAGGTTTTCGCGAGTGCGCGAACTTCCAGCCGAGCATCGACATGCTGAACGCGCTGTTTGCCTAGGATCGAGGAGGCTGATTATGTCGAAACACTTTCCGATCAAGACGCTGATCGGTCTCGCGCAGGACGACGTGGACGCCGCCGCGCAGCGGCTCGGCCGCGCGCAGCGCGAGCGCAACGACGTACAGGCGCAACTCGATGCACTCGTGCAGTACCGCAACGAATACTATGCACGCTTCACCGAGAGCGCGCAGTCGGGGATGCCCGCCGGCAACATGCGCAACTTCCAGGCGTTCCTCGACACGCTCGACGGAGCGATCGAGCAGCAGCGCAACCTGCTCGCGGCGGCGAGCGCGCGCGTCGAGATGGCGAAGCCCGACTGGCAGCGCCAGAAGCAGAAGCTCGGCTCGTACGAAGTGCTGCAGGCACGCGGCGAGGCGGCCGAGGCGAAGGTGGCGGCGCGGCGCGAACAGCGCGACGCCGACGAATTTGCGGCGCGGAGTCTGCGCATGCGAGCCGACGGCGCGTGAGGCCTTGCCGCACGGTTAATGCCTGACGGCACACCCGTTTGACCGATTCACAGGATTCTTTATGTCGCTTCTTTCACAGATCGGCTCGCAACTGAGCACGCTGCTCGACGCGAGCAGCAATGGATCGAGCAGCGCGGCCGCGAACGCCGCGAGCTCGACGCCGTTCGCGCAGACCTTGCAGCAAAGCATCGACCAGCAGAACAGCGCGAATCAACAGCAGACCAGTTCAACGAAGGCGTCGCAAGCCTCGGCACCGAGCGCGCCCAGCGCACCCGCGCCCGTGCCCGCTCCCTCGCGGCAGAGCGCGAGCAGTAGCCAGAACGGCAGCGGCACGGCGAGCAACGCGGCCAGCGCCAGCGCGTCATCGTCGTCCACAACATCCACGACGTCGACGACACCCGCGCAGCAGGCATCGAACAGCCAGTCGACCACGACGCAAACCAGGCAGCAAGACACCAAGGCGCAAACCGACGCTGGCGCGCTCGCTGCCGCGGCGGCTGCCGCGCAGGCGCAGGCGCAAGCGCAGGCACAGGCACAGGCACAGGCCGCCGTCATTAACACCGACGCGAACGCGACCACCGCGACCGATGCCGCAAGCTCCGCGACCGACGCGCTGAGCGCGCTGGCCGGCACGGCCACGAGCGCGCTCACGGCCACCGCGGCAAGCAGAAAAGGCGCGGTCGATCCGAAGTCGCTGCAGGACGCATTGCAGAATGCGCTGTCCGCGCTATCGAGCGGCCAGGGCGCGGTGCCGGCGGCCTCGCTCGCTAGCGGCGCGGCGGCGAAAGCCGCGAGCGTATCGAGCGCGGTACGCGGCCTTAGCAACCCGAAAAACGACCTGAACGGCACCTCGGACGACAAGACGCCCGGCACCGGCAAGGGCGCCTCGACCACCCACACGATGCCGACGACGGCAACGGCCGCCGCGACCGCGCTGGCCGATCCATCGACAGCGAAGTCGGCCGCCGATGCAATCAGCGCCGCGGCCGCGACCAGCGGCCAGGCCGACAATCTCGCCTCGACGCGCAGCGCGTCCGAGGCGGCGAACGCCGCGCTGGCCGCGACGCAGGCGGCAGCGAACGCCGCGAGCACGACGGCGGCGGTGCAGAGCACCGGCAACGCGAGCGCGGCCGCCGCCGCGAACGCGTTGACGCCGCAGGTCGGCACGAGCGCCTGGGAAGAAGCGCTGAGCCAGAAGGTGGTGTTTTTGTCGAATGCGCATTCGCAGAGTGCTGAGCTGACGCTCAATCCGAAGGATCTGGGGCCGTTGCAGGTCGTGTTGCAGGTGGCGGATAACCATGCGCATGCGCTGTTCGTGTCGCAGCACCAGTCGGTGCGGGAGGCGGTCGAGGCGGCGTTGCCGAAGCTTCGCGAGGCGATGGAGTCCAATGGAATTGGGCTCGGCAGTGCGAGCGTGAGTGATGGGTTTGCCCGGCAAAGCGGGCAACAGCAGCAGCAGCAGCAGAGCGCTGGCGCGGGTGGGGCGAATGGGAAGGATGGTGGTCGTGGTTCCCTTACAGGGGAGGGCTCTGCGGACTCCAGGGATGCCATCGCTAATGTTGCCGTGCGGCAGCAGGTTGGATTAGTCGATACGTTTGCCTAGAGCGAGGCGGGCGCTTCTTTTTCGTTGTTCTGGCTTTCTTGGCCTTTCCTTGTTGTCTTATCGGTCTATTGGCGTTGCCCCTGTGCGGGGCGGCACCTACTTTCTTTGCTGCTGCAAAGAAAGTAGGCAAAGAAGACAGCTCAAACCGCTAACTCTTAAGCGGGTTTCTCGGTGTGCGTGAGGTAGTGGTGCATCTGGAATCCGTGCTCCCGCACATTCCACCCCGGTGACAAGGCAGTCATTCTTCCGGCGGCGCCACGCGCGCCGAAGCCCCGCTCCAAAACCACCGGTTGTTTCAGCGCATCGCCGAGGCGCAGCCGACGGCCCCGCTGCGCCGGCCAAACCATTGGTTTCCCAGGCAGACCCGTCCGCGACGCACGTAGTGCGGAGTGGGAAGGATGATGGCTTTGTCACGAACGGGGAATGTGCGGGGGCACGGATTCCAGATGCACCACTACCCCTGCCAAGCCAGGGGACCCGCTTATGAGCTTGCGGTTTGAGCTGTCTTCTTTGCCTACTTTCTTTGCAGCAGCAAAGAAAGTAGGTGCCGCCCCGCACAGGGGCAACGCTAATAGACCGATAAGACAACAAGGAAAGGCCAACAAAGCAAAGAATAAAGACAAGAAAAACAACCAAAAACCAGAAACACCCAGAAATAGCCAGAAATAGCCCTTCTTTTCGACCCATAGCGCCGCAGGCAAATCAACAACAATCACCCTAACCCTTACTACGCCAGCACCAGGCTGGCAACCCAAATGGCAACTACGACCGCCCCGCAACAAGCCGCGCCCGCCTCGCCGGGCCCCATGAAGCGCATCATCCTGATCGTCCTCATTGCGCTGATCGCCGCGGGCGCTGCCGGTGCCGGCGTGTGGTTCTTCATGTCGAAGCGCGCACCCGTCGCCGTATCGGCCGAAGCAGCGCCGGCGCTGTCCGCCGCGCCGCTGTTCTTCCCGCTCGAATCGATGACCGTCAACCTGCAATCGGACGACGGCCAGCAACACTTCCTGCGCATCGGCCTCACGCTGAAGCTCGGCGACGCCGGCACCCAGCAGGCGCTCACCGATCACATGCCGGAAGTGCGCAGCCGCATCCTGCTCGCGCTGTCGAACAAGCACCCCGAAGAACTCGCGCCGCTCGAAGGCAAGCGCTCGCTCGCCCAAGAGCTGAAGACGCTGATCACGGAGCCGACCGAGCGGGGCGTCGCACCGATCCGCGTGCAGGACGTGCTGTTCACCGAGTTCGTCGTGCAGTGACGTGGCCTTGTCTAGCGCTGCCATCATCAATCGCCAAGGGACGCACGAGGAATAAGCAATGAGCCATGAAGAGTTCATGTCCCAGGAGGAGGTCGATGCCCTTCTGAAGGGCGTCACCGGCGAATCCGACACGGAATCCGAGCAAAACGATCGTACGGGCGTACGCCCGTACAACATCGCGACGCAGGAACGTATCGTCCGTGGCCGGATGCCGGGCCTCGAAATCATCAACGACCGCTTCGCGCGCCTGTTGCGCGTCGGCATTTTCAACTTCATGCGGCGCTCGGCGGAAATCTCCGTCGGCCCGGTGAAGGTGCAGAAGTACAGCGAATTCACGCGCAATCTGCCGATCCCGACCAACCTGAACCTGGTGCACGTGAAGCCGCTGCGCGGCACGTCGCTGTTCGTGTTCGATCCGAACCTCGTGTTCTTCGTGGTCGATAACCTGTTCGGCGGCGACGGGCGTTTCCACACGCGCGTCGAAGGACGCGATTTCACGCAGACCGAGCAGCGCATCATCACGAAGCTGCTCAATCTGACGTTCGAGCACTACACCGCGTCGTGGAAGAGCGTGCGCCCGCTGCAGTTCGAATACGTGCGCTCGGAAATGCACACGCAGTTCGCCAACGTCGCGACGCCGAACGAAATCGTCATCGTCACGCAGTTTTCGATCGAGTTCGGCTCGACGGGCGGCACGCTGCACATCTGCATGCCCTACTCGATGATCGAGCCGATCCGCGACGTACTGTCGTCGCCGATCCAGGGCGAAGCGATGGACGTCGACCGCCGCTGGGTGCGCGTGCTGTCGCAGCAGGTGCAGGCTGCCGAAGTGCAGCTGACCGCCGACCTCGCGCAGGTGCCGGTCACGTTCGAACAGATCCTGAACATGCGCAAAGGCGATGTTCTGCCGATCAACATCCCCGAGCACATCACCGCGAAAGTCGACGGCGTGCCGGTGATGGAATGCGGCTACGGAATTTTCAATGGTCAGTACGCGTTGCGGGTCCAGAAGATGATCAGCGCAGCCGACACGATGAAGGAAGGTGGATATGAGTGACCTGAACGCAAAGCCCGAGAGCGATCTCGAGGCAGCCGAGCAACTCGCCGCCGGCGCGCTGTCCGCCGCGGAAGACGACGCGGCGATGGACGACTGGGCCAGCGCGCTCGCCGAGCAGAACGGCAACGCCGAGGTCAACCCGGCCGCGGCCGGTGTGTTCCAGCCGCTGTCGAAGGTCGAGCCGACCGCGACGCACAACGATATCGACATGATCCTGGACATCCCCGTCCAGATGACGGTCGAGCTCGGCCGCACCAAAATCGCGATCCGCAATCTGCTGCAGCTCGCGCAGGGCTCGGTGGTCGAACTCGACGGTATGGCCGGCGAGCCGATGGACGTGCTCGTCAACGGCTGTCTGATCGCTCAGGGCGAAGTGGTGGTCGTCAACGACAAGTTCGGTATCCGGCTGACCGACATCATCACGCCGTCCGAACGCATCCGGAAACTCAATCGATGAAACGTTTGGCAGGTCGCGGCGTGTTGCTCGCGCCGCTCATCGCGTTCAGCGTCGCGCACGCCGCCGACATGAACGCGGTCAACAACGCCGCGAAGATCGCCTCGGGTGTCGGCGCGGGTAGCGCGGTGCCGGCGCTCGGCGTCGGCGCGGTGCTGCAAACCTTCGTCGGGCTCGCGGTCGTGATCGGCCTCGTGTTCGGCTGCGCATGGCTCGCGCGACGCTTCGGCCTGCAACCAGGCCAGCGCGGCGGCCTCGTGAAGACGGTCGGCGGCGCTTCGCTCGGCGGCAAGGAGCGCGTCGCGGTCGTCGAGATCGGCGATACGTGGCTCGTGCTCGGCGCTGCGCCCGGCAACGTGCGGCTGCTGCATACGATGCCGGCGGGTTCCGTCGCAGCCGATACGGTTGCCGCTTCGCCCGCACCGCTTTCCGGCACCTTTGGTCAACGCTTTCGCGACGCCATGAAGGGCGAAGTGGGCAAACGTTTCAACGCGCACCGCGGCGGGGATCGGTAATGCAGGTCAGTTTCAGGCAGTCAGGTTGGTTCTTCACGCCAATGCGCCGTGCGGCGCGTTCGCTCCCCACAGCGCTTCGACTCGCGCTGCCGGCACTGCTGGTCGCGCTGCCGACGCTGTCGTTCGCGCAAACCGCCGGCCTGCCGGCCTTCACGACGAGCCCCGGCCCGAACGGCGGCACGACCTACTCGCTGAGCGTGCAGACGATGCTGCTGCTCACGATGCTGTCGTTCCTGCCCGCGATGGTGCTGATGATGACGAGCTTCACGCGCATCGTGATCGTGTTGTCGCTGCTGCGCCAGGCGCTCGGCACGACTACGACGCCGCCGAACCAGGTGCTCGTCGGTCTTGCGCTATTTCTGACGTTTTTCGTGATGTCGCCGGTGCTCGATAAAGCCTATAACGAAGGCTACAAGCCGTTTTCCGAAGGCACGCTGCCGATGGACCAGGCGGTGTCGCGCGGCGTCGCGCCGTTCAAGACCTTCATGCTGCGTCAGACCCGGGAAAGCGACCTCGCTCTGTTCGCGCGCATTTCGCACGCGGCGCCGATGCAGGGGCCCGAAGACGTGCCGCTGTCGCTGCTGGTGCCGTCGTTCGTGACGAGCGAGTTGAAAACCGGCTTCACGATCGGCTTCACGATTTTCATTCCGTTCCTGATCATCGACATGGTGGTCGCCAGCGTGCTGATGTCGATGGGTATGATGATGGTGTCGCCGGCGACGATTTCGCTGCCGTTCAAGCTGATGCTGTTCGTGCTCGTCGACGGCTGGCAGTTGCTGCTCGGCTCGCTCGCGCAGAGCTTCGTCTGATTATTTTCGACTCCTCGTTCTTCAGGTACGCACGATGACACCCGAAGCAGTCATGACGCTGGCCCACCACGCCATGTACATCGGCCTCATGATGGCCGCCCCGCTGCTGCTCGTCGCGCTCGTCGTCGGTCTGGTCGTGAGCCTGTTTCAGGCGGCCACGCAGATCAACGAGAGCACGTTGTCGTTCATCCCGAAGCTGCTCGCGATCGCGGCCACGCTGGTGATCGCCGGGCCGTGGATGCTGACCACGATGCTCGACTATCTGCGCCAGACGCTCACCAGCATTCCGACGCTCGTCAACTGAGCGCTGCTCGCACGTCCGCCCTCCCCGCTCCATGTTCACGGTCACCTACGCGCAACTGAACGTCTGGCTGACCGCGTTCCTGTGGCCGTTCGCGCGCATCGCCGCGCTGATCGCGACCGCACCGGTGCTGGGCAACACGTCGCTGCCCTCGCGCGTGAAGATCGGCCTTGCCGCGTTCACGACGATCATCGTCGCGCCGACGATCGGCGCGCTGCCGCAGGTCACCGTGTTTTCGGCGGACGGCGTGTGGATTCTCGCCAACCAGTTCCTGATCGGCATCGCGCTCGGCGTGACGATGCAGATCGTGTTCCAGGCGATCGACGCGACGGGCTACTTCATCGGCCTCGGCATGGGTCTCGGCTTCGCGACCTTCTTCGACCAGCAGGCGACCGGCTCGGGCGTCGTGATCTCGCGCTATATGACGACGATCGCGATGCTGGCGTTTCTCGCTGTCGACGGTCATCTGCAGATGATCGCCGCGCTCGTGACGACGTTCCAGTCGGTGCCGGTGTCGGCCAACCTGCTCGCGCCGCACGGCTGGCAGACGCTGGCGAACTGGGGCAGCTCGATCTTTTCGGCGGGGCTGCTGCTGTCGTTGCCGGTGGTCGTCGCGCTGCTGATCGCCAACCTCGCGCTCGGCATTCTCAATCGCGCGGCGCCGCAGATCGGCGTATTCCAGATCGGCTTTCCGCTGACGATGCTGGTCGGTCTGCTGCTCGTGCAACTGATGCTGCCGAACATGATCCCGTTCTTCGTGCGGCTGTTCGATAGCGGTATCGATGAGATGGGACGGGTCGCGGCGGCGCTGAAATAACCCGGAAAATCGCGGGCATAAAAAAAACCGGCTCGAGTTCATCGCGCCGGTTTTTTATTGCGCCGCCGAAGCGGCATCAGCTATTGATGTACTGGAACAGCGACATGTTCTGGATCTGCACGAACGCTTGCTGCGAAGCCTGCAAGGCCGCCTGCTGCAGCGTGTACTTGCTGATCGTCGAGACCATGTCGGTCTGCGTCAGGTCCGCGAGGTTGCTCTGCGTTTGCAGCGAGTTGGTTTGCGTGACCGTTTGCAGCGCCTTGACTTCCTGCTCGCGGCCGCCCACTGAAGCCTGCACCGCGGTGATGTTGTCCAGCGTGTTGCCGAGCTGCGACAGGCCTGTGTTCAACGCGTTCTGCAGCGTCGCCGCGGCCGCGGGGTTGCCGCTCACCGGCTGCTGGAGCGCCGTGATCATCGCGTTCAGGTTCGCGAACACATTGGTGCCCGCCTTGTTGGCCGGCTGTACCGTGAAGGTGTCATTGGCGGCCGGCGTGCCCGAGATCTGGACGGTCTGACCGGCGATCGTGATGTCCGAGCCGGACGTGTACGCTTGCGGCGTACCGGCGACGCCGGTCGTCGTGTCGGTAATCGTGTAGGTGAGCGAACTGCCGCTGCCGCTGAACTGGATCTGGTAGGCGTCCGCATTCCCCGCGTTGGTCGGATCTTTGATCGACACCCCGCCGATCACGCCGCTGCCGGTATTGGCCGAATTGCCCGCGGCGATCGGCTGCGCGTTGGTCGCGCCGACGCTCATGAACACCGCCAGTCCATTGTCACCCGTCGCGACCGCGTTGCTATCGGTGACCTGCACCGTGCGCGAGCCGGTGTCGCCCGTATAGGTGACGTTGCCGGCCGCATCGGTCGTGAAGGCCTGGGTCGAATTCTGGAAGCCGGCGAACAACGCATTGCCGGAGCCGTCAGTCGCATTCGCGTAGGTGAGGAGCTGGTCGCGCAGCGTGGTCAGCTGCGCGGCGATCGCCGTGCGGTCGGCGTCGTTCAGTGCGCCGTTGCCGGCGCGCAGGCCCAGCGTGTTCGCGCTTTGCAACGTCGTGATGACGGTGGACAGCGTCGAGTCCTCGGCTTGCAACGACGTGAGCGCCGCTGTCTGGTTCGTCGTGTACTGCGACAGTGCCGCCGCCGTCGAACTGAGCTGCACGGCCTGGGCGGCGCCGAGCGGATTGTCGGCGGGCGTGGTCAGGCTCTGGCCGCTCGAGATTTCCTGATAGATCTGCGACAACTGAGCCTGCTGATTGCTCATGTTCGCGACGTTCATGCTGAAGTACTGCTGGGAAGAAATTCGCATGGTTCAACGCCTTACGAGAAGATGCCAAGCAAAGTCTGGAACAGCGTCTGCGCCGTCTGGATGACCTTGCTGTTGGCCTGATAGAGCTGCTGGTATTGAAGCAGGTTAGCCGCTTCTTCATTGATATTGACGCCCGACACCGACTGCTGCGCCGACGTGATCTGCGTAACGAGCGAGGTTTGCGTCGTCGCCATCGCCTGGATCTGCGTGGCCTGGTTGCCGATGTTGTTGACGTAGCTCGCGTACGCGTTCGTCAGCGTCGCGGTGCCGCCCGCGAGCACCTGTGCCTTCGTCAGGTTCGACAACAGTTGCGCGTTGCGGCCGTCATTGGTCGCGCCGGTATTCGGTCCGATCGTGAACGAGTCGCCGTCGGCGGGCGTGCCGCTGATCGTGACCGTCACGTTGTTCATCACGCCCGCGCTCGTCGAGTTGGTCGGGTTGGTGATCGTCAGCGTTGCGCCCGAATTCGGCGAGTACGGCACCGCGTCCGCCGCCGTGTTGATCGTGTACGACGTGGACGGCGAGCCGGCGACCGTCACCACCGAGCCGATCGGGAAACCGGTGAGGCCGGTGCCCGCTTTGTAGGTGATCGTCGACGTGCTGGTCGGCGCGCTATAGCCGGTCGATACCGTACCCTGCGTGATCGTCGCGCTGCCGGTGTTCGACGTCGACGCCGACGCGAGCACCGGCGCCGCGGCCGCGATCGCCGAGGCCGCCGTGGTGGTCAGCGCGAAGCCGTTCAGCGCGCCGCGGGTCGGCTCGACCGTGAACGAGTCGCCGGCGTTCATCGTGCCGCTCGCGACCGAGAACTGCAGGCCGCCGATCGGGTTGGTCAGGTCCGCCGCCGAGCCGACGATGCTGCCCGTCTGGTTGTCGGTCAGCGTGTAGGCGCTGCCGTTGTACGACAGCGTGTAGTCGCCTGTGGTCGGCTGGCTCGCGTTGGCGAACGAGACGCCGAGCGTCGCGGTGCCGCTGTTCTGCGAGTTCGCGTACACGGTCGGCGAGCCGACGGTGAACAGTGCGCCGCCAGCGGTGCCGTTCAGCGTCAAACCGAGTTCGTTCTGCGCATTGACCTGCGCGGCGAAGCTGGTCGCGATCGCACCGAGTTGCGCCTCGGCCGGATCGAGCGTTTGCGAGCGGAATTGCAGCAGGCCGCCCAGCGTGCCGCCGGACACGCTCGTGTCGGACAGCGTCTGCGGGGTCGGGGTCGGCTTCCCGCCGGCCTGGCCGAGATACTGGACCGACAGCTCGGTCGGATCGCCCGACGAAGTCGCCGTGCCGAGGTTGAAGCTGTTGCCGGCCAGCACGAGCGGCTGCCCGTTCGACATGAACAGGCTATAGCTGCCGTTGTCCTGCACGACCGACACGCCGATCAGTTGCGACAGGTTCGACACCGCCAGGTCGCGTTGGTCGAGCAGCTGGTTCGGCGGTTGGCCCTGGCTGCTCGCCTGCGTGATCTGCGTATTCAGCGACGCGATCTGCGCCGTGAAGGTGTTGATCTGCGTGACCGCGTCGCTCAGCTGCGTGTTGACGCTCGCGCGCAGCTGGTCGTATTGCTGGCCCGCCGCGTTGATCTGGTTCGCGAGCGTCTGCGCGGCGCTGATCGCGGTCTGCCGCGTCGACACGCTCGACGCGTCGTTGGCGACGTTCTGCAGCCCCGTGAAGTAACCGCTGATCGCGCTCGCAATCCCCCCAGTCGGACTGCCGACGAGGTTGTTGAGCTGGCTGATCATCGTGTTGTACGTGCCGAGCGAGCTGCTCCACGACTGCGCGGTGTTGAGCTCGGTCGTCAGGTACTGGCTATACGCGCGCGTGACGGTGTCGGTGGACACGCCCATCGGCAGGTAGCCCGAGCCCGTATAGTTGCCGCCCACCTCCGAAAACACCGGAGTTTCCATCGTATAGCCGGGTGTCGACGCGTTGCTGATGTTCTCACCAGTCGTCGTCAAACCCCATTGGGCCGCGTTGAGTCCGCTAAGGCCGATATTCAACAGATTGCTGGACATGCGTCATCCTGAAGGGCGGCATCGCAGACATGCCACCGTGTTAGTGGAACATCCTCTTTAACGGCCCGTCGTGCGAAAAATTGAGGGCCATTCCACCTCGTTTGCGCGCGCCGCGATGGGTTCCGCGCTATTGCTTCCACTGCGTGTGCAACGTTTGCTTCGCCGGCCAAAAACATTCGCGCGGCGGCCGCGCGTTTTGCGCACGCCTGCCGCGCGTTGGCTCGCCGCTCAGCGCGCCAGCGAGCGGCGCTTCATTTCGAGCTGCGTGATCAGCCGCTGCAGCGTGTTTTCCGCGCTGCCCGGCAGCGACAGGAAACGGAAGCCGAGCTGATAGCGCTGCGTGCCGTTCGGCATCGCGAGCGAGCGATGCGACACGAGCTGCAGATCGAGCGACAGACGGCCGAGCGCGCCGAGCGTGAGCTCGCAGTCCATCAGGCGCGCGCCCATCGGCAGCTCGGCGACGCGCAGGTCGGTCGTGCGCATGCCGACGCCCCCGAGCGACAGGTCGTGCACCTCGAAGCGGAACGTGTCGCCGTCGGGCAGGCGGCCCGTACACATGAACGGGTCGAGAATCGGCGCGGCGACGCGGAAGTACTCGCGGCGCTGCACGTAGAACAGCACCTCGGGGAAGTCGGCCTCGAACGCCGGCATTCCCTCGAAGCGCGTCTCGCGCGGCGTCGGCGTCGTGAACTCGACGCGCACACCGTCGGGCGACGCGTGGAACTGGCAACGCGGGGCGCTGAGCAGCCCCTTGTTCTGCTCGGCGAGCGCGCCCCAATCGAAGGTGAAGGTGCGCTCGCGCACGTCGACGTCGAGCAGGCGCGTGACGAGCTGCCCGCCTGCATATTCGACCGTGAGGAAATCGCCGCGATTGACGATATTGCGCAGCTGCACGCCGATTTCCAGCGGATTGCGGCGGCCGAAATCGGAAGGGCTCTCGTTTTGCGGGACGTGCGGCTGACCGTTCGTGTCAGTCAGGCCGTTCGACTGGTTCATATCCATGGGCTTGCCGGTAAGCATGTTCTTGCGGGCACGTGCCAGGGCCTAGCCATCGACTCTGAGGGTCTTCATGCAAAGCCGCAACACACGCGTTCGACCGGACCTTGCTGCGCTGTTCCGGTATCGGGTCTAACTCGTTAGCGGCAGCATCGAGCCAAAATTTAGGGGCTCAATTTAAATATTCGCCGGAAAATTTCGCGCAAACGTTAAAAGCGTATCCGCCCCATTTCCCGCGATTTTGCACGCGCGGGATGATGCGGAGCTTCTTACCGGCGTCGGTTTTTCTGCCGCCGCTTTTTGTGCCGGACTTACCGATACTTGCAAAGCCGCTTTAATGCTCCATCGTCTGCACGATTTTTAATCAGCCCATTTTCTGCATGATCGACAGCAGCTTTTTCGCGTAATGCGGGTCGGTCGCATAACCGGCGCGCTGCATGCCGTTCGCAAAACCGTTCACGTCGCGCGACGAATTGATCACCTGCGCGTAACGCGGATTGTTCTTCAACAGGCTCGCGTAATCGGTCATCGCTTCCTCGTACGAGTCGTACGCGCGGAATTTCTCGACCGTGCGATGCGGCTTGCCGTTCACGTATTCGGTCGTGACCGTCGACACGGTCTTGCCGGTCCAGTCATTGCCGGCCTTGATGCCGAACACGTTGTGGCTCGTCGAGCCGTCGGCTTTCTTGATCTCGCTCTTGCCCCAGCCCGATTCGAGCGCGGCCTGACCGATGATGAAGCGTGCCGGAATGCCGGTCGCCGCGCTTGCGGCCTGCGCCGGCGCGGCGAGCTTGTCGACGAACGCATCGACCTTCGGCGAGCTGCCGTCGCCGCGCGTCGGCGGTGTCAGCGCGCTATTGGCCGAGTAGCCGCGACCCAGCGCGAGCTGGCCATTGGCCTGGGCGTTGCCGTAGGCGCGCGCGAGCGCGTTGAGCGCGGCGCTCTGGCCTTCGTCGCCGCCGCCGATGCCGCCGCCGAGCGCGTTGGCCATGCCGGCGAGACCACCCGCCCCGCCCGCGCCGTTCGCGCCACTCACCTGCATGCCCTGGTTGCGCATCAACTGCTTGAGCATCGCGTCGGCGACGCCGATGCCTCGCTTCGACAGTTGCTGCGCCATCTGCTGGTCCATCATCGACGTGAAGGTCGCCGTGTCGTGCGAATCGAACGGACTGTCCTGCGGCGTCGCATCGCGCATGCTCTTCAACATCATCTGCGTGAACACGGCGTCGAACTGCTGCGCGGCCATCTTCATGCCGGCTTGCGGCGAGGCCTTCGCCTGCGCGCTCAGTGCGCCGAAGCCCTGGACGTCGAGCGCGAACCGGCTGGTCAGGTCGCTGGCGGAGTTGACGCCATTGGTCGGATCGGAATTCATCTCGCGTGCTCCTTAGATGATTTCAAGGTCGGCGCGCAAAGCACCGGCTGCTTTCATGGCTTGCAGGATCGACATCAGATCCGCGGGCGTCGCGCCGAGCGCGTTGAGCGCCTTCACCACCTCGGCGAGGTTTGCTCCGGCATTCACGAGTTTCAGCGCGCCGTTGTCCTGCTTCATCTGGATCTGCGACTGCTGCGCGACCACGGTGCGGCCGTTCGAGAACGCGCCCGGCTGGCTCACCACCGGCTGCGTATTGATCACGACCGACAGATTGCCGTGCGCGACCGCGCAGCTCTGCAGCGTGACCATCTGGTTCATCACGATCGAGCCGGTGCGCGCGTTCAGGATCACCTTCGCGGCCGCCTGCCCAGGGCGCACTTCGAGGTTCTGCAATTGCGCCATGAACGAGACCTGCTGCTGCGGATCGGCCGGCGCGCGCAGCTGGATCGTGCGGCCGTCGAGCGCGGTCGCGGTGCCGCTGCCGAACGCGTTGTCGATCGCCGCCACGACGCGCTGCGTGGTGTCGTAGTCCATGTCGTTCAGGTCGAGCTGCATCATGCCCGCCTGCGATACCGCGGTCGGCACCGCGCGCTCGACGATCGCGCCGCCGGTGACGCGCCCCGCGGCCAGCTGGTTGACCTGCACCTTGCTGCCGTTCGCGCTCGCGCCCGCGCCGCCCACGGCGACGTTGCCCTGGCCGAGCGCATACACCTGGCCGTCGGCGCCCTTGAGCGGCGTGAGCAGCAGCGTGCCGCCGCGCAGGCTCTTGGCATTGCCGAGCGACGACACGGTGATGTCGATCGCTTCGCCCGGCCGCGCGAACGGCGGCAGCACCGCGGTCACCATCACGGCGGCGACGTTCTTCAGCTGGATGTTCGACAGCGACGACTGCGAGTTGCTCGAACCCGCAGCCTGGTTGTTGATCGAGATGCCGAGGTTCGCGAGCATGTTCGCGAGCGTCTGCGTCGTGAAGGGCGTCTGCGTGGTCTGGTCGCCGGTGCCGTCGAGGCCGACCACGAGGCCGTAGCCGATCAGCGGGTTGTCGCGCACGCCCTGGATCTGCGCGAGGTCCTTCAGACGCTCGGCATGCGCTGGCGTCGCGGCCGGCAGCGCCGCGCAGGCGAGCGCGACGAACATCATTGCGCGGCCCGCGCGCGACAGCGTGTCGAAAACAGTACCCATGATCACCACGGCGCCACGTTGAGGAAGAACCGCTGCAGCCAGCCCATGGTCTCCGCTTCGTTGATGTAGCCCTTCGCGGAGTATTCGATTTTCGCGTCGGCGACCTGGGTCGAGTACACGGCATTCAGGCTCGAAATCGTGTTGGGATTGACGACACCCGAAAAGCGCACGAACTCGTTGCCCTGATTGATCAGCATCTGTTTCTCACCGCTCACGATCAGGTTGCCGTTGGCCTGCACGCCGGTCACGGTCACGGTGATCGTGCCGTTGAACGTGTTCGACGCGTTCGCGCCGCCAGTACCGGCAAAACCGTTGGCGCCGGCTGCGCTCAGGTTGGTCTTGGCGAACAGTCCGCTGAGAAAGCCAGCGGTCGGCACGCTCAAGTTCGTGCTGCCATTGCGACTCGCATTCGCGCCCGAGTTTTTCGTTGCGTTGATGTTCTCGGCGATCACGATCGTGATGATGTCGCCCACGTTGCGCGGCCGCTGATCTTCGAATAGCGGACGGCCCGCGTAGCCCGGGTTGTAGATCGAGCCCGGCGCCTGCGCCTGCGGCGGCACCGGCGGCAGCGCGGTCATCGGCTGTTGCGTGATCGGTTGCTTCGGCACGAGCGCGCAGCCGCCGAGCGCGGCGAGCAGCGTGAGCTGCACGAGCGCCTCGGCCGTGCGCGAATGAACCGGAGTGCGAGTGGAATGCGACATCATCGTTTACCGCCTTAAATTTCCAGTCCTCAAACCGGCATCTGGCTCAAGGTCTGCAGCATCTGGTCGGAGGTCGTCACGGCCTTGCTGTTGATTTCGTACGCGCGCTGCGTCTGGATCATGTTCACCAGCTCCTGCACGACGTTCACGTTCGACGCTTCCACGTAACCCTGGTTGAGCGTGCCGGCGCCGTTCAGACCCGGTTGCGCCACGTTCGGCGCACCCGACGACGCGGTCTCCGCGAACAGGTTCTCGCCCTTCGAGTCGAGGCCGGCCGGGTTGATGAAGGTCGCGAGCTGCATCGTGCCGAGCTGCTGCGTGTTGCTCGAGCCGGCCACGGTGATCGACACGGAGCCGTCGCTGCCGATGGTCAGCGAGGTCGCGTTGGCGGGAATCGTGATCGCCGGAATCACCTGATAGCCGCTCGACGTGACGAGCTGACCCTGCGCGTTGGTCTGGAACGAGCCGTCGCGCGTGTAGGCAGTCTGGCCGTCGGGCATCTGCACCTGGAAGAAGCCCGCGCCGTTGATCGCGACGTCCTTCGAGTTGCCGGTCTGCTGCAGGTTGCCCTGCGTGTACAGACGCTCGGTCGCGACCTGTTGCACGCCGGTGCCGAGCTGAATGCCGGACGGCAGTTCGGTTTGCTGCGTCGAGTTCGCACCCGGCTGGCGGATGGTCTGGTACAGCAGGTCCTCGAACACCGCGCGCGAGCCCTTGAAGCCGTTGGTGCTGACGTTCGCGAGGTTGTTCGAGATCACGTCCATCTGCGCCTGTTGCGCATTCATGCCGGTAGCGGCGATATACAGTGAGCGGTTCACTTATGGTTCTCCAAAAGTCGCGGAGCGCGCCTCGTAAGGCGCCCCGTGGCAATCCGTTAGCTGAAGCTGAGAATCTGGTTGGCGGACTGATCGTTCTTGTCGGCGTTTTGCAGCAACTGCGTCTGCATCTGGAACTGGCGCGCGTTGGTGATCATCGAGACCATAGCGCTGACCGGATTCACGTTGCTGCCTTCGAGCGACGCCGGCGCGAGCGTCACGGTCGGATCGGCGTCGGCGGGGTTGCCGTCGGCGGTGCGAAACAGACCGTCATCGCCGCGCGTGATCGACTGCGGATCGGGATTGACGAGCTTCAGCTGATCGATGGTGACGACCGCGGTGGGCGGATCGCCCGGCGTCAATGCCGTCACCGTGCCGTCCTTGCCGATCGTGATCTGCGCGCCCGGCGGCACCGATACCGGCCCGCCGTTGCCGAGCACGACCTGATTGGTCGCGTTCACGAGCTGGCCGTTTTCGTCGATATGCAGATTGCCCGCGCGCGTGTACGCCTCGTTGCCGTCGGCGGTCTGCACCGACAGCCAGCCGGCCCCCTGAATCGCGACGTCGAGCGGATTGCCTGTCTGCTGGATCGGCCCCGGCGTGAAGTCGGCGCCCGGTGTCGACGACAGCACGAAGGTGCGGGTCGTGTTGTCGTTGATCGTGCTGCCGTCGCCGAACGACATCGGCACGGCGCGGTAGGTTTCGAGCTGCGCGCGAAAGCCCGTGGTCGATGCGTTCGCGAGGTTGTTCGCGACGATCGCCTGCTGTTCGAGCGCTTGCGCGCTGCCCGACATCGCGGTGTAGATCAGCCGATCCATGAAGAGGTCCCGTTGGCTTACAGGTTGATCAGGGTCTGGTCGACGGCCTGCTGGGTCTTGATCGTCTGCGCGTTCGCCTGATAGTTGCGTTGCGCGGTGATCAGGTTGACCAGCTCGCTCGTCAGGTCGACGTTCGAGTTCTCGACCGCGCCGCCTTGCAGCACGCCGTGATTGGTCGAGCCCGGCGTCGAGATCTGCGCGACACCGGAGGCCGACGTCTGGCCGTACTCGTTGTTGCCGAGGTTGACGAGGCCGTTCTGGTTCGCGAAGTTCGCGAGCACGATCTGGCCGAGCGCCGCGGTCTGGCCGTTCGAGTAGTTGCCGGTCAGCGTGCCGTCCGCACTGACCGTGAAGCTGGTCAGCTGGCCTGCCGCATAGCCGTCGGTGGACAGGCTGTTCACGCCGTTCTTGCCGCCGTACTGCGTGGTGCCGGCCATGTTCAGCGTGACGTTCTGCGGCGTGCTAGAACCGTCGGTGTTCGGGATCGACATGGTGAACGCGCCGAGCGTCGCGGTCGCGAGGCCGGTCGCCGCGTCGGTCGTGCTGACCAGCGTGCCCGACGAATTGAAGTTCGCGGTGCCGATCAGCGAAGCGGTGCCGTTCGACGGGCCCGCGTACACGTTCCACGTGCCCGATCCCGTCTTCGCGAAATACATGTTGACGGTCTGCGAGCCGCCCAGCGAGTCGTAGACGGTCGTGCTCGTCGAGTAGTTATAGGTCGACGAGCTGTTCTGGCTGAACGTGGTCGGGTTCTGCGTGACCGAGTAGCTGTCGCCGGTCGCCGGCGTGCCGGTGAACGTGATGCTCTCGCCGTTGCCGAGCGTGATCGCGGTGCCGTCCGTGTAGGGCTGCGACGCGCTGGTCGTGCCGAGCGTGTTGTCCGTGACCGTGTAGGTGGTCGGGCTCGTGAAATTGATCGTGTACTGGTCGGTGTTGGTGCCCGCGCTCGCGTCGGTGATCGTCGCGCCGGTCGTTTTCGCCGAACCGGTGTTCGTGGCGCCGGCCGTCACGGTCGGCGCGCCGAGCATGATGTCGTCCTGCGCGTTCAGGTTCAGGCCTGCGGTGATCGAGGTGGTCGACTTCGGCGCGATGTTGGCGGTCGGCACGGTCAGTGGCACGGTCTGCGCGGTGTTGATGATGCCCGCGCTACTGGCCGCATAACCCATCAGCTGCAAGCCCTGCGCGTTCGTGATGAAGCCGTTCTTGTCGAGCTGGAACACGCCGTTGCGCGAATAGACCAGCGTGCCGTTGTCCGACAGCTGATAGAAGCCGTTGCCGTTGATCGCGACGTTCAGCGCCTGATTGGTCGTCGTGATGGTGCCTTGCGAGAACTGCTGCTGCACTTCGGAGAGTTTCGTACCGATGCCGATTTGCTGGCTAGTCGCGGTCGCGACCGAATTGGCGTACATGTCGGCGAATTGCGCGGTGCCGCTCTTGAAACCGACGGTGTTGGCGTTGGCGATGTTGTTGCCGATCACGTCGAGATCGCTCGACGACGCCGACAGACCGCTCAAACCTGTTTGATAACTCATGACGTACTCCGTATCTGGAAAGTCGTAACTGGATCGGTCCGGACTACAGGATCGCGGCGACGCTGGTCAGGCCGATCGTCGAGCCGTTCGACAGCACGAGGCCCGGTGTTCCGCTGCTCTGCTGGACGATGCCTTGGACCGTCGCGCTGGTGAGCGTGGTGGCCGTCGCCTGCTGGCCGTTGATCGTGCCGGTCGCGGTAATCGTGTAGGTGCCGTCGGGCAGCGCGTTGCCGGACGTGTCGGTCGGTGTCCAGCCGACCGGAATCGTGCCGGCCGACTGCTTGCCGAGATCGAGCGTGTTGACGATCGTGCCGGCCGAGTTCTTCACGACGATCTGCAGGTCGCTGACGGCATTCGCGAGCGTGACGCCGAACGCGTTCGCCTTGCCGCTCGACACGGTGACCGAGTTGCCCGGTGCGAGCACGGTCGAGCCGATCAGCAGCGCGGACTGCGCCTGCTGGCTGGCCGACAGCTGCGTCGATAGCGAGGTCAACGACGTATTGAGGTTGCTGATGCCCTGCACCGTGCTGATCTGGGCAAGCTGCGAGGTCATCTGCGAGCTGTCCATCGGATTGGTTGGGTCCTGGTTCTTCAACTGCGCGACGAGCAGTTGCAGGAAGGTGTTCTGCAGGTCCGCGGCCGAAGTGCCCGAGGTGCCGCTCGTCGAGCTGCTGCCCGTGCCGTTCATCGTGTCGAGCAGCGTCTGCGAAACGGTCGTGCCGTTGCTGCCGATCGTGGTGTTGGTGGTCAAGGCTCTCTCCTCAGGTTCCGATCGTGAGCGTTTTCAGCATCAGGGTTTTGGCCGTATTCAGCGTTTCGACGTTGGCCTGGTACGAACGCGAGGCCGAGATCATGTTGACCATCTCCTGCACCGGGTCGACGTTGGGCAGCGTCACGTAGCCGTTCGCGTCGGCGGCCGGATTGCCGGGGTCGTACGCGGTCTTCATCGGCGACGGATCGTCGACCACGCCGGTCACCCGCACGCCGCCGACCTGCTGGCCGGAGCGCGTGCGCGCGCCGCCGATCGGATTCACCGCGAATATGACCTGCTTGGCCTTGTACGGCTGACCGTCGGGGCCCGTCGTACTGTCCGCGTTGGCGAGGTTCGACGCCGTCACGTTGAGCCGCTCCGACTGCGCCGACATCGCGGAACCCGCGACACCAAAAATATTCATCAGGGATGGCATGTTTCCTGACCTCTCCTGCCGGTTCGCACCGGCTTCACGTTAAGTCCCGTAGCGTTTCTGTTCGTGCGTGCATGCTGCCTGTGTTCAGCCGCTATGCGCGCTGCTCGTGCGGCGTACTCGTGCCCGGCTTACGACGAGCCCGACGTGATCGCCGACAGCATCGTCTTGATCTGGTTCGACACGACCGTCATACCCGACTGGAAGTGCACCGTGTTGTCGGCAAACTGCACGCGCTCGACGTCGACGTCGACCGTGTTGCCGTCGAGCGCCGGCTGCAGAGGCATGCGGTATTGCAGGTTGCCGTAGTCGTCGGGGCTGCCGCCCGTCGCGGTCAGCCTGGCCTTGCCGCTCATGTGGCCAGTCTCGGTCGTGTTCATCGACATGCCGCTCGTCACGCCGGCGGGCTGCGCCATCGCGAGCGTCGAGTTGTTCGATGCACCCCGTCCGGCGGTGCTGCCGCCCGTTTTCTTCAGCGCGCCGGCGAGCGACGACGCAAAGTCGATATCGCGCGCCTTATAGCCGGGCGTATCGGCGTTCGCGATATTCGACGACAACAGTTCCTGCCGGTATGCGCGTACATCCATCGCCTGCCGGCCGAACGCGAATTCGGCATCGAGTTTGTCCAGCATCGGAATCTCCCGAGAACGTTTCCAAGGCCGTCCCGTGTGCGCATCGTGAAAGACACGCGGTGGGGGCGAAGGCCTTTTTGCATGTGATGCATCTTATGGGCCGGGCGCAAGCGGCAATCGGACGAATAACCGGGAAAGGGGGCTTCTATTCAACGTTTGCGCGAAAGGGGTGCTCACTAGAATGCAAGGCGTACCGATGCATTCGATGGAGACCCGCGATGGACCAGCCCACCAACACCTTGCCGCAGCGTGCGAGCGGCACGACGATGGGTCGCGTCGGTGGCCGCGGGGCCGATGAGCGGGTCGATGGTCCGGAAGGCGCGCTCGCGCAGCCGCTGCCGCGCTCTATCTCGCGATGCGTTGCGCGTTGCCTGACGCGGGTGGTCGTCAACGTCGCCGTATGGGTTGCGGGCGGCATCGTGTTGCTGCCGGCGACGACCAAGGCGCAGGATGCGGCTGGCCCGATCGTGATTGCGGGGCCCGCCGAGAAAAATCCCGCCGCGCTGAACGATCTCGCGCAACGGATTCAGACGCCGGCGCAGCGCAGCGCGTCGGCGGCGTCGCTGGCGGCGGCGACCGCGCAGTCGCTCGGCCGCGCACCCGCGTCGCGCGACACCGATACGTTCAGCCGTGCGGCGAGCGCAAGCGGCGCGATCGTCGTTCCGGGCGCGGGCGAGCCCGCATCTGCCGCGCCGGCAATCATCCGCACCAACTTCAAACCGGACGCCAACGGCGTCGTGACGATTCCGCCGGCGGCCAGCACGGGAGCATCGGGCGTCGCGCGCGTCAATGTCGAAGCGGGCCCGGCCGCCAGCGTCGCGAATTCGCGCGCGGTTGCCGCGAATCCGCCGCAAGGCGATGGCTTCGACAGTCTCGCGGCACGCGGCGAGCCGCCCGAGTTCGGCGCCAATGGCAAGCCGGTCGCGGCCGCTGCCGCGCAGCCGGCCCGTCCCGCGAGCGCGAGAGTACCCGCGACGTCGCCGGGCGCGCGCCAACCAGCCGCCACCACCGCCATCGCACAAAGAACGCCGCAGACCGCTGCGGCCGCGACGCCGGCCCAAGCCGCGCCGCTGCCCGGCCAGCAGGACCCGGAAGCGATCCATGCAGCCGCGCTTGCGTTCCTGAAACAGCAGGCCGCCGGCCTGCCCGGCAAGGCCGACATCACGGTCGCCTCCGCGTTTCCGCGCGGCCTCGCCGCGTGCACGTCGCTCGAACCGTTCATGCCGAGCGGCGGGCGCTTGTGGGGTCGGCTGACGGTCGGCGTGCGCTGTGCGGGCGAGCGGCCGTGGACCATTTATCTGCAGGCGCGCATCTCGCTGCATGCGACCTACTACCTCGCCGCCCGCGCGATGGCGCCGGGCGAAGTGCTCACGGCCGCCGACCTCGTCGCGCGCGAGGGCGATCTGACCGGCCTGCCGCAGGCGATCGTCACCGACCCGTCGCAGGCGGTCGGTTCGGTGTCGCTGGTACGGATCTCGGGCGGCATGCCGCTGCGCCGTGACATGCTGAAGAACGCGTCGGCGGTCGTGTTCGGCCAGACCGTGCGGGTCGTCGCGGCCGGCGACGGTTTCTCGATTTCGTCCGAGGGCAGCGCGATGAACAACGCGTCGCCGGGCCAGCAGGTGCGCGTGAAGACCCCGAACGGTCAGATCATCTCCGGCATCGTCAAGGACGGCGGCACGGTCGAGATCCAGATGTGAGCGGACAGACGGCAGCCGTCGGCGATGCGGTGGCGACGGTAGACAGCCGGGTATTGAAATGGGCAGATGGCCGCCTGCTTGCGGGCCGGGTGTCGCGCGATTGCGCTAAAGTTTTGATCAGCAGTTGCCGTTATCAGGATCAAATCGTTAGGGAAGCCAATCGTGAAAGTCGATCCCACCACCTCTTCGAATCTGCCGTCGTTGAAAGACGCTTTGTCCCGTTCGCAGCAGAGCGGCGAAGCCACGCCGGCAACCAGCGCAACGCAGGGCGCGGCGGGCACGGCCGCGCCGGCCGCGAGCAGTTCGTCGGGCGACGCGAGCGTGAGCCTGTCGGGTCTGTCGCAGCATCTGCGCAGCCTCGCGGCCTCCGGCGCGGCCGACATCGACACCGCGCACGTCGAGTCGATCAAGCAGGCGATCAAGGACGGCACGTTGCAGATCGACTCCGGCAAGATCGCCGACGGCGTACTGCAGACGGCGCGCGATCTGTTGCAGAACAAGACCTCGTCGACCGGCAACTGATCGGCATTTCGCCGCGCGGTGATCTGCCGGGCGGCGTTCGACCAACGCGGTTCGCGCATCGTTCGCGAGCCGGTGTGCGTAGCGAGTTGTTGACATGAAAGACGCCCTGGTTGCTACCCTGATCGAAGAATATTCGACCGTCGAGGCCTTCGCCTCGATCCTCACTCTCGAAACCAAAGCACTGACGACGGTCTCCCCCATGGAGCAGTTGCCCGCGATCGTCGAGAAGAAAACCGAGCTGATCGGCGTGCTCGCGAGGCTCGAAGCCGCGCGCGACGCGCAGCTGACCGAACTCGGCTTTCCGACCGGCTGGTCCGGCATGGAGCTAGCGGCGAGCACGGACGCGCGCATCGCGACGCAATGGACGCTGCTGCAGAAAGCCGCGGATCGCGCGCGGCGCGTCAACACCAACAACGGCGAGCTGATCCGCGTGCGGATGGACTACAACCAGCGCGCGCTAAAGGCGCTGCAAGTCAACGTGCCGCGCAAGACGAATCTGTATGGGCCGGATGGACGCGTTCCGGCTTATTCGGGACTTTGATCGGCCCGCCTGCCCGGCCTGCAATTGAGCAATATCCGAAATGAATGAAGAGGCCCGTCAATGACGGGCCTCTTCGTTTTTCGCCACCGCTTTTTCATCCACGTCCCTGCGCTACGCGCGCCGCGTTAGCCATTCGGCTAGCTGGCGCTAATACACCTCAGCACGTTGAAATGGTGACTTCGTTCGAGCTTTCGCCAATGCCGCGGCTTCGTCGCGGCCGTACATCGACAGGCAAAAACTTGTTTGCCAGTTGGTTTGTGTAGAGGTGTGTATAATGGAGGGTATGATGTATGAACAGTGCCGAGGTCGTGAAACTGATTCAAGCAAATGGCTGGCAGCTCGTCCGCATAGCGGGCAGTCACCATCATTTCAGGCACGCGGGAAAACGGGGGCTCGTCACCGTTCCCCACCCGAAAAAAGATCTGCCGGCCGGCACCCTGAACAGCATTCTGAAACAGGCGGGGCTCAAATGAAGCATCTGATCTTTCCGATCGCCATCGAACCCGGGGACAACACGCACGCGTTCGGCGTCGTGGTGCCCGATATCCCGGGCTGCTACTCCGCGGGCGACACGCTCGAACAAGCGTATGTGAACGCGAAAGAGGCGATCGAATCGCATCTCGAAACCTTGCTCGACGAAGGGTTGCCGCTGCCCGAGCCGCTCACGCTCGGCGAGCATCGGCGCAATCCCGAGTTCGAGGGGTTCACATGGGGTTTCGTGACAACGCGCAATATTCCGGCGTTGAAGAAGGCCGTCCGCATCAATATCTCGCTGCCCGAGGTGCTGGTGCAGGAGATCGACGCGTACGCACAGGCGCGCGGCATGTCGCGCTCGGCGTTTCTCGCGCTCGCCGCCGAGCATGAGATGGCGGACGCTTGAGCAACGCAAGGCGGCGCAGGCGCGCATCCCCATCGGCGCGCTGCCGCGTCTGGCCGGCAACGCTTGAAAAGCGGCGCGCCGCCCCGCGGTGGAGTCAGTTCGTTTCTGCGTTCGCCCAGGCCATTTCGCGCAGCCGGGCGCGCAGGCGTGCCACCGCCTGACTGTGCAACTGGCACACGCGCGATTCACTGACTTCCATCACCGCGCCGATCTCGCGCAGATTCATGCCGCGCTCGTAGTACAGCGACATCAGCAGCTTCTCGCGTTCCGGCAAGCGGTCGATCGCTTCGATCAGCGCGGAGCGCAAGCTGTCGTCGAGCAGCGCCGACAGCGGATCGGAATGATCGACGCAGTAGCGGTCCAGAAAAGGTTCGTCGTCGGCGGAGCGGTCGAAGTCTTCGTAGTAGATCAGCTGGCTGCCGTGCAGGTCCTGCAGCATCGACTGATATTCGTCGAGCGGCATTTGAAGGTGCTCGGCGACCTCCGCCTCGCTCGCCGAGCGGCCGAGGTTCTGCTCCACCTTGTGCACCGCAGTTTCCACTTCGCGCGAGGTGCGGCGCAAGCTGCGCGGCAGCCAGTCGTTGCTGCGCAGCTCGTCGAGCATCGCGCCGCGAATCCGCTGGCTGGCATAGGTCTCGAACTGCGCGCCCTGGTCTTCCTTGTAGCGGCCGGCAGCGTCCAGCAGGCCGATCATGCCGGCCTGGATCAGGTCGTCGAGATCGACGCTCGCCGGCATTTTCGCGACGAGCTGCAAGCCGAGTCGACGCACGAGCGGTGCGTACTTCGTCAGAACGTCGGCCTGAGAAATCTTTCCCTGAGCGTTGTACATCGTGCTCCCCTTATCCTTCGTGCACGCCTTTTAAGCGTGATGCGCGGACGGTTGGTCGGCGTGGTGCGCCGCTGTAACTGTCGCAGGCGCCCGCCAAGGCGTTTGCGACGACATCGCTGGCCGCATCGGCCAGTACTGCAATTCGGCGGCGAGATGGCGGAAGTCGCGCGCGGCCGGGGTCGACGGAAACGCGTCGACCACACAGCGCGACAGCTCGAGCGCGCGCGCCATGCGCACGTCGGCCGCGATGCAGCCGGCGTGTTCCAACGCGACGGTCAGGTAACGACCGGCCACGCCGGCGAGCTTCGCGAACGCGGCTTGCGCGTCGTTGGTGCTTTGCACGTGATTCGCGAGCACGCGCAACTGCGCGATCGCGTGCGCGTAATGCAACCGCTTGATGCACGCATACGCGTCGGTGATCGCCTCGCCCGACATGCGCGCGACGATCATCACGTCGTGCGCCTGTTTCGCAAGCGACGACAGATGCCCTTCAACATCGAGCTGCGCGTCGATCAGCACGATGTCGGCCGAACCGCCGAGCAACACGCCGAGTTCGGCCTCCGTGTGTCCCTCGCGGTTGTTGCGCGACGCGGCCAGCACCGAAAAACCGAGCGGGTGACGCGCGGCGGCGAAATCGACCGGCGTGTCGCCACGCATCACCGCCGCGAAGTTGCCCGCGCCGCGCAAGCCGCCAAGCATCGCGCTCACCGAGTTCTCACCGACGCATTCGTCGATCACCAGCACGTCCTTACCCTGCTGCGCGAGCGCCGCGGCGAGATTCACCGCCACGGTCGTATTGCCGACGCCCGACGAGGCGCCCGCCAACGCGATCACGCGCGCACCGCCGCGCGCGAGCATCCGCCGTAACCCTTCGGCTTGATCTGAACCGAACTTATCCAAAGCGAACCTCGTGCAGCTCGGCCGTCGAACGTGCGGACAGCGAGGACAGCAAAGCAGGGATGTCGTCGTCGTGCGGCACGAACGGCGAGTTGTCGCGCGGAATGCAGAAGGTGCTCTTGATCAGGAATTTCTTCGTCGCGACGTACAGGTTCTCCGGCACCTTCTGTCCGGTCGACACGTAATGCACCGGCAGCTTGTAGCGGATCACCGTATCGAGCACGCCGCCGAGGTTGGTCGCTTCATCGAGCTTGGTCAGGATGCAGCCGGCGAGCGGCTGCTGGTCCGGCGCGCGCTGATAGGCCTGCACGACTTCGTTCAACGTGTCGCCGTGGCTCGTCGCGTTGAGCAGCAACAGACGCTGCACCGGCTGACCGGCGCGGCTCAGCATTGCGATCTGGTCGGACACGAGGCGGTCGCGCTGACTCATGCCGATCGTGTCGATCAGCACGATGTGCTTGTTGCGCAATTCGGAGAGCGCGAGTTGCAGATCGGCGCTGTCCTTCACCGCGTGCACCGAAACGCCGAGAATCTTGCCGAAGATGCGCAGTTGCTCATGACCGCCGATGCGGTAGCTGTCCGTCGTCAGCAGCGCCACCTTGCTCGCGCCGAAGCGCATCACGCAGCGCGCGGCGAGCTTCGCCGTGGTCGTCGTCTTGCCGACGCCGGTCGGCCCCATCAGCGCGAACACGCCGCCGCGCTCCATCAGCGCGTCTTCGTTCTCCATCACCGGCAGGTTCGATTCGAGCACCGAGCGCACCCAGTCCATGCCGCCGTCCATCGTGTCGACGGCTTCGGGCAGGTTGTCGACCAGCATCTGCACGAGCTGCGCGGAAAAGCCGGCGGCGAACAGATGCTTGGTGAGCGCGGCGCGCGCGGGACTGCGGCGCTGTCGATCGCCCCACAGCAGACCCGCGAATTGCTCTTCCATCATGTCGCGCATCGACGACAGCTCGTTCATCACGGTGTCCTTGACGACCTGCTCCATGCGCCCCTTGATCGCTTCGGCGACGGCGGCCGGCGTGCGGCCTTCATCGCTGGAGGACGCCGGCGCGATCTTCTGCGCGGTGCGGCGCGCGGCGACTTCGGCGGCTTCGCGTGCCCAGTCGGGCGTATCGATCACCGGCCGCGCGTCGACCGCGCTGCCGAGGCCTTTGGCGGTCGCGACGGCGGGCGTCATCGCGGCGGGACGCGCGCTGTATTGACCGTCCTGTTGCTGCTGCTCGGCCGCGATGCGGCGCGCGTGATCGATGAGCCACGGATTCGATTCGGCCATCGTGCGCGGCGCGGCGGCCTCGCTCGATGCGACAGCCGGCGGTACCGGCACGCCGGCGGCCTTCAGCAGATCCGCGCGGATGTCTTTCGACAGGCGCGTGGCCGCGGCGCGGGCGCTCGCGCCGGAAGTTGCGGCAGAAGCGGGCTGGCTCGCTACGGGCGCGGCGCCTGTCGCGCTGGCCGCCGGCGCGCCGCTCGTACCCAGCATCGCCGGACCAGCTGGCGAATTGGCGGGCAACGAGGCAGATGCTGCTTCACTCGCGGACAGCATGTCGGCCGCCTGGCTGACTGCAGAATTGAGCGCCGTCTTGTTCGCCGAGCCGCCCATGAGATCCGCGGCCGCATTCGCCGGCTCGTTCGCCGTCATCGCTTCGGCACCCGCTTCGGGGCTCGCGCCGAACACCGACGAAAACACGTCCGGCATGGCGCTCGCATACGGATTCATCGGCGCCGCGGACAAGCCGCGCGGCCCCCCAGTCGATGCCGCACCCGAGCCCATGCCTAGCGCCGCAGCCTGCGCGCCTTCGCGCGCTTTCGGCGTGAGCGCGGCGAGGTCGCTGTCGGCGAGCGCGACGATTTCGACGCTGCCGTCGTCCATCGTACGATTCGACAGCACGACTGCATCGGGGCCAAGTGCTTCGCGAACGAGACGCAACGCATCGCGACTGGTAGCACCGACAAATTTACGAATGTTCAAGCTGGACCCCCGATGAGGTATACGGACTGACGGACCGGCAATACACCGCTTCCCAATGCGATCAATTATTGCGAAACGCGTCGGGCGACGATCGATGGATAAAGACCGTTAAAAGTGGGCAATTCGCGCGATGGACACACGGCAGACACACCGTTTGACGAGGCCCGCAAAGGCGTTTTTACCGATTCGCCGGCAGGCGGAACCGGAAGCGCAAACGAAAACCGGCGCCCCACTGGAGCGCCGGTTTTCGTCGTATCGACTGCCACGAGCGAGCGGCCTGCGTCAGCCGTGCGCGCCGATCAGGTTCACCACCTTGACGTTGCGCGTATCGGGCACTTCCGCATACGACAGCACCTTCAGCTGCGGCAGACTGCGGCGCAGGAAGCGCGCGAGCATCGGCCGCAGCGCGTGCTGCACGAGCAGCACCGGTGCTAGGCCGAGGTTCTGCTGACGCATCATCGCCTTCTGCGTTTCGGTGAGCAGCGTATTCGCGAGACCCGGTTCGAGGCCCGGGTTCGGTCCGGTCGACAGCGCCTGCGACAGCACCCGTTCGAGGTTCGCGTCGAGCCCCATCACCTGCATGTCGGCGGTGCCGGGGAACCACTGCTGCGTGATCGCGCGACCCAGCGCGAGGCGCACCGCGGCGGTCAGCTCGTGCGGATCGGTGAGCTTGGTCGCGTGTTCGGCGAGTGCTTCGAGGATCGTGCGCATGTCGCGGATCGGCACGCCTTCTTCGAGCAGGTTCTGCAGCACCTTTTGCAGCGTGGTGAGCGGCAGCATCTTCGGCACCAGATCGTCGACCAGCGACGCGGTGTCCTTCTGCATCCGCTCGACCAGCGACTGCACCTCGCGGCGGCCGAGCAGCTCCGACGCGTGCGTGACGACCAGGTGATTCAGGTGCGTCGCGACCACCGTGCTCGAATCGACGACCGTGTAGCCGTACACCTGCGCCTGTTCGCGCAGGTTCGTATCGATCCAGATCGCGGGCAGGCCGAACGCCGGGTCCTGGGTCGGCGTGCCCGGCAGCGCGGCCGATACCTGGCCCGGGTTGATCGCGAGCCACTGGCCCGGATACGCCTCGCCCGAGCCGACCTCGACGCCCTTCAACGCGATCCGATAGCCGTTCGGCCGCAATTCGAGGTTGTCGCGGATATGAATGACCGGCGGCAGGAAGCCGATTTCCTGCGCGAACTTCTTGCGGATGCTCTTGATCCGCTTGAGCAACTCGCCGTCCGAGTTCTTGTCGACGAGCGGAATCAGCCGGTAGCCGACTTCGAGGCCGAGCGTGTCGATCATCGTCACGTCGTCCCAGCTCGCCTCGGCGTTTTCGACCGGTGCGAGCGCGGCCGGCGCGACGTCGACGAGCGCCGGCGCGTTCTTGCGCTCCTCGTTGCGCTTCTTCATCGTGCGGCCGAGCTGGATCAGGCCGCCGCCCAGAATCAGGAAAGCGAAGTGCGGCATGCCCGGGATCAGGCCCATCAGCACGAGAATGCAGCCCGTGATCATCAGCACGCGCGGGTTCGTGAAGAGCTGGCCGGTCAGCTGCGTGCCGATGTCCTCGTTGGTCGCGACGCGCGACACGATCACGCCGGCCGCCGTCGAAATCACCAGCGACGGAATCTGCGCGACGAGGCCGTCGCCGATCGTCAGCAGCGTGTAGTTCTTGCCCGCCGCGGCAAAAGTCATGTCGTGCTGGACCATCCCGACGATCAGCCCGCCGATGATGTTGATCACCATGATCAGCAGACCGGCGATCGCATCGCCGCGCACGAACTTGCTCGCACCGTCCATGGAGCCGTAGAACTCGGCTTCCTGCGAGATTTCCGTGCGACGCTTGCGGGCCTGCTCTTCGTTGATGAGGCCGGCGTTCAGATCGGCGTCGATCGCCATCTGCTTGCCGGGCATCGCGTCGAGCGTGAAGCGCGCGGACACTTCGGCGATCCGCCCCGCGCCCTTCGTGATCACCATGAAGTTGATCACCATCAGGATCACGAACACGACGATACCGACCGCGAAGTTGCCGCCGACGAGGAAGTGGCCGAACGACTCGATCACCTGGCCGGCCGCGTCGGGACCGGTATGGCCTTCGAGCAGCACGATCCGCGTCGAGGCGACGTTCAGCGACAGCCGCAGCAGCGTCGAGAACAGCAGCACGCTCGGGAACGCGGCGAAGTCGAGCGGCTTCATCGTGTACATGCTGACGAGCAGCACCATCACCGACAGCGCGATGTTGAACGTGAACAGCAGATCCAGCAGGAACGGCGGCAACGGCAGAATCATCATGCCGAGGATCATGCAGATCAGCACCGGCCCGGCGAGGGCGCGCAGGTTGGTGCTGCTCAGCGCATCCGGCCGTCGGGCGAGGAAACCGGCGCGAGCGTTCATGCGGAGGCTCCGTTGTTGTCGCCGCTAGTGGCGTCGTTGGCGTTGTCGGCGGTCGGGTTCAGCGTGTCGGCGGCTTCTTCGGCGGCGTCCTGGTCCGACACGGCGCCCTTGTCGAGTTCCGGCGGCACGTCGAGTTCGGTCGGCGCGAGCGGCACGTCGCCGCCTTCGGCCTTGAAGCGGCGCAGCTGATAGACCCACGCGAGCACTTCGGCGACCGCGCCATAGAGCGGCCCCGGAATCTCGCGATTCAGATCGACGTTGTGATACAGCGCCCGCGCGAGCGGCGGCGCTTCGAGCAGCGGCACGTTGTTTTCGGTGGCGATCTCGCGAATCCGCGCGGCCACGAGGTTCACGCCCTTGGCGACCACCTTCGGCGCGCGCATCTCGCCGTCCGTGTATTGCAGCGCGACCGCGAAGTGCGTCGGGTTCGTCACGACCACGTCGGCCTTCGGCACTTGCGCCATCATGCGGCGCCGCGCGATCGCGCGCTGCTGCTGGCGAATCTTGCCCTTGATGTGCGGATCGCCTTCGCTCTCGCGATGCTCGCGCTTCACTTCTTCCTTCGTCATGCGCAGCTTCTTGTGGAACGACCACAGCTGATACGGCACGTCGAGCGCGGCCACCGCGAACATGCCGGCCACCGTCATGCCGCAGCACACCGCGATCAGATGCATGGAGTTGGCGAGCGCGACTTCGAGCGGCTGCGTCGCGAGCGCGAGGAATTCCTCGTGCCGATTCCAGATCGCCGTGCCGCCGATCAGGCCCACCACCAGCGTCTTCGCGAGCGACATGCCGAGCTGGATCGGTCCGTTGATCGAAAACATGCGGCCGAAGCCCTCGATCGGGTTCAGCCGGTTGAACTTGGGTTCGAGCCCCTTCGCCGACAGCTGCCAGCCGCCCAGCGCCATCGGCGCGAGCAGCGCGGCCAGTCCGGTGACGCCGAGTACCGGCACGAGCGCGTACAGTCCTTCGCGACCTGCCGTGCCCGCGCCGATTAGCATGCGGTTGGTGTCGAACACGCTCGCATGGTTGAACATCAGCGACGCACGCACCATGTTCTGCAAATGCTCGCCGATGTTGCCCGACATGCCCCATACACCGTAGAAGCCGGCCGCGAGCAGCGCAAAGGTCGACAGCTCCCGCGAACGCACGATCTGCCCCTCCTCGCGCGCCTTCTGCAGGCGCCGAGGGGTGGCTGATTCGGTTTTTTCGAGGTCGCTGTCCTCTGCCACAAAGCTCTCCAGTCGGCCGAGGCACGGCGCCTCTTTCCAGTGAGAGCGATTATTCCTGCTCGACGCAAGCGCCGATCGGCGGATAAAGGAGGAGAAACGGGGGTATTTCGACGGATGACCGGACGGCTCGCGCGTGTCTCGCGCGCGCCGTCCGGCCTCGGATCGACGTGCGGCTCAGTAGCCGACGAACGGGGAGGGACCGCCGCTCGCGGTCTGGTCGATGTGGTAGTACACGTGGCGGCCGTAGAAGAACGGCAGACCCAGGTCGAAGCTGGCGTTGACGCCGATCTGACCGGCGAGGTTGTTGAACGCGAAGTTGCTGCCGTTCGCGAACAGCGTCTGCGCGCTCAGAATGCCGATGCTCGCGACCGCCGACACCTTGTTCAAGCCCACCAGCGTGACCGTGCGGGTCTGCGCCGACGACGGGCAATAGAAGCCCGCGAACTGGCTGCCGCACAGCGTGATCGAGCTATCGGTGAAGAAATAGCCGTTCGAGCCGGAATCGAGGAACGCCTGGACCGTCGTGCCATTGAATGTGCTGTTGTTGAGGTTGCCGAATGGGTCGGTCGTGAAGACCTGCGCAGCGGCAAGCGGGTTGTTCCCCTGCGTGCCGATGCCGAACACCAGCGTGCCGGTCGCCGACGCCTGCCCGAAGTTCGACACGGGTGCCATCTGCACGATCACGCCGTTGTTGTCGAGCGGGAAGTTCGCGACCGGGTTCGCCACCTGTTGCGTGAGCGGCACCGCGGTGCGCGTGCACGACGTGCCGTTCGGGCAGGCGAAGTAGTTGCTGTAGGTCGCCGCGGTCAACGGGTTCGCACACGTCGCGCCGCAATCGGTCAGCGCGGTGCCGACGCCGAGAATGCCGTTGGCGCCCAGATCGCTGACCGTGTTTTCGGGCGAGCCGCTGCCGCAGCCGCGCGTGGGTACCGTGCTCGTGGGCTTGTCGCCGATGATCTGCAACGGGATCGCGCCGGTCGTCGTTTCACCGCCGATCGTCACGACCGCGGTGCGCACCGAGCCCCACGTGAAGCCGTCCGCGAACGTCGCGCACTCGGCGAGCTGCGCGCCGTTGCTGCCGATCGTGCTGACCGGCAGCGCGCCGAGCAGCGTCGAATTGAGCACGGAACTGACCACGCGTAAGCCGAACGAGCCGGTGTCGAGCTGGACGTTGTTGATGGTCTGGCAGTTGGTGGTCGAGCCCGGCGCGCAGATCGTCACGCTGACGGTCGGGATATTGATGACGCCGGCCGCGCCCCGGCCGACCGTGATCGGCACCGTGTTCGACGCGTTCGCGGAGATCGGCTGCTGGGTCGGGCTGGGCGGCAGCGAACCGCCGTTCAGTCCGTTCGACGTGCCGCCGCCATTGTTGGAACCGGAGTTGTCATCGCCACCGCCACCGCCTCCGCCGCAGGCGACGAGCGTCGCCGCCAGCAGCACGGCAAGCGCGGCCTGCATCCAGCCTTTCAGATTCGCGGTCGTGAGCATGATTCGCATCGTCGTCCTCGCCGTTACTGGATGTCGGAACCGCTGACGCCGGCCGGCAGCGCCGACGGCAGCCACGCGACGCCGCTGAACGCGCCCATATGGCCGCCCGAACGCACCACGATGTCGCTGTCGTTCACGGCGACCGGCCCGCGCGCGTTGCCGCGCGCGGCCCGAGCGGCCTTCACGCCGGCCACGTACTGCGGGAAATAACTGCCGAGCAGATCATTGAGATCCGGCATTTGCGGACCACGCCACGCAATGCCGAATACCGCGCCACTGGTGCTCAGATATTCGCGCACCACGGTGCCGTTGCCGAACGTGGTCTCGCGTACCGTGTAGGAAGCGGGTGTGGAAGAGGTGGAAGATGCGCCGCTCGCTTGAGAACGCATCACACTTTGCGATGATCCGCTGGCGGGCTGCACCACACGGGACGATACCGACGCGTCGGACGGGGGGGTAAGCGGCGCGCTGCCCAGCGCTGCATGGGCTGACTGCGCGGCCGTCAGGGCCAGTAACGAACATGGCAACACGAGCGCCGTGACTCCGGCGCGACCAATACGACTCCACATGAGAAATTCCTCCCGGGCCGCGGTACGCTTCGCCGATTGCTCGAAGCGGCCGCTTTTAGGCAGATGATACGGCACCGCCGCGGCCGCAATGCTGAGGGATGTCCTCACCACGCGACTGCCCGGCGTTGCGCGGGCCGGGTGCCGTACCGCTTTGACCTCGTAGTATGCCTGCGGATTCTTTCAGCCGGCGCAAGGTGCGCCCGCATGTGCGACTTACCGACTATTACTAGCAGGAAATCGTACGGAAGATCGGGAGTCGGTGCTAATTGAACGCGTGTTTGGCGTAAATCGCGGAGAAACCACCAGCCCGGCGCGCTTGCCGGGCCTAATCGCTTGCTCAGAAACCGAGGCTAGCGAGCAGATCGTCGACCTGCGATTGATCCTGGACCACATCCGTCTTGCCTTCCGGATTGATCTGCGGACCGTTGAGCAGATGCTCGGGGCTGCCCGTCGACGACACCTCGGCCTTCAGGGCCGCCGCGTGCGCCGCGAACTGCTCGCGCCTCTCGAGCGCGATGTTCTCGACCAGCACGCCGAGCAGCTGCTGCTCGATCAGATAGACGACCTCGGTGATCTTCTTGATCACCTGGCCGGTCAGATCCTGGAAGTCCTGCGCGAGCATGATCTCCATCAGCTGCGAGTTGGTCGCGCTGGTCGAGTCGGGCACGCCGCGCAGGAAGGTGCGCGTGTCGTTCATCAGCGCGCGCACTTCCTCGCGTTCGATCGGCGCCGCGTACCACTGCTCCCAGCGCGCGTCGAGCGTGCCCGCGTCTTTCTGCAACTGCTCCTGGATCGGCTTCGCGATGTCGATCGCCGACAGCACGCGCTCGGCGGCCTGCTCGGTCATGTTGGCGATGTACTTCAGCCGATCGCGCGCGTCGGGCACGGCTTCGGCCGCGCGCTCGACGTGCTTGTCGAGCCCGAGCTCGCGCATCGAATCGCGCAACGTGCGCGTCAGTTGACCGATGCGCGCGAGGATGCGGTCCGACGCGAAGTCGCCGCTATCGTTGCCCGCTTCGGCGCCAGGCGTTTGGGTCGGCGGCGTCACGTCAGCTCCCGGCTTTCGCCATCTTCTCGAGGATCTTGTTGAGCTTCTCGTCGAGCGTCGCGGCCGTGAACGGCTTGACGACGTAACCGCTCGCGCCGGCCTGCGCCGCCGCGATGATGTTCTCCTTCTTCGACTCGGCCGTCACCATCAGCACCGGCAGATGCGCGAGGCTCGCGTCGGCGCGGATTTCCTTCAGCATCGCGAGGCCGTCGAGGTTCGGCATGTTCCAGTCCGAGATCACGAACTCGTAGCTGCCGCTGCGCAGACGCGCGAGACCGGCCTGGCCGTCTTCCGCCTCGTCGACGTTCGAGTAGCCCAGTTCCTTCAGCAGGTTGCGGACGATCCGGCGCATCGTCGGAAAATCGTCAACCACCAGAATCTTCATTCCCTTATCCATTTCTATCCCTTTGCTTGATCCATGTTGCGGCGTTGAACCGCGTCATTCCATCCGGCACGCATCATACCCGCTGAACGCGGTCACCCATCGACGACAAACGCGCCATCACGCGCCGGCTCATGTCCGGCAGCGAGGCGATTTCGTCGGCCGCGCCGAGCGCGATCGCCTCGCGCGGCATGCCGAACACGATGCAGCTCGCTTCGTCCTGCGCCAGTGTGTAGGCACCGGCCTTTTTCATCTCCAGCAGACCGGCCGCGCCGTCGCGCCCCATGCCGGTCAGAATCACGCCGACCGCGTTCTTGCCCGCATGCTGCGCGGCCGAGCGGAACAGCACATCGACCGACGGACGATGCCGGTTCACCGGCGGGTCGTCGGACAGATGCGCAATATAGTTCGCACCGCTCCTCGCGAGCAACAGATGCGCGTGGCCCGGCGCGATGTACGCGTGCCCCGGCAGCACCCGCTCGCCGTGCTCTGCTTCTTTAACGGTAATCCGGCACAAACCATTGAGGCGTTGCGCGAAAGATTTCGTAAAGCCCGGCGGCATATGCTGCGCGATCAGCACCGCGGGCGCATCGGGCGGCAGCGGCACCAGCACTTCGCGAATCGCCTCGGTGCCGCCCGTCGACGCACCGACGATGACCAGCTTCTCGGTACTGAGCAGCGGGTTGTTGAAGAGCGGCGCGGAGCCGACCGTCGCGTGCGCCGCGTGCGCGGCCGCATGCTGCGCGGGGGCCGCCTGGCGCACGCGCGCGCGGGCCGCCGCGCGAACCTTGTCGGCGAGCTTTTCCGCGTAGTCGAGCATGCCGTCGCGAATACCGACCTTCGGCTTGGTCACGAAATCGACCGCGCCGAGTTCGAGCGCGCGCAGCGTGATTTCGTTGCCGCGCTCGGTCAGCGACGACACCATCACGACCGGCATCGGCCGCAGACGCATCAGCTTCTCGAGAAAATCGAGGCCGTCCATGCGCGGCATTTCGACGTCAAGCGTCAACACGTCCGGGTTGTGCTGCTTGATGAGCTCGCGCGCGACGAGCGGATCGGGCGCCGTCGCCACCACCGTCATGTCCGGCTGGCCATTGATGATCTCGGTCATCAGGCTGCGGATCAGCGCCGAATCGTCGACGCACAATACCTTGATCTTTTGCACAGCGCTCACGCCTCCTCTGTGGTTCTGGCGTTGTTGGAATGAATCGGGCGCGGGCTCGCGCCGAACAGTTCGATTTTCGGCCGCGCGGCGGCCGGCTTCGCGAACAGCTCGACCCGGCTGCGCGCCGCGGCGAGCCGCTCGGCGCGCGCTTCGGCGCTCTGCCGCACGAGCGCCTGTTCGCGCTCGGCGACGCCCGCTTCCTGTTGCAAGCGCAGTTTCTTCACCATCACCTGACCGGTGCGCGGCATGAACGCGACCTTGCGCGGATGCGAGCCCTGCAGGTCCTCGGCGACGATGCGGATCTTTTCGGTGGCCAGATAGCGGCGCACGAACTCCGAGTTGCGATCGCCGATGTTCATCGTCGTCATACCCGCGAGCACCGCGCCGCCGCCGAACACCTTGGCCTCGAAGCGCTCGCGCCGGCCGCCCGCCTTGATCAGTTCGTTGATCAGCACTTCCATCGCGTACGCGCCGTAGCGCATCGAGTCCGACGCGGCCTGCGCGACGTCGGCGCCGTCGTCCGGCAGCATGAAGTGATTCATGCCGCCGATGCCCGCGGTGCGGTCCTGGATGCAGGCCGCGACGCACGAGCCGAGCACGGTCACGAGCACCATGTCTTCGCTCGTCGTGTAGAACTCGTTGGGCAACAGCTTCACGCCGGGGCGCTGGAAGTGGTTGTCGTAGTACAGGTTCGAAGCGATCGGCAGCGTGCTGCTCATGCGGCCACCCCGCTCGATTGAAGCGCGTCATGCGCGTGGCCGCGCGACGGCGCGCGCGCGCCGCTGGCGTCGCGCGTCAGTTCATAGACGGTCTGGCCGCGCAGCCGGAACGCCTGCGTCACGTACGTGAAGTTTTCCGAATGGCCGGCAAACAGCAGGCCGCCCGGCTTCACCAGCGGCTCGAAGCGCGTCAGCACCTGCGCCTGCGTCGGCTTGTCGAAATAGATCATCACGTTGCGGCAGAAGATCGCGTCGAACTGCGTGCGCAACTGGTAATCGCGATCGGTCAGGTTCAATTGCTCGAAGCGCACGAGCGCGCGCACTTCGGGACGCACCTTGACCATCCCCGCATGCGCGCCCGTGCCCTTCAGGAAGAAGCGCTTCAGGCGCTCGGGCGACAGGTGCTTGACCTGGTCGAACTGGTAGACGCCGGCCTCGGCCTTCGCGAGCACCTGGGTGTCGATGTCGGTCGCGAGCACCGACGCCTGGCGCGCGCCGGTCTCGCCGAGCGCCTCGATCAGCGTCATCGCGATCGAGTACGGCTCCTCGCCCGTCGATGCCGCCGAGCACCACACCGACACCGGTTGCGAACGGCGCGGCACGAACTCGGCGAGGATCGGAAAGTGATGGGCTTCGCGGAAGAACGCGGTCAGGTTGGTGGTCAGCGCATTGGTGAACGCTTCCCACTCGGCCGGATCGTTTTCCGCTTCGAGCAGATCGAGATACTGGCGGAACGTATCGATGCCGCGCGCCCGCAAGCGTCGCGCGAGGCGGCTATACGCCATGTCGCGCTTGTGGTCCGACAGCGAGATGCCCGCCACGCGATGAATCAGATCGCGGATGCGGGCGAAATCCGCCGCCGTGAATTCGAAATCGCGTCCCGTCTCGACGGACCTGGCCGGCTCCGTGCCGTCAGGCGCCGCCCGTACGGGACGTTGTGTTGCGCGCGTTGCCATCATCAAAATTCCTGTCTGCGATATGAGCCGTCACGCTCGCCGCCCAGCCGGACTGCCTGGGAGGTAGGAATTGTCTTCGCGGGGTCGCGCCCTCCCGCGAGTGCCATCGACATACGGCCGGCTCGCGACACGCGTGCTGCGCGTGCTTCGATGCTTCGCCCATCCGCGGGCGCGATGCCGGTTGACCACATATCACTCTGCCGTTGCCTAAAACGTTTCCCAATCCGCGTCCGCGCTTGCCTTCGGCGGGCTCGCCGGAGCGGCGCGCGCGGGCGTGTCGGTCGTGACGCGAGCCGCGGCTGCGGCCGGCCTGGAGGACTTCAATGCCGGTTCGACGCGTGCGGCTGCGTCGTGCTGGGTCGGGGCCGCCGGCGCCGCCGCGGGCGCCTTCGCTTCGCTGCCCGCGCCAGCCGGGTTCACCGGAGTCGCCACGCTCGCCGCTTGCGGCGCCGCCTTGGCGAACTGCGCGGAGTTCTGTGCACGCGTCGCCGGTGCGCTCTGACGCGCCGGTGAGCCGCTCACCTTCCAGCCGCTCAGCACCGCCTGCAACTGCCGCGTCTGGTCTTCGAGCGACGCCGCCGCGGCCGCCGCCTGTTCGACCAGCGCCGCGTTCTGCTGCGTGACCGAATCCATCTGCACGACCGCGCGATTGACCTGCTCGATGCCGCCCGACTGCTCTTCCGACGCCGCGCTGATCTCGCCCATGATGTCCGTCACGCGACGCACCGCCTGCACGATTTCGTCCATCGTCGTGCCCGCGCGGCCGACCAGTTCGGAGCCGCTCTTCACCTTGTCGGCCGAATCGCCGATCAGCTCCTTGATCTCCTTCGCGGCGCTCGCGCTGCGCTGCGCGAGGCTGCGCACTTCGCCCGCGACGACCGCGAAGCCGCGGCCCTGTTCGCCGGCGCGGGCGGCTTCGACCGCCGCGTTCAGCGCGAGGATGTTGGTCTGGAATGCGATGCCTTCGATCACGCCGATGATGTCGACGACCTTGTTCGAGCTGGTCGCGATCTCCTGCATCGTCGTGACGACCTGGCTCACCACCTCGCCGCCGCGCGTCGCGATGTCCGACGCGTTGACGGCGAGCTGGCTCGCCTGGCGCGCGTTCTCGGTGTTCTGCCGCACGGTGCCGGTCAGCTGATCCATGCTCGACGCGGTTTCCTGCAGCGACGCCGCTTGCTGCTCGGTGCGCTGCGACAGATCGGTGTTGCCCATCGCAATTTCGCGCGCGCCGGTGTCGATCGACTCGGTGCCGCTGCGTACCGCGCGCAGCATCGTCGCGAGGCTTTCCTGCATCCGCTTGATGCCCGCGAACAAACGGCCGATTTCGTTGTTGCTGAATGCCTCGACGGGGGTGGACAGGTCGCCCGCGGCGATCCGCTCGAAGCACGCGGTCGCGTCGTTCAGCGGCTGCACGATGAGCCCGCGCAGCGCGAAGCGGATGCCGACCACCACCAGCAGCGCGAACGCCGTGATCACGCTGATCAGCGTGATCATCAGCGATGTGTTCGACTGCGCGCTCGCCTCCTGATCGGCTACGCTCTGCTGCAGCGCCTGGATCACCGCGGCGGCGGCCGCGTCGTAGGCGATGAACATCGGACTGATCCTGGTGTCCGCGACCGCATGATATGCGTCGAGATTGTTCGCGTTCAACGCGGCGAATTCGACGTCGACGCCGTCGTGCATCACCGTCGTATGCCTGGCGAGCACATCGTCGAGCAAGGGCTGCTCGACGCCGTGCTTCGGCGCGTCGAGATACGCCTGCCAGCTCTGATTGCTCTTGCCGAGCAGCTCCTGCGCGCGATCGAGTGCCTTCTTCGCCTCGTCCGCGTTGCCGGCGGCCGTCAGCGTGTTGAAGCGTTCGATCGCGATGCGCGAGCGCAACAAATACGCCGACGCGTCGTCGAGCGCATGAATCGCGACCAGTTCACCGCGCGCGATGCGATCGAGCGAGCCGCTCGCGCGATTCAGCGCGGTCAGCCCAAGCGCGCCGACCGCCACGGTCAGCGTCACCAGAAGAATCCCCACCATCGTCAGCGATGTGCGGATCGACCACCTGCTCAGCATGTTGATGCTCCTTGTGCCGGGTTCCGTTACTGCTTGCCGTCAGACGCCGAGCGTTTCGGTCAGCGCCATCTCGGAGCTGGTCATCAGCTTCTCGATGTCCATCAGGATCAGCATGCGGCCGTCGACGGTGCCGAGGCCGGTCAGGTACTCGGTCGTCAGCGTCGCGCCGAATTCCGGCGCCGGCATGATCTGGTCGACCGTCAGCGTCAGCACGTCCGACACGCCGTCCACGACCATGCCGACCACGCGATGCGCGACGTTCAGGATGATTACGACGGTCTGATGGTCGTACTCGACGCGGCCCAGATGGAACTTGATCCGCATATCGACGATCGGCACGATGATGCCGCGCAGGTTGATCACGCCCTTGATGAACTCGGGCGCGTTGGCGATGCGGGTTACGTTGTCGTAGCCGCGGATCTCCTGCACCTTCAGGATGTCGATGCCGTATTCTTCCGCGCCGAGCGTGAAGACGAGGAATTCCTGACCGCCGGCGTCCGCCTGCGCGTCGCGGCGGCCATTCGTACCGCTCGCGTTTGCGACGCTCGAATTGATGGATTGGACTTCTGCCACGTTAGCCCCCAAACGGTTGGGATAAATTGAATTGAAGTTGTGTTGCGATGTCTGTCAGTACCGTGTTTGCTGCATGCGTCACGCGAGGCTCATCGCCTGCGCATGCCCATGCGCATGACGGGTTTCGCGGTTCAGCGCGGCGACGTCCACGATCAGCGCGACGCTGCCGTCGCCCAGAATGGTCGCCGCGGATATGCCGTGCACCTTGCGGTAATTCGTTTCCAGATTCTTCACGACCACCTGCTGCTGGCCGACCAGTTCGTCGATCAGCATCGCGAAGCGCCGTCCCTCGGTCTGCATGATCGTGACGATCCCCTGGGTCGGCTCCTGCTTCGCCTCCGACACGTTGAACACCTCGTGCAGCGCGACGAGCGGCAGGTATTCGCCGCGCACGCGCACCACCCGCTCGCCGTTGGCGACCGTGTAGATGTCTTCGGCTTGCGGCTGCAGCGACTCCATCACGAAGTTCAGCGGCAGGATGAAGATCTCGTTGCCGACCTTCACCGACATGCCGTCGAGAATCGCCAGCGTGAGCGGCAGCACGATCCGCGTGGTGCTGCCCTTGCCCGCGTGCGACGTGATCTCGACGTGACCGCCCATCGACTGGATGTTGCGCTTCACCACGTCCATGCCGACGCCGCGACCGGACACATCGGTGACCTGCTCGGCGGTTGAGAAGCCCGGCAGGAAGATCAGGTTCCAGACTTCCTCGTCGGTCATCGTTTCGCTGACCTGCATGCCTTGCTTGACCGCCTTCGCGAGAATCTTGTCGCGGCGCAGGCCCGCGCCGTCGTCGCTGACCTCGATGACGATGTTGCCGCCATGGTGCGCCGCCGACAGCACCAGCTGACCGGTCGAATCCTTGCCCGCCGCGCGCCGCGCCTCGACGGTTTCGATGCCGTGGTCGAGACTGTTGCGCACGAGGTGCGTCAACGGATCGATGATCCGTTCGATGAGGCTCTTGTCGAGTTCGGTCGCCTGACCGAAGGTGACGAGTTCGACCTCCTTGCCGAGTTTCGCCGCGAGATCGCGCACCAGACGCGGGAAACGGCTGAACACGTAATCCATCGGCATCATGCGGATCGACATCACCGCTTCCTGCAGATCGCGCGCGTTGCGCTCGAGTTGCGCCATGCCGTTGAAGAGCCGGTCGTGCAGCGCCGGATCGAACGTGCTGGTGGTCTCCGCGAGCATCGCCTGCGTGATCACCAGCTCGCCGACCAGGTTGATCAGTTGATCGACCTTCTCGACGCCGACGCGAATCGAGCTGCCTTCGCCGCTCGCCGCCGCGGCGGCCGGACGGGCCGCCTTGCGGTCGTGTTCGGCGGACGCTGCCGCAGCCGGTTTGGCTGCCGCCGGAGCCGCTGCGGGTGGTGCTGGCGGCGGCTCGATGCTGTCGGCGTGACCGGCCGCGCTTGCGGGCGCAGCGGTGTGAGCCGCCGGACTCGACGATGCTGCTTGCTCCGCGTGAGCGACCGGCTGCGCTTGCGCTTGCGCCGCGGGAGCGGCGGGAGCGACAGGCGCGGTTTGCGCCGGCGTCGGAGCGGCGGCAGCGTCGGGCGTTCCAGGTTCGCCCTGCTGCGCGTCGTCCGCCGGCGCGGTGCCACGGCCGATCGTGATCTGACTTTCGTCGATCACGAAGCAGCACACGGCGATGATGTCGTCGGAGGGTACGTCGCTCGAGAGCCACAGCATCAGATCGCCGCCGCTCTTGACCTGCCCGACGATATTGCCCAGGTTGCCCAGCTCTTCGGCGAGCAGTTCCTGGTCTTTCTCTCCCACGCCCCGTAGCGTAATTTTCAGATGTGGGCCGGCGCTGTCGTCCGTGCCCGCGGCTTGCCCGGTCTGTGCCGGTTCGCCGTCCATCCATTCGCCCGCCATCTGCACCGCCTGTTCGACGACGTGCTCGGGCGGGGTGCCGCCTTGCTGCTGTACCGCGGTTGTTGGTGTTGTTGTTTGGGTTGCCGTCGGCTGCGCCGCGACCGGCGCGGTCTCGACGGCTGCCGCCGCCGGCGCGCCGCCCATGCGGCTTTCCGCGTGCAGCTGCTCGAGCTTCGCGCAGATCGCGCGCGCCACCTCGGCGTCGGGCTCGGCGCTCGCGCGGTAGTCGGCGAGCTGGCCGGACAGCACGTCCTTGGTTTCGAGGAACGTGTCGATCATGTCCTTGCGCAGCACCAGCTCGTTGTTGCGCGCGCGATCGAGCAGCGACTCGAGAATGTGCGTGGTCTCGGTGAGCGCGGTGAAGCCGAACGTCGCCGCGCCGCCCTTGATCGAATGCGCGGCGCGAAAGATCGCCGCGAGGTCTTCGGGGTCCGGGCGGGCCACGTCGAGATTGAGCAGCAATTGCTCCATCTGCGCGAGCAGTTCGTCCGCTTCGTCGAAGAACGTCTGATAGAACTGTGTGATGTCGAGTGTCATGCCTGGTTCACCGCGAGAGTGCCTGTCTGGCGTGAGTTGCCGGAGAGGCGCGTCGAGAGCTATCTGTACTGTGTCTAAAGGTATTGATTACGCGGATCAATCCGGGTCCGGTTCGGCCAGCGCAGCCACCAGCTCGGTCAGCATGTCCGGGTCGAGCGGCTTTTCGATCCAGCCGGTCGCGCCCGCTGCGCGCGCCGCCTGTTTGAAGGGTTCGCCCGATTCCGTCGTGAGGACGAGGATGGGCGTCGCCTGATAGGCCGGATTTCCGCGCAGCGCGGTGATCAGATCGAGACCGGTCTTGCCGGGCATGTGCTGGTCGGTCAACACGAGGTCGAACGCCATCGCGAGCGCGTTTTCGAGGCCTTCGTTGCCATCCGCCGCGAGCGTGACCTCGTAGCCGGCGCCTGTCAGCGTCGCGGCGAGGATCTGCCGCATCGATGCCGAATCGTCGACTGCCAGGATGTGCCTGATCATGAAAACCTCGCTGCGCTTAACACTGGGCCGCCGGGCGGGGCGCGCCGTTCGGGCGCGGGCCCCGGCCCGGCGGCCGCGGTCTGTTACTTTGCCGGCGGCGCCGCCGCCGGCAACTTCGGTGCAGCCGTCACCGGCTGCGCAAGTTTTTGCAGCAACGGCTTCGAGCCGGCTGCGTCGTCCGACAGCGTCGTCGTCGTCGAATCGTCGTGATCGAGCGCCGCCTCGGACTTCTTGTTCAACACGATGATGCTGATGCGACGGTTCTCCGGATCGAGCGGGTCCGCCTTGTTCAGGTTCTGCGTCGACGCGAGACCCAGCACGCGCATCACCTTCGCTTCGTCCATGCCACCCGCGACCAGCTCGCGCCGCGACGCGTTCGCGCGGTCGGCCGACAGCTCCCAGTTGCTATAGCCCTTCTCGCCTCCCGCGTACGGCACGGCGTCGGTGTGGCCCTGGACGATGATGCGGTTCGGCACGTCGTTCAGCGTGTGGCCGATCTCGCGCAGAATGTCGCGCATGTACGGTTCGACGACGTCGCGCGCGGTCGCGAACATCGGCCGCTTCTGCGAGTCGACGATCTCGATGCGCAGGCCGGTCAGGGTCGAGTCGATGCGGATCTGCTGCTTGAACTGGCGCAGCACCGGGTTCGCCTCGATCGCGGCCATCAGCTTGACCTGCAGGTCGTGCAGGCGGACCTGCTCGCGGCGTTCGAGCTCGCCTTGCAGCTGCTTCACCGAGTCTTCGTTATTGCGCGACGCGGTGCGCTCGGCGCGGTTGCTGCTGCCGTCGGTCGAGCGGGTCACGCCCTGCGCGTCGGTCGAGATGTCGCGCCCGCCGCCCTTCAGGATGCTCGAGTCTTCGGCGCTGCGATCACCGCCCCACAGCGTGATCTTCAGCGGCTGGTTGAAGTACTCGGCGATGCCCTTCAGCTGCACCGTGGAGGCCGAACTCAGCAGCCACATCAGCAGGAAGAACGCCATCATGGCGGTCATGAAGTCCGCGTAGGCGAGCTTCCATGCGCCACCGTGATGGCCATGCTTCCTCGGCGCCGAGCGCTTGACAACGATTGCGCGGTCTTTGTCCTTGCTGCTCATCGATTCGGTTCCCGTCTCAGCCTTATTTCGCCTTGACGCGGCGCACGTGCTCTTCGAGCTCGGCGAACGACGGGCGCTCGGTCGAGAACAGCACCTTGCGGCCGAACTCGACCGCAATCGCCGGCGCGTAGCCGTTCAGGCTCGCGAGGATCGTCACCTTGATGCACTGGAACATCTTGGTGGACTCGGTCACACGCTGTTCGGCGACGCTCGCGAGCGGTCCGATCAACCCGTACGAAAGCAGAATGCCGAGGAAGGTGCCGACCAGCGCCTGCGCGATCATCTCGCCGAGCACCGCGGGCGGCCGGTCGGCCGAGGCCATCGTGTGCACGACGCCCATCACCGCGGCGACGATACCGAACGCCGGCATCGCATCGCCGACCTTGGCCAGCGCCTGCGCGGGCGCCTCGCCTTCCTGGTGGTGCGTCTCGATCTCCTCGTCCATCAGGCTTTCGATCTCGAACGCGTTCATGTTGCCGCCGACCATCAGCCGCAGGTAGTCGGTCAGGAACTCGATGATGTGCTTGTCGGCGAGGATCTTTGGGTACTGCGTGAAAATCGGGCTCTTCGACGGATCGTCGATGTCGGCTTCGAGCGTCAGCGTGCCTTCCTTGCGCGCTTTCGCGAGCAGCACGTACAGGAGCGCCATCAGCTCCATGTAGACGTCCTTGTTGTACTTCGCGCCCTTGAACAGGGTCGGAATGACGCGCAGTGTCGCCCGGATCGTCTTCATCCCGTTGCCGAGAATGAACGCGCCAAGTCCGGCGCCGGCGATCATCAGCACCTCAACGGGTTGCAGCAGCGCGCCGAGATGGCCCCCTTCCAGCGCGTAACCGCCGAAGACGGACAACAGCGTCACGAGTGTTCCCACGAATATCAGCACTGCCGAGCCCTCACAAAAAAGCGACGGTCACCGTCGTTAGTCAGGTTTACGGCACCGAGGCGAAAAACTTTGGGGAAAAAGACGGCGCTTGCGTCCGGTGTAAACCAGAGGCTTGCGCTGCCTCAACGTGTGTCACTCAGACTTCGGCGGTGACGAAGGTGTCGAGCGCGAGGGCGGTGCAGCGGGCCTCGTGAGCCCGCGCTTCGGCCACTTGCGGCACCTCGGCCCGAATTTCGGCGACGGCGCTTTGCCGCTCGGCCCGCGTTTGTGCTGCCTTCTTCGTCTTGCCCGCGCGCGACGGCGGCTGGCACAGTCCGCAAACGAACGCGTGCTGCGGATCGTGCGCGTGCGCGACGAACTGGCCGCCGCAGCGGCGACAGGCGCTCAGCTGCAGCATGCCCGAGTCGAAGAAGCGCACCAGCGTCCACGCGCGCGTGAGACTGAGCACCGGCTCGTCGTCGTGCAACTGCACGTGCTCCAGATACAGCCGGTAGCTCTTCACGATCGATTCGATCGCGCGGCAGCCGCCGTGGCCGGCCATGAAACGGTAGATGTTGTAGAACAGCGATGAATGAAAGTTCGGCTGCCAGGTCATGAACCAGTCGGTCGAAAACGGCAGCATGCCCTTGGGCGGAGACACCCCTTTCAGTTCCTTGTACAGCTTGACGAGCCGGTCGCGCGACAGGCTGGTTTCTGCCTCCAGCAATTGCAGACGCGCGCCCAGTTCGATCAGCTCGATCGCGAGGGTGATTTCCCGAGCTTCGAGTACGACGCTCTTACTGGCCATCAGCCGAGTTGCTCGACCGGCTGGCTCGCCATCAGGATCGCCGAATGCGCCTGCGCGACCGCGCTGGACTTGTCCTTATCCGCGAGGGCGGTCAGCACCGCGTGATCGTCGAAGCGGAAGCGGCACAGCATCTGGTTGGACGCCGCGAGCTTGACGGTCTGCGCCAACGACAGATTGGCGAGCACGTCGGCCAGCTGGTCCGAAATACCCATGCGGAACATGCCCATCGGCTTGTCTTCGCGCAGCAGACGCTGGGCGAGCAGCAAATAGGACAGATTGACTTCCCTGATCTCACTGAGCATGTGGCTAGTCGTGCTCATGATTCCCCCGTTCGTATGCCCGGCTGGTCAGGCCGATTTTTTTTGCGGAAACGTTTGCTCGAACGCGCGCGCTGAACCCCGCGCGAATCGACTCGTCTCTGGTCTTGCAAGCATTGTCTCGAAAGGGGGCACAGCCGAAAATCGGAGAGACACCCCACCTGGATGACGGATTAATCCGTCATTTGTGTAGGAATAATTCCTACAACCGAGGGTGCGGCGAGGCTCGAATTGGGACGAATTGAGGCGCTGGGCGGGACTGACGATGCGCGCTGGGAATTTATTCGGTTGCGGCGTGTACCGGTTGGTGAGTTTCCGGAACTTCACCGCCGCACCGTAAAACGGTGAGAAAGAATTATAAGACGTTTTCACCCGCCTGCAATCAGGCTCGGTTAGACACGTTTCGCGCGTCATCGGACCCTCAGGTCCGCCGCTTGCTAGGGTGCATTTCGCTTGTTGGGCCGTTGACTGAGTCGGCGGAATCCGGTTTGCCGATTATTGGGAGCGGTTGCGATTGGACCGTGCGCGCGAGCTGTAACGGTCCTTGTTTCGCGCTGTAACAACATTAAGCGTTTGAAAAATAACTCGAATTACCGCGGTCGATCCCGATAATGGAGGCTAAGGGATTACCCGATACCTATTTCGGAGCACCCTTCGGGCGGGGCCAACCGCGCCCAAACGCCCGTTAGGCCTACGTACCTCGAGCAATCCCGCCGTCGTGCGAAGCCCCGGTAAGTGTCAAAAATCTGCATGGGATTCGGGTCAGCGCCCCCCGCGCTAACTCCGATCGATACAGGAGAAAACGCATGCGAATCGCACAAATCGCGCCGCTCTACGAAGCTGTCCCACCGAAACTCTATGGCGGCACCGAACGTGTCGTGTCGTATCTGACCGAAGCGCTCGTCGACCTCGGTCATGACGTCACGCTGTTCGCGAGCGGCGACTCGGTCACGTCCGCCAATCTCGAGGCGTGCTGGCCACGCGCGCTGCGCCTCGATCCGACGATTCGCGATGCATTGGCGCCGCACGTGCTGATGATGGAAAAGGTCCGCAAGGTCGCGCACGAGTTCGACGTGCTGCACTTCCATCTCGACTACATGCCGTTCCCGCTGTTCACGACGATGGACACGCCGTTCGTGACCACGCTGCACGGCCGCCTCGACTTGCCGGAATTGCAGCCGGTGTTCGACGCGTTCTCGCATGTGCCGGTGGTGTCGATTTCGGATTCGCAGCGTCTGCCGCTGCAGCAGGCCAACTGGCTCAGCACGATCTATCACGGCCTGCCGGACCAGTTGCTCACGCCGCAGCCGCACAAGAAGCCCGAGTACCTCGCGTTCCTCGGCCGGATCTGCCCGGAAAAGCGCGTCGATACAGCCATCAAGATCGCCGCCCAAAGCGGTCTGCCGCTGAAGATCGCCGCCAAGGTGGACAAGGTCGACATGGAGTACTTCAAGCGCGAGATCGAGCCGCTGCTGTCGATGGCGCATGTCGAGTTCGTCGGCGAAATCAACGAGGCGCAGAAACCCGAGTTTCTGTCCGGCGCGAAGGCGCTGCTGTTCCCGATCGACTGGTCCGAGCCGTTCGGCCTCGTGATGATCGAGTCGATGGCTTGCGGCACGCCGGTTATCGCGTTCAACCGCGGCTCGGTGCCCGAGGTGATCGACCACGGGGTGACCGGCTACATCGTCGAGGACGTGCAAGGCGCGGTAGCGGCTCTGCAGCGTCTGGACGAGCTGTCGCGCACCGAAATCCGTGCGCAGTTCGAACGCCGGTTCAGTTCGAAAACGATGGCGCAGAACTATGTCGACGGCTATTCGGCCTTGATTGAAACGTCGCGGCGCCCGGTATTGCGCCAGGTCGCGGTCGGCTAAGCGTGCTTGAAAACGGCCGTCGCTTTTACGGCCGGCCGTTCTCGGTCCGCTTTGAAGCGGCGCTGCGAACCTTCGCCTATAACGCCCAATAGCGGACGAATCCGGCTTCGGAATCGTTTGCAGGACCGGAAAACGAAGTCTTTCTCGCCGCCGGACGCGAAAAAGCCGCCCTGTATGGGCGGCTTTTTTAATACTGCGATGGTGGCGCTTCCACCGCGGATTAGCGCGCGCCGATTAAGCCAAGCGGCAAAAAACCTTCAGACCGCTTGCACCGCGTCACCTCGGGCGGACATCAAGCCGAGCCAATCAGAAAGCGCTCGCGATTCTTGCCGACGATCCATTTGGGCGGCTTGCCGCGCCCGCTCCACGTATTGCCCGACTTCGGGTCCTGATATTTCGCCGGCAGCGGCGTCTTCTTGGGCGGGCGGCCGCGCTTGGCGGCGACCGCGAAACCGAGATCCTGCGCGGTCAGACCGTATTCGGCGATCTTTTGGCGGATGTCGGCGACGACATTGTCGATTTCCGTGCGTCGCGCTTCTTCTGCCTGTGCCTGCAATTTGGCTATCTGCGCCTTGAGGTCTGCATATTGAGACATTCGGTTCTCCCCTTTCTAGAACTCATTCGACCGCAGACTAGCTGCAATTATAAAAATTCGCAATGGCCATTAATACCGGTTTAGCGAATTTTCCTCTGATAATTATTAAAGCGTGTGAATTGTAAAACATGCGCTTTATCTCGCAATAGTTTATAAATTCTGTCCGGATTGACAATCCTTGACACCCGATTTGGCGCTGCCTACCTAGAATTGCGCGCTCAAGGTACGTACTCGCCCTTTTCGATGCGTGCTTCTGAAGTACCAATTCTTTTTAGGATCACCAAACATGCAGTTGTCAAAGCGTCTCGTTGCCGAACTGTTCGGCACCTTCTGGCTCGTGCTCGGAGGCTGCGGCAGCGCGGTCCTCGCCGCCAACTTCGCCGGGCCGGTTCATGGTCTGGGCATCGGTTTCGTCGGCGTGTCGCTGGCCTTCGGCCTGACCGTGCTGACGATGGCTTTTGCGATCGGCCACATTTCGGGCTGCCACCTGAATCCGGCGGTGAGCGTCGGCCTGACTGTCGCCGGCCGATTTCCGTTGCGGGATCTGCTGCCTTATATCGCCGCGCAGGTCGTCGGCGCGGTGCTCGGCGCATTCGTGCTGTCGCTGATCGCGTCGGGCAAGCCGGGCTTCGACCTGGTCGCAAGCGGCTTCGCGACGAACGGTTATGGCGAGCAATCGCCGGGGCACTACGCGCTCGCCGCCGCCTTCGTTTGCGAAGTGGTGATGACCGGCTTCTTCCTGTTCGTGATTCTCGGCGCGACCGATCGCCGCGCGCCGGCCGGCTTCGCGCCCATCGCGATCGGCCTGTGCCTGACGCTGATCCACCTGATCTCGATTCCGGTCACCAATACGTCGGTCAATCCGGCGCGCTCGACGGGCCCGGCGCTATTCGTCGGCGGCGCGGCGATCGATCAACTTTGGCTGTTCTGGGCCGCGCCGATCATCGGCGCGGTGATCGCGGGTGTCGTCTATCCGCTGATCGCCGAGGATCGCTGCAGCGATGCGAGCAAGCTGGCGCTCGACTGACGGCCGGTTCGACGCGTCGGTCGCGTGATCGTCGCGTAGTCCGGATGAATGGGCGTCCCGGCGCCCATTATTCATTGCGAGCGCCAATGCGATATCAGTGCCGCGGCGGCCGCGTGACGGCGGGCACCGCTGCTAGAATCGGGCGACTTCCCAGCCTCGCACAGGTGCTTTCGATGAACCGTTTCCGCGGATTCCTGCAAGGCGTTGCACTGTCGCTCGGCGGCTTGTGCGCGAGCACGCTGACGTTGCTGGCCGCGAACGCGGCGACGAACACGGCGACTGTCGTCGCAACCGCGGCCCCCGCCGTAGCTGCGGCGGGCGGCAATATCGAAACCCTCGTATTCGTTCGTCACGGCGAGAAGCCCGCGCAAGGCTACGGCCAGCTAGACTGCCAGGGGCTCAACCGCGCGCTCGCGTTGCCGGCCGTGATCGCCGCCAAATTCGGCAAACCCGATGCGATCTACGCGCCCGACCCCGGCCAGCAAAAAGACGACGGCGGTCATCCGTACTATTACGTGCGCCCGCTCGCGACGATCGAGCCGACCGCGATTCAATTCCAGATGCCGGTGGAAACGCCGTACGGCTTTGCGCAGATCGACCAGCTCGGCAACGCGCTGGTCGATCCGGCCAATCGCGGCAAGCTGATCGTCATTGCCTGGGAGCACAAGCTGATCGAAAAGCTATTGCGGCAGATGTTGAGCGCGCATGGCGGTCGCGCGGCCGACGTGCCGAAATGGCAAAGCGACGACTTCGACAGCATTTACATCGTCCGACTCGACTGGCAGAACGGCACGCCGCGCGCGAGCTTCAAACACGACCGCGAAGGGCTGGATGGACGCGCGACCGATTGCCCTTGTGCGGCATTGCCGGGAGTGCCGGCGTCTTCGGCGGGGGCGGCCTCTTCCTCCAGTTCGAACGCTTCGGCACCGGCGGCGGATTAATTCGGTAATACAGATGTAAGCCGCGATTACGTGTGCTGGCTCATCAAGCGGCAAGCGCGCGCGGCCAGCCGCCTGCCGGCTCGAATCAACCAGCCGCAAAGCTCCCGTGGGGCGCGGCGGACAGCAAAGTAAGGTGCCTGCGCGCACCGTCCGCGCGACCTTTCCGCCTGCCCGCGATGACTTCGACGATGCTTGCAGTCCGTAACATCTAGTCGCAGTCCGCCCCGCCTCGAGTGCGTACATTGGTCCTGTGCGACAAACCTACGTCGCCTCACAGGAGAGACCAACATGAAACGCATCGTCACTCACTTGCTGGTTGCTGCCGGACTCGCGGCGGGCGCATGCGGTGTCGCCCAGGCGCATACGGATCTGAGCGTCGGCCTGTCGCTCGGCGCCCCGGTTTATGCCGCGCCCGCGCGCGTCTATGCGGCGCCGGAGCCCGTGTATTACGGCGGCTGGGATCATCGCTACCCGCGTGGCGACTATTACCGCGACTATCACCGCTATGACCGCGGCTGGGGTCACGACAATCGTCGCTGGGGTCATGACTATCGCGGTGAGCACCGCGGCTGGCGGGATTGACGAGCGTAAGCGGAGTACAGCGCGCTCCGCGCTTCTCGCTTCGCGAGCAACTTCTGCGGCCTGCATCCACGCGAGTGTGAATGCGGCCGCTTTCAATTTGAGTAATTGCGGTTCAGGACGCCAGTTCGTCGTTGAGGGCAAAGAGTTTGCGCAGATGATGCGCAACGCCGGCCTCGAAATTGTTGCCGATGCGCGGCACATGCGGCAGACGCATGATCAGATCGGGATTGGCGTTGTTCATCATAAATGGATGGCCGGCCGTCTCGAGCAGATCGATATCGTTCATGTTGTCGCCGAACGCGACGCACTGCGACGCGTCGACGGAGAGCCGCTCGAGCACGATCTGCAGCGCGCGCCCCTTCGACACATTCGCGGTCATCACTTCGAGACAATCCGGCAACGAATACGTCACGTATAGTCGCTCGCCGAATTCGCGTTCCAGATTGGCGGCCACCTGCGCGAGATCGGCGGGATCGCCGATATACAACGCCTTGGCAATGTCGACGCCATCGTGCTTCGGCAGATCGGTCACTTCGTACCTGAAGCCCGAGTCCTGGTGAAATTCAAGCAGATGGGGCGCGTCGCGATCGATCAGCCACGCTTCGTCTGCAAACAGACTGACGATCACTCGGCCATGCGCGCCGACAATTTCAGGCTGCACGAGACGCTGGACGATCGCGGGCTGCAGATCGTCGGCGTGGATCACCGTGTTGTCAGGCGCATGAACCCGCGCGCCGTTCGACGTGATCAGATATGGATTGATGCCGAGCAGATCGCGAATGCCGGCGACGTCGCAGTAATGCCGCCCCGTGGCAATCACGAACTGCAGCCCGTCGCTTTCGAGCTTGCGCACCGTGGCGACCGTGAACGGGTCTAGCTGGTGATCGGCGTTGAGCAGTGTGCCGTCGAGATCCGTGGCGATGACTTTATACATGGTGAGTCCGGCGGCTGAGCCGTCGAGGCAGCGTCAAAGCGGATATTTTACAGGTCTCGTCCAGCCAGCCGCTGCGCCTCGCGCCGCGCCAGTTGCAGGCCGCCATGCGCCGAATCCGCCCGCGGCTCGCGCAGGCGCGCCTGATACACCTGGGGCACGTACTCGCGTAACGGCACGCCGAGGCCTCCGCACAATGCGACCGGCAGGGAGCCCGTCGCGTCCAGCGCGGCGATCATCTTGCCGACTTCGACACCGGCCTCGCCGAGCAAGCGCGCCGCGAATGGATGTGCGCGGTGTTCGATCGCGATCGGTGCGAGCCGTGCGTAGGCAGTCTGATTGGCCGCGCACAGCCACACGACCAGGCTGTCGCGATCCTCAGTGCCGGTATGCGCGAGCAACGCATGCGCGAGATCGTCGATGGGCGCACGGCCGTCTAGCGCCTGCTGCGCGTGCACGATCAGTCGGAGGCCGAGCCACGCGCCACTCGCTTCGTCGCCTGACGGAAAGCCGTAGCCGCTAGCCATGCGGAATTCGCCGTCGCTCGCAAGCGAGGCCGCGACGCTGCCGGTGCCGAGTGCGACGATCACGCCGGGCGCGCCGTCGTGCGCGCCGAGCAGGGTCGTGTAGGCGTCGGATTCGACCGCCAGTCCGGCCAGTCGCGGCGCCTGCTCGTGAAACTCGGCGAGCCAGTCGCGATTGTTGACGCCCGCAAGTCCGCAACCGAGCACGCAGCGCGACCAGTCCAGCGCGACTCCGGCTCGCTCGAAGGCTTCACCGCAGGCGGCTTGAATGGACTGCCATGCGCGCGGGATGCCGAGCCCGAGACCTGATGGGCCGCTTGCCGCCTGCGCCAGTTCGCGGCCCTGCGCATCGCCGAGGACGACGCGCGTGCCGGTGCCGCCGCCGTCGACGCCGATCAGAAAGAAGTCGTGGTTCATCGAGTCGAATCAGTTCCGTGGGTGAATAACGCTTAGCGTGGCAGGTCAGTTTGAATCGTGCAATTGGCCAATTGGCCAGCTTGCGGCATACACCGCTTCCGCTATGCTGGCGATCGATACGACCACGCGGGAGCGCGACAGTGACACAACGATGCAACTGGGTATCGAGCGAAGCGCTCGCACAGTACCACGACACCGAGTGGGGAGTACCCTCGCGCGACGACCAGCACCTGTTCGAAATGCTCGTGCTCGAAGGCGCGCAGGCCGGTTTGTCATGGTCGACGATACTCAACAAGCGCGCCGGCTACCGCCGTGCTTTCGCCGACTTCGACATCGATAAGGTCGCGGCCTTCACGCCGAAGCATGTGGATGCACTCGTCGCCGATGAGAGCATCGTGCGCCACCGCGGCAAAATCGAGGCGGCCATCCAGAACGCGCGCGCCGTGCAGCAGATCCAGGCCGAACATGGCTCACTGGCGAGCTTCGTGTGGTCATTCGTCAACGACACGCCGATTCAGAACGAATGGGCTTCGTATAAGCACGCGCCTGCATCGACGGAAGTATCGGACGCGCTGAGCAAGGCGCTCAAGCGCTACGGCTGCAAATTTGTCGGTTCGACGATCTGCTATGCATTCATGCAGGCGGTCGGCATGGTCAACGACCATGAGACGACCTGCATGTGCCGTGAGCGATGCGCGTCGCTGGGCAAGAAGGGGCGTCGGCGCAAGGCAGGGTGAGGCCGGGAGTCCGCTGGACGCGCAAACTCGCGAATTGGCGCCCTTTCATGCTCGTAGTCGGTCCTTCGTCGGACGGCGCGCGGTGGATACTCATCGCCATGCGCTCACTCGATGCGCGCTCAACAACAAATAGCTGCCGCCTCGGACGCGGGAGACCAACCATGAAAACTCTTAGCTTCCTGACCCACCAGGATATTTACGATCAGTCCGTCACGCATCTGTTCGAACAGAAACGCGCCGCATTGCTGCCGAGGGGCGGCGGCGCCTACCGCGGCTATCGTGGCGGCTGCCCGGTCGGCAACCTGATCAAGCCGCGCGACTATATGACTGCGATGGAAGGCGTGCCAGTGCGCTTCATCGGCAAACCTCCGACGGAAGTGCCCGCTTACATGGATGCCGGCGTGGCCGCGCTGAAAAAAGCGCTGCTGCGCGCTCGCATCAATGTGTATGACCCGGCCACCATCGCTCTGCTCAGTTGCCTGCAAAACGTGCACGACGTGTTCGGCACATGGGAGTGGCACGACCGGCTGGGCTCGATCGCGCGCGAATTCGGTCTGTCGGCCGAGCGGCTGAAGACCGCGGCGTAACGGCTGCACGGCGGCGCATAAATTCGCCGCCTTAAAAGCAAAACGGCGATGTGGCTTCTTTCGAAGCTCACACCGCCGTTCGGCGTACGTAAAAAGCGTGCTTAGTGCAGCTTTTTCGGCAGCATCTGGCTGCGCAGACGCTTGTGCAGGCGCTTGACAGCTGCTGCCTTCTTGCGCTTACGAGCCGTGGTCGGCTTTTCGTACGACTGGCGCTCACGCAGTTCAGCGATCAGGCCATTCTTTTCGATTGCGCGACGAAAGCGGCGAATTGCCACTTCGAACGGCTCGTTTTCCTTCAGAAGAATCGTCGTCATGTAATTCCTAACTCAATCACTAGATACGGGTTTAATTGCTTGGCAGTAACCGCTCAGGTCACCACTTACGCACCGGCACTCCGGTCACTCCGATTCATGGCCAGTAACAGGCAAACGCGAGGCTCATAAACAACCCCGGCCAAACCACGAATGAAGCGAGAGGCAAAGCGGCCACGGAGGCCGGAAAAGAGAGGTGGGGAGTTCACCGCGGAACGCGGACAGACGTAATGCAAAAGCCGCGTCTGTTGCCGTTTCGCCAACCTTTCATCAATGAAGAACACTGACGAAACAGGCAAAGATCTCAATTCACTCCCGATCATATCAGGAAACTCTCCATCCTACCAGGGGTTTACCGATTGCGCCAAGCTTTTCCCTGGCGCGGATGACGTCCACATCGGCCACCAAGGCGCTCGCCCTACCAGGCGCTTGCTTCGTCCAGTTCACGGATATCGTCGGCGGTGAGGGACAGGTGGACGGCGGCGACCAGGCTGTTCAACTGCTCGACCGAGGTCGCGCTCGCAATGGGGGCCGTAACGCTCGGCCGCGCGATCAGCCATGCAAGCGCGATCGCGGCCGGCGTGCTGCCGTGCCGTTGCGCGACGCGGTCGAGCGCGCCCAGAATCCGCAAGCCGCGCCCGTTCAGGTATTTTTCGACCCGGCTCCCGCGCGCCCTGCCGGCCAGATCGGCCTCGCTGCGGTATTTGCCTGACAGGAACCCGCTCGCGAGGCTGTAATAGACCACCACGCCGAGATGATTCGCCAGCGCCACCGGCTCGCTGTCGCTCTCGTATTGCGCTCGGTCGTACAGGTTGTATTCGGGCTGCAATAACTGGTACTCGGGCAGGCCATGCTCGCGCGACACCGCAAGCGCTTCCTCAACGCGCGCGCCACGATAGTTGGACGCTCCGATCACGCGCACCTTGCCCGCCTCGATCAGCTTCTGATACGCACCGAGCGTTTCGACGAGCGGCGTCGCGGTGTCGTCGTCGTGGGAGAAATAGACGTCGATGTAATCGGTTCGCAGGCGGCGCAGCGAGTCTTCGACCGCCGCCCGAATATTTGCGGCCGACAGCCCCTTGCGCTGCGGATGCTTCGACACCTTGGTCGCGAGCACGATCCGCTCGCGCTTGCCGCTCTGCCGGAACCACTTGCCGAGGATCGTCTCCGACTCCCCGCCCTGGTTGCCGGGCACCCAGGCGGAGTAGACATCGGCGGTGTCGATGAAATTGAGTCCGGCGTCGACGAACGCATCGAGGATCGAGAAAGAGGTGGCTTCGTCGGCCGTCCAGCCGAATACGTTGCCGCCGAACATCAGCGGGGCGACCTGCAACGAGGAAGTGCCGATCCTGCGTAGTTCCATGATGGCTCCAGTACGAGTGGGCGAAGGCAATGCGGGAGGTGGGTGGGAAATCCCGGGACCGTTGAGCATACGCCGCCCCGAACAAGGCTGCAGCACGGCGCAACAGAGCTCGCGATGGTGGCAAGTTCGCCTTGTCTTTGCGCAGACCCCGCAATTCCGCGATATGCCGCCAAATTGACGACCGTTTTGGCGTTAGCTCGACGCATCGGCCCACCAGACCCCACCCCATAATCGCAGACTTAGCCTCCTTGCGACCTCGCGCGAATTCGACATGTCCCTTCCTACCCTCCCAACCGACGCCCTGGCGCCCGAACAACAGCTGGAGCACGACATCGCGGTCGTCATGCAGGCGGCGTTCGAGCATCATCGCAGGCAGGAATTCGACCAGGCCGCTTCGCACTACACCGCGATTCTCGACGCGATTCGCGATCACGCCAGTGCCAATCACCACCTCGGCCTGCTGCTCGTGCAAACCGGGAGGCAGGACGAGGCGTGGCCGCATTTCGAAGCCGCACTCGGCCGTGAACCGAACAACGGCGCGTATTGGGTCGGCTACATCAACGCCCTGATCGAGACCGGCCAGACCGAAGCGGCCCGGGCGGCATGCGATGCGGCACAGCAACTCGGCGTGCGCGAGCCGGCGCTCGCTACCCTGCTCGCCCGTCTGCCCTCGACTGATACGCGTCGCGCGAGCACAGAGGAGCTGAACCAGCACGCGGCCCTCTTCAGTAGAGGAGAGATCGAGGCATCGCTGAACATCGCCCTTCGTCTGACGACGCACTATCCGTCGCACGGAGAATGCTGGCGGGCGCTCGCGCTGTCCCAGCAGCGTCTGGGACAGTACGCCGAATCCGTGCCCGTCGCGGAGCACGCCGTACGACTGCTCGGCGACGATCTGGTTTCCTACGTGCTGCTGGCAAGCGGCCTCTGCGCCATCGCCGATTGGCCGCGCGCCGAGGCCCACTGCCGCGAGGCGCTCGCGCGATTCCCCAACTATGCGGAACTGCATCGCATGCTGGCGAACAGCCTGACGGGAATGCACCGCTACACCGACAGCATCGCCAGTTGCCGCCGCGCCGCGGCGCTGGCGCCCGGCCATGCGGACATCCATGGCACGCTCGGCACCGCTCTGCTCGGGCACGGCCAGAATGAAGAGGCGGAAACCGCGTATCGCCGCGCACTCGAATTGACGCCGATGGATGCGAGCGCGTACACCGCCTTGCTGCACTGTCTGATGCACAAGGTCGATCGCGACATGGCGATGTTCCAGGCCGAGGCCCGCGAGTTCGCGAAACGGCACGAAGCGCCCCTTCGCGAGCAGTGGCCCCGCCATGAGAACGCCCGCGATCCATCGCGGCGCCTGCGCATAGGCTTCGTTTCGGGCGATCTGGTGAATCACCCCGTGACGTCGTTTCTTTTGCCGACCGTCGAGCATCTGGCGCGGGACAACAACCTGTCGCTGCACTTCTATTCGAACAATCCGGCCAGCGACAGCGTCACCGCACAGATCCGCCGCCATGCCGATGGATGGCGTGAAGTGTACGGCCTCGCTGACGGCGCGCTCGCACAGCAGATCCGCGCTGACGGCATCGACATTCTGATCGACCTCGCGGGCCATTCGGGCCGCAACCGGCTCGCGGCATTCGCGCACAAACCGGCGCCGGTTCAGCTCAGCTGGATCGGCAATCCCGCCACGACCGGCCTGACGTCGATCGACTATTACCTGTCCGACCGTTTCGTCACGCCCCTCGACCAGTTCGCCGGAAAGTTCTCAGAAAAACTCGTGTTCCTGCCAGCCCTCGCCCCGTTCAGGGCGCCGGAAAACTCACCGCCCGTCAACGAGTTGCCAGCGTTGCGCAATGGCTTCCTGACGTTCGGCAGTTTCAGCCGGATGAGCAAGATCGGGCCGGCCGTCGTGGCGCTGTGGGCGCGTGTACTGCGCGAGGTGCCGGATGCGCGTCTCGTCATCGGTTCGATTTCCGGTCAGGACGAGATGAACAAGCTGACCGAGCGGTTCGCCGCCGAAGGGATCGGCGCGGCGCGCCTCGGTTTTCTGCCGCGCAAAGGCATGCTCGTTTATCAGGAACAGCACCACCAGATCGACGTCTGCCTCGACGCGTTTCCGTTCGGCGGCTCGACCACGACGCTGCAAGCCTTGTGGATGGGTGTGCCCACGGTGACGCTGCCCGGCGATTCGATGGCAAGCCGCAGCAGCACGGGCTGGCTCTCATTGCTGGGACTCGACGCGCCCTTCGTCGCGCATGACAAGGCCGACTATGTGCGCAAGTGCGTAACCCTCGCCGCCGACATCGAGGCTCTCGCGACGCTGCGCCGCGAGCTTCGCCCGCATTGCGCGCAGTCACCCGTGTTCAGTGCGAAACCAGTCGCGGACGCCGCATCGCGCGCGCTGCGCATCATGTGGCAGCGCTGGTGCGACGGACTCGCGCCCGAACATTTCGATATCGCTTCGCCGGTTCCAGACCAAGCCGCCGCACCAGCCGCCGATCGGCAACCGGAACACGACCTCAAGGTAGCGGATGCAGCCGCGCCCGCAAGAAGCGATGTCCGACGCGCCAGCGCCAAGGAGATGCGCCAATACACGGATCTCTTCGCGAAGGGAAAAATCGAAGCAGCGCTCAAGATCGCGCATCGCTTGACGGAGCAATACCCGTCGCACGGAGAATGCTGGCTCGCCCTTGCGTGCGCGTTGCAGCGCGCGGGCAAGCTCACTGAGTTCGCGAACGCTGCGGAGCGTGCTGCCACCCTGCTGCCCGACACGCTTTCCGCACAGACACTGCTGGCCGACGCGCTGAAAATCACGCGTCAGTTCGAGCAAGCCGAAAGGCACTGCCGCGAGGCACTCAAACGCCATCCCGAGAGCGCGGGACTGCACCATTCGCTGGGCGTCGTCCTGCAGTCGATGGGGCGACACGCGGACAGCATCGCCTGTTTCCGCAGTGCCGTGGCGCTGACACCGGACAACGCCCTCGCGTACGACGCGCTCGGCGTCGCACTGCTCGAGTATGGCGAGAGCAAAGAGGCCGAGTCCGCGTTGCGCCGGGCACTCGAATTGGCGCCGACGCAGGCGCAGGTGCGCAGCAACCTGCTGTTCTGCCTGATGCATCAGTACGGTCTCGATGCGGCGAGCGCCTTCGCGGAATACCGCGAATTCGCGACCCGCCATGAGGCGCCCCTGCGCGCGCGCCGGCCAAAGCACGCCAATCAGCGCAATCCGTCACGGCGTCTGCGGATCGGCTTCGTTTCGGGCGACCTGTCCAATCACCCGATCGCATATTTCCTGCTGTCGATCGTCGAATATCTGGCGCGCGACACGAGCCTCGCACTGCACTTTTATTCGAACCACACGATCAGCGACGGCTACACCGAGCAGATCCGCGCCCATGCGCAAGGCTGGCACCCGGTTGCCGGCATCAGCGATGCCGCGCTCGCTGAAAAGATCCGTGGCGACGGTATCGATATCCTGATCGATCTGTCCGGCCATACCGGACGCAACCGCCTGGTCACCTTCGCGCACAAACCCGCGCCGGTGCAGGTGAGCTGGATCGGCAATCCATCGACGACCGGTCTGACGGCCATCGACTATTACATGTCGGACCGCTTCGTCACGCCGCTCGCGCAGTTCGCCGGGCAGTTCTCGGAAAAGCTCGTGTTCCTTCCGGCGCTCGCACCGTTCAAGCCGCACCCCCACGCGCCGGACGTCAACGCATTGCCGGCGCTGAAAAACGGCTTCATGACCTTCGGCAGCTTCAGCAAGCTGCTCAAGATCGGGCCGGAAGTCATCGCGCTGTGGGCGCGCGTACTACGCGAAGTGCCGGACTCGCGGATGGTCATCGGCGCGATTGTGGCGCCGGAGCAGATGAGCAAGGTGAGCGCGCTCTTCGCCGACCAGGGAATCGACGGCAGCCGCATCAGCTTCTTGCCGCGCGCGGGGATGGCGGCTTATCTGGAGCAGCATCATCAGATCGACGTGTGTCTCGACGCATTTCCGTTCGCCGGCTCGACCACGACGATGCACGCGCTTTGGATGGGCGTTCCGACCGTGACCCTGCCCGGCGTCTCGATGGCCAGCCGCGGCAGCACGGGATGGCTGTCGCACCTCGGCATCGACGAGGCATTCGTTGCGCGCGACGAGGACGATTTTGTGAGCAAGTGCGTCGCGCTGGCCGCCGACCCGGACGCGCTCGCCATGGTGCGCAGCGAGCTCCGAGCGCACTGCGCACAGTCGTCGCTGATCAGCGCGGGCACGATCGCCGACGCTGCATCGCGTGCGCTGCGCACGATGTGGCAACGCTGGTGCGACGGGCTGGAACCCGTGCACTTCGAGGTTCCGGCGCGCGACTTGAATGCGCCGGCGCAGCCGATCGCGGCGCGCGCAAGCGACACACCAGCCGCCGCCCGGACAACCTCGGCATCGGTCACGTCGAGCGAGAAGGCAGACAGCGTCTCCGCGGCAATCAAGCCGATCCGTTTGGTCTGCGGCACCCGTTGCAGCCGTGAGCAGTTCTGGAAACAAACCGCACTGGGCCGCTCGCTGAAGCCCTACGCGAACCAGCCCGACGTCCAGCTCCAACTGTTCGACAACAACACGCGCGGGCTCTCCAGCATCTACAACGAGGCCATCGAGCACGCGAAGCAGGACCCAGCGATTCTCGTCTTCATTCACGACGACATCTGGCTCAGCGACTTCTTCTGGAAGCTGCGCGTGCGTCGATCGCTCACGCGTTTCGACGTGGTGGGCCTTGCCGGCAACCTGCGTCGCGTGCCGCATCAGCCGTCATGGGCCTTCGTCTCGCCGGACCTGCGCTGGGACGAGCGACGGTATCTGAGCGGGACAGTCGGCCACGGCAAGGGCTTCCCATGCAACGAGGTTTCGAACTTCGGCCCGGTCGCACAGGAATGCAAACTCCTCGACGGTCTCCTGCTAATTGCCGACAGCGAAACGCTCGTGAGCCGCGACGTGCGATTCGACGAGCAGTTCAAGTTCCATTTCTACGACATGGATTTTTGTCGCGAGGCCGAGCTCAAGGGGCTGCGCATGGGCACGTGGCCGTTGAGCGTGGTGCATGAAAGCGGGGGGGCGTTCGGTTCGCCGGGGTGGCGTGAGGGGTACGAGCGGTATTTGCGGAAATATGGGAGTTAGCGGACAGGGAGCGCGGTCAAGGCTGCTTCAATCGCTGATGACCGCCCGCCGGACCGCCCCTGCCAGAACAAGGAATCACGTGGCCAATGCGTGTTTCCTTGGAGCTCCTTAGAGATAGCGATCCAACGCTTTGTTATCCAACAAACTGCTTCCGAAACGCGTTGTTTCGATCAACGGTCTTGCTTGGGCAAGGTCATAGCCGAAAAACGCGCGCAACCAATCGAATGCCTTGTCGTTGAAGTCCGGCTTAGGCTGCTCGAATTCCACTTCAGCGCTGCTGAAAAAGACGGGGATGTCTGGCGTCTCCTGCTCTTTGTCGAACACGCCGTGGACGAAGCGGTCCCTTGTATCCGAATCGCGCAACAGATTGACGGAGAGGACGGAAATATCCGAAGGTTGGTATTTCTCCAGCAGGCTACGTACTGGAAAATAATACAAACTGGCACCAAGAACAGAAAAGAGCGGGAAGGTTCGCCGCGAAAGATAAAAGGCTAACTCATATTGGATTCGCTCAAGGAAACTGTGGGACATAAGATGCCCGACTTCTTTCTTGAAATATTTCTCGACTACCGCGTGACTGCGGCGTGCGAAATATTTCTTGGTGAGTGCCCACACATCATTGAGTGCCAATTCCGAGTCAACAAACTCCCGATTTTCATATTTGCCCGGAAACGACATAAAAAAATCGCTTGCGCTCTTGTTATCTGCGCCCAGAAGCCTGTACATCTTGTAGTGACTCCAAGCCCTGTCGAATTGATTTCTTAGACAGATAACGATATGCGTATCGTGCTCCGGCAATCGTCCAATCACTACTGGGTTGGCATAGCCTTGGCTCGCATCCAAAAGTGGCAAAGCCGACGCTGGCAGGGATGGATGCGCGTCGTCGTTTGCATATAGATGGGGCTCCTTGACACCTGGCACTCTGTATTCGGCAAGTCCACCTCGCACCATCCATTCAGCCAACGATGTCGTGCCACATTTTGGCATGCCAGCAATAAAAATATTCTTTAGCGTCATTTCAGTTCTGTTTCTTTTAATCCCCGGCAGCTTCTATTTTTGTTCTTGGAAAAAATCATGAGGCCGGCCTTGCCCTTGTAATAGCAAATTGGCGTGAGATTCTGTTCACAGGGCCTGCGCTATTCGCGAACATTTCCCTTGATCGCACGCGTCATTGTCAGAAACGGAGTCCTTCTCATAGGTCCATGACGTGATTGCGTCGATATATGCAGTTGAGGCTCTTTCCCCCATTTGCTTATCAACGGGTTCCGGGCTTCCCTCCGGATAGCCATGCTCTTGTACCAGCGACTGCTTCCATAATACGGAAGCAGTGTCAATTGCAGTAATTTCAACGCGAGTGAAATCTGGAAGCGGTTCGCTCTTGTTCCATATTCGAAGCAGCGGGGCATGCGTAACGAGAAATGGAAACATCCCATTCTGAGTCCACGCCGTAGAGGTATTAACGATGCACTTCTTGCCGGCAATATCAAGATGCAACGCACACGATTCGGGGACGGATACGAAGGACATGCCGATGGGAACGCCCTTGACATCGATTGCAATTTTTTTCCCGAGATCAAGCCTTCCTGCACGCCATTGGAAACGCGATCCCTTGAAATCTCTTTGTGCACCAGGGAAAGGCGTTACGTGCATCCGTATCCGACCTGTATCCGCAGAAGGCCCGGAACCATTTCGTGACCTTGGCTTGTTGATGATATTCGCAATGTGCAAGGCACAGTACTGCGCGATATAACCATCGACCAGTGGCGTCGCATAATGAGTAAGGTCTCGATACAAGGAGGCAAATCCCTCCCCGAATCCGAGTCCGCTACGTTTGAAGTGCCCATCAGCATTGACGACAGTGGCGCCATATTCCGCGGATATCGCGGTCATTTCGTCATGCATCTCGCTCTGATCGTACCAGGTACTTTCCGAGCGCCTTCCCAAAATCAGACTGACAATCATCGCAGATGGAAATTTTCTGCAAACCAGCTCCAGCAATCCCCGGAATCCTGCTCTCCACAGACACACGTCTTTTTGAAAAGCGAACAGGTCGTTGATCCCGTATTCAATCACGACCAGGTCATAATCTGCGCCGTCGTGGCGGACAAGCCTCTCAAGTCCGAACAAACTCCCCGTTCCGCCGACTGACAAATTGGTGACAACCGGATCAGCAGCCAGTCCAGCCATCTTCAAGAACCGTGGCAATTGCAAGCTGATACCACTGGTCATGACCAGATTGCTGCCACCAATCAATAGAATTTTCACTTATTTGTTTCCGACATATAGGCACGGTGAAAATGACGAACACGGTCTTCGATCCCCTCGCCGAGAACAGCCAGCTTCGTCGCATGGCGCACGCCCGCCTGCACCTTGGCGCAAATCCCGCCATCTTCCGCAAACACTTTCCTGGTGAAGGCGTGCCCATCGGCATGGATGTGCTCCATCATTTTTTTCCCGGCCTCGGTGCTTCCTTCGAATTTGACGCCGAGCGTGCGCGAATGCACCGTCGTTGTCTCCGCGGCGGTCGGATCGAAACGCTGCACGTGAAAGCTATAGCCCATAAAGGACGTCACGGTCAGGCTCGGAAAAATGTGATGGTGTGTGTAATGCTCGAAACGCCATGGCCAGCGGCCGATTCGGGACTCCATGCGCTTGAAACGCGCGACCCAATCGGCGTTGGCCTCGTGCTCCAGATGACTGTGCCGGGTGTCGTCGAAGAAGAAGCGCGGAGCTTCCTTCTCGCGGCTCATCCCGTCGACTTCCATGAACGTGCCGGAATGCACTGAGGGGACGTGATAGCCCTCCAAGGCGTTTTCGATCACGACTTTCCAGTTGGCTCCGACATCTTCGCGGAACTCATCCAGCACCGTGTCCATGCCTTCGCTTGCGCGTTCGAGAAAGGCGTACTGCGAACCGAGATACTCGCGCAGACTGGGGCCCTCTTCCGACAAGCGCACAAAGATGAATTCCCCTGCCGCGTCGCAAGCAAACTCATGCAGACGAAACTTCTCAGGCTCCGCGACGACTTGAGGAAATGCCTGTCTCTGAGGCACGCTGAGTGGCACACCGGTCTTGTCGTAAACCCAACTATGGTACGGGCAGCGCACGAAACCACGATGCGTCCCGGGCTCGCACAAACGCGCATGACGATGCGAGCACACGTTCAAAAAGGCGCGCGGCTTGCCGGCTTCGTCGCATTGCAGAAGGATTTCCTTATTCCCCACGCGCATGCCCTGATGCACGTTGCCTTGCAGTTCCAGTTTCAGGCCCACGAAAATCCACGACTGACGGAACAAACCGTTCAACTCGTTTTCGTGATGGACAGAATCGACGTAAGCTCGGGGCGGGATCTGATGAGTCGACATAAATTCAGCGGAAAGAAAAACGTTTGGCCGGATTGCCCAAGACCGTGATACCTGCCGGAATCCGTCCGATGACAACGCTGCCCGGCGCAACGGTCACACCGTCTCCAATGACGGCACGACTGGTAATCACGCAGTTGGGATGAATCGTGACAAAGTTGCCGATCCAGGCGCCGCCTGCAATCGTGCAATGGCTGTTGATCTGGCACCACTCGCCGATACGCGCATCGTGACCGACGACTGTGTATTCCTGGATGCAGGTAAAGGCGCCGATGTGCGTATCGACCGACACGCCTACACCTGGGCCGATGATGCAACCATGTGCCAGATTTGCGTGTTTGCTCACATTGGCACGCGGATGCACGACCGTCGCGAAATCGACATGGTGAACGTCACGGAGCGTCGCGGTGTACTTGAAACGCTGCTGCGGATCGCCGAGCGCAGCCATGAACGCCTCGTTCGGCAATGGCTGGTACGTCAGCGGATCGCCGACGATCGGCACGTCGCGTGGCGTTGCATCGAGCGCACCGGCACGACCATCGAGAAAGCCTTTCACCTTGAATAGAGGATTGTCGTCCTCGATATAGCTCAACACTTCGCGACCGAAACCTCCGGCCCCGACAATCAGCAGGCTGCGATGGGAATTCGGCATATCAGCTGATCGTCAAGCCGCCATCCATCACCAGCGTCGTGCCGGTGATCCACCGGCTGGCGTTCGACAACAGGAAAATCGCGGCATTGGCCACATCGTCCGGCTTGCCGAAGCCGAGCGGGTAGTTGTTTCGCTCCTGCTCCATCGATCCCACCATGGTGGCCGTCGCCTCCAGCAGAGGCGTTTCGACCAATGCCGGCGAAAGGCAGTTGGCGCGAATACGGCGCTTGACCACTTCCATCGCAAGACAACGCATCATGGCAATCAGCGCGGCCTTCGTCCCCGAATAGGCCCCGACACCGGCAACGCCGATATGCGCCGCAATCGAGGCGACAAATACCAGCGAACCTTCCGGTGCGACCAGATTGCGCTTGAGCAGCGCCTGCGTCAGCAGCATCGGTGCATCGACATTGATAGCCTGAACTTCACGCAAGTGCTGCTCGGTGAACATGCGTACCGGACTCAGGCGCGAAATGCCTGCGCTATGCACGACGCCATTCAGTGGCTTGCCGTCAAGCGCCGCGACCAACGTCTCCCGCTCGGCCGCATTCGTCAGTTCGGCTTGTACGGCCTGATGCCCCACCAATGCCGATTTATCGAGCATCTCCAGCGTCTGTTTCAGACGTTCGCGGTCGCGGCCCGTGATGACGACCTGCGCACCCATCTGAGAACAGGAGATCGCAATCTGACGACCAATGCCCGATGAAGCACCTGTGACCAGGATGCGCTTCCCGGAAAGCGAAAACGGGTTTTCCATACTCATGACTCGATCAATGCCGGAAACCTGGCGCCTTCAATATCCATAATGACGGTGCCCCACGACAGGCCAATACCGAAACCGCTCAATAGCAGGCGATGCCGGCCTTCGCCCAGCACCTCGTGCAAACGGGCCGTCATCGTCACCGGCAAGGATGCGCCGCTGGTATTGCCGAAATCCGGCAAGGTGGATGGCACTTTCTCCACCGGCAAACCCAGCTTCTTGCGGATGGTCTCGTTGATCATCCTGTTGGCTTGATGGAAGACGAAATAGTCAATGTCGTCCTTGCTCGTGCCTGTTCTTTCCAGAATCTTTTCTACTGCAGGCGGTACACGCTGCGTGGAAAAACTCAGCACGGCTGGGCCATCAAGCGTCAAGTCGAGTCCTGAATGATAAAAGCCGCCTTCATCCCGGGTCGGGATCATGTGGTGGATACCAACCGGCTCCCGATGTCCGCCGACCGGCAAGCAGATCGCCTTGTAACCGCTACCGTCGCTGTTGAGGTCGAAGTGCATCGGCGGCGCTTTCTCGTCGAATTCGAGTGCGGTCGCCGTGCCGGCGTCGGAGAACAAAGGATCGCGAAGGTTGCCCGAGCGATCGCCGATCAGCAGCAGCGCCTTCTTGATCGCGCCGGCGGCAATCATGCTGCCCAGCAGATGCAAACCGAACGGATAGCCGGAGCAGCCCAGGTTCACGTCATAGGCGATCGTCGCCTGCGACAGCTTCAGGCGATCCTGCAGGATGATCGCCGTCGATGGAATCAGGTAATCCGGCGACTGCGTCACGACAACGAGCGCATCGACCTCTTCCCGCTCCCACTCCAGCTCAGCCAGCAACTTCTCCGTTGCATCGAAAGCGAGATCGGAAAAGCATTGCCACTCCGGGCAAAGGCGTCGCGTCTGGATGCCGATATTGCGCACCAGGCGCTCGCGCTCCGAACGGATCTGCGGCGGAGCATCAAGGACGTTGTCATAGACACGTCTTGGCACACAGGTCGCCATGCCTGCGAAGCGCACATTGCGCAGAGTGGAAAAGGCCATGTTCTTATCCGAGCAGCTTGTAGAGATCGGTGATCGTTGCGCACTTCTTCAGGTCGTCACCCGAGATCACCTTGCCGAACTCCGTGTCGAACATCACGATCACGCCCAGTGCAGCCAGCGAATCCCATTCTTCCAGGCTGCTCAATTCCGTCTCCGGTTTCACTTCCACCGGATTCTGGAAATCGGTGACAACCAGAAAATTTTCAATAAAGCTTTCAATGCTGGGAATTACAAACTCGGTAGTCATCAAATATCTCCAATCAGTGCTGCAATCGTCTCGACCTCATCGTTCGTGAGGTTCGGATAAATCGGCAGGCAGATCACCTCTGCTGCCACCTTCGTCGCCACCGGCAAATTGCTGCGCGAAGCGCCGGACATGCCGCGATACATCGGGAACTCGGTGATCAACGGATAGAAATACCGGCGCCCATGAATTCCCTTTTCCCTCAATCGCTCAAAAAGGGCGTCCCGGCTGATCGGATATTCCTGTCCGACCAGAATCGGGTAATACGAAAAATTCCTGCCGTTACCTTCCCGTTGCTGCACGCATTCGATGCCCGGAACGCCTTTCAACAGCTCGCCGTACTTCGCGCCGATCTCGCGACGGCGCGCCAGTGCCTTTTCGATGTGCTGCAGTTGCAGCAAGCCGAAGGCGGCATTGACCTCGGCCATCTTGCCGTTGATGCCCGGTGCGACGACCGTGGTTTCGTCCACGATCCCGAAGTTCTTCAGGTTGTCGATGCGTTGTTTGGTCTTCTTGTCCGGGCAGACGATGGCGCCGCCCTCGAAGGTCGTAAACACCTTGGTGGCGTGAAAGCTCAATACGGAAAGGTCGCCGTGCCGCACGATGCTGCCGCCTTCGTCGCGCACGCCGAACGCATGCGCGGCGTCGTAGATCACTTTCAGGTTGTAGGTGTCGGCGATTTTTTGAATCGCCTCGACCTTGCAGGGATTGCCATAGCAATGCACCGGCAAGATAGCCGTGGTCTTGGGCGTGATGGCCGCTTCGATCTTCGCGGGATCAAGATTGAGTGTGTTCGGGTCGATGTCCACGAACACCGGCTCGATGCCATTCCAGCGTAAAGAGTGCGCCGTCGCGATGAAGGAGTACGGCGTCGTGATGACTTCGCCGGTGATGCGCAAGGCCTGCAGAGCCGTGACCAACGCCAGGGTGCCGTTCGAAAAGAGTGCGATGTGCTCGACGCCGAGATACTCGGCGAGCGCCTTTTCGAGGTGCTCGTGCATCGGCCCATGATTAGTCAGCCGGTGGGAATCCCAGATTTTTTCCAGATAGGGAATGAAGTCCTCCAGCGGTGGCATGTACGGCTGGGTGACATAGATGGGCGTCTGGCCGGGCGATTTCATGGGCAATCGAGATAAGTCGGTCCCGAGATTTTGACGCTCGCGCCGCCATTTCAGTCCTGTGAACTAAGGGGCTTTTCCCCCTTACTACGCCTCATTGGCATAAACCTGCGTCACCGGCACGTCATACCCCGCCTCTTCGCCGTATTTCTGCAGATACCGGATGTAGCCTTCGTTCCACGGCTCGGTGCCGTGCCGATGGCCGCCCTCGTGAATCACGCTGAGCGCCCACGTTCCCATCCGCAAGCCAGCCAGTTCGGCCTGGCGACAGAAGTCGAGATCGTAGAAGTCGAACGCAAAACGCTCGTCGAACCGGACACCCCGGGCCAGCAGCGTTTCGCTGTCGGCGATCAGCATCAAGCCATCGAGCAGCTTGCACTGTTGCTCCGGGGGCCCGTACAGATCGACTTCGTCGCAGGGCATGCCCCGACCACGGCCGACGCTTCCGCTCAGATGCTCCGCGTCCTGTTCAAAGCTGAGCGTCGTCGAATGCCAGGCCGGCTGCCCCGGCACGCGGCGCGTATTGCCAGCGATACCGACCACCTCGAAGTGCTCGAGTGCCGTGTGGATGCGTTCCTGCCAGAAGAAGTCGGCAAGCCAGACGTCATCGTGGATAAAGACGAGGATCGCCGGATCGGTGGCCGCTGCCTCGATCGCGGCGTTGTAGATTGCAGGCAAGCTTTGGGTGTTGTTGATCGTCAGCCTGATCTGTACATCGTCGCCGTGCATGGCGGAGCTGTACAGCCGCAGCGAACGGCCGAGCGCGGTTTCGGCCATGAACTGCTGCTGGTCTCCCCGCGTGGCGCAGATCAGACGCACGCGCTTGCGCTTCTTCGCGGCAGCCAGCGCGCGCGAGTGGGCGATGCCGTCGAGAAACCGGCGAGATTCGGGCAGTTCGCGAGGCGGCACGCGCCCCAGTTCGTCCAGGCTCTGCCGCAGCGGTTCGAGCCCCGACAGACCGCGCTTTTCGATCGCAAAGCTGTAAACCTCGCGGAGCCGCTCGCGAGCCTTGCCGAGCAGCTCGGCGCCGATGGTCCCGGCAGCCGCTTCGGCGCGCACCATGATTTCCCATTCGTAAAAGCCCGCCGCAAGCCAGGGGTTCGCCACGCCGGAGTTTTGCGTCGCGTGCCGCCGAAAGCAGCTGTGGTAGCCGCCAGCGAGGACGATCGGCCCCCGCTCCGCCATATTCAGGTACATCGCGACATCGGTCAGATAGATGAATCCGTGTTCCCGGTACTTCATCATGGAGCCGACATCGACCCGCTCGCGCACCAGCATCACGTTGCTGGGTTCACCGAGGAAGTTGTTGGCGGTCACCACTACGTTCTCGACCAGGAACGCGCGATCCAGCAGCGCCGTCGCGCCGGGCTGGATCAGTGCGGCTGGCACGTCGATCACCTTGTCGTCGGAGTCGATGACAACGCGCTGGTGAAAGGCCAGCGTCGATTGGGGGTGACTGTCGAGCGCGGCAACCAGCACGGCGACCGAGGTCGGCATCAAAAGATCGTCGTCGTAAAGCCACTTCACGTACCGGCCGCTAGCGTGCGCCCACAACTGCTCCTGATTGCGCAGGCCGTTCTGAAATCCGTGGTGAAAGTATCGAATCCGCGGATCGTTCGCATCCTCGACAATCTTGCGCAGTATGCCGTCGGGCGTGTCGTCGCCGACCAGGATTTCGATGTCCGTGAAGCTTTGAGCGCAGGCGCTCGCCAAAGTCTTCGCCAGGTATGTCGGCTTAAACGCGGGAATGAGGATGCTGACTGTTGGCATACGACTGGCGGCTGAATTAAGCGATCGGGCAGTGTAGCGGCCGCTGCCGAACCTTAATCCGGTGGACAAGCACGGTTTTCGCACCTAATTCCGCGGATGCGGAAACCCCGCGGTTCGCGCACGCCTCCGAATTGCGGAAAAATGCGCAATGACTAATGACTGGCCCGCGGCGCCGGGCGCAGACTGGCTGAAAGCCAGACGCAATATGAACGCCGGCCATACGCCTCGGCTCCCGAACCGAGGCCCCTGCGCGCCATCTGACTTCTTTCATCGATTCTCCCCTTAAAGTTTTTGCGGGGCAGACCGATATCCCAAGCAAGGCGGCAAACTCACACAGCGCTGCCAATTTTGGGATCGGGCTCGTGCCCTACTCGGAGAATTGAAATGCTCGGAATTAATACAAACATCAACTCGCTCGTTTCGCAGCAGAACCTGACTGGTTCGGGCAGCGCGCTGTCGCAGGCGATCACGCGCCTGTCGTCGGGTAAGCGCATCAACAGCGCAGCGGACGACGCAGCAGGCCTCGCGATCTCGAACATCATGCAGACCCAGATCAACGGTCTGAACCAGGGTGTGTCGAACTCGAACGACGGCACGTCGATGGTGCAAACCGCATCGAGCGGTCTTGCCTCGCTGACGAGCAGCCTGCAGCGTATCCGCCAGTTGGCCACGCAAGCAGCGAACGGCTCGATGACCAGCGACGACCGCGCGGCGCTGCAGAAGGAAGTCGCGCAACAGATTTCGGAAGTGAACCGTATCGCGTCGCAGACGACGTACAACGGCATGAACCTGCTCAACGGTTCGCTAGGCAACGTGTCGTTCCAGGTCGGCGCAAACGTCGGCCAGACGATCAGCCTGAGCCTGACGCAAGACATGTCGGCTGCGAAGCTCGGCACGGGCAACGTGCAGGTAGGCAACACGCTCGGTTCGTTCACCGGCCTGTCGCTGGACAACACCGGCGCGACGGTTGCTTCGGGCGCGACGATCACGGCAATCAACGTGCTCGCCGATGGCAAGGGCGGTTACACGCTGACGGACCAGAACAACCAGGCACTGACCAGCGCGATCGCTACCGCAGTGCTCGGCGCCGGTGTCACCATCACCGCCGACGCAGCTGGCAACGCAACCATCTCGGCCGCTAACGCTGCCACCGCAGGCACCGCTATCGCCACGAAGCTCGATAGCGTCACGACGGGCACCACGAAGACGTCGAACGACGCCGTCGGCGCGACGATCGACAAACTCAACGTCCCGTCGGACGTCGCGAACATCGACATCAGCACCCAGAGCGGCGCAAGCATGGCGATGGAATCGATCGACAACGCACTGACCACGCTGAACAACCTGCAAGCTACGCTCGGCGCGGCACAAAACCGCTTCAGCGCAATCGGCTCGACGCAGCAAGCTCAATCGACCGACCTCTCGACCGCCCAGTCGTCGATCCAGGACGCGAACTTCGCGGAAGAAACGGCTAACCTGAGCAAGGCACAGGTTCTGCAACAAGCCGGTATCTCGGTGCTGGCACAAGCGAACTCGCAGCCGCAACAGATCCTGAAGCTCCTCCAGTAAGACGCTTCCGGCTGCAGGTGTCCGGCGCGCAGCGTATCGCGCGCCGGACTCAAAACCGTCGGGAGGCTTGCCTCCCGATTGTCGTTTCCAGCGTTACACCGCGAATTAAACCGCGCATTCAACCGCTTTCACCGGCCTTGCCGACGCACGGAGCCTCCTCATGTCCACCGTAACCGGATCCACGACTACCGCGATCGCGAGCGCAGTCGCCACCACGACCGCCGCCGCCCAGGCGTCGGTGCAGGCAGCCGCCCAGTCGATCATCAGCGGCTCGACCAATTCGTCGATGGACACGACTGCGCTCGTCACCGCGCTCGTCAACAGCAAGACCGCCGGCCAGGCCGCGACCATCGCCGCCAACCAGACTGCGGACAATACGCTGATCTCGGCCTACGGCACGCTCTCCGCGGGACTGTCCGCGTTGCAGGCAGCCGTCTTGCCGCTCAGCGACGGCGACACGCTCAATACATTCTCGACCACCCTGAGCGGCACCGGCGTGACCGCCACGGCTGCGGCCGGCGCAGTGGCTGGTTCGTACTCGCTCAATGTGGCGCAGGTCGCCACGTCGCAGGTGCTGACCTCGGCGGGCTATGGCGCGAGCACAAACCTGGCTTCCGGCTCGGCCACGATGACCCTGACGGTCAACGGCCAGACCAGCACCATTTCCCTGAACAGCTCGAACAGCACGATTGCCGGCATTGCCTCGGCGATCAATTCGGCCAACGACAATCCCGGCGTAACCGCAACCGTGGTGACCGGCGCGGACGGCGCCCACCTCGTGCTGCAATCGAAGTCGACCGGCGGGTCGAGCGGCATCAGTATCGCGATCAACGATTCGAACTCGAGCGACGACCTGAACAAGCTCGCGGTGACGACCACCGCCGGCGGGTCGATCTCCAGCGCGAGCGATCTGACCGGTACCGACAGCAGCGGCAATCCGATCAACCCGAGCCAGTCGACGATCTCCGGCTCAGGCTGGACCCAGACGCAGGCCGCCCAGGATTCGTACTTCACGCTCGGCGGCGTCGGCGTGAGCAGTTCAACGAACTCCGTGAAGACAGCCCTGTCCGGTGTGACGCTGAACCTCACGGCAGCGGCAGTGGGCACCACGCAGACGCTCACCATCGCGCAGGACACCAGCGCGGAATCCACGGCGATCAATAATTTCGTCACCGTCTACAACACGCTGGTCACGACGATGGCATCGCTGACGGCGTACAACGCGACCTCGACATCGCAGGGCGTACTGCTCGGCGACTCCACGTTGAGCATGATCCAGAACCAGCTCGCCAAGATCGTGGGCGGCGGCGTGGGCAGCGGCTCCTCGAAGACGACGCTCGACGCGATCGGCATTTCGCTCCAGGCGGACGGCACGCTGTCGGTCGATAACACGACGCTCAGCAATGCGCTGCAGAACAATCAGTCGGTCGTGGCCTCGCTGTTCAATCCGACCAATGGCATCGCCGCGCAACTCGACGACAACGTCACGAACTACACCTCGTCCGGCGGCATCATTCAAAACCGTACGGACGCGATCAACGCCGACCTGAAGAGCCTCACGAACCAGCAGACGACGCTGACAGCGTGGCAGGCCCAGCTCACCAGCATGTACACCGCGCAGTTCACCGCGCTCAACACGCTGATGTCAACGATGAACAACAACTCGCAGTACCTCACGCAACTGTTCGGTGGCACCAACAGCGCAGGTGCGCTTGCCACGAACAAGGGCTGAGCGCAGCGGGGAGCCAACCATGCAAAACGTAGCCCCGATCGAGCGCATCTGGCAGATGACGAAGGATCTCGAACTGGCGGCCGCTGTCGGCGACTGGGAGCGGGCCGCGCGGCTTGCGGACGAGCGCTCGCCGCTCTTGACGGCGCTCGGCGCGCAGCCGCCGCAGGAGGTGATGGCAAGACTCAGGGAAATTCACGAGATCGACAGCCGGATCTTCGAAGCCGCGCGTGTCGCGCAGCAGGAGCTGGGCGCCGAGTATCAGGCGAACATGCAGTCGAGTCGCAATGCCGGGCGGTATTTGAGCATGGCGATGGCTTGAGGCAGGAACCACGATTCGCTGCCCATTTGCGTACCTTGGCCCGCCTTGCGCGGGCTTTTCTTTTTGCAGCAGCCCTGATTTTCGATGGGGGGCGGGTTTTCGGCGTCGCCTAAAATGAAAAAGGCCCTCGGCATTTGCCTTAGGGCCTTGATTTTGCTAGGTTTAATCCACCCAGCATCACTTCGAATTTTGGCGCGCCCGGCTGGGATCGAACCAGCAACCCCTGCCTTCGGAGGGCAGTACTCTATCCATTGAGCTACGGGCGCTTCACCACAAAACTGCGGGGAATCTACACGAAAGCGCGGCAACCAGAACGGACACGACGCCAACGCGAGAGACCGCAAGGATACCCGGTTTCGGCCGAACCGTCCACCGGACGGCCTCCGACACACGCCCCAGCGCCTTCCCCGAGCCCTGTCATCGCCCGTGCCGATGCGGGTAAACGCCTGCTGAACGCCGTCCAGGCCCCCTCGCCGCCGCCGAAACCTTGCGTCTATAATCGTCCGTGGCTGATCAAGAACAAGAAGTTGCCGTCGCGCTGTACCGCTCACATACCCACGGAGACGAGACAAGCATGAGCGAAGCACCACACGGAGCCCCGATCAAAACCCCAGCACAGCTCATCGCCGCGGTCATCGCCGGGTTTGCTGTGCCAATCATCATCATCGTTCTGCTCGCCGTCTACGTCGACAATTCGACACGCACCGGCGCTGGTACCGACTCCCTCTCCGAAGCCGAAGTCACCTCCCGCATCCATCCGATCGCCCAGGTCGAAATCCGCGACGCCAACGCGCCGCGCGTCTACAAGAGCGGCGAGGAAGTCTACAAGGCGGTCTGCTCGGCGTGTCACGCGTCGGGTGCCGCGGGCGCGCCGAAATTCACCAACACCGCCGACTGGGCGCCGCGCATCGCGCAAGGCTTCGACACGCTGTGGCACACCGCACTGTCCGGCAAAGGCGCGATGCCGCCGCGCGGCGGCACGAGCCCGGACGACTACAGCGATTTCGAGATCGCGCGCGCGGTCATCTATATGGCGAACAATTCGGGCGCGAGCTTCCCCGAGCCGGCGCAGCCGGCGGCGGGCGCGGCGGCGGCGTCGGGTGCCGGTGCGGCATCCGGCGCGGCAGCCGCATCGGACGCGGGCGCAGCCCAGGCCGCCGCGGCGATGGCCGCCATGGCCAGCGTGCCGCAGACTCCCGCCCCGGCAGCAGCTGGCGCACAAAGCGCGGACGCTTCGCAGGCCGGCAAGGCGCTGTATCAGTCGGTATGTCAGGCGTGTCACGCGGCCGGCGTGTTGAACGCGCCGAAGTTCGGCGACAAGGAAGCATGGGCGCCGCGCCTGAAGGACTCGATGGACACGGTCTACAACTACGCGCTGCACGGCAAGGGCGCGATGCCACCGAAGGGCGGCTCGAACGCATCGGATGCGGACGTGAAAGCCGCGGTCGACTATATGGTCAGCGCGGTGAAGTGAACCGCGCGGCGTCGGCCGCTGAACAAAAAATCCCTGCATGCGCTAACGCGATGCAGGGATTTTTTTATGCGCAATGACAAGCAACCGCATCTGGCGGACATTTGAAGCCTGGCCCGCTCACGCCTTCTGCAACAGCGCCTTCAGACTCGCGAGCCGATCCTTCGGCGACATCGGCGCTTCTTCCGGCGTCGGCGGCGGCGCGTCGTCGAGCAGCATTTCGTTGATGAAGCGCGACGGCTCGCAGACGATCGTCTCCCGCGCCCGCTTGCGCTTCTTGCACCAGTTCAGATGCAGGCTGCGCTGCGCGCGCGTGATCGCGACGTACATCAGCCGGCGTTCCTCCTCGATGCGCGCGTCGTCGATCGGCTCGTCGTCCGCGCCGCCGCGATGCGGCATGATGCCTTCCTCGACGCCGACCAGGAACACGTGCGGATACTCGAGCCCCTTCGACGCGTGCACGGTCGACAGCCGCACCGCATCCGGATCTTCCTCGCGACCTTCGAGCATCGACATCAGCGCGACCGTCTGGATCAGCCCGAGCAGGTTCTTGCCGGTGTCGCCGAAGCCGTCGGCGGTGTCGTAGCCGGTCGCCTCGCTGCCGCTGCCGCCCGCCGGCTCTTCCTTCGTCCCCTTGCGCTTCAACCACTCGATGAATTCGAGCACGTTCTGCCACTTCGCCTGCGCCTGGCGTTCGTCGAACGCGTCGTACAGATACGCTTCGTAGTGAATCGCCTCCATCAGCTCGTCGAGCAGCGTGCCCGCCGCGTCCTTCTCCGCGCGGTCGGTCAGGCGCTGCATGAAGTCGCAGAACGCGCGCATCGGCTCGATCTGACGCGGCGACAGACGCGCCTCGATGCCGCCCATGTAGACCGCCTCGAACAGCGACACCTTCGCCTGACCCGCGAACGCGCCGAGCGCCTCCAGCGTCGTATTGCCGACGCCGCGGCGCGGTGTGGTGATCGCGCGGATGAACGCGGGGTCGTCGTTCGCATTGGCGATCAGGCGCAGGTACGCGCAGATGTCCTTGATCTCGGCCTTGTCGAAGAACGACTGGCCACCCGACAGCACGTACGGAATCCGTTCACGGCGTAGCACCTGCTCGAAGATGCGCGCCTGGAAGTTGCCGCGATACAGGATCGCGTAGTCGCGGAAATTTGCGCGCCGCTCGAACTTGTGCGCGGACAGCCGAAACACGACCGACTCCGCCTCGTGCTCCTCGTCGTTGCAGCCCGTCACCGTGATCGTGTCGCCCATGCCGTGCTCGGACCACAGCTTTTTCTCGAACAGCTTCGGGTTGTTCGCGATCACGTTGTTCGCGGCGGTCAGGATGCGCACCGTCGAGCGGTAATTCTGCTCGAGCTTGATCAGGTGCAGATTCGGAAAATCCTTGCCGAGCTGGCCGAGGTTTTCGAGCGTCGCGCCGCGCCAGCCGTAGATCGCCTGGTCGTCGTCGCCGACCGCCGTGAACGCCGCGCGCTTGCCGGCCAGCAGCTTCACCAGTTCGTACTGGCACGCGTTGGTGTCCTGATACTCGTCGATCAGCAGATAACGCAGCTTGTTCTGCCAGCGGTCGCGCACCTGCTCGTTGCTTGCGAACAGTTCGGCGGGCAGGCGGATCAGATCGTCGAAATCGACCGCCTGATACGCATGCAGCGTCGCCACGTAGTTGCGATAGACGATCGCCGCCTGGTGCTCGTCCTCGGTCGATGCGGTCGCAATTGCCTGTTCGGGCATGATCAGGCCGTTCTTCCACAGCGAGATGATCGACTGGATCTTGCGAATGAAGCCCTTGTCGGTCGAGCCGACCTGCTCCTGGATCATGCCGAAGCAGTCGTCGGAATCCATGATCGAGAACTGCGGCTTCAGGCCGACGTGTTCCGCCTCCTGCCGCAGGATCTGCACGCCGAGCGAGTGGAAGGTACACACCGTCAGCTGGTTCACGGGCACCTTGCGGCCTTCTTTGCCGGGCGCGGTCAGCGTCTTGCCTTCGAGCAGCTTGCCGACGCGCTCGCGCATTTCCGCCGCGGCCTTGTTCGTGAACGTGACGGCGGCGATGTGACGTGGCTCGAAGCCCTTCGCTTCGATCAGGTGCGCGATTTTCTGTGTGATCACGCGTGTCTTGCCGCTACCGGCGCCGGCGAGCACGAGACAGGGGCCGTCGAGATAACGGACCGCTTCACTTTGAGCGGGGTTCAGGCCTGCGGACATCGTTTGTGGATGGGTAATACGGTTGAGGGCCGCTGAAGTCGGACCGGCGGGAGGCACCGGCCGAAGGCCCGGGACATGCTGCGCGGCTCGATGCGCGCGAGAGGTGCGATGTTAACATGGACAACCGCGACGGACCCCGCGATGGGGCCATGCTCGGCCCCCGGTCCAACCCACAAATGCCACAATAATGAGATTGCGCGCCGCCGCCGCGGTGGCAAGGCGGCGCGCCGTTCCTTCAGGAAGAATCGCATGTCCGCATCGCTGAAGATTGGATTGATGGGCTACGGCTTCGCCGGCGCGACGTTTCACGCACCCGTGATTGAGCATTGCGGACGCGCGAGCGTCGCCGCGATTGCGACCGGGCAATCCGAGCGCGCGCACGCCGACTATCCGCACGCGAAGATCGTCGCCGATCTCGACGCGCTGCTCGCGCTCGACGACATCGATTGCGTCGTGATCGCGACGCCCAACGACACTCACTTCGACCTCGCGCGCCGCACGCTGGAAGCCGGCAAGCACGTGGTCGTCGACAAGCCTGTCACGCTGAGCGCCGCCGACGCGCACACGCTTGCGAATATCGCGCTCGCTCGTAGCAAACTGTTCGCGCCCTTTTACAACCGCCGCTGGGACGGCGATTTTCTGACCGTGCGCGATCTGCTCGCGCGCGTGGAACTGGGTCGCGTCACGCACTACGAATCGCATTTCGACCGCTTCCGGCCGGGCGTGCGTCAGCGCTGGCGCGAAGACGTGACGCGCGGCGGCGGTCTGCTGTTCGATCTCGGTCCGCATCTGATCGACCAGGCGCTCGCCCTCTTCGGCGCGCCGCAGACCGTCTCGGCGACGGTGCGCGCGCATCGCGACGACGCAAGCGCACCCGACTACGTGCACATCCAACTCGGCTATGAGGCGTTCGAGGTCGTGCTGCACGCGAGCGCGCTGACCGCATTGCCGGGACCGCGCTTTGCTATTCATGGCACGCGCGGCAGCTATGTGAAGCACGGGCTCGATACCCAGGAAGATCAGCTGAAAGCCGGCCTGCGCCCCGGCGACGCAGGCTTCGGCGCCGGCAACACCCCCGGCGTGCTGCGCGTGCTCGAAGGTGACAAGGAAGTCGAGCGCGAATTGCCGACCCGCAACGGCGAGTACGCAGGCTTCTATATTGCGTTGGCCGATGCGATCCAGAACGGCGTCGCATTTCCGGTCAGCACGCGCGACGCGGTCGACGTGATGACGATCATCGAACTGGCCGCGCGCAGTTCCGAGCAAGGCGTGCGGCTGCCATTCGAGCGCATTCGCTGAGCCTTGCATCACTGCGCGTCGGACCGTGCCCGCGCGGTCTGTGTACCAAAAGCGGAATGACCTTTTGCGCCGAGAAGGCCGTCGGCGCAGGGCTTTCCTGACGTTCCAGAAAGGAACATAACGTTACAAGTTCGCCCGTGGCCGAGTCAGCGGGCGTTCCTCGTCATCCGTTGCTAGCGAGGTAGCAATTCGATACGACAACGACTCCGGGAGAATCCATGTCTCGAATCATCCGTGCCCTGGTTGCATGCGCGCTGCTCGGCTCCGTCACCGCCTGCGTGGTGACGCCCCCGCCGGCGCCGCATCCGAGCCCCACTCCGAAGCAGATCGCGGACCAGCGCCTGCGCCAGGTCGAAGGCCGCATCGACAATCTCGCGCGCCGTATCGACACTCGCGTGAATCGAGGCTATTACCCGCCGCCGCAAGGCGCCGCGCTGCATCACCGTCTCGAGACGATCCGCCAGGAAGCGCATGACATGGCCACACAGCATGGCGGCGGTTTGTCTTCGGAAGAACAGCGCGTGCTGAACCAGGAACTGGACAGTGCGGCTCATGCGATCGGCGAGTGAGTCAGCGGGCAAGTCGGCAAACGAGTTGGCAAACGCGTCAGCAGGTGAGCGCCCACTATCGCTCAGCGTGCGGTGACGGATAGCGCCGGGACAAGCAACTGAAAAGCGCGGGCATACGACCCGCGCTTTTCTTTTTTGCGCCCCGAACCGTCGCGGTCACTCCCGACAGCGCTCCCGGCCCTTTAATTGACAAGCCCCGGCCCGTCGCGTACATTCGCCGCACGCGTCGGGAGAGCGCGCTGGCAAGCGAAAAATCGCAGGCCGCGCCGCCGAAGGGGCACACCCGCAAACTCTCAGGCAAAAGGACCGACCGCGTCGAAAACCCGTCTTCCGGCGGTTTTTTCGCACTCTGGAGAGCGGCAGTAGCCATCCGCGTCGCACGTCGTGCACCGCAGGCAGGCTGCCCACCGAAGGGGCGCGCGTTTCACCGTGACGAATCGAGCTCATTGAGCCCGTCGCGGCGGCGCAATCTCTCAGGTATCGAGGACAGAGGGGTCATGCAGAACACGCTCGCAGGCACAAGGCCGCGAGGCAGTGCGCCGCATGGCCTTTTTTGTTTCGCGAGACGCCCGAGGCCCCATGACCGAACTCAAACACACCCCGCTCCACGCCGCTCACCGTGCGCTCAATGCCCGCATGGTCGACTTCGGCGGCTGGGACATGCCCGTCAACTACGGCTCGCAGATCGAGGAACATCGCGCGGTGCGCACCGACGCCGGCATGTTCGACGTGTCCCACATGTGCGTGGTCGACTTCACCGGCGAGCGCGTCCGCGCGTTCTTCGAATACGCGCTCGCGAACAACGTCGCGAAGCTGCAAACGCCGGGCCGCGCGCTCTACTCCTGCATGCTGAATCCGAACGGCGGCGTGATCGACGACCTGATCGTCTATTACTTCGGCGAAGACTACTTCCGCGTGGTCGTCAACGCCGGCACCGCCGACAAAGACATCGCCTGGTTCGGCCAGCTCAACGCCGAAGGCGGCTTCGGCCTCACCATCACGCCGCGCCGCGACCTGGCGATCGTCGCCGTGCAAGGCCCGAACGCGCGCGAAAAAGCCTGGCAAACCGTGCCGGCCGCGCGCGCCGCGACCGAAGCGCTGAAGCCGTTCAACGCCGCGCGCATCGACGGCACGCCGTTCGGCGAGCTGACCGTCGCGCGCACCGGCTACACCGGCGAAGACGGCTTCGAGATCATCGTGCCGGCTACCCACGTCGAAGCGCTGTGGAATGCACTTGCCGCCCACGGCGTGCGCCCGGCTGGTCTCGGCGCGCGCGACACACTGCGCCTCGAAGCCGGCATGAATCTGTACGGCCAGGACATGGACGACAATGTCTCGCCACTCGACGCCGGCCTCGCATGGACCGTCGACCTCACCTCACCGCGCGACTTCGTCGGCAAGAGCAGCCTGGAAGCCGGCGGCTCGCGCGCCGCGTTCGTCGGCCTGATCCTGCTGAAGGAAAACGGCAAGGCCGCCGGCGTGCTGCGCGCGCATCAGAAAGTCGTCACGCCGCACGGCGACGGCGAAATCACCAGCGGAACGTTCTCGCCGACCATGCAGGAATCGATCGCCTTCGCGCGCGTGCCGCAAGGCGTGCAGCCGGGCGACACGGTGCATGTCCAGATTCGCGACAAAGCCTGCCCCGCAAGCGTGGTAAAACTGCCGTTCGTGCGCAACGGCAAGGTGCTGGTGGTCTAAGCGGCCGGCGCACGCCCCCTACATTCAAACCACTACCGAACATACCGATTAGGAGCATCCAATGAGCATCCCGGCCGATCTGAAATACACCGAATCGCACGAATGGGTCCGCACCGAAGCGGACGGCACGCTGACGGTCGGCATCACCGACCACGCGCAGGAAGCGCTCGGCGACATCGTCTTCTTCGAAGTCCAGGAACTCGGCAAGTCCGTGACCGCGGGCGACACCGTCGCCGTGATCGAATCGGTGAAGGCCGCTTCCGATATTTACGCGCCGGTTTCGGGCGAAGTCATCGAAGCGAACACGGCCGTCGGCGACTCGCCGGACACCGTCAACAGCACGCCGTACGACAGCTGGCTGTTCAAGATCAAGCCGGCCGCCGATGCGTCGCTGGAGCGTCTGCTCGACGCCGACGCGTACGCGAAGTCGATCGGCGCCTGAGTCGCTGCCTGATTCACTTTTCGTTTTAACCGTCAGGCGCGGCGCTCGCACAACGGCGCGCGCCGCGCCGCCAGGAACACCCATGAAGCTCGAACACCCGGATCGTCTGATGAACCGCACTCCTCTCTCGCTCGCCGCGCTCGAAGTGCACGACGCCTTCGCCGAACGGCATATCGGCCCGGACACGGCCGACCAGCAAGCGATGCTCGAAGCAATCGGCTTCGCGTCGCGCGCGGCATTGATCGACGCCGTCATCCCGAAGACGATCCGCCGCACCGAAGCGCTGCCGCTCGGCCCCTTCGCGCAGCCGAAGAGCGAAGCCGAAGCGCTCGCTGCCCTGCGCGAGCTCGCGGACAAGAACCAGGTGTTCCGCTCCTACATCGGCCAGGGCTATTACAACGCCCATACGCCGACGGTGATCCTGCGCAACGTGCTGGAGAATCCGGCGTGGTACACCGCGTACACGCCGTACCAGCCTGAAATTTCCCAAGGCCGTCTGGAAGGGCTGCTGAACTTCCAGCAGATGGTCACCGACCTGACCGGCCTCGCGATCTCGAACGCATCGCTGCTCGATGAAGCGACCGCTGCAGCCGAAGCGATGACGCTGCTGCAACGTGTCGGCAAACCGAAGTCGAACGTGTTCTTCGTCGCCGACGACGTATTGCCGCAAACCATCGAAGTCGTGAAGACGCGCGCGACTCCGGTCGGCATCGAAGTGAAAGTCGGCCCGGCCGCTGAGGCTGCCGACGCCAACGCATTCGGCGTGCTGCTGCAATACCCGGGCGTGAACGGCGACGTGCGCGACTACCGCGCGCTGACCGAAGCGATCCACGCGGCGGGCGGCCATGTGGTCGTCGCCGCCGACCTGCTCGCCTTGACGGTTCTGACGCCGCCGGGTGAATGGGGTGCGGACGTGGCCGTCGGCAATACGCAGCGGTTCGGCGTGCCGGTCGGCTTCGGCGGCCCGCATGCCGCGTACCTCGCGGTGCGCGACGAATTCAAGCGGCAGATGCCCGGACGTCTGGTCGGCGTGACCGTCGACGCCCAAGGCAACCCCGCGCTGCGTCTCGCGCTGCAAACGCGCGAGCAGCACATCCGCCGCGAGAAGGCGACCTCGAACGTGTGTACCGCGCAGGCGCTGCTCGCGATCATGGCGAGCATGTACGCGGTCTATCACGGGCCGCACGGCCTGAAGACGATTGCGCTGCGCGTGAACCGCATCGCCACGCTGCTCGCCGAAGGCGCGAAGCAACTCGGCTACAAGCTCGTCAACCAAACCTTCTTCGACACGCTCACATTCGACACCGGCGCACGCACGCAAGCGCTGCACGACGCGGCCACGGCGAAGGGCATCAACCTGCGCCACGTGAGCGCGACGCAAGTCGGCCTGTCGATCGACGAAACCACCACCCGCCACGATCTGGCCGACCTGCTCGCGGTGTTCGCGCAAGCGGCCTTCGCGAGCGACGTGCCGCAAGTCGACGCGCTCGACGCCGCGCTGAGCGCATCGAAGACCGCATCGGTGCCGGCCGCGCTCGAACGCACGAGCGCGTACCTGACGCATCACGTGTTCAACCGTCATCATTCGGAAACGGAAATGCTGCGCTATCTGCGCAGCCTGTCGGACAAGGATCTCGCGCTCGATCGCTCGATGATCCCGCTCGGCTCGTGCACGATGAAGCTGAACGCGACGTCGGAAATGCTGCCGGTCACGTGGCCCGAGTTCGGCCAGATCCATCCGTTCGCACCGGCCGAACAGACCGTCGGCTACCGCGAGATGATCGATCAGCTCGAAGCGATGCTGGTTGCCGCGACCGGCTATGCGGCCGTATCGCTGCAGCCGAACGCGGGCTCGCAGGGCGAGTACGCGGGTCTGCTGATCATCCACGCCTATCACGCGTCGCGCGGCGAAGCGCAGCGCAACGTCTGTCTGATTCCCGCTTCGGCGCACGGCACGAACCCGGCGTCGGCGCAGATGGCTGGCATGCAGGTCGTGGTCGTCGCATGCGACGCTCAGGGCAACGTCGATATCGAAGACCTGAAGAAGAAGGCCGCGCAGCACGCCGATAAGCTTGCGGCGATCATGATCACATACCCGTCGACGCACGGCGTGTTCGAGCAGAACGTCCGCGAAATCTGCGAGATCGTGCATGCGCACGGCGGCCAGGTGTATGTGGACGGCGCGAACATGAACGCGATGGTCGGTCTGTGCGCGCCGGGTCAGTTCGGCGGCGACGTCTCGCACCTGAACCTGCACAAGACCTTCTGCATTCCGCACGGCGGCGGCGGACCGGGCGTCGGTCCGGTGGCGGTCGGCGCGCACCTCGCGCAGTTCCTGCCGAACCAGACTTCGTCGGGCTACGAGCGTGCCCCGCAAGGCATTGGCGCGGTGTCGTCCGCGCCGTACGGCTCGGCGTCGATCCTGCCGATCTCGTGGATGTACATCGCGATGATGGGCGCGAAGAATCTGACCGCCGCGACCGAAACCGCGATCCTCAACGCGAACTACGTCGCGAACAAGCTCGCGCCGCACTATCCGGTGTTGTACTCGGGCCCCGGCGGCCTCGTCGCACACGAGTGCATTCTCGATCTGCGTCCGATCAAGGACACGAGCGGCATCACCGTCGACGACGTCGCCAAGCGCCTCGCCGACTACGGCTTCCACGCGCCGACGATGAGCTTCCCGGTGCCGGGCACGCTGATGGTCGAGCCGACCGAGTCGGAGTCGAAGGAAGAGCTCGACCGCTTCATCGAGGCGATGATCGCGATCCGCGAGGAAATCCGCGCGGTCGAGGAAGGCCGCTCGGACCGCGAGGACAATCCGCTGAAGCACGCGCCGCACACGGCGGCGGTCGTGATCGCCGACGACTGGAAGCATGCCTATGCGCGCGAGACGGCCGCGTATCCGCTGAAAACGCTGATCGCGAACAAGTACTGGCCGCCGGTCGGCCGCGCGGACAACGTGTACGGCGATCGCAACCTGTTCTGCTCGTGCGTGCCGATCGCCGATTACGAGTAACAGCGAGTCAGGAGACGTCACGCGCGGCGCTGCGAAGGTCCGTCAGCGTGCGCGCGCGATCCTGTTGTTGAAAGCCGCAACCGGCTAACATCACACACCGAATCAGCCTAACGAGGAGTTTCGCATGGCGCGAAAGGTGCGATTGATGCAAAGCCAAGACGAGGCGGCGGGTCTCCGTCCGTGGCGACCCGCTTACGCTGTGCTGCTGGCCGGCGCGGCCGTGCTGTTGCCGCTGCGCGAGGCGCAAGCCGCGATGAATTTCTGCGCGGCGCCGGCGCTGCAAACAAGCGAGCGCACCAATGCCGATCCCGGCGTCAAGGCGCTCGTCGCCAACGTGCTGGCGCATCTGAACGAGCAGCCCCATGCGCTCGCGAAACTGCACACCGAAGGCACGCTGCCGCACGAGGGTATCTACGATCAGAGCGTCGAAGCGCAGAAGGATCTCGACCTGCTGCGCGACGCCGCGCTCGCGTGGCGCGCGACCAGCGACGACCGCTTCCTGAAGCTCGTCGACCGCCTGCTGTATGCATGGGTCACGACCTATCAGCCGAGCTTCAATCCGATCGACGAAACGGGTTTCGAAGGGCTGATCCTCGCGTATGACATGACCGCGAGCGCGCTGCCCGTCAAAACGCGCAACGCGGCGATGGCGTTTCTGACGAAGTTCGCCAACGGCTATATCGCACAGATCGACGCGCAGCCGCGGCCGCTCACCGGCACGTTCCGTAACAATTGGCAAAGCCACCGCATCAAGCTGATCGCAATGGCCGCGTTCACGCTCGACAATCGCAAGATGATCAACGCCGCGCAACGGCTGTTCGTCGAGCATATCGGCGACAACATCGCGCCGGACGGCTCGACGATCGACTTCGGCGAGCGTGATGCGCTGCACTACGTCACCTACGATCTGCAACCACTGGTGACAGCCGCGCTCGCCGCGCGCCGGCATAACCGCAACTGGCTGCAGGAGAAGGGCGCGAACGGCGCGACGCTGCTCGCCGCGCTGAACTGGCTCGTGCCGTTTGCGATGGGTACCCAGACGCATGAGGAATTCGTGCATTCGAACGTCGCGTTCGATGCGAAACGTCGCGAGGCCGGCTTGCCCGGCTATTCGGGTCGGTGGGACCCGAAGAACGCGGCGGAACTGTTTCACCTGGCGGCGCGTCTCGATGGACGCTTCACGCCAGTCGCGCTGCAGCTCGCACCGACGCCGCCCGCGTGGCTGGCCGTGTGCTTGCCGCTGGCGGCGCGCTAAACTCTTATCCATAGGCAGGGAGCAGTACATGGCAGTCAGCGTCTTCGATCTCTTCAAAATCGGCATTGGTCCGTCGAGCTCGCATACGGTCGGGCCGATGCGCGCGGCGCTGATGTTCGTCCAGGGACTCGAGCGCGACGGGCTGCTCGATTCCACCGCAGCGGTGAAAGCGGAGCTGTACGGCTCGCTCGGCGCGACCGGCAAAGGGCACGGCACCGATCGCGGCGTGATGCTAGGCCTGATGGGCGATGCGCCCGACACCGTCGATCCCGACACGATCGCGCAACGGCTGGAAGCGGTGCGCACGTCGCGCAAACTCGCGCTGCTCGGCACGCACGAGGTACCTTTCGTGCAGAAGGAGCAGATCGCGTTTTATCGCCAGGCGCTGCCCGAGCATCCAAACGGCCTGAAGCTGTTCGCGTTCGATGCGCAAGGCGCGACGCTGCGCGAGTCGACCTATCTGTCGGTCGGCGGCGGCTTCGTCGTGACGGCCGGCGCGCCGAACATGAAGGTGTTGAGCGCCGTCGACCAGCTTCCACACTCGTTTCGTACCGGCAATGAATTGCTCGCGCTGTGCGCGTCGAGCGGCAAGAGCATCGCGCAGCTGATGTGGGAAAACGAACGAGTCTGGAACAGCGAGGAAGAAACGCGCGCGGGTCTGCTGAAGATCTGGGACGTGATGCAATCATGCGTCGCGCGCGGATGCGGCATCAACAATCCCGACGCCGATGGTCACTTGCCCGGCCCCTTCCAGGTGAAGCGGCGCGCGCCACAACTGTATCGCGCGTTGACGGGCAATCCTGAGCGCGCGTTGCAGGACCCGCTGTCGATGGTCGACTGGATCAACCTGTACGCGATCGCCGTCAACGAAGAGAACGCCGCGGGCGGGCGCGTCGTCACCGCGCCGACCAACGGCGCGGCCGGCATCATTCCGGCGGTGCTGCATTACTACACGCGCTTCATGCCGGGCGCGAACGAGCAGGGCGTGATCGACTTCCTGATGACGGCCGCCGCGATCGGCATCCTGTACAAGCTGAACGCGTCGATCTCCGGCGCGGAGGTGGGCTGTCAGGGCGAAGTCGGCGTCGCCTGCTCGATGGCCGCGGGCGCGCTGGCCGCCGTGATGGGCGGCACGCCCAAGCAGGTCGAGAACGCGGCGGAAATCGGCATGGAGCACAACCTCGGGCTCACCTGCGATCCGGTTGGCGGCATGGTGCAGATTCCGTGCATCGAGCGCAATGCGATGGCATCGGTGAAAGCAGTCAATGCCGCGCGCATGGCGCTGCGCGGCGACGGCAGCCACTACGTGTCGCTCGATTCGGTGATCAAGACGATGCGCGAAACCGGCGCGGACATGAAGACCAAGTACAAGGAAACGTCGCGCGGCGGACTCGCGGTGAATATCGTCGAATGTTGACTCGTTGAGCGCCGCATTCAATTGCACGCGATCGCATCGGAAAAACGCGGGCCCTGCGGCCCGCGTTTTTCATTTGGGCGATCGCGTTGCGCCTGCGCCGATCGAACAGTTGCGCTGCGCCATGACAGCGCCCACGTGCTCGGCGTAAGCTGACGTAGCATGCATCGGCCGCTGTTGGAGATTTCGTCGATGCGGCTCCATTCCAACGCACTCACGCACTGCCAGGAGGCTTCTTCGCAATGTCGCTGCCGAATGCTCCCGCTGCCAATTCCGCTTCCCAGACCGCACGCACGACCGGCGCGCGCCTCGTCGTCGATGCGTTGCTCACGCACGGCGTCGAACGCGTGTTCTGCGTTCCCGGCGAAAGCTTTCTCGCCGTGCTCGATTCGCTGCACGACGAAACCGACCGCATCCAGACGATCGTCTGCCGTCACGAAGCCGCGGCCGCGAACATGGCCGAAGCGGTCGGCAAGCTGACCGGCCGTCCGGGTGTCGCGCTGGTCACGCGCGGACCGGGCGCGACGCATGCGTCGATCGGCGTGCACACCGCGTTTCAGGACTCCACGCCGATGATCCTGCTGATCGGCCAGTGCGCGCGCGAGCATCTCGATCGCGAGGCGTTCCAGGAGATCGATTACCGGCGCATGTTCGGTCAGATGGCGAAGTGGGTCGCGCAGATCGACGACCCGAAGCGTATCCCCGAATATCTGAGCCATGCGTTTCATACGGCCACTTCGGGGCGGCCGGGGCCGGTCGTGCTGGCATTGCCCGAAGACGTATTGAGCGATGCCTGCGATGCGGTGCCTGGCGTGCCCGCTTATCATCGCGTGGCGGCGTCGCCGTCGGCAGCGCAGATCGCGCGACTGCGCGAGTTGCTCGAAGGCGCGCAACGGCCGATGGTGATCGCTGGCGGCAGCGGCTGGACAGAGGGCGCATGCGCGGACCTGCGGCGTTTCATCGAAAACTGGCAGTTGCCGATCGGCCTCGCGTTCCGCTTCCAGGACACTTTCGACAACGAGCATCCGAACTACGCGGGCGACGTCGGTCTCGGCATCAATCCCGCGCTCGCTCAGCGCATTCGCGACGCGGACTTGCTGCTCACTCTCGGTCCGCGCCTCGGCGAAGCGACGACCAACGGCTACACGCTGCTCGACATTCCGAAGACGAAGCAGACTCTCGTGCACGTGCATCAGGGAGCGGAAGAACTGGGGCGCGTCTATGCGGCCGATCTGCCGATCGTCTCCGGCATGCCTGAACTTGCGGCGATGCTTGCGGAGCTGAAGCCGTCATCGTCAGGCAAGCTGGCTTGGGCCGGTGCTGCCGGGGAAGCGCATCGCGTGTATCTGGAATGGCGCAAGCCGCGTCCAATTCCCGGCGACGTACAGATGGGCGAAGTGATCCAGCAATTGCGCGCGCACTTGCCCGAGGACGCGATCCTCACCAACGGCGCGGGCAATTACGCGACGTGGCTGCATCGGCATTTCTCATATCGACACTTCCGTTCGCAGCTCGCACCGACGAGCGGCGCGATGGGCTACGGCGTGCCGGCGGCGCTCGCGGCAAAGTCGCTGTATCCGCAACGCGCGGTGGTCGCGCTCGCCGGCGACGGGTGCTTCATGATGGCCGCGCAGGAGCTGGCAACCGCGATGCAGTACGACCTGCGCGTGCTGTTCATCGTCGTCAACAACAGCCATTTCGGCACGATCCGCATGCACCAGGAGCGGCACTATCCGCATCGCGTGCATGGCACCGGTCTCACGAATCCGGACTTCGCTGCATTCGCGCGATCGTTCGGCGCGCATGGCGAGACCGTTGAGCGTACCGAGGATTTTCTGCCGGCGTTGCAGCGCGCGATCGAATCGCAGCTGCCGGCCGTGATCGAAATTCGGATGCCGCAGGAAGCCAGCACGCCGGCGGCGACGCTCGAGATGATTCGTGAGCAGGGGAGGAAGATGCGAGGGGAGTGAAAGTGGCCGCGTGACCGGATAGCGCGTCGAATGCGCCGCTCATGAAAAAACCCCGCCGAAGCGGGGTTTTTTGTGGTCAACCGGGTTCAGCAAAAAACTTACTTGCCGCCCACGCTTTGCAGCGTCGTCCACTTGCCATCGACGACCTTGTACAGCGTGATACCGCCGTTTTTCAGATCGCCGCGCTCGTCGTACGCGAGGTTGCTCGACGTGACGGCCGGCTTCGAGGTCTTCGCGAGCACCGGCAGGTACTTGGCCGGATCGGTCGAGTTCGCGTTCTTCATCGCGGCGAACATCGCCATCGCGCCATCGAACGCGTACGGCGAGTACGTTTGCACGTCTTCGTTGAAGCGCGCCTTGTACTTCTCGACATACGCCTTGCCGCCCGGCATCTCTTCGAGCGGCAGACCGGCGAGCGAAGCCACCGTGCCGTTCGCCGCGTCGCCGGCGAGCTTGATGAAGGTCGGCGTGTGGACCATTTCGCCGCCCATCAGCGGCGCCTTCACGCCGAGCTGCTTCATCTGCTTGACCATCGGTGCGGCTTGCGAATCCGCGCCGCCGTAATAGATCAGATCCGGGTTCGACGACTTCAGCTTGGTCAGGATCGACTTGAAGTCGACGGCCTTGTCGTTCGTGTATTCACGATCGACGATCGTCGCGCCAGCCGCCTTCGCTGCCTTCTCGAACTGATCCGCCAGACCCTGGCCGTACGCGGTGCGATCGTCGACGATCGCGATCTTCTTCATGCCGAGGTTCTTCACCGCGAACGTGCCGGCGACCGAGCCTTGCTGCGTGTCCGACGTCATCATGCGGAAGGTCGTCTTGAAGCCCTGCTGCGTGTATTCCGGCGCGGTCGCCATCGCGATCTGCGGAATGCCCGCGTTCGCGTAGATGCGCGAGGCCGGAATCGTCGTGCCCGAGTTGAAGTGGCCGAGCATGCCCTTGATGCCGTCATCCACGAGCTTCTGCGCGACCGTCGTGCCGGTACGCGGGTCGGCCTGGTCGTCGGCCGAGTCGAGCACGATGCGAACCGGCTTGCCGCCGATCACCGGCTTCGTCGCGTTGAACTCTTCGACCGCGAGCGTGATGCCGTTCTGGAAGTCCTTGCCGTAGTGCGCCTGTGCGCCCGTCATCGGACCGGCGAAGCCGATCTTCACGTCTTCCGTCGATTGAGCGTTGGCCGTCCCCGCCAGCGACATAGCGGCAACCAGAGCTGCGCCTGCCAGCTGTTTCATTTTGTGTTGCATAGCTTCTCCTTGATACCAGGTGTGGATGAAGCGGTGTCGGGGTCGCCGTGCCCGCTTCCTTTCTATTGAAGAAATCGCCGAGGTTCGCTCAACCGATCGTCATCAAATTCGCATTACCGCCTGCCGCCGCGGTATTCACGCTGACCGAGCGCTCGGTCAGCAGACGCTCGAGCGCGTAGTCCTCGTCGCCGCTCGCGAGCGCCCGGGCCGCGACGCCCTGCACCGACACGATCGGCCCCGCGCGCTTCGCGACCTCTTTCACGAGCGTGAGCAGTTCGTCGCTGTCGCCTTCGAACAGCACGGCGTCGAACGGCGCGTCGGCGCTCTTCTTCACGCTCGCGTGCGCCTTCAGCGACGCCGGCAATTGCGAGACCAATTGCTCACCGGCCGCGCCTTCGAACAACGCACGATTTCCCGTAGCCAGCGCTGCCGCGAACTGCACGCGCGCGCCGCTCGCCGTCGACGCGATACACAGCACCGTGCCGCGCGGGCCCAGCGTGTAGGTATTGCGCTCGCCGGTCGGCCCCGACAGTACCGCAGTCGCGCCCGCTGGCACATGCGACAGATAGCCGTCACAACGCGCGGCAAGCTGCGGCTCGCGCTCGGCGATCAGCCAGTCGCGCAATGCGGTCAGCGCGGCCGCCGGATTGTCGCCCTTTTCCGCGGCCTGCGCCGTCTGCGGTACTTCGACCACCAGCGCCTGCGCGAGCGACTTCGGCAGACCAGCCGGACGCTTCGCGAGCAGACGCTGCAGATACAGCGCGCCACCGGCCTTCGGCCCCGTACCCGACAGTCCTTCGCCGCCGAACGGCTGCACCCCCACCACCGCGCCGATCACGTTGCGGTTCACGTAGATGTTGCCCACGTGTGCGCGGCTGATCACGTGCGCGATCGTTTCGTCGATGCGCGTGTGAATGCCGAGCGTCAAACCGTAACCCGTCGCGCGAATCTGTTCGAGCAGCTTGTCGAGCTGGCTGCGACGATAGCGCACCACGTGCAGCACCGGGCCGAACACTTCGCGCTTCAGCTCGTCGATGCTGTCGAGTTCGATCAGCGTCGGCGGCACGAAAGTGCCTTGCGTCGCGCCTTCCGGCAGCGGCAGTTGCTCGACCTTGCGGCCCTTGTCGCGCATCGCCGCGATGTGGGCGTCGATGCCGCGCTTCGCGTCGAGGTCGATCACGGGGCCGACGTCGGTCGACAGCCGGTCCGGGTTGCCGAGCGCGAGCTCGCGCATCGCGCCGGTCAGCATTTCGAGCGTGCGGTCCGCGATATCGTCCTGCAGACATAGAACGCGCAACGCCGAACACCGTTGACCGGCGGAGTCGAAAGACGATTGCAGCACGTCGGCGACGACCTGCTCGGCGAGCGCCGACGAGTCGACGATCATCGCGTTCTGGCCGCCGGTTTCGGCGATCAGCGGAATCGGCTTGCCATCCGGATCGAGCCGGCCGGACAGCGTCTTGTTGATCAGACGCGCGACTTCGGTCGAGCCGGTGAACATCACCGCACGCGTGCGCGGATCGGCGACCAGCGCGGCGCCGACTGTCTCGCCATTGCCCGGCAGCAGTTGCACCGCGCCCGCCGGCACGCCCGCTTCGCGCAGAATCCGCACCGCTTGAGCGGCGATCAGCGGCGTCTGCTCGGCCGGCTTCGCGAGCACCGTGTTGCCGGCCGCGAGCGCGGCAGCCACCTGGCCCATGAAAATCGCCAGCGGGAAATTCCACGGGCTGATACAGACCACCGGACCGAGCGGCCGATGCGTGTCGTTCGAAAACTCGTCGCGGATCTGCGTCGAGTAGTAGCGCAGGAAGTCGATCGCCTCTCGGATTTCCGCGACCGCGTTGGCGAGCGACTTGCCCGCTTCGCGCACCACGAGCCCCATCAGCGTGTGCATCTGCGCTTCGAGCAGATCGGCGGCACGCGCGAGGCAATCGGCGCGCGCCTCGACCGGCGTCGCCTGCCAGATCGGCGCGGCGGCCACCGCATGGCCGAGCGCCGCGCTCACGTGCTCCGGCGTCGCTTCGACGACGGTGCCGACGAGGTCACGCTGGTCGGCCGGGTTTCGCACGTCACGCCCGGCGCCGACGGCGATCTCGTTGTCTTCAAGCATCGGCGCGGCGCGCCACGGATGATGCGCGCTCGCGAGCAGCGCCGAGGACAGCGACGCGAGCCGATGCTCGTTCGATAGATCGAGGCCCATCGAATTGAGCCGTTCGGCACCGTACAGATTGCGCGGCAGCGGAATGCGCGCGTGCGGCGCGCCGAGCGGCACGATCTTCGACGCTTCCTCGACCGGATCGGCGACCAGGTCCTTGATCGCGACGGATTCGTCGGCGATGCGATTCACGAACGACGTGTTCGCGCCGTTTTCGAGCAGCCGGCGCACGAGGTACGCGAGCAGCGTCTCATGCGTGCCGACCGGCGCGTACACGCGGCACGGGCGGTTCAGTTTGTCGCGCCCGGTGACTTCTTCGTACAGCGGCTCGCCCATGCCGTGCAGGCACTGGAACTCGTACTGGCCGGGGTAGTAGTTGTTGCCGGCGAGGTGATAGATCGCCGACAGCGTGTGCGCGTTGTGCGTCGCGAACTGCGGATACACGGCATCGGGCGCGCCGAGCAGTTTTTTCGCGCAGGCGAGGTACGACACGTCGGTGTAGACCTTGCGCGTGTAAACCGGATAGCCCTCGAGGCCGTCGACCTGCGCGCGCTTGATTTCCGTATCCCAGTACGCGCCCTTCACAAGCCGCACCATGATGCGGTGACGGCTGCGGCGCGCCAGATCGACGATGTAGTCGATCACGAACGGGCAGCGCTTCTGATACGCCTGCACGACGAAGCCGATACCGTTCCAGCCTTGCAGTTCCGGATCGAAGCACAGCGCTTCGAGCAGATCGAGCGACAATTCGAGGCGGTCGGCTTCTTCGGCGTCGATATTGAGGCCGATGTCGTAGCGGCGCGCGAGGATCGCGAGCGAACGCACGCGCGGCAGCAGCTCACTCATCGTGCGTTCCTGCTGGGCGCGCGAGTAGCGCGGATGCAGCGCCGACAGCTTGATCGAAATGCCCGGGCCTTCGTAAATGCCGCGGCCGCCGGCGGCCTTGCCGATCGCGTGGATCGCCTGCTCGTACGACGCGTAGTAGCGCTGCGCGTCGGCTTCGGTGGTGGCCGCTTCGCCGAGCATGTCGTACGAATAGCGGAAACCGCGCGCCTCGTACTTGCGGCTGTTCGCGAGCGCTTCGGAGATGTTCTCGCCGGTGACGAACTGCTCGCCCATCAGGCGCATCGCCATGTCGACGCCCTTGCGGATCAGCGGCTCGCCGCCCTTGCCGATCAGCCGCGTGAGCGCCGACGACAGGCTCGTCTCGCTATTAGTCGTCACCAGCTTGCCGGTGATCATCAGACCCCAGGTCGCCGCGTTGACGAACAGCGACGGCGCCTGGCCGACGTGCGATTTCCAGTCACCCTTGCTGATCTTGTCGCGGATCAGCGCGTCGCGGGTCGCGCGGTCGGGAATGCGCAGCAGCGCCTCGGCGAGGCACATCAGCGCAACGCCTTCCTGGCTCGACAGCGAAAATTCGTGGATCAGCCCTTCGACGCCGCCGCCTTTGCTCTTCGTGCGCAGCGTTTCGACGAGTTTGCCGGCCATCGCCTGGACGTCGCCGGCGAGGTTCGCCGGCAGACGCGCCTGGCCGAGCAGGAACGGCACGCACTCGGGCTCGGGGCGGCGATACGCGGCGGTGATCGCCGCACGCAGCACCGACTGCGGCTGCACGTTCTGCGCGAAATCGAGGAACGGATGCGACGCGCCGTCTTCCTCGTTCTCGACCGCCGCGCCGTCGGCCAGATCGGCCGTGCCGGCTGCGCCCGACAGTTCGGCCGGCAACTGGCCGTGCTCGATCTTTTCGAGGTAGGCGAAAATCGCCTGCTTGATCAACCAGTGCGGGGTGCGTTCGAGGCGGGTGGCGGCATCTTTGAGCCGGGAACGCAGGAGGTCGTCGACCTTGACGCCAAGGGTGGTGCTAGCCATGTTTCCTTCTTTGATACCGGGCGTGAGCCTGGCGAAAGACTAAAAAGTTGGGCGAATCGTACGCCTACAAATAAAAAGGTGCAACCAAATCGACAGACTGGTTGCACCACGCCGGGAGCCTTATGGGGCGGGGGTTTCCGGGAGGTGCGCGAGAGTTGGACCGGGGTGTTTTCGATCGGTACTTTCCCTGGCGTGATTCTTTTTGAAATAAGCCTTATCAAACGACTTCGCGCGCCGATATACAGAAAGCACGATGGCGGACAGCCCGAAACGTCGGTTTCAGGGCATGCAGAAAAGATAAACGGGGTTCCCGAGGGTTGGTGTGATGGAAAAGTGGCTGGTAATACTGGGCCTCTGGGTGATGTGCGCGGCCTGTGCGGTATTTTTTATTCGAGGCGCGACCAGAAGCTCGAATCGGCGCGAACAGGAGCGCAAACAGGCAAGCGTGGCCTCGCGTGGATCGGCGGGCGATGCGCAAAACGTGCTCAACGACTGAGATCAGGGGAGCCCGCGCGACGGTTCATGAAGCCGAATGCGCGCGGATGGGTGCGCTCGCGGCTGGGTTGGCGCCGAGCTTGGCGCCCGAAGATCGCTGACGGGTCAGCGCGGCCGGAGCGACGGCGCAACCGACTCGAACTGCGCACAGACATCGCCGGGTGATACCAGCTGGTCGTGCAGACGGCACAGCCTGCTATCGGCGACACTCGCGCCGAACCCCGAACTAAACGCGACAAGCCCCGGAATGCGCAGCTCGAGCGCGTCCCGTTCGCTCACGCGATGCCGGCATCCTGCACAGCACGGCGCGTCAGTTGCACCGCCCCCCTCTACGGCGCCTGTGTATGGGGCACCGCCGGCGCCACGACCGATCGAAATCTTCATGGGCGCTATCCGAGGCTGTTCCAGTACGACGCGAATACGTGCGCGGACAAGGCATAACCGATGCCGATATTGACCACCACGCCCGCCGTGAACGCGAGGAACGGTTTCAGACCGGTCGCGGCAAGCGAGCGGAAGCGCGTCGTCAGACCGATGCTCAGGAAGCAGAAGGTGAACGCCCACGTGCGCAGCACCGTGATCGGCGCGACGAACTCCGGCGTGACGACCTTGCGGTAATCGGCGAGCGAATAATGACTCGCGATCCACGTGACCAACGCCGACGCGATCACGAAACCGAGCACGAACTTCGGGAAACGCGCCCAGATCTCACCGGCATTCGCGCGCGCGGTAACGCCGCTGTCCTGCGCTTCCCAGCGCGTCGTCGCGACGATTGCGAGCACGAACGCCCAGATGCCGATCCAGATGTCGCGGCCGACCACCTTCATCAGCGTGAACGCCTGCAACGACGCTTCCGGCGCGCCGGCGATCGCGCCGCCCGCGTGCCGCGCGAAATCGCCGTAGGCCTGGGCGGCGGCGATGCCCGCGGCGTCGGCGAATTCGGACGTGCCGATCCAGGCGCCGGCAACCGCCGTCGACAGTCCTAGCGAGCGCGACACGAACGGCAGCACGAAGATCATCACAATCGCCCACAGCACGACCAGCGTGATCGCGACCGACGCCTGCTCGCGCTTCGCCCGTACCGCACCGGCAATCGCGATCGCCGCCGATACGCCGCACACCGCGCCGCCGACACCAAGCACGGCGGCGAAGCGCCGATCGAGCCCGAACGCGCGCGCAACGAAGAAAATTACGAAGAAGGTCACCAACGACACGATGCTCGCCTGCACGACCGCGACCGGCCCCGCCCACACGAGCAGTGTGAACGGCAGCGTCGCGCCGAGCAGCACGATGCCGACCTTGATGTAAAACTCGACACGCAACCCGGCCCCGAGCCACTGCGGCAGCGTGAACAGGTTCGACACGAGCAGCCCGAGCGCGAGCGCGACGAGCGGCGGCTCGAGGTTGTACTTCGATGCGTCGACCCACGCGCCGAGCGTCAGAATCAGCGCGGAAGCGACGAACACGACGACGAACGCGGCCAGAAACGCCCCGACACGCTGCCTCAGCAGAGCGACGCTCGCACCGAACAGCACGGCGAATGTCGCGAACAGCGCGAGGTAGTTGGGTAGATGTTTGCCGATGTCCTGCGCGGCCTGTGGCACGCTCGACCATTTGGCCGGCGCGACCGCTAGCCACTTGATGCTGCTGCCCGACGCAAACAACGCCCACGCAATCACGATCACGAGCAGGCCGACCCCGGCAGCGAGCCAGTCTTCGGTCAGCGAAAAGCCGCTGCCTCGTGTCGTTTGCGCGTCTTGTGTACCTTGCCGCTGACCCGGCGCGGTGCCCGCCGGCACGGTGTGATGGCTGTCGCTCATTGCAGATGCCCCGAGAAGGTTGGATGGCATCGGCGCGAAGTTATTGTCGTTTAGCCGCAAAATGCGCCGATTTGGCGAATATAGGCGAGCGCGATCGCAAAGCGAAACGACCATTCGCTCTATGGATATGACTCAAAGAAGTAAGGCCGGCGTAACCGGCCCGTGGCGTCAGATGTCGAGCGGATCGACCTCGAGATTCCAGCGCAGCACGCCCTTGACGGCGCGCAACAGGGGCTGCCACGCGCGCAGCGTAGCCTGCAGCGCCGCGCGCGACGCGCTTTCGATCAGCAGCTGCGCGCGATGCACGTGCATCACCTTGACGATAGTAAGCGGCACCGCGTCGTAGACTGTGACGCGCTCGGCGGCCGGAATCTGCCCAAGCTCGGCGGCGGCCTGCTCCAGAAACGCGAGCGCCGCTTCGAGCGTGCGGCCTTCGGCGCGCAGCAGCGCCTGGTAGACGAACGGCGGCAGGTGCGCGTCGCGCCGCTCGGCGAGCGTGGCATTGGCGAAGCCGACGTAGTCGTGGCGACCCAGCGCGTGATACAGCGCGTGACGCGCATAGCGCGTCTGCACCAGCACTTCGCCCGGCAGACCGGCGCGGCCAGCGCGGCCGCTCACCTGCATCAGCTGCGCGAACAGGCGCTCGCTCGCGCGGAAATCGTGCGAAAACAGCGCGGTATCGGCATTCAGCACGCCAACCAGCGACACGCGCTGGAAGTCGTGCCCTTTCGCGATCATCTGCGTACCGACCAGAATATCGACTTCGCCAGCGTGCACATCCGAGAACAACGCCTGCGCACTGCCCTTGCGGCGGGTGCTGTCGGCATCGATACGCAGCACGCGGGCGCCCGGCACCGCGCTAGCGAGCGTTTCCTCGACGCGCTGCGTGCCACGCCCCAGCGGTGCGATATCGACGTTGCCGCACTCCGGGCACGAACGCGGGATACGAGACTCCCAGCCGCAGTGATGGCAGCGCAGCGCGCGCTCGGGCTTGTGCAGCACGACGTAGGCGCTGCAGCGCGGACAACCGGCCACCCAGCCGCACGCGTCGCAGGCGAGTTGCGGCGCGTAGCCACGACGGTTCAGGAACACGAGGCTCTGCTCACCGCGTTCGAGCCGCGCTTTCATCGCGGCGATCAACGGACCTGACAAGCCTTCGATCGACGCCCGCCCGCGCCGGCGCTCGTCTTCGAGATCGATCAGGCGCACGGTCGGCAGGGCGGCGTCGGCGACGGCCCGGCGCGACAGCGTGAGCCGCTTGTAGCGGCCCTGATCGGCCTGCCACCAGCTCTCGAGCGATGGAGTCGCCGAGCCGAGCACGACCGGCACGCCGAGCTGCTTAGCCCGATAGATTGCGAGATCGCGCGCCGAATAGCGCAAGCCCTCCTGCTGCTTGTAGGCGGGATCATGCTCCTCGTCGACGACGATGATTTCCAGCCGAGGCAGCGACGCGAGCACCGCGAGCCGCGTGCCGAGCACGATGCGCGCGCGTCCGGTGTGCGCGGCGAACCAGTTGCAGGCGCGCTCGCCTTCGGCGAGGCCGCTATGCAGCGTGACGATCGCGCTGGCGTCGAGCGCGGCGAAGCGGGCGCGGAACGCCGCCTCGAACTGCGGCGTCAGGTTGATTTCCGGCACCAGCACAAGCGCCTGCGCATCGGGCTTGGCCGCCAAAATCGCGGCCAGTGCGCGCAGGTACACCTCCGTCTTGCCGCTGCCCGTCACGCCGTGCAGCAGGAACGGCGCGAAGCCGTCGGCGTCGCGGATCGCTTCGACGGCACTCGCCTGCTCGTCGGTGAGAGTCGGCAGGACCGGCGCTGGCGCGCCCGGCAGTGAAGGCGCGGCGGGCACGGCGGCGGCGTCGATCACTTCGAGCGTCACCCAGCCGGCGGTCTGCCATGTGTCGAGTGTCGCGAGCGCCTTCGGATGCAGCGCGCGCGCGTCAGCGGCGAGCAGGAAGTCGGCTTGCGCAAGTGCTTGCGCGAGCGCTCTGAGCGCCGTCGCGCGGGCCGGCAACGCGTCAGGCAAGGCCCTGCGGCCCTCGGCCGTCAACCGATAGCGCTCTTCCGGCGCGAACAGCCGCGCCCAGCGCGACGCGTCGCGCAGCGCCTGCGGCAGCGCGGGCAGCGCTACTTCCCCGAGACCGCGTTGATAATAGTCAGCGGCGAACGCGGCGAGCGCGAGCCAATGCGCTGATACCGGCGGACACGACGTGCAGACCTTGTCCACATCCCGCAGACGTTCGGCGGGCACGTCGCTGCGGGCGGCCACTTCGCAGACCAAACCCACCACGTGCCGCTTGCCGAACGGAACGCTGACGAGCGTGCCCACGACAGCCGCCAGGGATGTGCCGCAGCGGTAGTCAAACAGGGTCGGCAGCGGATGATCAAGCGCGACGCGGACGAACACTTCGTTCACTCGGCGTGACTCTAAGGATGAGCCGGCACGAGGCCGAATCGCGGCGCGGAGTGGCTCGCCCGGGACCCAAAGCCGTCGAAGTTAAAGTAAAACCTTAATTTCACCGCTAAGTTTTGGATTCGACTGAACAATTGCGCTCGCTCGCGGCCCTGTGGATAACTTTGTTGAGAACTTCGCCTCGATAGGCCGCAAACGGCGTGGCCACGGCCTTGTGTGGGATTCCGCACATTTCCTCCCGCTCCCCGCAAAGCCTTGCCCGACAAGGCTTAGATCAAATGCGCCGGGTATGTGCAAGGGTCGGGCCACGATCAAACCCTCTACTGCGCCGCAGCGTGCGAAGTGTGCATAAGTCAGCTCTTGACTTTCGTAAGACCACCATCTGACGGCCTCTTCGCGGAACTACGGTCCTTAGGCCCAGAGCCCAATTCGCTGCGACGCAACACGAAACGGTAACGATTACAGTCTCACGCAGGCGTATGTGCGCCACTACGAATAGCGCGGCTGTGACGATGCACTTCGTCGACCAGCTCGGCAACATGCTCTGGCGGCGTGAACTGCGAAATCCCGTGACCCAGATTGAAAACGTGGCCGGGATGATTGCCGAAGCTGTCGAGCACCGCGCGCGCTTCCATGCGGATCGCGGCGGGCGGTGCAAACAGCACCGACGGATCGATGTTGCCCTGGAGCGCCACCTTGTCACCGACACGCTCGCGCGCCTTGCCGAGGTTCACGGTCCAGTCAAGGCCCACCGCGTCGACGCCGCTCGCGGCGATGTCGTCGAGCCACAGGCCGCCGCCCTTCGTGAAGGCGATCACGGGCACTTTTTCGCCGTCGTGCTCGCGCTTCAGCTGACTGACCACCTGCTCGATGTAGCGCAGCGAAAAGCGCTGATAGATGCCGTCGGCGAGTGCTCCGCCCCATGTGTCGAAAATCATCACTGCTTGTGCGCCGGCTTCGATCTGCGCGTTCAGATAGGCGGCGACGGCGCGCGCGTTGATCTCGAGAATCCGCTGCAGCAGATCGGGACGAGCGTAGAGCATCGATTTGACCGTGCGAAAGTCCGCCGAGCCGCCGCCTTCGACCATGTAGCACGCGAGCGTCCAAGGGCTGCCTGAGAAGCCGATCAGAGGCACGCGCTGGCGGCCTTGCGCGTCCTTGAGCGCCAAGCGGATTTCACGCACGGCGTCGGTCACGTAGCGCAGTGTCGCGTCGATATCCGGCACCGCGAGGCGCGCGACGTCGTCTTCGGTGCGCACCGGACGGGCAAATTTCGGCCCCTCGCCGTTGACGAACTCGAGACCAAGGCCCATCGCGTCGGGCACGGTCAGGATGTCGGAGAACAGGATCGCGGCGTCGAGCGGATACCGATCGAGCGGCTGCAACGTGACTTCCGTCGCGAAAGCCGGATTCTTCGCGAGACCGAGGAAACTGCCCGCGCGGCCACGCGTGGCGTTGTATTCCGGCAGATAGCGGCCAGCTTGCCGCATCAGCCAGATCGGCGTGTAGTCGGTGGGCTGGCGCAGCAGCGCGCGCAGGAAAGTGTCGTTCAGGAGTTGATGGGCCACGTTGCGTGCGACTGGAGAGCTGAGGGCAAAGGAGCATTTTACCGGAGGCGGCTGCGGACATCGCGCATCGCGGGGTGATCGATGTTGCGACGGCGCGTCGTGGAAAGCGGGCGGGGTGCGGCTAGGGCGCACCTCTGTCGGCTACCGGCCGACACTGCGTGCACGGCTTCGTGGTCGCTGTCTTCCGCTGCCCGCGTCGCCCTGGTTGAATGGCCGATGTTCAAGCCCTCGCTGCCAAGCTACTATCCGACAGCTTTACCGATGAATTACACACTACACACCACAGGAGACTCGATGAAGAAGGCAGCACTCGCAATGCTCGGCGCGCTCGCCGGCGTCCTGATGCATGTCGGCGTGGCGAACGCGCAAAGCGCCGCGGCCGCGCCGTCCAGGCTCGACGACATCGTCAGCCGCGGCACGATACGCGCCTGCACTACCGGCGACTACAAGCCGTACTCGTTTTACAAAGGCGATGGCCAGTTCGAGGGCATCGATATCGACATGGCTGAGTCGCTCGCGAAGTCGCTCGGCGTGAAGGTCGAATTCGTCAAGACGTCGTGGTCGAACCTGATGAACGACTTCGTCGCGAAGTGCGACATCGGCATCGGCGGTGTGTCGCCAACGCTCGAGCGCCAAAAGCATGCGTTCTTCACTCAGGCTTACATGATCGACGGCAAGACGCCGATCGTCCGTTGCGACGACGTCAACAAATATCAGACGGTCGCGCAGATCGATCAACCGTCCACGCGAGTGATCGTCAATCCCGGTGGCACAAACGAGAAGTTCGCGAAGCAATACTTCACGCACGCGAACGTGACCGTTTATCCGGACAACGTGACGATCTTCAAGCAAATCCTCGCGGGCAAGGCGGATGTGATGGTGACGGATGCGTCGGAAACGCTGCTGCAGCAGAAGCTCAATCCCGGCCTATGCTCCGTGCATCCGGACAAGCCGTTCCAGTACGGCGAAAAGGCGTGGCTCGTGCCGCGGGGCGACGTCGCGTTCCAGCAATACGTCGATCAGTGGCTGCACCTCGCTCGGGCGACCGGCGAGTATCAGGCTATTTCGGACAAGTGGCTGAAGTAAGCCGACCGTGTCCATGCCAGGCCGTCCAACTGATTGCGGCATGGGCGGCCTGTGCAAGCCTGACGGCTGCGTGTCGGCGAGGATGTAACCAAGAGCGACGTCGTCGGGCCGTAATAACTTTCGGATCAGCTCTCCGAGGAAGCGTTGCGCCCCTTTTTAACAACCAGCACAAGCGGATTCGCATTGCTGCATCGCCGATTAACTTCTCGCCGGAGTGCGAGGTATTTCGGGGCAGAGTCGGAGTGCTTGTTATACATGAAGTGCGTCCCTCAAAAAGCTGCAGACGCAACTATTTCACGCTAATAAGTGACCTCATTCCTACCGCAATATGCGTCATGAATGGCATCAATCATGCATATTAAATTGCGGCGTAGTCATCGGTAAAAACTACGTTTCATATGCTTTATTTTGGCAATAAATCCCGCAACGCCTTATCTGGCGGGCGTTACAACCTGAAACACTTTGTTACCGCCTTCGTAGGTTAATTCGCCCACAATGCCCTCAACGGTTTCAACACGGATGTGGCTGTGTGCGTGGTGTGAGCGGATACGATGCACTTGCCGGTCGGCGCTTGCCGAAGCCCTGTGAAGGGGCATCCCTGCTGGGGCCGTAATCGACGCAGGGTCGTCGGCGTAACCGTCCCATCATTGGTCTCCTCGCGCTAACCCCGTAGCGTGTGGTTTTTAGCGGGCTCCAGGCCCGCTTTTTTTTCGTCTGCTCAAACGTTTGCGCGCGACGAATCCTCGGCGCGCAACTCCAGTTCGGCCCTCTTCCTATTGCTCATCCTTGCCTGCGCAGCGCTCCGCGGCAGCGTCATGCCGTCTTGTCCTCCCTGAGCTTCAATTCGCCGATCATGCGCTCGCGCATCACGAATTTCTGCACCTTGCCGGTCACGGTCATCGGCAGTTCGTCGACGAAGCGGATGTAGCGCGGCACTTTGTAGTGCGCAATCTGTCCCTGGCAGAACTGCTGGATCTCTTCTGGCGTTGCCTGTTCGCCCGGACGCAGCACGATCCACGCGCATACTTCTTCGCCGTACCTGGTATCGGGCACGCCGAACACCTGTACGCTCTGGATTTTCGGGTGGCGGAACAGAAACTCCTCGATCTCGCGCGGATAGATGTTTTCGCCGCCGCGAATCAGCATGTCCTTCAGCCGACCGACGATGTTGCAATAGCCTTCGGCGTCGAGCGTCGCCAGATCGCCCGTGTGCATCCAGCCGTCGACGATGCTCTCGCGCGTCTTCGCCTCGTCGTCCCAGTAACCGAGCATCACCGAGTAGCCGCGCGTGCATAGCTCGCCGGTTTCGCCAACCGGGACGATATTGCCGAGCGGATCGACGATTTTCACTTCGAGATGCGGCTGGATGCGCCCGACCGTCGTGGTCCGCTTGTCGAGCGGGTCGGTCGTCGAGCTTTGGAACGAGACCGGGCTAGTTTCCGTCATGCCGTAGGCAATCGTGATCTCACTCAGATGCATCTTCGAGACGACCTTCTTCATCGTCTCGATCGGGCACGGCGAGCCCGCCATGATGCCGGTGCGCAGCCGCGAGAAGTCGTATGAGGCGAAGGTCGGATGGTCGAGTTCGGCGATGAACATCGTCGGCACGCCGTGCAGCGCGGTGCATTTTTCCTCGGCGGTCGCAGCGAGCGTCGCGGCCGGATCGAAGCCCTCGCCCGGAAACACCATGTTCGCCCCGACCGACACACACGCGAGCACCGCCAGCACCATCCCAAAGCAGTGGTACAGCGGCACTGGAATGCACAGGCCGTCCTGCTCGCCGAGCCGCATCGCCATCGCGATATAGCGCGCGTTGTTCACGACGTTGCGATGCGTCAGCGTCGCGCCCTTCGGATTGCCCGTCGTGCCACTCGTGAACTGGATGTTGATAGGTTCACGGCAGGACAGCGTCGCACCGATCGCATCGAGCCGGGCGGCGTCGAACGAGGCCCGCCCGCGCTCGATCACGTCGGAAAAGCTCAGCATGCCTGGCGTCTCCGTGTCGCACATGCGGATCACGTAGCGGAGATCCGGCAGCCGCGCGGCGTGCAGTTCGCCCGGCGGCTGCGTCGCGAGTTCGGGCGCGAGTTCCTGCAGCATCTCCAGGTACATCGACGTCTTGAAGCGCTCTGCGGTGATGATCGCCTTGCAACCGACCTTGTTCAGCGCATATTCGAGCTCCGCGAGCCGGTAGGCCGGATTGATATTGACGAGGATCGCACCGATCCGCGCGGTCGCGAACTGCGTCAGCAGCCACTCGATGCGGTTCGGTGACCAGATGCCGACGCGATCGCCCTTAGCGATGCCAAGTGCAAGCAGCCCGGACGCAAGCATATCCACTTCTTGCGCAAATTCGCTCCACGTCCAGCGGATGCGCTGTTCGCGAAACACCACGGCCGGCCGGTCCGGGAAGCGCACGGCGGTGTCGCGCAGAAACTCGCCAACGGTCGCTTCGCTCAGCGGGTTTTCAGTCGACCCGCGCACATACGACAGTCGATCCGCGGGTTCGATGAGTGCACCTTCGCCCGAGCTATGCGTTGCCATGGTGTTGTCTCCGTGAGCGCCAGCGCGCTCGATTGAAATGAATTTGAAATCGATTGTGCACCAGCGCGTATCGGGCCGGAATGAAGTCTTACCCGCACCGCCCCTGCAGACCGACGCCTCTGTCTCCCACCTCGTGGATTTTGCCGACCTTTACGTAAACGTCAATCAGATATCAAAAAAAAGCAGCCACGCGGGCTGCTTTCTTCTACTACGTGCTGCTTTAGTGCTGGCCGCGCAGCTTGCGCAGACGCTGGATTGCCGCGAGCTGCGCCGTCGCGTACGCAAGTTCCGCCTGTGCGGTCGCGTACTCGAGGTTCGAGCCCGTGTTTTGCAGCGCCTCTTCCGCACGCTTGCGTGCGTCTTCGGCCTTGGCTTCGTCGAGATCCTTGCCGCGGATCGCGGTGTCGGCAAGAACCGTCACTGCGCCCGGCTGAACTTCGAGGATGCCGCCGGCGACGAAGACAAACTCTTCTTCGCCATTTTCCACTTCGATGCGCACCGCACCCGGACGGATCCGCGTGATGAGCGGCGTGTGGCCCGGCAGAATGCCGAGTTCACCCGCTTCGCCTGGCAGCGCGACGAACTTCGCCTGGCCCGAGAAGATTTCCTCTTCCGCACTGACGACGTCTACTTTAATGGTTGCCATATGTGTCGACTCCTGTCGACGAGAGTTAGCGGTTGGGTGCTGACTCCCGTCCCATGCAAGGCGGGTTGAGCGTAATCAGAGACGCCGGCTTTGCGCAACACTACCGTCTAAGCAGTCGTGATGCGCGAGGCCCGCGCCCGCTTCGTTACACCCGACCTTTACTGGATCTTCTTGGCCTTTTCGAAGGCTTCGTCGATCGTGCCGACCATGTAGAACGCTTGCTCCGGCAGGTGATCGCACTCGCCTTCGACGATCATCTTGAAGCCACGGATCGTTTCCTTCAGCGGCACGTACTTGCCCGGCGAACCCGTAAACACTTCAGCGACGTGGAACGGCTGCGACAGGAAACGCTGGATCTTACGAGCGCGCGCGACAGCAAGCTTGTCTTCCGGCGCGAGTTCATCCATGCCCAGAATCGCGATAATGTCGCGAAGTTCCTTGTAGCGCTGCAGCGTTTGCTGCACGCCGCGCGTGATCGAGTAGTGCTCTTCCCCGATCACGTGCGGGTCGATCTGACGCGAGGTCGAATCGAGCGGGTCCACCGCGGGGTAGATACCGAGCGAAGCGATGTCACGCGACAGCACGACGGTTGCGTCCAGGTGGCCGAAGGTCGTAGCCGGCGACGGGTCGGTCAAGTCGTCCGCAGGGACGTACACGGCCTGCACCGACGTAATCGAGCCAGTCTTCGTTGACGTAATACGCTCTTGCAGCTTACCCATTTCTTCAGCCAGCGTCGGCTGATAACCCACTGCCGACGGCATACGGCCGAGCAGCGCCGACACTTCGGTACCGGCCAGCGTGAAACGGTAGATGTTGTCGACGAAGAACAGCACGTCGAGGCCTTCATCACGGAAGTGCTCGGCCATGGTCAGCCCGGTCAGCGCGACGCGCAGACGGTTGCCCGGCGGCTCGTTCATCTGGCCGTACACCAGCGCGACCTTGTCGAGAACGTTCGAGTCCTTCATTTCATGATAGAAATCGTTCCCTTCACGGGTACGCTCGCCCACACCGGCGAACACGGAGTAACCGCCGTGTTCCTTCGCGATGTTGTTGATCAGTTCCATCATGTTCACGGTCTTGCCCACACCGGCGCCACCGAACAGACCCACCTTACCGCCCTTTGCGAACGGGCAGATCAGGTCGATAACCTTGATACCGGTTTCGAGCAGCTCGGTCGACGGCGACAGTTGGTCGAACGCCGGAGCCTTCTGGTGGATCGCACGCGTGGTTTCGCTCGAGATCGGACCGGCTTCGTCGATCGGACGGCCCAGCACGTCCATGATACGGCCGAGGGTCGGCTTGCCGACCGGCACGCTGATCGGGTTGCCCGTGTTCTTGACGACCGTGCCGCGGCGCAGACCGTCCGAAGCACCCAGACAGATGGTACGGACCACGCCGTCGCCCAGCTGCTGCTGGACTTCGAGCGTCAGCTCCGAACCTTCGAGAATGAGCGCGTCGTAGATCTTCGGCATGGATTCACGCGGAAATTCCACGTCGATCACCGCGCCGATGCACTGTACGATCTTGCCTTCTACCAAAGCAGTAGTACTCATCGCTTTTCCTTTAGATACTCAATTCTTCACTCGCGCAAAGGCGCAGTTTCTCCGATGGGTGCGCCACTCGGGCGCACACGCAACGACCTGTCTGACCGAGGTCAGACGGCCGCCGCTCCACCGACGATTTCCGACAGTTCTTTCGTGATCGCGGCCTGACGGCTCTTGTTGTAGACGAGCTGCAGATCGCTGATGACCGTCTTCGCGTTGTCCGAAGCGGCTTTCATCGCGACCATGCGGGCCGACTGCTCCGATGCCATGTTTTCAGCGACAGCCTGATAGACCAGCGCTTCGACATAACGCACCAGCAGTTCGTCCACCACTGCCTGCGCATCCGGCTCGTAGATGTAGTCCCACTGCGTGCTCGGCGTTGTACCGTCTTCTTCCGTGCGCTCGAACTGGTCCGCCGACAACGGCAGCAGTTGCTCGATCACCGGCTCCTGCTTCATCGTGTTGACGAAGCGCGTGTACGCAAGGTACACCGCCGAAATCTTGCCTTCCGAGAACAGGTCGAGCTGCACCTTCACGGCGCCGATCAGTTTTTCCAGATGCGGCGTATCGCCCAGTTGCACGACGTTCGACACGACCTTCGCCTGCAGACGGTTCAGGAAACCCAGACCCTTGCTGCCGATCGCAGTTGCCTCGATCGTCTTGCCCTGGCCTTCCAGTTCCTTGAACTTCTGCAGCGACGCGCGCAGCACGTTGGTGTTCATCCCGCCGCACAGACCTTTGTCAGTCGTGACGAGGATGATGCCAGCCGCCTTCGCGCCTTCGTTCGACACCATGAACGGGTGACGATACTCCGGGTTCGCACGGCTCATGTGCGCGGCGATGTCGCGGACCTTGTCGGCATACGGGCGAGCAGCGCGCATGCGCTCCTGAGCGCGGCGCATCTTCGATGCGGCCACCATCTCCATCGCTTTCGTGATCTTGCGCGTGTTTTGCACGCTCTTGATCTTGCCGCGAATTTCCTTCATTCCAGCCATTGCTTGCTCCTTGATCGAAGCAGCGCGGGAGCATTCGCATGCGGCCCGCGCCGCTTCAAGGTCCGTTTATGCCTTGCGGATCAATAAGCGCCGGACTTCTTGAAGTCTTTGACGGCCGTGTGCAGCAAGCCTTCGTCGTCCTTCGAGAGTTCCTTGGTATCTTCGATACGCTTCACCAGGTCAGCATGGCTCGACTTCAGGTGATCGCGCAGGCCCTTCTCGAACGGCAGGACTTGAGCAACTTCGAGGTCGTCGAGATAGCCGTTGTTCGCCGCGAACAGCGACACAGCCAGTTCCCACACTTGCAGCGGCTGATACTGCGGCTGCTTCAGCAGTTCCGTCACGCGGCGGCCGCGCTCGAGCTGCTTGCGGGTTGCTTCGTCGAGGTCCGATGCGAACTGCGCGAATGCAGCGAGTTCACGGTACTGCGCGAGGTCGGTACGGATACCGCCCGACAGCTTCTTCACGACCTTCGTCTGAGCCGCGCCACCCACACGCGACACCGACACGCCAGCGTTAATTGCCGGGCGGATACCTGCGTTGAAGAGGTCGGTTTCAAGGAAGATCTGGCCGTCGGTAATCGAGATCACGTTCGTCGGAACGAATGCGGTCACGTCACCTGCCTGCGTTTCGATGACCGGCAGTGCCGTCAGCGAACCGCTCTTGCCTTTCACTTCACCGTTGGTGAACTTCTCTACGTACTCTTCCGACACGCGAGCAGCACGCTCGAGCAGACGCGAGTGCAGATAGAAAACGTCACCCGGGTAAGCTTCACGGCCCGGCGGACGGCGCAGCAGCAGCGAGATCTGACGGTATGCCCAAGCCTGCTTGGTCAAGTCGTCATAAACGATCAGCGCGTCCTGACCGCGATCGCGGAAGTATTCGCCCATCGTGCAGCCGGCGTACGGCGCGAGGTATTGCATCGCGGCCGAATCCGAAGCCGAAGCAGCCACGACGATCGTGTATTCGAGCGCGCCCGATTCTTCGAGCTTGCGCACTACGTTCATGATCGACGAAGCCTTCTGGCCAATCGCGACGTAGATACAGACGAGGTTCTTGCCTTTCTGGTTGATGATCGCGTCGACTGCAACTGCGGTCTTGCCGCACTGACGGTCGCCGATGATCAGCTCACGCTGGCCACGGCCGATCGGCACCATCGAGTCGATCGACTTCAAACCGGTTTGGACCGGTTCCGAAACCGACTTACGCCAGATCACGCCCGGTGCAATCTTTTCGATTGCGTCGGTCATCTTCGCATTGAGCGGGCCCTTGCCATCGATCGGGTTACCGAGCGCGTCGACCACACGGCCGAGCAGTTCCGGACCAACCGGCACTTCGAGAATGCGGCCCGTCGTCTTGACGATGTCGCCTTCCGAAATGTGTTCGTATTCACCCAGAATCACGGCGCCGACCGAGTCGCGCTCGAGGTTCAGTGCCAGACCGAAGGTGTTGCCCGGGAATTCGAGCATTTCGCCCTGCATCACTTCCGACAGACCGTGGATACGCACGATACCGTCGGTCACGGAGATCACGGTGCCTTGATTGCGAACGTCTGCGCTCGCTTCAAGGCCCTGGATCCGGCTCTTGATCAGCTCGCTGATCTCAGAGGGATTGAGTTGCATTATTCGCTCCTGATAGTCAATTCTGTTGCGTGCCAGCCGCTAAAGCGCGAAGCGCTTCAGGCCGTCAGGGCCGTTTGCATCCTGGCGAGCCGCGCGCGGACCGAGGTATCGAGCACTTCGTCGCCGACTGTCACGCGTACGCCGCCGATCAGCGACTGATCGACTTCGACCGTCGGTTTCAGCTTGCGCTTGAACTTGCGTTCGAGGCTTGCGACGAGTTCGTTCAACTGCGCACCTTCGAGCGGGAATGCGCTGACGACCAGCACATCTGCCGCCCCTTCGCGGGCGTTCTTCAACTCTTCGAACTGCGAGGCGATTTCCGGCAGCAGCTGCAGGCGATGGTTATCCACCAGCATCTGCACCAGATTCTTCGCTTGCGCGTTGTCCTTGAGCGGCGACTTGACCGCGGCCAGCAGCAGATCGCTAACCTGGGCACGGCTCACTTTCGGGCTCGAGGCGATCGACAGCACTTCGGGCAGACGCGCAACCTGTGCCAGCTCCTGCACGAGCGTGGACCAGGCGGCGATGTCACCAGCTTCGGCCACGCCAAACAGCGCTTCCGCGTACGGACGGGCGATGGTTGCAAGTTCGGCCATGATCAGAGCTCGGCTTTCAGTTGATTCAGCAGGTCAGCGTGGGCTGCCTGGTCGACTTCGCGCTTCAGGATCTGTTCAGCGCCCTTCACAGCGAGTGCAGCGACTTCGCCACGCAGCGCTTCGCGCGCCTTCACGACTTGCTGCTCCGCATCGGCCTTCGCCTGCGCGATGATGCGGGCGGCTTCCACCTGTGCCTGAGCCTTGATTTCGTCGGCGACGGCGACAGCGCGCTTTTCAGCGTCGGCGATGCGTTGCTGGCCATCGTTGCGAGCCTGAGCCAGTTCCTGGTCGACGCGCTTGTGAGCGGCTTCGAGTTCCTGCTTGCCCTTTTCCGCGGCGGACAGACCGTCGGCGATCTTCTTCGCGCGCTCGTCGAGGGCGTTGATCAGCGGCGGCCACACGAATTTCATCGTGAACCACGCGAGGATCAGGAACACGACCATTTGCGCAAACAGGGTTGCGTTGAGATTCACGGTGTTTCCTTAAACGTTGCTTGTTCGGAAAGTGAAACGGCAAGGCGCTCATCGATTCTGCTCGATCAGCGCCCCAGTACCCGTTCCGCCCTGCGCCTTTACCTGTTATAGCTCAGGCGCAAACCTCCGAGGAACCTCAGCCTGCCAGCTTCGAGAGCAGCGGGTTCGCGAACGCAAACAGCATTGCCACACCAACGCCAATCAGGAACGCCGCATCGATCAGACCAGCCAGCAGGAACATCTTGGTTTGCAGCGGGTTCATCAGTTCCGGTTGACGGGCGCATGCTTCGATGTACTTGCCGCCCATCAGACCGATACCGATACAGGCGCCGATAGCACCCAGGCCGATGATGATGCCGATACCGATGGCGGTCAGACCCTGGATGTTGGCGATGAAAGCTTGCATGATCACTCCTTTGTGAAAAGTCTTTTAGAACTGGTTGGAACTGGGAATTAAAAAACTACGATTCTTTGCCGACAACGCAGGTTAGTGCGCGTCGTGTGCCTGGCCGATGTACACCAGCGTCAGCATCATGAAAATGAACGCCTGCAGCAGAACGATCAGGATGTGGAAGATTGACCACACTGTGCCGGCGACCACGTGGCCGATGAAGCCAAGCACCGTCGTGTCCGCGCCGAAGCTCCAGATGCTGCCGAGCAGGGCAATCAGCAGGAACAACAGTTCGCCCGCGTACATGTTGCCGAACAGCCGCATGCCGAGCGAGACCGTCTTCGCGACGAACTCGATGATGTTCAGTGCCAGGTTCGGGATCCACAGCAGCGGATGCGCGCCGAACGGAGCGGACAGCAGCTCATGCACGAAGCCACCGGCGCCCTTGATCTTGAAGTTGTAGTAAATCATCAGCACGAACACGCCGAGCGCGATGCCGATCGTGCCGTTCAGGTCGGCGGTCGGCACGAGGCGGTGGTGCGGAATGACTTCGGAGAGACCCAGCCAGCCGATCAAGCGGCCCGGCAGGTCGACGGGGATGAAGTCGAGCGAATTCATCAGCGCGACCCAGACGAACACTGTCAGCGCGAGCGGCGCGATGAAAGTCCGTGAGCCGTGGATCATCGCCTTCGATTGATCCTCGACCATTTCGACCAGCATTTCGATCGCGCATTGGAAGCGGCCCGGCACGCCGGACGTTGCCTTGCGTGCTGCCAGGTGCAGCACGAGGATCGTGACGAGACCGCACACGATCGACCAGAAAAGGGTGTCGAGATTCCACACGTGGATGTCGAAAATCGACGTCTGGTGTGCGGTGGAAAAGTTCTGCAAGTGGTGCGCGATGTACTCGGACGGATCCATTGCGCGCGTGCCTTCGCTAGCTGCCATATCGTTAAAGCCACCCAAATTGTCGAAAATCGTTTGAGGCCGTTCCCGCCGAAATACCGTGTTGCGGGAACGCGCCGGGTGCGGCCCTATCTCATCCGCACACCCTCGCCGGCGCTGCGCGCCGGCCTTAAATTCTTTTTGCTGCTATTTTTTGTGCTGCTACCTTAGCGCCACGCCAACGCGATCCAGTAAGTCTTCAGCGCGATGAGGTAGGTCACCAGCAGCGGAATCCAACGTACGTCGTGATACCAGAAGGCGATTGCGACAAACATCGCAATCGTTGTCCCCATCTTTAGTGCTTCGCCGATCATCCAACTCATCACGGTCTCGGCGCCGCCCAGCTTTTTCAGTCGCGCCGCGAACAGCGCGCCCGGTACCCAGCAGATCGCCCCCCCCAGGAACGCTGACAGCGCAGCAGCGCCCGGCGGCTTGTAGAACAGCCACCACAACAGCGTTGCAACCAGGGACAAAACCATTTGCGCTGCGACGACCCTGAACGGCGTCACGCGCGATGGACGACCCACGCCGGGACCAAACAGCTTTTCCGCCTCGGCCCGCGTGAGCGGAACGATATTGTTATCTTCCTGCGCGTCATCCCACGCTTCGGCCGGATCGAACTTCCGACTGGCGGACGTCTCGGGTGCGGAGCGTTCAGCGCGGTGTCTGTCGTCACCATTTTCCGGCGACAGATTCGACGTTTTAACCGCCATCGCAATGTTCCGAAAGTCTCGTTCAGCCCGCGAGTTTACGCAGCGCTTACGGGGTTGCCGTGCAATTAAATCCGGGCGATTGTAAGCGATAGTTGCAGGCAATTCAAGACTTTAGGCCAACCTATAACGGCGTGAAACGTGCCTTCACGATGCGGTAAAACGTATGCGAAAGACGCGAAACACGTGAAATGTAAGGCGGGCGGGGCAAGGCAAAACCTGCGGGGGTAGTCGCGTGGATTGAAGCCCGTTGGCAGGGCGTTTTGACGCTGCGGCGGACGTCTCGAAAATGCAACAAATGCCGCTTTTTTAAGGGCTGAACCGCGCAGTTCTTCAATTGACGTGATTCTTTTTTCGCCGCGATTTTCGATGATGATCGAGCCGCTTTGTGATAGCGGCTCGTAGGGATGATTACCGCACAATGTCGAACGTTTGAAACTAGGATTACTGATTATTTTTGCATTGGCTGATTTTGAAACCGACGGTGGTCGCTCGCGCTGCGGTAAACCAACTCGCGGCAGTGCTCATGCACAGGCCGCCAGCCGTTCACCACCCTTCCCTACTAAGCGCCAATTGGCACTCAAACGTTCGCGTTCCCGCGCAACCGAACAAGAATGCCTTCCAACGCGTCGAGATTGCCAAAGTCCACCAGCACCTGGCCGCGACCGCGTCGGCCGAGCTTGATTTTCACCGTCGCCGACAACAGGTCCGACAGTTCCTCTTCTAGCCGTCGCGTGTCACGGCCGCCATCCGGGTTCGCGCGCGCCTTTGCCGCCGGCGTCACCTTCATGGTCATCGCGACCAGCTTTTCGGTCTCGCGCACAGATAGGCGCTTGTTGACGACCTGGTTGGCCAGCGTGATTTGCGTCGCGGCATCGACGGCGAGCAGCGCGCGAGCGTGGCCCATGTCGAGATCTCCGGCGAGCAACATCGTCTGTACCGGCGTCGCGAGGTTCAGCAGACGCAGCAGGTTCGACACCGCGCTGCGCGAACGACCCACCGACTCTGCCGCCTGCTCATGCGTGAAATTGAATTCGTCCAGCAGGCGCTGGATGCCTTGGGCCTCTTCCAGCGGATTCAGATCCTCGCGCTGAATGTTTTCGATCAGCGCCATCGCCGCTGCGGCCTGGTCGGGCACGTCCTTCACAAGCACCGGCACCTCGTCGAGGCCAGCGAGTCGCGCCGCGCGAAAACGCCGCTCGCCCGCGATGATCTCGTAGCGATCCGCCGCGATCGGACGCACGAGGATCGGCTGCATCAGCCCTTGAGCGCGGATGCTCGCCGCGAGTTCCTGCAGCGCGCCTTCGTCCATGCGCGTGCGCGGCTGGTATTTGCCGGCCTGCATCTTGCCGAGGGGCAGCACGTTCGGCGCGCCGTCGATCACCGCTGCTTCGGTGATATCCGCGGTGCCGCCGAGCAATGCCTCCAGACCGCGGCCTAGTCCCTTCTTTCTTGCTACTGCGTTCATCGTGCTTCCTCGATCCGCTTAGGATGCCTGGGGCGCGTCATTCAGCGCGCGCACCCGTTCAATCATTTCAACGCCGAACTGCACGTACGCCTGCGCGCCTCGCGACGCCCTATCGAACACCACACCGGGCAGCCCGTAGCTGGGCGCCTCGGCCAATCGCACATTGCGCGGAATCACCGCGTCGAACACCTTGTCGCCGAAGTGCTCTTTCAATTGATCCGAGACTTGCTGTTGCAACGTGATGCGCGGATCGAACATCACGCGCAGCAGACCGATCACCTTGAGGTCGCGATTCAGGTTCGCGTGCACTTGCTTGATCGTGTTGACGAGGTCGGACAGCCCTTCGAGCGCGAAGTATTCGCACTGCATCGGGATGACGACCCCGTGCGCGGCGCATAGTCCGTTGAGCGTCAGCAGCGACAGAGCCGGCGGGCAATCGATGAGCACGAAATCGTATTCGCCCTCGACCGCAGCCAGCGCCGTCCTCAGTTGACGCTCGCGATTCTGCATGCTGACGAGTTCGACTTCGGCGCCCGCGAGCTCACGGTTCGCCGGCAGCACGTCGTAGCCGACCGCCTCGGGCCGCACGCGCGCATCGGCCACGGACACGCTGTCCACGAGCACCTCGTAGACCGTGTTCGCACATTCGGCTTTGTCGATACCGCTGCCCATCGTGGCGTTGCCTTGCGGGTCCAGATCGATGAGAAGGACTCGCTGTCCCTGCGCTGCCAGGCTTGCGGCCAGATTGACTGTGGTGGTCGTCTTGCCGACACCGCCCTTCTGGTTCGCAACGCAGAAGATTTTTGCCATCGTTGGTGTGTCCCTTTTGCTGCTTGGATGAAGTGAAAATTACTGAGGGTACTTGGAGGCCTCGGCGTCCGTTAGCTTTCGGTGTCCACTCGTACCTCAATCAGGTGCCGTTCGGCGTCGAGCGACGGCACATTCAGTCGGACGATCTGTTCAACGTGGGCGCCCGCCGGCAGACGCGCGATTTCGGCATCCGGCCGCACACCCTTCATCGCCCAGATCGCGCCCTGCTCCGCAACCAGATGACGGGCCAGTGTAACGAAATCCGCGAGTTCTGCGAATGCGCGCGAGACGATTACGTCGAACTTTGCCGGTACTTCGGCGCCAGGCTGCAGCGTCTCCACGCGGCCGGTCACGACCGACAGGTTCGCGAGGCCCAGTTCGGCCTTCGCCTGCGATTGAAATGCCGTCTTCTTGTGGACGATGTCGTTCGTCGTGACGGTCCAATCGGGCAGCACAATCGCGAGCACGATGCCCGGCATGCCACCGCCCGAGCCCACGTCGAGCACCGACGAAGGTCCGCGCGGCGCCAGGTGCGGCACGATCGACAGCGAATCGAGGATGTGCTGAATCAGCATCTGCCGCGGATCGCGGATTGCCGTCAGGTTGTAGACGTTGTTCCACTTCGCGAGCAGCGCGACGTAATCGAGTAGCTTGCGCTGCTGGGCGTCGCTGAGTTCGAGGCCAAGTTCACGGACACCGTCCGCCAGCAATGACGCCAAGGCCTGCTGGTCGACTCCTCTTTGCGCTGCCGTCATTGCACCACCGGCGTGCTGTCGGCGCCGGGTTCGGCGGGTTTCGACGGGCGACGCCCGAGGCCACGCTTCAGATGAACCATCAGCAGCGAGATCGCGGCAGGCGTGATGCCCGAAATACGCGACGCCTGGCCGATCGTTTCCGGCCGGAACTGCATCAGCTTCTGGCGTGCTTCGAACGACAGTCCACGCACCTCGGTGTAGTCCAACCCTTCTGGCAAACGGGTATTCTCTTGGGCCTCGTTGCGTTCGATTTCACCGGCCTGTCGATCGATATAGCCTTGATATTTGACGCCGATTTCAATCTGTTCCTTGATCTGCCCGAGCAGCACGGGGTCTTCCGCAAGTGCTTCGGGCGCGCCACAAGTGCCGTCACGCAGCGCGCAGACGCCGTCGTAGCTGACACCCGGACGACGCAGCAGGTCCGCGAGACTGTATTCGTGGTCGATCGGCTTGCCGAGCAATGCGGTCGCTTGTTCCGCGGATAAGGTCTTAGGATTGACCCACGTTGAACGCAAGCGCTGTGTTTCACGTGAAACAGCGTCCCGCTTGCGACTGAAGGCGTCCCAGCGGGCGTCATCGACTACACCCAGCTCGCGCCCCATCTCCGTCAACCGCATGTCGGCATTGTCCTCGCGCAAACTCAGACGGTACTCCGCACGGCTCGTGAACATTCGGTACGGCTCGGACACCCCGCGCGTGACCAGATCGTCGACGAGCACGCCGAGATAAGCCTGGTCGCGCCGCGGGCACCATGCTTCCTTGCCTTGCACGAACAGGCCGGCATTGATGCCGGCCAGAACGCCCTGGGCGGCCGCCTCTTCGTAGCCGGTCGTACCGTTGATCTGTCCGGCGAAGAACAGGCCATTGATCACCTTCGTTTCCAGCGATGCCTTGAGTCCACGCGGGTCGAAATAGTCGTACTCGATCGCATAGCCAGGCCGCAGTATGTGCGCGTGCTCGAGACCGCGCATAGATCGCACCAGTTCAAGTTGTACGTCGAACGGCAGGCTCGTCGAGATTCCGTTCGGATAGAACTCGTTCGTGGTCAGACCTTCCGGCTCGAGGTAGATCTGATGCGATTCCTTCGACGCAAACCGGTGAATCTTGTCCTCGATCGACGGGCAATAACGCGGCCCCACCCCCTCGATCACGCCCGTGTACATCGGCGAACGATCGAGACCGCCACGAATAATGTCGTGTGTCCGTTGATTCGTATGCGTGACCCAGCACGGAACTTGGCGCGGGTGCTGCTCGACGCGCCCCAGGAACGAGAACACCGGCACCGGGTCCAGATCGCCCGGCTGCTCTTCGAGCTGCGAATAGTCGATTGTGCGACCATCGATCCGCGGCGGCGTACCCGTCTTCAGCCGGCCCTGCGGCAGTTTCAGCTCTTTCAATCGCGCCGATAGCGAGACTGCGGCGGGGTCACCCGCGCGGCCGCCGGTGTAGTTGTTCAAGCCCACGTGAATCTTGCCGTCGAGGAACGTGCCAGCCGTCAGCACCACCGCGCGCGACCGGAAACGAATACCTACTTGCGTAACGGCGCCGACCACGCGGTCGCCCTCGACGATCAGATCATCGACCGCCTGCTGGAACAGCCACAGATTCGGCTGATTCTCCAGACGATGGCGGATCGCCGCTTTGTACAGCACGCGGTCGGCCTGAGCCCGCGTGGCGCGGACCGCCGGCCCTTTCGACGAATTCAAGATACGGAACTGGATGCCGCTCTCATCGGTGGCAGCCGCCATGGCGCCGCCGAGCGCGTCGACTTCCTTGACCAGATGGCCTTTGCCGATGCCGCCAATCGACGGATTGCAGCTCATTTGACCAAGGGTCTCTATGTTATGGGTCAAAAGCAGCGTTTTATTGCCCATGCGCGCCGACGCCAAAGCGGCTTCGGTGCCGGCATGACCGCCGCCGACGACGATTACGTCAAATTCTGTGGGAAAAAGCATCGCGGGATCTCACGCCAGATCGTCGCGTGAGCCTTCAAAGGAAAATGTATGGCCGAATTATAACGGGTTCGGTTTCGGCCCGAATTTCGTCCGAATGGTGAAACAATAAAAAAGCGGTGTGTTTCACGTGAAACACACCGCTTCCAAAGACAGCGATCGCTGAAAAAAGTGCGAACTTAAGCGACTTTTTTCGCCAGGCCTAGATAGGTTTCGATCACCCGAGGATTCTGTGCCAGTTCGGCCGCCGGCCCTTCCAACGCCAGTTCGCCGGTTTCCAGCACGTAGCCGTAGTCCGAGATCTGCAATGCGGCGCGCGCATTCTGCTCGATCAATAGCGTCGCGACGCCCGTCTGGCGCAACGCGCTGATGATATGGAAGATTTCCTTCACGATGAGCGGCGCGAGGCCGAGGCTCGGCTCGTCCAGCATCAGCAGATCGGGCTTGCCCATCAGCGCGCGGCCCACCGCGAGCATTTGCCGTTCGCCACCCGAAAGCGTGCCCGCCGCCTGCTTGCGCCGCTCCTTCAGCCGTGGGAACAGTTCGAACACCGGTTCCAGTTGATCGAGAAAGTTGCGCTCCCCTGCCCGCTTGCGTCGGTAGGCGCCAAGCAGCAAATTGTCCTCGACGGTCATCGAAGCGAAAAGCTCGCGCTTTTCCGGCACCAGGCACATCCCCAGTGCAACCCGTTTTTCCACGGGCATTGCGCTGACGTCCTCTCCCTGATAGGAAACCACGCCTTTCGCATGACCGGACGTCGGCAACGCCCCCATGATCGCATTCAGCAGCGTCGACTTCCCCGCGCCGTTCGGGCCGATCACGGAGACGATCTGCCCCGCCCGCACCTTGATCGCTGCATTGTGCAGCGCCTCGACCTTGCCGTAACGGACCGACAGATGGTCCACTTCGAGAATCGGTCCCGCTGCCGCCACGCCGGTCGTTGTCGTGTTGTCCATCATTCCACCCCACCCAGATACGCTTCGAGCACCGCCGGATCCTGCTGCACTTCCTGCGGCAGACCTTCAGCGATTCGCGTGCCAAATTCCATCACCACGAGCCGGTCCGTCAGATTCATCACGAAATCCATGTCGTGCTCGACAAGCAGCACACTCATCCCTTCCGCTTTGAGTCGCCGCAGCAGATCGGCGAGCTGCAACTTCTCCTGATAGCGCAGACCGGCTGCCGGTTCGTCGAGCAATAGCAGCGTCGGATCGCAGCACAACGCGCGCGCAATCTCGAGGATCCGCTGTTGACCGAGCGCGAGACTGCCCGCTTCGTCATACATGTGCTGTTCGAGGCCGACGCGGCGAATCTGCCGAGCGGCTTCCGCCATCAATCCCGCCTCTTCCGAGCTGTTCAGCCGCACGATACTGCGCCATACACCCGCATGCCCACGCAGATGAGCGCCGATCGCCACGTTCTCGAGCACGGTCATGCCCGGCAGCAGCTTTACGTGCTGAAACGTCCGGCCGATGCCTCGCTTGACGATTTCACGTGAACTCAGCGCATCGATGCGCTCGCCGCGGAATGTAATCTCTCCGCTCGTCGGCTGCAGCACTCCGGTCACGAGATTGAACGTCGTCGACTTACCGGCGCCGTTCGGCCCGATCAGCCCGATGATCTGCCCCGCTTTGACCTCGAAGCTGACGTCGTTCACCGCAACCAGACCGCCGAACTGCTTGCGCGCCTTGTTCACTGTCAGCAACTCTTCGCCGGCCTGCGGCTTGTTGCGTTGCGGCAGAGAATCGGCGTGATTCGCGAGATGCGCCCGCGGGCCACGCGGAAAAAAGCGCGCGACGAACGGCCAGACGCCCTGCCGCGCATACTGCAGCAGCAGCACCATGATGATGCCGAACACGATCACTTCGAAGTTGCCGTTCTCGCCGAGCAGTTTCGGCAGCAACGTCTGCAGATAATCCTGCAGTACGGTCAGAATCGCCGCGCCGAGCACCGCGCCCCAGACGTGCGAGACACCGCCCACCACCGCCATGAACAGAAACTCGATGCCGTGATTCAGCCCGAACGGCGTCGGATTCACCGCGCGCTGCAAGTGCGCGTACAGGAAGCCCGACACCGACGCCAGCACCGCCGCGTAGACGAATATCACGACGCGCATCCAGCCGGTGTTGACCCCCATCGCCTCGGCCATCAGCCCCCCGCCGCGCAGCGCACGAATTGCGCGACCCGGCCTGCTATTAAGCAGATTCTGAACAGAGACGACCGCGCCGAGCACGACCAGCCAGATCAGGTAATAGATATGGCGGCCGGACTCGAGGTTGATCCCCAAAACATTCAGCACCGGGATGCCGTTGATGCCGTCGTACTTGCCGAGCATGTCGAGATTGCCGAACAGGTAGAACAGCGCGAGCCCCCACGCAATCGTGCCGAGCGGCAGGAAGTGGCCGGACAAACGCATCGTCACGAGACCGAGCATCAGCGCGATCAGCGCAGTCACGATCACGCCCGCGATCAGTGCGAGCCACGGCGACACACCGAAGTTCGTCGTCAGATACGCGGTTGCATAAGCGCCGATGCCGACGAACGCGGCCTGCCCGAAGCTCGTCATGCCGCCGATACCCGTCAACAGCACGAGGCCGATCGCGACGATCGAATAGAGACCGATGTAGTTCAGCAGCGTGACCCAGTACTCGGGCACATGAATCGGTTGCGGCAGAACCGGCAAAGCGAACAGCACCACGAGGAACAACCAGAAGAACTTCTTTTGCATGATCCGTTTCATCGTGTCACTCCTCTTCCTCTTCGGCATGTGGGCTCGCAAGACTGCGCCACAGCAGTACCGGGATGATTAGCGTGAACACGATCACTTCCTTATAAGCACTGGCCCAAAACGACGAATACGACTCCAGCAGACCGACGAGAATCGAGCCGGCCGCCGCCAGCGGATAGCTGACCAGACCGCCGATGATCGCGCCGACGAAGCCCTTCAAACCGATCAGGAAGCCCGAGTCGTAGTAGATCGTCGTCAGTGGCGCGACGAGGATGCCGCACAGTGCGCCGAGACCCGCCGCAAGCGTGAACGCGAGCCGTCCCGCCTGCGTCGTGCCAATGCCGACGAGTTGTGCGCCGAGCCGGTTCACCGACGTCGCGCGCAACGCCTTGCCCGAGATCGAGCGATCGAAGTACAGATACAGCGCGCCGATCAGCACGACCGCGGTGCCGATCACCCACAGGCTCTGCCCGGAGATCGACAACGAGCCGATGCTGAACGTCGCATCGGAAAACGCGGTGGTGCGCGAGCCTTCGGCGCCGAACATCACGAGGCCGAGACCGACCATCGCGAAATGCACGGCCACCGCGACGATCAACAGCAGCAGCGTGGGCGACTCGGCGATCGGCTCATAGGCAAGGCGATAAACGAACGGACCCATCGGAATCACGATCAGCAGTGTCAGCGCGATCTGCACGATCATCGGCAGCGGCTGCAAAAAGATGCCGCGCGTGAGCGCGTAGACCGCGATCGGAAACAGCAGGTACTTCCCTGCCAGCACAGGCAGCGTGCGCGCCGCATGTCGACGCCGCTCAGCGTGCCGCAATACGGCCACCGTCTCGACGACGAAGCATGCTGCGCCCATCGCCATCAACAGCCAGCAGGTGGCAGGAAACTTCTGCGTTTGCAGTGCGGCGAGCGTCAACGCGCCGTACGAAACGAACTCCCCTTGCGGGATGAAGATCACCCGCGTGACGGAGAACACCAGCACCAGCGCAAGCGCGAGCAGCGCGTAGATCGCGCCGGTCGTGATGCCGTCTTGCGCGAGGATCGCCGCAATTGATAGATCCATACTTCCTCGTCCTGAAGCGTCGAAATCGAAAAATCGGGAAACAGTCGTGACGGCGCGGCGCGTAGCCGGCCATCGATCTGCAATGTCTGAAAAGACAACCGCCGCGCCGGGTCACGGCGCGGCGGTCGATGCCATTGTCGTCGAACACAATGGCAATGCGGCGTCATGCACCGCAGATTGCGCGAGAGGCGCGTACCGCTAGTTGCTTTTGTAAATCGTCCTAGTCGTTCTGCAGCTTCCACTTGCCGTCGACGATCTGCACGATCACGCGCGCGCGCTGGTCGAGGCCGTTGTGGTCGTTCGCGGTGGTGTTCATGATGCCGTGCGACACCGGCAGCTCCTTGATGTTTTCGAGTGCGTTGCGCAGCGCCACGCGGAACTCGGGCGTGCCTGGCTGTGCGGTCTTCAGCGCGACCGGAATCGCCGCCTGCAGCATCTGGCCCGCATCCCATGCGTGACCGCCGAAGGTCGCGACCGACCCTGCGCCATAGGCCTTCTCATACGCGTTCTTATAGGCTTCCGACGACTTCTTCACCGGGTTCGAATCCGGCAATTGATCGACGACGAGGATCGGCCCAGCCGGCAGCAGTTCGCCTTCGCAATCCTTGCCGCACACGCGCAGGAAGTCGTTGTTCGCGACCCCGTGCGTCTGATAGATCTTGCCCTTGTAGCCACGCTCCTTCAGCGTCTTGGCCGGTAGCGCCGACGGCGTACCCGAGCCCGCGATCAGCACCGCGTCGGGATTCGCGCCCATCGTCTTCAGCACCTGGCCCGTCACCGAAGCATCGGTGCGGTTAAAGCGCTCGTTCGACACGATCTTCAGGTTGTGCGCTTTCGCGACGGCGTCGAACGTCGCGTTCCAGCTGTCGCCATAGGCGTCCGAGAAACCGATGAAGCCGACCGTCTTCACGCCGTGGTGCTGCATGTAATCGGCGATCGCGTCGGCCATCAGGCTGTCGTTCTGAGGCGGTTTGAACGCCCATGCGCGCTTCGCATCCATCGGCTGGATGATCGCCGCCGACGCCGCGAGCGAGATCACCGGCGTCTTGCCCTCGGCGGCCGGATCGAGCATCGCGAGCGAATTCGGCGTCACGGTCGAGCCGATGATCGCGTCGACGTGGTCTTCGTCGATCAGCTTGCGCGTATTCTGCACGGCCTTGCTGGTGTCCGATCCGTCGTCGAGGATGATGTACTGCACGCTCTTGCCGCCGATCTCCTTCGGCAACAACGCGATCGTGTTCTTCTCGGGAATTCCGAGCGACGCGGCCGGCCCCGTCGTCGACAACGTGACGCCGATCTTCACCTGCGCGAATGCCGCCCCCGCGCCGCACATCAGCGCCATCGCGATGCCGGTGCGTACCCAATGCCTTGTCTTTTTCATTGCGAGTCTCCAAACGCCTTCAAAAGCGCCTATCTATAAGCCGGCTTGCTTGGCCGGGTGTCTGAATCTAGTGAGCGAGTTCAGGTGTGCCAAGCATGGTTTTCCCTGCTCGGCACGCATACCTTCCCCGCTTTGTTGGGTACCGCTCCTCTCGCGTCGCGCGAATGCGCATTCGCGTCATACGCCGCGTTTCTTTGCCGCGGCTCTATTCCATCCGGACCTTCCTAAACCACTAATATGTTAGTAGCTTGCGGTCTGCAATATCGACGGTCAAGAGAGCGTGCGCCAAATGCGGGTTTGTCCTGAAGCAGCGAAACCACACTTTTGCGCGCTGCAGACACCTGGCACGGGCAATAAAAAAGACGCGTCAACTGCACGCGTCTTCTTCGATGAGGTCCCGTGGCGCAGAGCCTTCGCTCAGTCGCCGGCGAGCTTCCACTTGCCATCGACGATCTGCACCATCACGCGCGCGCGCTGATCGAGACCGGCGTGGTCGTTCGCGCTCATGTTGAAGATGCCGTGCGACGCCGGCAAATCTTTCGTGCCTTCGACTGCGGCACGCAGCGCGTCGCGGAATGCCGGCGTGCCGGGCTGGCCCTTCTTCAACGCGAGCGGGATCGCACGCTGCAGCAGCAGACCCGCGTCCCACGCGTGACCACCGAACGTCGACACCGAACCCGCGCCGTACGCCGTTTCATACGCGTGCTTGTACGAGAGCGCGCTCTTCTTCACCGGATTCGCCTGGGGCAGTTGCTCGGCGACCAGCAGCGGGCCGGCGGGCAGCCACGTGCCTTCGCAATCCTTGCCGCACACGCGCAGGAAGTCGTTGTTCGCGACGCCGTGCGTCTGATAGTACTTGCCCTTGTAGCCGCGTTCCTTCAGCGTTTTCTGCGGCAGCGCGGCCGGCGTACCCGCACCGGCGATCAGCACTGCGTCCGGGTTCTGCGACATCATCTTCAGCACCTGACCCGTGACCGACGCATCGTTGCGCGCGAAGCGCTCGTTCGCGACGATCTTGATCTTCGCGAGGTCAGCGGCTTTGCTGAATTCCTTGAACCAGCTCTCGCCGTACGCGTCGGAAAAGCCGATGAACGCGACCGTTTTCACGCCGTGATTGGCCATGTGCTGCGCGATCGCCGTGGCCATCAGAATGTCGTTCTGCGGCGTCTTGAAGACCCATGCGCGTTTCGCGTCCATCGGTTCGACGATGCCCGCAGCCGCGGCCAGCGAGATCATCGGCGTGGAAGTTTCGGCGGCGATGTCGATCATGGCGAGCGAGTTCGGTACGACAGTCGAGCCTATCAATGCATCGACGTGGTCTTCGCTAGTGAGCTTACGGGCGTTCTTGACTGCCTGAGTGGAATCGGTTGCGTCGTCGAGAACGATGTAGTCGATCTTCTGGCCCGCGACTTCTCTCGGCAGCAGCGCAATCGTGTTCTTTTCCGGAATACCGAGCGATGCGGCCGGTCCTGTTGCCGACACCGTGACGCCGATTTTCACGTCCGCGAAAGCATGGCCGCTCCATGCAGCCGAAACCCCAGTGGCGACCAATGCCGCGCTGATCCAACGCAATGCCGACTTCATCCTGCTCCTCTATTAAACCCGTTATTCAATTGCAATTAAATCCACGGATTTAATTGCCAACCCAGTGGTCGGTGAATAGCGAGTTTAGCGGACCCAAGCGCCGTGCTGCAAGCGTTTCGCAGGCTTTTGATGTTTAGCTGCAGCGGCTGCCGAGGAATAAAAAAGGGCGCGCGAAATAAGCGAGCATTCGCATCGAGACATTCGAAAAAAACAAATAAAAAAGCGCTGTTGGATATCAATCCAACAGCGCTTTCTTCTGGGCACTGAGTGCCTCAATTGTCTCCTCGTTCTCCACCTGCAAATTCGTGGTGCATCAGAACTGGATGAAGATTAAACGACCACCCCAGCAGTCACAACTAGCAATTACCCTAGTGGTGCACTGCGGCACCGGATTGGGGCGCGAAAGGCTCATTTCGTCACACGGTTTGCCAGAGGTTTGCTCGAGTCCCGATCCAGCGGACCTTCGGCACGAGCCACAATTGGATCGGATGTCGAAGCAATCGCGTATCGCACTGCATCAAGCAAGCGCCCTCGCGGGCGGGAACCAGGCAGCCAACCTCAAGCCCGCAACGGTCGCACTCGCGCGACGATCTCACCGACGATGCCCCGCCGGAACGCCAGCACACATGCGATGAAAATCAGCCCCGTGACGATCGTCACCGATTCACCGAGCGAGCGGAACCAGTCGATGCCGGTCATTGACGCGAGCGCCGCGCCGATATCGCCGAGCCTGTCTTCGAGCGACACGATCAGCGCGGCGCCGAGCAACGGCCCGAACAGCGTGCCCATGCCGCCCACCAGCGTCATCAGGATCACGAGGCCCGACATCGTCCAATAGGCATCGCTCAGCGTTTCGAAGCCTTGCACCAGCACTTTCAGCGAACCCGCGAGACCCGCGATACCGGCCGACAGAATGAATGCGAGCAGCTTGAAACGGTCGGTGTCGTAGCCGAGCGATACCGCGCGCGGCTCGTTTTCCTTGATCGCGACGAGCACCTGCCCGAACGGCGAATGCACGATCCGCACGATCAGCAGGAACGCCGCGACGATCACCGCGAGCACGACGAAATACAGCGCGACATCCGACGACAGACTCAACAGGCCGAACAGATTCCCCCGCGGCACGCCTTGCAGACCGTCTTCGCCGTGCGTGAACGGCGCCTGCAGGAACACGAAGTAGACCATCTGCGCGAGCGCGAGCGTCACCATCGCGAAGTAGATGCCCTGACGACGAATCGCGAAGAAGCCGACGACGAGCCCAAGCAGCGTCGCCGCCGCGGTGCCGCTCAGCACGCCCAGCTCAGGCGAAAAGCCGAGCGTCTGCATCGCGTAACCGGTCACGTAACCGGCCGACGCGAGAAACATCGCATGACCGAAGGACAGCAAGCCGGTATAGCCGATCAGCAGATTGAAGGCGGCCGCGAACAGCGCGAAGCACAGCACCTTCATCACGAAGAGCGGATAGATGCCGAGCACCGGCACCGCGAGCAGCACGATCAGCAGCAGACCGTAGAGCACTTTTCTCTGCATCATTTTTCCCTGCCGAAAAGACCCGCCGGACGCACGAGCAACACGAGCGCCATGATCACGAAGACGACAGTCGCCGACGCCTCGGGGTAATACACACGCGTGAGTCCTTCGACTACGCCCAGCATCAGGCCGGTCAGAATCGAGCCCATGATCGAGCCCATGCCGCCGATCACGACCACCGCGAATACGGTGATGATCATCGGCTGGCCCATCAGCGGCGAGACCTGAATCACCGGCGCGGCTAGCACGCCGGCAAACGCCGCGAGCGCGACGCCGAAGCCGTAGGTCAGCGTGATCATCAGAGGCACGTTGACGCCGAATGCCTCGACCAGCTTGGGGTTTTCGGTGCCCGCGCGCAGATACGCGCCAAGCCGCGTCTTCTCGATCACGAACCATGTCACGAAGCACACGATCAGCGACGCGACGACAACCCACGCGCGATAGTTCGGCAGATACATGAAGCCGAGATTGGTCGCGCCCGACAGCGCCGACGGCACGTCGTACGGCTGGCCCGACGAGCCGTAGATCGAATGAAATACACCTTCGATCACGAGCGTGATGCCGAACGTCAGCAACAGGCCATACAGATGATCGAGCTTGTAAAGCCAGCGCAGCATCGAGCGCTCGATCGCGACGCCGACGAGCCCGACGATCAGCGGCGCGAGCACGAGCATCACCCAGTACGGCAGACCGAAATACGACAGCCCCATCCACGCCAGCATCGCGCCGAGCATGAACAGTGCGCCATGCGCGAAGTTGATCACGTTGAGCAGGCCGAAAATCACAGCCAGGCCGAGGCTCAGAATCGCGTAGAAAGAGCCATTCACGAGCCCGAGCAGAAGCTGGCTCAGCATCGCCGGCAGCGGAACGCCAAAGATGTCCATTGAAGCCCTTAGCCCTTCAAGCCATCGTCAAGGTGAGATCGGTACCGCACGATCCGGCCGGCACGCGGCGAGCGGCGACACTGCCCATCGCGTGCGGCATCTGAAACGGTTGCCCGCCAGCGCGTACCGCTGCAGCGCCGGCGGTTCTCTCAGGTCTGCGCGGTCCTCGACCGCATCCTGCCCGTCCGCTCTTACTTCCACAGCGCGCAGCGAGTCTGCGCCTTGGTCGTGAAAGCCTGATCGCCCGGAATCGTCGCCATGATCTTGTAGTAGTCCCACGGCTCCTTCGATTCGGCCGGCGTCTTCACCTGCATCAGGTACATGTCGTGGATCATGCTGCCGTCCTGACGGATGTAGCCCTTCGCGTAGAAGTCGTCGATCTTGGTCTTGCGCAGCTGCGCCATCACCTTATCCGGGTCGGTCGAGCCCACCGCCTGCACCGCCTTCAGATAGTTCATCGTCGCCGAGTAGTCGGCAGCCTGCAGGCTCGACGGCATCTTCTTCATCTTGTCGAAGTAGCGCTGCGACCACTTGCGCGTGTCGGCGTCCTTGTTCCAGTACCAGCTGTCGGTCAACACGAGACCCTGCGTCGTTTCGAGACCGAGGCTGTGCACGTCGTTGATGAACATCAGCAGCGCGGCGAGCTTCATCGTCTTCGTGATGCCGAATTCCTTCGCGGCCTTGATCGAGTTGATCGTGTCCCCGCCCGCATTCGCGAGGCCGAGGATCTGCGCCTTCGACGCCTGCGCCTGCAACAGGAACGACGAGAAGTCCGACGCCGACAGCGGATGACGCACCGAGCCGAGCACCTGACCGCCATTCGCCTTCACGACGTCCGAGGTCGCTTTTTCGAGCGCCTTCCCGAACGCGTAGTCGGCGGTCAGGAAGTACCACGTCTTGCCACCCTGCTTCGTAACCGCCGAGCCCGTGCCGTTTGCGAGCGCGGTGGTGTCGTATGCGTAGTGGATCGTGTACGGCGTGCATTGCTCGTTGGTCAGCGTATCGGCGCCCGCGCCGACGTTGATGTAGACCTTGTGCTTCTCGCCCGCGACGGTGTTCGTCGACAGAGCGGTCGCCGAGTTGGTGCCGCCGATCAGCATGTCGACGCCATCGCGGTCGAACCATTCGCGAGCGCGCGACGCCGCGATGTCCGCCTTGTTCTGGTGATCCGCGTACAGCACCGTGATCGGCTTGCCGTTGACCTTACCGCCGAAATCGGCGACCGCCATCCGGATCGCTTCAAGACCGCCCTGCCCGTCGATATCCGCGTACAGTCCCGACAGATCCGTGATAAAGCCGATCTTCACGGCATCGTCGGCCGCTTGCGCGCTGCCCAGCGTCAGTGCGGTGCCGGCGGCGACCGCGAAGCAGAGTGAGGCAATTCGCGCGAGTGGGTTCTTTTTCATGCATGTCTCCTGGTTCTTCGCTTGTGGTTATCAGAGGCAGTCGGGCGTGCGTCAGTTCGTGTCTATACGCCCAGTAAATCGTGCAGCACCGGCATCTTGCCTTCGAGCTCGCTAGCCCCGAAATGCTCGACGATCATGCCGTGCTCCATCACATAGAAACGATCCGCGAGCGGCGCCGCGAAGCGGAAGTTCTGCTCGACCATCACGATCGTGTAGCCGCGCGCCTTCAACGTGATGATCATCCGCGCGAGCGCCTGCACGATCACGGGCGCGAGCCCTTCCGAAATTTCGTCGAGCAGCAGCAGATTCGCACCGGTGCGCAGAATCCGCGCGACCGCGAGCATCTGCTGTTCGCCGCCCGAGAGCCGCGTGCCCTGACTCATGCGCCGCTCGTGCAGATTCGGGAACATCGCGTAGATTTCCTCGAGCGACATCATGTGTGCCTTGTCGCCGACGGGCGGTGGCAGCAGCAGATTTTCCTCGCACGACAGGCTCGAAAAAATGCCGCGCTCTTCCGGGCAATAGCCGATGCCGCAATGCGCGATGCGATGCGTGGGCAGGCCGATCGTTTCGCGTCCGTCGATCCGGATGGAGCCGGTACGGCGGCCCGTGAGGCCCATGATCGCGCGCAGTGTCGTGGTGCGGCCCGCGCCATTGCGCCCGAGCAGCGTCACGACCTCGCCCCGGCCGACCGACAGATCGACGCCGTGCAGAATATGGGATTCCCCGTACCAGGCTTGCAGTCCCGCGATTTCCAGCGCGGGTGCGCCGCTTTTCGTTTCGTTCGCTTCGAGGCCTTCGCGCTCGACCGTCGTATTCATGCGTGGGCTCCGGCGAGCGCCGCGTCGGCGCTGCCCATGTAGGCTTGCATCACGAGCGGATTCTTCGACACTTCCGCGTAACTGCCCTCGGCGAGCACTTCGCCCCGTTGCAGCACGGTGATCGTGTCGGAGATACCGGCGATCACATTCATGTTGTGCTCGACCATCAGGATCGTGCGGCCCGCCGATACTTTCTTGATCAGCGCGGTCACGCGGTCGACGTCCTCATGACCCATGCCTTGCGTCGGCTCGTCGAGCAGCATCAGTTCCGGCTCCATCGCGAGCGTGGTCGCGATTTCGAGTGCGCGCTTGCGACCGTAGGCGAGTTCGACCGTCAACACATCGGCGAAATCGGTCAGGCCGACCTGAGTCAGCAGATCCATCGCGCGATCGTTCAGGCTTCGCAACGTACGCTCGCTCTTCCAGAAGTGAAATGCGGTGCCGAGCGAGCGCTGCAATCCGATGCGCACGTTCTGCAATGCCGTCAGATGCGGGAATACAGCGGAGATCTGGAACGAACGGATGATGCCGCGCCGCGCGATCTGCGCCGGACGTTCGCCGGTGATATCGACACCGTTGAAAACGATCTGCCCCGCGGTGGGTTCGAGAAATTTGGTGAGCAGATTGAAGCAGGTGGTCTTGCCCGCTCCATTGGGCCCGATCAGCGCATGGATCGAGCCACGGCGCACGCGCAGGTTCACGCCGTTCACGGCGACAAAGCCTTTGAACTCGCGGGTGAGGCCGCGCGTTTCGAGAATCGTATCGCCGAGAATCATGTTCCCTTCCATACGGAGTAAGGCGAAGCACTACGATCTTTCCGCGCGAAGTTCTGCGCGACTTGTTATGTTGGCGGCACCCCTTGCCGCTCGTTGGCGTGCTGCACCAATCCGGACGGTGATCCATGGCGCGGCACGCAGCATGGCTGCCATTGTCGCCCCAATGATGCAGCGCATTCATTGGGATTTGCACTTAGTGAACGAGGCCCGCGCCGTGCGTACGTGGCATGCGGTTAGCACGCTTCACGTACGCGGCGGAAAACATGACCGATCCGCTCGGTTGCGATCGAACGTTGCATGTCACACAGACGACATCGACGCGGCGACACCGATTTGCGCGGCCATGCTGCCGCTCACGCGCGCACGACGATCCTCGCGGATCATGTCGCTCGCGCGCTCGGCGATCATCAGCGTCGGCGAATTGGTGTTGCCCGATGTGATGTTGGGCATCACCGACGCATCGACGACACGCAAGCCCTCGACTCCGATAACCCGTAGCCGGTTGTCGACGACCGCGGCAGGATCGTCGGTCGTACCCATGCGGCAGGTTCCGACCGGATGGAAGATCGTCGTGCCGACCGCGCCCGCGGCCTGCTGCAATTCTTCTTCACTTTGATACTGCAGGCCCGGCAGAATCTCGCGCGGCTGATAGCGCGCCAGCGCGGGCGCGGCGACAATGCGGCGCGTCAGACGTAGCGCGTTCGCGGCGACGTGGCGGTCGTACTCGGTCGACAGATAATTCGGCGCGATCAACGGTGGTGCAGCAGTATCGGCCGACGCAATATGAATGCTGCCGCGCGACGTGGGGCGCAGATGACACACCGAAGCCGTGAACGCATTGAAGCGATGCAACGGCTCGCCGAAGCGATCGAGCGACAAAGGCTGCACGTGATACTCGAGATCGGGCCGCGACAGCGAGCGATCGTCGGCATCGGACTTCGCGAACGCGCCGAGTTGCGACGGCGACATCGACATCGGTCCGCTCTGAAACAACGCGTACTGCATGCCGATCATCAGCTTGCCCCACCAGTGCGCGGACATCGTATTCAACGTGCGCACGCCTTGCACCTGATACGCCATGCGCAGTTGCAGATGGTCCTGCAGATTTTCGCCGACGCCGCGCAGATCCTGGACGACCTCGATGCCGAGATTCTGCAGACGCGCACCATTGCCGACGCCGGACAATTCGAGCAGTTGGGGTGAGTTGACCGCACCGGCCGAAAGGATCACTTCGCAACGCGCTTTGGCGAAATAGTCGACGTCGCCACCACGATATTCGACCCCGGTACAGCGGCGGCCGTCGAACACGACACGCTGCGTATGGGCACCCGTAATAACCGTGAGGTTCCCACGCTTCAACGCGGGCCGCAAAAACGCCTTCGACGCATTCCAGCGGATGCCGCGCTTCTGGTTGACGTCGAAGTAGCCGACGCCGGTGTTGTCGCCGCGATTGAAATCGTCGGTGGCGGGAATGCCGGTTTGCTGCGCGGCCTGCGCGAACTCTTCGAGAATCTTCCATTTGAGGCGCTGCTTCTCGACGCGCCACGGTCCGCCCGCGCCATGCGCTTCGTTGGCGCCACCGTGGTGATCTTCGCTGCGCCTGAAGACCGGCAACACCGCGTTCCACGACCACGTGCTGTCGTTGGTCACGCGCGCCCACTCGTCGTAGTCTTCACACTGACCGCGCATATAGATCATGCCGTTGATCGACGAACTGCCGCCGAGCACACGCCCTCGTGGATACGACAGCGTGCGGCCGTTCAGACCCGGCTCGGCCTGAGTCTTGTACAGCCAGTCCGTGCGCGGATTACCGATGCAGTACAGGTAGCCGACCGGCACATGAATCCAGTGATAGTCGTCTTTCCCGCCGGCTTCCAGCAGCAGCACGCGGATGTCGGGATCTTCGGTGAGCCGGTTCGCCAGCACGCAGCCGGCCGTACCCGCGCCGACGATGACGTAGTCGAACTCGCCTTCGAGCCGACGTGCGGCGCGAGGCGTACTGTCGGTATGACCCATCGTTCAGCCTCCTAAGCATTTGCGACGCAGGCGTGGAAGCCCGATCACTTCCACGCTGACGCCGCGACGCGCTTTTATTCGCTTTTACTCTTTTGCTCGCGCGTTCGCCGACTTGATGCGGCGCAAAGCCGCCAGCTTATTTGGCGACCGGCATCGTGAATTCCGCGCCCTTCGCGATGCTGTCTGGCCAGCGCTGCATGATGCTCTTGTAGCGCGTGTAGAACCGCACGCCTTCCTCGCCGTACGCATGATGATCGCCGAACAGCGACTTCTTCCAGCCACCGAACGAATGCCAGGCCATCGGCACCGGAATCGGCACGTTGATGCCGACCATGCCGATCTCGATCTGTCGGGAAAACGCACGCGCAATGCCGCCGTCGGACGTGAACAGCGACACGCCGTTCGCAAACTGATTCGCGTTGATCAGCTCCACCGCCGAGGCGAAATCGGGCACGCGCACGACGCACAGCACCGGCCCGAAAATCTCCTCGCGGTAGATCTTCATGTCGGGCGACACATCGTCGAACAGCGTGCCGCCGAGGAAAAAACCCTTCTCGTGCCCCACGACCTGATGAGCGCGCCCATCGACGACGAGCTTCGCGCCTGCGGCGACGCCGGCGTCGATATAGCCGACCACCTTGTCGCGATGCGCGCCGGTGACGAGCGGCCCCATCTCGGCCGCCGCTTCCATGCCATTGAGGATCTTCAGGCTCTTCACGCGCGGCGTCAGACGCTCGATCAGCTCATCGGCGATATGCCCCACCGCGACCGCTACCGAAATCGCCATGCAGCGCTCGCCCGCCGAACCGTAGGCGGCGCCGATCAGTGCGTCGACGGCCTGGTCAAGATCGGCGTCGGGCATCACGACGAGGTGATTCTTGGCGCCGCCCAATGCCTGCACGCGCTTGCCGTGCTTCGTGCCTTCCGTGTAGATGTATTCGGCGATCGGCGTGGAGCCGACGAACGACAGCGCACTCACTTCCGGATGCACGAGCAGCGCATCGACCGCGACCTTGTCGCCGTGCACGACGTTGAACACACCGTCCGGCAGGCCCGCTTCCTTCAGCAGTTCGGCGAGCCGGATCGACGCGGATGGATCGCGTTCGGACGGCTTCAGCACGAAGGTGTTGCCGCACGCGAGCGCGACCGGGAACATCCAGCACGGCACCATCATCGGGAAATTGAACGGCGTGATGCCCGCGACCACGCCGAGCGGCTGCCGCAGATTCCAGTTGTCGATGCCGCCGCCGATCTGATCGGTGAAATCAGTCTTCAGCAGGTTCGGGATGCCGCACGCGAATTCGACGATCTCGATGCCGCGCATCACCTCGCCCTTGGCGTCGGAGAACACCTTGCCGTGCTCCCGGGTGATCAGCTCCGCGAGTTCGTCGTGGTGACGGTCGAGCAGTTCCTTGAACTTGAACAGCACCCGCGCGCGTTTGATCGGCGCCGTTTCGCTCCAGGCGGGAAACGCGGCTTTGGCGGCGGCGACCGCGGCGTCGACCTCGGCGACGCTCGCGAGCGGCACGTGCGCGCTGACGCTGCCGAGCGCCGGATTGAAGACGTCGCCGAAGCGCCCGCTCGTGCCGTCGAGGGTCTTGCCGTTGATGAAATGGCTCAGCGCGCGTGCGCTCGCCGCGCTGCGTGCGGCGGCGTCCTGCGCGGTTGCGTCGGAATATGTCTCGCTCATCTCGTTCCTCTTTGCTGTGAAATCTTCAACTTCGCGCTCGATGTCGCGCGCCGAAGCATGCTCAACGCTCAGCGTACGGCGTCTACGAGCGACAAATCCAATGAGTAATGCTCAACTGCGCTATAAGCCGCGCTAATATCAGGATATGGATCTGACTCTTCTTAGGGCTTTCGTCACCGTCGCACGCGAGGGCAACCTCACGCGTGCCGCGGTGCAACTGCATCTGACCCAACCTGCCGTCAGCCTGCAAATCAAGCACTTGCAGGAGACGCTCGGCGTGACGCTGTTCACGCGGACATCGCACGGACTCGCGCTGACGCGCGACGGCCAGGCGCTGCTGCCGCACGCCGAACGCGCGCTCGGCGCGGCAGCCGACGTAGAACGCGCGGCGCAGACGCTCCGCCAGGAAGTGCGCGGACGTCTGCGGATCGGCACCATTCTCGACCCCGAGTTTTTGCGCCTCGGCGGTTTCCTGAAGCAGCTCGTCGAAACCTGGCCGCAGATCGAAACGGCGCTGCGCCACGGCATGTCGGGCTGGGTGCGCGAGCAGATTCGCGCGGGCGAACTCGACGTCGGCTATTACATCGGCCTGCCCTCCGACGACGACACACGCGACGGCGCCACGTTTCATGCGGTCACGCTCACGCATTTCCAGTATCGCGTGCTCGCGCCGGCGGGCTGGAAAGATCGCGTGAAGGGTGCGCGGGACTGGCGCTCGCTCGCGGCGCTACCGTGGATCTGGACGCCGCCGGCGTCCGCGCACAACCGGCTGCTGTCGCGCTGTTTCGGCGAAGCGGGAGTGAAGCCGGTCAAGGTGGCCGAGGTGGACCAGGAGCCGTCGATGCTCGATCTGGTCAAGTCGGGAGTCGGTCTCACGCTTGCGCGCGACGCAACCGCGATCGCCGAGGCGCATGCACACGCGCTGACGATCGTCGATGGCATCACGGTGCCGACGCAGCTGAGCTTCATCACGCTCGACGAGCGCAAGGACGAGCCGGCGATCGCGGCGGCCTTGAAGCTGATCGAACAGCAGTGGGCGATTTGAGCGAGGACGGTCTGACGCGTTGCGATATGAGTCCCGCTAATGCCCGCCCTTCTCCCTGCTGCCCGCCGAGCTGAAACCACTCCGTCACGAAGTTTTTGCTAGATTGTCGTTTTGGGCTCGCGCAGCGCCCTCGTATCGCTTTCCGTTCCGCCTGACTTCGCCTTCCCGGCGGCTTCGCCCCGGCAATCCCAGCAACCCGGGAAGCCGCCGATCACTCCGTCCATCCACAGGAGCCCGACATGGCACGCAACATCGAAATCAAAGCCCGCGCCCGGCATTTCGACCAACTGCGCGAGCGCGCCGCGCAGCTCGCGCCGGACGCGCCGCTGATCTTTCGCCAGCAGGACTTTTTCTACGACGTGCCGCGCGGCCGCCTGAAGCTGCGCCAGTTCGACGACGGCACGCCGGCCGAACTGATCTTCTACCAGCGCGACGACCGCGACGGCCCGAAGGCGTCGTACTACACGCGCAGTCCGGTCACGAATCCCGAAGCGATGCATGCGCTGCTCGCGACCGCGCTGACCACGCGCGGCATCGTCTCGAAAGAGCGGCACGTGTATCTGAGCGGGCGCACGCGGATTCATCTGGATCGCGTCGATGGTCTCGGCGATTTCGTCGAACTCGAAGTGGTGCTCGCGCAGGACGACGACGAAGAAGGCGGCCACGCCGAAGCGGAAGCGCTGTTCAAGAGCCTCGGCGTATCCGAAGCGGATCTGGTGCCGGTCGCGTATGTCGATCTGCTGAATGCCGACGACGAGCCCAAGCAGGCGGCATAAAAATCGCGTCCCTACGGGGCCGCGGCGCCACAAACGCGGGTCCCTAGACCTGCCGGTCGACACCGCCGGCGACGGCCTCAAACTCTCAAACCGGCGCCGCCCCCGGCGCCAGATGCCCGAGCGGCAACGGCCCATTGCGCTTGAACGTAGTCAGCACGATATTCGAGCGCACGCTATCGACACCGGGCACGCGCATCAGCTTCTTCATCACGAAGGTCGACAGGTAGTTCAGATCCGGCGCGACGATGCGCAACAGATAGTCGGCATCGCCGACGACCGCGTGACATTCAAGCACTTCGGGCAGCACGTCGATCTGCTGCTGAAACTGCTCGATGATCGAATCGCCGTGATGCTTCAGCTTCAGGCTCGTGAAAGCGGTGACGCCGAGGCCGAGCTTTTCGGGCCGCAGCACGACGCGATAGCCATCCACCACCCCGACCTGTTCCAGCCGCTGCAGCCGTCGCCCGATCTGCGACGGAGACAGCGGCACCTGCTCTGCCAGCTGCTGATGCGTGGCGCGGCCGAAGCGCTGCAGCACGTCGAGCAGCGCGAGATCGAAGTGGTCGAGTTCAAGCATGGTGATGCCCCGCATTAATTGGCGAATTTACGCACGATTATCGCATATATGTGCGATTTAGCGCCCATATTGCGCCCCTCGCGCGTGAGCCCCGCTCTACACTCGCATATACCGATTTCATGCGATTTCCCCTGTCAAGGCAGCTTTGCCATGTCCACCGCCAGCACCGCCAAACTCAAAGAGCAGTTCGACGCCGGTCTTGAGACCCGCGCCGACTTTACGATCGACCAGCCGCTCGAACGCTACGGCACGGTTGACCATGCGGTCTGGCAACAGCTGTACGCGCGCCAAACGGCCTTGCTCGAAGGCCGTGCCTGCGATGAATTCCTCGCGGGCGTCGAGCGTATCGGCCTGCCGTCCGAGCGCGTGCCGTGCTTCGACGATGTCAACGCGAAGCTCACGCCCGCCACGGGCTGGCGCATCGTCGCGGTGCCTGGCCTCGTGCCGGATCAGGTGTTTTTCGAGCATCTGGCGAATCGCCGCTTTCCGGTCACGTGGTGGATGCGCCGCCCCGATCAGGTCGACTACCTGCAGGAGCCCGACTGCTTTCACGATCTGTTCGGCCATGTGCCGCTATTGATCAATCCGGTGTTTGCCGACTACATGCACGCATACGGCCGCGCCGCGCTCGCTGCCAATGAAGCGGGCGCGCTGCCGCTGCTCGCGCGGCTCTATTGGTACACAGTGGAGTTCGGGCTGATCCGCGATGCCGCGAGTTCTAACGGCGTCAAGATCTACGGCGCCGGCATCGTCTCGAGCAAGGCCGAAACGGTATACAGCCAGCAAAGCGCGGCGCCGAACCGGCTCGGCTTCGCGCTGGAACGGGTGATGCGCACGCGTTACCGCATCGATACGTTCCAGCAAACTTACTTCGTCATCGATGACTTCGCGCAACTGTTCCGCGTCGCACAAACCGACTTCGCGCCGCTGCTGACGCAGCTCGCCAATGCACCGGCCTACGCAGCGGGCGACGTGCTCGACGGCGACCGCGTGATCACGCGTGGAACCCGCCAGGGTTGGCACACCAGCGGCGACGTTTGAACGTCAGGCCGCCGCAAACCGACCCGGCCCGAGGTCCGGCGAGCGTTGCGCAACCGTGAAAAAATAACGGATTCGCCCGCCTGCCGGCGAGCCTGTTCGACCAGCGAGGTAACACCATGATTCAGAAACTGACTTCCGACGAGCGCACCCAGCAACTGGCGAAACTGCATCGCTGGGAAAGCGTGGCGGAGCGTGACGCGATTCGCCGCACCTTCGAATTCGCCGACTTCAACGAGGCGTTCGGTTTCATGACCCGCGTGGCGATCAAGGCGCAGGAGATGGATCATCATCCGGAGTGGTTCAACGTGTACAACAAGGTCGACATCACGCTGTCTACCCACGAAGCGAACGGCGTGACTGAACGCGACATCGCGCTTGCCACATTCATCGACAGTGTTACTACGTAATACAAATAATTACGGACGCTGATGCGCGTTTATATACACTTGCCGCGTAATCGGTCCACAATGAAAGGACAATGCAGGCAATACCCTAGGCAAACCTTCAGTTCTACAGGCTATTCTTAAGTTGAACGTAAGCTTCCCAGGCCTGCCTTGCAATCGGGTCAAAACGATCGAGTGATAGCGACTGCTGACGCTGTACAATCAGCAGCGCATACGGCTTGGAGAGCGCGCTTGCCTCCTTGCACAGAACGTGTTCGTCGCCGCTCGAAGGTGAGCGGGCGCGCCAGAAGTTGATCGCGGCTTCCAGTTCGTGAATGCTGATCTCGGACATGACTTCGTGATGACTGGAACGGCGCTTCGAATCGGCTCGACAGCTGCTTCGTGGGGCCTCTGCCGCCGCTTCGCACGCTGGCTGTGTTGCAGGCGCCCCGGCGAACCGCTTGCCCAAACGCCTAAACCCATTGTACTTGAGCGAAATCCATGCGACTCCTTCTGATCGAAGATGACCGCCCCATCGCACGCGGCATCCAAAGCAGTCTCGAACAAGCCGGCTTCACCGTCGACATGGTCCATGACGGCATCTTTGCCGAACAGGCCCTCACGCAAAACCGCCACGAACTCGTGATCCTCGACCTCGGTCTGCCGGGCATCGACGGCATGACGCTGCTGTCGCGTTTCCGCCAGAGCAACCGTCACACCCCGGTGATCATCCTGACCGCGCGCGACGAGCTGAACGACCGCGTGCAAGGCCTTAACTCCGGCGCGGACGACTACATGCTGAAACCGTTCGAACCGGCCGAGCTCGAAGCGCGCATTCGCGCGGTGATGCGCCGCAGCGGTCCGCACGGCGACATGCCGCGTCCGGAAGTGTCACTGGGTGGCGTGCGCCTGTCGGGCGTCGACCGCCGCATCTTCAACGACGACAAACCGCTCGAACTGTCGCCGCGCGAATTCGCGGTGCTCGAAATGCTGCTGCTGCGTCACGGCCGCGTCGTCAGCAAGGCGCAATTGCAGGATCACCTGACGCACTTCGGCGGCGATCTCGGCGATACCGCGATCGAAGTCTACGTGCACCGTGTGCGCAAGAAGCTCGAGAACTGCCGTGTCGAAATCGTCACCGTGCGTGGCTTTGGCTATCTGTTGCAGGAAATTCGCCAGGCCGCATAATCGTCGTGAAGGCCGCGCATCGCGTCGCGGCCTGACAGCGCCGGACCGGCGCCGCGCATCGGCTGTTCCCGCTGCGCCCGGTGCCGGGCCCCGGACTGTCTTAAGGCGCCTAGCGCCGTCGCTATCGCAGTTTCCAACTCGGTCACAACTTTCCCGCGCCTACGATCATGCACCAGCCGGCCGCCAATAGTCTGCGCCGCACGCTGCTGCGGCGCCTCGCTGCTCCCCTGTCGCTGCTCGCGCTGATGAGCGGTCTGATCGCCTACTGGCTCGCGTGGCAGTACACGCAGCACGTGGTCGACCGTTCGCTCGCGGACCTCGCGACCGCGATCTCCAAACAGATCCAGATTGCCGGACCGGAAGCGCCGATCACGGTGCCGCCGCTCGCGCAAGCAATGTTCTCGGACCCGGTCGAACATCTGGTCTACCGCATCAGCACCGGCGACAGCGAAATCGCCGGCGACCACAATTTGCCGCTGCAAGGCACCAACGTGCGCCGCATGCATTTCGCGTACGTGTTCGAGACGCAGCACGAAGGCGTGACCGTGCGGGTCGCTCAGGTGCGCGTCGATCAGCCGACCGGCAATCCGATCGTCGTCGAAGTCGGCCAGCCCGTGCACCACCGCTTTCGTATCGCCGCGGAGTTCCTGATCGCGATCATGATGCCGTTGTTGCTGCTTCTGCTAGCCGGCTGGGTGATCGTGTGGCGCGTCGTCAATCAGCAGCTAAATCCGCTCACCGCGCTCGCCGATTCGCTGAACCGGCAAACGCACACGTCGCTCGAGCCGGTCGACGAAACCTTTGTGCCGGTCGAAATCCGCCCGCTGACGGGCGCGCTGAACGCGCTGCTCGATCGGCTGAAGGCCGCCCTCGATGCGCAACGTAAATTCATCGCCGATGCCGCGCATCAGCTGCGCACGCCGCTCACCGCGGTGAAGCTGCATGCGGAGCAGGCGGTGGTCGCCCGCGATCCACAGCAAACGCTCGCCGCCGTGCACGAACTGCGCGCTGCGGCCGATCGCGCCGTGCGGTTGTCGAATCAATTGCTGTCGCTCGCGCGCGCCGAGCCGGGCGAACAGGCGGCCCGCTTCGTCAATGTCGACATGGCCGCGCTCGCGTTCGACACCGGCGCCGAATGGGTGCCGCGCGCGCTAGCGGTACACGTGGACCTCGGCTTCCAGCGCCTCGACGATCCGTCGAACGACGACCCTCTGATGGCGCGCGGCAACCCGGTACTGCTGCACGAAGTGATCGCGAATCTGCTCGACAACGCGCTGAAGTATGTGCCGCCTTCGCGGACCGACGGCGGGCGTATCACGGTCACGGTTTCGCAGACCCTGATCGATGATCTGCGCATGGCCGAGATCGTCGTCGAAGACAACGGGCCGGGCGTGCCGCGTTCGCAGCAGGCGGATCTGTTCAAGCGGTTCTTCCGCGGCGACGGCCAGGCCGAGGCGGGCGTCGACAGCGGCGCGGGTCTGGGCCTCGCGATCGTCCACGACATCATGGTGCTGCATCATGGCAGCGTGCATTACGAGGACGCGCCGGAGGGTGGCGCACGCTTTATCGTGAGGATTCCGTTGCTGCCGCCCGGTGCGTCGGCAGGGGCTGCCACCGCCAGCGATGCCAACCCACAGCGCGCCACGAAAAAACCGGCGCACTCGGCGCCGGTCGATTTGTAGAAGGTTTGCCGGACTGCCGCGGCGGCGTTCGCGTCAGCGCTTCGATGAGCACAGACAGCGAACGCCGCGCACCGGGGCGCGGCTCATTTCTTCTTCGATTTCTTCGCCGATTTGCTCGACTTTTCCGCCTTGTCGGCGCCTTTTGCCGACTTGCCGCCGCCCTTGCCCTTTTGCGGCGGCGCCAGCATCGTGCCGCGGCACTTGCGTGCGCCGCAGCGGCATTCGTATTCCTTTTTCAGCTTCTTGGTCTGCCGCGCGTCGATCACAAGGCCGTAGTCGTAAAAGACTTCCTCGCCCTCCGCGATATCGCGCAGCGCATGCACGTACACGTGCCCGTCGATTTCCTCGGCCTCGCAGTTCGGCGCGCATGAGTGATTGATCCAGCGCGCGCTATTGCCGTTCACCTTGCCGTCGATGACCTTGCCGTTATCCAGCGCGAAATAAAACGTGTGATTCGGTTCAGCCGGATTATGCGGATGACGGCGCAACGCTTCTTTCCAGGTAATCCGCTCGCCCTTGTATTCGATCAGTCGTTCGCCCGCCGCGATCGGTTCGAGAGCAAACACGCCTTTGCCGTGCACACCCGAACGGCGCACGGCGATCCTGCGTGAATTCATTGAATGAATCCTTGTGAAGAACTGGGGGATCAAGTCTGGCAATCGTCAGGCGCGTCTCGCGCGCGGCCTTTTCTGACGCGAATAGCAAACGCGGCGCCCTGCGAGCGCCGCGTCGACTTGCGACGCGCATCGCGCCACAACCGGCATCCTACACGCTGTCGACGGCTTCCTTCAACCGTCAGCCGATGCGTGTGTTCAACGTGCGACGAGCGTCACCGTTGACCGAACGTAATGTCGCCGAACAGCGCTTTCTGGTCGCGCGGTTGCGAACGCCAGTACTGCGGCGGCGCTTCGACGGTCGCACCGAGGTTGGCGGCGGCATGCCACGGCCAGCGCGGGTTATAGAGCAGCGCGCGAGCCAGCGCGATCAGGTCGGCATCGCCCGCTTCGATCAACTGCTCGGCGTGCAGCGGATCGGTGATGAGCCCGACGCCGATCGTCGCCAGACCGGTCGCGTGCTTGACCGCCTTCGCGAATGGAATCTGATAGCCCGGCTCCAGCGGAATTTTCTGCAGCGGCGACACACCGCCCGACGACACGTCGATCCAGTCGCAGCCACGCCTTTCCAGCTCGTGTGCGAACGCGATCGTGTCTTCGAGCGTCCAGCCGCCTTCGACCCAGTCGGTCGCCGACACGCGCACGCCGACCGGTTTGTCGGCAGGGAATGCGGCCCGCACGATGTCGAAGATTTCGAGCGGGAAACGCATGCGGTTTTCCAGCGAGCCACCGTAGTCGTCCGTGCGCTGATTCGCAATCGGCGACAGGAACTGATGCAGCAGATAGCCATGCGCGGCATGCACTTCGAGCGCATCGATGCCAAGACGCGCGGCGCGGCGCGCGGACGCGGCGAACGCCTCGCGAATCCGGTGCAGGCCGGCGACATCGAGCGCAAGCGGCGGCTCCTCGCCCGGCTTGTGCGGCAGCGCCGACGGCGCATGCGGCAGCCACCCCCCTTGCGACACGGGAATCAGCTGGCCGCCTTCCCACGGCACATGGCTCGATGCCTTGCGGCCCGCGTGTGCCAGTTGCATCGTCACGTTGATGTGCGAATGCTTGCGGATCGCCGCCAGCACCGGCACGAGCGCCTCTTCGGTCGCGTCGTCCCACAAACCGAGATCGCCGGGAGTGATGCGGCCGTCCGGCTCGACGGCAGTCGCTTCGATGCACAGCATGCCTGCGCCGGACAGCGCGAGACCGCCGAGGTGAATCATGTGCCATGCGGTCGCTTCGCCACGTTCGGCGGAGTACTGGCACATCGGGGAGACGACGATACGGTTGGGAAGCGTCACGCTACGCAGCGTGAGCGGAGAAAAAAGCGCGCTCATGGATTAGGTCCAGTGAAAGCCTGAGAGCGATCGAGCATAGCACCGCACGCGGTTTACTGCATGAACGTGGCACCTGGCTGGCCATTTACGTCTCCATTCGGCAAGCCATTCAGACTTTCGTCTCGACCTGATCGAGCCATTCGCCGAACATGCGGCACCCGGCTGCTTCGAGCGCGGGACCGTATCGTGCGGTGTCGGCGCGCAACTGCCGGGCGTCGATGCCGTGGCCCGAAAGTTCATTCGCATTGCCAATCAGCCAAGGTTCGAACCGGTCGGTGCGGATCTCGGGATGACACTGCAAGCCCAGCACGTGATCGCCCCACGCGAAGGCCTGATTCTCGCAGGTCGGAGTCGATGCGAGACGGGTCGCGTTGGCGGGCAGATCGAAGGTATCGCCGTGCCAATGCAGCATCGACGTGTGAGCGCCATCGAGATGACGCAGTGGCGAAGCGCGGCCCGCATCGGTCAGCGTGAGCGGCGCCCAGCCTAGTTCAGCCTGAGCCGCAGGGTAGACGCGCGCACCGAGCGCCCGGGCGATCAGTTGTGCGCCGAGGCAGATACCGAGTGTCGGCAAACCGGCCGAGATACGTTTTTCGATCAACGACAGCAGCGGCGCGAGCGTAGGGTAGAGCGCGTCGTCGGTGGCACTGATGGGGCCGCCCAGCACGACCATCAGCGACGCGCCAACAGGATTGGGCGCCTCGATACGGGCGACGCCCACATCGAGATAGCGGACCGGCCGCCCGCGCTCGCCGAGCACGAGCTCGAGACTGCCCAGATCCTCGAAGTGCACATGGCGGATGGCGAGTACTTCCCGATTCATCGGCCTGCCCTATCTTCAGGTTGACTAACGACTTGCCGCCAACGGCTCTACCCTTGCATGGCACCAGCCGGCAAGCAGGCGGTGTACACCGCCCGCCGTAGCCGGCCAGGCCATGTTAGCGGATTGCCACGGAAGACGCAGGTTACTGGGCGAAGATCTTCCAGGTTTTCTTCTGGGTGGCGACGTCCGCCGTTTCGTGCACGGAGCAGTCGAGACGCACATCGGTATCCAACATGTTCAGGTCGAGCAGCGCGCAGTGATGCGGCGTCTTCTTCGGATTCTTGCTCGCCTGGAAATGCGTGCAGCTCAGGCACATGCGATGCGACGGAATCGTGTTTTGCGCTTCGAGCTGATAGATGGTCTTGAGCAGCGTGCGATAGAACACCGACTGTTCGTCCTCGCGCAGCGTGCCGACCGCCTTGGACAGGAAGTCCGGCCATTGCGCGGCGCGTTTGGCAGCGGTGCGGCCACGCGAGGTCAGGCGTACCGCGAGCGCGCGACCGTCGTCGAGTGCGCGACGCTTTTCGACGAGACCCTTGGTCTCGAGCGTGCTGACCGCATCGCTGGTGGTCGCGGCGGTCAGCGCCGTTTCGCGCGCGATCTCGCCGAGACGCATCGGCCCCTTGCGTTGCATCAACAGCACGAGGATCTCACCCTGGGTCGGCGTAAGGCCCGCGCCTTCCGCCCATTCCCAAGCCTGGCTTCGCATCGCCGTGCTCAATCGCAAGAGGCTGTGGGTCACTCGCCCGTTCGCCTGTTCTCCGTATACGCCTTCGCTCATAATCTTCGATTCGTTTATTTACCGCTCTGGTGCGATGCCGGCGGTTGCCTGACCGGGTACGCCCGTCGCGTGTGTGGGTAGCTTCGTCCAACCGCTGAGGAAGCCGTTTGTACTATCTCAAAAATACACCGCCTTGAAACTCCGAGGCGGCGAAAAAACGACATTCTATGCGAGACCTGCAAATCGTACAGCTAACTTATCCAACGCGAGCTGTGGATAAGCAGGGGAAAACGCTTGGACAGCCTGTGTACCGTCTTGCAACAAGCATTTGCAGCGGATTGAACGTTTCCTCGATTGCGCCTGCCCGGCATGGCCAGAGCGTCTTTTAGGAGCCCGGTTATCAATTCCCCAGAGCATTGACTTTGCAGGAATTTATTCAGTTGTCCACAGCCATTGGCAGCACCTGCTTACTGCTACTACGCTGGTATACGTAAACTTTCGAAAAACCTGAAGGGTTGGACGCGTGAAAAATCATAAAAATTTTCTTACGAAAAAAAACCCGCACGCGGCGGGTTTTCGTTGGAACGTCGCGTAGCAGGCGCACGCAAACGGTTTCATGACGGTTTCATCAGGTCTTCGCGACTAGGCGCGCCACTGCAGACACTGCTGGCGGACCGCTTCGTGCAAGGACTTTTCTTGGGCAAATACACTGCGCAACCACGTCGCGTCGTTGACCTGTCCACGCGCTATCGCGCCAACTTCGGCCAGCGCATTGACCGAGCCGAGCGCTTGCGCATGCGGTGCGATCTGTTCGAGCGTTTCGAGGATATCTTCGGAAATTGTCTTTCGTTCACCGGTTTGCGGATTGATGCAGGTGCCGCCGAGTCCGAAACGGCAGGCTTCGAAGCGGTTGAACGTGTAGACCAGATAGTCGTCTTCTTGCGGCGTGATCGGCTTGTCGAGCAACAAATGACGCGCAAGCGTCTGGATGTAGCAGGCGATCGCCGCGGCACGATCCACCGAAAACGGCGTATCCATCACACGAACCTCGATGGTGCCGAACCCCGGCTTCGGACGGATATCCCAGTAGAAATCCTTCATGCTGTTGACCACGCCCGTGTGGACCATCTTCGAGAAATACTCCTCGAAGCTGTCCCACGTCAGCACGAACGGCGCGCGGCCTGACAGCGGAAACGCGAACACGGAATTCAACCGTGCAGAATGAAATCCGGTATCGACACCCTGTACGAAAGGCGATGACGCGGACAGCGCAATGAAATGCGGGATGAAGCGCGACATCGAATGCAGCAGATACAGCGCGCTGTTCGGATTCGGGCAACCGATGTGCACGTGTTGGCCGAACACCGTGAACTGCTTCGCGAGATAACCGTACAGCTCGGAAATGTACTGAAAACGCGGCGTATCCACGATCTGCCGCTCGCTCCATTGCTGGAAGGCATGCGTTCCACCGCCGCACAGACCGACGTTCAGATGGTCGGCCGCGGATACCAGCGTGTCACGAATCTTGCGCAGATCGGCAACCGCCTGTTCGTGCGACGTGCAGATGCCCGTCGACAGCTCGATCATGCTTTCGGTGATTTCCGGCGTGATGTTGCCGGGAATTTTTTCGTCCTTGATGAGGCGCAGCAGATCCGTGCCGGCTTTGGTCAGATCATAGTCGTGGGTATTGACGATCTGCATTTCGAGTTCGATACCGAACGTGAACGGTTTCGAATCGATGAAGGGTTCGAGTGACATGGCGTCCCCTGAGTCAGGTCGTTTGAGGCAAAGGAATTGAAAAGACGGGTTCATGAAACGCGCATGGCAGCCCACGCGCGTTTCACGCTTACCTCTCGCGCCGCTCGGCGACCAGCGCGAGGCTGCGATAGACGAGCCACGGCCCGAGAATCTGCAGCACGAAAATCGAACACATAACGATCGCGCGCAGTTGCGGATCGAAGCTCGGATACAGGTTATACGTGTCGTCGACGAGCAGATACGCGAGCGCCGACATCGGTGACAACGACAGTCCGAGCGCGATCCCCTGCTTCAGGTTCAGACCGCTCGGCTTCGCGAACGCCAGCACGCCGATCAGCTTCGCGACGAGGCGAGCAACGATCAGACCCAGCGCCGCAACTCCGCCCAACGCGATGTGCCTCCATTCGAACGACGTCAGCGTCAGCACGAACAGGATCACCGTCAGCAGCCAGCCCGCGGTGCCGAAATGCTGCGGCCACAACTGCGGACGCGCTTCGTGATTCTTCACGATGATGCCCGCGGCGAGCAGCGCGAGAATCGTCGACAGCTTGAACAGATGCGCGACGGCGATCGCAAGCAGCACGAGACCGAACAGTGCGACGAACGAATGCTCGTCGTGCATGTTGAGGCGCCGATAGAAGAACGTGCAGGTGCGCGCGAGCAGATACGCGAGCACGAGCGAGCCGACCAGCAGGTACAACGGCTGCAGGATCGTCGCGAACACGTTGCCGTAAACCTCCTGATGCAACCAGCTCGATACGAGCTTTTCGATCACGACCGCGTACATGCTGTTCAGCGCGGTCAAGGTCAGAAGACGCTGCGTGACCTGGCCTTCGGCGCGCAGTTCGGTTTTGAGCTGGATCACCATCGCCGGCGATGTCGCCATCGCGATCGCGGCGAGTACGGTCGCGACCATCAGCGGCACGTGCAGGAATAGGAGCACCGGCAGCACCAGCACGAAAGTCAGCGTGGCTTCGGCGACGCTCGACAGAATCAGCCACGGATTACGGCGAATCCAGCGCAGATCGAGCCGGCTGCCCAGTTCGAACAGCAACAGGCCGAGCGCGACGTCGAGCAGCGGCCGCGCGGCGTTCGCGGAATCGGCATCGATCACGCCGAAGCCGGCCCCGCCGGCTATCAGGCCGATCACCGCATAGCCGGAAATGCGCGGTAAACGCCACGCACGAAAGCAAAGCTCGCCGCATAGACCAGCGACAAGCAATGCAAGACCTGCCCAGAAAATGGCGTCGGGTGAAAGCGGCCACGCTGGCAGAAACGAAAACGCCGAATTCATCGTAATGGGTTCTCCTTGGCAGCAACGGCAGACGACACGAACCGGCGCACACGCACGCCGTGGCACGAGCGAACCGAGAGCGCTCGTTGTCGCAAGCGCTTCGCGAGGTCAGCGTTGCGAGGTTTCAATGATCGGATGATCGGAATGCGCCGCGGCCGCAAAAAACCGCACGGAGTCGGGCACATTCACGGGATGCGGCAGTAGCAACAGGCACGGTGAAGGAACGCCGTCGACCTTGAATCAGATTCTGTTTGACCGGCACCGTTCCATTGCTGCGCGTGCCGTCAGATGCGGTGGCACGACGCGGAAAAGAACCGGGATTGTGCCATAGCTTGTTCCGCGTTAACCGAAAAGACGTTAACTCGCAGGCAAAACGGTAAAAAAGTACGTTATTTTCATACTGGACGGAAAAAGCGACCTTTTTTCGAGGTATCGCGTCAATTTCGACAACGTCGCAAACGGCGATTCCGCTCCCCGGTGTTACCGCTGCGTGTGGGATTTTGATGTGCGGTTTCGTCCGCGGTTTTGGCGCTCTGCGAGGTTAACGGGGCGCATCGCCAGTCGTCCGTTTGCGTGAGCCCGAACGAAATTCATCCAGCCCGATAGACGCGGCGCTAGCGCTCGTCTTTGCTGTTTACTGGTTTACCGTATGTATACGTAGTAACAGTTAACAAGCTGCCTCGGTTTCTGTGGATAACCTATGTTTACCGAAATAAATCATCGAGTTGTCGGCCGCATAACCGGATGTACAGCATGTGCGGCGGCGGCCGGTATACGCGAGCAACTTTTCGCACTTTTTCGTGCTGTCCGAGTTACCCCGTTTACGTCCACAACGGCTCCACATGACTTGCGCCGGTTAACTGCGCGGTTATCCACAGGTTGCGGTGGATAAGCGCGGGTGTCGGTTAACGTGGTTTACAGAGGGGCGGGGTTAACGTAACGGGCGTTAACTACGCAACGGTCGAAGCCGGTTAACCGATCGTCCCCTGCCGCAACGAACGCAGCAGAAAACGCGCGGGGTCGATGTCTTCGGCGAGATCGCGTTCGAGCGGCCACGGCTCGCCTTCGATCTGTGACGCGATCAGTTCAGCGCCGAGCGCGGCCCACACCAGCCCGCGAGAACCATAAGCGAATGCGCCGTACAGACCGTCGACGCGCGGCAGATCGAGCGGCCATGCGCCGCGCAGGCGGGCAGCATCTCGTGCGGCAGCGGTTTCGTCGGCGAGCTGGCCGATCATTGGCATGCGGTCCGAGGTCACGCAGCGAAACGCAACGCGTCCGCAGAGCGAGGTCAGCGACGCGTCATCGAGTGCGTCTGCGAACGACGGCAGCATCTGCGCAACCCGCTCGAGATTCTCGCGATGACCGTCCGCGCGCAGCGACGTGTCGGGGTCGTCGAGCTCATAGGTCGCGCCTGTCAGCGTGACACCGTTCGCGAGCGGCACCGCATAGCCCTCACCGATCACCGGCAGCGCGAGCGGCGCGACGGTCCCTGCCGGCAGCAAGCTCAATTGACCGCGAATGCTGCGGGTCGGCGCATGACGCAAGCCAGCGATGCGCGCAGCTTCATGCGCACCCGCGACGATCACCACCGGCGCTCGCGCGACCACCTTTCCCCCGATATCGAAGACGGTCCACTGATCGCCGCAACGTTCCAGCCGCGCGACGTCGACGCCGAAGCGTCGTTCCAGCAAGCCGCCTGCCGATGCGAATTGCGCCGCGCAAAGAGAGGCCGGGTCGATCCAGCCGCCGCGCGGAAAGAACCAGCCGCCACGCGCGAGTGGCATGCCGGCGAGTCGTGCTGCGTCGGCCGCGACGACCGGCGTCACGTAGTCGGACGGATAGCGAAACGTGGCGATGGCCTCGCCGATCGCGCGTGCCTCGTCGTCGTCCGCGGCGATCTGCAGCAGGCCGCGATCGCCGCGCGCGAGCCGATGTCCTGCGCTTTCGAGCGCGGCCCAACGATTGAGCGCGTACAGAAAGCCCGCCCGCGTGACGCGCGACGCGACGCTGTCGTCGCGCGAAATCATTGGGTGGAAGACACCGGCCGGATTGCCCGACGCATCCTGTGCAACCGACCCATGCCGCTCGAGCGAAGTCACGCGCCAGCCGCGTGCCGCGAGTCGCTCGATCGCTGCGCAGCCGGCCAGGCCCGCTCCGATCACGACCGCGTGTCGTTCGTCGTGGCCGAACGGCGTAGGCGGCTCATAACGACGCACGCGCCAGCGCGGAGCGAAGCGTCCGACCAGCATCGCGCGTTTCCAGCCGAAGCCGTCGACCTTGCGATACTCGAAACCGCATTGCGTCAACGCGCGTTTGACGTCGCCCGCGCTGCTATAGGTGGAGAAAGTCGCGTCATCGCCGGCGACACGCGCGAGCGCCTTGAACACCGCCGGACTCCACAGCTCGGGATTTTTCGCGGGCGCGAAACCGTCGAGATAGAACGCATCGGCACGTAGCCGCAATGCGGGCAGGCTGTCGAGCGCATCGGCGAAGATCAATGTCAGCACCACGCGGCCGCCTTCGAATTCGAGCCGGTGCGTACCGGGCACCAGCATCGGCCATGCGTTCGCGAGCGTGTCCGCAAGTTCGGCGATCAGCGGATCGGAGATCGTCGATGTGTGGACGCGGCGCAGATCGGCGGCGCTAAACGGATGCTTCTCGGTCGATACGAAATGCAGCCGCTCGCAGCGTGCGGGATCGGCGCGCCACGTGGCCCACGTGACGAGAAAGTTGATGCCGATGCCAAAACCGGTTTCGAGCACGGTGAACGTTCGACGGCTCTGCCATCTTTCGGGCAATTCGTTGCCGCGCAGAAAGACATATTGAGCCTGCTCGAGCGCGCCGACAGCGCTGTGATAGATGTCGTCGTAGTGCGGTGAAAAGGGGCTGCCGTTGTCGCGGAAAGCGAGGACGGCGGGGATCAGCGGATCGGTCATGCGCGACAGGAAAACACGCTCAAAAGATCGCTCGAAAGAGCGGGTTCGATGGTCGGAGTCGGCGCGCGCCGCGCGCGAGTCGCCGCAAAAGACCCATCAGGACGCTTTTTAGACGCTTTGCTGCGTTGGCAAAAACCAACGCTAACCCCCGCCAGGACTGGGTTTCAGCCCTCGTTTAGGGGGTGCCGAGGGGCAGAATTCCGATTTCCTTGCAAGAACGGCCTGAAAACCGTGCAATTCCTCGAAACCCTTATCCTGATTGGGTTTGCGCTGCGCTATCATAGCAAGCGCCGCGAAGGGAGCGGCAGCACGGCCGCCGAACAGTGTTCTGTCCGGCGCGGGAGATCTTCAGGATCGGGGCCGCAGCTGCTCGACAGCGCGGTGCGCGCACGTATAATCGGCGCGGTCGCGCTGTTCGTATCAACCTAAACTCAGAAAGGAACCTTAATGAACAAACAGGAACTGATCGACGCTGTCGCAGGACAGACGGGCGCCAGCAAGGCTCAAACCGGTGAAACGCTGGACACGTTGCTTGAAGTGATCAAGAAGTCTGTGTCGAAGGGTGAGGCGGTCCAGTTGATCGGCTTCGGTAGCTTTGGTTCGGGCAAGCGCGCAGCGCGTACGGGGCGTAATCCGAAGACCGGCGAAACTATCAAGATCCCGGCTGCCAAGACCGTCAAGTTCACGGCAGGCAAGGCGTTCAAGGACGCAGTCAACAAGCGCTAAGCAGACTACTGCCGGGCAGTTGACACCCGCGAGAAAAACCCGCCAGTGGCGGGTTTTTTTTCGTCCATGCGTGTGGTTCAAACGCGGCGCGTGCTTCGTTCAGTCATGGCGATGCGCGTTCTTGCCATGGTCATGTCCGCAATGCTCGCAGTCGTCGCGGTGCCCGTGATGATGATGGTCGTGATCATGATCGTCGTCATGATCATGGTCGTCGAACTCCCACGCCGGGAACGGATCGGGGAACTGCTGCCAGGTTTGTGCCCCGAGCGCGTATTCGTCGTCACTGAGCAGACAGGCGTCGAACTTCGCGCGCCAGATGGCGGGGTCGATATCGACACCGATCAGCGCGAACTCCTGACGGCGATCGCCGATGCTCATATCGTCCGGCGCGCCATACCAGTCGGCGGCGATTTCGGCGGCCAGCTCGTCGTCGCCGTCCGGCCATTCGCTGCGATCCTGGGCTGCCCACCACATGCCCGCGGGACCGTGCCGGCAAGCACCACCGGCCTGCGATAGCGAACCGCCGATATCGTTACGCGTCGCGAGCCAGAAGAATCCCTTGCTACGCAGTACGCCCTTCCACTCCTGATGCAGCAGCTCCCACAGCCGCTGCGGATGAAACGGCCGGCGTGCGCGATAGACGAAATAGCCCACACCATATTCGTCGGCTTCGCTGTGATGCATGTGGTCGTCTTGACCGCCGTGCTCATTTTCATCTCTGTGCTTGAGCGCCGCGAGCCAACCCGGCGCATTCGACGCTTCGTCGAAATCGAAGCGTCGGGTGTTTAGCACGTCACCGAGGGGCACGTCGGCGAAGCGGCTCTCGAGTTGTACCGCGCGCGGGTTCAGGCGCGCGAGGATGCGCTGCAAACGCGCGAGCTCTTCCGCGCTGACGAGATCGATCTTGTTCACGACGAGCACGTCACAAAACTCGATCTGCTCGATCAGCAATTCGACGATCATGCGGTCGTCGTCTTCGTCGACCGTCACGCCGCGTTCGGAGAGCGCGTCGGCAGACGCGTAATCGCGCAGGAAGTTGAACGCATCGACGATCGTGACCATCGTATCGAGCCGCGCGACTTCGCCAAGCGAGGGCCCTTCGTCGCCGTCGAATGTGATGTTTTCGGCAATCGACATAGGCTCGGCGATGCCACTCGATTCGATCACGAGCGCGTCGAAGCGCTCCTCGCCGGCGAGGCGACGGATTTCGCTTTGCAGATCGTCGCCCACCGTGCAGCAGATGCAGCCGTTCTTCAGTTCAACGATCTGCTGGTCGACGCCCGAGAGATCGGCCGCATTACGCACGAGTGTCGGGTCGATGTTGACGTCGGCGAGATCGTCGACGATCACGGCGACGCGCAAACCGGCGCGATTCGCGAGGATGCGGTTCAGGAGCGTGGTCTTGCCGGCGCCCAGAAAACCGGAGAGCACGGTGATGGGCAATAGCGGCTGGTTCATCGCGGTACGGAATACGGGAAGATTGGAAGGCGTGCCGGGCGCGGGGCCAAATCGTCGGCGTCGCTGCGACGGCGCGACAAAAGCACGAAGTCGCATTGTGCATTAAAATGCGTGCTGCTCGTGCGAGCGACAGCGTTGGAATGGCTTACTGCGCGGGCATCAACTTCCAGCTGCGCAGGATTGCGGCGATCTGCTGCGCGTATTTGTCCCGCAGCGTAGGCGTCTCCGAGTGGTATGCTCCGACCGCCTGCCAGGTGTTGCCGTACTTGTTCATCTGGCGGCGCAGATGCCACGCCGCGATATAAACGTTCTTGCACGGCTCCATCAGCGTGCCCTGCGAGATCCCGTACTGGGCGAGCACCGGCAGATGCACCGAATTGATCTGCATCACACCGTAGTCGGTCGAGCCGTTCGCGTTCTTGTGCTGCGCGTCCGGCCGGTTGTGCGACTCCTGCCACGCGATAGCCCGTAAGATCAGCGGATTGACCTTCTGATACTTCGCCGCTTCATCGAAGCAGTCGGCGCGCGCGGAGCTGGCCGCGGCGAGCAGCGCGAGCGTGGCGGCAACGGTGACGAGCGGACGTTTCATCGGTCAATAGGACTAAGCAAACCCGAGGTAAGAATCGGTAAGGCAGTTCGCCGGCCGCGTTTCGGCCGCAACGGCAAGCTGGCCGGGCGTTTGTCGAGCATCGGGGAAAACCCGCGTCAGCAAACACATAACAGTGGGTCGAACGGCTCGTATCATACCGGCAGTCCGACCTTCGTCAAGTTGGCTAACCGACATAAGACCGTACAAAGCCGGGTAATGGCGTGAGTGTACGGAGGCGGTTAGCTTTCAATTTAATAACGGCTCTGCGATTCCACGGATTCGCATGAGGCGCCTTGTTTTGTTTCAATTCCGACATGAAAAGCTGTTACTGTTCGTTTTTTTCGGACGTCGGGATGCTGGAACTCGAAGCGAAACTCGCTTTTAGGGCCGGCTCACAGACCGACCGGGCGGTAGCTTGCCGCCAGGTCCGCATCGCATGACCGTCGGTGGCAGAGGCTGCCGGCATCGATATCACATCCCATGAGAAGAAATTGTATGGCTTTGCGTCGGGTGGCAACGGCGCTGCTGGTGGCTGGACTGATCACCGCGCAAACTGCACACGCACAGGTGACACTCAACTTCGTCAACGCCGACATCGACCAGGTCGCCAAGGCGATCGGCGCGGCGACCGGCAAGACGATCATCGTCGATCCGCGGGTGAAGGGGCAACTGAACCTCGTGTCCGAAAATTCGGTGCCCCAGGATCAGGCGCTCAAAACCCTGCAGTCCGCGCTGCGCATGCAGGGTTTCGCGCTCGTGCAGGATCATGGCGTGCTGAAAGTGGTGCCCGAGGCCGACGCCAAGCTGCAAGGCGTGCCGACCTACGTCGGCAACGCGCCGACGGCGCGCGGAGACCAGGTCGTCACGCAAGTCTTCACGCTGAGGAATGAGTCGGCCAACAACCTGCTGCCGGTACTGCGTCCGCTGATCTCGCCGAACAATACGGTCGCGGCCTATCCCGCCAACAATACGATCGTCGTCACCGACTACGCCGACAACGTGCGGCGCATCGCCCAGATCATCGCGGGCGTCGATAGCGCGGCCGGCCAGGCGGTTGCAGTCGTGCCGCTGAAGAACGCGAACGCGATCGACATCGCGCAGCAGATGAACAAGATGCTTGATCCGGGCTCGATCGGCAGCACGGACGCAACGCTCAAGGTGTCGATCTCGTCCGATCCGCGCACCAACTCGCTGCTGATGCGCGCGTCGAACACCGCACGCCTCGCGGCGGCCAAGGAGCTCGCGAAGCAGCTCGACATGCCGACCGCGATGCCGGGCAACATCCACGTCGTGCCGCTACGCAACGCCGACGCGACGAAGCTCGCGCGCACGCTGCGCAGCATGCTCGGCAAGGGCGGCGGCGAGGGCTCGTCGGGCGGCGCGAACGAGGCGAACTCGTTCAACCAGAACACGAGCGGCGGCGGCGGTGGTGGCGGCGGTGGCGGTCTGTCGAGCAGCAGCTATTCGACGGGCTCGTCGGGCACGCCGCCGTTGCCGTCGGGCGGCCTCGGCGGCGGCTCGATGAACTCGCCGATGGGCGGCGGCGCTTCAGGCTCGAGCAGTAATACCGGCGGATTTCTCGGCGGCGACAAGGAAAAGAGCGAGGATCAGGGCGGCGGTATGATTACCGCCGATTCCGCGACCAACTCGCTGATCATCACCGCGCCCGAAGCGACGTACCGCAACTTGCGCGCGGTGATCGACCAGCTCGATGCGCGTCGCGCGCAGGTGTATATCGAGGCACTGATCGTCGAGCTGAACTCGAATACGAGCGGCAACCTCGGCATTCAGTGGCAGGTCGCGAACGGCAACCTGTTTGCCGGCACGAACCTGCAGACGGGTTCGAGCAACAGCATCATCAACCTGACGGCCGCGGCGGCCGCGGCGGGCGCCACCGGTGCCACGGGCGGCGCCGCCCTCGTGTCCGGGCTCAGCGGCCTGCAACAGGGCCTGAACGTCGGCTGGATCCACAACATTTTCGGCGTGCAGGGTCTCGGCGCGCTGCTGCAGGCGCTGTCGCAGACCGCCGACGCGAACGTGCTGTCCACGCCGAACCTGATCACGCTCGACAACGAAGAAGCGAAGATCATCGTCGGTACCAACGTGCCGATCCAGACCGGTTCCTACTCGAACCTGACGAGCGGCACGACGAGCGCGGCGTTCAACACGTTCGACCGCGTCGACGTCGGTCTGACGCTGCACGTGAAGCCGCAGATTACCGACGGCGGCATCCTGAAGCTGCTGCTCTACACGGAAGATTCGGCAATCGTGAACGGCACGAACAACGCGGCGACGAACCCGGCGGGCCCGGAATTCACGAAGCGTTCGATCCAGTCGACCGTGCTGTGCGATAACGGCGAGATCATCGTGCTCGGCGGCCTGATGCAGGACAACTACCAGGTCAGCAACAGCAAGGTGCCGCTGCTGGGCGACATTCCCTGGCTGGGCCAGCTGTTCCGCTCCGAGCAGAAGACGCGCAACAAGACTAACCTGATGGTGTTCCTGCGCCCGGTCATTCTCGCCGACCGCGACACCACGCAGGCCGTCACGGCGAACCGCTACGACTACATCCAGGGTGTGCAGGGCGCGTACCGTCAGGACAACAACATCATGAGGGATCGCGACGATCCGGTCGTGCCGCCGATGCCGCTCGGCCCGAGCCAGGGCGGGGTGCCCGCGATGAACCTGTTCGACCTGAACCAGATGCGCCGCCAGCAGATGATGCCGCAGCAGTCACCGCAACAGGTGCCTCAACAGGTACCGCCGCAAGCCGTGCCGCAAGCCGGCGCGCAGGCCGTGCCGCAAGCTGGCGCGCAGACCACGACCCAACCCGTGCCGCAGACGGTGCCGCAAACCATGCCGCAACCGGTCGTCGTCGAGCCGGCCAGCGGACCGGTGCCGAGCACGGTGTCGCCGGGAGCGCGTCCGTGACGCAGATGCCTGCGCAAGCCGCGCCCTCGCAACGTCCGCTGAACGGTGACGCCGCGGCCGGCGAGCGCGCGGCGCCCTCGCCGCTTGCCGCCCGGCTGGTGCCATACGGTTTTGCGCGCAGCGGTCAGATCCTGGTCGCGCATCAGCATGCCGATAGCCTCGAAGTCTGGATCAGCGAACGCACGAGCGAAGCCGCGCTTGCCGAAGTCGCGCGCAACTACGGTGTGGTGTCGGTCGTGCGCGTGCCCGCCGACGATCTCGCGCAGGCGATCAACCAGGCCTATGCGCGCCAGGACGGCAGCGCCGCGCAGGTGGTCGGCGAAGTGGAAGGCGAAGTCGATCTGTCGCGGCTGATGCAGGACATCCCCGAGGTCGAGGATCTGCTCGAATCGGAAGACGACGCGCCGATCATCCGCATGATCAACGCGCTGCTCACGCAAGCCGCACGCGAGCAGGCATCGGATATTCATATCGAGCCGTTCGAGAATGCGTCGGTGGTGCGTTTTCGCGTCGACGGCACGCTGCGCGACGTGGTGCGGCCGAAGAAAGCGCTGCACGGCGCGCTGATCTCGCGGATCAAGATCATGGCGCAGCTCGACATCGCGGAAAAACGTTTGCCGCAGGATGGCCGCATTACGCTGCGCGTCGGCGGTCGTCCGGTCGACGTGCGGGTATCGACGCTGCCCACCGGCCACGGCGAGCGCGCGGTGTTGCGTTTGCTCGAGAAAGACGCGGCGCGACTCAATCTCGAAGCGCTCGGCATGGCGTCCGATACGCTCGGCCAGTTCGACAAGCTGATCGGCAAACCGCACGGCATCGTGCTCGTGACGGGGCCGACCGGCTCAGGCAAGACGACGACGCTGTACG
>NZ_WHNQ01000091.1 GCF_009362785.1 Paraburkholderia atlantica
CAATGCCGAGCGTTTAACGCCGATCAAGGTCCGGCAAAACAAATACCTAAACAACGTCGTCGAGCAGGATCACCGTGCCATCAAACGCATCATCGAACCGATGATGGGGTTCAAGGATTTCCGCTGTGCGCGCATCATCCTGTCTGGCATTGAGATCGCACACATGATCCGCAAGGGGCAGATGTATGACGATGGCGTCGCCTCAACTGCAGCCGAACAATTCTATTCTCTCGTGATGTAAGCAATCCTCTTCACCTTAGGCGCCTGATCGTCGCATCGTCCTTAACGCGACACAACCCCCGATAGAGCCTACCAACGGCCGGATTCCCCGACGGCACCGCCCGTGTTTCTTCCCCATTCCACCCCCTTCGATTTCGGGGGTGTTGCGACGACCGGTTGAATCCGCCCAATATGTTTCGATCCGGTACACGGAGCGGCTGGCCGAAGCCGGCGTCGAGTCGTCGGTCGGCACGGTGGACGATTCGTACGACAACGCGCTGGCTGAGACGAACAACGGGCTGTATAAATCCGAACTGATTCATCGGCGCGGCCCGTGGCGTAGCCAGCAAGCCCTCGAGCTGGCCACTCTCGAATGGGTCGACTGGTTCAACAATCGTAGGCTGTTCGGCCCGATCGGCGATATCCCGCCGGCGGAAGCCGGGCAAGCTTACTATCGGCAGTTTGAGAACGTCGCCAAGGCGGCTTGACTCAAACAAAACGGTCTCCCGGAAACCCGGGGCGATTCAGCATGCTGCGTTCTTCGGGGGCCCTGCTGCCGCAAGACGGTGGGGCTACCCACTACAAGCAGGCTGTCCCATTGAAATGGAAGTATTCCGATCCAACTCGACGCATCCGGTGCAATTCGTCCGGTTCAATGGACTAGCTAACGCGGCCTTTCAGGGATCTTCGGTTCACCCGTAGCCTTATCCGTTGAAGTTCGGGGTCCCGCCCATCTGGACCGAGTAATTCAGCGATACGTTCACAAGGTTGAAGTCCGCCTGATCCGTCCATTGCAGCGGGCCGACCGAATTGAACACGAGAAGATCGATCGAAGGCGAGTCATCCGTATTCGCTGCGGCGATGAGGTCCGGTATCTTCGATCCCACGCCCGACAGGATGCCCATCACGATTGCGGCTGCGGCGAAGGCCGCCCCGTCAGTCGCCACTCCCATGGCAAGGGTGCTCAGCGCCGCGGCTACGCCCTCCAGAATCTTCGTGATCTCTACGCCCTCGCTCTCCTCCGTCCAGTGCGCCGGTGGAATGCTGCTCTTGTCCACGTAGTAGATGCTTTGCTTGCCCGAGCTGGTGTTATTGTGCAGGGCGAGACCGTAGGACGACACGGTATGGGTAAAGGCGTGGATGCCGGGTGACACTTGCACGCGTGTCGTCGCATCGACCGTCAGGAGTTGGTCGGAGGTGGTCAGCTCGAAATTCTGCAGCACAGTCTCGTGACTGTTGCCGTCGCTGTCTTTCAGCGAGTCGATCGTGACTTCGCCGTTGGCGAGGTCGAGACCCGTCTTGTCGCTGTTGAGCGCGAAGTTGCCGGGCTGAGTGCCCTTGTAGACGATCGCCATAGACGGCCACAACATCTCGGTCACGAAACGCTCGGGCGCGATCAGGAAGCCGGCACGCGCCCCTTGTGGAATCGCATTGGGAGATATCTCCTGGTCGAGCCCGTCAGCCGAACGGTTCTCCGTCATGCAGAGAATGCCGAGCACACTTGAGTCGAGCGTCGGACCGTCCACATACGCGTAGCTGGAATAGGTCGGCAACAGCCACGCGAACAGCCCCTGGTCCGCGGTACGGTTGAGATTCACCGTGGCGAAGACGTGCTCGAAATCGATCAGGTTGGCGTTGAACCAGTTTTGCATGGCAGCCTTGACGTCGTCCACTACGCTCTCGAACGGAGTGGCCGAGGGATCGGTGCTCGTGCCGAAGCCATAGGCGTCAAGAACCGTGACCACCTGCTCTTGCGGGCTTGCGCCGGTGTGGCGGACCTTGAGGTCGTGGAACGTTCCAGAGCCCGTGGCGGGCGTTTCGGTATGGGGCACGTATTGCAGCTGGATCTCGATCTCGAACGATCCGGCGCCGAACGTGAACGCGACAGGTCCCGCGCCAGGAATGGTGCCGCTCGCCTTCAGCGCGGTCACGGGCGTCTGCATGTGAATGAGTTTGCCGCTGCCGCCAAGCGTGATCTGCCAATCGGAGAACGTGCCGGATACGTCCACCGCGATAGCGGTGTGAGGATCCTGCGTGGACGCGGCGAAAGTGTTCGGAGAGGTTCCCTTGCGCTTGATGGTCGCGTTGACGTCGTCGACGCGAATGGCAAATACCGTGTCCCAGCCATAGGTATCGGCCTTCAGGCCTTCGTCGTTTTGCGCGATCATACGCCCTCCGTCAGTTCGACCGGGATCAGGAGTGCACTGGTGAACTGGCCCCTGGCCGCGCCCGCACCCGGCCAGCTCACTCTCGACAAAGCCAGATCCGCCAACCTGAGCACGACATCCTTGCCCAGCAACATCGCGCTTGCGCCGCCGCCAAGGGCAGAAGGGTTCACTTCCGGCAGAAGCTGCCCTGCGTTGTCGGCGCCGGCGGCAACGCGGCAAAGCAGTGCCAGCACGCCGTCGCCGTCGGCCGCGTCGGCATAGGCGTAGCTTGCGCTCACGGGCACGAGCGCCGCGACCGGGCCGCGATCGCTCACGATGGTCAGCTTGATGGCGACCAATGTGTAGGGAAAAGACGCTTGCGCATCGAGCCAAGATTGCAACACGGTCACGGCCATGACCTCGAAGCCCCGAATTGCGGATCGTCGAAGCTCGATGACTGCACGGTGCAGCGTCCCTTTTCCTGCCTTGATGGTTCGTGCACGCGCATCGGAGTCAGCCGGGTCCGGCGGCGGCGCAAGCGCGAGTGTCGCCTTCACGAGGAACGAACCGTCGGTCAACGTGAACGACTGCTCTTTCTGACTGAGCGTAAGCGTACTGCAGGGGATGAGGAATTTCACCAGCGCTCCCGATCCTCCGGTCGCAATCTGGCAGATGCTCAGGCTGCCCTTTACGGTTACCGCCCCGTTGCGGTTGGGGGATCGTCTCGCCCAGGCTTTCCTCTCGCCCGGCGAGCGCCTTGTTGAGCACGCTCGCACGGGTGGCGAGGACCATGTCCCGGCCATCCGTATCCGAGTTGGCCATGGCTCAGCTTGACTTGACGAGACCCAGTTGCATCGGGCCGCGCAATTGCGCGGATTTCAGCTTATAGCTGGTGCCTCCCGCCCAGTTGACGTTCCCTGTCGAGCGGTCGGCAAAGCCGTCAAGCGTCGGGAGCTTCTCGGTGTTCTCTTCGGCGTAGGCCTGGAGCGCAGTGACAATCCCCGCGATGCCCGCACCTATCACCGCGCCAATCACGATGCCGAGTAGTTTCCATGCGGACGCCTGGAAGAACCCCGCGAAGCTTTGCGGGGCTTCTGGCTGCTGCAATGCCCTCACAGCCGCGCGCACCGCCCCCAGCTCATTGGCGAGTTGCTCCTGCGGTGTCATCGCATTCAGGACGAGTTCCATTTCGATATTGACCACGCCGTCCGCCGAGGCTTCCGCACCGGCCGTCGCGGCGCGCGCCACGGCGAGGCGGGCGACGCCCACCTCCGCTCCCGCGCCGAGCGCGGCCCCCGCCACCGCCACCGCCACGGAAATACCGATGCTTTCCCAGATCTCCTTCCATTTCTGCGACTCAGTTTCCGAAGCGCTCACCGAAACGGTCGGGGCGGCGGTTTGCTTGAGCCGGAGATGACCGTTCTCGTCTGTCGACAGGTCGTTTATCGAGCGGTAGTTGACGGTGACGTTGTATTTTCCCTTCCACGTAAACCTTAACCCGGTGAAATCGATCTCGACGAACCCCGGGTCAATCGACATGTTGAAGGCCGCCGCGTCAATCTGGGCGTCGTTGATGACCGTTCCGTCCTGCAGCGTGAAATTCGTGAATTTCAGCGTGTTCACGTTGACGATCGTCATGCCATCGGCACTGCGACCAAAGTCGTCGGCGGTGGCATTGGCGAAGAGCGTCTCGATCCTGGGCGCGAACATCTTGTCGACCGCCCGTGACGCGGCGATCAGGAAACCCGCGTCGGCCCCGTCGGGAACGATGCCTGGATCCATCACAGGCGAGAGGTTCCTCCCGGGCCGGTTCTCCGTCATGGCGAGAATCCCGAATAGATAGTCATCGGCCGACGCTATGTTCTCGGTATAGATCGCATAGCCCACATGCGTTGGCTTGACCCAGGCAAACGCGTCGCTCTTGTCGACGAACTCGTTAAGATCGACCACGGCGAAGACATGGTTGAACTCGCTGACATTTGCATTGAGCCAGTCCTGCAAGGCGCCCTTGATCGTATCCCGAGCGGACGGCGGCCCCGACGAAAGCGTCACCTGCAACACGCTGACGGCCTGCTGATTGTCGAGGCGCAGTTCCCGCGACGAGGTAGAGCCCGGCTGGGGTATGAAGCCGAGGCTCACCTGGATCTGCGCCGTGCCTTCGAACGACTCCTCGGCCTGCCCGCCGCCCGAGACGCGCCCATTGCTCAGCGGCAGGGCCATGATAAGCAGGGACCCCGAGCCTCCGGTCATCTTCCACGTCCCGAAGCTGGCGCTCACTTTGTACGTGTTGCCGACGACCTGGTGCGAGCCCGAGAAGTTTGGTGGGGAGCTTCCCCCGCTCGCAATGGCGGCATTGGCATCCTTGTACTTGATGCCGAAGGCGGTGTCCCAGTTTTCCGTTGACAAGGTGCTCATGATTGGCGCCTCCTCAATCCGCGATGTTGACGTTAAGCCCCATCTGCAGCGACTCGTTGAGCGCGATGCTCACGAGCGTATAGCCGGTCTGTCCGGGCCATGCGATGGGGGAGACGGAGTAATCCGCGAATTCGTCGAGCGTGGGCATCTTCGCGAGATCCTGCTCGGAATAGGCTTCCAGGATGTCTGGGAGCTTGGCCGTGACCGCACCCACGGCGCCGCCGATCGCCATGCCGAGAATCTTTCGCCAGTTACGCCTTAGGAAGCCCTTGAACTTGGACGAGTACGATTCCTCTTCGGTGTTTTCAATATCGTCGCTTGCGTCGGCGTCGTCCTCTGCATTCACGTCGTCGAGATTTACGATGTCGGTGTCGGACACCAGATCCGAGGAGAACTCGAGCGTGTCGGTCGTCCCCTCCACAGCCTCTGCCGCACCAGTCGCCTCCCCCTCGATACCCTCCCCCGTCGCCTCGGCTGCCGGGCCGAGCGCGCCGCCGATTGCCGCACCGGCAACGGCAAACCCGATTCCCTCGACGATTCCGACGATGATGTTGGTCCACTTTTCCGCGGAGGATTCCGTGACCGCCACGGAGAGCGATGGCGTTCCGACCACGCAGGCCTGGAAGTGCTTATTCGCATCCATGTAGAGTTCGCACTCCGAGTCGTACAGCATGTGCACGGTGTAGCGGCCGCCCTTCCAGGGAAGGTGCAGATCCGTGAAATTCAGCTTGAGCGTCGTGACGTCTGCGATCAGGGAGAACTTCTCGGGATCGAGTGTCGCGCCAGTGATCTCAACCGTTTCGGAGCCGTCCTTGTTCGATGTCTCGAAGTTCTGGAACGTAATCGCATTGACGTTGCTGATCGTCGATCCATCGCCTGTCACCTGGAAGTCCTTGTCCGAGGCGTTCTTGAACATCTTCTCGATGCCAGGCAGCATGATCTTCGTCATGAAGCGTTCCTGGGAGATCAGGAAGCCGGCATTGCAACCTTGGGGAATAACGTTGGGCGAGACTTCGTGGCCCAGATTGACGCCCTGACGGTTCGCCGTCATCGCCATGACGGCGAACACATAGTTGTCGACGGGTGCATTCTCCGGATTGTTTATCCCGTATCCCACATGCGTAGGCACGAGCCACTGGAACTGCCCCTGGTCAGCCACCGCGCCGAGGTCGATCGCGGCAAAGGTGTGGTTGAAGCTGCCGAGGTTAGCGATCAGCCATTGCTCGAGCACGTCGCTGATGGCGTCGTGCGCATCGCTCGCCTCCTTGTTCAGCGTGAGGCTGATGATCGACACGATCGGCTGCGTGTTGGGGTCCGGGGTCGTCGTCTTGACCTTCAGTGCGTTCGACTTGCCGCCCGAGAACTTGGACGAGCCGTCCTGGCCCGGCTGAGGCAAGTAGTCGAGCGAGACCTGAATGACGGCGGTCCCGTTGAACTGAATGCTCTGAGGCGGTGTGGATTCGGCGGTAGCGGTGCCTGAAACCGGCAGGCCCAACTCCGCGATAGAACCGCTGCCGCCGCTCAGTTGCCAGTCGCCGAACTTGCCGTCGACCTTGATTGCCGGACCGCTGAATCCGCCACCCGGCTTGGTGCCGTCGAAGGCCGGCGGCGAGGACTTCTGGTTCTTGATCGCCTTGTTCGCGTTGAGAAAATTGAGGGCAAAAACCGTGTCCCAGTTGTTGGTGGATGCCCTGCCGGCCGAAGGCGGCGTAGTGTTGTCCTTGCAAAGCGGTGCCATGGTGAGGGCCTCTTTTTGGTCGATCGTCCCACAGATAGGCGTGATGTGCGATTGGTCGCGCCCTTTCCTGCGACGCGCGGCTCGCCGCGGTCAAGCGACGTCCGAGTGGAAAAGCAAGCAGTCGTTGAGTTCGCCATTCTGGATGCGGACCTGGTCCAGCCCCACCCATTTCACGGTGGACGCCGGCGCGGCGGACAGGCTGCCCGCGAGCTTCGAGCCCGAGAGGCTGTCGCCAAGGCCGGATTCGACGGCCGCGAGCACGATGGCGATGATCGCGGCGCCCAGCGGGCCGAGGCCGATCAGATAGTCGTACCACGGTACATTGTTGTGGGAATGGCTGACGGGGTTCGGGTCCTTCTGGAACGAGAACGTCTGGTTCGTCGTGTTGTACACCAGTACGTTGTTGGTGACGGCGGAGAAGCTAAGGTAAGCGTGGGGCAGGTGCAGCCCGCAGCTACCCGAGGCGGAGCTGTTCAGCGCGTTGGCGTCGATCTCGATGGTGAGTGATTCGATCGTCGGCGTATAGTCGATCGCCCCTTCCCGGATCGAATCGAGGTCGAAGGACCTCACGAGACTGATCTTTCCGTTCGCGTAGGAGAAGTTGCCCGCATTCGAGTGTGGGAAAGTGCCGGGCAGCACCGGCAAGATCGCATTCTGAAGAAACAGGTCGCCGGAAATGACGAAAGCCAAGGGATACTGGCTGCTTACGATTCCCGAATCGATGTTCGAGTTGAGCTGCGAAATGTCTCGGTCCGTCGTGACGCTCAGGATCGCCAGATAGCTTTCGCTGCCGCCTTGTGGCGTGTGGTAGCTGTAGGTCGACCGCTTCGGCAAGAGCCAGGTGGCCGTTTGCGCATTCACAATGCCGGTCTGGGCGAAGATAAAGGAGATCTTGTCCTGATTGCTGAGGAGCGCGTTCGCGATCCCGTTGCCGACGTCCAGGCCGAAGCCTGTCTTCTTCGGATCGGAAACGTTTTTGACAAAAATGTCGCCCGGCTTGCGCTGGCCGCCTTGCGGCGTGATTGCACCAAGATCGAATTGCAAATTAGTGACGCCAGCCGTAACGCTCGAAGGGATCCACTCAAGATTGACTTCGACCTCCACGGTCATTCCGGATATATCGATAATCTTCCCCGTGACGTTTTTTTGACTGAGCGTTCCGGACCTGATTGGAAGCGTCAGGTAGATGTCCGCGCCGGACCCACCGGTTATCGACCATGGGCCGAAATTGCCCTTTGCCTCAAACTGGCCGGCGAATGCGTCCGTCCAACTCGTATCGAACTTCATCACCAATTCGGCAAGCCGTTTCTGCAATTGAGCGTTGACTTGCTTGATGTCGAGAACCGAAATGGTGTCCCAGCCATTAGTGTTCACGTCCGAACCTCATTAATTCCATTAGTAGGGCTGGGCGACACGCCGCAAAGCAGCGGATGGGGACGCCCGAACCGGTCATCTGCGCCCAGAGGTTGCCTCAATTAAAACGCACTTACTTTTTTCGTCATAGCGCCGGCGGCCATCGCTGCTACGACGCACTACTGCCAACTCTGAGTCTTTGCCAGTCATAGGTGTCCACCTCGAATTGGACACCTATACTCCTCGCAACGGTCGCTAACTGCCAGACGTCGAAGATGGATCGCTTACGATCTGCGTCTGCCTTCATCTTGGCGAGCTCCCGTACCTTGGAAAGTACCGTTCGCACCAGACGTCAGCACACATCTGGTCGCGACGTTGCATGCGCTGAATTTTGACAGCATCCGGCTCACCGCTTTCGAACGATTGACCGCAAGAGGCGGAGCTCGATCTATTTTCCTGACTATTGGTTCCACTGTCGCTCCAGATCGCGCTGCAGCGATCGCCACATCCCGTTCCTTCTTCGCTTCCGCTTTCCTTCTGTCAACATGATCCTCGGTCGCCTCGTTCTCGCGCATCCGGGCGATCGCGTCATTGCTGACGACTTCATTCGCAGGCACGGGTGCCGACGCTGCCGACTGGTTCTGCGCCCAGGCCGTTGACGTGCATGCCAGAACCGCACCAGCCAACATAAGTGTCACGAGCTTCATTATCTCCTCCTCCGCTGATTCAGCATTCGGCCGTCGAGCTGCCTCACAGGCCGAACGTCGACCACGGGACAGGAAGTGGTGGATATGGTCAGGATTTTCTGATTTCGCAGTCCCTGACAGGTTGAAATTCGCTAAAACTTTGCGAGCAAATAATTGTCTTCTCACACGAAACAAATGCTACTGAGAAGCCCGCTCTCGCGCATTGACCGCAGTCAATAAATCTGCTGGAAGACAGGTTCGTGCAGGGTCCAGTTGAACTGTTCGACATGTATAAATCATATAAAAA
>NZ_WHNQ01000092.1 GCF_009362785.1 Paraburkholderia atlantica
TGGAAGAGGCGCTTTATGACGTGCCGCTGTATCGTGAATTTGCTGGGCTGGACGAGGGTATGACGCGTTTGCCGGACGAGAGCACGATTCTCCGGTTCCGTCACCTTCTCGAAACGCACGGCCTGGCTGCGCAGATGCTCACGCTGGTCAATGAGATCCTGAGCGAGAAAGGCTTGATGCTGAAGGTGGGGTCGGCGGTCGACGCTACCTTGATTTCCGCACCCACTTCGACGAAGAACGGCTCTGGTACACGGGACCCGGAAATGCACCAGACGAAGAAGGGAAATCAATGGTACTTCGGGATGAAAGCGCACGTCGGCGTGGACGCAGAGTCGGGCCTGGTCCACACGGTCATCGGCACAGCCGCCAGCGTTCATGACATCAATGCAGCCGAAGCGCTGTTGCACGACCAGGAAATGGATGTGTACGCTGACGCCGGATATCAGGGTATCGAAAAGCGCTGCCAGGTAAGCGCGGTTCGCTGGCATGTCGCGATGCGACCAGGCAGGCGCAGACAACTGGACCTAACCGATCGGCTGGACGCGATATTCGATCAGATTGAACGCCTGAAGGCCGGCATCCGCGCCAAGGTTGAACATCCGTTCCGCGTCCTCAAACAGCAGTTTGGCTATACAAAGAGCCGGTACCGAGGGTTGATGAAGAACACCGCCCAGATCACGACACTATTTGCTCTGGGCAACCTGTGGATGGCACGCAAGGCTTTGTGGAACCCTTGAAACGCTCGCAGATTCAGGCCGTGAATCTCGGCAAACAGTGGTCGTCACGCTTCTAAAGCCAGACGACCAACCTGCCAGCAGACTCTCATGGCTGATACGACGCAAGTGGCAAACGGCCAACTCTCTGAAAACGAGTTGTGCAGACCTTCCTTAGATTAGCAGACCGTTGTGCAATATGAAGGATTTAAACGATGAAGAAAGGTATTTTTGTTTTTACGCTCGCGCTTGGCGCATCGTGTCATGTGTTGGCTGACACGGCCGAAAGCTGTCCGAGTGTCACCGCAATCGAAAAAAACGGGGACACGTACATGGCAATGACTAGCGATGGTGAGGGTACATGGTTGGGCATTGGGCTGGACGATGACGGTGGCATCACTAAATTTAGCTCTGCCAAATTCCATCCAGCGATGGATAGTGGATCGCGAGCGGCAGTGAGCTGCTCATACGAGCTTGGTGACGGCGACTACGCAGATTTAGAATTCTTGCCGAGGCGTCCAGAACCGGACTTATCGGTGGACGTAAGCACGTGGCGTCAGAAACATGATCCTTACGGTCCTAGCTACTATGAATGCACTGCGCAGTCCGCGTTGGATTGTAGCTTCGATGTTATCCGACGGCCGTGAACAATCTGTGAAATCTTAAGGAAGGCTTCGAGTGAGGCCTGTTGGCAGATTGCAGAGACTTCGACGCGTGAATCGCGGAAACCTGGCGCCCGCGCCGGCGGGGGGGCAGATGACTGTTTTCAGTGCGGTTGTTCACTTCTGCCGACGCTTTGACGAATACATGCTTTACGCCAGCGAGTTCCGGCACTTCCGCTTTCGCCGTCGAATAATCTCACACCGAGTTCCTACGGCGTAGACGCCTTGCCTGTTCGCCAGATATTCGACCTCCGGTGCGGGCAGCGCTTAGAAGCCAAGGTTCCCACGGCGCATCAGCGTACTCAAGAATGCCTTGCGTCTTGAGCGCTTGCAGAAAAGTCTCGAGGAGCATGGAGTTCATATGGGCGCACACCGAACAAAACGGTTGCGCACCTTTTCACTGACCAAACGAAGGTCTCGATACAACCTCTCCTATCTGTCATGATTGAACCATGTCGAGGACTGGTTGCCCGCATCCAGCGCGACTCATCGCGCGCGCGGTGTCACCAGCCCCCTGGACCTCGATAACGATTGTTTCGCCTCTCCGCTCTCGATCGGTCGCGGAGCTCGGTCCGGGGCATACTGGTAGTCAGCGATGCGTACCTCGCTATGAGGGGATCGGCATACCCATGCGCAAGCACTAGCAAACCCTGCAATCCCATCATAAACCGCGATATCAGTTTTATTGAATCCGATTTGCTTGCGTCGTAGCAGAAGCTCCGGCGACAATCGCATGCGCGTCGCACTTGGAAATGATCCGCCCACATTAGAAGCGTCCGGCAGGTATCGGGCTTATTTGCTCGCGACCGATGGGATCAACACCATAGTGACGGACTCTTATACGGAGATATATCGTACCAAGGCTCTGCGATCTCTTCCGGGGCCGCGCATATTTTGCGGCAAATTCACTTTGAGGAATCATGGCAAAGCTCGTAAGCATTAACGCAATACCCCGAATGTCGTCCAAATTTGGGATTCCATACTCCATGCAACGTTACAGACGTCGCCGCGATCTCTTAAAGAGATCGCGGTCGAGTTAAGCGTTGACAGCAACATCGTCCCGCAACCGCCGTCTGTCCACGCCGCAGTCAAGCCCTTGCGCATTGCCTGACGAGGGGCCACGTGTCTAGGCCGCGCGCCAGCTTCGTTGAATTTTCGTAGGTCACAATGCAAACAATTCATTTCGGCAATCGCAAATTCCCAAGAGCCTTTGAACTGGCGGCCCTTTCCCTTGGCGTAGCGGTCACGATGATCCCGCTGTCCGCCCGAGCGGAGACCGACTGGGTCTCGACCCGCACCCAAGCGTTCCTCCTGTCGAACGCGCCGGCGCCGGCCGGAACGTATGCCCCGCAGAGCTACTCGCTGAACAGCCTCGGCAATCCGGCGCTGACCGATACGAATGTGACGCCGCTCGAACTGAGTCAGCCGCTGCACATTGCCGTGGCCCTGAGGCACCGCAACGAGGAAACGCTCGACAGGTTCCTTCGCGACCTCAATCAGCCGGGTAGCCCCAGTTACCACAGGTACCTCACGCCGGCCGAGTTCAAGGCGCGTTTCTCGCCGACCGACGCTCAGGTCGCGGCCGTAGTCGCTCATCTGAAGGCGAACGGCTTCCTCAACGTCTCCGTGTCGGAGAACAACATGCTGCTCTCCGCCGACGGCAACGCAAACAACGTGCAAAGCGCCTTCCAGACGAGCATCAAGCGCTTCAACTATAAAGGCAAGCCGGCCTATGGGAACGATTTGTCAGCCCGTGTCCCGTCATCGCTCGCCTTGAGCGTTGATTCGGTACTCGGTCTGCAGAATGCGGTCGTGCCGCACAGCATGCTCCAACGCTTCGCGCCGGAAGCGGTCATCGAACCGGACTCCATTGAGAAGAACACGACAGACGCGTCGAAGCTGGTTGGCCACGAGCCAACCGATTTCGCGAAGATCTATGACGCGAGCAGTCTGCCCGCCGCGACCAACACGACGGTGGGCATCATCGCCTGGGGCGACATGACTCAGACCATTGCCGACCTGAACACCTTCACGCAAAACGCACACCTGCCGAAGGTCAACACGGCGGTCGTCGAGGATGGATCGGGCATCCCGGTCCCCGACGCCGATATCGAGTTTGCTCTCGACAGCCAGGTCATCATCGGCACATCCGGAGGCGTCAAGGAGCTAATCTTCTATCCGGCCATGAGCGGTCCCGGCACCGACCGTGCCACCGACGCAACGGTGAACGCTGCTTACAACAAAGCGGTGACTGATGATAAGGCGACCATCATCAATGTGTCCCTCGGGAACGACGAATATACGTCCTATAAAACCGGCGCGCTCGCCGCCGCCGATGCCGTGTTCAAGCAGGCTGTTGCGCAAGGACAGACCTTCTCAGTCGCTTCAGGCGATGCGGGCGTCTATGTTGGATCGTATTCGCCGCACGGAAACCAAGGGTACATCGGCACGTCCGACGGCGCCTCGATCACCACGATAAACGATCTGTCCAAATACAGCGTGCAGTATCCCGCGAGTTCGCCGTATGTCGTCGCAGTGGGCGGCACGATGCTCTCCACGACCGGCACCATGACGTGGGCCGGCGAAACCGTATGGAATGACGGCGCCGCGTACGCGGACTTAGACGGAACTGGGAAGCGGGTCGACAACGCGGTGCGCATCTGGGCGACGGGAGGGGGCAAGAGCGTGTACGAAGCCGCGCCCAGTTGGCAAACCGCGGCGCTCGGCAGTTCGGTGACGAAGCGTGTCCTGCCGGACGTGGCGTTCGATGCTGCGCGATCGACTGGCGCCTACATCATCTTCAACGGGCAGAAGATGAAGTCGCCAAGCGGCGGCACGAGCCTCGCGTCACCGATCTTCGTGGGCGGCTGGGCGCGGCTCGAATCGGCCACGAACAACAGCCTCAGCCTGCCAACGCCGGCGTTCTATGAGAATCTCCCGGGCAATACGGCGCTGCACCACGACGTGACAGCAGGCAACAACGGCTACCATGGCTACGGCTTCACTGCGACGTCAGGCTGGGACATGGCTACGGGCTTCGGCAGCTTGGACTTCGCGAAGATCAGCGCGGCAATCCGAAGTTGGCGCGCGCAGTAAGGTTCCGTCGCGTCAGCGAGGTCGAGCAAAGTCTTTCGAATCCCAATGTGTGACCTGCATGACGCCAAACACGAAGACACCGCGCACGAGGCAGTCCGCCGGTATTGGCCAGGCGTTTAAAGCGGCTGCGTTATGCGTTGGACGTGATTCTGATGTGTGCGCTGGTGCGTTGCGTACCAGCTGAGTTTACGTAATCTGGATTTGAAATGATGGACGAACGGAGTATTCAGGTCGATCCTCAAGCGTGCACCACTGGATGCAAGCTCGTACGGTTGCTTCAAAAAAGAGTTTCGCGAATGCAAACACTCGATGGGCGGGAGCCGGCGCATGGACGAAACCTATGTAAAGGTCAAGGGCACAATGGATGTGCCTGCTCTTCGTCATCGGTAAGGCTGCTAACACGGTCGATTTCCTGTTGCGTGCCCATCGCTACAGGGTCGCCGTTCGACGTTGCTTCGAGAATGCGATTGCACGGAAAGGTGCGCCCGAAACGGCTGCCGTTAACAGAGGCGGCAGTCGATCTGGGTGCGCTCAAAGTGCTCAACGCCGGGCGCCCCACACCGATCAATGTCCGTCAGAACAGGGACCTGACAAAATCATCGAGCAGGACCATCGCGCCATCAGGCGCATCGTCGCACTGATGATTCGATCGAGGATTTCCGGTGCGTGCGCATCATCCGCTCCGGCCTCCACAACATGCACATGATCCGAAAAGGGCAAATCAGAGTTCGTTTGCGGGTGGCCATTGTGGCCGGAACTTTCTCTTCGACGAGCAGATACGCGCGACGGACTTCATTCGGGTCGAACAACAAGGCGGCAATCAAATTCCATCAGCTTTGGCATTTGCGCATCAGGTAGGTCACGCGCCATGCCACCACGATAGCAAGGTCGGCGCGCTCAATCCGGCCGACGGCAGCCAGTTGAAGGTTTGACTCTGCAGCCGTCATTGGCAATGCCCAATTCTCCCTGATCCGGGAACGCCCGAAAGGTGCGCTTCGCTGTTTTCTGGCCGTCCTTCCATCAAAATTATGCAAGGGCAAACCTGCCGTTTCTTCGCACCCACATTGAATTCTAACCAGAATCAAAAAAATTTCGGATAACAAATCGTATGGCTTTATCTCGCGTCTTAACCGCATTGCTGCTGGCTGGACTGATCACGGGGACGACCGCACACGCACAGGTGACACTCAACTTCGTGAACGCCGATATCGACCAGGTCGCGAAGGCGATCGGCGCGGCCACCGGCAAGACGATCATTGTCGACCCACGCGTCACAGGTCAGTTGAACCTAGTATCGGAAAACGCAGTGCCTGAGGATCAAGCGCTGAAGACGTTGCAATCGGCGCTTCGCATGCAGGGCTTCGCACTCGTGCAGGATCATGGCGTGCTGAAAGTGGTGCCCGAGGCCGACGCCAAGCTGCAAGGCGTGCCGACCCACGTCGGCAAGGCGCCGACCGCGCGCGGCGACCAGGTCGTCACGCAGGTCTTCACGCTCAGGAACGAATCGGCTAATAACCTGCTGCCGGTGCTCCGTCCGCTGATCTCCCCGAACAACACGGTCGCGGCCTACCCCGCCAACAACACGATCGTCGTCACCGACTACGCCGACAACGTGCGGCGCATCGCCCAGATCATCGCGGGTGTCGATAGCGCGGCCGGCCAGGCGGTCGCAGTCGTGCCGCTGAAGAACGCGAACGCGATCGACATCGAGCAGCAGATGAACAAGATGCTCGATCCGGGCTCGATCGGCAGCACGGACGCGACGCTCAAGGTGTCGATCTCGTCCGATCCGCGCACCAATTCGCTGCTGATGCGCGCGTCGAACACCGCACGCCTCGCGGCGGCCAGGGAACTCGCGAAGCAGCTCGACACGCCGACCACGATGCCGGGCAACATCCACGTCGTGCCGCTGCGCAACGCCGACGCGACGAAACTCGCGCGCACGCTGCGCAGCATGCTTGGCAAGGGCGGCGAAGGCTCGTCGGGCGGCTCGAACGAGGCGAACTCGTTCAACCAGAACAGCAGCAGCGGTGGCGGTGGTCTGAACGCCAGCAATTCGGCGATCGTGCCGGGCACGCCGCCGCTGCCGTCGGGCGGCCTCGGCGGCGGCTCGATGAACTCGCCGATGGGCGGCGGCGCTTCGGGCTCGAGCAGTAATACCGGCGGCTTTCTCGGCGGCGACAAGGAAAAGAGCGAGGATCAGGGCGGCGGTATGATTACCGCCGATTCCGCGACCAACTCGCTGATCATCACCGCGCCCGAAGCGACGTACCGCAACTTGCGCGCGGTGATCGACCAGCTTGATGCGCGTCGCGCGCAGGTGTATATCGAGGCACTGATCGTCGAGTTGAACTCGGATACGAGCGGCAACCTCGGCATTCAGTGGCAGGTCGCGAACGGCAACCTGTTTGCCGGTACTAACCTCGCGGCGGGCACGGGCAACAGCATCATCAACCTGACGCCGGCCGCGGCCGCTGGCGCCGGAAAGGGTCTCGCCACGGCTCCCGCCTCGAACGCAGCGCCTGTCCAGCAAGGTCTGAACATCGGCTGGCTTCACAACATTTTCGGCGCGCAGGGTCTCGGCGCGCTGCTGCAAGCGCTGTCGCAGACCGCCGACGCGAACGTGCTGTCCACGCCGAACCTCATCACGCTCGACAACGAAGAAGCGGACATAATCGTCGGTACCAACGTGCCGGTCCAGACTGGTTCCTTCTCGAACCTGACGAGCGGCACTACGAGCACGGCGTTCAACACGATCAATCGCATCGACATCGGTCTGACGCTGCAGGTGAAGCCGCAGATCACCGACGGTGGCATCCTGAAGCTGCAGCTCCATACCGAAGTTTCGTCGATCCTAGACGGCACCAACAACGCGTCGACGAATCCGGCGGGGCCGGACTACAAGAAACGTTCGATTGACTCGACCGTGCTATGCGATAACGGCGAGATCATCGTGCTCGGCGGCCTGATGCAGGACAAATACCAGGTCAGCAACAGCAAGGTGCCGCTGCTTGGCGACATTCCGTGGCTGGGCCAGCTGTTCCGCTCCGAGCAGAAGACGCGCGGCAAGACTAACCTGATGGTGTTCCTGCGCCCGGTGATCCTGAGCGACCGCGACACCACGCAGGCCGTCACGGCGAACCGCTACGACTACATCCAGGGTGTGCAGGGCGCGTACCGTCAGGACAACAACATCATGAGGGATCGCGACGATCCGGTCGTGCCGCCGATGCCGCTCGGCCCGAGCCAGGGCGGGGTGCCGGCGATGAACCTGTTCGACCTGAACCAGATGCGCCGCCAGCAGATGATGCCGCAGCAGTCACCGCAACAGGTGCCTCAACAGGTACCGCCGCAAGCCGGCGCGCAGACCACGACCCAACCCGTGCAGCAGACGATGCCGCAAACCATGCCGCAACCGGCCGTCGTCGAGCCGGCGAGCGGCCCGGTGCCGAGCACGGTGTCGCCGGGAGCGCGTCCGTGACGCAGATGCCCGCGCAATCCGCGCCCTCGCAACGTCCGCTGAACGGCGATGCCGCGGCCTGCGAGCGCGCGGCGCCGTCGCCGCTCGCCGCCCGGCTCGTGCCATACGGTTTTGCGCGCAGCGGCCAGATCCTGGTCGCGCATCAGCATGCCGATAGCCCCGAGGTCTGGATCAGCGAGCGCACGAGCGAAGCCGCGCTTGCCGAAGTCGCGCGCAATTACGGCGCGGTGTCGGTCCTGCGCGTGCCAGCCGACGAACTCGCGCAGGCGATCAACCAGGCGTATGCGCGCCAGGACGGCAGCGCCGCGCAGGTGGTCGGCGAAGTCGAAGGCGAAGTCGATCTGTCGCGGCTGATGCAGGACATCCCCCAGGTCGAGGATCTGCTCGAATCGGAAGACGACGCGCCGATCATCCGCATGATCAATGCGCTGCTCACGCAAGCGGCACGCGAGCAGGCGTCGGATATTCATATCGAGCCGTTCGAGAATGCGTCGGTGGTGCGTTTTCGCGTCGACGGCACGTTGCGCGACGTGGTGCGGCCTAAAAAAGCGCTGCACGGCGCGCTGATATCGCGGATCAAGATCATGGCGCAGCTCGACATCGCGGAAAAACGTTTGCCGCAGGATGGCCGCATTACGCTGCGCGTCGGCGGTCGTCCGGTCGACGTGCGGGTATCGACGCTGCCCACCGGCCACGGCGAGCGCGCGGTGTTGCGTTTGCTCGAGAAAGACGCGGCGCGACTCAATCTCGAAGCGCTCGGCATGGCGTCCGATACGCTCGGCCAGTTCGACAAGCTGATCGGCAAACCGCACGGCATCGTGCTCGTGACGGGGCCGACCGGCTCAGGCAAGACGACGACGCTGTACG
>NZ_WHNQ01000093.1 GCF_009362785.1 Paraburkholderia atlantica
CAGTGCGATGCTCGAGCAGTGGTGTACCAACGTGATGCGCTCCAAGGTTGAACCGATGAAGGAGGTCGCCCGCATGATACGCAAGCATTTCGACGGCATCGTCGCATGGACCCAGACGCGCCAGACCAACGGCTTTCTGGAAGCACTCAACGGCCTGTTTCAAGCCGCCAAGCGACGCGCTCGTGGCTACGCAAACCTCGAAACTATGCGCACCGTGCTGTTCCTGATCGCCGGCAAGCTCAACTTCGCGTCGATCAATCCGCACGCGGCATAACCCATTCAAATTTCAAAAGAGCCACCTTAATAATCCTCGGTTTCGAACACGTTGAAGCTCCTCGTGTACGAGCGGGGTCACCGCTCGCGTGCGGGAGGCGTCCATTCCATTTCCGTGAGGCAGGCGCCTGGCCTAGCGCCGCGAATCAAAACCGGGTTAGCATCGCTGCCAGAGCCGCACGGTGTGGACAGGACCACACCCGGCGATTTCCACCACGGAAGCCAGCATGAAGAACGAAAGCACGGTGTACGTTGGGTTGGACGTGCATAAGGAGTCGATCAGGGTGGCCTACGCGATCGACGCATGCGAGGTCATATCGCGTGGCAAGATCGGCACAATTCAAACGGAGATTGATCGGCTGTGCAAGCGGCTGCAGTCGAAGGCTTCACGCGTGTGTGCAAGAGGCGGATCCAGGCTGCTATAGGCTACATCGGCAACTGACGCAGCGCGGCTTTGAGAGCACGGTCTTTGCGCCATCGCTGATTCCCAGAAAACCCGGCTCGCGCAGGCGACCTGACTGCCGTGTATTTGCCCAGTGTTGAAGACGAAGCCTTCCCGGATCTGGCGCGGGTGTGGACTGCAGTCAAGGAGGATTTGCGGCAAGCCCTCAGCGACTGAAGTCGTTTTTGCTGGCACGTAGAAAAGTTGCGCAGCAATCGAGTGAGATGATTTTCAAGCTAGGTGGAACCTGGACTCGCCAAACCTTTACTCGCGCGGCTTCTACCGATTTAAGGAACTTTACGATCGGGACAGTGAAGCGCCGCTGCAGCAGATTCTCGCCATCGGCCCCTGATCACGAACCGCGTGGATCCGCATGTCGGTGCTGCCGTTGTCGAATTGGCCCTCGAATTACCCGCCTACGGTCAGATTCGTATCGCCAACGAAGTCCTCAAATGGCATACCCTGTCCGTCTCGCCCCAAGGCATCCTTAGTATCTAGTTGCGTCACGATCTGGAGACGATGCGGAAGCACCTGAAGGCTCGGAAGCCATATCCGCCAAGGCCGTTCAATCTCGCGAAGCGCGGTCTCAAAGAGGTCGCTGCGCCCGCAGCTTGAAAGGGCGTCCTGTCTGCGTCATGAGTTACCGTCTATCTAATAACCAATCTCGTATAGACCGCCTATTTGCACCCGAGCCGCACCGGGAGGACAAGCGCCGACGATGTATTCAGTAGAAGACATTCATGCATTGATGGCGATCAAAGGCACAAAGAAATGTTTTCGCTATATTGCGCTAGGCGACGTGGTGGCGCTGTTTGGTTTGATTGTTACACACCTCTTTCCGAATATCTTGCATGCGGTGAAGGACGTTTCAAGAGACTGTTCGGAACATTGGAGAATTTCACCTGCAAACTAGGTGGCATCCAGTCGTCAGCTGCTTCTTGTAAATGTGGACGTGTCTTTTAAAGCTTATGCGCAGACGACGACAGGCGGGGAACCATGCGTCAGTACGCCCAGCTATCCAGCTTGCGCTGCAGAGGTTGCCGTCGAAGCTAACGGGTTTGGCTCCGGATTAACAATCCAGGCAGTTCTTCTTGAAACACTCTCTGAGTAGGAAGCGGATGTCGAATGCACAAAAGTTTTACATCGACGGCGTCTGGGTCACGCCGTTGGGCGACGCGCGCCTCGCCGTTGTCGATCCGTGCACGGAAGAGGCGTTCGCGCAGATCGCGCTCGGCAATGCCGACGACGTGGAGCGCGCTGTGACCGCTGCAAAGCGCGCATTCGCGTCGTTTTCGCTGACGCCGCTGACTGAGCGCGTCGCACTGATTCGCAGCATACTCGACGCTTATGCGGCGCGTTACGACGAGATGGCCGATGTCATTTCGCGCGAGATCGGCGCGCCGAAAACGCTTTCGCATACATGGCAGGCCGCGCTCGGCAGACGTCACCTCGAAGAACTCTTACGTACCTGCGAACGCTTCGCCTGGCAGCGCAAGAAGGGCACGACCCTTGTCAATTACGAGCCCGTCGGCGTGGCCGCGCTCATCACGCCGTGGAACTGGCCGATCAACCAGATTGTCTGCAAGGTCGCCCCCGCGATTGCCGCCGGCTGCACGATGGTGCTCAAGCCAAGCGAGATCTCGCCGCTGAACGCCGTGCTGTTCGCCGAGATTCTCGATGCAGCAGGCGTGCCGCCGGGTGTGTTCAATCTTGTGAACGGCGACGGCCCAACGGTGGGCGCGGCGCTCTGCAGTCATCCAGATGTCGACATGGTGTCGTTCACCGGATCGACACGAGCGGGCGTGGAAATCGCGAAGCTCGCGGCGCCGACCGTCAAGCGTGTGCACCAGGAACTCGGCGGTAAGTCCGCAAACATTCTTCTCGACGATGTGGACCTGGAATCTGCCGTCACTTCGGGTGTCTACGAGTGCTTTGGCAACAGCGGCCAGTCGTGCAACGCGCCGACACGTATGCTGGTGCCCGCAGCGCTGCACGACGAGGCCGTGCGCATTGCACAGCATGCGGCGGCCTCTCACTGTGTGGGTCCCGCGAACGACGACCGCACCACGATGGGCCCTCTGGTGAGCGACGTGCAATACACACGCGTGCAACGGCTAATTAAAAAGGGCATCGAGGAAGGCGCACTGCTCGCAGCCGGCGGGCCGGGACGTCCCGACGGCCTGTCGCGCGGTTACTACGCGCGGCCCACGGTCTTCGCAAACGTCGACCAGTCGATGACGATCGCACGAGAAGAGATTTTTGGCCCAGTGCTCGCCATCATGCCGTACCGCGACGAGGAAGACGCGATCGCGATTGCCAACGATACACCGTTCGGACTTGCTGCATACGTTCAATCCGCAGATCGGGCGCGCGCCCAGCGGGTGGCGCTTCGGCTGCGCGCGGGCAGCGTGTATTTGAACTATCCAGCGTGGGACGCGGGATCGCCGTTCGGCGGATATAAGCAATCCGGCAACGGCCGTGAATATGGCGAGTGGGGTCTGGAGGCGTTTCTCGAAGTAAAGGCTATCGTCGGCTATGACGATCAGGCGGGACCCGGCACGGGCGGTGACGTGCACGCGTACTCAAGTGAAGACTCATTGGCCTCGGAGTATCCGAGGCGCTGGTTGAACGCGCCCAAGCCCTGATATCGCCTCAAGAAATATCTCCAGGAGCTCTGACATGAATTTTCCGGCTTCAGAGCATATCCAGTGGCTCGTGAGTCAATCAATGCTCCACCAGGTTCGGGCACGGGCACGCAGTTATGCGGGCCAAGCCAAGCTTTGGCTTCACCCCTATGCCGAGGCACGCCCGCGTGAGGTCTGCGCAAAGTCGTCTGTCTGGTTCACCGCGTACCCGGGCGCGGTTATAGCCGCGCCGGGACAATCGGTACTCCAGGCATTGGGAAGCGAGACACTGTGGCGTTCGCTGTCCTCGTTGGGCATTAGGGCCATGCACCCGGGTCCAACCAAAGTCGCCGGTGGTCTCAATGGCAAGCGCTTTACCCATTCGGTGGACGGCAACTTTGATCGCATCGGCCTAGAGATCGATTCCAGATTCGGCAGTAAAGAAGACTTCATAGCAATGAGTCGCATGGCGGCAGCGCACAACGCTGTTGTCATTGACGATATCATTCCTTTGCATACTGGCAAAGGCCCCGACTTCCGGCTCGCTGAGATGAATTACGGGGACTATCCGGGCCTCTACCACATGATCGAGATCATGCCTAGCGACTGGAACCTTTTACCAGACGTACCTGAAGGCAAAGATTCCATCAATCTGCCGGCTGACGTCGTCGACACCCTAAAAGGTAGGCGCTACATCGTTGGCCAACTTCAGCGGGTAATGTTTTTTGCGCCGGGCGTCAAGGAAACAGACTGGAGTGCAACCGCTCCTGTACTCGGCGTAGACGGCATAATGCGCCGGTGGGTATACCTTCACTACTTTAAGGAAGGTCAACCGTCACTGAACTGGCTCGACCCAACATTTGCAGCCCAACAAATCAGTATCGGTGATGCTCTGCACTCCCTAGATGTCCTCGGCGCACGCGGACTTCGCCTGGATGCCAACGGATTTCTCGGCATCGAGCGAAGACCACACGGCAATGCGTGGTCGCAGAGCCATCCACTCGCGGTCGCGGCCAACCAGCTTCTTGCCGGGGCGATTCGTAAGGCCGGTGGGTTCAGCTTTCAGGAACTCAATCTCACGCTCGACGACATGGCGGCGATGTCCAAAAATGGCGCGGACCTGTCTTACGACTTTGTCACACGTCCTGCGTATCAGCATGCACTTCTGACGGGAGACACAGAGTTCTTGCGGCTGATGCTACGCAAGGCCCATCAGTACGGCATCGACCCGGCGTCTCTCATTCACGCGCTTCAGAACCACGATGAACTGACGCTGGAGCTCGTACATTTCTGGTCGCTACACGCTAACGCAACCTTTACCTTCCAAGGGCAGACATGGAACGGCAACTCCCTTCGAGAGCATATCCGGGAGAAGATGTACGAGCGCTTGTGCGGCGAGCATGCGCGCTACAATGTTCCTTTTGTGACAAACGGTGTGTCTTGCACGACAGTCAGCGTCATCACTGCGGCACTCAATATTCGGGACTTGGATGCCATAACGCCTAGGGACAGGGACAATATCCGACAAATTCATCTTCTTCTTGCGATGTTCAATGCTTTTCAGCCCGGCATTTTTGCGATATCGGGATGGGACCTTGTGGGTGCACTACCCTTACCCGTTGAGGCCGTCGAGGAGCGAACGACTGACGGAGACACGCGCTGGGTACAACGCGGTGCTTATGATCTCACAGGCGAAAACGGGCATGCATATGCATCCGAAGAAGGCATACCGCGCGCAGTGGCCTTGTACGGTACGTTGCCGGAGCAGCTCGCCGACCCCACCTCTTTCGCCTCACAACTCAAGCGTCTCCTCGCTGTGCGAGACTCGTATGGCCTTGCCTTAAGTAGGCAAATAGGGATTCCCGACGTTGTCGCGCCAGGCCTCCTAGTAATGATTCACGAACTTTCCGCAGGGAAAGAGACTCAGATTACAGCTCTGAACTTTGGTGCAAGCACCGTCGATGAGACTATTACTCTACGCTGCACCGCGCCAGGACCCGTCATCGACATGCTCGCCGATTCGGTTATCGGTCACCTCGACGAACTAGGTAAGCTGCGAATAGTGCTTGAGGGTCACCGAGGTGTATCACTGAGAATTGGGAGTTCTCTTTCTAGTTGACGTGCATTAAGGGGGCACACCCGACGATATCCAGGCAGTTGAATCAGACACTGCGCTTCAGAAATTAAATGTCCGTGGCGTTCCTGAAGTTTCTCTCGACGGCTCTGATGCAAATAGGTAAGGGGCTTGAGCAGTTTCATTCAGGAATGGGTATCTTATCGCGTGGACAGGACCGCTGGAAGGGAGTTAACGTGCCACCGCACTAATGGAGCGCCCAATAATTTCTACCCAGCCGTGGCCGGATCTACTTCACGAACGCCTGTGGCTGCTCACTCCAACTGCCCAGCCGGACCAGCCCGCGAAGCGGGCCGAAGCTGAGTCGCTGCTTCTCGCGCGGCAGCCTGAGCAAATTCCCAGTCGCGCTGCGTTTCATGCGCCAAGCATTCCGAATGAGCATAACACGGTCGCTCATGCAGCCGGATCACCTTTCTTGCCTAGTCGGCGGCGCGCGAGATCGCGTCATCCCCGACGACCCCCAACGTCAAGCTCTTGCTTTTGATGCGTTAAAAAACCTGCGAGCAACTCATCCAGCCACTTCAGCGGATAACAAAAAAGCGCCCCTTCCACCGTCTTGTGTCCGGTGCTGTTGAACACCTTGATGGCGTCCTTGACTATGTCGTCGACGGCCGCCATGAAGGTGGGGGGTGTCCGACGGACAACGTCCCTCTCGGCCCCCCCGTGCCGAGCCGAATGTGGCTAGTTGATGCCAGCGCGCTCCGGCCGGACGCATTGAAATCCGGGCGCACGGCACGTCGCTGCTCTATGTTCCCTCTGACCGGTTCGCTCAAATCGACCAGGGCGTCGTCGTCGAGCATAAGCGGCTCGGTCACGCGCTGCAGGTCGCTCAGGCCTTGCAGGCGCAACGCGATGACCGACGGGCGTCGAGCTCGCCGTCACGCACCATTCAGGGTACTGCGGTACACGCCAAGGAGTCGGCTGCTGAGCACCAGGAAGCACGGGAATTCACGCAGGATGACGTGAACGCAGTGTTGACGGGGACACACCGGAGCGCGGGCAGGCTCGGTGCTAAAAACCTCCCTCAGAGAGACAAATAAGCGAGCCAAAACCGCCCTCACCACCTACCCCAGCCTAACAAAACCAACCTCACCCCCGACATCTGGTAAATGGCCCGCACCCCGACATTCGGATCTCGCTTTGACAATTCTCCACTTTGGCATATACCGGGCCCCGAACTGCGGAAGTCGTCCATCACATCAGAGCTGTGCAAATCACTGGCGCTTACTGCCACCGCGCCTCCAGCGGTCGATGATGCGGCCCACGCCCAACAGGTACTTCGTCACATACTTCGTGGTCGCATACTCGACGTAGCCGAGCGGACAGCTCCTCCGGTTGAGGAACAGATGATCTTCGTGCCCGTGCGATTCCTTCGAAAAATTGATCAACCGGCATCGCTGCGATTCAAGCCGCTGCTCAAGCCGGACGACATCCCTCTTTTCCACAGGCCGCAAAAATCATGGAATTCGATCGCGATCTGGCCAATGTTAGGGAGAAACGTGTGCGTATTCCACGCAAATCGAGCAGCCGTACCGCGGCAAAGCGAGCAGACATTCCACGCGAAGCCGAGCGGGGATTCCACAGCAAAGCGAGCGCTGCGGACGTGGCGACGCGGGGTGAGTTCTTTTACTCCTTCTCGTCTTCGATGGTCAAACCATTTCGGCGCTTGCGCATCGATTCGCCTGATAGCGTGAGTCGATGCGCGTTGTGAACCAGCCGGTCGAGAATCGCGTCAGCAAGCGTTGGATCACCGATGGCGGCGTGCCAGCTATCGACCGGGATCTGGCTGGTGACGATCGTCGAACGCCGGCCGTGCCGGTCGTCGAGCACTTCGAGCAGATCGCGCCGCGCAGCATCCGACAGCGGCGCCATGGCGAGGTCGTCCATGACGAGGATGTCGGTTTTCGCCCATTGCGCGAGCAGCTTCGCGTAACCGCCGCTACCGTGCGCGATGGCCATCTCCTCATTGAACTTCGGCATGCGTAGATAGCGGGCCGAGAAGCCCTGACGGCATGCCTGGTTGATCAGCGCGCATGCGAGCCAGCTTTTGCCAAGACCGGTCGGCGCGACCAGAATCACGTTCTGGTGCGCCCGTATCCATTCGCCAGTGAGCAGTCGGGCGAGTAAAGCGCGGTCGAGTCCGCGGGGCTCGCGGTAGTTGATGTCTTCGGGTACCGCGTCAGGGAAGCGCAGCTTCGCGCGGCGCAGCCGCGCCGTGAGAAGGCGTGACTCGCGTTCGCTTGCTTCGCGTTCGACGAGCAGCCCGAGGCGCTCCTCGAAGCCGAGCTGATCGATGCTGTTCTGGGATTGCTGGTCGGCCAGCGCCGCGGCCATGCCGAACAGGCGCAGCTCGTGCAGCCGCTCAACGGTCGGGTGATGCAGCATGTCGATGATCTCCTTTCAGTGGTAGTAGGACGGCCCGCGCACGTTGGCGTGCACGAGCGGCAGTTCGGTCTGGGCGACGGGCGCATCGGCCTTGCTCTCCAGGCCATTCTTCAACGTTGAGGCGATGAACCGGTAGCTCGGCGCTTTCAGATCAATGGCGCGCTGGCAGGCGGCTTCCAGCCGCGCACGGCCGTAGTCTTTGCCCATGCGCAGCACCCCCAGGCAGGCGCGGTAAGCCTGCTGCGGATGCTGGCGACCGCCGAGCAGATGTTCGATAACCGCAGCGGTATTCGGACCGATGTCGGTGGCCCAGTTGATCAGCCGTTGCGGATTCCACTCCGTGGTGGCGGCCCGATGATTCGGCGGTGCGTATTTCGGACGAACGTGACCGGCCGTTTCGGGATGGTGACCGGCGATTTCGGCAACGTGACCGGGCATTTCGGGAACGTGACCGAGCGGACCGGAAGGCAGGATTGGCGTTGCGCATGACATCAACTACGCAGGCTATGCTCGCCGGCTTTTGCCGGAGAGAGCATGCCCGCGCACCGGATGAACATGCGCATGATCAAGGACGTTTTACGACTTAAATTCGACGGCGGTTTCTCGCACGATCGGATCGCCGCGTCACTGGGCATATCCAAGGGCGTGGTCACGAAGTACAT
>NZ_WHNQ01000094.1 GCF_009362785.1 Paraburkholderia atlantica
TGGCATGCGTTGCTCTATGAGCCGCAAAGGAAATTGCTGGGACAACGCGCCGACGGAGAGCTTCTTCAACAGCCTGAAAAATGAACGGGTTCATGCAGCGCGCTATCGCACGCATCGCGAAGCCGCAGCGGACTTGTTCGAATACATCGAAGTGTTTTACAACCGCAGTCGTCGTCATTCGTCGCTCGGCTTTGTGTCGCCGGCCCAGTTCATGCGAGACTGGCTCGTGGCTCAGCAGGCAACGGATGTAGCTGCATAACCCCGGGCCTCTGGAAGGCGAAAAACAGAGGGAAGGTCATTCCGGACTTCGCCGGTGTTCGAGGGAGCTTAGACGGTGTTAGAAACGAGCGAGCCTTGACGCGACCAGCGTCTCCAGCCCCAGTGGTGGCTGGATTGTGTCGCAGACCAAGACAACCCATGAGGTTTTTCGCCAATCCGCAGCGTGATGATGCGCTGATTTGGGGTTCGCCTTCAGAGCTTGGCCAAGCTCCACCATTGGGCCAGGGTCGAACGCGTCGACTGTCTCCGGTGTGGGCATGAGGCACAGATCCAAGGTGCTCACCGCGTATTCCCAAGATTGGAGGGATTTCAGTGTCAACTTGGGGACGACGAACCTGTCGACGTGCTTCATCAGCGGCCAGTCACTCAGCACTGCTGCCATCGCAGCATCGTGCGGCCGGAGGAGCAGCAGGAGACCATGTTCAGGGCGGCCGCCCCAAGCCTCAACCTCCATGAGGAGCGCCCGCAGGTTCGCGAGCGCGCTTTCGACGTCGATCGCCGCCACCGCGTCTTCCAGGCACACCACAAGTGAGCACAATTCTGAGATCTTGGTGCCGAAAACCACGTCCAGCATGTCACCGCGGGTAGCCGGCATGTACAGAGTCGCCCCGAGGGCGAACGTAGAAATGTCGCCCCTCAGTTGGGACTCCGTGTGATTGTCGCGGCACGATACGGACCCAGGTCCGCGCCAGCCTCCTCTACGGTCACGCCCGCGCGGTCAGTGAGATGCATTAACAATTGCACGTCGCTGTCGTTGCTATCACGTACCAGAACGTGATCGGGCACACGACGCAGAACAGCTCTGGTTGCCTCAGCGATACCCGGCTTCACGCGATTCAAGTTGAAGGTGCCAAAACGCGTTGCCAGTGAGGACACCACGTGATCAGCGGACGCTTGGAGCTCCAATCGCTGTTCGTCGGTCCATGGAGTTGCGGGATAAACTTCGCCCAGCGCCCCACGTTCGGCCTCGATCGTATCGATGAACTCTCGGGTTACGTCATGCTTAGGCAGGTGGTCGTATGTCACGCAACCATGAAGCCCACCTTGAGTCGGCCAGATGGTGCGGGATACGAGGCCCGACACAGTTGCACCGAGGATGCCGGACGGAATTACCCAGTCCTCTGCAGAGCCAGCCAGCCAAGCGCGGCCGCAGGGGTCTGCTAGAACAACGAGGCGAGGCTCTGCTGGGAAGCGCTTGTCGTCGTCCAAGGTCCGCTTGAGCTCATCGGAGATTGCGCCTTTGCCGGTCCAACCATCCACGAAGGCGATCTTTTCGGCCCCATGCAGCTGGATGATGGCTTCCAGAGCCACCATGTCGATCCCGCGATCGCGAATGATGCTGACACCGTAGTGGTGAGTATCGCGGCCCATTTCGACGAGTGCCCGGCGCAGCAGGACACCGAGGGGCACGCCTGCGCGAACAAATGAAACCAGGGCGATGCTCGGCCCGGTGTAAGCGGCACTCAATGCCAATGCCAAGGCCTGAACATTGGAAGCCATACGAGCGCCGTTCCGCGCCAAGGCATGGGTGTAGAGACCCTTGTGCACGTCGGTAGGAGCCTGCTCGAAGCTTATCATCTCAGAGTAGTGCTTCCGGTTCGTCTGAATCAGAAGCTCCTTTTCCTCAACGGTAGTGAAGCTCATCTGCACGCGTTGCAAAAGGAAATGCACATCTTCAGGGGCGTAGCTGCCGCTGCCGACGGTGCTCAGGGTGGCGAGAGGATTACTCATTGATGAGCCCCTTCACTACTGTTGCCAGTTGACTGCGCGCCGGCGTTGACCACATGTGACAGAGGTCCATGAACCCCAGGTCGGAGATGCTGTCACCGAAGCCCAGGACCGGCCGCTCGCCGTGGACTTCACGATCGCGGCGCAACCATTCTTGAACGGCGAAGCGTTTTTCCAAACCCGCAGGCAGGAGGGCGAGGTTGTTTCCATTAACGTGGGTGTGCATGCATTCCAACATGCTTCGAGATTGAACTTCGGTCAGCAACTCGGTGAGCACCGAGTCGTTGGACTCGTTGTGTTTGGTCAGCACGTAGTGGCGCAGACCTTTCTCTTCAACTACCCAACTGCGCAGGGAGTAGCCCAGTTCTTTGCCGATTTGCAGGGTGGCCTCCCTCAGTGTCGACAGCCGGTCTTGAAAGGTCCGGAGCGACTCGGCCATCTGTGCGTGCCAGGGCTGGTCAAGCGATCCGTCAGGGCGGAGCATCACGCCTCCATGGGAGCAGATTGCACCTTCGGTGAAAGGAAGCTTGACGCGGTTGTAGGCCTCCACGCTACGTGCGGTAACCGGAACGACGTCGGCCGAGGGCAGCAGCCAGTTCAGGAAGAAGTTCTGGACCGGGTTCATATACCCGTTGGGCTGCCCATGCACGTCCAGGGTGGCGATGATTCGTGGGGTGGCATCCGCCATCTTACTTGCGGTCTGGAACAGGGTGTCGTCGAGGTCGACGAATATCAGCGGACGATTACTGCTCATCGAAAATTATCTCCGCATTCAGGACATCAACCAGTTCTGCAGGGAGCGCTTGCGCCGGGGTTTCGGTGCAGATAAGAACTCGGTCGAATTCACCGGGCTTCACGTTGTAGAGGAAGTTCGGAATACCGAGGCCATAGTTGTCAGGAAACGACAGCGCGTGCTCGATGGCGTGGCCTATGGCTATAGGGGACCTGGTGGTAGCGCTGAAGTAGACGTCTGCCCCGGCTCGCTCCGCGCGCTCTGCCAGCAGGAAGGGACGCCAGACGAACTCACCGGTACCCACTACGACGACTTTCTCGCCGGGCTGGATTTGAATGTTCGGTGCGAGCGTGTCGTCCACGTGGCGAACGCCCAAGCGCCCCCAGTCATTGCGGGGCGAGAGAGGCCATCCGCCTATAGAAACGGCGCCGACACCTAGCATATCCGGCAGAGGCGCGGACTGATCTTCGTGGAACTGATACGAGCCGCTCAGCAAGGATACGGCGGTGGTCGACTCTCCGATGGCCTTACGCACAGCACCCCCAGACCAGTCCGTCAGGACACACGTGACCACTCGCTCGATCTTGTTCAGGCCGGCTTCGATTAGTGCGCGGTGCAGGTTGAGAAAGGTCTTGCCGGTCGAAGCCTCATCGTCCACCAAGATTAAAGATCGGGCCTGGAGCATCAAATCACGAACCTCGGGATCGACTGGCAGGTGGATTAAATGGGTGCTGGCATGACTGTGCTCTTCCTCGAATCGAGAAAAGAGGTCGGTACCCAAAGGATGACGGGTACTGGTGAGGTACACGCTGTCGGAACGCGTGGCACTGTAAGCACGGTGCACGCCGGCACCGAGGCCAACTGCGGCTTCGGCCACGCCTATTACCAGCACTGGGCCGGGCAGGTCCGCTGGGATCTCGCTGACGAGGCTCTCGAAACTGGCAGCCATGATCGATGGCCGCGTCGGCACGAGTCGTCCCAGAACTTTTGACACGAAGAGGAATGCCCGCTTAGGATTCCGGCGCTCTGCGAAACCGAACAGGGTAGCCGCGGGCAAGGCGGCGGCGTCGACTTTGACCTCGAGAAGTCCCCGCTTAAGTTGAGCGCGTAGGAACGTCGGTACTACATTGCTGTCCATGAACTGCTTCCTTGCGAAACGCTGATCAATGAGCCGATTGCCGATGGCTTGGCGGTGCGACTCGCGGCTTTTAAAAACAGGACGGTCGTCGACGGCTGATTCTAAGCATCCGTGCGGGTGTATTTCCGGGGCACAGCTCTTTCGACATTCTTCGTCGACGGCGGTGTCGCGAAGATCGTGGCATCCACCGGCGTGCCTTCTTTCATCCCCGCGCTCGCATAGCGCGATGCCGATCTCATCGAACAGCTTTCGCGTCAACTCATGCTGCGACCAACAGGCGCCGAAACTTCACAGCGTGGCGGCATTCGGTAGGTTCTCGCGCGCCAAGTCGATGCCCGGGAACGCGCGCATCGCGAAACTGTCGTTCAGCGCGTCTTCAAGGACTTCATCCGTCAGGCCGTACCACTGTTCAAGAAAGTAGATCCGCAGCATCCGCTCAAGTCCCATCGGCGGGCGGCCCCATTCGCCTTTCGGGTAGTACGGCCCGGTCGCCAACAGCAAGCGCTCCCACGGTACCACTTTCTCCATCTCTGCAAGGAAACGCTGACGCCTGATCACTCGCTTCTTGTCCAGACTTCCTACTTCTGCAAAACCGAGCTACCGCTTCATGATCGTGGGACCGTTTCGTGAGCCTCTTACTACAACGTCTTCGTCCTCGTCACCGACGACCGCGTAGCCGATTGGTCTGCCTTTCCCAAGTTTGATGCGAGGTCGAGGACCTAACAGGCTGTCGAAAATCGCCTCGTTTTGACAACCGCGGCAATGTTTAAAGGGATTTCGTATGCAATTCGTCGCTGAGTTGCACATGGATCGTCCGGGGCACACCACAGGCGAGTGAGCCAGCCGGCGCGTTTTCGCCCGGTGGCCGCGTCCGGCGACTCATTGCGCTGCTCCTCGCGGCACGGCCATCAGTATTCGGGCCATTCCGGTCAGGTTGCTCGCCAGCATGGTCAGTCTGAAGTGCTGGTGACCCGCTTGATGCCTCGATAGTTGGTCTGCCGAATTCTGCCAATGGTCTTGCCCCAACCGGAGTACTCTTCGATGCGTTTAAGTTTCACCTGGCTGATGCCGTAACCGGCGTGCCGCGAAGCGCGCCCATCAATCGCGCTTCCGTCTTGATGAGCAACGTTGCGCGCCACATGGGGCGTCACGTTGCGCGTCTGGCAGTCACGAACAGAGTCGCACATGTCGTAAGCCTTGTCGGTCCCAACAGGATTTGGCCGCGAAAAGGACACAGTCATAGCAAAGCGCGATATCATAGGATTGCTTATTTCGCCAGCGAGTAGAATTGTTCAGGCATTTGTTCTGGCAGACCTTGATCGGCGTCTCGCGTTCGGCGGTGAGCGCTTGTAGCGCCGCCAGATTTGATCCGCTTTTATCAATCGTCACAGTCTACAGTTCACCGTTCAGAGTCATCGCCTTTTCGAAGTGTCTCCGGGCCGCAGCCTTGTCACGACGGGCTCGCAGAAGGAAAGCGATCGTGTTGCCAGCCTTGTCCGCGGCGCGGTACAAATAATATTTCCACTCGCTCCTCACGCGAATGTACGTTTCGTCCATACCCCAACTCCTGCCGCCCGCCGGCTTGCAGCGCCGAAACGGCTTCTCTAGAACCGGCAACAGTTTGAGTGTCCAGCGATGCACAGTCGGATGGCGAACCGAAATTCCTCGTTCGCCATCCGACTGTTCGAGGTGACGCAGACTCAGCGGATACGCAGCGTACCGGCGCACGCAGAGAAGGATTACGTCAAGCGGATAATGTAGGCTCTTGAGCACCTTCGCCACCGCGCGATTCAGGTTCTGCTTCATCGGTCAGATCATCCGTCTTCGGGGCCTCCACATGGCAGGTCCCTTATTGGGACAAAACCTTGGTCATTTCTTTAGTCGGACGCCGATGCCCATGCACGTTCACCATGCTCCGCGACGGCCCCAACTACCAACCACTTTAACTGCTTGATCACTTCATTCTGATGGCTCATCGATCGGATCGAACTTCATCACTGGATGAGCTTCGTAGCCCTGAAAACACCCACCGAAACGGCGTCCACTCGGATCGTTGAAGGTGTGACCGGGCAATCCTAACGGCAGTTCATCTCTGATACAAGCATAACTTGCTTAAGCCGGCATAAGCAGAATTTATGTGGCAAGGAAAAGTGAGCTGCTTGGATATAAGCCGAATTTATTTCATATTCCTAATCGCGCAAAATAGAATAGGGCCCAGCCTCGGCCCACCGCAGTATTGTGCCGGTGCCGGGGTACCTTGGTCCTTCTGAAGGAGGCTGACAGTTGGGCGCGTCGGGTAGATTGACAGGAACGCACTGCCGCAAGGGGGGAGGAGGCAACGTAGCGTCGAAAGGGTGTTGGCCGCTCCGAGCCCCGAAGCTGATCATTAGGCCATCAGGCTGGTGGTGCTATCTGAAAGCGCGGTTTTGTAGACAAGCCCGCGGTTGGCGTGACGAGGCGTAGACGGTCGATGCGCTGCTGCGCCCCCTCCTGCAATGGCTAATGCACATCGTTATTTCGGGATGGCGATTCATCAGCATTGGCGATCCACAAAAAGGCGGCCGTTGACAAAAGGGTGGCGATCTGATTGCCGCTTGACGCGCGCAACGACGGGTAGGCGACACCGCTGAACAATTGTCCAGGAGAGGTACCTGAACAACATAGCGTCACGTGAGATCGCTGCGCCATCAAACGCATCATCAAGCTGATGTTCGCTTCAGGAATTTTTGGATCTGATGCGTCATTCTGTCGGGCACATAGAGATCATGCACATGAGTCGAAAAAGGGTAAGTATGCGACGCTTGCAATTCAAGAGTTCCAGTCGAATAGTGCTATTCCGGGGCCACGCAACAGAAATTTCTGGTTCTGTGTGATCGCTTTTGACGCTAGCCTTAGCGGGATGCGATGCGACTGCTGACGTGATCCGTGCGGCTCCGAGAAAATGTATTGATCCGTAAGTAACGCTTGGTCGAGAACACGATGAATGCTGTCAAATGTCGCGTCGACCCTCGGCGAAAAAAAGAACGCGCGGACTTTTGGAATATGTGGATTTTGGCTGAAGCTTGCGTGCATATCGGGCAAAACGGATGGGAGCCCGTTATCAGTTGAGCAATACAAAGAGAGGGACATCCATGAATGGCATCAATCAGTCGTCCGCTTCGGTCGCGGCACTGCCGTCCGCTGTCCGCGTGGCTGGACAGCCTAAATTCGCAACGGAGATAGTTGCTGAACCGCTGACAGGCGGGCAGTTTACCTTTGGAAAGAACGACGAAAGCGCTGTTCGAATCGCGGTTCAAGATGTGAACAGAGCATCAGCCGCGGCAAATCGTCGCTCGGTTGCGTTCGAAGTGCTATCGGAGGATGACGCAGTGGGTCGGGAACCGGGCGCGTACTCCGTTCAGAAACTCGTCTATTCGGGAGACGCGACGGCGATCGGCCGCAGTATTTCTGGCGTGATTTCGTGACAGTGCACAAGCAGATGCAATTCTCGACCATGATCGGGAAGTCGCATTCGATCGGACAGGCGACTGGATCGACGCACATGTGACGGTCTGTGCGATTTGGGGCGATAGCCGCCATCGCACTCGATTATTTTTTGACAGGTAACGGACATCATCGCACTGTCCGTTACCCCGTATCAACCCGTAGGCGGTCAACTGGAGTAAGAGAGACATGGACATTCTGGTCCAACAAATCATGAATGGACTGGTGCTTGGCAGTGTCTACGCCATCATCGCACTGGGCTATACGATGGTTTACGGCATTCTGGGCATCATCAACTTCGCTCACGGCGATGTGTTGATGGTGGGCGCGATGGTTGCGCTCTCCGCCATAGGTGTGCTGCAGAACCACTTCCCCGGCCTCGGCAACGTGCTGACGCTGGTCATCGCGTTGCTCATCGCGGCGGCGGTCTGCGCGGTGGTCGGCTACACGATCGAGCGCGTGGCCTACCGGCCGTTGCGCCGCGCACCGCGTCTCGCGCCGCTGATCACCGCGATCGGTGTGTCGATTCTGCTGCAGACGCTCGCGATGATGATCTGGTCGCGCAATCCGCTGCCGTTCCCGCAGCTGTTGCCCACCGACCCGATCAACGTGATCAAGGCCACCGACACGACGCCCGGCGCCGTGATCTCGATGACCGAAATCGTGATCATCTTGGTGGCGTTCATCGTGATGGGCGGCCTGCTGCTGCTCGTGCACAAGACCAAGCTCGGCCGCGCGATGCGCGCGATCGCCGAGAATCCGAACGTCGCGAGCCTGATGGGTGTGAGCCCGAATTTCGTGATTTCGGCAACCTTCATGATCGGCTCGGCGCTGGCTGCCCTCGCCGGCGTGATGATCGCGTCCGAATACGGCAACGCGCACTTCTACATGGGCTTCATCCCCGGCCTGAAGGCCTTTACCGCGGCGGTGCTCGGCGGTATCGGCAATCTCGGCGGCGCGATGGTCGGCGGCGTGCTGCTCGGCCTGATCGAGCAGCTGGGCGCCGGCTATATCGGCAACCTCACGGGCGGCGTGTTCGGTAGTAACTACCAGGACGTGTTCGCGTTCA
>NZ_WHNQ01000095.1 GCF_009362785.1 Paraburkholderia atlantica
GAATGTCTCGATGGCGCGGGCGCTGGCGACGCCGAGGCCGGGCACCGCTTTCCACCACTGGCGGCGACGCGGGATGCGCACGGTCAGATCGGCGAGCGTGCGGATGCCGTCGGCGTGCAGCACACGCACGGCCCGCGGGGCGAGCCACTGCGCGACGTCGTCGGTGATCTGTGGTTCTGGCGGGCGAGCTGTGCGCAGCGCTTCGATCGCGTGCGCGACTGCCTTGGCGTGCCGGGCGCGATCTTCCGCGGGATGATCGAGGAGGGCGGCCAGATCGTCACGATGCGCGGCGCGCGCGGACTTGCCGCCGCCCAGCAAGGCGGACTGATAGCGCTCGACCGCCTCGCGCACGGGCAGTCCCGCATACCACGCACGCAGCACGGCGAGTTCGTCGGCGGCGGGGAAGCGGGGCGGGTCGCCGGCCTGGGGGGAGGCTATAGAGGCGCGGCGCGTTTTCATGAGCGCCAGTTTAACTCGGAAATCGATGCCTTTTGATAAGAAAGACTATGACGATAGAACGGACTACACTGCGTCTTTTCGAACCGTCAATCCGGTGGAATCAGTGCCGCAATCCATATCGGCGCCATCCCCGCCCGTTGCCGAGCCAAACATGCCACGACGAACCATTCTCTCGCCTGCCGAGCGAGACAGCCTCTTCTCGTTTCCGGAGAGCCACGATGAGATCATCCGCCACTACACATTCAACGAAGCGGACCGGTCGCTGATCGGCCAGCACCGGGGCGCGGCCAACCGTCTGGGCTACGCCGTCCAGCTCTGCTGCATGCGCTATCCGGGGGTTACCATGGGCGCAGGCGTTGAACCGCCGCCTGCGCTGCTGGAGTATGTTGCCGGACAGCTCGGCATCGAACCGATGCTCTGGACAGAGTATGCAAAGCGGGATCAGACGCGTCGCGAACATCTGCTCGAACTGCAGTCCGCGCTGCAACTGCGACTGCTCACTGTGCAGGACTACCGCCCGGCCGTGCAGGCCCTTGTTGATCTGGCGATGCAGACCGACAAGGGCCTGGTGCTCGCGCAGGCACTGGTTTGATACCTGCTCCAACGGGCAATCCTGCTGCCCAGCGCAAACGTGATTGAGCGGATCTGCGCGGAGGCCGTCACCCGCGCGACCCGCCGCATCTACGAAGTTCACGCCAGATGCTCAAGCATATCGATCGCCTCAAAATCCTTCACGCCATTGACCTGCCCGCAGGCCTCGACCGGATGGTGCACCGGAACCGCCTGCTCAAGATTGCCCGCGAAGGCGCGCAGATGACGCCGGCCGACCTGGCCAGATTTGAAAAGCAACGCCGTCATGCCACCCTGGTGGCCATCGTGATCGAAGCAACGGCGACGGTCACCGACGAGATCGTCGATCTGCACGACCGCATCATTGGGCGGCTCTTCAATGCCGCGAAAAAGAAGCATCAGGAGCAGTTTCATCGTTCGGGAAAAGCCATCAACGACAAGGTGAGACTGTACGGGAAGCTGGGCCGGGCTCTGCTGGAAGCCAAGAAAAACGGCGCCGACGCGTTCAAGGCGATCGAATCCGTCATGTCGTGGGAGGCGTTCACGAAAAGCGTCAGCGAAGCCGAGCAGCTCGCCTAGCCCGAAGCGTTCGATTTTCTGCATCAGATCGGGGATCATTATGCGACACTGCGCCGGTACGCCCCGGCCTTCCTGGACATCCTGAAGCTACGTGCCGCTCCTGCGGCGACGGATGTGCTTGCAGCCGTCGATACGATCCGCGCCATGGACAACGACGGAGCGCGAAAAATGCCTGCCGACGCGCCCACCGCCTTCGTCAAGCCACGCTGGAAACCACTCGTGATGCCCGACAGCGGTATCGATCGCCGTTACTACGAACTGTGGGCGCTCGCCGAGCTGAAGAACGCGCTACGCTCAGGCGACATCTGGGTGCAGGGCTCGCGCCAGTTCAGGGACTTTGACGACTACCTGCTGCCGGCAGAGAATTTCCAGGCGATCATGCAGGGCAATGTCTTGCCGCTGCCGATCATCGCTGATTGCGACCGTTACCTGAGCGAGCGGCGGCAGTTGCTGGAGCAGCGACTGTCAACCGTCAACCGCCTCGCCGCCGATAACGGGCTGCCCGATGCGATCATCACGGAATCGGGCCTGAAAATGACGCCGCTCGATGCCGCGGTACCCGAGGCGGCCCAGGCACTCATTGACCATACATCGGTCATGCTGCCGCGAGTGAAAATCACCGAGTTGCTGATGGAGGTTGGCGCTTGGACCGGTTTCACCCGCCACTTTACGCACCTGAAGACCGGCGAGACAGCGAAAGACAAGACCCTGCTGCTCACGACGGTCTTGGCCGATGCTATCAACCTCGGACTGACGAAGATGGCGCAGGCCTGCCCCGGTACCACCTACGCAAAACTGTCGTGGCTGCAGGCGTGGCACATCCGGGACGAAAGCTACTCACAGGCGCTGGCTGAACTCGTCAACGCACAGTTCGCCCATCCGTTCGCCGCCCACTGGGGCGACGGCACTACCTCGTCATCCGATGGGCAGCGGTTCCGTGCGGGCAGCAAGGCCGAGAGCACGGGGCACGTGAATCCGAAATACGGCGCCGAGCCCTGACGCATGTTCTACACGCACATCTCCGACCAGTACGCGCCGTTCTATCCGAACCTCGTGAACGTCGGTGTGCGCGATTCGACCTATGTACTCGATGGACTTCTGTATCACGAATCTGACCTGCGCATCCAGGAACATTACAATGACACCAACGGATTTACTGATCACGTCTTTGCGCTGATGCACCTGCTTGGTTTTCGGTTCGCGCCACGGATCCGTGATCTCAGCGACATGAAGCTGTATGTGCCATGCAATCCCAAGGATTATCCTGCGCTTGCCTCAATAATCGGCGACACGTACAACGAAAAGCACATCCGGAGGAACTGGGACGAGGTTCTCCGTCTGGCGACGTCGATCCGGCAGGGCACCGTCACGGCTTCGCTGATGCTGCGCAAGCTTGGCAGCTATCCAAGACAGAACGGCCTCGCCGTCGCACTGCGCGAAATCGGCCGCATCGAGCGCACGCTGTTCATTCTCGACTGGCTGCAAAACGTCGAGCTGCGCCGTCGCGTTCATGCCGGCTTGAACAAGGGCGAGGCCCGCAATGCGCTTGCGCGCTCGGTGTTCTTCTACCGCCTCGGGGAAATCCGTGATCGCAGCTTCGAGGCTCAGCGCTATCGCGCCAGCGGGCTGAATCTGGTCACGGCCGCGATCGTGCTGTGGAATACCGTCTACCTCGAGCGGGCTGCCCAGACCATGCACGAGCGCGGGGTACCTGCCGACACCGCGCTGCTGCCGCATCTGTCGCCGCTTGGCTGGGAGCACATCAACCTGACCGGCGACTACGTCTGGCATAAGGACCGCAAGCTTCAGGCCGGCAGGTTCAGGCCACTGCGGCCGATGCCGGGGGCGGAGCCGCGGATTCGGCGTCCCTCGCAAACTGCCGAAAGCTCAACCGACCTTGCCGCCATACCCGGCGAGCTCGACATCGTATAATCATCGCATACAGCCGCATCGACCTCGCGAAGAGAACCTCCCCTGTGAATAACTTGACGTCTCAACAGCCGCTTGCCGATGACGATTTCGCCCGTCTCGCCGGGTTTCTCGACTCCATCGGCGATGCAGCGATGAACATCGAAACGCTCGACGGATATTTCGTCGCGTTGATTTGCGGACCCGACATCGTGTTGCCCAGCGAGTATTTGCCGCAGATCTGGGGGGAAGATTTTTCGTTTGAAAGCGACGGGCAGGTCACCGAAATCATCGAGCTGCTCATGCGTCACTGGAACACGATAAGTGTGGAATTGCGGCAAACGCTGCATGAGCCGAATGTGTACCTGCCCGTGTTGCTCGAACGCGAGGATGGTGTTGCCCCGGCCAACGACTGGGCACACGGCTTCATGCGCGGCGTACAGATGCGTCCCGCGAGCTGGGGTGAGCTGATCCACGACGAGGACCACGGCGGACCGATGATCCCGATCATGATGCTGCATCATGAACACAATCCCGACCCTCAGATGCGGCCACCACAGATCCCTGCGGAAAAGCGCGAGGAACTGCTGAAGACGATGATTGCCGGACTGACCCATATCTACCGTTACTTCGAGCCACATCGGCGGGCACTGGCGCAAATCCCGGCGCGTCTTCCCATGCGCCGGGAAGAACCGAAAGTCGGGCGCAACGAGCCGTGCCCGTGCGGTAGTGGCCGCAAGCACAAGCATTGCTGCATGGCCAGTTCGCCGACGTTTCACTGATCAGGCAGCACACCTACGGAGACACGCAATGCCCCAGATCCCGGATGATGCCGATCTTCCCCTGAACGCCAACGGCCCGGCGTACACGTCGCGACAGGATCGTGACGGCATACCGCTGTCGTGGACGGACGCCTAACCTGGCTTAATGCGCATCCCGTCGCCGGCGTGGGCTATTTCGTGCTCACCAACAGAAGTATCTCAATAATCTGATCGAACAGGACCATCGTCACATCAAGTCAAGAACGAACGTGATGCTTGGATTCAAACGGTTCAGAAGTGCCGCGATCACGATTTAAGGCATCGAGTTGATGCATCGCATTCGCAAGGCGCAGTTCGACCTCTGCGCGCTCAGGCTCAGCGACACCACCGCGCCCGCGGCTTGGAACGCCGTCCTGTTCAATCGATCAGGTATCCAAATCTATAAAGATTATTTCGATCACGCTACTTATTTGCACCGGAGCCACAAAACCAACCTCACCCTCAACATCTGTAAATCGCCCGCACCCCAACATCGGATCTGGCTTTGACAATTCTCCACTTTGGAATATGCCGGCCCCCGAACTGCGGAAGTCGTCCATCACATCAGAGCCGTTCAAATCACTGTTGCTTGCTGCCACCGCGCCTCCAGCGGTCGATGATGCGGCCTACGCCCAACAGGTACCTCGTCACATACTTCGTGGTCGCATACTCGACGTAGCCGAGCGGACACCGGGCCCGGTTTACGAACAGATGATCTTCGTGCCCGTGCGATTCCTTCGAGAAATTGATCGACCGGAATCCCTGTGATTCAAGCCGCTGCTCAAGCCGGGCGACATCCCTCTTCTCCACAAGGCCGCAAAAATCATGGAATTCGATCGCGATCTGGCCGATGTTACGCAGGAACGCGTCCGACAGTGAATCAAGCAGCGGCACCTCGGCGCCTTCGATGTCGACCTTCAGCAAATCGATTCGCGCGATTCCCTGCTGCTGCGTGAACACGTCGAGCCGCACAGCGGCCACCTGGATCTCGCGATCGTTCTCGCTGGTACGAATGAACGACGATGCCTCCGAATTCGCCGCCACGAAGAAGCTCATCGTCCCTGCACGATCGGCAATCGCGAGGTTGAAGGGCTTCACGCGCGCCATGCCACCGAGCCGCGCAAAACAGTCGGGATTCGGCTCGACCGCGTAACAGACGCATTCGTATTTCTCCGACATCAGCCGGGAAAACGTACCGCTGTTCGCGCCCAGATCGATAACAGTGCTGTCTCGATGCAAAAACCGCCGGAAAAAGGTATGTCCGCTGATACGATCCATCGTGTTCTCCTGGAGTTCACTAGAAATCGTCGCACTGCAACCAGCGGGGATCTGCCGGCGCAGGCGCGACACGTAGAGCAGTTCGAAACGGTCGGCCGCATTGAAATACTTGAACGTCATGATCGAGAAGGCCATCGCGGCATAAAGTCGCGAACTGGACCGATGCCCGGCCGCTCCTCCATGGGGGCCTCCAAGTAGTCGACAAGGTCTCTCTGGCTTCCGGAACAACTGTCTGGCGGTCACGGAATAGAATGCAAGGGAGCAGTCTCGTGTTTTGAACTTGTGAAAGTTGCCGCACTTGCGGAACCGCCCATCGTAAAAGCCTGACGGTCCGGATCAGGTGGTCACCGGCAGAGGCATGATATGTCGATAATGCCCAGTTCGAAGCTGATTCTCCTCTCGCATTCGATCGGAAATCCGGAAAAAGAACGTCAGGTCTTTCGGGAATTCTGACGATTCGCAAAAAAGCTTCGCAGTGAGCAGAGCGAGAACAATCGCTCGCTGCAAGCACAGGATACAAGCAGATGCCTTAGTAGCATTTGACTGGGATCAGATTCTTTCAAAGCCCGAAGACCGCGACATTCTCAAGCCTACCCTAGCAATGGGTTTCCACACGTCTTGGCCAATCAAGAACCCTCTAAAATTACCAGTATGCCCTATCACATCAGCCGCACGAGCGTCGCATTCAAAGAGCAAACGCCAAGTGGTAAGAGCGACGGGAGAACGCTTCGTCTACAACATGATCTCCGCGACGGCTCCTACCTTGTTTCTGGCGCTCAACTGCGCACTCCTGCAACGCCGCGTGAAAGCGTGGCGATCGAGCGAGGGAACTGGTGATCCGGATACGCAGCGTCCGCCTCCATCGCACAACGATTAGTCGCTGACAATTGGCCCGGAATAGCCCTGAGCATGAAGTCTACCGTCTGGCCGTCTCGATGCACCGCCCGATATAGATAAACCCATTTGCCCCGGATCTTCAGGTACGTCTCGTCAACCCTCCACGACCGTCCCGCAGACGTGGCAAAATGGTTCCAGCGCTTGACGAACTCGGGCGTATAGCGGCGCACCCAACGCAGAATCGTCGTGTGAGCCAGCGACAACCCTCACACAGCCATCATCTCGACGAGATCGCGCCGGCTGAGTTTGTAGCGCAGATACCAGCGCACACAAAGAATGATCACCTCACGGTCAAAATGACGGCCGGCGAATAGCCCGTCCAGACTTTTCAGCTTGTTCATCGCGGCTCCTCAAATCGGTCAGGGCGACACTCTAACCGATCCTTGAGCGCTATTTGCACCACGACCTTACAAACCAGCTTTGTTTGATGCAGCGCTAATGCATAGCAAATAAACCACGTGTAACCCTGCAAGTCCTTACTATGATGGATCGCACAATATCAAACTCCATCATAAAGGCCGGGGGGGTATGGCACTGCGTATTCAGGTTCTCCGCATCAGCAAGACGAATAGGCAGCGTAGGCACGAGGCCATTTCGCATATCGGCGGAAAGAATGCCGACGGGAGTCGGTGGAACATGAGGGAGAAAGACGCTATTAACGGGATTGAGACGGGTAAGTGGAACTTCTATGTTGTCGGAGGTGGCGAGACTGCTGATGTGTTCGTCTGGCAAACCCCGCAAGGCCACAAATACCTCAGGACCGGGCACGACATGACCATTGCGGACAATCTTCTCGGCCTGCCCGAGTGCCCAATAAATGGTTGTCGTTGAGCATGGCGTATTCAACGTCGCCACCGCCATGCTGCCCAGCGCACCTTGCCCGGATTTCGGGGGCGAACAAGGTAAGCACAATTTCCTATCATAGGCGCCCAAGTTATTATGACCTGGTCAAATCGCCGAAAGTTGGCATACATGCCGGGCGTGCCATCCGGGCTCAGAGTTCATCCCAGATTTGCGGAAGTGTTTCAGCAGGTCGGCCAGGGAGGCTAAGACTTGGGTTGCCACAAATACCCCGCTTTTTGCAGCCGGGCAAGCCAGGCTCCCCGCTTGCCATGACTCGACATCAATTGCGCCGGACGACGCCGGAATACGACATCGCGCCTGGCGTTTTCATACGCTTCGGCGAGATCCAGCAACTTCTGGAATGCCTGATCGTAGGCGCTGCCCGTTGTGCGTCGCAGTTGTGCGCGCCACTGAATCGCCAACCCTGCGAGACTGAAAATACGTTAGTGGTAAGCCTAGTAGGTGGCGAAACAGCCAAGCTCCGAGTTCAACGTCGATCTTGCTGCTGGTATGAGCAAATAGCCAGTTGCGAATTCCAGTCAACGTCACTTCAAAAAAAGATCGCAGAAATGAGCCCAATCGCAATGACATTCAACGTCTGCATCGCATGCTTGACAAGCACCTTATCCATTACGGCCTGAAAGAACATCGGCGTAAAAAGACTGATGATTTGCAATACTAGTGATATCGATAAAATTGCCTCTGTTGAATTTCCAGTGGGTGGTATCGTCCCGGTTTCTGCATAATCAAGACGAAGGCAGGTCATGCACAGCAAGCTGTTCGAAGCCGCATTGGGTGTAAGTGATCCGTGGTTCGTGAGCGGCGTCGATTTCGACGCGGCCACCAAGCTGCTGACGATCCAGATCGACTTCACTGCCGGAAGCCGCTTCGCGCATCCTGAGGTGGCCGGCGCGCATCCCGTGCATGACACTATCGTCAAGCGTTACCGGCACCTGAACTTTTTCCAGCATGACTGCTACCTCGAAGTGCGCAC
>NZ_WHNQ01000096.1 GCF_009362785.1 Paraburkholderia atlantica
ACGACCGCGATGAAATGGAGGTGTTGTTCACGTTGCTCGCCGAGCGCTACGAGCGAAAGAGCATCGTCATCACCACAAATCTCGTGTTCTCGGAATGGGAACGCATCTTTAAAGACCCGATGACCACGCTTGCGGCGATCGATCGCGTAGTGCACCACAGCGTCGTCCTCGACTTGATGGGTGTCGAGAGCTATCGCGCAAAAGCTGCCGGTGCGAAGCCGACAGCGTCAGCCGCAGCGACGGCATAGGGCGGCAATTTTAGTTGTCGCCGACGGCAGTTCTAGTTGACGCCAGACAGGCGCCCCTGTCAGCGCGCTCAGCAGCCTACGCACTGACGGTGCTCTCGGCGCTGTTTCGCTGGCTGATCGAGCAGCGGAACGTGCTCGCCAATCCGTTTTCCGGCGTCAAGGTCCGAGGCCACGCCTCGCAGCCAGCGCTGGACACGACGCGCGGTTTCACCGAGGGTGAGTGGCTGCTGGTCCGCGCGATTGCCGACGGCCTCGAATGGTCCTATGGCTGGTCGGAGCCAGCGCCGCAGCGGCTGCGCTTCCTGCTTGACTTCGGCTACGCGACGGGTCTGCGCGCGAGCGAACTGGTCGGCGCCGAGCTCCGCAGCATCCGCGTGGACGGGCACGGTGATTACTGGCTGCATCTGGTCGGCAAGGGCAGCAAGCCCGGCAAGGTGGCACTGCCGCCGCTCGCGCGTACTGCGCTCGATCAGTACCTTGCACAGCGACGCCTGCCTGTCACGCCACAACGCTGGAACTCGAAGACATCACTGGTCGCGAGTCTGGGCGAAGACGGCGACGCGGGTATCGCGGGTTCGCGTCTGGGGCGCGTCATGCGCCGCTTCTTCGCACAGGCAGCCGACGTGATCGAGGCCGATCATCCGGTAGCTGCCGAAAAATTGCGCCGCGCGAGTCCGCACTGGATGCGCCACAGTCACGCGAGCCACGCGCTCGCTAGCGGGGCCAAACTGACCAGCGTGCGCGACAACCTGCGCCATGCATCGATCGCGACGACATCGATGTACCTGCACGGCGACGAAATCCAGCGTGCGAGGGATATGGATCAGGCCTTTGCCGCCCGAAAATAGCCGCTAACCTATTGAACTCGAAGAATTTCGAAAAAATCGGCGGTTCCAGCTTATAACCCCTACAAGCGAATGATCTCGTTGGCATCCCAATGGCCGTGCCACTTTCAATTCTCAGGTCCAAGACCGCTGAGGCGAGAAATTTTTCAAGCGCCAGAGCGAGTGCGATCGCCAACGCGCAAAGGCATTGACTCCACTGCTTTCGGCGTAGCGCCTGAACGACGGCGACGCTCAGCGACCGGCGATGACACTGCGCCGGTCTCCCACACGAATCTTGCGGGCTTGCGTTCAACGAAGGCAAACACTAGCAGTCCTGAGCCCAACGTAAACGATTGAATGTGACTATAGAAAAATCCTACGAACTCAATGTCACGGCGATCAGTATAAAGGGTCATCAACTCGACGGAAAATGCGTCGATGTGGCATTCCAATTAGGCGGGTCTTGCCCGAAAACATTGCGAACGAAGAAATCCATGAGCTTACGCTCGGTGAAGATACCGGGGGCTCCATGATCAGCACCAGGCACATAGACCATTTCGAATTCCTTTCCCGCCTTAATGAGACTGTCGGCGAGCGCAAAGGTGGAGGCCGGATCGACATTGTGGTCCATTTCGCCCACAACAAGCATAAGTTTGCCGTGCAGATTGTCGGCATTGTCGATGGCGGAGGACTGTGAGTATTCAATGCCGACGGGCCAGCCCATCCACTGTTCGTTCCACCATATCTTGTCCATACGGTTGTCATAGCAACCACTGTTGGCTACCGCAACCTTATAGAAGTCCGAATGGAATAGCAGTGCATCAACGGCGTTCTGGCCGCCAGCTGATGTACCGAAGATTCCCAAATTCGAGATGTCGTACCAGGGATATAGAGAGGCAGCCGCCTTATGCCACAGAATGCGATCGGGAAGGCCTGCATCTTTCAGATTCTTCCACGCGACGTCATGGAAAAGGCGTGAACGGTTGTTAGTGCCCATTCCGTCGATTTGCACAACGATAAAACCCAACTGGGTAAGGGGCTCTGTTGTGGTTGTGAATGACTTTGGGACGTGAGAGCCTTGCGGGCCGGCATATATATCCTCCACCACAGGATACTTCAGATGTGGATCGAATCTATCTGGTAGATGAATGATTCCCCAAATATCGGTCTTACCATCGCGCCCTTTGGCAACAAAATTGATTGGTGCTCTCCATCCATTAGATTCGAGTTGAGAGATGTCGGTGCTCTCGATCTGCATCAGTTTAGCGTTGTCTCTAGACCGGAAAAGCGCCATGCGTGGGGGAAGGTCGATACGCGACCAGAGGTCGACGTAGAATCTACCGTCCGGAGAAAACTCGATGTGATGATTGGCCGGTTCTGGCGTAAGTGATGTCAGCCCCTTTCCGTCGAAGCCAATTCGGTAGGCATGAACGAAATAAGGGTCCTCACCGAAATTCATTCCGCTTGCTTCAAACCAAATTTCCCTTCTGACCGGATCGATGTGGTCCACCGCGCGGACAACCCAGTCACCTTTGGTGATTTGGTTTTCTAAAACACCGGTACGGCCATTAAAGAGGTACAGATGTTCAAATCCATCGCGCTCGGATGCCCAGATAATTTCCTCTCCATCATTAACATTGTAACGAAAGTGTTTTCCGGCACTTCTTTGGTTATTTCTTAAATCTGTATAATCGACGAACGTGGAGCTGACCTCATCGATCAAAGAGCGCGTACGGCCGGTGGCTGCCTCCACCTCGATTACTCGGTAGAGCTGATGGCCGCGCTGGTTGTACTCAAATGTAAAGCTTTCCCCATCCTTCCACCAATTAATTTCGGAAAGGTCAAAAGGATTCGGGAACAAGGCATTGTCGATATTGACCATGCGCTTGTTGACTATGTCGAATAGTACCGGTTGCGGTCGCGGAAGAATATCTCCCGCTTTGGGATACGCTAATGGCTCATACCTGGCTTGATGGTTTGTTGCTGAGGAATTGACAAGCATAATTTGACGCGGTTGGCCGGCGGCGACACGGTAACCTGCGAGGTGATTCGAGTCAGGGGACCACTTTAGGGATGAGAAGACGTAATTGTTCGCTTCTGTCCCGTCCGAACTTAACGGTACATTTACTGACCCGTCCTTACTCATTAGAAAGACGTTGTAGTTTTTGATATATGCTTTCCACTTGCCGTCCGGTGAATCGCTTGTTATTCGACTATCGCTTTCAGCCGTTGGCGTGAAGTCGTTATGAAATGACAAGATTTTGCCCTGAGAGATCCTAGTGCAGATGTAGCTTGAAAGATCACAACTCCACTGAACGGAATCAATGGAGAACAGCAACTGTTTGCCGTCTTGTCCGATTTCGAAGCGGTCAAAGGGCAGCGAGTTGCCTCGGAAATTCGAGGAGCCCGCCTTATTTAATGCTTCGGCAAGGCGGCTATGATCGAAAGCCGGTTCCTTCTTCCCAGTTTTGATATTGAATTTAATGAACTGGCGCTCACCATGTGTCGTCCGTCGGTAGGCAAGGGTCTCGGGCGAAAGCCAGAAAGGGGGGGTATCGACGAAATTGACAATTTTATCCGAGTATTGATAACGAACTGTGAGAGCCCGCTGAAGGTCTGAGGGGGTAAGAGCAAAGGGGGGGTGTATGGTTCCGTTCCCCTGGTTGTTAGCAGCCGATAGCAACGTGCAGTAGGAAATTAGAAGCAGAAAGATGGGGGCAATTTTTTGCATGGATGTTTGGCCTTGACTATGTATAGGTTACGTCGTCGGCTTACCTTGGAGCAATTTTTATGCCATCAGTGAATGCGAGTGGGTATGATCAGTGTCCGCTGAGCGCAAGCGAGGCGACCGGTGAGGTTCTGTCGCGATAACGGGAAGTAGAATGGCCGGTTTTGGAAACTGCAAGTCAGCAGATGAATAAGCCAGCGAAGACGCCGCGCACGAGCCTGCTAGGCGGCATTGCTGCCAATGTCCTCAAGCGCCTGAAGCATCCGGTGGACGTGATTCTGCTGTGCGTGCGCAGGTACGTGGCGTACTCGCATGCTTGCGGGATCTGGAAGAGATGATGGCCGAGCGCGGCATCGAGGTGGATCATTCCACGGTGCATCGCTGGATGATCAAGCTGCTGCCGGTGCTCGAGAAGGCCTTTCGTCGGTGCCAGCGCCCGGTAGGCAACAGCTGGCGCATGGACGAGACCTACAGTACGTCCAGCCAACGTAGCCCGCCTGTATGGGGGTGAAGTTGCTTGAGCATAGTTGGAATGCAAAAGCCGGAGAAGTTGCTGTTGTAGTACCGGGGTATGCCCTTCTTCTGCTGCGAGAGGAAGTGAGCCGAAGCGGCGGTGACTTGCCGACACTGGCACGGTGACGAAGTCCGTGGGAAACGGGGCTTGCGGCGAAGCGGTTATGCCAAGATGAGCCTCTAGGCTGAGCATGGGACGGTTGAGGAACACGAACCTGTTTGAACGCATCTGAGGGTTGAATTGAATCGTCACCCCTGCCGCTACGCGACATTGCCGACATCATCCGGTTTGTGAATGAGCGTTGCGGCTTCCTGTCGACGATGACGCCCCTGCAACCCCGTTACGCGAAGAAGATCGCCGACGCGGACAGCTTGATGGCGGTGATTATTGCGCAGGCCACCAATCTCGGCAATCTCGCCATGTCCCAGACCTGCGATATCCCGTATCACACACTCGACGAAACATATCGCAGTACTGCCGTCTGGCCACACTGCGGGCTGCCAACGACCGGGTTGCCAGGATCTGCCGCAGATCCTCGTCGTCGCGCAGCGGCCGGTGCGCATCGTAGTCGCTCCTGGGTGGCTTGCCGAAGCGCCGGTTGAAGTCGGCGATGAAGGAGGGTGCATATGCATTCGCGGCTTCCCGCGTGCTGATGCCGGGCAGCCTCAGTTCCTTGGCCAGCCGGCCCTGCAGCGTCTGGTTCGCGCGTTCCACGCGTCCCTTGGCCTGGCTCGTGTTGGCACAGAATGCGTCGATATTGAGATCATACAGCGCCCGGCCGAACTGCGTGACGCCTTTGCCTGCCGTCTCCGAGCGTTGCTTCACGTAGAAGACGCTGGCCTTGTCGCTGTAGAACGCCACCGGCTTGCCGTGCGCGTCCAGATACTTCGACAGTGTTCGACAATGCCTCGAAATAGCTTCTATGGGTATTCGAAGTCAAGCCCCCTCAATGACAGTTTTGATCGCAAGATTCTCCTTTAAGACTCCGCAAGTTATTCACCGCCTGCCGGCGGGCCCCCTCACGTGGCCAGAGCGCCGGCAGGCGGTGGATAACTCGCGTGCGTCAACAAGTGGTTATCGGCCTGCTTTCCCTCCTGCTCAACACGTCAATAGTCTTTGGTTCGGAGCGCTCGATGTCGGGCGTATGCCCGATCTAACTTCTATCCGTGCCGGCACCACGCCGGTCACCCTATACCGCATGCGCTAACGCGGGCAGCGCTCCGTTCGGACGCGCCCCATCTGAAGGACGATTGCCCATCGGGCAATCCCGCTATTTCACGGGCGCGCAAACCTTGAGACTCGTACCGTCTGCCGACACAGATGGTTCAGGTCGCAACCGCACTCCGGTGTGCCTTGAGGGTTGCTCCAATCGGAATCTCACCATGTTCCGCATACCGCCATAGCGCGATCGCGAGACGACGAGCTAGTGCAACAATGCCGATACGTCGGGCACGCTTTCCTGCGCCAGCAAATCGTTTATGGAACCATTGGCTCAGTTGGCTTGCGGGCTGGTGGCGCAGCCAGCACCATGCGAGTTCGACCATGAGCCAGCGAGCGCGCCTGTTCCCGCCTTACTGATGCCTTGTTCTGTTTCGCTTGTCCCGCTGCTGTATGGCGTGGGTGCAAGGCCCAGGCAGGCTGCAAGCTCTCGACGGTTGCGAAACTTGCGCCAGCCAAACAACTCCTTGAGCAGAGTCCACGCACTTCCGGTACCGACACCGGTCAGGCGCGCTAACGCCGCAATTGAGGGTTGCGCGCCGCCGCGGACTTGCTGCTCCTGAAATCCCTCAAGCGTCTTGATTTGGTGGATCACAAGTGAGAGTCGCTCAAATTCACGCTCGATTTCGGCACGCAGGGCGGAGAGCAACTGCTAAGCGTGCTCGGCCTACCAGCGGGCCCAGTTACGACCGCCTACGCGCTCTACGCGCAGGTTGTGCAGTACCAGAAGCGATCGGATCCGGTTGATGTGAGCGGTGCGCTCGTGTCGTAGGCGCTCGAGTTCACGATGCACGCGTCGTTCATCTTCTTGCTGTGCGCTTGGGACTCGCGCGACTGCCCAGACCCGACGTTCGCCAGCGTAGTAGCGCATCAGCATGGAAAGCAGCTTGTCGGCGTCGAGGCGGTCGGTCTTCGCACGTCGGGAGCGTCGGTTTACCTCGATACTTGCCGAATCGACGACGAGATTGACAATCCCTTGTACGCTTAGCCAACGGTGCAACCAGAAGCCGTCGCGGCCCGCCTCATAGCAGGTCAGCACCAAGGTGTCAGGGTGCAGATGACAGCGAGCTCTGGCTTTCGCGATAGCGGTCAGGACGGAAGCGGTGTCGCCGGCCCCTACCGTGCAACGGCTGGGAGCACGTACGCCATCACCGAGTGACAGCTTCCAGTTCTTTTCGCCCAATTCAAAGGCGACAAACAGCCTGCAGGTGATCTCGGTGTCCTGTGCTTGCAGGGTTCTTTCGGGTGCGTCCATTTGCGTGCTCCTCACGGGCAACGGTCCAGATAGACCGTTTTACTCCTGGGGGCTTACGCGGGCTGTCCCTCATAGTATCTGAAGGTCGACTCCGTCGACGTGAAGTGCAGCGTCATCAGCCGTCCGGTCGCGTCGTCGATGAAGACCAGCAGCGTGCAGGCGGGCGCCCGGTCCTCGAACCAGCGGTGATCGCTGCCGTCGATCTGGATCAGTTCACCGAGGCACGCGCGGCGGTTACGCGGCTGGTACACCTTCGGCGGGCGATCCCTGCGCGGCACCCACAGCCCCACGGCAATCATCAGCGTGCGCACCGTTTCGACCGCCAGTTCGATGCCATGACATTCCCGCAGCTTCTCGCGCGCCAGGGTCGGCCCGAAATCCGCATAGCGTTCGCGGATCAGCGCCAGCGCCCGCTGCGCCTTGCCAGCAGGCAACTGGTGGTTGCCTGCACGCCCACGCTTGCCTGACACCAGCCCGGCCACGCCGGCCGCGTCGTAACGCAGCACCAGCCGTTCGATCTGGCGCACGCTCAACCCCGGGCGTTCGGCGGCCTGGCCCGGCTTGAGCCGGGCCTCGGTCACGGCCTGAATAACCTTCAGCTGATCGATCTCACGCATCGTCATCGTGATCGTCCCGGTGCGCGTCATGGTGGTCTCTCCACAGGCGGAAAAACCGCACCATCATGCGCTACAGATAGCCAGGGTACGACATCTGTACTTTGCCCAAATACGACACTACTACTTTGCTGCTACAAAGAAAAAGTTGCTAAATTATGTTATGTCAAATGACGTATTCGTCGGAGACAGCCCCCACTGGGACCACCCAAGATGCCCAGTCACGATGGCGAGGCATCCCAAAGTGCGCGTCTCCTTCATACCGCAATCGACGCCCGGCTGCTGGACGGTTCAGTGATCGTCAACAACAACAATTCAATGTCAACTTTAGCGCGCGCTCACTCAGATGCTTCACGAATCACCACCCTCCAAGCGGGTCGGGTGCTTGTACAGGTACTTCCACTGTCCCTGGACCTTGATATACGTCTCATCCACGCGCCAGCTCCTGTCGACTGCGCGCTTGCGACGTCGAAATGCCTTTTCCAGAACGGACAGCAACTTGATCGCCCACCGGTGCACGGTTGAATGGTCGACATCGATGCCGCGTTCAGTCATCATCTCTTCCAGATTTCGCAGGCTCAGCCCATATGCCACATACCAGCGCACGCACATCAGCATGACATCGAGCGGATAGTGCAGTCGCTTCAGAACCTTCGCAAGTCCTGGGGCAAGGGCCGTTCGTGGCGTCGGTGCCTTCTTCATCATCGGG
>NZ_WHNQ01000097.1 GCF_009362785.1 Paraburkholderia atlantica
GACGCATCGCCGTGGAACTGCCAGCGGCCCGTATCGTTCAGTGCTTCGAGGCGGCCGGCATCCAGTTCGGAAATCCGCAGGGAACCTTCTCCAACAGACTCGAACAGATCGACCAGTATCCGCACGACCGGTTTGAGCCGGTCGGCGCGCAGGCGCAGCCGTTCGCTCCGATTGGTTCTCAGCTCGATCATTTCGTCATCGGCAATCGTATCGAGTTCGCCCGACAGCCAGCGCCGGTCGCGCCGGAACAGTTCCGCCAGCAGCGGCTCGAGGCGCTCCGTACGGTCGCCTACCGTGATCCCCATTTCCAGATCGAACCAGCCGTCGCCGGCGTGGTGCGCCGTCCCGTCGATGGCGTCGATCTCGATCACGTTGAAGCGGAACCCAGCGGTCATGGTGACGCGCCAGCCCTTGCCGCGCAGCACCGGTAACACATCATTCACGAACGCGTGCCACGCTTCGGGCTCCGTCAGCCCGAGCATCGCATCGGGAAGCGATTGCATACTCTGTACGCGACTGGCGGGGATCTTCTGCAGCCCGGTCTTGCGTAACTCTATCAGCCGCTTTTTCTCGGCATCAGGGCGCCGCCTGAGCTGAACAACGCCACCGTCGGGATGCGAGACCAGGGTCGCGTCACTATCCGCGTTGAGGCAAACCCCGCCATAGTCGAAACCGACGGTCGCGAAATCCAGCACGCCGCTGTGGTAGTCATATTTGCCAAAGCTCGCGGAATACACCGAGCGGGTGTCGAGCGACAGGAGCGGCACCGGCTCGGTGTCGATCACCCGGATGGCCGATGCGTCGTGTGCCGGAGGTGACGGCAGATCGGGGGCAATCTCGCGCAGCACGGCGGCCACGAGCGGTGCTTCAGCCAACGAGATCGGCGGCATCGACAGGTACGTGGCCAGTTGCTGCGATGTCAGGGATTGCGACGGCAACTGCACGATGCCGGCGACACCCGCCTGCGCGTCGACGTACCAGAGCGGTTCGGTTGCCAGCAGCAGCGTGGCTGGTGGCCCGGTTCGCAATACAGGTCGCAGATGGTCGTCTGCCTGGGGCTGCCACTCGATCTGTCCCGTACGAGGATCGCCCTGGGACAGCGCCACAGGCGTGGACAATGCGCCCTGATTCGCGCTCACTGCGGCGAACAGGCGACCGGTCACGATCAGCTTCTGCAGCACATCCGCCCCGGTTGAGCCGCGCAACACGAAGCTGCCATAGTCCTCGCGACAGCGACCCAGCCACAGTCCACGCAGGATCGTCAGATCATCGTCCGTGACGAATTTCGGCGGCTTGATGAGGGCGGCCTCGACATTGTTCCACGCATCGTCGATCGAGCGGATCGTGCCGTCGGCATTGCGGCGCGCCTTGAAGAGTTGCACTTCATGGCGCTGGTGATAGCGCGACCAGCCCAGCACATAGGCGAGCGTATGGGTCGGTTTCGAGGCCGCCTTCCTTGCATTGGGCGCGGTAGTCGCCAGTTCGGCACGAAACGTCTCCAGCCAGCTAACGAGTTCATGACGTACGCCTGGCTGGGGCTTCGGCATTCTTTCGAGGCCTGCGATCAGCAGCGCCGCGGCGTGCTTGCAGTCGTATCCAACCGGGCAGGAGCATTCACTTTCGGCCCACAGGCCATCCGCTGTGTCGTAAAACTGTACATCCACCGTATAGGGGCGACGCGCGGTCCCCTGCACCTCGCCGCTGAGTACGTTGTCCTGCCAGCGCAGCTTCGACACCGCGTGGACGTAATCACGCGCCCGGGCGACGGTGCGGGAATCCAGCCAGTGCGCGATCTGCGCCTGGTCATAAAAAACTGACGACATCAGTGACCCATCCATGCATGTTCAACCCGCCATGACGGCAACGTGTGGGCAGGCAGGGATAAGTGAAGTGCTGACTGCCTGTCCTTGTCATGGCCTCCCGGCATCCGTTGTCCGCGACGGCTGCCTATTTTACGCGCCAACGTTTGCGGGAAGGTGGTCTTTGGGATTTGCCCAGGCACACTGGTTACAGCCGGTGCTGTTATCCCCCTGTCGGTTTCGGCACCGTCCGGGCCGACGGCGTTCTTTTCAGCGCGTCTAGCAATCGGCGCGTGACCTGAACCTCGGCATCAGCGCGCTCAGCCCGTTGCAGCGCGTCCTGCAGCAGCGATCGCGTGCTGTTCAGTTCATCCATGGTGGCGAGGTGCTGTTGCGTTGCGCTTTCATCCCGCTGCTGTAAAAGCCGGAGCTCGGTACGCAAGGAGGCAAGCGCGTCGGCATGCTGGAGCGCTGTGTCCTTCAGTTCAGCGCGTGCACCGCCCAATTGAACGCGCAGCTCTTCAGCGGTCTTTTCGCTTTTCTGGCGAGCGGTGCGTTCCTGGTCAATTTCTCGCAGAGCGCGCTTCTCATGACTGACGGCCCGCTCCTCGGCGGTGGTGACACGGTCGCGTGCGCGCTCCAGTTCAGCGGTGAATTCGGCCTTGACCTGCGCGAACTGAGGGGCGGCTTCGTCAACTTGCCGGCGGATTTCCTGCAGGCGGGCCTCGGTTGCCGCATGCGCCTCGCGTTCGGTGGCTAGCGCATCGCGCATGCTGGCGAGTTGCGCGCGCGTCGCTTCGAGTTCAGCCTGTGTCGCCGCCGTCGCCTGCCGGGCGAGCTCGAGTTCTGCGACGACCTGATCGCGTACTGCTTCGGCTTCGTGGGCCTGATGACGCGCCTCGGCGCGCAGTGTGGCCAACTGGCCGGTCGCCGCTTCCGATGCCGCCTGCCAGATGCTGAGCACGGCGTCGGCTGCGACCTGCTTCATGGCGTCGGGCAGGTCCGGATGGTGGATCTTCACACGGGTCTTGTCGCGCAGATCCTGCCAGAACCGGTTCAGCACGTCGGCGGGCGTCGTCATGCTGCCCTTGCGCACCAGGCTGTAGAGCTTGTTCGCCGTGGGCGTGATGCAATAGCGGAAGAACAGCAGCGCGCAGACTTCGCGGTAGAGCTCGCGCGTGTCGGCAAAGCGTGTGCGCAACGCTGCGATATCGGCCTGCAGGCGCTGGTCATCCAGCGCGGAGTCGGGGTGTGTCGTCATGGCAGGGTGTGTTCTGGATTCCGATTCAAAAAATATTACTACGTAATACGTAAAATATATTGATTAGAAACGTATAGTTTAGACATAAGTCTGCTTCTGTCTAAACTATACTGCGGACTTCCGCCGCAAAACGCGTCACACCATGAACCGCCCCGTCAGCCCTCTCGCCCCCCTCGTGCCGGATGCCCCGGCGCCGCCGCTTGAACGCCTGCGCATCCCGCCGGAGCTGTCCGGCGTTGCCGGCACCAATCGCGCTCACAACTCAATCGCGCAAATCAGTGCCGAGGACGATCTGGCCGCGAGCGCCGCGTGGCTGGCCCGCTACGCCGATGTGCCCGGCACACTGGCGACCTACCGCAAGGAGGCCGAACGCCTGCTGCTATGGGCCGTCATGCAGCACGGCAAACCCCTGTCATCGCTAACGCACGAGGACCTGCTCGTCTATCAGCATTTCCTCGCCGATCCGCAACCGGCGTGGCGCTGGATCATGACTTCGCGCAAGAAGCCCGGCCGCAAGTCTGCCGACTGGAGGCCCTTCGCGGGACCGCTGTCGCCCACGAGCGTGCGCCATGCGATGACAATTCTCAACGCGATGTTCGCGTGGCTGGTCGACGCCGGCTATCTCGCCGGCAATCCCCTGTCGCTCGCGCGACGCCGCGGCGTCAAAGCCAGCCCCCGTGTAACGCGTTATCTGACGCACGAGTTGTGGGATGTGGTCAGGATCACTATCGAGAACCTGCCGGTGGGCACCGAACGCGAGCGGTTGCACGCGGCACGCTGTCGCTGGCTCTTCACGACCCTGTATCTCGGCGGCCTGCGTGCTGCGGAGATCGCCAGCACCCCGATGGGCGCGGCATTCTGCCGGCGCGACGCCGCCGGCGTCGAACGGTGGTGGATCGAGGTGTGCGGCAAGGGCAGCAAGACCCGCCTGGTGCCGGCCTCGGATGAACTGATTGCCGAACTGGCACGCTACCGGCGTGCACACGGACTGCCGCCGTCGCCGCAGCCAGGTGAAACGCGTCCGCTGCTGTTGCCGCTGATCGGTCATGACAAGCCCCTGTCGCGCGGCGCCATCCACCTGATCGTCAAGCAGGTATTCCGGCTGGCTGCCGGGCGGCTGCGGGCCCGTGGACCCGAGTGGCACGCCCGCGCGGATGTGCTGGCCGCCGCCTCGGCGCACTGGGTGAGACACACCGCCGGCTCCCACATGACCGACCAGCAGGTCGACCTGCGCTTCGTGCGCGACAACCTTGGGCACACGTCGCTCGCCACCACCAGCGTCTATCTGCACGCGGAAGACGATGCGCGCCATCAGGCCACCCAGACGCGTCACCGGCTGGGCTGGGGCAAGCCCGCCGGATAGCGGGGTTTCGCCCAGGGAATGCGTGAGATGGCAGACTCCCGCATTCCGCCCCAATTTATGCGCGCATGAATCACGTCCATGAAACCGCCTATCCGGCGCTGCCTGCCGAAATCAGTGAAGGCGAACTCCGTGCCGCCTTCACGCCCAGCGCCACCGAAATCCGTTTCGTGTACGGCCAGTTCCGGCAGGCACCGATACGCGTGCTGATCCTCGCGCAGCTCAAGCTGTTGCAGCGGCTTGGCTATCTGCCACCCGTATCGGACATTCCGGCCGCCATCCTTCACCACGTCTGCGCGGTACTCGGGGTGCGCCCAGTCCCGCGCGCCACGCTCGTGCGCTATGACCGCTCGGGCAGCAAGTCAGGTCATCAGAAAGTCCTTCGTGAGTTCGTCAACATCCGTCCCGCCAGTGCGCAGACATACAGCTGGCTGGATACCGTGGCGGACGACGCCGCCCGCACCAAAACTGAACTGCCCGATATCGTCAACGTCCTCATCGAGGAACTGGTCCGGCATCGATATGAACTGCCACCGCTTGCGACGCTCTCGCGTATCGCCGCCCACGCCCGCAGCAGCCTCTACGAAACCCTCTACCGATCATTTGTCGACTCGCTGGATGCCTCACAGGTGGAGCGGCTCGATGGGCTTTTTGTAAGCGACACGGGCCAGACCCGCTGGGACGCTCTGAAGCGCGAACCGAAGGCGGCCACGCCCCCGTGAGGTGGCCGGTTTCCTGGAGCATATCCAGCAGATGCGCGAACTGGCCGATGGCCTGCCACCGCCACCGGAAATCCTTTCTGCGCCCAAGCGCACGCAGTTCGTCATTGAAGCGCGCGCCCTCGACGTGCACGAAATGCGCACGCTCAAGCCCGCCAAACGTTACACGCTCGCCGTGCTCTTTGTCTTCTCGCAGTTGCAGAAGGCGCTCGACGATGTCGCGGAAATCTTCATCAAGACGGTGCGCAATCTCGAGAGCACCGCAAAGCTGCGGCTTCAGCAATACCAGCTCGCCCACGCCGACCAGCTTGAAGCGCTCGTCAGCCAGTTTCGTGACGTACTCAACGTGCTGCAGGACGCTGAGGTACCAGATGCCGAGCGCATCGCCCGCATGCGGGCTGCCCTGAACGGCGATCCCGACGCCGCGCTGACCCGCTGCAATGAGCACATCGCGTACGCCGGCAATCACACCTTTCCCTTCCTGCTGACTCCGTACCGGAATCTGCGATCGCTGCTTTTCCAGTGTCTCGACATGCTGCCGCTGAAACGCAGCTCCCAGGACGACGCGTTGCTCGTCGCGCTGACGTGGATGCAGCCGTTGCGCTCGTCCCGCCGCGAACACCTGATGCTCAGTGACGATGACGTCGCCACCTTGCCGCTCGACTGGATCCCGGAGAAATGGGAAAAGAGCATCTTTCCGGATGGCCGGTCCGCCCGGCTGCTGCATCGCAAATATTTCGAGCTGTGCGTGTTCAGCCAAATCATGCGCGAACTCAACTCGGGCGATGTCTACGTTGAGCAGAGTGATCAGTATGACGACCCTCGTGAGCATCAGGTGTCGTGGGACGAATTCCAGGAGGAACTGCCTCGCTATGGCGAACTCGTCGGGCTGCCGGTCGACGCGCGCGCCTTCGTCAACGGCCTGCGCGACCAACTCAGCACGCTGGCCGACGAAGTCGACGCGGGTTTTCCGGCGAACGACTACGTCGAGATCACCGAGCAGGGCCTCATCCTTCACAAGCTCGAGACGGAACCCGAACCGCCGAACAAGAAACTTATCGATCAGGCCATCACGGCCGCGATGCGCCCCATCAGTATTCTCGACATCCTCACCGAAACCGAGCAGTGGCTCGATCTGCATACACTGTTCGGCCCGCTGTCGGGCTTCGAGACCAAGATCGACGACCCGCGCAAGCGCTTCATTACGACGCTGTTCTGCTACGGCTGCAATCTCGGGCCCAGCCAGACCGCTCGCTGTGTCAAGAATCTGAGCCGCAAGCAGGTCGCGTGGCTGAACCTGCGATACGTCACCGAAGAGCGGCTCGACAAGGCGATCGTCAGGGTCATCAATGCGTACAACCAGTTTGCGCTGCCGAAATTCTGGGGCTCCGGCAAACAGGTGTCGGCCGACGGCACGAAGTGGAATCTTTACGAGCAGAACCTGCTGTCCGAATACCATATCCGGTACGGAGGATACGGCGGGATCGGCTACTATCACGTGTCGGACATGTACATCGCGCTGTTCAGCCACTTCATTCCGTGCGGTGTACACGAGGCTGTCTATATTCTCGACGGGTTGATCAGGAATACGTCCGATGTGGAGCCCGACACCGTTCATGGCGACACGCAGGCGCAAAGCGCACCGGTGTTCGGGCTCGCGTACCTGCTTGGAATCAAGCTGATGCCGCGCATCCGCAACGTCAAGGGCCTGAAGTTCTTCAAGGCCGACCGGAACCGAAGCTACAAAAACATCGACTCCCTGTTTCGCGCGACCGTCGACTGGGCCTTGATCGAGCGGCATGTTCCCGACATGCTACGCGTGGCCGTCTCGATCAAGGCGGGTAAAATGACGCCGTCGACGATCCTGCGACGCCTGGGGTCGGAGAGCCTCAAGAACAAGCTGTACTTTGCGTTTCGTGAACTCGGCCGTGTGATCCGTACGCTGTTTCTGCTCAAATACATCAACGATCCCGAATTGCGTCGCACGATTCACGCGGCGACCAACAAGAGCGAACAGTTCAACGGCTTCGCGCAGTGGCTGATGTTTGGCGGCGAGGGCGTCATCGCTGAAAACCTCCGCCACGAGCAGCGCAAGGTCATCAAGTACAACCAGCTCGTCGCGAACATGGTGATCCTCTACAACGTCCAGTGGATGTCGCGCGTGCTCAAGGAGTTGCAGGCAAAAGGGCATCCGGTCGACGCCGACGTGCTCAAGGCGCTCTCGCCATACCGGTTGGATCACATCAACCGGTTCGGCGACTACCTGCTGGACCTGATGAAGAAAATCCTCCCGCTCGACCCAACGATAGATTTCGCTTTCAGATCAGCCGCTTAAGGCACTTTTGGCGAAATATTAACGAATCCCGGGCGACCCTCAAAAGGATCTCGTGAAGCGGCAATTCACGGCTGAACGGCCCAATGCGCTGTGGGTGTCAGATTTTACCTATGGTACGCCCAGCCAGCGTAGCCCGCCCGTATGGGGGTGAAGCTGCTTGAGCATGTTTGGAATGCAGTACCCGGAGGAGTTGACGTTGTAGTACCGGGGCATGCCCTTTCTCTGCTGCGAGAGGAAGTGAGCCGAAGCGGCGGTGACTTGCCGACACTGGCAAGGTGACGTAGTCCGTGGGAAACGGGGCTTGCGGCGAAGCGGTTACGCCAAGATGAGCCTCCAGGCTGAGCATGGGACGGTTGAGGAACACGAACCTGTTAAACCGCATCTGAGGG
>NZ_WHNQ01000098.1 GCF_009362785.1 Paraburkholderia atlantica
CCGTCGCTGGCGCGAAGGCAAGTGCCATGATCTACAGTCTCATGCTGACCTGCAGGGCTTGCAACGTCGAACCCTACGCCTACCTTGTGCACGTGCTCACCGAACTACCGAAGCGCGAACCGCATGCCGACGTGACTGACCTCTTACCGTTCAAATACGCGAAGCTCACAGAAACGGCAGCGCGTTGAGCTTGATCGGTCGCCACCTCACAAAACCTCGATCGATCGATTTGCTCTCGGAGACCCGCTCGCCTTCGCGCGTCTACGCGCGCTCAGTGTGCTAGATCGCGCGCTTACCGTCAATCACCCGTTCGCGTGCGGCGTCGCGCTCGAAGTGCAGCGCACAATCGAGGACGATGACCTGCTGGACGCAGTCGTCGTGCGCGGGCATCAGTTGCGCGCACGGCTGAAGGAGCGATTCGAAAATGTCGAAATCGTCGGGGACGTGCGGGACCGGGGGCTGTTTGTCGGCGTGGAGTTCGTCGACGACCGCGACTCAAAGGCACCATATTCTGGCGGTGCGACGTTCGCCGCGTGGCTCAAGCGGGAAGCGCTCCAGCACGGCCTGCTGATCTATCCAGGCGCGGGCGCCGCTGACGGCGTGGAGGGCAACCATGTGCTGTTCGCACCGCCTTTCATCTCGTCGGCGTGTGAAATCGACGAAATGGCCGAATGTTTCGAGGACATCGTGCGGGCGTGCATGGGGGAGCGTTAAAAATCTTGGGGGTTTCAGTGGTGCCTAGAATTCCGGCAATCATGGCCGCCGGAGTTGGATATGAAAATCACAATTCGCGTTTAGATCACTACCGATTGGGATGAAAAAGATGCGTTCGAAATCTATCAGATCGAACGTCCTGTCACTCGAAGTTGCGGAGTTCATGAAGCAGTTCGAGCCGGCGTCCGAGTTACAACCCCAAGGGTTTTTAGCGCTCACTCGAAACGAGGTTGAACGCACTGCCAGCCCGGCGGACACTGAGGCGTCGGGCACTGGAAATGGCCGTTCAGGGAGCCGTAGAGCTCAAGCTGGGGCCGTCCATCCAATCAATCTTGACGCTAGCTACAGCACTTTGATTAGTGCGGCTCTGTACCATGAGGCTTCCGTGCCAAAACGCTGTGCATCCTCGCCCAAGTCATTGTGGTCTCAGAATTCGCCAGATCCGCTAGCTTCTCATGCAGGGTAGAAACCGAGGAGAGGTCGATCACCCCGTTTTTGATCATCTGCGGCGCGAGGTCTCTCAAGCTCATCGCGTAAAGCAGTTTCTCATCGGGTGAATTCAGTAACGGATGATTCAAGCGGCTATGTTCAATCTTCAAACCGAGATTCCGGATCACAGCTTCCATACGGAAGGCGATTTTGTAATCACGGTTACTCATGCGAAAACAGGATCTTAATTTTCCTATAAACTCATCGATTGCCTCAGACGGTGGGAAAGAGAATGAACCGTCATGAATCGCTGGTTCTTCGCATAGCAAATGGCCATCCGGGCCGAGGACATTCACCATTTGACGGATAGCATGATCCGCATCCGCCACATGATGGAGCACCATCCGACAATAGACTAGGTCATATAAGTTCTCCAAATGATCCAGACAATTAACGTCTCCTTCCAAAAAGGTAACATTCTCGAAACCACTTTCTGTTACGAATTGGCGGGACGCTTCTAGCTGCGTCTGACTGCAATCTATAGCCGTTACCATTCCTTGAGGTCCGGCTGCGCGTGCCAAATGCAGTGTCATCGCGCCACTACCGCAGCCAACTTCAAGGATTTTCCTGCCGCGGAGCATACCAGCTCGACTGATAAGGTCGACACTTGACTGTTCGTATAACCGGTTTTGGATGCCAAGTCTTAGTCTGGCATTGTCATCTGTTTTTAGGATGTAACCCATTTTGCTCTCCTTGAGACGGCTTGATTTGGATTGAGTACTGCTGCCTTCTTGCAACTTTAACGCCCTCGCGTTGCTCACTTCGGGACGTTCCATTTACGCGCTTCAGATTCAATGGTCATTACCGTGAAAAGTGAGGCATCCAAGGACAGATCGCCAAACGCGACCTGGTAAAGAGAGGATAGTTAGCCTCCGCCTCTTCCAGGTGATCAAGCAGAGTCCGTCGAACAGGAGCTGCTGTCCCTACTACGCATAATTTACTCTCTAGTGCTGTGTCAAAGGTCAGTGGCAGATTTGGTCAAGGGAAATTGCATTGAGGTCGTACAGGTGTTTGAAGTTTTTAAGCCATCGTTCGAAAGCCGTGCCGCGAGCGAATATGCATGGTTCGCAGATTTGCCCGACCACAAACACCCGAAGCAATCCGCAAACGATGGTTGGCCGTCGGTGCTCGTGCTGTATCCCTCCTCTGTACGATATACGTCAGTAATCCTGCGAACAAACGACGCGGATCCTACAGATGCGATATTTGCGCCGTTTGCAGCGGTCCAGCCCGCAAACTCTGGTCGATTGTTGTCAAAGGGACACCCGTCTAGCTGAAAATGGTGACCTTGGTAGGAAAGGGCACCATCCTTCATCGCCTCCATCAGAATCTCGTTGGTCTCCAGATAACTTTCCGGCACCGTGTCAGCATCTATCCCGAAGCAGCCTAGCTCGACCGGAAGAGAGTCGCGCCCCCCATGCCCATCTCGACCCTTCCGCCGCTCAAGTGGTCAAGCATGCAAATCTCTTCAACCGCACGTAGCGGATGAAAGCGAAGCAGCATGACCAAGGGACCGAGATGAAGTTTCCCAGTGCGGCGCTCGACAAGAACAGATTCGGCGACGAGCCCCTTCCATCCGGTGAGCAATGGTGCTCCGCCAAGTGATAAGCGGAAAGACTGAGCCGGTCCGCGTATTGTCGTCCAATGGACTACCGTTCTCGTCCAAACGATCGAAAATGCCGAAGGCTAGCTTGGAAGATAGGGCGTTTCTCATTCAACTTTCTCCAGTTTACATCCGGATACCGGCCTTGATCGAAGTGAATCCCGATTTGCGGGTGCGATTGCCGTTCTGGTCGTCGCGCTCTAGTGCATAGACATCCCCGTCGAGCTCCGTGGCTTCCGCCAGCACTCCGGTGATGCTGTCGACATCCTCGGCGGTCAGGGCTAGACCGGAGATGGCGACGTTCGAGGCCACATGAGAGCGGTCGCGCGCGCCGATGATGACAGCCGCCACACCCGGTCGTTCGAGCATCACAGCGCTGGCGACCGTGGCGATGTCTGTTCCATGCCGGTCCGCGATCTGGCGGAGCACCGTCAGAAGGGCCTGGAATAGGTCCCATCCGCCGACGGCGTTGATAATCCGCTTGTATTTGACCAACGAACGGTTCGCTAACTGCTCCGTGGGTTCCGGTGCGCCAAACCATCTGTCGCCGAGGAAGCCGCCGGCTACGGTGCCATAGCAGAGGAGCGGAATACCATACTCGACCGCCGCCGCCGCCATTCGCTGCGCTGGACGGCGATCGAGTAGCGAATACTGCACCTGCATGCTGGTAAGCGGTACCCCAGCATTCGCGATCTCCAGCATATGGCGAGTATCGAAATTCGTGCCACCGATCTTATCAATCTTGCCGGTGCGGCGAAGCTCGTCCAGCCAGAGCGCCGCATCGAGCCAACGGGGCTCCCGGTAGTCCCACCAATGGAATTGTAGTAGGTCGAGCCGCTCCTGCTTGAGGCGTCGCAGCGACTGGTTGATCACTCTCTCGACATAAGACTTGGTGATGCCCGGCAGTATGTCGGAGGGCGGCACAAATTTGGTATGGATCTTGATCCGGGCGAGGGCTTGTTCCCCGCGCAGATCGCGATAGCGCATTCTGAAATGGCCGATCAGTTCTTCGACGCCGGTATAGATGTCGGCACAGTCGAAGGTGGTTATTCCCGCATCTGCGAAGGCCACCAGGTCCGCGATGGGGTCTTCGCTTCGGGCCGTGCAGTGGCCGCTCGCGAGTTGCCAGCCTCCGTGAATCACACGTGAAATCTCGTAGTTGGGGGCAAGCTGGAGTCTCTGCATCTTTGTTATGCCTTTAACATTTATCATGGCGCCGTGGCCGCTGTGGTTGCGAGGCGGTTGAACGGCAGCGGCCCACTCCAGTGGGAGGACTAAACATATCGAAAGAAAGTCTGCTGATCTGCAGGTGATGCGGAAGGCCCGTGATCGCAGGGCGCTCCTGAAGTTTCCTGCCGATCCCCGCCCCCCTTATGGCCATATGTTCGATCTTGACCTTCATATGACCTGCTCCAGCAGCAGCCGGCCAGCTTCGGCATAGTGCCGAGGCTGGACCATGGCGTGTTGCGCCGCCGCTTGCAGATCGCGCAGGCGCCGCTGAAGAGGTGAAGATTCATACACTGCGGCACCGCCCGCAAGGGTAAAGCAGGCGTGTGCTGCGTTGGCACAGATCGTCGCAATCCAGGTTCCGGTTTGTATGCCCTGAGTGTACAGAGCTTGGCCATTCAGCGTGTAGGCCAAGGCGTGTCGCCAGTGACTCTGCGCCTGGACCTGCATGGCCGCCCGCGCTGCGCGCACATCTGCCTCAATTCGACCCAGCTCGCCTTGGACCATCTCGGAGTCGCGCATGGGGGCCGGTGCTCGAAGTTGTTGCCGACCGCTGTGGGCGAGCTGGACAACATCTGATAAGGCGCCCTCGGCGATGCCCACGCAGACAGCCCCAAGAAGTACCGACTGAAGGTGCCGCCAAGCTTGATATAGCGGTCCTGGCTCGCATGCTGCTCCAGCTGGAAAGTCAAAAAAATTGGCCTCCGGCGCTAGTACGTTCTGAAGGGTTATGTGGTGACTTCCGGTACCTCTGAGGCCGGAGGCGCGCCAAGTGTCTTCAATCTGCCAAGCCGATGCGGGCAAGACAACACACCTGACCAATGGTGTGCTGGCATCCCCTGCCAACCCAAAGAGTGGTTTGCCGCCTTCCGACATGAAACAGAGACCCATCATCCAGTCGGCATTTTGGCAACAACTGGCGAACGGCCAACGGCCGCTGACCCGCCAGCCATCGGCCGTTCTTTCGGCGGTGCCTCCAGGCGTGGAGACGCTAGCGATGAGGACTTCCGACTTGTCCTGGTACATCAGATCGTAAGTCTGTCTCGGCAATCGAGGGCTCATAATGGCCGATGCACTGCCGATCATCGCGGTCCAGCCGACTGAGCCGTCGAGCCGGGCCAACGCGCTGATCACTTCCATTCCCCAAGGTAGATCTAGCTCGAGTCCGCCACGGCTGCGCGGCGCGAACATGCGGAACACTCCGATCAATCGCAGCCTCTCGACAAGGTCGGACGGCATGCGGCGTTCCGTTTCGATCTCGGCTGCCCGCGCGAGAACGGTAGGAGCAAGATCGCGAATCGCGTCCAAGATACGCCCGGCTGCAAGCGACGATCTACCCGGGCCCTCGTCGCCAGAGGGAGCTTGAGGTGCCGTTTGAAGCCCCTTGCGCGCCGGACGATTTGTCCCATACAAAGCATCACTTTGCTTCATCAGTTTTTGCATGTGTCTAATCACTTTAACGAGTGCACGTGCCGTCTGCACTCTGACAGATGCAGTACGGCGGTGGTTAGTTGCGCGCCTTGCGTCGCAATTTTGATCGCGCGGCTTCCGCCCCAGCCTCAGGACGGAGAAGCTTCTTCATTCTCCGGCACGCGCAATAGTCGCTTGCGGCAGCAGCCTTTGCTGAAGCCTCATCAGCATAGCGGTCAGCAGCCCGCCGTAAAGCACACCCCTTTAATCTGTGATCTGTGCATGGACACCTTTATCGGAAAAGGTTAATCGGCCTTCAGCTTCGCAGTTCGTCCCTTACCCGAGTAGCTAACTGAGTTCGAACGATGATGCCACGCTGTCGAGTGTCACAGCCAGAAGAAGAGCATCAAATATATTGATGTTGGTGCAGGGCGTCCGAAGGCCCCGCGGACAGGTCGGGACCCTGTCTCCGATTCGACCCACGCAAAAGGGGTGCTGCCGCAATAAGGAAGCTGACCGGCGAGAGCGATGAAATATAGAGGACTACTTATGCAAAGAGCGAATAGAATCGCTAGACCGGAGAGAGTGCCATACCGCCATCGTTCCTCTGGGCTTTTCGAATCATATGCATGGACTTCTGTCGCGCTAAGGCCCGGGGTTCGCACTGTCAACTTGGCTGACTTCGACGATGACGATCCATAACGCACTGCTGCTCAGAAGCCAGTCGACGGAGTTTGGGTGACGTTGGTAAATTCGCGCCACGCGACAAACCGGGCCGCGAGGTGTTTGCGATAGAGAGGAGCGCGCAGCAAATGTCGTCTCAGTGCGAAGTGCTGCCAGATCGGACCGAAGCACGAAAGAAACGCCTGCGTGCGACGCGCTTCGCGAAAACCGTACATCTGGCATTCCCGCCTGCGGGTGGGCTCCAAGCAGGGCGGCCGTCGCGGCGGGGGGGCACGTGCGCACCAGTTATTACGCTTCCATCAAAGCGGCTTCAGTTAAGTCGCGAACACGCCGCTCAGCCGCTGCAGACCAATTGCATGCGCGCTGCCGGAGTCGATTCTGGAATGCGAGCTGCAAGATGCACCACAGGCAAACCGTTGTCTCAGGGGCGTAAGAAATCTGCCGTCGTCAGCTCGAGTCGTGCCGCGGGATGGGCGAGCAACTTCCGCTCGGCTATCGCCCGGATACGGCCATAGCCATCCCGAAAGGTTTTGAGGATGCGTTCGTCGCCTGCTCGTGGCTCGAGCCAGAAATACGCTTCCAGCGCCGTGATCGTGATCGTGCATTCGATCGGCTGCTTCTGGAAGATGAGAGAAAATGCCACGCCGAGGCGGTTGGCGAGCACCTGCGGCTCAAGTTCGACGGTTTCCATAGGTGGCAAGGACGGCGTATCTGATCAAGTCACGATGATTTTTGCACAGGTTATGCATTTCGGGTGCGGGCGAAGTTGACGGGTTGCAGGTCATAGCGCGCCGCTTTGGACTGCGTCGAAGCCAGTGCTTCTCAACACTGGCTGCGTCCTGACTACCGGCGTCTGTCAGTGGTAAAATCGTCTCCGATCTGCCGCGCCCGCTTCACGTCATCACTGTGTAGGTAGATCGACGTCGTTGACACCGACGCGTGCCGCAGATTGTCCCGCACGGTGGTCAGTTCGGCGCCGCGCCCGAGCGCATGCGTCGCGTGGGTGTGGCGCATCCAGTGCGGACTGGGGCGCCGCAGCTTCTCTGCCAGCGGCGGATGATCGGCTTCGATACTTTTCGCAGCCACAAGGAAGAAGCGCCTCAGCACACCCGATAGCCGCACGCTGCTGATCGTCGACCCGCTGTCTGCCTCGAGGCTGCCGATGACCGGCGTTTCCGGGCGCCAGCGCATCGGCGCGATCGGAAGTTCGCGTTCGGCGAGGTAATGGGCGAGGGCGTCCCACGCGAGCGGCGGCAGCGCGACGCGCGCCAGCTTCCTGCCTTTGCCCGTCACGCGCAGCCAGTGATCGCCGCGCGCATCGGTCTGGACGTGTCCGAGCGTGGCGCCGACCAGTTCGCTCGCCCGCAGCCCCGTCGCGTAGCCGAAGTCCAGCAGGAAGCGCAGCCTGACCTTCCCTCTGTTTTTCGCCTTCCAGAGGCCCGGGGTTATGCAGCTACATCCGTTGCCTGCTGAGCCACGAGCCAGTCTCGCATGAACTGGGCCGGCGACACAAAGCCGAGCGACGAATGACGACGACTGCGGTTGTAAAACACTTCGATGTATTCGAACAAGTCCGCTGCGGCTTCGCGATGCGTGCGATAGCGCGCTGCATGAACCCGTTCATTTTTCAGGCTGTTGAAGAAGCTCTCCGTCGGCGCGTTGTCCCAGCAATTTCCTTTGCGGCTCATAGAGCAACGCATG
>NZ_WHNQ01000099.1 GCF_009362785.1 Paraburkholderia atlantica
GCCGCCTGTGCCGACACGCCACGAAGGATTGTCACCGATCAGTTGCGCAGCTATCCGGCCGCGAAAGCGGAGATCCCCGAACTGGCGAACGTCACGCATGTGTTCGTCAAAGCCAGCGCCCGCGTCAACAACCGCGCCGAGAATAGTCATCAGCCAACCCGGGAACGCGAACGGCGTATGCGGGGCTTCCGCCTGCCCGAGCGCACTCAAGCTTTCCTGTCGAACTTCGGCCCGATCCGACAGCACTTTGCCCTCAAGCGACATCGGCTACGGGCTTCACGCTATCGCCAACAACTCGCCTTGCGATTTGCTGCGTGGCATCGCTTCACCGAACTCACCCAAAATCCGTCTATCGCTTTTTGAGCAACTGATCGCCCCTGCCAGCATTGCCTTCTCTCCTCTCTAACGTCACAAAGCCCTTTGTCCGGTTGGGGGTATTGCAAAGATGCTGGGGGTTGTGTAAAAGCGCAACATCATGAAGCCAGCTTGAATAATGCCATATAAAGCCAGACTAAAGAGGGGTGAACGGCGCAAGCGCAAGAAGCCGGGGTACCGGGTGACGAACGCGCGGGCGTATAACCAGAGCCTGAGAAAGCGCGGCATGATCAGCCTGTATGTGCCGGGCGGCGATCTGAAGGCGCAGCTTATCAACGCAAAGATCCGTACGCCGGGCGTGTCGGGGCGTGAGCCGACCTGCACCACGGCGTACATCGAGCTGATCTTTACCTTCTACCGGCTGTTCGGCTGCGGGATGCGGCAGATCACCGGCTATATGGAGGACTACTGGGAGACTCGCGGGCTGGCCATCCCGGTGCCCAGCGCCAGTCAGCTGGGCGAACGGTTCGCTTCACTGGAGGTGAGCGTCACGCAGCGTTGCGAACAGCTGGCCCGGCGTCTCGCGCGCGGCGGGACGATCAGTCTCATCGTCGACAGCACGGGATTGAGCTTTGGGCGGGCGAGCCAGTGGTACGAGGAAAAGTACGCCCGGAAGGCCGCGCGCACGCCGTGGCGCAAGATGCATCTGTCGATCGACGCTGACATGAACGTACACGCGATCCGCATCACCACTACAGAAGTATCGGACAGCGAAGGAATGGACGCCGTGCTGCCCGCCGATGTGCCGATGGATCGGGTGATTGCCGATGGCGCGTACTACAGCATCGGCCGTACCGAAGCGCTTTCAGGCGCGGGCGTGACGCCCGTCATCCCACCGCCAGCTCACGCTGTCGTACACGGCGAGCAGCGAACCCGCCGGCATGACCAGATCGTCAGATACATCGAGGACAAAGGCATCTATGCATTTCACAAGCAATTCGGCTACGGTGTGCGCTCGCTGGTCGAGGCACAGATCTCGCGCATCAAGCGCTGCATCGGCGAGCGCCTGCTGACGCAGGAGCTTGCGTCGCAGGAAGGCGAAGGCATCATCATCGCCAACCTGCTGAACCGGTGGAATGCCTTCGGCAAACCGGTTTGCGTCAAAAATGCATAGTCGCGTCCATGGCACGGGAACTCGTACCCATCCGGACAAAGCCCTCGCCACCCCTCTTTCACCTCGGCACCGGCATGCGCTCGACCTTGCGTTTCCCGGTGCGGCCGCGCAGCCGGGCATCACGCCGCTCGTGCCGTTCGGACCGGATGGCGCGCGACGATCCGTCGTCGCGACCCGGCCCGCCCTGCTTCGTTCAGAAATCGGCTTTCTGATTGAGATCGCCGACGCTCATGGTGAACTGCTGTTCCGAGAAGACTGCGTTTCCGCCAGGACCTTCCGTCGGAATGGCCTTGCCGTTCGGGAAAAAGGGCGGCTCGAACCACGTGCCGCCCGTTTCGAGCCGCTCGATTTCCTTGGTCGCACCGGCGTTGAACGAGAGCTGCCCAGTCTGCTGGTCGTAATGCCCGACCGAATTGCCACTGCCGTTGAACAGGTTGCCGTACTGGTCCATCTTCAGGTGCAGCGCCTCGCCGCCGGCCGCCGAATTCAGCTTGATATCGCGCAGCCCCTGGCCTTGGCCCTGCCCGAAGTCATTGCTAGGTATGGCCTTGCTAATGCCGCCGTTGCCGGTGCTGCCGTAGTCGCCACCGAACGGCGAGTCGTTGCGGTTGCCGTAACCGCCGAGGCCACCGCCGCTGCCGTCGGCACCACCGCCCGCCCCCGTTAGGTCGCTCAGAAGACTTTCGATGTCGTCCTTCAGTTTCTTCAGGAAATCCAGGCCATCCATGCCGCCACCCGAAAAACCTTGCGGCGACATAGTCGACGAACTACCGAAGATTGAACTAAGGCACCCAGACGTGATGTCGTTCATATGTTTGCTCCCGCTGAAAAAAGTGGATCTCCACGAGAATCGGACGCGTCGCGCGAGTGCGGCCCAATTCACCGACAGACTAGGGGGGGCGGCCACACCAACCGCTGGCGCGACGCGAAGCCGCGTCATGCGAACCGAACCGGCTGGTCTGGGTGCGGTGCGATACCGGCACGCGACGGCGCCAAGACCTGCGCGGTGCGCGGCCACAGCGACATCGCGCCGCGTCGCGCCCCGAACAGTTCGTTGCCGCGCAAGATTCGTCGGCCCATCCAGCATTTCGCGCGCACCGACTGATGCAACCCTTGCATCGACGAGAATTCCGATGCCACCATCGGCGCATCGACGCGCCCCTTTCGTCCGCCGGATCCGGTCGCGACGCTCACTACGCCTTCGGAGTAAACATCATGTCGAACCCACAAGTCGTGTCGAATATACTGCTAACGATGTTTTCCTGGGGCGTACGGTGCGGTTCGCGAGCCGAGCTCGAGGACATGCTGCCGGCGTTGCGCGTCCTGCATCCGCACGGCCCGACCGGCGACATCTGCGAAGCGCGGCTCGAGATCGGCTCGTCCAACTGGCTTGCCGCGTCGCAGGTGCTGCGTCAAATCGACGAACGCGGCGATGGCGGGCCGATTGTCTGGGCCCTTCAGAGCTGGTGCCTGTACACGCTCGGGGATATTGAATGGCAGCGCTGCGCACGCACGGTGCTCGCAAACGGCCACCCGACTGCCATTGCAATCGTCGACCGCTTCCTCGCGGCGACCGGCAACGATGATCAGGCGGGCTATCGAAGCGCCGACGCACACGCCCGCGTGACGGAAGCGCTGAATTCGAATCGCGTGCTGACCGCCTGATGCGAATCGCCACGGCTCTGATGGGTACTGTCAAGTTGGCGAGGTAGTCACGTAAGATGTCACGATGAAGAAAAGAAAATCGCTTTATCACGGCCACCGGTTCCCGGCGGCAATAATTAGTCTCGCGGTCCGGTGGTATTTCCAGTTCCAACTTAGCCTGCGTGATATTGAAGAACTGCTGTCGAGCGCGGTGTCGTTGTCCGTTACGAGACGATCCGCCGCTGGTGCGACAAATTCGGCGCGGGCTTCGCACACCGCGTCAAAGCTGCTCGCCGCAAGCCTGGGCGCACATGGCATCTGGACGAAGTCTTCGTTACGTTGCGCGGTGAGCCTTATCTGCTCTGGCGGGCAGTCGACCAGCACCGCGCCGGACTCGACATCCTGCTGCAGAAACATCGCGACAAGGCCGCAGCAAAGGGCGTTGTCAAGTTGGGTACTGTAGGTCAATGTCTCGGCACATGCATAGTAATCCTTATCAGTCAACCATCTCAACCGGGTCTGAGACGGTCCAGCCATGCCATGTTGCGAGACGTTCTTTCAGGATAGTGCGATGACGAGCGGCATTCATCTGGGCATTCATCTGATGTCTTGATAGCGCGAAGTGCTGACGGATCGGGCCGAAGCACGAAAGAAAAGCCTGCGTGCGATGCGCCTCGCGAAACCCGCACATCTGGCGTTCCCGCCTACGGGTCGGCTGGTGGCGGTTCTCGGCCCGGTTGTTCACGCGTGCGGCCGCTTTGACGAGAACGTGCTTTACCTGAGCAAGCTCAGGGATATCAGCCTTCGCCGCCGGATAACTGCGCAGCTGGTCGGTAACGATCTTGCGCGGCACCGGGTTTGAACGTAGCACCCGCCGGAAGAAGCGCTTTGCCGCGGCCTTGTCGCGACGCTTTTGCACCAGCACGTCGAGTTCGGCGCCATGCTCGTCGACCGCGCGCCACAGGAGATACGGCTCACCGCGCAGCGTCACGAATACCTCATCTAAATGCCAGGTGCTGCCGGGCTTGGGCCGCACCGCTTTGGCACGCTGAGCGAATCCAGCGCCGAACTTGTCGCACCAGCAACGGATCGTTTCATATGTGACCACAACGCCACGCTCAAGCAACAACTCCTCGATGTCGCGCAGGCTCAGGCTGATCCGCAAGTACCAGCGAACGGCGCAACTGATGACAATAGCAGGAAAACGGTGGCCGTGATAAGGCGATTTCATCTTCTTCATCACTTCATTTTACCGTCACATCTCCAGCAACCTGACAGTCCCATCTCGCGCATCAAGCGCTGCATCGGCGAACGCCTGCTGACGCAGGAGCTTGCGTCGCAGGAAGGCGAAGGCACAATCATCGCCAACCTGCTGAACCGGTGGAACGCCTTCGGCAAACCGGTTTGCGTCAAAAATGCATAGTCGCGTCCATAGCACGGGAACTTGTACCCATCCGGACAAAGCCCATCGCATCACGCCGCGTCGGCGTGACGATGCGTCATGTCGCCACGGCCCGCGAGCAGACCGTCAACTGAGATGTCCTCGTCGATCTCGCCCCAATGCAGCCCCCCTGCGCTGATTTCGTAATGCAGCCGCTGCTCGGGCGTTGCGTGCAACAGTCTCGGAAACCAGACAAGCGGAACGCCGAGCGTACGCCCGTCCTCCAGCTCCACCCACATCGCGAAATCGTCGAACCGCAGCTCTCTAGCTGAAGTGCTCATTCCACCTCCTTTCGATCAGTTCGCGGTTCTGCTCCACCGCATCCATCAGCAGCACCTGCTCCTTCGAAAACCCTGAACTGCTGGCCACACGCACGTCGGGATAGAGCCAGATCTTCGCCACACTTGAGCCCCGCTGGGCGTGAATGTGAACCGGCTCGCGCGGGTCGCCTTCGTTCGAATAGAAGAAGAACCGGATACCGTTGTATCGAAAGGCTTTTGCCGCCTCCACGTCGCGCTTTGCACGGAGCATGAAGTCAACCGTCTGGCCTACCCGATCCACCGCCCGATAAAGATAGACCCACTTGCCGCGCAGCTTGAGATAAGTCTCGTCAACACGGCAGGACTGGCCGGTGGGCCCGCCGAAGCGATTCCACCGTTTGACGAACTCCGGCACAAAGCGCCGCACCCAGCGCAGGATCGTCGTGTGGGCCCGCGACACAGACCCCGTTCCGCCATCATTTCGACCAGATCGCGCAAGCTAAGCTTGTAGCGCAGGTACCAGCGAACACACAGAATGATCACATCGCGGTCAAAGTGACGGCCTGCAAACAGTTCGTCCAGGCTCTTCAGCTTGCTCATCGTCGGTTCTCAATTCGTTCAGCCAGATACCTTAACCGATTCTCTCCCGCGCTATTTGCACCAGAGCCCCTTGCTCTACTACTTGCCGCTTGACGCGCGGCTGACGGCGACACGTGTCGCACCACCCGATTTGACTTTACTCGTGACTGCGCCGGCCGAAGCGGGGCGCTCAGCCACCCCGTGGTACATGGTAGAGCGTAATACTATGACCGAGCAGATTGTACCTATTGGGCTCCCTGTGGCGGTTGTCATCTAGGACGGCCCTGTAGCGCTCACCATGGATGTTAAATTCTGTCTGCCGCATATATTCGTTTGGCGCCAAGCCTTGCATATCTAGCATGCTGATCAGCAAGTCGGACGCGACCTGGTTGCCGTGTTGCCAGTCGGGGCCGGCGATATGACCGATCTCTGGGCGGGGCGGGTTCAGCGATGAAGGCTCGCTCCATGTACTGCTGTATGGATCGTGGGCTTGAGACTGGACAGGGGGGCTCCAGGGAAGAGAATAACCCGTTGGGTACGAATCACTCACGCCATACTCGTCATATGGCTGGTTCACTGAGCCGCTTGGCGTCGGCGGCTGCTCCCAAGGCAGCCCCCTAAAAAAGTCGGATCCGGCAGCATCCCCGGAGCCTTCATGGCCATACGGCTGGTTTATTGGGCCTCCTTCGTCCAGATTAGGCCAAGAATGCGATGACGCATTCGAGAAGGGGTGCGAGCCTGCTGCGCTCCACTCGGGCGTTACCGTCAGCCCCATTCTCTTCACTGTATTAATTGCAAATATGCATCTTGGTGCTCTTCCAGGGAATGCGCTCTGATACCTTTCCCTGATTGCTTCCAGCCGCGCATCTTGGCTTAAAAGCTGGTTGATTGATGGCAAATTTTGCGATTTTAGCCAAGTGCTAAACGCGCGGAGCCCTTTTTTAATATTGTCAATCGTTTGGTCAGTAAAGAACATCGGTGCCCGATCAATAAATAATGCAATGAGGGCTTCGTCTTCTCCGTATGAATCACTTCGGATGATTTCGCCGCCTCGTTGGCTGCGTGGTTCGCTGCTTCTAAGTGGTTCGCTGCTTCTAGCGCGAAACTTTTCGTTCGCGCGAGCGGTGTTTAGTGCACGTTGAACCTTGTTGAAAAACAAGCTGCCTAGGTGTTTAGCTGCTTTATCCAAGGCGGGATCGTCAAGTCCTCGATGCACGATACCGCGGCCAGTTTTTGCTGTGAGGTGATTACTCAAACGTGCCAGCGAGTCAGCAAAGTCATTGACATTTTTCTCCTTTAAGCCCCTGGCGATACTTTCTTCTTTAAAATGCTCAATAAATTCTCTATCTTCCGGATCGGATGCCTCTTTCTCATTCTTGCCGCCTAGCGCGTAGAAAGTCCGGCGAATCCCACTAGCCTGTTGCCCCAGGTTATCTTCCCGCTCCAGCTGCATGTCATTCAACTGCTGCAGGAGTACGTTAGATGGCTGCGCGGAGGCGCTAGGAGGTGAAGCCGGCGGAGAGTTGCCCCCCCCTTGTTGCATTTCCTGACGTGCTTGCAGAACTGCGTCGTCTCTACTATAGCTTTCAGCATCCAGTAGGTTCCATGAAGTCGCGTCCAATTTCTTCTCCTCGCTTAAGGCAAAGCATAGAATATCGTTTTTACCAAAAAACAAGTCCATCGGTGCGCAGCCATGTGCGGCGAAACGAAATTGGTGCATCATAAATCTGTTCGAGGCACAGAAATGGGATCTCCTCACTAATTAGCGATGCTTCCAGGATAGCTGAACAGGATCTGTCGCATTAGTGCGGGGAAGCTAGAATGCGCGTCTGACGAACCTGTGCGGGCTCGGTTTTGCCGCAGTAAGAAGCCTTAACATGATTGCTTTGATCTGGTAACTTCCAACGATTGCTGTAATGGGATGGTCACCCCCTCCCCGCAGCAGGGGTACTCTGCCGGGATTCCTTGGGAGATCTGCCATGCAAAACGTCACATTGGTCGGTATTGATCTGGGTAAGCACGCTTTTCACCTTCATGGTCAGGATGCGGCGGGTAAAGCGGTGTTTCGCAGAAAGTTATCGCGCAAGCAACTGATTGAGTTCTTCGCCACGCTCCATCCATGCACGATAGTCATGGAGGCGTGTGCTGGTGCGCACTGCATGGCACGCAAGATCGCCGAACTCGGGCACGAGGCAAAGCTGATCTCGCCGCAGTTCGTACGCCCGTTCGTGAAGAGCAACAAGAA
>NZ_WHNQ01000100.1 GCF_009362785.1 Paraburkholderia atlantica
ATGCGACAAGACGGACTTCAGCGGCACCAGCAGCAAGCCTGGCGCGTGACGCGTCCGCATCGGTTCCACAAGGCAGTTCGCTTAGTACAACAAACTCCTCGCGATCAACGTAGTGCACCCAGAAATCGGCAAGGCGACGGTCGCCGTTGATCAGTACATAGCCGGGTCGTTCGCAGAAGGTGATCACCTTCGGATCCGCCTCGAGCAGTAACCATTGTGCGAGCGATGCTCGCCGGTAGAACATGACGCGGCGCGCGAGCTTGGGGCTGAAGGCTTCGAATCGGTGTGCGCCGCGCGGCCGGCCAAGCGCGATTGGCTGGGCTATGTGAAGGGTATCCGTCATGAGATCGCCTTCCTACGAACGGGATTCGAAGTGTAGGAGGCGAGTTGACAAATTTAATACGGACATATGCGAGTTGACACTTTTATGCCGATTCAAAGGGAAATAAAAGTGTCAACACGGACGCGTTCCGCCCCGCGGTTACTGGCGAGAGCAGGTGACAGATTTATTACGTTCTACGTCAGTCGCCTTCTCAAAGTAGCGGCGCGCAGCGGCCTTGTCTCGACGGGCACGCAGCAGGAAATCGACTGTGTTGCCCTGCTTGTCGACAGCGCGGTACAAATACTTCCATTGGCCTTTGACCTTGACGTACGTCTCGTCCATCCTCCAGCTCTTGCCCACCGGGCGCTTGTGGCGGCGAAACGCCTTCTCAAACAGCGGTACGAGCTTGATACCCCAGCGGTGCACGCTCGAATGGTCGACCTCGATGCCTCGCTCTGCCATCATCTCCTCGAGATTTCGCAGGCTCAACGAGTAAGCCACATACCAGCGTACGCACAGCAGGATCACGTCCAACGGATAGTGCAGTCGCTTGAGAACTTTGGCGATGCCCGGAGGCAACGTCGCGCGTGGTGTCTTCTTCGTCTGGCCCATGCTGTTCGTCATTCAGGATCGAACGCAAATTTTAACCCGGCACCTTGGCGCGACAGAACCCTTCAGGGGGTGGGACGCGTTCATTTCTTTCGCTCCTTTGCCGTGGAAGTCACGACTTCTCCACTTTGGCATAAACCCCTCGGGCGCAGCGGGAGTCGTCCATCACATGAGAGCCCTTCTGGCCGCCGGGTGGGAGCTTCCTTGCGGATTACGCAGAACCGGTCGTCGTAGACGAAGCCGTCGACGCCTGTCGTTTTGCAATATCGGTAGAGGTCGCTCGTGCGGTTGATGAATCCAGTGCCGTTGAAGTTCAGCGACGTGTTGCACAGCACACCCGAGCCGGTCCGAGCACTGAACTGCGTGAGCAGCGCGTGCATCCGTGGGTTCTGCTGCGTGTTCACGGTCTGTACACGCGCGGTGCCGTCAACGTGCGTGATAGCAGCTAGTTCGGGATTGCGCACTTTCTGAAAGTACAGCATGTGCGGCGAAGGACCTGTCCAGTCGAAGTGACGCGACACTTCTTCCTCCAGGCATATCGGCGCTACGGGACGGAACCCTTCGCGCTTCTTGATGCGGTTCAGGCGATCGCATGTCGATCGCGCGAACGGCGCGGCGAGAATCGAGCGGTTGCCGAGCGCGCGCGGGCCGATCTCGCACCGTCCCTGGGTCCACGCGACGATGTTGTCCTGTGCGAGATAGTCGGCGACGTGCCCCAGATCCAGCGAATAGGTATCGACGTCCGACATGTCCGGCTGATCATCAATGAACGCTCGGTCGCTATAGACGGACCACTCAAGCTTCGCGCGACCCGTGAACTCCCGCATCGCGTCGATGGCGGTCCCAATTGCGGAGCCTGTATCGTTCGTGCACGGTGGTACAAATACGTCCTCGAACAGTCTGCTGTTGCGCCACATCGTGTTCCAGTCACAGTTCAGCCCGCATCCTCCGGAAATCAACAGCGGATAGCCTTTCGTCAGATGCGCTTTTGCGTACAGATAGAAGCGGTTGAAGATCTCATCAGAGTAACGCTTCGCGAGCCGGGTGAAATCAGGATGCTGCAAGCCGATGTTGTAATACTTCGATTCGCGGAGATCGTCCTTCGACAGCGTCGCAAGGATGCTGTCGCGCTCCAGCAGAAAATCGGTGATCTCGCGCTCGTCGGGCGCCATTTCGCCAGATTTCCCGTACGCGCACAGCGCCATCAGTTTGCCCGGGTCCTCGTTGCGCAGCTTGCCCTTCGGCAACGTGAACGTAGGGTCCGCGAGCGCGTACAGAAAGGCGTACTTGCCACCCGGCGTGATCATCACGCGGCCGACATGATGCACGTCCAGTTTTTCGTCGACCAGATAGAAGTCGCCGAGCGCGCCTTCCCACGCGAGTACATAGCACGGCTTGCCCTGCTCGAAAGGCGACAGGCCATACCCGCACCAGATGTGCGAGCGTTCATGGCTGCTGCTGAAATAGTTTACGTTCGCACCGAACATCGTCGTGCGGTGATGTTGGACCGCCCCGCTTCCATGTCCGTAGTAGCCGGCGCCGATGGGCGCGTTCGCGGCAATCGCCCCCTTGCTCCAACCGCTCACGGCAAATACGTCCGGCATCGCGCCAAGCTGCTCGGCAGCAAACACGAACTGCGACGGATTGAACACCTCGTAGCGCCGAAAACTGTCCTTTTCCGGTTCGAACGACCATTCGAGCTTGCCGCTCGCAGCATCGACCAGCGCGATGGCCCCATCATGGCCTGGCTTCATAGCAAAAATCTTCACGGGACTCCTGTCCTTGTTGACATGGGGCGCTCACTGTCCCCGGATGAAATGAGCATCGCGGCGCCCCGTCGGTCGCGGAGGCGCCTTGCCAGCCTGCTCTGAGCGGCCAGCGAAGCGGATAGATCGAACTCTCCTGCTTCTTCTTTCTCTCCCGGAACAGCCTTCGGAACAACGCGGCAATGATCGCGAGCGGGCCAGCTGGCAAGTCGTTAAAGCACCTTGTTGGCAATCAAGCGTGCTACTTCGTCGTAGGGCGTTGTCAAGTTGGGTACTGTAGGTCAATGTCTCGGCACATGCATAGTAATCCGTATCAGTCAACCGTCTCAACCGGGTCTGAGACGGTCCAGCCATGCCATGTTGCGAGACGTTCTTTCAGGATAGCGCGATGACGAGCGGCGTTCATCTGATGTCTTGATAGCGCGAAGTGCTGACGGATCGGGCCGAAGCACGAAAGAAAGGCCTGCAAACCCGCACATCTGGCGTTCCCGCCTACGGGTCGGCTGGTGGCTGTTCTCGGCGCGGTTGTTTACGCGTGCGGCCGCTTTGACGAAAACGTGCTTTACCTGAGCAAGCTCAGGGATATCAGCCTTCGCCGCCAAATAACTGCGCAGTTGGTCGGTAACGATCTTGCGTGGCACCGGGTTTGAACGTACTACTGGTTGCAGGTTTTTCTCAGGTGTAAAAACAGGCGGAGAGTGAGCCGGGTAAAGGGATTCGAGCGGTTGTCGTCGAAGCGGCTAGAATCCATCGCTTTGATGATGGAAAATGGCCCAACGCCAAGCCCGACAAGGGATTCCGGTGGAATTGAGCGAAGTGCAATTCAACGAATTTGTCTTGACTCATTTACCACGGGGTCGTCGTGGCCCGCTGCCGCGACTGCCACTGTACAGGATCTTCAACTACATCCTGAAGGCTCTGTACCTTGGATGCCAGTGGCACATGCTGCCGATAGACAGGAATCAGCAGGGTCGACGCGAAATTCATCCGACCAGCATTTACCGGATCTTTCGTCGCTGGCAGGCGAGCGGATGTTTCGACGCGATATTTCTGGCGTCAGTGCGCCGGCTTCAGCAGGACCAGTTGCTCGATCTGTCGATCATTCACGGCGACGGCACAACGACTGCGGCAAAGAAAGGCGGCGACAATCTCGGTTTCAGCGGTCACAAAAGACTCAAGGGCTGCAAGATCGTGGCTTTCTGTGACCGGCGCTGCAACGTCATCGCACCGTTCGTGGTCGCACCCGCCAATCACAACGAATCGCCGATGTTACGCGAGGCATTGCCCACACTGATGAAGACCGCCCGCGAAGCAGGTCTGACACTACACGGCACCATCGTCAGCCTCGATGGCGCCTACGATTGCCGGGTGAATCGCAGGGCCATCTTCAATCGTGGCATGGTGCCCAACATCAACCCGAACCCGCGTGGCAGGAAAAGCGCCCAAACGCGGCCGCAAGGCGCTGTTCGAGCCGGCCATTTTTAAAGAGCGCTTCAACACCATTGAGCGGCTGTTCGGCTGGGAAGATAAGTTTCGCCGCCTGCTGTTGCGCTTCGAACGTCTCAGCGCTCTTCACTACGCGTTCAAGACACTCGCCTACACGATGATCAACCTGCGGCACTACTGTCGCAGCTAATCGAACGGCGTCGCCGCAGCTTTCAGATCCGGCGCAGTGCGCCATGATCCAGCTCACGTCAGCCTCGTAGAATCAATTTGCATTCCGTACGATATGAAAAAAACCCATCATGACCGATCAAATCAAAACCTGCAATCAGTAGGAGGAAATGATGGCCGAGCGGGGTATCGAGGTGGACCATTCGAGCGTGCACCGGTGGGTATCAAGCTGCTGCCGGTGTTTGAAAAAGCATTCCGCAAACGCAAACGGCCTGTCGGCAAGAGCTGGCGCGTCGATGAGACCTATGTCCAGGTCAAAGGCCATTGGAAATACTTGTACCGTGCCGTGGACATGGCGGGCAACACGGTGGATTTCCTGCTGCGCGCCCATCGGGACAAGGCCGCGGCGCGCCGCTACTTCGAGAAGGCGATTGAACAGAACGGCGAGCCCGAGACAATCACCGTGGACAGGAGTGGCGCCAATCTGGCTGCGCTTGAAGCGCTCAATGCCGAGCGTTTAACGCCGATCAAGGTCCGGCAAAACAAATACCTAAACAACGTCGTCAAGCAGGATCACCGTGCCATCAAACGCATCATCAAACCGATGATGGGCTTCAAGGATTTCCGGTGCGCGCGCATCATCCTTTCGGGCATCGAGGTGATGCACATGATCCGCAAAGGGCAGATGTGTGACGATGGCGTCGCCTCGACTGCAGCCGAACAATTCTATTCTCTCGTGATATAAGGCAATGCTGATCAAGTCCACCGTTCACGACTGTCACGCGTTATAGCGTGAGGAGGCAACGGCGAAAGCGAAAAACGATGAAGCAACTGACACTGGCGATGGCTGTCGATCAATGCGCGGGATTCGGGGCGCAGCGCAAACCTACGCGACGCGAAGCGTTTCTCGATGAAATGAACACGATCGTGCCATGGGCCCAGCTGTGCGCAGTGGTGGAGCCGTTTTATCCGAAACGCGGCAATGGTCGCCCGCCGATTGCGCTGGAGCGCATGTTGCGGATTCACTTTGTGCAGCACTGGTTCAATCTTGCCGACCTTGCATGCGAAGAGGCGCTGTACGACAGCCTCAGCCTGCGCCGTTTCGTTGGCATTTACCTTGGCAGCGAAACGGTTCCGGACGCTACCACGCTGCTCAAATTCCGGCATCTGCTGGAAGAGCACAAGCTGGGCGAGCGGATCTTCGCGGAAGTGGGCGCGGTGCTGCAGGCGCGGGGGGCAAAGCTCAAGAGCGGCACGATTGTCGACGCCACGCTGATCGGGGCACCCTCGTCGACGAAGAACAAGGAGAAGGCGCGTGACCCTGAAATGCATCAGACGCGCAAAGGCCAGCAGTGGCATTTCGGCATGAAACTCCATATCGGTGTCGACAGTCAGAGCGGGCTGGCTCATAGCGCGGTCGTGACGGCCGCCAACGTACACGACAAGCATCCGCTGCCACAACTGCTGCACGGTGAGGAGCAACGCGTCTACGGTGACAGCGCATACGCGAGTCAGAAAGCGCTGATTCACAGCAAGGCCCCGACGGCACGTGACTTCACCAACAAGCGCACGCGCCGCAAGGACGTCGTCGACGAAGTGGCGCGGCGCAAGAACCGCAACAAGTCGAAGATCCGTGCCCGGGTCGAGCATGTGTTCGCGGGTCGTGAAGCGGCTGTGGGGCTTCACGAAGGTTCGTTATCGCGGGCTGGCGAAAAACGCCAATCGCGCCTTCGTTGCGCTCGCGCTGGCCAATCTTTACATGTGGCGAGGGGCACAGGTGCGCCCGTAGAGGGCCAAAGACGGGCGAAAAGCCCGTGCAGAGCCCCTCAAGGGGCCCAACATGAGCAGGAATGCGCGCTTTTACGCCTGTTATTCGCGGTCTCGAAAGTTTACACATGTCTTGGTCGCAGCCCGTTGTGTTTACACGGCTTGATCAGCGCAGCCATAAGCAATCCTCTTCACCTTAGGCGCCTGATCGCCGCATCGTCCTTAACGCGACACAACCCATCTTATTACCCCGATCTTTCATCGACCTATCTATGCACCAACGCCCATTTGATCGCTTTCACTTGCCAGTTTCGCGATGACTCTCGCCGGGCAGCTCGGCGCCGTGCGCACGGATCGCGGCAATCAGCTCGGCCGGCGTGATCTCATAGCGCACCTCGCGCTGAGTCCCGGGTTTGCGCTGGTCGACGTCGATCAGGACCAGGCTTTTGCCGTCGGGCGCAGCTTCGAGTCGCACCGTGCGCCGCACGCTCGCGGTCAGCGCGTCGCTGTCAGTCAGCAGATGGACGGCGCCGTGCGCACCATTGTTGGGGGGTGTCATCGGACCAGGCTCCTGAAAAGACTCACCGGCGATACCTGCAAAAGCTCACCGTCCGTATCGGACGGCGCGTTCAGTCGAGGTCGAACAATGCCCGGTCTGCCGGCCGGGTGAGCGCCTCATCCATCATTTGCCGAAAGTCGGCTTCGTCCATTTCTCCGCGCTCAACTCGCCGCAAGACGGCCTCACCCACGAGCGCGAGCTTTCGTGCCTGGTCGGCTTTGCACTCCTTGTATGCCTTGCGGCGCGCCTTGTCGGAAGCTTTTCGTGCCTCTTTCAGGGCGTTCAGCTTTTGCTCCGTCGCCGCTAGACGGTCTTTCAGCAATGTCATCAGTTGCTCCTTACACGTCCAACCATTCTAATCGCACACCTTAACCGATTTGACACGCGCTATTGACACCGCAGCCCTTGATCTGCAGCAAGGAGCACCTTCATTACGTCCTTCTTGTCACACGCACCCTGTATCGTGCAGGAATAGGACATTCCGTGAGGAATAGGTAGCCATGCCGAAAATCGATGCAGGATCCCGTCCGGCGGCACTAGATGTGGTTCTGTTGCAGTAAGGCCCACGTTAAAATTGGGTAGCGAATTTTTGAGCCTCTGTTGAATTTCCAGTGGGTGGTATCGTCCCGGTTTCTGCATAATCAAGACGAAGGCAGGTCATGCACAGCAAGCTGTTCGAAGCCGCATTGGGTGTAAGTGATCCGTGGTTCGTGAGCGGCGTCGATTTCGACGCGGCCACCAAGCTGCTGACGATCCAGATCGACTTCACTGCCGGAAGCCGCTTCGCGCATCCTGAGGTGGCCGGCGCGCATCCCGTGCATGACACTATCGTCAAGCGTTACCGGCACCTGAACTTTTTCCAGCATGACTGCTACCTCGAAGTGCGCACG